>JAPZSB010000011.1:0-170000 GCA_027531565.1 Beijerinckiaceae bacterium
CCGTGAACGTCGCACCGCCCGTCTCGGCAAGAACCTTCGTGATCGCCGCCGTCAGCGACGTCTTCCCATGGTCGACGTGACCGATCGTCCCGATGTTGCAGTGCGGCTTCGTACGAGAAAACTTTTCCTTGGCCATGAGGCGTCCCTGATGTGAATGGCAGCGTTGGACCCTTCGCGCGGGAACCCCCTCGCGAACTGCCGCGCCGTTTAGGCGGGTTTCACGGCAATTTCAAGGGCGAAATTCCGCGCCTGCCGCTTCGCTTCACAGCATGGCGGCGATCAGATCGCGGGCGAACTTGCAGGCGATCACGACCGCGGAAACAGCGGTAGCGATCGCCGCGCGGCGGTTCATGGCCTGTGTGCGGTTGATGGCGGTGATGATCCGGTTGAGATCGAGGGCATTGAGCTCCTCGTGTTTCGAAACCCGCCGCACGGAATGGTTGCTGGCCCGGTACCAGAGCCAGGCCGCAACCAGCGCGCTGACAAGGGCCAGGAGGTCAAGCAGGACATCAAGCATGCGGAATGCGGCTCACAGGCACAGACGGACAGGCATTTCAGGCGCAAAACGAGGCAGGAATGCCCCCGACGTCAGGCGTATCGGAAGGCTGCCGTTTCTGTCCAGACCCGGCATCAGGCCTCGATGCGGCACATCGTCCGTCTTTGAAAACCCGGACAGCGATGCAGGCGGCCGCCCCTGCCCTGCCCGGCTGGTCATGCAGCCCCCGCAAGGCGTTCGGCCAAAGCCCGGCGGCCGAGGAGATGCGATTTCGGATCGTTCAGGGAATCGACCGCAACCAGCCTGTCCTCGCGGAAATAGCGGATCGCGAACCGCCCGGACGCCGGATCCCCCTCGGTTTCGGTGCGGTCGAACCCCTGGCTGAGCCCGGCAATCTGCAGCTTGGTGTCATACTGGTCCGACCAGAACCACGGCACCGGATCATAGGCCGGGTCGCCGCCCAGCATGGCCGATGCCGCGACTTTCGCCTGGTCGATCGCGTTCTGGACGCATTCGAGCCGGATGCGGCGGCCATAAAGCCGGCTGTCGAAGACGGTAACGTCCCCCGCCGCACAGATATCCGGCGCGCTGGTCCGGGCCGCGCCATCGACCACGATGCCGTTCCCGACCGCGAGCCCGGCTTCCTGCGCCAGCTCGACATTCGGCACGGCGCCGACCGCCACCAGCACGAGATCGGCGGCAACCACCCGGCCATCGGCGAGCTCGACGCCGGTGGCGCGGTCCTTGCCCCGGATCGCCGCGACGCCGGTCCCGGTAAGCAGGGTCACGCCATGGTCCCGATGAAGGCGGTCGAGGAAGGCGGCAGTGCCATCGGCAACCACCCGGGCGAGGATCCGCGGCGCGGCCTCGATCACCGTGACGTCGAGCCCGAGCGCGCGGGCCTTGGCCGCCACCTCGAGCCCGATATAGCCGCCGCCGATGATCGCCAGCCGGAGGCCGGGGCTGAAGGCGGCGCGCAGGGCATCGACATCGGCAATGCCGCGGAGATGGTGGATTCCCGCCAGGTCACCGCCCGGAAGGGCGATCCGGCGGGCCCGCGTGCCGGTGGCGATCAGCAGCTTCGCATAGCGATGCGCCATTCCGGCCTCGTCCTCGACGCGCCGGGAAGCCGGGTCGATCCGGACGATGCGCCGGCCGAGATGGAGGGTGACGCGCCGCTCCTCGTAGAAGGCGCGCGGCCGGAGTTCCAGCCGCTCGGGCGTGATCTCGCCGGTCAGGTAGGCCTTGGAGAGCGGGGGCCGCTGATAGGGCAGGAAGGGCTCGTCGCCGAACAGCACGATCTCGCCATCGTACCCGTCCGCGCGGAGCGAGGCCACGGCCTGCGCCGCCGCCTGCCCTGCCCCCAGAATGATGATCGGTTCGGCCATTGTCCCTCGTCGTTGCAGCCGCCGGCGGCGGGCAGCCTAGAGCGCGATCAGCGGCCATCCGGCCAGCGCCTGGGCGAAGACCGCCAGCGTCAGCATCGCATAGACCAGGGCGGCAAGCCGGGTAAAGCCCTTCGCACGGGCCGGCAGGCGGCGGTCAAGCCAGAGCCCCACCAGCGGCAGCACCTGCATCGCATGGAGCGAGAGGAAATGCGCCGGACGGAGATCCCCCGTCACGCCGGACCAGCCGAAGAACGGGATGGTCGGCGCACCCGGCGGATGGATGCCGGTGAACGGCCCGGTTCCCGTCGACAGCCTGCCGGCAATGACCAGCGTCAGGAGGCTGCTCGCGAGGAAACCGAGCCAGATCCCCTCGCGCAGGGCCGGGCCGAGGCGGGCACCGGCATCGCGGCGGGCCAGCCAGCCGATCACCCCGATGCCGGCCACCAGAGCCAGCGCGCCACCGCCCATCACGCTGCGATACATGAACGTGTGGAACGGCGTCGACAGGTTGAAATGGGAGGCCTCGCCCCGCGCCGCCTGCCAGATGAGATAGGCCATCTCGGTAAGGAAGGCGGCGGCCATGACGAGGCCGGTCAGCCGATAGACCCAGCCCTCCCGGACCTGTGCGGTCAGGCGCGTCTCCAGCAGCGCCAGCGTTCCGAACAGGGTGGCGAAGCTGATCGCGAACTTCAGCGGCTTCAGGAAAACCGGCACGCCGGCAACCTGCCGTGTCTCGAACGGCATCCAGAACAGGCAGAGGAGCGAGAGCCCGAGCGCCAGCGCCATGAGGCTCCGGTAGAGGGGCGGCCGTTGCGCGGCGGCCGGCGCGTCGGGGGCGAGCGAGGCGATCAGCGGCAGGGTATTCATGGGGAACCTCGGGGTCAGGCGGCGGGTTGGCCGGAGGCGGGACGGGCCGGAGCCCGCAGGAAAAGCTCGGTCAGAACCCCCAGCAGGAAGCCGAGTGGACCGAACAGGAACACGAGAACCAGGAGCGGCGCCTGCAACCACCGGGCGAGGCCGAGGGCATCGAACCGCCGGGCGAGCATCGCGCCGATCGCGAGGTCAAAGGCGAGGTAATGCACCCACCCCGCCAGCAGGGCCCAGTCCGAGGACAGGAGCTGCCGCACCTCCGCCAGCGAGCCATAGCCCCCGCCGGTCGGAGCGAAGAAGGCAAGCGCCAGCCCGGAGTAAAGCGCGGAGAGCAGGAGCGGGATGCCCCAGGCCGGCAGGGCCAGCCAGAACGCGCCCCGCCTCGGCCCGAGGATCAGGACGGCCCATCCGGTCAGGGCGAGCGTGCCGGCATGGCCGAAGAACAGATCCGGGGACATCAATCTCTCCGTTGGAAATTTCCAATGGAAAGATCTCGTAGCGGATCCGCTTGCCAATGCCAAGTGAAAAATTTACACTGGAAACATGAGTGCATCGCCCCTGCCCGACGGCCCGCGCCGGTACCATCACGGCAACCTCAAAGCCGCCCTTGTCGAGGCCGGTCTGGCGCTGCTGGAAGAACGTGGCCTCGCCAACCTCTCCCTGCGCGAGATTGCCGCCCGGGTCGGCGTCAGCCATACCGCGCCGAAAAACCATTTCGGCAGCCTGAAAGGCCTGCTCACCGCCATTGCCGCGGAGGGATTCCGCCGCCATGCCGCGGCCCTCGAGGCCGGGCTGCGGCCGGAGGACGGGCCGGTCGAGCGGCTCCATGCCGCCGCCGATGGCTATGTCCGCTTCGCGCGGGACCATCCGGCCCTGTTCCGCCTGATGTTTTCGGCGGATCTCTGCAATCACGAGGATCCGGATCTCTCTGCCGCCGCCTCGGCGAGCTATGGCGTGCTCGCCCGGCTGGCCGAACGCCTCGCGCCCGGGAAAGGCGGTGGCGGGGGGCAGACCCGGATGGAAACGCTGCTCTGGAGCATCGTGCATGGCTATGCGATGCTGGCCAACGAAGGCCAGCTGGCCACCGGGCCGGAAGGCAACCCGGTCCATGGCATCCTCGACCTCTTCCGCCACTGGCCGGATCTCGGCGGATCCGGCAATCGCCGGAACCGGGTGGCCGTTACCGTTCTGTCATGAAGCCGCCCTAAGCGGAGCGCTTCAGGAGGTGCGGTCGTGACATTCCTCATCCAGGGTGGAAGCGCCCTGCTCGACACCGGCTTCGAGCAGGCCGATCTCATGGTCTCTCGCGAGGGCCTTTCGCTCGAACCGCAGGGCACGGGCGCGCGCCTCCGCTTCGATGCGGCGGGGCTGCTGGTCCTGCCCGGAATCGTGGATATCCATGGCGATGCCTTCGAGCGGCAGATCATGCCCCGGCCCGGCGTCGGATTTCCCGTGCCGATGGCCCTGCTGGATACCGACCGCCAGCTTGTCGCGAACGGCATCACCACCGCCTTCCATGGCGTGACCTGTTCCTGGGAGCCGGGCCTGCGGGGCGAGGAAAGCGCGAACCGGCTGATCGAGGCGGTGGAACAGCTCCGCCCGGAGCTGATGGCGGACACCCATATCCATCTCCGGCACGAAACCTTCAACCTCGGAAGCGAGACCACCCTGTCCGGGTGGATCGCTGAAGGGCGCCTGCGGGTGCTGGCCTTCAACGACCATATGGAAGGCATCGTCAAGACCACCACCGGCAAGAAGGCGAAACTCGGCCGGATGGTCGAGCGCTCGGGCCTTGACGAGGCAGAGTTCATCGCCCTCGTGGATGCCCTCTGGGCCCGGCGCGACGAGGTGGCGGAATCCGTCCGGCGCATCGCCGGCATGGCGCGCGATGCCGGCCTGATCCTGCTCTCGCATGACGATCCCTCCCCCGCGGAGCGGCAGGCCTATCGCGCCCTCGGCTGTGCGGTTGCGGAATTCCCGATGACGGAGGAGACCGCCGCCGAGGCGGTCCGGGCCGGCGAGGCCACCGTCTTCGGAGCGCCGAATGTCGTCCGGGGCGGCAGCCATACCGGCTGCCCTTCCGCAGCCGAGATGGTGGCGAAGGACCTCGCGACCATCCTCGCCTCGGATTACTTCTACCCGGCCATGGCGCAGGCAATCTGGCGGCTCGACCGCGAGGGCACCCTGCCGCTTGCCGAAGGCTGGGCGCTGGTCTCGCGCAATCCCGCCCGGCATCTCGGGTTCACCGATCGCGGCAGCCTTGCCGAGGGGCTCCGGGCCGATCTCGTTCTCGCCGAACCTTCCGCGCATGGCCTCCGGATCGTCGCGACCTTTGCCGCCGGCCGCCTTGCCCATTGCACGGATTCCCAGCGCATCCGCGCGAACTGAGACCGGCGGGGAACCATTTCGCCTTTTTCTGGCCCGTGGGAGGACAGGGCACTTTTCCCCGGGGGCACCGGGAGAAAATGACCGGCCTTCGGGCGCGATATCGCGGTCTTTGCACGATTTTTCATATGCTTTTCGCGAAAACTTCGTTCGGCCCGCCCCGGCGTCTGGCTAGCCTCTCCTCCTCCGCAACCGGACGAGGAACGTGCCATGCCACCCCTGACCCGCCGCCAGACGCTCGCTTCGGGGCTCGCCCTCGGCGCCTTCCCGTTTGGCGGGGCCGCCGCCCGGTCGCAGGCCATCACGCTGCTGAACGTCTCCTATGATCCGACGCGGGAATTCTATGTCGAGTTCAACGCGGCCTTCGCGAGGAAATGGGCGGCCGACAATCCCGGCAGCACGGTGACGATCCGCCAGTCGCATGGCGGTTCCGGCCGCCAGGCGCGCTCGGTCATCGACGGGCTGGATGCGGATGTCGTCACCCTCGCCCTCGCCTTCGATGTCGATGCCCTCCACCAGACGCGGAAGCTGATCCCGGCGGACTGGCAGAAGCGCCTGCCGAACAATGCCTCGCCCTATACCTCGACCATCGTGTTCCTTGTCCGCAAGGGCAATCCGAAGGGGATCAAGGACTGGAACGATCTCGTCCGGCAGGGCGTCGAGGTCGTCACCCCCAACCCGAAAACCTCGGGCGGCGCGCGCTGGAACTATCTCGCGGCCTGGGCCTACGCGCTGAAGCAGCCCGGTGGCTCGGATGCCACCGCGAAAGACTTCGTGGCGAAACTGTTCCGCAATGTGAAGGTGCTCGATTCCGGCGCGCGCGGCTCGCTGACCTCCTTCACCGAACGTGGCATTGGCGATGTCTTCATCTCCTGGGAGAACGAGGCCTTCCTTGCCTTGCGCGAATACGGTCCCGACAAGGTCGAGATCGTGGTCCCTTCGCTGTCGATCCTCGCCGAACCCCCGGTTTCCGTCGTCGATCGCGTGGTCGACAGGAAGGGCACGCGCAAGGCCGCGGAAGCCTATCTCGCCTATCTCTACTCGAAGGAGGGGCAGGAAATCGCCGCGAAGCATTTCTACCGCCCGCGCGATCCGGAAGTGGCCGCCCGCTTCGCCGGAACCTTCAGGAAGGTGGAACTGATCACCATCGACGAGGTGTTCGGCGGCTGGACCAAGGCCCAGACCGCGCATTTCAACGACGGCGGCGTCTTCGACCAGATCTACGGGAAGTGAGGCCATGTCCGCGCAGCGATTCCCTTTTCCTCTCCCGGCCCGCGCCAGCAACCGAATCCTCCGGAAGGCCCGCAAAACAGAACCCGTTCGCCGGCCATCCGGCCTAGGAATCGGGGAGCATGCCGGACCGCCCGGCCACGCCGTTTCGGGATATTCCATGGTCCTTGCCCGCCTTCTTGGCCTGTCCGGCCTTGCCGCCTCCAGCCTGATGATCCTCTGGATCGTCCTCTGGCCTGCCGGCCCGCACCGCGTCGCGCCCGATCCGGCCCTTGCCGGATGGCACCTGCCGGTCCGGCCATGATGGCCAATGCCGCCTCGCGCAGCGTCCTGCCCGGCTTCGGCCTGACGCTGGGCTTCACGATTCTCTATCTCTCGCTCATCGTGCTGATCCCGCTCGCGGCGGTTTTCGTGAAGACGGCCACGCTCAGCCCCGAGCAGATCTGGGCGCAGATCAGCGCGCCCCGCGCGGTCGCTTCCTACCGGCTGACCTTCGGCACCGCGCTGCTGGCCGCCATGGTCAATGCCGTGTTCGGGCTGATCCTCGCCTGGATCCTCGTGCGCTATTCCTTCCCCGGCAAGAGGCTCGTCGACGCGCTGGTCGACCTGCCCTTCGCGCTGCCCACCGCCGTCGCCGGCATCGCCTTGGCCGCGATCTACGCGAAGAACGGCTGGATCGGCCAGTTCCTCGAGCCGCTGGGCATCAGGATCGCTTTCACCCCTGCCGGCATCCTCGTCGCGCTGATCTTCATTGGCCTGCCTTTCGTCGTCCGCACGGTGCAACCGGTCCTGCAGGATCTCGATGCCGAATTCGAGGAAGCGGCCGCCAGCCTCGGCGCCACGCGCTGGCAGAGCGTCACGCGGGTCGTGCTGCCGGCCATCCTGCCAGCTTTGACCACCGGCTTCGCCCTCGCCTTCGCGCGGGCGGTGGGGGAATACGGCTCGGTCATCTTCATCGCCGGGAACATGCCGCTCGTCTCGGAGATCACGCCGCTGATCATCATCACCAAGCTCGAGCAATATGATTATGCCGGCGCCACCGCCATTGCCGCAGTGATGCTGCTGATCTCCTTCGCGCTGCTGCTCGTCATCAACCTGCTTCAGGCCTGGTCGGCCCGGCGCGGGCGGAGGGATGCGTGATGGCCGGCGCCACCTCCGCCCTCTCGGCCAGCCAGCACTTCGAGAGCCGCAGCGCCACGCGGGATCATGGCCTCGTCCGCGCCCTGCTGCTCATCCTCGGCCTCGGCTTCTTCGCCCTGTTCCTCGTGCTGCCGCTGGTCGTCGTCTTCGCCGAGGCCCTGCGCAAGGGCTGGGACACCTACTGGGCAGCCCTTGTGGAACCGGATGCGCTGTCGGCGATCCGGCTCACCCTGCTCGCGGCGGCCATCGCCGTGCCGCTCAACCTCGTCTTCGGCGTCTCGGCGGCCTGGGCCATCGCGAAATACCGGTTCCGCGGCAAGGCCCTGCTCACGACGCTGATCGACCTGCCCTTCTCGGTCTCGCCGGTCATTGCCGGGCTGATCTATGTGCTGGTCTTCGGCGCACAGGGCTGGTTCGGCCCCCTGCTGGACGGGTACGACATCCGCATCATCTTCGCCGTACCCGGCATCGTGCTGGCGACGATCTTCGTCACCTTCCCCTTCATCGCGCGCGAGCTGATCCCGCTGATGGAGGCGCAGGGCTCCGAAGAGGAGGAAGCCGCCCTCGTGCTCGGAGCCAGCGGCTGGCAGACCTTCTGGCGCGTCACGCTGCCGAACATCAAATGGGGCCTGCTTTACGGCGTCATCCTCTGTAATGCCCGCGCCATGGGCGAGTTCGGCGCCGTCTCGGTCGTCTCGGGCCATATCCGCGGCCTGACCAACACCATGCCGCTGCATGTCGAGATCCTGTACAACGAATACCAGTTCGCCGCGGCCTTCGCCGTCGCTTCGCTGCTGGCGCTCCTCGCCTTGTTCACCCTGGCGTTGAAGAGCGTCATCGAGTGGCGGGCCAGCCCGAAATCCGAACCCGAAGCCCGGCCAAAGGAACCCCTGCCATGAGCATCCGTGTCGAGAACATCGACAAACGCTTCGGCGCCTTCACCGCGCTCGACGATGTCACGCTCGATTTCCGTACCGGCGAGCTGACGGCTTTGCTCGGCCCTTCCGGCTGCGGCAAGACCACATTGCTCCGCATCATCGCCGGGCTGGAAACGGCCGATTCCGGCCGCATCCTGATCTCAGGCGAGGAAACCTCGGACAAGCCGGTCCGCGAGCGGCAGGTCGGCTTCGTCTTCCAGCATTACGCGCTGTTCCGCCACATGAGCGTGTTCGAGAACGTCGCCTTCGGCCTCCGGGTGAAGCCGCGGCGCGAACGCCCGGCCGAGGCGGAGATCCGCCGCCGCGTGATGGAGCTGCTCGATCTCGTCCAGCTCGCCTGGCTGGCGGACAGGATGCCCGCCCAGCTTTCCGGTGGCCAGCGCCAGCGCATCGCCCTTGCCCGCGCCCTCGCCGTCGAGCCGCAGGTGCTGCTGCTCGACGAACCCTTCGGCGCCCTCGACGCAAAAGTCCGCAAGGAACTGCGCGGCTGGCTCCGGCAGTTGCACGAGACGCTGCACATCACCTCGATCTTCGTGACCCATGACCAGGAGGAGGCGCTCGAACTCGCGGATCGGGTGGTGGTGATGAATCGCGGCCGGATCGAGCAGGCCGGCCCGCCACAGGCGGTTTACGAGAACCCGGCCAATGCCTTCGTCCACGGCTTCCTCGGCGCCTCGAACATCCTGCGCGGCACCATCCGCGACGGGCTGTTCCATGCCGAGGGCGCCAGCCTGCCGGCCCGGAACATCCACGAGAGCAACGGCGAGGCCGTGGCCTATCTGCGCCCGCATGAACTCGACATGTCACGCCGGCCCGACCCGGCGGGGATCCCGGCGGAGATCCGGCGCATCCTCGCCTTCGGCGCGCTGGCGCGGATCGAGCTTGTCACGTTGGCCGGGCGGGTGCCGCTCGAGGTGGAACTGCCGCAGCGCGATCTCGCCGGGCTGGCCCTCGCTCCGGGAGATTCCGTCCATCTCGTCCCGCAGGGCGTGAACCTCTTCCCCTCCGCCGAGGCCGGCGCCCTGCCCCGGCCGGTCCTCGCGAAAGCGGGCTGAGGGCCGGCCCTGCCGTCAGAAGTGCCGGAGCCCGAACCGGGCCAGCATCGGCAGGATCTCGTCGCGCACCCGTCCGCGATGGGCGCGCGCCGAAACCTGCGCGAGGTCCGGATCGCCCGCGCAGATCGCCGCGATGATCGCGCGGTGCTCCGGCACCGAACGCTCGATATTGGGGCGCAATTGCACCATGAAGACCTGCGCCCGCGCCGCCTGGCTGTTGACAGTCTTCAGGATGGTGGCGAAGCGGGCATTGCCGCAGGCCTCGACAAGCCGCGTATGGAACGCCATGTCGGCGAGGCTTCGCGCCTCGAAATCGGCGGCCGCCTCCATCCGCGCGGTTTCCGCGTCGAGCTGTTCGGCGATGGCCAGACGCTCCGGCTCGGGCATCCGGGCGATCCGCGCGGCGGCATCCCCCTCGATGGCGATGATCACCTCGTAGATCTCGCGGATATCCTCCGGCGACAGGGCGCAGACCAGGATCCCCTTCTTCGGCAGGATGCGGACCAGCCCTTCCTCCTGCAGGCGGAGGCTGGCCTCGTGGATCGGCGTGCGGCTCGTGCCGAAGCGCAGGGCCAGTTCCTGCGCGGAAAGCTGGATCCCCGGCGGGAATTCCGCCCGGACAATCGCCTCCTTGAAGGCGGCATAGGCCTGCTCGACCAGCGAAGGCCGGGACTTCCCGGCGGGTTTTCTCCGACGTCGCACCGCAATGGCCATGCAGGACCCTCCCTCCTCCCATTCATACCAACTTCCATGGAAGCTGCAATGGAATATTGACAAGCCCGTCCGCGAGGCGCAGACAGGGCGCGATTTCACACCGCCCCGTCGGCCACAAGGCCCGGAGCGCCAGATCCGGCAAGGAGAGAGCCATGGCACGGTCCAACACCTATCGTCTCGCGGTGATCCCGGGCGACGGCATCGGCAAGGAAGTCGTGCCCGAGGGGATCCGTGTCCTTGAGGCGGTCGCGAAAAAGCACCGCTTCTCGCTCGATCTCGATCACTTCGATTTCTCGAGCTGGGATTACTACGAGAAGCACGGCAGGATGCTGCCGGATGACTGGAAGACGCAGATCGGCAGCCATGACGCGATCTATTTCGGCGCGGTCGGCATGCCGGACAAGATCCCCGACCATATCTCGCTCTGGGGCTCGCTGCTGATGTTCCGGCGGGAATTCGACCAGTATGTCAACCTGCGCCCCGTGAAGCTGATGCCGGGGGTCCCCTCGCCGCTGGCGAACCGCAAGCCGGGCGATATCGATTTCTACGTCGTGCGCGAGAATACCGAGGGCGAATATTCCAGCGTCGGCGGCCGCATGTATCCCGGCACCGAGCGCGAGATCGTGCTCCAGCAGACGGTGATGAGCCGCACCGGCGTCGACCGCATCCTGAAATACGCCTTCGAACTGGCCATGAAGCGCCCGCGCCGGAAGGTGACCTCGGCCACCAAGTCGAACGGCATCTTCATTGCCATGCCCTACTGGGACGAGCGCGTCGCCGAGATGAAGAGGCACTATCCCGATGTGACGCTCGACCAGTATCATATCGACATCCTGACCGCGCATTTCGTGCTGAACCCGGACCGGTTCGACGTGGTCGTCGCCTCGAACCTGTTCGGCGATATCCTGTCGGATCTCGGCCCGGCCTGCACGGGCACGATCGGCATCGCCCCCTCGGGCAACATCAATCCGGAGCGGAAATTCCCCTCGCTGTTCGAGCCGGTCCATGGCTCGGCGCCGGATATCGCCGGCAAGGGCATCGCCAACCCGATCGGGCAGATCTGGTCCGCCGCGATGATGCTCGATCATCTCGGCGAGCCGGAAGCGGCAGCGGATATCGTCCGCGCGATCGAGGAGGTGCTGGCGAAGGGAGAATACCGCACGCGGGATCTCGGCGGAAAGGCCAATACGGTGGAATGCGGCAAGGCCATCGCCGACGCGATCTGACGCGCCGGCGCAAGGACGGATCAGGCCCGCTCCCGCACCGCACGCCGGCGGAGCAGCGCCCAGGCGCGGAGATCCAGCACGGCCTTCAGCGTGGCGAGCACGGCGAGCAGGCAGAACGCGGCCTTGGACCACGGCTCCATCGTGCCCTCGATGAGCAGGGCATGGACGACGCTGCCGACCACGATCACCAGCGCGAGGGCGGTATGGCCGAGGCGCCAGAAGAGCGGGCCGAGGCGGAGGCGCTCGCGCAGGGCGGCCAGCAGCGCGGTGGCGAAGATCGCCCACATCGCCACGACGCCCCAGGGCGAGAACGGCGTCGGCGAGGCGAAGAGCAGCGCGTCGATCACATCCGGCGCGCTGGTGAGGAACAGGCCGCCGACATGGGCAAGGACCAGCACGACCAGCAGGAGGCCGAGCGCCCGATGCACCCGGCGGCCCGGCCGCGCCGGCAGGCCCGGAAGCAGGCCGGCCGCCAGAAGCGGCTGGACGAGCAGCAGCGCGAGGGCCGCGATCCCGGCGAAGCCGGCGGCGGTATAGATCGCCGGCCGCCACGCAATGAACGGGCTGGTCGTCGCGAGCGCGACCGGCACGGCGATCACCAGCGCCAGGGCAGCCCAGATCAGGCCGGCACGCAACGGCGACACGCGGGATCAGGCCGGCTCGAGCACGAAATGGGCGCTGAGGCTTTTGTCCCGCGCACTGGCCATGATGGGGCGGAGGAAAACGGTCTTGAACCCGGCCCCCTCATAGGCGAGATGCCCGTGCGGCTGGCCGAAGATCGGGATGATCTGTGGCATCTCGAGCCGGAAACTGCCATCGGCGGCGGTCAGCGTCGCGCCATGACTGTGCTTGTCATCCTCGCGGCCCTCGGTCGTATGGGCCCAGATCTGGATGCGGATGCCGGAGAGCGGCGCGCCATCGCCGGCACGGCGCACGGTGCCCGTCATCCAGAAGCCGCCGCCGCCGATCCGGCTGACGACGGGCGCGCCCGGCATGTAGTTGTTCGAACCGCCCCGCATCGAGGGCGTCGGGGCGAGGCCCTGCGCGCGGGCCGGCAGGATCAGGGCGGGGGTGGCGGCCACGAAGGCGGCGCCGGTCAGGCCGGCTTTCAGGATGGCGCGGCGGCTCGACGGAATCGGGGTCAAGGCGGTCTCTCCTTCTCGGATCACGGCAGGTCTGCCCTTCCGTACGGTTCTCCCGCGTAATTAGGGCAGGCCTGCGGCAGGCAAGGGCGGAACCGGCGCGGTGCGGCATCCCGGACACGTTCCCGGCACGCACGCGTCAGCGCTCGGCGATCACCTGGTTCATCACCGTCCGGAGCGCGCGGACGAAGCTCTCGGCATAGGTCGAGAGCGCGATGTCCCGGCGCTTGGCGATATAGGTCTGGAATTCCGTCGGCTCGTCGATCCGCAGGATGCGCAGGCCGGGCATGTCGCCCTGGGCCACGGTGAACTGGTCGATCATCGCGATGCCCAGCCCCGCCTGTACCAGCGAGCAGACCGTGGTGCCGAACCGCGCCCGGATGGCGATGTCATAGTCGAGGCCATGCCGAGCGAAGATCCGGGCCATGATCCCGCCATAGGGGTCGTTCGGATCGATCCCGATCAGCGGGTGCTTCACCATTTCCGCCGCGCTGATCACCTCGCGCCGGGCCAGCACGTGCCCGGCCGGGACGATGCAGAAGAGCTGCCCCTTCGCCAGCGGGATGAACTCGATGGCGTTGTTGTCCAGCTTGTAGCTCATGGCGACCAGCTCGCCCTTGCCCAGCAGGATGTAGTCGATCGCCTCCTCCAGCTTGAGCACGTTGATATCGATGCGCAGGCTCGGAAAGGACCGGCGGAGCGCCCCGATCGCCCGCGGCACCATGACATTGCAGATGCTGGGCACCGAGCCGATCTTCAGCTCGAACGGATCGCCGTTCCGCATCCGCCCGATCATGGATTGCAGGTCATCGACCCGCTTGTACACGCTGTTGACCTGCTCGAAGATGTCCTTGGCCTCGGGCGTCGGCACGAACCGGCCCTGGCTCCGGTCGAACAGGCGCAGCCCGACGCTGCGCTCGGTATATTTCATCAGCCGGCTGATTCCGGGCGCGGAAACCCCCAGCAGGCGCGCCGCCCCGCTGACGCTGCCGGCAACCATGACCGCCCGCAGGACCTCGATCTGTCGAAGCGTCAGCATCGCAATTCCGTTCTCTTCCCGCGCGCAGGCCAGCAACATCGTAACATCATGTTAAAGTCCGATGCAATCTTGGTACTTGACGTTACATCCCCTTATCCCATTCACTGGCACGGCGTGACGCGCGGCGGCCTTGGGCAGGCCGGGCGGAAACAAACGTGCAAGAACCAAGCTCCCTTGGGAGGGGACATGATGAAGAGAACAGCTATCGCGGCGCTCCTCGGGCTGGGGATCGCCGGCAGCGCCATGGCGCAATCCTATCCGGCCAAGGAAATCCAGGGTGTCATCCAATGGGGTGCCGGCGGTTCGACCGATGTGGTCATGCGCGCCGTGACGCCGCATGCCGAAGCCGTGCTGGGCGGCAAGGTGGTGATGCAGAACGTGACCGGTGGCGTCGGCGCGATCGCGCTCAACCGCGTCGCTGACGGGGCAGCCGATGGCTACACCCTGCTGATGGGCGCCGAGAACCCGCTGCTCTACAAGGTGATGGGCCTCGGCCAGAAGGATTACTCGGATTTCACGCCGATCAACATCATCGCGCGCGGGATTCCGATCATCGTCGCGCGGCCGGACGCCCCGTTCAACACCTTCCCGGAGATGATCGCCTATATCAAGGCGAACCCGCGCGCCGTGAAATTCGGCTCGACGGGCCCCGGCGGCCTGCCTTCCGTGATCACCGCGATGATCAACGCCAAGCAGCCGATCCAGGTGACAGCGGTCCCCTATGATGGCGACGGCCCGGCCCTGACCGCGCTGATGGGCGGCGCCATCGACGTGATGCCGGCGGTGCTCGGTGCCGCGATCGAGAATATCCGCGCCGGCCGCATGAAGCCGATCGCGATCATGGATGTCGCGCCCAATGCGGCCCTGCCGAACGTCAAGCCGATCGTCGAGACGAACCCCGAATTCCGGCAATACCTGCCCTGGGGTCCGTTCTTCGGCGTTTTCGTCAAGAAGGGCACGCCGGCCGACATCGTCGCCAAGCTCCAGGCGGCCTACAATGCAGGCGCGAAGAATGCCGATTTCCAGAAACTGATGGATAATCGCGGCTTCCTGATGATGAACATCGCCGGCAAGGAAGCCGATGACTTCCTCGCGAAATGGCAGTCGACGACGACCTGGCTCCTGCAGGATGCGGGCGTGACCAAGGCCTCGCCGGCGCAGTTCAACATTCCCAAGCCCTGACGCCTGACATCGGACGCGGCCGGCGCCTCGCGCCGGCTGCACCCTGTCCACCTCCCGGAGGGATCCATCATGCGTGAAGGGCAGACCAGACGCCCCGGCGAAGCTGTGTTCGTCGCGTTCCTCGCGCTCGCCAGCCTTGGCCTTCTGATCAAGGCCTATGGCATTGCCGGCTTCGAGGCCCTGAGTTCTCCGGGCGCCCTTCCCATGGCGGCAGCGGCCGTGATGCTGGTCTCGGCACTGGTCATCCTCGTTCAGACGATGCAGGCCCCGGTCACGAAAGACGAGACCGTCCGCGAGCATATCCTGCCGATAGCGGTCGTGGTCGCGATCATCGCCATCACCGCCTATGCCTTCCTGTTGCAGCCGCTGGGCTTCCTGATCACCTCGTTCCTTTTCCTCGCGGTGCTGATCAGGGTGCTGAGCGGGCGCAGCCTGTTCTTCTGTGTCTGGTCCTCGGCCCTCTGCGTGCTGCTGATCTATGTCGTCTTCCGCATCATCTTCACCGTGTTGATGCCGGAGGGGATCGTCCCCGAGCGGGAAATCCTCGCCTGGCTCGGCCGGCTCTTCGGCGGAGCTCGCTGACATGCAGGCCGTTTCCGCCTTCCTCATCCCCTTTCTCGATATCCAGCTGCTCGGTCTGGTTGCGGCCGGCACGTTCGCCGGCATCTATATCGGCGCGATTCCCGGTCTCTCCGTCACGATGGCGGTGTCGATCCTGATCTCCTTCACCTTCGCCTGGCCGGTTTACCCCGCCCTCGCGCTGATGATCGGCATCTTCATGGGCGGGGTCTATGGCGGGTCGCGCACGGCGATCCTGCTGAACATTCCCGGCGCGCCGGCCGCCATCGCCACCGGTCTCGACGGCTATCCCATGGCCAAGAAGGGCGAGGCGGGCGAAGCGATCGGCATCACCACCGTGATGTCCTTCTTCGGCGGCTGTATCGGCATCATCGTGCTGGCCCTTGCCGCGCCGATGGTCTCGGAATTCGCGCTGAAGTTCCAGCCGCGCGACTACATGCTCCTCGCCGTGCTCGGCATCCTGCTGGTCGGCTCGCTCTCGGGCGAGAGCCTGATCAAGGGCATCTTCGCCGGCGCTTTCGGCATTCTCATCGGCACGGTCGGGCTCGACCCGCTGACCATCGCCGACCGTTTCACCTTCGGGTTCAGCGAATTGCGCGGCGGCATCTCCTTCGTCGCGGTCATGATCGGGATGTTCGGCATTTCCGAAGCCCTGGTGCAGCTGCACGACGTCAACAAGGCGGCGGTGCGCCAGCAGATCAGCCGGATCGTGCCGTCCTGGAGCACGATCACGAAATACCTGCCGCTCTCGCTGCGCTGCTCCGGCATCGGCGTCATCATCGGCGCCCTGCCCGGCACCGGCGGCGATATCGCGGCGCTGATGGCCTATGACCATGCCAAGCGCACGACCAAGAACCCGGAGGTCCCGTTCGGCGAGGGCGCGCGCGAGGGGCTCGTCGCGCCGGAAACCGCCAACAACGCGGCCGTCGGCGGCGCCTTCATTCCCATGATGACCCTCGGCATCCCGGGCGACGCCGTCACCGCCATCATGATCGGCGCCCTGTTCATCCACGGCCTCAATCCCGGCCCGATGCTGATGATCGACAAGCCGGACATGTTCTGGTTCATCGTCGGCGCGCTGACCCTCGCCAATGTCTTCATGCTGATCTTCGGCCTGACCGGCATCCGCTTCTTCGTGAAGGTGGTGGAGACGCCCCGCAGCGTGCTCATCCCGGTCATCATCCTGCTGTCGATCGTCGGCGCCTATGCCGTGCAATCCTCGCTGGTCGATGTCTACTGGATGCTCGGCTTCGGCGTGCTCGGCTATTTCATGAAGCTCTACGGCTTCCAGCTCGGGCCGGTCATCCTCGGGGTGATCCTCTCCCGCCTGCTCGACGACAACTGGCGACGCGCCATCATCTCCGATCAGGAAAGCCTGCCAATGCTGCTGAAGGGCATCGTCACCAGCCCGCTCTCGCTCGTGCTGTTCTCCGCCGTCCTTTTCATCCTGCTGGCGCCGCTCTGGCGCATGGTGAAGGCGCGGCGGGCGGCCTGAGGGGCGTCAGGGAAGCGGCCGGAAAACAGCTGGAGCGGGTGAAGGGAATCGAAACCGGGTCGTCTGCCGATCCGCTCCGGGCGAAGCCCGACCGCGGATCGGAAATCAGAACGAAGGTTCGATCACGAGGCCGGAAAACAGCTGGAGCGGGTGAAGGGAATCGAACCCTCGTATTCAGCTTGGAAGGCTGCTGCTCTACCATTGAGCTACACCCGCGTTGACTGGCTAGGTAGCTGCGCCGCGCGCCGAAGGCAAGCGCGGCGTTGGCCGCGGAATCAGGATGGCAACATCTTCACCCGGAAGATCGTGTGATCCGTCAGGTACTTGCCGGCAGTTCCGGAATCAGGCCGGAAACGTCTTGAATCAACCCGGGAACCGGTTGAATCGATCCCTCAGGGTGATGGCGGGCCTCAGCCGAACACCACGGTCCGGTTGCCGTTCAGGAAAACACGGTCCTCGAGATGGGCGAGCACGGCCTTGGCCAGCACGCGCCGCTCGATATCGCGTCCCTTGCGGACAAGGTCATCCGGCGTATCGGCATGGCTGATCCGCTCGACATCCTGGTCGATGATCGGCCCCTCGTCGAGATCGCCGGTCACGTAATGCGCGGTCGCGCCGATCAGCTTCACGCCGCGCGCATGCGCCTGGTGATAGGGCCGCGCGCCCTTGAAGCCGGGCAGGAAGGAATGGTGGATGTTGATGCAGCGCCCTGCCAGTTCCCGCGCCAGTTCGTCCGAGAGGACCTGCATGTAGCGCGCGAGAACGACCAGTTCCGCGCCGGTCGAGCGGATCAGGCTGCGCAGCGAGGCCTCCTGCGCCGCCTTGGTGTCACGCGTCACCGGCATGGAGCGGAAGTCGAGCCCCTGCAGGTCGATATCGGCGAATTTCTCGCGCGGATGGTTCGAGACCACCGCCACGATGTCCATCGGCAATTCGCCGATCTTCTTCCGGTAGATCAGGTCGGCGAGGCAATGATCGAAGCCCGAGGCCATGATCAGCACCTTGCGGCGCTCGCCCTGCGGCCGCATCGACCATTGCATGCCGAACCGCACCGCCAGATTCTGGAATTCCGTGCGCAGCTGCCCGGCGGCATCCGGCGCGTTGCGCGGCGCGAAGACGACGCGCATGAAGAACGTGTCCGTCTCGAGATCGTCGAACTGGCGGGCATCGAGGATGTTGCCGCCGCGCTCGAACAGGAAGGTCGAGACGGCGGCAACGATGCCGGGACGGTCCGGGCAGGACAGGCGGAGAACGAGCGGCTGGCTGTGCATGGTTCAGTCCTTCGGCTCGAGCCTCGGGGCGGCCTTGGCGAAAAAGGCCTCCAGGCTGGGCCGGAGATTGGGGTTGGTCATGATCATGCCGGCCATCAGCGCCTCGGCATAGAGGCCGTCCGTGGTCGACATGTCGTTGACCCGCCAGATCCCGGTGATGATGCCGAAATTCGTCAGGTCGTAATGCTCGGCAGCCGCCTCCGCGATGGCGAGAGCCCGCGCCTCGGCGGCGCCGGTCTCGACGATCTCGTGCGCCAGCCCGACCTCGAAGCCACGCTGCACGTCATAGGTGCGGGCGGCGATCATCATGTCGATCAGCCGCGCCGGCGTTATGATCCGGGCGACACGCACCGTGGCACCGCCGCCGGTATAGACGCCGCGCTGGCCCTCCGGCAGGGCGAAGAAGGTCGAGCGGTCCGCCACGCGGACATGGGTCGCCGCGGCGAGTTCGAGCCCGCCGCCGACCACAGCGCCCTTCAGCGCCGAGATGACCGGGATGCTGCCGAACTGCATCCTGTCGAAGGCACGGTGCCAGTCCTGGCACATGCGCATGAATTCCACCGGCGAGCGGTTGAGATCGTAATGCTCGCGCAGGTCGAGCCCGGCACAGAAATGCGGCCCCTCGGCCTGCAGGACGACGGCCCGGATCGCCTTGTCGGGCCGGTCGAAGAACCGGTCGATCTCGGCGATCGTCGCCTCGTCCAGCGCATTGCGCCGGTCGGGCCGGCGGAGAGTGAGGATCGCGACCTTGCCGCGCGTTTCGATATTGATGGTGGCCATGCCCAATTCCAGACTGAAAACCCGTCCGACGGAGGTCCGGGATGACAATCTTCCCCGGCCGTCCTAGGACGTGAACACAAGAACCGCGGGACCATGCTGGCGGATCCGTTCCGCGCGCAGTCCCCACCAGCGGGATACGGGAGAGCAGAATGTCGTTCAAGGCCCTGATCGTCGACAAGAACCCGGATGGCTCCATCCGCCAGTCCATCGAGATGCTGGACGAGTCCCGCCTGCCGGCCGAGGGCGAGGTCACGGTGGATGTCGCCTGGTCGACCGTGAACTACAAGGACGGCCTCTGCCTGACCGGCGGCGGCGGCCTCGTCCGCACCTATCCGCATGTGCCGGGCATCGATTTCGCCGGCACCGTGGCCGAATCGGCCGATTCCCGCTTCCGCCCGGGCGACCGCGTGGTCCTGACGGGCTGGCGCGTCGGCGAGGTCTGGTGGGGCGGCTATGCCACCAAGGCGCGGGTCAAGGCGGACTGGCTGGTGCCGCTGCCCGAGGGCCTGACGGAACGCCGCGCCATGGCCATCGGCACGGCTGGCTTCACCGCCATGCTGGCGATCCAGGCGCTCGAGGATCACGGTCTCGCGCCCGGCACCGGCGAGGTTCTCGTCACCGGCGCGGCGGGCGGGGTCGGCTCCGTGGCGGTCGCCATCCTGGCGAAGCGCGGCTACAGCGTCGCCGCCGTCACCGGCCGCCCGGAAACGGAAGGCTTCCTGCGTGAACTCGGTGCCACCCGGATCGTGCCGCGCGCCGAACTGGCCGAGGCGCCGACCCGTCCGCTCGACAAGGAACTCTGGGCCGGCGCGATCGACAATGTCGGCGGCCCGATGCTGGCTCGGGTGCTCACGCAGATGAAATACGGCGCCTCGGTCGCTGCCGTCGGGCTGGCCGGCGGCAATTCCCTGCCGGCCACGGTGATCCCCTTCCTGCTGCGCGGCGTGAACCTGCTCGGCATCGACAGCGTGATGAAGCCCTATCCGGCCCGGCTTGCGGCCTGGAAGCGGCTGGTGACCGACCTGCCGATGGACAAGCTGGATGCCCTCACCGTCGAGGCCGGCTTCGACGATCTGCCACGCCTCGGGCACGAGATCCTCGCCGGGCAGGTGCGCGGCCGTGTCGTGGTGAAGGTCGGCTGACCCGCGTCAGCGGAAGGCGGTGACCAGCATGGCGAGGGCGAGCAGCAGCCCTGCCATGATGGCGGAGCGGTAGGCATAGACCAGAAACGCCTCGCGCCGCGCTTCGGCAATCAGGCCGGCAGCCAGCGTTTCCGGTGGCCGGTCATCGGGCCGGAGCATGATCCAGACCTCGGTCGAGCGCCAGGGCACCGCATGGGCCCGCGCCGCCTTGAGGATCAGGATGAAGCTCATCAGCAGCAGCGAGAAACCGCCGAATTTGAGCGACATATCCGGCTGGTTTCCGAGCGCGAGCATCGTCGTGACGATCGCGATCATGCCGAAGCCGCACCCGCGCATGACGGAAAGGAAGGCGAATTCCCGTACGCGCTGCTCCACCGACGACTCCCCGGCTCAGATGACCCGGGAAGGATAGCCGCTCGCCCCTTCTGTGCAAGACGCGGCCGGTGCGGATCACGAAGTTGTGCGGGCCGTCAGGTATGGAAGAGGAGTGCCGGAATCGCGAAGAACAGCACGAAGACGAGCCAGATCAGCATCGAGGTCGTGTCGCTCTGCTGGCGCCCGGTCATGCGCTCGAAAATCGCCGCGGGAACACCGGCCAGGGCCACGCTCATCACCGAGATGAACAACGAGGTGAAGTAGAAGGTCAGCAGGGGCGACGAGACGATCAGCGTCGGCGTGAACGGCCTGAGCAGGATATAGACCGGGTCGAACCACGGCGAGACATGCATCCCGTTGAGGAGCGAGAAGCCGGCAATCCCGACAAGGATGCCGTCCCGCTGCATGATGGATTCGCGTTCCATGGGACCCTCCTCAGGAGATGCCGGTCGGCCCGATGCCGAGCAGCCGGTTGACAAGGAACAGGGCGATCCGCAGCCCGGTCAGCCAGAACAGCGACAGGACAAGCACCAGCGGCGGCGCGACCATGGCCGGCGTCACGAAACGGACGACCTTGACCACGGGATCGGTGATCTGGACGAAGGCCTTGTAGATCACCGCCTCAGGCCGGTTCGCAAACAGGAGGGAAAGCACGAAGCGGCCGAGCATCGTGTAGGTCAGCACCGCAAGGATGTAGTTCGGCACCGTGAAGGTAAAGAAGCTGATATCGCCGCCCATCGGCCGCCTGTCCGTTCTGTTCGAGTAGGGTGCGCAACCTGCGATGGCCGGGGCCCGACGGTCAAGGGAAAGGGCGGGAGATTGCTCTCCCGCCCCCGGTTTTTCGGTTCACGCGCTTCAATGGGAAGCGACGAGCCCGCTCTTTTCTTCCATCAGCGTCTTGCCGCGCGGCTTGCGGACTTCGTCGATGAAGCGCTGGAGCTCCGCAGAAGGAGCCGGCGTCATCAGCGAGACCACGATCATCACCGCGAAGCCAACCGGGAGACCGAAGGCCGCGGCGGAGATGTTGTTGATGTTGAACCAGCCCACCTTCGAAGCAAGCGGATGTGCCAGGGTCACCCAGCCATCCATCGCGTTCGGAGCCGCCATCGCAACCTTGAGGTCCACGATTGGCGCCCAGGTGATCGGGTTCAGCAGCGCCGTCATGCCGAGATACTGGACCCCGAAGCCCGGGAAGTACCGCGTCACGAGCAGGTACAGCAGGGTGACGCCGAAGCCGGCGAGAATACCGGCAATGGCACCCTGCTTGGTCGTCCGCTTCCACCAGACGCCCAGGACGAGCGCGGGGAAGAGGCCACCTGCCGCAAGGCTGAACGCCCAGGCCACCATGGCCAGGATGTCTGCCGGTCGCTGCGCCGCCGTCCACGCCGCCGCGATCGCAACGATCACCAGCAGCACGCGGCTGATGACGAGGCGCTGCTTGGTCGGCGCGTTCGGGTTGATCATCTTGTAGTAGATGTCATGCGACAGCGCGTTGGCCAGCGCGAGCAGCAGGCCGTCCGCCGTGGAGAGCGCGGCGGCAAGGCCGCCGGCGGCCACGAGGCCCGTGATCACGTAAGGCAGACCCGCGATTTCCGGCGTCGAGATCACGACCACGTCCGGGTTGATCCCGAAATCCTGAAGGCGGAGCACGCCGGTATGGCCCGCGAGAGCCGCACAGGACGCCTTGACCGCTTCAGCCGAAGCCGCAGCCTTGCCGCAGATGTTCACAAGGCCGAGCTTGCCCCAGCTGTAGACCCAGGCCGGCAGATCCGCGATGTTCTTGCCGATCAGGGTCGAGTAGACCTCGAGCTTCGAGAACGCCGCATAGGCCGGTGCCGTGAAGTACAGCAAGAAGATGAAGAGCAGCGACCAGGCCACGGACTGACGGGCTTCACGCACCGACGGGGTGGTGAAATAACGCATCAGGACGTGCGGGAGCGAGGCCGTGCCGACCATCAGGCAGAAGATCAGCCAGAAATAGTTCGCGGGCGAGTAACGCGAGAACGGCGCGGTATGCGTCGTGCTGAGCGAAGCCTGCGTCGCGAGACCCTTCTGGACGAATTCCTGCTCGAGCGTGGAGATCTGCTGCAGCGCCTGACCATAGGAGAGCTGCGGAACCGGGATCCCGAACTTCTTCGCCGACATCCAGACCACCGGGATCAGGTAGGCGACGATGAGCACGATATACTGCGCAACCTGGGTCCAGGTCACGGCCTTCATGCCACCGAGCATCGAGCAGACGAGAATGCCGGCCAGACCGACATAGACCGCCACCGTGAAGTCGAGGCCGATGAAGCGCTGGGCGATCAGGCCCGTGCCGAAGATCTGCGCCACCACATAGGTGAAGGAGCAGGCCAGCAGCACGATCACGCCGCAGAGGCGCGCCATGTTCCCGCCGTAACGGGCAGCCAGGAAGTCCGGGACGGTATAGGCACCGAACTTGCGCAGGAACGGCGCGATCAGCACCGCCACCAGCACGTAGCCGCCGGTCCAGCCCAGGACGAAGGCGAGGCCGTCATAGCCGAGCAGGTAGAGCGAGCCGGCCATGCCGATGAACGAGGCCGCCGACATCCAGTCCGCGCCGGTGGCCATGCCGTTGTAGAAGGCCGGAACGGTTCGGCCGGCAACATAGTACTCGCCCACGTCCGAGGTGCGCGAAACGATACCGATGAAGGCGTAGACGAGAATCGTCAGGCCCATGAACATGTAGCCGAGATACTTCTGGCCGACACCCAGCTGCTCGAGGATGCCCACGAGGAAGATGAAGCCGAAGAAACCCCCGGTATAGATGGCGTAGATGCGCCCGAGATTGTTGAGGAAGCCGCCCTTGTCGGCTGATGCGTTTGCCATTGTCCCCTCCTCACTCGTCTTCGGCGACGCCGGTTTCGCGATCGATCTTGTCCTGCGCTTTCGCGAACCAGAACAGCATCGCCACGAAAACGATCAGCGAACCCTGCGCGGCCATGTAGAAGCCGAGCGGGAAGCCCGCGATGACGATCTTGTTAAGCGCTCCCACGAACATGTGGACGATGAAGCCGAAAAAGACCCACAACCCTACCATCAGGATCATGAGGGACTTTGTTCGAGCCCAGTGTTGCTCGGCATTTGGCGTCATTCGCCGCCTCCCCTTGTTTCTCTTCCCTGGAACCGGCCGGAGCCGGCGTGAGAACCGGCGCGCCCCCGAAGACGCACCTGCCCGGGTTTATGAATAACGTGTTAAAGATCCCCCGGCTTCCCCTACCTAGGTCTAATGGCCAAGAGAAACAGGGGCGATGCGAAATGCAATCGGCCCGGATCCGGTGAATTGTGCAGTGCAACGGGATACAGGACGCGCATCCTGCCTCCGCTATACACAGGCAGCCGGGGGCCGCCCCGCCCGGCAGGGCTCTCTATACCTTTGGGCGAGTCAAATATTGTGCAGCGCACAATATAAAGCGCGCTGGATGCGACAGCGTGCCGCAGATCGGTCCGGCCTCCGGGGCGCCGCTCACGAGAGTTTGTAACTGCTAATCATCACAACATTGATAGACGCGCGCCGAATCCGGCGCCATTGTGATGCGGCACATCCTGTGCGGACGCCAGGGTCTGGGGGCCAAGGTCGGGGGCGATGGGCGGACAGGTGCACCGAACCAACATCGACCGGGTCGCGATCCTCGAGATCGACAACCCGCCGGTGAACGCGATGTCCCAGCCGATCCGCAGGGCACTGGCTGACCACGTCGCGCGGGCGGATTCCGAGCCCGAGATCGGCGCGATGGTGATTCTCGCCCGCGGCCGCACCTTCGTCACCGGGATCGACCTGACCGAACTCGGCCAGAAACCGCGTGACCCCGGCATTGCCGAGGTGGTGGACAGGATCGAGGCTGCCTCGAAGCCCGTCGTGGTCGCCTGGCATGGCACGGCCCTCGGGGCCGGCTGCGAGATCGGGCTGGCCGCGCATCGGCGCGTCATGGGGCGGCAGAGCCGGGTTGGCCTGCCCGATATCCGCCTTGGCCTCGTGCCCGGCGCCGGCGGAACGCAGCGCCTGCCCCGGCTGATCGGGCTTCCCGCCGCGCTGGATCTGATCGCGACCGGCCGGGTGATCGATGCGATGGAAGCCTTCGGCCTCGGCCTGTGCGACGAGGTCACCGACGGCGATATCCGCGAGGCCGCGCTGAAAGCCGCGCGCGCCCTGATCGGCAAGATGCAGCCGCGTCTGTCGCTGCGGCCGCCCAATCCACCGGAGCCCGGGCAATGGGACGCGATGGTCGAGCGCGTCCGCCGCGAGGCGCGCCACCGCATCGCGCCCCTGCGCGCGATCGAACTGGTCGGCCAGACGCTGACAACCCCCTATGCCATCGGCGGCGCGGCCGAAAGGCGCGCCTTTCTCGAGCTGACCGCTTCGGACCAGTCCCGCGCCCTGCGTCATCTCTTCTTTGCCGAACGGGCCCTGCGCAAGCGACCGGAACTGGCGGAGATCCGGCCTCGCGCCCTCGCCCGGATCGGGATTGTCGGCTCGGGCTCGGCGGCCACCGGCATCGCGGCGACTCTCGCGGAGCGCGGCCTTGCCGTCACACTCGTGGAGACCGCCGAGGGCGGGTTGCAGGCTGCGCGGGAACGGGTCGCGGCGCTGATCGCGCGCGGCATCCGGTCCGGGCGTGTTCCGGAAGCCGCCCGGCAGGATATCGCCGCCCGCCTGTCCTTCCAGGGCGATCTCGCCGCCATCGCCGGCTGTGACCTGGTGATCGAGGCGATTTTCGACGATCTCGCCCTCAAGCGGGACCTGTTCGAGCGGCTGGAGGAAATCCTGCCGCCGCAGGCGCTGCTGGCGAGCGCCTCGCCGATATCGGACCATTCCGCCATCGCCGGGCAGCTGGCCCATCCCGGGCGCTACCTCGCGATGCATTTCCTCGCCCCGGCCCCCGCCATGCGGATCGTCGAGCTGGGCCGCACCCGTCAGACCCGGCCGGAAACGCTCGCCGCCGCCTACGCGCTGCTCGATCGCATCGACCGGATAGCCATCCCCTGCCTTGCCACGGAAGGGCTGGTCGGCAGCCGGATCGTCGCGCGGTTCCGGGCGCAATGCGATTTCATGCTCGAGGAAGGCGCCCTCCCCGCCGAGATCGACCGCGCGCTGGAAGCGTTCGGCCTGCCGATCGGCCCCTTCGCCGCGCAGGATCTGGCCGGCCTCGACATTGCCTGGGCGCGGCGCAAGCGCCAGGCGGAATCCCGCCCGCCCGGCGAGCGTGATGTCCCGATCCTCGACCGCCTCTGCGAGCGGGGGCATTTCGGCCAGAAGGTCGGCAAGGGATGGTATCGATATCGCAACGGCCAGCGTGAGCCCGACCCGGATGTCGAGGCGCTGATCCGCGCCCATGCCGCCTCGACGGGGCGGCGGCGTCAGGCCTTCACGGCGGATGCGATCCAGCTGAGGGTCCTCGCCGCGATGGTCAACGAGGGAAGCCGCCTGATCGAGGCCGGCATCGTTGCCCGGCCGGCGGAGATCGACCTGCTCATGGTGCATGGCCACGGTTTCCCGGCCTGGCGCGGCGGGCCGATGCAGGAAGCCGATGCCCGCGGCCTCCGCGTGATCCAGAGCGCCATCGAGGCGAGCGCCCAGCGGGACGGGACCGGCTTCGAGGCCTGCCGCCTCGTGGCCGAACTCATCGCCTCCGGCCGGACCTTCGCCGCGCTCAACCGCCCGGCGGTAGCGGAAGCCCTTCAGCCGGCCTGACCCGCACCGCCCGCGAACCCGCCCGCCGGGGGGCGTCCATCCCCGAAAAGCTCGCCCTGGACGGATGCGCCGCGCTCCAGGCCAAGCTGCTCGAAAATCGAGGGAATTTTCTCCTTCAGGGCGAAGAAGCCTCGCGTGGCATGAGGCCAGCAGGCCTCGTCATAGGCCCGTCGGACCTCCACGAGGGCAATGCCCTGCCGGGTGAGAACGGGCGCCGCCTCGGCCAGGGCCTCGGCCACCGGGCCGACCGGCGCATAGGCCGTGACGATGCGCGAAAGGCCATGCCGCCGCGCCCAGTCGCCAAGCGCAACTGCCGTCAGGCTCGGCAGCATCGTGGCCTCGGCGCGCCAGTGTCGCGCGGCCCGGGCGAGCCCGTCACCGAGCGCCGATTCGGTGAAGGCCCGCACGGCATCCGAGACCGGCAGGGGCGAACGGCCCTCAACCGCGCTGGCGCCGGCAATCGCCACGGGGTTCACCCCGTCAAGGCCAAGGCTTTCCGGGTGGAGATCCTCCTCGGTCAGCAGCAGCCCGGCAACGCCGGTCGCAGGCGCCGCCAGTGGCTCGCGCGGGCGCCGGGCAGCCGGCAGCGGCGGCTCGTCGAGCGGCGGCGCTTCCCTGGCAAGGCCGCGCGGCGAGAAGCGCCCGCCGGTAAAGCCGGCAATGTTGTCCGGTCGGGCGAGATAGGTCTTGCCGCGCGTATGGAGTCCGCCGACCCAGCGCCACGAGCAGGTATTCGAGGCGGGATCGCCGTCGAGCAGATGACGGATCATGAAATCCGCCCCGAGTTCCCAGGGCAGGCGCAACGTGAAGATCCAGATCGAGGCGAACCACATCCGCGCATGGTTGTGGAGGTAGCCGGTCTCCTCCAGCTCGGCGACCCAGGCATCGAAGGCGTCAATCCCCGTTCGGCCCGCCAGCGCCGCCTCGCAGGCCTTCCGGAAGCCGCCCTTCCCGTCGAGGGCCGCAACCTGCCCCGCCAGCGCCTCGCGATACCGCCGCCAGATCTCCGGACGCGTTTCGAGATGGCCCTTGAAATAGGCCCGCCAGAGCACTTCCTGGATGAATTTTTCCGCCGCCGCGGGTGAATGGCGACCCAGCACGGCCTCGAGAACCTCGGCCTCGGTCACCAGCCGGTGCCTCAGATAGGGCGAGAGCACCGAGACATTGTCGCGCCTTTCGGGCCCGAAATCGCTGTTCCGCCGGTCGGCATAGGCGCGGCCAGCCGCCGGGAGAAAGGCCTTGAGGCGAAGAAGCCCGGCTTCGCGGCCGGGCTCGATATGGCGTGATGTGGTCATCCTGAACTCCTGCCGGACTTACGCAGCCAGCAGGAGGATGGATGAGGCTCAGGCCAGGCCCTCCGCCTTCAGCGCGGCCTGCACGGCCGGGCGGGCGGCGATCCGGCCCATATAGGCCTTCAGCCGCGGCCAGGCATCGAGCGACATCCCCACGAAGCCGGTCCAGTTCGTGACCACGAAGAGATAGGCATCGGCCAGGGTGAAGGCGGCGCTGGTCACATGGTCGCGGCCATCGGCAAAGAGCGATTCGACATGGTCGAGATGCCTCGACACGGCCTTGCGGGCGGCCTCCTTCTCGGCATCGGAACTGGTCGGCACGAAAAGCGGCACGAAAGCCTTGTGCAGCTCCGAGGCGACGAAGTTCAGCATTTCCTGCACACGCGCCCGCGCCACCGTGCCCGGCTGCGGCGCCAGTTCGCGCGCGCCTTCCCGGTCGGCAAGGAACTGCACGATTGCCGCCCCTTCCGTGATCCGGGTGCCGTCATCCAGTTCGAGCAGCGGCACCTGCCCCTTGGGGTTGATCGCGCGGTAATCGCCGCCATCGGCCAGGGTCTTGGTCTTGGTGTCGACGCGCTGCAGCGTCACCGGGAGGTTGAGCTCGTTGATCACGATATGCGGCGAGAGCGAGCAGGCGCCGGGGGAGAAATAGAGTTTCATCAGCGATCTCCTGAAAGGGTTGCGGTGGCGCTTTCCCTAACCAATCTGGTTACTATTGGAAACCGGGTAACTTGTAGTGACCTTCAAAATCAGGTATCCGTCAGGTAACCAGGAGACCGCGATGGCCCTAAGGATGCGCAAGAACCAGGTGGCGGCGCCGCTGCCCAACTGCCCGCTCACGGCCTGCCTCGCTTTGATCGGCGGGGCCTGGACGCCGAACATCATCTGGTATCTCTCCGGCGGGCCGCGCCGCTTCTCGGAACTGCGCGGCGACCTGCCGGGCATCTCCTCGAAGGTCATGACGCAGCGGCTGCGCGAACTCGAGCAGAGCGGCGTTGTCAGCCGGCACGTCCTGCCCACTTCCCCGCCCTCGGTGGAATATGCCCTGACGGAACTCGGCCATGACCTGCTCCCGGCGATCCGGTCGATCGTCGAGATCGGCCACAAGCTGAAATCGCATCAGGAACGCCAGCTGGCCGGATCCGCGGAGGCCACCCCGGCCGAGGATGGCCCCGTCCCGGCGGCGAACCTGCCAGCAGAATCCCGGAGATCAGGGCCGCGCATCTCGCGGGTCTGACATCCGGGACATTCAAGCGCCCTCTGTATACATCCCATTGCTGGAATTGTTCGCAAACGGCGCATTGCCGGCCGATATCAGCTGTTCTATCTTCCTGTTGTATACAGAATGAACACAGGAAGCGCGCCATGACCGCCCCTTTCCCGCTCAACGCCTGGTATGCCGCCGCCTGGGATGTCGAGGTGAAACGCGCCCTCCTCCCCCGGACCATCTGCGGCAGGAAGATCGTCTTCTATCGCACCGAGGCGGGTGAGCCGGTAGCGCTGGCCGATGCCTGCTGGCACCGCCTCGTGCCGCTCTCGCGCGGGCACCTGCGCGGCGACGAGGTGGTCTGCCCCTATCACGGCCTCGTCTTCAACCCGCAGGGGCGCTGCACCTTCATGCCCTCGCAGGAGACGATCAATCCGAGCGCCTGCGTCCGCTCCTACCCGGTGGTCGAGAAGCACCGCTTCCTCTGGATCTGGCCGGGCGACCCGGCCCTGGCCGATCCGGCCAAGGTGCCGGACATGCACTGGAACAGGGATCCGGACTGGGAGGGCGACGGCAAGCTCATCCATGCCCGCTGCGACTACCGGCTTGTTCTCGACAACCTGATGGACCTGACGCACGAGACTTTCGTGCATGGCACCTCGATCGGCAATGCCGCCGTGGCCGAGGCGCCCTTCGTCACCACCCATGGTGACAGGACCGCCACCGTGACGCGCTGGATGGTCGATATCGAGCCGCCGCCCTTCTGGCGCGGCCAGCTCGGCAAGCCGGGCAATGTCGATCGCTGGCAGATCATCCGGTTCGAAGCGCCCTCGACAATCGTGATCGATGTCGGCGTCGCGCCCACCGGCACCGGTGCGCCGGAGGGCGACCGGAGCCAGGGCGTCAACGGCATGGTGCTGAACACGATCACCCCGGAAACCGACAGGACCTGCCACTATTTCTGGGCCTTCGCCCGGAATTACCGCCGCCACGACCAGGCCCTGACGACCCAGCTCTGCGAGGGTGTCAGCAGTATCTTCAGGGAGGACGAGGCCATTCTCGAGGCGCAGCAGCAGGCCATCGACGAGAATCCCGGCCGGATCTTCTACAATCTCAACATCGATTCCGGCTCGATGTGGGCCCGCCGGCTGATCGACCGGATGGTCGCCGCAGAGCAACCCGTTCCTCAGGCGGCGGAGTAAGCGGATGGCCGAAGCCGCCCTCCCCGAATCCGCCGCCGAGGCGTCCCGCCCGCGGGAAGATCGCGGTCATTCGCAGAGCGTCCGCGCCCAGCTGGCCCTGCGGGAGCTGCTCCTGTCCGGCGAGATCGCGCCGGGATCGCGCCTGTCCGAACTGGCGATTGTCGAGCGGATCGGCGTCTCGCGCACCCCCGTCCGCGCGGCGCTGACGATGCTGGCGGAGGAAGGACTCGTCGAGCCGATCCCCTCGGGCGGCTTCGCGGCCCGCGCCTTCAGCGAGCAGGATGTGCGCGATTCGATCGAGCTGCGTGGCACGCTGGAAGGCCTTGCCGCCCGCCTCGCCGCCGAACGGGGCATCGGCGCGCTGGCCGCCCAGACCCTGCGCGACCTGCTCGCCCGGCTGGACGAGGTGGTGGCCGGCCCGCTCGGCGCGCCGGATGTCTTCGAGCGCTACATCGCGCTCAACGCCGAATGGCACCGCCAGGTCACCGGTCTTGCAGGCAGCCGCGTGGTCGAGCGCCAGATCGAGCGGGTCATGGCCCTGCCCTTCGCCTCGCCCAGCGCCTTCGTGATGGCGCAGGCCCAGACCGAGGAAGCCCGCCGCATTCTCACCCTCGCGCAGGACCAGCACCATGCGGTTGTCGAGGCGATCCTCCAGCGCGAGGGCGCCCGCGCCGAGGCGCTGATGCGCGAGCATTCGCGGCTTGCCGGCCGCAATCTCGCCAACGCCGCCCGATCGCGCCAGGCCATGGCGCAGGTGCCCGGCGGCGCGCTGATCCGCCTGCGTCCGGCCTGAGGAGATCCAGCATGCGTTATGCCGTCACCTGGCAGGAGGCTACACTGCGCGCCGTGACCGATCTCACGGCGGATATCCGCGAATTCCGCATCGTGCCGGCCGCCGGCTGCCGGAGCTTCCTGCCCGGCGCCCATATCGATCTCGCCTTGACCATCGGCGATCTGCCGGAAACCCGTTCCTATTCGCTGGTCGGGGAGCCCGGTGACGGCCATTACCGAATCGCGGTGAAACGGCGTGCCGACAGCCGCGGCGGTTCGGCCTATCTCTGGAGCCTCGCGCCCGGTGCCCGCCTGACGATCACCGAACCGAAAAGCGCCTTCGAGCTGGATTTCGGCCGGAGGGAATACCTGCTCGTCGCCGGCGGCATCGGCATCACGCCTCTGGTCGGCATGGCCAGCCTGCTGCGCCGGCGCGGCGACCGCGTGCGCCTGCTCTATGCGGCGCGGCGGAGCGCGGACCTCGCCTATCTGGAACCGCTGCGCGCCCTGCTCGGCGACGACCTCGAGATCTTCACCTCGGAGGCCGGCCGGCGGATCGATTTCGCCGCCGCCTTCGCGACACTCGGGCCGGATGCGCTCTGCGCGCTCTGCGGCCCGATGCCGATGCTGGAAGATGCGCGCCGGGCCTGGAATGCCGCCGGACGGCCCGTCGCCGATCTCCGCTGGGAGACCTTCGGCACCTCCGGCCATCTCGCCGCGGAGGATTTCACCGTCCGTCTGCCCCGCCATGGCCTCGAACTCGTCGTGCCCCGCAACCGCACCCTGCTCGACACGCTCGAGGAAGCCGGAATCGACGTGATCCATGATTGCCGCAAGGGCGAATGCGGCCTCTGCGCGATGGATATCCTCGCCATCGATGGCGCAATCGACCATCGCGACGTCTTCTTCTCGGACCACGAGAAGCAGGAAAGCCGGAAGCTCTGCGCCTGCGTCTCCCGCGCCACCGGCACGCTCACCCTCGATACGGATTACCGGCCGGACGCGCTCTGAGGGGGTGGCCCCTCACCCGCTCGCTCACGCTCGCGGCCTCTCCCCATGGGGGAGAGGTGGGAGGCGGGCTGGAACGGGCGGGAAGCGGCGAAAAGCGCAAACCGTCGTGCGCGTCCCCTCTCCCCCACGGGGAGAGGGAAGCCGAGGGCGAAGCCCGAGGCAGGGTGAGGGGCAGGCCCGGCCCCTTACGCGTCCTTCCAGACCTCGGCCGCCAGCTCGACGATCATCTCGAGCTTCTTCCACTGCTCGTCCTCGGCCAGCGTGTTGCCTTCCTCGGTCGAGGCGAAACCGCATTGCGGCGAAAGGCAGAGCTGGTCGAGCGAGACGAATTTCGACGCTTCGTCGATCCGGCGCTTGATGTCGTCCTTGGCTTCCAGCACGCCCGTTTTCGAGGTGACGAGGCCGAGCACCACATGCTTGCCTTTGGGCAGGAACCGCAACGGCTCGAACCCGCCGGCGCGGTCGCTGTCCCATTCCATGAAATAACCATCGACCGGCATGGCGTTGAACAGCACGTCCGCCACCGGCTCGTAGCCACCCGAAGCGATGAAGGTGGAGCGGAAATTACCACGGCAGAGATGCATGGTGATGGTCAGGTCGGCCGGCTTGTTTTCCAGCGCCTTGCGGACCATGCCGGCATAGATGTCCGGCTGCTTTTCCGGATCATCGCCGCGCTGACGCAGCATCTCGCGCTGGTTGGGATCGCAGAGATAGGCGAAGGAAATGTCGTCGAGCTGCAGGTAACGGCAGCCGGCGTCATAGAAGGCCCCCACCGCCTTGCCATAGGCCGCGCCGACATCGGCGTAGAACGCGTCCATTTCCGGGTAGATGCCCGGGTTCATCATCTTCCGGCCGCCGCGGTAATGCAGCATGGAGGGGCCGGGAATGGTCATTTTCGGGGTTGCCCGGGTATTCGCCTTGAGGAAGGTGAAATGTTCGATCATCGGATGGCCGGAAAACCCGACCTTGCCGGTGATCCGCAAGGCCTTGGCAATGCCGACCCCGCCCTTGAAATTCATGCCGGAATCCGCCTCGACCGAGGTGACGCCATCGAGCTGCTCGAGAAAGTCGAAATGCCAGTAGGCGCGGCGGAACTCACCATCCGTCACGCCCTTGAGGCCAACGGCTTCCTGCTTCGCAATCAGCGCCTTGATCTCGCGATCCTCGATCGCCTTCAGGCCCTCGGCGCTCAGCGTGCCGGCGGCTCGCTCCTCGCGGGCCTTCTTCAGCGCGGCCGGGCGCAACAGGGAGCCGACCTGGTCGGCGCGGAAAGGCGGTCTGGCAGTCATGATGTCCTCCGGAAGGTCACGGTTTGAAGTGGGTTCTGGACTGCGTGATCGTCATGCCCGCCCCTGGGGCGGGCATCCACGACTTCGCCTTCGTGCGGGCCGAAGTCGTGGATGGCCGGGCCGAACCCGGCCATGACGGGAACGCATCACATCTCAATGCCCTCCCCGGCTGCCGGCCTTCTTGCCGGTCACGCCAAGATGGGTTTCGAGCGGCGCCGGATCGGCGATCAGGCTGGCGCTCGAGGATTGATGCACGATCGCACCGCGATCGAGGATGATCGCCTCGTCGGTCACGCCGAGGATCTTCTGGGCATGCTGCTCGACGATGATCGCCGACAGCCCCTCGTCCCGGGTGATGCGCTTCAGCGCGGCAAGCAATTCCTCGATGATGATCGGCGCGAGGCCTTCGGTCGGTTCGTCCAGCAGGATGAGCCGGGGGTTGAGCACCAGCGCCCGCGCCACGGCCAGCATCTGCTGCTCGCCGCCGGAAAGCTGGTTGCCCATGTTGCCGCGCCGCTCCTTCAGCCGCGGGAACAGGCGATAGACCGCCTCGACATCCCAGGCGCCGGGCTGCGCCACCGCGGTGAGATTTTCCTCCACCGTCAGCGACTTGAAGATGTTCCGCTCCTGCGGCACCCAGCCGATCCCGCCCCGCGCCCGGAGGTCGGAGCGGAGCTTCGTGATATCGCGCCCCTCGAAGCGGATCGTCCCGCCGAGATGCCGCGTCGCTCCGATGATCGTGTTGAGCAGCGTCGTCTTGCCGGTGCCGTTCCGGCCGAGCACGGCCAGCGAGCGGCCCGCTTCGAGGCTGAGGCTGACATCGTTGATCACCCGCGCCAGGCCATAGCCGGCGGAGAGCTGCGCAAGCTGGAGAAGCGGCTCAGCCATCGAGGCTCTCCCCGAGATAGACCGCCCGGACGCGCGGATCATTGGCGATTTCCGACACCGTCCCCTCGGTGAAGAGCGCACCGTTGACCAGAACCGAGATCCGCTCGGCGAAGGAGAAGACGAGGTCCATGTCATGCTCGATGAGCAGGACCGACACATCGCGCGGCAGGGCCGCGACGGTGGCGAGCAGGTCATGCCGCTCGGCCTCCGGCACGCCGGCAGCCGGCTCGTCCAGCAGCAACACGCGCGGCTGGCAGGCAAAGGCGAGCGCGATTTCCAGCAGGCGCTGCTTGCCATAGGGCAGGCTCGCGGTGCGTTCCTCCAGCACGTCGGCCAGCTTGAACCGGGTGGCGATCTCGACAATCTCGTCGATCACTACCGATTTCGACCCGGCAGGACGCCAGAATTCATAGCCATGGCCCATCCGCTCGGACACCGCGACGCCGAGGGTTTCCAGCGGCGTCATGCCGGCGAAGAGCTGGTTGATCTGGAAGGTGCGCACCAGCCCGCGCTTGACCCGGCGCTCCGGCGCCATGGCGGAAATATCCTCGCCATGCAGGCGGATCGTGCCCGCGCTGGGCTGGAGCACCCCCGTCAGCAGGTTGACGAACGTGGTCTTGCCGGCGCCGTTCGGCCCGATCAGGGCATGGCGGGCGCCGGGTTCGAGCCGGAAGCTGACATCGTCGGTCGCGACAATGCCGCCGAAGCGCTTCTGCAGGCCGACAGTCTCGAGGGCAGCGCTCATCTCAATGCCCCCCGACAATGGTGCGCGGCCGCGGCTCGGGCTTGCCGCGCAGCCGGGCCCAGAGCACCGCGACCTGGTGGTTCATGCGCTCGCGCCCGATCAGCACGAGGATGACGAGGATCAGCCCGATCCAGAAGGTCCAGTATTGCGGCGTCCAGTTCGAGATCACATCCTGCAGGACCTTGAACACGATGGCCCCGGCAAAGCCGCCATAGAGATAGCCCGTGCCGCCGATCACCAGCATCAGCAGCACATCGGCCGAGCGATGGAGCGCGATCACGTCGAGCGAGACGAATTGCGTCGTCTGCGCCAGCAAGGCGCCGGCCGCACCGGCATAGGCCGCCGCCAGCGTATAGACCGCGATCAACCGCCGGTTGACGGGGATGCCGATCGCCCGCGCCCGGAGCGGGTTGTCGCGGATCGTCCGCAAGGACAGGCCGAACGGCGACACGACGATCCGCCGCGCGATCAGGAAGAGCAGGAAGGTGACAACCAGCGAATAGACATAGGCCGTGCGGCCATAGAGATCGAACTCGAACAGGCCGAGCACGGGGCCCATCACCACGCCCTGCAGGCCATCGGCGCCGCCGGTCAGCCAGGTCATCTTGTTGGCGATCTCGCCGAGGACGAGCGCCACGCCCAGCGTCACCATCAGCCGGGCGAGATCCACCCCGCGCAGGACGAGGAAGCTGGTGATGAAGCCGAGCGCACCGGAAGCGAGCGTGGCGAGGACCAGCCCGGTCAGCGGATCACCGATCACCCGGATGGCGAAGATCCCGGCGAAATAGGCGCCGAAGCCGAAAAAGGCGGCATGCCCGAGCGACGCGATCCCGGCATAGCCGAGGATGAGATCGAGCGACATCGCGAACAGGGCCGTGATGATGATCTCGTTGAGGATGAGATGATGGCTTGGCAGCAGCCAGATCGCGCCGAAGGCGACCAGCCAGAACGCGAATTCCAGCGGCTTCCAGCGGCTCGTCTCGGCGAGGTGGCGCGTGGCGGTCTCGGTGGGTGTCCCTTGCATGGCTCGGTTCCGCCTATCGGGCTTTGACGAACAGCCCTTGCGGGCGGAAGACCAGCACCACGATCATCACGGTGTAGATCACGAAGGCGCCGAGGCTCGGCACGTAATATTTCCCGGCCACGTCGGCGATGCCGAGCAGCAGCGAGGCATAGAACGGCCCGGTCAGGCTGCTTGTGCCGCCGACCGTGACGACGATCATGAAATAGATCAGGAATTTCAGCGGGAAGGTCGGGTCGAGCCCGAGGATCTCCGCCCCGAGGGCGCCACCCAGGCCGGCAAGGCCCGAACCGGCGGCAAAGGTCGCGGCGAAGACGAGCGACGTGTTGATCCCGAGCCCGCGCGCCACGCGGGCATCATCCACCGCCGCCCGGAGCTGCGCGCCGAACCGCGTCTTCGCGAGCACGAATTGCAGCCCGACGACGAGGAAGCCGCAGACCACGATGATGAAACTGCGGTAGAGCCCGACCTGCACGCCGAACACATCGACGCGGCCGCGCAGCCAGCTGGGCAGCTGGATCAGCTGCGGCTGCGAGCCCATCACGTAATCGACCGCCGCGATCGCCATGAAGACGAGGCCGATCGTGAAGAGTACCTGGTCGAGATGGTTGCGGTTGTAGAGCCGCTGGTAGAGCGTCCGCTCCATGACGAGCCCGAGCGCAGCCGGCACCAGGAAGGCGAAAGGCAGCGTGGCGAGGAACGGCACGCCGAGGCGGTTCATGAGGATCGCGGTGACATAGCCTCCGACCATGGCGAACACGCCATGTGCCAGGTTGACGAAGTTCATCAGGCCCAGCGTGATCGAGAGGCCGCAGGCCAGCACGAACAGCACCATGCCATAGGCAATGCCGTCAAACAGGATGGTCAGCACGCGAGATCCCCCCGGGAAGTAAAGGGACCGGGCGCCGTGCGGGCGCCCGGCCATGGAGCCCTGTCCGGCTTACTTCGCCTTGGACGGATCCTTGACGTTCGGAATGGTCGCGAACTCGACGTTGTAGAGTTCGCCGCCGACCTTCTCGACCCGGCGGATATAGACATTCTGGATGATGTCGCGCGTGTCCTTGTCGATCGACATCGGACCACGCGGGCTGTTCCACGCCAGGCCCTTCATGGCCTCGACCAGCGCTTCGCCGCCGGCGCCGTTGGTCTTCTTCAGGCCTTCATAGAGGGCATGCATGCCATCATAGCCGCCGACGGCCATGAAATTCGGGCGCAGGCCGTTATTGGCCTTCTTGAAGGCCTCGACAAAGGCCTTGTTCTCCGGGCTGTCATGCGCGGCGGAATAATGATGCGCCGTCACCACGCCGAGCGCGACATCGCCGATCGTGTTGAGGATGTCGTCATCGGTCACGTCGCCGGTGCCGATCAGCTTGATGCCGCTCTTGTCGAGGCCGCGCTCGACGAACTGCTTCATGAACTGCGAGCCGACGCCCGAGGGCACGAAGACCAGCAGCGCATCCGGCTTCGAATCCGCCACTTTCTGCAGGAAGGGCGAGAAATCCGGGTTGGCCAGCGGCACGCGCAGGTTTTCCACCTGCCCGCCATTGGCCTTGAACACATCCGAGAACCACTTCTCGACATCATGGCCCGGGCCGTAATCGGTCACCACGGTGACGACGCGCTTCATGCCCTGCTTGGCCACCCATTCGCCGAACGGGCCGGCAATCTGCGGCACGACCTGGCTGGTGCGGACGATGAAGGGCGAACGCTCGGTGATGATCCCGGTCGCGGCCGCCATGACGACCATCGGCGTCTTCGACTGCGTGGCGAGCGGCGCGGTCGCCAGCGCCAGCGGCGTCAGGCCGAAGCCGGCAATCGCCGTGACCTTGTCATTGACGATGAGTTCCTGCGCGATCCGGCGCGTCACATCGGCGACGCCGGTATCGTCCTTGATGATCAGCTCGACCTTCTTGCCGGCGATCGTGGTGCCCTTCTGCGCCATGTAGAGCTGGGCCGCCGCGGCAATCTGCTTGCCCGTCGAGGTGAAGGGGCCCGTCATCGGCAGGATCAGGCCGATCTTGATCGCGTCCTGCGCGAGGGCCGTGCCCGCCGTCAGCGCGAGGCCCAACGCCACCGCGCCTGCTTTCAGGAAATTCCGTCTGCTCATGCTGTCCTCCCATGGAATGGCTCTGTCCGGTTCCGGTTTGCCCGGATTCCGGATTGTTTTCGCTCAGTCAGCCGCTGGCGGCTGGTCCCGGCGTCATCGGATCGATCCGGTGCGCCTGGAATGTCGTGGCCAGGGCCGTCACCGCGATATCGGCAACGATTCCGGCCTGGGCATAGGGGTCCGCCTCGGCGAAGGCGATGACATCCTCGCGGCTCGTGGCCTCGATGACGCCGAAATTCCCGAGCGGAGACTGTCCGTCATCCGCCGTCAGCGCCGAGCCGATCAGCACGCGCACCCGCCCGCCCCCGCTCAGCACATGGGCGCGGTGCCGGTCGCGGATTGCGGCGCGTTCGGCATCCTTGCCCGGATGATGGCGGCAGATCATCAGCCAGTGCATGTCAGGCCGCCCTGTTCTCGAGCACCAGCATGCCGGCCCCGGTCATCGAGGCGGGGACATAGTAATGGCTGTGCTTCACCACGACATCGGGGTCCATCGCCCCGCGCATGACAAGCCACATCATCAGCTCCGCACCCTCGCTGCCGAAAAGCCGCACGTAATCCTCGCGGCTCAGCGCGGCCAGCCGGCCCGGATTGGCGGCGATGTCGCGCAGGAATTCCCGGTCCGCCTCGGGATTGGTGAAGCCCGCCCGCGCGCCCTGCAACTGGTGCGAGAGGCCGCCGGTGCCGATCACCACGACGCGCTCGTCACCGGGGAAGCTCTCGATCGCCTTGCGCAGCACCTGCCCCAGCTCGTAGCAGCGGCTCGGCAGCGGGATCGGATACTGGATCACATTGACGAAGACCGGCACGACCCTGACCGGCCAGGCCGTGTCCGGCTTGCCGAAGAACAGCTCCATCGGCACCTGGAGGCCGTGATCGACCTCGATTTCCTGGACGATCATCGGGTCGAACCGGTTCTCGACCATGCGGTCAACGAGGTGCCAGCCCAGTTCCGCATGCCCCTCGAACGAGGGAATGGCCCGCGGACCCCAGCCCTCGTCGATCGGATCGTAGCGCTCGGCGCAGCCGATCGCGAAGGTCGGCACCTTGTCGAGGAAGAAGGAATTGCCGTGATCGTTGAACACGACCACCGCCACATCGGGCCGGTTGGCAGCCACCCAGTCACGGCCCGGTCCGATCCCGTCGAAGAACGGCTTCCAGTCATCGGTCTGGGTCAGGCCCTTGTCCATCGCCGCGCCGATCGACGGCACATGCGACGACCCGAGCCCGCCAATCAGCTTCGCCATGATCGAACTCCCGTCATGTCACTGGCCGGCATCTCAGCGGCCTCCCGCCGGCTTCTTGCCCAGACGTTCGCGCAGGAACGTCTCGTGGTCCATGCCGGCCTGATGGGCGCCGATCTCGGTCATCCGGGCCGGCGAGATCGCCGAAATCTTGAGAATATAGAACACGTTGCCACCGAGCCTGACCATTTCTTGCCAGTTCCGTGCCATCACGGCCTGCTTCTCCTCGGCCGAGAGGCCGAACCGGTCGAGATAGGCCTCCTCGTCGGTTCGGAAGGCCTCGCGGTTGGCGGGGTCGACAAGCCCCATCGCCATCTTGTTGAGGCGATAGCCCCGGCGCTGGCGCGACCGGTCGAAAAGCGGCGTCTCGGGAATGCGGTCTTCCATCACGCCGCCTCCGCCCGCTCGAAGCCGAACCAGCGCATCAGCGCCCGCGTGACGGCTTCCGGCCGCTCGACCGAAACGAAATGCCCCGCCTCCTCGATCACCGCGAGTTCCGCGCCGGAGATCGCCGCCGCCATCTCCTCGTGCTGGGCCAAAGTGCTCCAGCGATCCTGCCGGCCGACCATGACCAGAACCGGGCAGCGTATGCCCGGCAGCACCGGCCGCGCATCCGGACGCGAGAGCAGCGCCTGGATCTGGCGGGCATGCTGCTCGGGCGTCGCGCGTTTCACCATCGCCGTCAGCGGGTCGATCAGCACCGGGTCCCGTTCGCGGTCGATATGGAGCATCGGCGGCAGCCACCGCGCCGCCAGCGCTCCCATTCCCTCGGCATAGGCAAGGTCAACCAGCGGCTTGCGGGTCTCGGATTCGTTCTCCCGGGCCGGCGTCGCACCGGTATCCATCAGGCACAGGCGCCTGACGCGCTCCGGCTGCAGGCGGATTGCCTGCAGGGCGGCGCGCCCGCCCATCGAGAAGCCGACCAGCGAGACCGGCCCGTCAAACAGGCCAAGCGCCTGCCGGGCCATGCCCTCGATGGAATCCTGGCCGAGAAAATCCGCCACCTTCACGTCCGCATGGCGCGACAGGGCCGCGATCTGGTGCGTGAAGACGCTGCCATCGCAGAGAAGCCCCGGCATGAACACGATCTGTTCGCGCATTTCCGTCCCGTTTGTCCGGCTGGTCATCCGCCAGCCTTGTTGCCGTTTTCCGCCCCGGGTATCCCGGATACGGGCGACCCGGCAAATGTCGAGCCGCCCGGCCCCGCTGGCAAGGCCCCGCCCGGCCTGGCCGGGCCGGATCGGGCCTTCCCGCCGTCGCGGGGGCATTTGTTCGCAGGGAGAACCGCCGCCCGGCTCGCGCCGGGCCGGCAAGGCTCCGCCCACCCTGCCCGTCATTCCTGCGGGCAAGCATTCAATGAATCCAGTGATTGTTTTGGAGGCTTTAGTGAATCTCGTGCACGAGCGGCGGGGCCGCCGTCTCGCCGTCCCGCCGGAATCTCTGGGCGACCAGCTTCAGCAGGTGCTCGCCCGCCGGGGAGAGCGGGTTTGCCCGGTTGCTGACCACGCCGACAATGCGCGAGACGCCGGGATTGACGATGGGCACCGCCTTGAGGCCCGGCGCGCCGGCAAGGTCGATCGCCAGCCTCGGCACCACGGTCAGCGCGACGCCGGCCGTCACGAGGCTGACGGCGGTGGCGACATGCTGCACCTCGTAGCGCCAGGTCATGAATTCCCGACGCGAGCCAAGGGCATCATCGATGATCGCCCGGTTCGCCGCCTGCGGGCTGATCCGCACCAGCGGCACGCCTTCCAGCTCCGACCAGCTCACCTGCGGCCGTGCCGCGAGCGGATGCGTGGCCTGGCAGAGCAGCACATAGGGCTCGCGCAGCAGGGGCCGCATGTCGAGGTCCCAGCGATTGGCCGAGATGATGGTGATGCCGAATTCCGCCTCGCCCTTCTGGACGAAATCCGCGATCTGCCCCGCCGCCGCATCCTGGATATGGACGGTGATATCCGGATAGGTGGCGGAGAATTCCTGCAGGATCGGCGGCAGGTAATAGGTGGCGATGGTCGGCAGGCAGCCGATGGTCAGCCGCGCCTGCCGCTCCCGCCCCTGCCGGCGGAGCGCATCATAGGACGCGGCGAGCGCGTCGATCATCTGCCGCGCCCGCGGCAGCAATTCGAGCCCCGCGGGAGTCAGCGTCACCTGCCGCGTGGTGCGGGTGAACAGCTTGACGCCGAGATCATCCTCGAGCTTGCGCATCCGGTGCGACAGGGCCGTCTGGGACAGGTTGAGATGGGCCGCCGCGCCGTGGAAACTGCCGCGCTCGGCGATGGACAGGAAGGCTTCCAGCCCGAGAAAATCGATCCGCATGAGAGCCGGCCCTTCTGACGCCTGATTGCTGAAATCAGTGCATCAGTTTACCGCCGGGATCAATCCGATGCCTCAACCCGGCGGCAGGCTGCCCTGATCCTCGAAATAGGCCGGGTGGGCCGCCGCCAGGCGCGGAATCGCGGAGAGGATCTCGCGCACATGGCGCCGCATCGCCGCCTCCGCCGCCAGCGGATCGCGGGCCTGCAGCGCGGCGACGATCTGCCGGTGCTGTTCGATCAGCACCGGAAAGGGCGAGGCTTCAGGCAGGCTGAGATGGCGCACCCGGTCGGTCTGGGTGCGGGCTGCCTCGACCACGCGGACGGCATAATCGCAATCGAGGCAATCCGCGATCGCCCGGTGGAAGGCTTCATCCAGTTCGGTAAAGGCGACATTGTCGAGCCGGTTCGCGGCCCGCTCCTGGCCATCGATCAGCGCCGAAAGCCGGTCGAGCCCGGCGGCATCGATCCGCCCCGCCGCCTCGCGCACCACCGCGCATTCGATGGCCTCGCGCACGAACCGGGCATTCAGCACTTCCTTCACCGAGATCTTCGTCACGTAGGTGCCCCGGCTCGGCAGGACCTGGACGAGGCCGGCCTCGGCCAGCTTGATGAAGGCCTCGCGCACGGGCTGCCGGCTGACGCCGTAGAGCAGCGCGATCTCCTTTTCCGAAAGCGGCTGCCCCGGCTCGAGCTTCAGCTCGATGATCGCCTGACGGAGGCGGTTGATGATCTGCGGCACGATCGGCTCGGCAAGCCGCAGAGCGGCACTCTCGTTCAGTCCTGGCATCTTTTCCCTCTCCTGCCGGGCAGATAGCGCAGCCTCTTGCGAACGGCCACAGGATGTGCACTATACCGGTATGGTGCCATACCTCAAGCACGAAGGTGCAGGATGGGACAACCAGAAAACGGGAAGGAAAACACCATGGTGAAGGCAGAAGGCTCCACCCTTTCGCGCCGCGGCACCGTTGCCCTGGCGGCGGCGACCCTCGCATTTCTCGGGCTGACGGCCACGGCCTCGGCCCAGCATCAGCTCAACATCAACACCGCCCTCTCCACCGAGGACCCGATCTACAAGGGTCTTGAACGCATGCGCGACCGGGTGGCGGAACGCTCCAAGGGCGCATTGACCATCCGCATCTTCCCGGGGTCGCAGCTCGGCAAGGACGAGGACGTGCTCGAGCAGGCCCGCGCCGGCGCGAATGTCGCGGTCGTGGTCGATGGCGGCCGCCTCGCCGTTTTCGTCAAGGAATTCGGCATCCTCAGCGCGCCCTACCTTGCCTCCGGCTTCGACGGCATCCGCAAGGTCGTGACCTCGCCGCTCTTCGCCGAATGGGAAGCCAAGCTGAAGGCCACCTCCGGCCACCAGATCCTCTCCTTCAACTGGTGGCAGGGTGACCGCCACCTCCTGACCAACAAGCCGATCAAGGTTCCGGCCGATCTCGCCGGCATCCGCATGCGCACCCCCGGTGCGCCGGTCTGGATGGAGACGATCCGCGCGATGGGCGCCACTCCGACCGCGATGGGCTGGGGCGAGGTCTATCCCGCCCTCCAGCAGAAGGTGATCGATGCGGCGGAAGCGCAGCATCCGGCCACCCATGGCGCCCGGCTCTACGAGGTGACGAAGCACCTCACCAAGACGAGCCATTTCAACCTGATCACCGGCATCGTCACCAGCGGCGCCTGGTTCGACAAGCTCCCGGCCGACCTGCAGAAGATCCTGCGCGAGGAATCCCTCGCGGCCGGCGATTTCGCCTCGCGCGCCACCGAGGAATCGCTGGCGAAGTTCGAGGCCGACTTCAAGGCCAAGGGCATGACGGTGGCCGAAGTTGACCGCACGCCCTTCATCGAGGCCACCAAGGGCGTCTATGACAAGCTCGGCTATGGCGAGCTGCGGACCAAGGTCGAGGCCTTGCTGAAGTAAGGCCGACTGGGCCGGGCGCCATCGGCAGCCCGGCCCGTTTTCTCATCTCCACACGGAACGCCGCGGATCCGCCGGATCCGCGTGAAGGGGGGCGTCATGCCGGCATGGTATGTGCGACTGGAAGACATTGTCTCGAAATTCCTGCTGGCCGCGATCACCGTGCTGGTGCTGATCGCTGCGCTGTCCCGCACGATCGGCCACCCGGTCATCTGGTCGGATGACATGGCGCAGCTGCTTTTCGTCTGGCTCTGCGTGTTCGGGGCCACCCGCGCGATGCGGCTCAAGGCCCATATGGCCGTCGATTATGCCGTGAAATGGCTGCCCCGCACGCCGCGCTGGATGCTGGAACTGTTCAACGCGGCGCTCATTCTCGGCTTTCTGATCACCCTGGCCATCTCCGGCTACAAGCTGACCATGCTGAACTGGCAGCGTGTCTATGGCGACAGCGGCATCTCCTATGCCTGGGTGACGATCGCCATTCCCGTCGGCAGCTTCCTGATGAGCATCGAGATCATCATCCATGCCTTCCGCTCGTTCCGCGACCGGTCCTTCGTCTTCTTCCCGGAAAAGCCGAACGATCTCGAACGCGCGCATAGCCAGCTCGGATAACGGCCATGCTGCTCATCACCTTCCTGTTCTTCGCGCTGATGTTCATGGGCATGCCGGTCTCGCTGGCGATCGGCATATCCGGCTTCAGCTTCTTCCTGCTCAGCGGCTCGGTGCCCGTCAGCATCGCCGTGCAGCAGATCGCCACCCAGTCGCAGAGTTTTCCCCTGCTCGCCGTGCCGTTCTTCGTGCTGGCCGGGCACATGATGAACAAGACCGGCATCACCCACCGCCTGATCGCCTGTTCCAACGTGCTGGTGAGCTGGATGTCCGGCGGGCTGGCGCAGGTCTGCATCCTGCTCTCGACCATGATGGGCGGCATTTCCGGTTCCGCCGTCGCCGATGCGGCGATGGAAGCCCGCATGCTCGGCCCGGAAATGATCCGCCGCGGCTATTCGAAGGGCTTCACCTGCGCGGCCATCGCGGTCGGCTCGCTGATCACGGCGACGATCCCGCCCAGCCTCGGGCTGATCCTCTATGGCTATATCGGCAATGTCTCGATCGGCCGGCTCTTCCTCGCCGGCATCATCCCCGGACTGATGATGATGGTCGGGCTGATGAGCGTGGTCTGGTATATTTCCCGCAAGCGCGGCTACCAGCCCGCAGCGGCGGAACGGCCGAAAGCCCGCGAGGTCTGGCGTGCCGTGGTCGATGCGAAATGGGCACTGCTCTTCCCGGTCGCCCTGCTCGTCGGCATCCGCGCGGGCGTCTTCACCCCGTCGGAGATCGGCGCTTTCGCGGTGTTCTATGCGGTGATCGTCGGCGTCTTCCTGCACCGGGAGCTGACCTGGCACAGTTTCGAGGAGGCCCTCTCGGAAGGGGTGCTCGACGTCGGAATCATCATGTTCGTCATCCTGATGTCCGGCCCGCTCGGCTATGCCATCATCTTCGAGCAGACGCCGCAGGCCATGGCGCAATGGATGCTCGCCCTGTCCAGCAACCCCACCGTGATCGTCCTGCTGATCCTGTTGCTGCTGCTCATCCTCGGCACGGCGCTGGAAAGCACGGTCATGGTGCTGCTGCTGACGCCGATCTTCGTGCCGATCATCACCAAGCTCGGCGTCGACCCCGTGCATTTCGGCATCGTGATGATGTCGGTCGTCACGCTCGGCTCGATGACGCCGCCGGTCGGGCCCTGCATGTTCGCCTGCTGCTCCATCCTCGATACGTCGATGGAGGAATACACGGTCGAGAGCCTGCCCTTCCTCGCCATGATCTGCTTCGTGATCATGCTGCTCGTCTTCCTGCCGGGCATCGTGCTGTTCCTGCCCAACCTTCTGATGTGACGGGAGGAACGACACGATGCTGCAAAGCTGGCGCTGGTTCGGCCCGGGTGATGCCGTCTCTCTCGCTGCCGCACGGCAGGCCGGGGCGACGGGGATCGTCACCTCGCTGCACCATATCCCCTATGGCGAGGTCTGGAGCCCGGAGGAGATCACGAAGCGGCAGGCCGAGATTGCCGCGCCCGGCTTCGGCCTGCACTGGGCCGTGGTCGAAAGCCTGCCGGTGCATGAGCGGATCCGGATCGGCGAGGGGCCGCTCGAGCCGCTCTTCGCCAATTACCGGGATTCGCTCCGGAACCTCGCCGCGGCCGGCATCCGCACGATCTGCTACAATTTCATGCCGGTACTCGACTGGACCCGCACCCAGATGGATGCGGAACTGCCCGGCGGCGCCCGCGCCCTGCGCTTCAACCTGCATGAATATGTCGCTTTCGACTGGCTGATGCTCCAGCGCCCCGGGGCCGACGAGGGTTACAGCGCCGATGTGCTCGCCCGCGCGGAGGCCTGGCATGAAGCCGCCTCGGAGGGCGACAAGGCCCGCCTGCTGGCCAACATCATGGCCGGCCTGCCCGGCGCCTATGACCGCTATGACATTCCCGGCCTGCGCCGCATGCTCGACCGCTATCGCGGGATCGGCCATCGCGACCTGCAGGGCAACCTGCGCCGCTTCCTCGAGGCGGTGGTACCGGCGGCGGACGATCTCGGCATGCGGCTCTGCATCCATCCGGATGATCCGCCCCGGCCGGTCTTCGGCCTGCCGCGCATCGTCTCGGGCGAGCAGGACCTCGCCGATATTCTCGCAATGGTGGACTCGCCCGCCAACGGGCTGACCCTGTGCTCCGGCTCGCTCGGCGCCAACCCGGCCAATGACGTGCCGGCCATTGCCCGGCGTTTCGCCAGCCGGATCTGGTTCGCGCATCTGCGCAACGTCGCGAAGGACCCGGACGGCTCCTTCATGGAGGCCGAGCATCTCGGCGGCGATACCGACATGGTGGAGCTGGTCGCGGTCCTGCTCGACGAGGAGGCCCGACGGCATGCGGCCGGGGAGGATTTCGCCGAGATCCCGATGCGGCCCGACCATGGCCACGAGATCCTCGACGATATCGGGCGGGCCAGCCATCCCGGCTACCCGTTCATCGGCCGGCTCCGCGGCCTCGCGGAACTGCGCGGCGTGATGGCAGCCCTCAGCCATGCACGGGGGCGGACGGGCTGAGGGCGGCATCATGCGGGCTTGACCCGGCCATCCGGTTGGCGCGAAAGCAGGGTCGACGCTGACCGGATGGACCCGCCGATGCCCCCGAGCCCCGCCCCGCGCCTGCCCGTTCTCGACAAGGCCCGCGGCATCGCCCTTGCGGCGATGGTGCTCTATCACCTCGTCTGGGATCTTTCCTTCCTCGGGCTGATCGACCCGGTCATCCGGGATTCCCTGCTCTGGTCCAGCTTCGCGCGGCTGATCGCGGCGAGCTTCCTCATCCTCGCCGGCATCGGCCTCGTTCTCGCCCATGGGCAGGGCCTCGACCGGGTGAAATTCCTGCGCCGCCTCGCGCTGGTCGCGGGCGCAGCGCTGCTGGTGACCGTGGCGACCCGGCTGGTCTTCCCCGATGCCTTCGTCTTCTTCGGCATCCTCCACGCGATTGCCCTCGGCAGCGTGCTCGCCCTGCCCTTCCTGCGGCTGCCGCTCTGGGCGATCCTAGCCGCAACGGGGCTCGTCTGGCTGCTCCCGTTCCTGGTGCAGAGCCCGGCCATGGCGGCGCCGGCGCTGATCTGGATCGGGCTCGGCGACCGCCTGCCCAACTCGACCGATTTCGTGCCGGTCTTTCCGTGGTTCGGCTTCATGCTGCTTGGCGTCGCGCTGGGCCGCGCGGTCAACTGGTCACGCCTCGCCGGCCCGGAACCGGCCACGCGGCCCGGCCGGCTTCTCGTCACGGCCGGCCGCCGCAGCCTGCTGGTCTATCTCGTCCACCAGCCCGTGCTCTTCGGCGCGCTCTGGCTGGTCGCCCTTGTCGCGGTGAAGCAGCCCGATCCGGAAGCGCGGCCGTTCCTCGGCGCCTGCCGCGCGCAATGCGAGGCCAATGGCGCGGATGCCCCGACCTGCACGCGCCTCTGCCAATGCGCGGTCGATGCCACCCGCGCCGAAGGCCTCTGGGCGAGCCTGATGCGTGATCAGCTCAACGACAGCCAGCGCTCCCGCTTCGAGGCGATCAGCCGGCGCTGTGCCGAGATGTCGAGCCTGCGCTGAGGCTTTGGAAGAAAAAGGGCTAGAGGGCGCGACCCTCTAGCCCCTTCCCGCAGAGTGCATCTCCTGAAGTGGCTTGGTGGGCCACAATGCATTCTGCTGCCGCGGTGGCCTGAACCTTTGGCCGTGCCGCAATTCGAAAAATTGAATTTCGGTAAATACCCCTTCTCCCTCCCCGCTCGTCAGGAGGCCTCGCTCCCTCCCTCCTCCCCTTTTTTTTACTCGCTGTCAAGAAGAATCTTTTTGCTACGCCCGAGTGCTGCATCGGTTCCGTGTTGGGCCGTTAGGTTTTTGCTTTATGTTGTGATGGAGAACGATCGAAGTGCAGGTAAGCAGATGAATTTCCAGCAATTGCGGATCATCCGCGAAACCGTGCGCCGACAGTTCAACCTGACCGAGGTCGCCCATCACCTCGCCACCTCGCAATCCGGCGTGTCGAAGCACATCAAGGACCTCGAGGATGAACTCGGCGTCGCGCTGTTCGTCCGCCGCGGCAAGCGGCTGCTCGACCTGACCGAACCCGGCCGCGAGATCGTGGCGATGGCGGAGCGGATCCTCACCGATGCCGGCAACATCAAGCGCATCGCCGAGCAGATGGCGCAGGCCGATCATGGCCAGCTGACCATCGCCACCACCCATATGCAGGCGCGCTATGCCCTGCCGCGTGTCGTCGCCGCCTTCCGCGCGCGGTTCCCGAACGTGCAGCTGGTCCTGCACCAGTCGAGCCCGCCGGAAATCGCCGCCATGCTCGTCGAGGGCCGCGCCGATATCGGCATCGCCACCGAGACGGTCGGCCGCGTGCCGGAACTGGTCGCCTTTCCCTATTACCGCTGGCACCATGCCGTCGTGGTGCCGAAGGGCCATCCGCTCGAAACGGCCGGCCCGCTCAGTCTCGCCGCCATCGCCGCCTGGCCGCTCATTACCTATCACCAGGGCTTCACCGGCCGCCCGGCCATCGACCGCGCCTTCGAGGCGGCGGGCGAACAGCCCTCCATCGTCATGGAAGCCATCGATGCCGATGTCATCAAGGCCTATGTCGAACTGGGCCTCGGCATCGGCATCATCGCCGCGCAGGTCTTCGAGCCCGCGCGCGATACCGGCCTCACCCTGCTCGACAGCGGCACGCTGTTCGAGGAGATGACCTCGCATATCGCGGTGAAGCGCGGCCGGTTCCTGCGCGGTTTCGCCTATCGTTTCATCGAGGCCTGCGACCCCGGCCTGACCGAGGCGGTGATCCGCGCCGGCGCCGAAGAGGGGCGGTAAGAGGGCGGCGGGGTGGCGGGACGCAGATCGACTTCGGCCGGCTGAAGCGGCATTCCCGGTGGCGGCGAATTCGAAAGGAAGGGAGTGGTGGGGGAAGTAGGACTCGAACCTACGAAGGCTTAGCCAGCGGATTTACAGTCCGCCCCCTTTGCCGCTCGGGACATTCCCCCACGAACGCGAACCGTGGTTTCCGGAGCGCGAGGCCGCGTTATGATCAAGCCGCCCCGGCCTGTCAACGAAAGAAAGCGGCGGTGCCGTCATTAATTTGGCGAGGCCGCCACTGCGCAACGCCCGCTGCGCGATGGCGGATCGACAAGGCGGGTGGAAGCGCCTATCCCGTCGGACCAGAAGCGAAATCCGGCGCGACCGGGGGAGTATGCCACATGAAATCGCCCTATCGACGCAGCAACCGGAAGGACGGGGCCCCGGGGGGCGAGGGCGCCGGCGCGCCGCCGGCGGCCGGTGCGGAGGAGGCCCGGCCGAAGCGTTTCAAGGACAAGTCCCGCTTCGCCCCGAAGCCGAAGAAGGAAAAGCCGCGCCCGCCCGAGGATTGCGACGTGCTCTATGGCATCCACAGCGTGCACGAGGCGCTCGCCAACCCGGCCCGCAGGCATCATCGCCTGCTGGCCACCGAGAACGGCCTGCTGCGCCTGAGCGAGGATCTCGCCATGCCGATCGAGGCGGAGGTGGTGAAGCCGGACGCGATCAACGCGCTGCTGCCGCCCGATGCCGTGCATCAGGGCGTCTATCTCGAGACCTTCCGCCTGCCGCTGCTGCGGCTCGAGGCGATCCCGCAGGACAGGATCATCGTGGCGCTCGACCAGGTGACCGACCCGCATAATGTCGGGGCGATCCTGCGCAGCGCCGCCGCCTTCGGGGTGGGCGCCCTGCTCACGACGTTCCGCAACAGCCCGGAGGTCAGCGGCGTACTGGCCAAGGCGGCCTCGGGTGCGCTGGAGCATGTGCCGATTGTCGGCGTGACCAATCTCGCCCGGGCGCTGACGAGCCTGCAGGAGGAAGGTTTCCTGCTGGTCGGGCTCGATTCGGAAGCCCCGGAGGAGATCCATGACCTGCCGTTGCGCCTGCCGCTGGTGTTGGTGCTCGGCGCCGAAGGCAAGGGCCTGCGCCAGTCCACGCGCGCGCTCTGCACCCATCTCGCGCGGCTGGAACTGCCGGGCGCGATCCGCAGCCTCAACGTCTCGAACGCCGCGGCGATCAGCCTCTACGCCGTCTCGCGCGGGCTGAAGGGCAGCTGAGCCCCGCCCTCGCCCGTTTTCCTGCCTGCACCGACGCAAAAGCCCCGCCGTTTCCGGCGGGGCTCCAGGGAAGGCTGTCGGGGATGACAGCCTCCGGGGATGCTGAACCCTCAGCGGTTCTCGACCGTGTAGATGTCCCGGTCCTTCGTTTCCTTCACGAAGAACAGGCCGATCACGAAGGTGCCGAGCGCCACCACGACCGGGTACCAGAGGCCGTAGTAGATATCGCCGGTCGCCGCGACCATCGCGAAGGAGGTCGGGGGCAGGAAGCCGCCGAACCAGCCATTGCCGATATGGTAGGGCAGCGACATCGCGGTGTAGCGGATGCGGGTCGGGAAGAACTCGACCAGCGCCGCCGCGATCGGGCCATAGACCGCCGTCACGTAGAGCACGAGGATCGTCAGGATGGCGACGATGCTCCAGGCCTGGGCCGTCGCCGGGATGACGCCGGTGACCTTGACGATCGACGGATCGCCCGCCTTCGGATAGCCCGCCTCGACCGCCGCCGCCGTGAAGGCCGCGATATTGGCCGGGATGGCCGGGGCGATCGCCACGTCCTTGCCTGCCACCACGACCTTGGCGGTGGTGCCGGCCGGAGCCGGGGCGAAGTCATACTTCACGGCGGCACGGGCCAGGGCCACGCGGGCCACGTCGCAAGCTGCGGTGAAGGTGCGGATACCGACCGGGTCGATCACGTTGCCGCAGGTGGCAGGGTCGGCCACGACCTGCACCTTGACCGTCTTGATCGCCTGGTCAAGCTTCGGGTTGGCCACCTGCGTCATCGCCTGGAAGAGCGGGAAGAAGGTGAGCGCCGCCACGAGGCAGCCGCCGAGGATGACGGGCTTGCGGCCGATCTTGTCCGACAGCGAGCCGAAGAAGATGAAGCCGCCGGTGCCGAGGATGAGCGACCAGGCCACCAGCACGTTGGCCGTGAACAGGTCGACCTTGAGGATGCTCTGCAGGAAGAACAGGGCGTAGAACTGGCCCGTATACCAGACCACGGCCTGGCCCGCGACGAGGCCGAGCAGCGCGATGATCACGACCTTGAGGTTCTTCCACTCGCCGAAGGCTTCCGAGAGCGGCGCCTTCGACTGCGTGCCTTCTTCCTTCATCTTCTTGAAGGCCGGGCTTTCCTGCATCTGCATGCGGATCCAGACCGAAATGGCAAGGAGGAAGATCGAACCGAGGAACGGAATGCGCCAGCCATATTCGGCGAAGTCCTTCTCGCCGAGATAGAGGCGGAGCGACAGGATGACGACCAGCGAAAGCAGCAGCCCGAGCGTCGCCGTGGTCTGGATCCACGCGGTATAGAACCCGCGGCGGCCCACCGGCGCATGTTCGGCGACATAGACGGCCGCGCCGCCATATTCACCGCCGAGCGCCAGGCCCTGCAGCATGCGCAGGATGATCAGGATGACCGGGGCGATCCAACCGATCGAGGCATAGGAGGGCAGCAGGCCGACCGCGAAGGTCGAAATGCCCATGATCAGGATGGTGACAAGAAAGGTCTGCTTCCGGCCGATCAGGTCACCCAAGCGGCCGAAGAACAGCGCGCCGAACGGACGCACGAGGAAGCCCGCCGCGAAGGCCAGCAGCGCGAAGACATTCCGCGTCGACTGGTCGAAGGACGAGAAGAACTGCGCGCCGATCATCACGGCCAGCGCACCGTAGAGGTAGAAATCGTACCATTCGAAGACGGTACCGAGAGAAGAGGCGAGAATGACCTTCTTCTCTTCCTTGGTCATCGGCCGGACATCACGTCCGGCCTGGATGGCTTGTGCCTGTGCCATGGGCGTTCTCCTGAACTGGGCGGCATCGACTTCAGGGGCGATCAGGCAACAGGCCGCCCTGCCCCGGACAAGCCGGTGCTGGCGAGGTCGTGCTGGCGCTGGGGACCCGGTTCGATGTTGTCGTTGAAGCGGCGGCATTCGCCCCCACACGGCCGTCTATAGCCCTCGCCCTGCCCCGGCCCCAGCGGGCAATTCGGCTGATAGACAAAGGTCGGGAGTCTTTCGTCGGGACCTCCGCGCGCGCCGGGCGTTCGGGTCCCGGCCGCGGCTTCCCGAGGCACCGGGCGGAAGGGAACGAGCCCGCGAGGCGGCAGCGCCTGCCAGGTCGAAGCGTTGCAGGAACCGTCGGCCGCAGCGGCCTCGTGAGCAAAGGCGTTGCCAGCGCCGGCCAAATCGGGAATAGGAAGAGCCGCGCCGGATTAGCACAGCGGTAGTGCAGCGGTTTTGTAAACCGAAGGTCGGGGGTTCGATCCCCTCATCCGGCACCAAACTCCCGTCCAGAGACGTCTCTTGCTGGCCACAAGCGTCTGAAAGCCGGATAGGTTTCGATCCCGGCCGCCGAAAGCAAATTGCCCTGGATGGCATAGGTAAAGCTCTGGCTGAGCGATGCCTTCGATATGTTGGTCGCCGTGATCAGCCGATCGAGCTCGTCATAGGCATAGATCCAGCTCTTCCCGCCATCGGGCGAAGGCACCCCGGTGATCCGGAAAACCCACGGAAGTGTCCGGGCTCATAAAAGCCCGATCTTCCGATCGTAACAAGCGAGCGATCGCCAGCAGGGCCAGCGGTCATCAAACCACGTCAACAGGCCGGACTTATGACGGGGCCCTGTCTCGATCCAGAGAGCAACCCAACCTGTTGACCCGATGGAGCGGTCCAAGCACGATGACGCCCTGCGGTGATGCTGCCGAGCCGTGTAGGACCGCCTTACTATCGGCAAGCTTCTTTTAAGATATCATCTACTTTATTGAAGTCATACTTCTTTACATATCGACAATAAACGAAAATTAGAGATACAATGAGCACCGAATAGATCGGAAATAATACAAAAAGCAATAATGTTGCGATGACAAAGTTTGTCGGCATGCCAAAATAAAACCTGTAAATTGAATAAATTCCTCCAAGTGCAAGCATGAATATAGATACTTTAAGAAATTTCTTAACATAAAAATCGAACGATCGAGCGGAAATGATCGCAATTGTGCGATTTTGGATCATTGAATATCTCCACCGCCCTCGTTAGGACATGAAGGCAGATTCAACTCCAAGGTGGTGTCACAATCTTTAGCTCGATCATTCCTTTCGTTGCCGAGATGATCACGCATGGCGTTTGACGCTAACCTGCCCCTAGCGGCCGAGCCATCGACAACCGCCTCAGCCTGGATTGATGCTGTCTTTTCAGCCGTAGACCCAGCGAAGCGCGGCAACGCTTCCCGGGCCGGGTGAATTCTCCGCCTGGATCATTCACCCCTCCTTTCTAGCGGCTCCCCTTCCCTTTTCAACCGAAAGATCGGACCTGCCCGGCCTGTGCCGGCAGCGCGGGAACGCCTGCCCCGTGATGCCTTCGCATGGCCTTGGCCGGCCCGGTTTCCACCGGGAATCCGCGTCAAAAATTCCATGCCTTCCGGGAGGGAGGCAATTGCGGATTTCCTCGTCCTTTCAACGAATTGACGGTGCTGATGCCCCTAATTCGGCGCGCACCTCTCTTTCTTAGTTTGGGAGACCGCATTCATGCGCACCCGCAAGCCCAGCAAGGCCCTCACCCATATCGACGTGCCGTTCCTGTTCGACGCCTGGCACCGCGCCTGTCATATGGGCCGGCCGCTCAACGTCTTCATCACGGTTCGCCCTGATGGCGTGGACGAACTCACCATCGACCAGCGTTGCCGGATCTTCCTCCGGATCAAGAAGAACTACACCGAATTCGCGCGCCGGCACGGTTTCCCGCCGACCTTCCTCTGGACGCGGGAAATCTCGAAAACGGGAACCGGCGAGCATTTGCACCTGTTGTGCCATGCGCCCTCGCCTCGCGTGGCGCGCCTGATCGGCTGTGCTGTCACCTGGCTTCCCGGCACCCGGGAGATCGATGCCCGCCGGGCCTCGCAAGCCATCCGCAGGACCTCTCGCGGCAAGCTCCGCTCCGCCATCACCTACATCCTGAAGCAGATGACCCCGCAGGCGAACTTCCGGCGGCATTATTCCCGCAGGCCCGGGGGCACCATTCACGGGGATCGGTGCGGCGCCTCGCAAAACCTGCGGAAAGGTCGCGTGCGATGATGTAGAATCACCAAATCGGAAAGGAGGCCACCATGCCCTCGGTTTGCGTTGAAGACGGATTGGTCCTTGCCATCCATCGCCATGTCGCGGGTGCCCTCAGCAGCCCCGCCGGAGAGGCCTCGGGCCTCTGGATATGGACGGAAGACGAGCGGCAGGTGGCCTCGGTTTCCTACCGCCTCGAACGCCTGGAGCCCGATATGGCGCGGCTGCACCTACGTTACACATTGGATGGCGAGGCAATGGCCTATCCCGTCACGCTGGTGGCGGAGCCATGCCGGTTCGGAGGCAACCGCTGGTTCGCCCTATGCCCGCGCCTGGGGACGCGTGTGGCCAAGCTTTACCTGCCGCCGGGTGGCAAGCGATTTCTCGCCCGCAAGGCCTGGCGCATCGCCTATCGCTCACAGAATGCCAGCTCGACCTTTGACCGCCTCTGCATCAGCCGTGACCGGCTTCTCTCGCGCAAACTGCAATCCCGGGACCCGGATTTACCGCTGAAGCCCAAATGGATGCGGCGCTTCGGGCCGGAGCTGCTGCAGGGGATCTGTTAAACGCGGTTAGGCAGGGAATTTCGGGGGAATAGTAGGCACAAGGGGGACAGAGGCGGACAGGCCATTTACGCTTACTGTCGGCGACTTGCCGATACTCTCACCCCAACTTGCCTGCCCTTTTTCAGAATATATAATAGCTCTTCCATACCATTAGCCCCACGATACCATAGGTTGCCAAAAAACTATAAACCAAGAGAGACCAATGGAGCGATCTGTGAGATTGAAAGAATGATCTAAATACAAAAACACTTGCGAGCATTAATACAGAGTGCATTGATAAAGAAAATATCAGCGCAGCATCTTTTATAAAAGAAAAAAATCTTGGATAGATGTATTCATATCCATTATATGCCACGCTTGATTCATAATATTTAATAATAAAAATCAAGAAAATTACCAGAATAAATAAGCAATGGGCGGCAGTTATCTTGTTCAACATGAAAATGAGGGCTCGGCAATTTGGTTAAATTTGTGCTGGAGAACTAGCTGCGTTCCCGCTATGTCGTTAATACATTCCAACCTCCTATTACAAGAGGGGTCGCTGAATTTTCACACAAGAGCACAGGGGCACTGTCGGAGGAACATCAGCTTGCCGCTGTCGATGGAGTACGCCGAGGACCGACCCTACAAGCAAGGAAACGACATCGGATCGGTGCGGCGCCTCGCACAACCTGCGGAAAGGCCGCTTTCGATGATGTAAAATCACCAAATCGGAAAGGCGGCACCCATGCCTTCTGCCCGCGCCTAGGGACGCGTGTGGCCAGGATTTACCTGCCGCCGGGTGGCAAGCGCTTCCTTGCCCGCAAGGCGTGGCGCATCGCCTATCGCTCACAGAATGCCAGCTCGACCTTTGACCGCCTCTGCATCAGCCGTGACCGGCTTCTCTCGCGCAAACTGCAATCCCGGGACCCGGATTTACCGCTGAAGCCCAAATGGATGCGCCGCCGGACTTATGAAGCGCATCTCGACCGGCTCGGCCATCTGCACACCCGGATGGACGTAGAGATGATGCGGCGATTTGCACCGGACGTGCTGGCGGGGATCGGGTGAGCGCGGTTAGGGAAAGAATTTCGGGGGCGGGGCGGGATTAAAGCGAACGACAGTCGCATAGCAATATCCACGAGGAATGCCGCAAGCGGCAGCGGCGTGGACTTCCCATATGCCGAAGCATAATCTACGAATGGGGGCGCATCGTCATCTAAACTTGGCTTCTTTGTGAGGACATCACCGTGAACGACAGCGCTCTGCAAAGGCTGGCTCACAGCATGCTCGACGGAAGCGCCGTTTTGTTTGTTGGTGCTGGCCTCTCATTCTTATCAAAAAACAAAAATAACCAGCCAATCCCAAACGGCGAGCAGCTAAGGAATACACTTCAAATTGAATCGGAAGCCACCAAGCCACATCCGCTCGACAAGATCTCCAACTACTTTGTTAAAAAAAAGGGCAGTACAGCGCTCTATGACCTTCTACAAACCGCACTAAAGGTCAAAAGCGTTGATAGGCGACTGACAGAATTATACCAATTGCCATGGCGTCGAATCTACACAACTAATTACGACGATGCAATCGAGATTGCGCGCAAACCGGCCCGCGGAGCCCATCCCTACACAATTTCTCAGAAAGCCATTTCAATTCCTGATGGAGCGGTCATACACATTAATGGATTCATCGATGCAGTCACCCCCCAAACAGTCTCATCCGATCTCAAGCTAACAGACTTCAGCTACGCGAATTCGAATTTCGAAGAAAACAGCGATTGGAATCAGTTATTTCGCAACGACCTTCGCGTTGCAAGAGCAATAGTATTTGCTGGATACAGCCTATCCGATCTCGATATAACGCGCATTCTTATCTCCGAATCTGCCTTACGAGAGAAGACACTCATTTATATCGCTCCAGATGCGGACGATGTTGAAATAAGCTCTCTAGATCCTTATGGCGCCGTGATTTCTACTGGGATCGAATCGCTCTTTCTCTTAATTGACGAAGCACGCAAGACGTATGAGCGCCCGGCAGTACGTGAGGTATTTTATTCTCTCGCCGATCTTTCAGAAGAAGAGAAAGCCTTACCCCGGCGACCTGGAAAGTCTAATGCCATAAAGATACACGAGCAACTAGTTTACGGAACTGTACATTTATCGGAAATAATATCGGGCGCCTTCGTATTCGAAAAAGTTCCGTTTAATACTCCAAGAGACGCAGTTATAAGAGCAGCAGAAAGCTCAATTCGGGGCGACTCTCGAGATATTGCGATCGTTGGCGGCATTGCATCAGGAAAGTCCTTTGCCGCGCTCCAATTTGCTGAGCGGTTAATTTCTGCTGGGTATCGCGTTTTTTGGGTAAAAGATGCACGACGGCTTGCAGCTGATCTGAGCACCCTGACAAAGCTTCCCGGAAAGGTCTGCTTGATAGTTGATGGATATGGGCGATATTTAGACGAAGTGCGCGACTATGCCCGGCAAAGACCGGCAGAGCATTTAATGTTGCTAACAGAGCGTTCGGCAACCCACGAAGTGGTATGGCCCGTGCTCCGATCCCATTTGTTCTCCGGGACAATACCGGAGATTGTGCTTGACCACCTCACTCATGCCGAATCCAAAGGTTTAGACGATCTGGTTAATTTTGCAGGCTTGTGGCCCGAGGACTTGGCGGGAAAAACAGCCGCACAGAGAATTAACTTTATCGTCAACGATCTTGAGTCCTCATTGTATAGACTGCTTTTAGAGATCTTGAGATCTAAAAAAGTCCAAGCAGAGATCGAATCTTTATTGACGCCACTCAGAAGTGATGCTGATGCGCATCGTTTTTTTGCAACCGCGTTTATTGTTAGCATTCTTGGATACAATTTTTGGATAAATGACTGGCAGTCTTTCTATAAAATAAAGAATGCTAGAGAAGTTCTAAGAAACTACTCTGAACATGTTGGTCATTTTGTGCTGATTGACTCGTCCTCTATTCGTCCGAGGTCTAGCGTTGCCAGCCTATTTATGCTACAAAATTATGTCGATGACGCCACGGTATGCGAGTGCCTGTCTGATGTATACGAAGTCGCCGTTTCTAACACATATGGCGATCAGGAGTTTGAGCAAGCAAAATATGACTTAATACGCTACAATAAAATTGAGCCATTGTTTGACGACAATAAAAAATTAAGGACAATCACGAATTACTATGAGATGATCCGAGCAATTGGAGAAACAAGAAATAACCCAGACTATTGGCTACAATATGGAATTGCTTGCACAATTGCAGGATCGTTGGAAGTAGCCCAGTCCGCCTTCAACAATGCGTACGCTAGAGAAAAGGCTCGGAAATTGCCTAATACGATTAAAATAGACAATTATTATGCTCGCTTCCTTTTGGAGAAGTCAGCGGCTACCGATGATCCTGCTGCAGCATTCGATTCTTTTAGAGAAGGCGTGGGCCTCCTTTTGAAGCAGATATTTCGTGACGACAATAGGCACTACCCTTTTAAGGCGGGACGATCTTTGTCGGAAATTGCCGCTCGCCATTTAGATCAATGGAGTCAAACACAAAAGACTGCGTTCGTTGGAAACTGCAGATCGCTTCTTACAAAGGCAGAAGACTGGCAAAAACGCAATGGACCTGGACAGCCCGACGTTATAATACTAATTCGCGAGACGAGAAACATTATCGAAAAATTCTCAACCTATTAAATGTCTAGCCGATGTTATGCAGATTTTTTGATAGACCAGCACCCGCACTCAAGTGGGCTTTTAGTTCCTAAACAACAATTTGGCTCCCAAAGCCCCCCCACATCCCCCGCCGTCCACCCGCATCCACCCCCAGCCAGCAAAAATGTTGGTCTTTTTGTTGGTCTTTTGTAAATCACACGAATTTTTCCGATTTAAAATCAGACATATAATTTGATAGTGCGACCCCCTCATCCGCACCAGGCCATCCCCGTTCCGCGAATCGTGTCCGCCGGAATGTCTGGCCAGACCGCCGGCGGCAGCACACACGGGAAGTGCCGCCCCCTCCCGGCGAGATGCCTTGACTGATCCGCCGGGTCTGCTAGGCATCCGCCTGCGGAAGAGTTCAGCCGGTTCGCCGGCTGGCGCCGAAGGAGCAACCGCCCCGGAAACTCTCAGGCCCCGAGACCGCACCCGTTTCTGACTCTGAAAAGTGGAGCTGCCGCTCCCGCCGATGGTGTAAGCCGCCCCTGAGGAACAGGGCCGGTGATGCTCTCAGGCCAATGACAGAGGGGGCTCCGCCCGGCGCCGTGTGCGCGGGCTCAAGGAGCCATTGTCATGTCTGCTTCCCGTCCTGAATCCGTCGCCGTCATCGGCGCCGGCATCACCGGCATTACCACCGCCTACAGCCTGATGAAGCGCGGCTGCCGCGTCACCGTCTTCGATCGCCAGCCCTATGCGGCGATGGAAACCTCCTTCGCCAATGGTGGCCAGCTCTCGGCCTCGAATGCCGAGGTCTGGAACAGCTGGGCCACGGTGCTCAAGGGCATCAAGTGGATGATGGAGCCCGGCGCGCCGCTGCTGGTGAACCCCAGGCCCTCCTGGCACAAGATTTCCTGGATGGGCGAGTTCATCGCCTCGATTCCGAAATACGAGGAGAACACCGTCACCACCGCCCGTCTCGCCATCGAGGCCCGGGCCTATCTGAAGGCGATGGCGGAGGCCGAGGGAATCGATTTCGACTGCGAGACGCGGGGGATCCTGCATTTCTACGAAACGAAGAAGGATTTCGACGCCGCTGCCCGTGTCAGCGCGCTCCTCGCCAAGGGCGGGCTGGAGCGCCGCGCCGTGACGCCATCGGAGATCCGGTCCATCGAGCCGGCCCTGCGCGGCGAGTATTACGGCGGCTTCTACACCCCGTCGGATTTTACCGGCGACATCCACAAATTCACCATCGGCCTTGCCGGGGCCTGCGAGCGGCAGGGCGTTTCGATGCGCTTCTCGACCGAGATCCTGTCGACCGCCGCCGGCAGCAATGATGTGACGCTGGTCACGCGCTCCACCGAACCCACGCTGGATGGCAGCCTGCACCCGGAGCAGGTCGAGACCTTCGACAAGGTGATCGTCTGCGGCGGCGTGATGTCCCGCGCGATTGCCAGCGGCTTCGGGGATCGGGTCAATGTCTATCCCGTGAAGGGCTATTCGATCACCGTCAGCTTGGCCGAAAAGGCCGATCAGGAGGCCGCGCCCTGGGTCAGCCTGCTCGACGACAAGGCCAAGATCGTCACCAGCCGCCTCGGCCCGACCCGCTTCCGCGTGGCCGGCACGGCCGAGTTCAACGGCTATAACCGCGATATCCGCGCCGCCCGCATCGCACCGCTGATCGCCTGGTGCCGGGTGCATTTCCCCGGCATGAGCACACGGCAGAGCGTGCCCTGGGCCGGCCTCCGCCCGATGATGCCGGACATGATGCCGCGCGTGATGCGTGGCCGGAACCCGCGCGTCTTCTACAATACCGGCCACGGCCATCTCGGCTGGACGCTCTCCGCCGCGACGGCCGATGCCGTCGGCGCGCTCGTGACAGCCCGGCCGAATGCCGCCTGACGAGCGGCGGCAAGCTGAACGGAAAGGGCCGCCTCGCGGCGGCCCTCGCAGGATCACGTGCAACCCGGCTCACCAGGCCAGGCACTCAATAGGCCAGATGCTCAATAGGCCATGAGCAGCGGCACATGGGCGTTCTGGGTCAGTTCCACGGTCACGCCACCGAACAGGAATTCCTTGATCCGGGAATGCCCGAACCCGCCCATCACGATGAGGTCGGCGCCGGTTTCCACCGCATGCCGGTCCAGAACGGCACCGACCGATTCCCCCACCACCGTCTTCTCGACCAGCTTCGTCTCGATCCCCTTGCGGGCGAGATGATGGGCGAGATCGGCGCCGGGCAGCATCCGGTCGAGGGGTTTCTCGCCGGAAACAACCACGATATCCGCCTGTGTGATGCCCGGAAACAGATGCGCCATGTCACTGACGGCGCGGGCGGCATGAGGCGAGCCATCCCAGCCGATCACGGCGCGCTGGAAGGACCCCTTGGGGATGGCCCGCGGCGAGGCGACGAGGATCGGCCGGCCCGAGTGGAACAGCGCCTCCTCGAGGATCAGACCGGTCACGTCGAGAACGGCCTTGGGCTGGTCGACGATGATCAGGTCGGTCGCACGCGCCTGCCGGACAGCCCGGGCCGCAGCTTCCTCGAGAAGGTCATGCGTCATCTCGACATGGGCCGATAGCCCGGCAGCGGCAATCTGGGCCTTGGCCTCGACGATGAGCTTCTCGCCCTCCGTCAGCGCACGCTGGTTGAGGTCGGCCATCATCGGCGCCACATAGGAGGAACCCAGCAGCGAGAACGGGACATGGGCCTTGGGCGTGATGACCGTGACGCCGAGATAGGCGCCGGCCGCTTCGGCGAGCTTCGCGCTGGCCGACAGGGCGGCGGACCGCGCCTCGTCGGCAACGCGGATGATGCAATGGACCGAAGCGAGTGACTTGGTTGTTGGCATGGTGGACTTACCTCCCTGGAACAAGAACTGGGAGGACCATGCCCGATCGGCGGAAGGACCGCTCTGATCTGGCGCAATGCAGGCCGACAATCCATCGGAACGCGCGAAAGCCGGCTGGTGCAGGGCACCGGCCGGCTTCAAGGCAATTCGGAGGGTAGAACGATCAGGCCGTGCGCGGCGCGCCGCGGCCCGGGCCGGCAACGCGCGGCTTGGCCTTCGGCATCGGCAGCAGGCCTTCGCGCTGCATCTGCTTGCGCTGGGCCTTGCGGGCACGACGCACCGCTTCACCCTTTTCGCGCGTCTTGCGCTCGGACGGCTTCTCGTAGGCCTTGCGCTGCCGCATCTCGCGGAAAACGCCTTCGCGCTGCATCTTCTTCTTCAGGACGCGCAGCGCCTGCTCGATATTGTTGTCACGGACAAGAACTTGCAAAAGCCATCTCCCGGCATCGGCCGATAGGGAAAGGCGCGCCAGCCCGGATGAAGGGGCGGCGCGCCGGGATCACGGTGCCGGGCCGAAGCCCGGCGATCGGGTTCAGCCGATGATCTGGAGGCGATCGGCGGCGGACTTGCCGCTGCGGCGATCGGCAACGACCTCGAACGACACCTTCTGGCCTTCGTTCAGGCCGCTGAGGCCCGAGCGCTCGACAGCGCTGATATGGACGAAGACGTCGGTGCCGCCGTTGCTCGGCTGGATGAAACCAAAGCCCTTTTGGGCGTTGAACCACTTCACGGTTCCGTTCTGCATGGGAAGTCCCTTTGGATCAGTTTGAGTACGTAGTCTGGCTGACGGCGCAGGCACGCAAACCGGTCAGGCTGGCGGCACGCGCTGTTGATATCGATGTTCTAGGAGGAGGTCATCAGCCAAGGCGGATCCAGATCCGCAGTAGCAAAGTCGTTCGGCCGAAACTCGATCCTCATTCCATAGCATCAACCGCCCTCTGCGGCAACACGTTCTTCCAGACCCCCCGGTTTTCACCGGAACCCGCTCGATTGACGCGACTTGCCGGGTTTTCGAAGCTGTTTTACGGTTTGATATCCTAGGGGTGATGCATGATGGTTTCCGCGTCTTCGGCCTCCCTGATCCGCGCCGGAATTCCGGCGATCCTGCTCCTGCTGCTCGGTGGCTGCGGCACGACAATCGACGAGTCCGTCACGACCCCCGGCGCGCTGACAGAGCGTCCCGCGACATTCCGGAATGAACAGCTCATCGGCAAATGGGGGGTCGCCTCCTATCGCGAGGAAAAGGACCGCAGGCGCGTCGAGGCGCAGGCCCGGGCGCAGTGCCGCCTCCCCTATGTGATCGCGAAAGGCCCGTCGGACGGCGTGATGATGCATCTCGCCGATGACGCCAAGCTCTACGAATTGCGGATCAAGGGCGGTTCGGACGGCAAGACCTATCTCGGCCCCGAGGCGCCGCCCGGTGAATGGCAGGACCGGGAGATCCTCTCCATCACAGACAAGGAAATGATCATGCGCTTCGTCGACCCCGAGGTGCATGGCCGTTACGGCACCTTCATCTATGTCCGTTGCCCCGGCTGATTGACAGGGAGATCCATGACCATCCGCCCGCCATCCCTCCCCCGCCTTTCCGCATTCACCCGGCGTCGGACAGGGCTCATCCTTGCCGGTCTGGCGGTCATGGCGATTTCGGGTGCGGCGAATGGCCGCCAGCAGGCCACCCCGATCTCGATGGATATCGGCGACGAGCCCGGTCGTGTGGCGACCGCGGAGCAGATCGTGGAGGACGGCCCCTTCGCGCGCCAGCTGGTGTTCTTCCGCAGCGCCGAACCGCCGGGAACCATTGTCATCCATACCAGCGAGCGCTTCCTCTATGTCGTGCAGGGCAACAACCGCGCCCTGCGCTACGGGATCGGTGTCGGCCGCGAGGGATTCCAGTGGTCCGGGCTCGTCCGGGTCTCGCGGAAGGCGGAATGGCCGGACTGGACGCCCCCGCCCGAGATGATTGCACGCCAGCCTTACCTGCCCCGCTTCATGGCGGGCGGGCCCGGCAACCCGATGGGCGCGCGGGCGCTCTATCTCGGTTCGACGGTCTACCGCATCCACGGCACGAACCAGCCGGAGACGATCGGCCATGCGGTCTCCTCCGGCTGTTTCCGGCTGGCCAACGGCGACGTGATCGACCTGTTCGAGCGCATCGCCGTCGGCGCGAAGGTCATCATCCGCCACGGCGCAAGCATCTGAGAAGGAGGTCGGCCATGTCCATCGGTTTCCGTGCCTTCGCCCTTGCAGGAACCCTCCTCGCGGCGACACTGCCGGCCCTGTCCGGCACGCTGGACGAGGTCCGCAAGCGCGGCAGCCTCTCCTGTGGTGTCAGCATGGGCCTGCTGGGCTTTTCCGAGCAGAAGCCGGATGGCAGCTGGGCGGGCTTCGATGTCGATTTCTGCCGCGCTCTCGCGGCGGTGATCTTCGATGACCCCAGGAAGGTCACCTTCCAGCCCCTCTCCGCGCTGGATCGTTTCGACGCCCTGAAATCCGGGAGGATCGACATCCTCTCCCGCAACTCGACCTGGACCCTCGAACGCGAGGCCGGGCTCGGCCTGCTCTTCGCCGGCGTCAATTTCTATGATGGCCAGGGCTTCATGATCCGGCGGGACAACAAGGCCGTCAGCGCACTCGAGCTCAACCGTGCCCGGGTCTGCGTCCAGGCCGGCACCACCAATGCCCTGGGGGCGAGCGAGTTCTTCACGACGAACTCGATCACCGCGGAACTGAAGACCTATCCCGATGGGCCGTCCACGCTGCGCGGCTTCGAGACCGGCGAATGCGAGGTCATGACGGCCGACAATTCCGGCCTGTTCGCCGAGCGGCTCAGGCTCGCCCGTGCCAGCGAGGCGGTGATCCTGCCGGACATCGTCAGCAAGGAACCGCTCGGCCCTGTCGTCCGGAATGACGATGTCCGCTGGTACACGCTGGTCAAATGGGTCAATTTCGCGCTGATCAACGCCGAGGAACTGGGTGTGACCAGTGCCAATGTGGGCGAGGCGAAACGCTCCGCCAAGCCGGATGTCCGGCGCTTCATGGGGGTGGATGGCGCCGATCTCGGACCCAAGCTCGGCGTGACAGCGGATTGGGCGGCCCGCGCCGTGGCAGCCGTCGGCAATTACGGCGAGATCTACGAACGCAATGTCGGCAGCAAGTCCCGCCTCGGCATCCCGCGGGGGCTGAACCAGCTCTGGAGCGAAGGCGGGATCCTGTACGCGCCGCCCATCCGCTGATCGGGAACCGGCGGCCGCGCATGCAAAAGGCCGCCGGGATCGCCGGCGGCCTTGTGATCGATCGTGCAGTCCTGCGCAGCGCCTTCCGGCCCGCCGCCTGCGTCAGGCGGCGCGGACTTCCTCGAGGAACGTCGACACGACGCCCTCGAGCGACACCGCCTCGCTGGCCACGGTCTGCGCGGCCTGCGCCACTTCCGTCGAGGTCGAGCGGCTGGAGGAGGCCCGGCTTTCCGCATCGCGGATCGCCGAGGCGCCTTCCGCGGAGCTGCGCGCCGCTTCGTTGACATTGTCCGAGATCGTCGCGATGGCGCTGGACTGCTCCTCGACTGCCGAGGCGACGCTGGTGGCAATCGCGCTCATTTCGGAGAGGATGCCGCCGATCTGGCCGATGGCCTGGCTGACATCGCCCGAGGCGCTCTGGATCGAGGTGATCCGCGAGACGATGTCCTCGGTCGCCTGCGCCGTCTGGTTGGCGAGCGCCTTGACCTCGCTGGCCACGACCGCGAAGCCCTTGCCGGCCTCCCCGGCACGGGCCGCCTCGATCGTCGCGTTGAGCGCGAGGAGGTTGGTCTGGCCGGCAATCGAGCGGATCAGCTCCACCACGCCGCCGATCTTGTCGGCTTCCGCGGCGAGTTCCGACATCATCGATGTCGCCCGATGCGATTGCTGCACGGCACGGTCAGCCACCTCCGTCGAGCGGACGGCCTGGCGTGACACTTCATCCACCGACTTGGAGAGCTGCTCGGCCGCAACGGCCACCGACGACACCTCGCGCGAGGCGATGGCGGTCGCGTTGCCCGCCACCTCGGCCTGGGCCGTGAGGGCACGCGAATCGTTGTCGAGCGTTTCCGAGGCCGCGCGCATCTTGTCGGCCGAGGATTGCAGGTGCTGCAGGGCCGATTCGATGGACGAGGCGAAACCGCTGATGGCGGCTTCGACCCGGCGGGCCCGCGAGAGACGCGCGGCGCCCTCTTCCTCGGACCGGCGTGTCAGTTCGGCGCGCTCGGCAATCGACATCTGGAACACGCCGAGGGCCTGCGCCATGTCGCCGATCTCGTCCTTGCGGGTCGTATAGGGGATCTCGACATCCGCCTCGCCATCGGCGACGCGGCGCATCGCGATAGCCAGCCGGGACAGCGCCTTGCCGATGCCACGGCCGATCACGAAGATGATCGCCACCGAGATCAACGCGGCAAGGGCCGCGGTAATGAGCGACCACTGGGCAGCCTGGTCGTTCGCAGCGGCGTTCTGGCGGCGGGCTTCGGACTGGCGGGCATCGGCCCGGTCACGGATGGCGGCCGTCGCGGCAAGCGCGCGCTTGGCATGGCCGACCGTGTCGTCGCGCGCCTCGCGCTCCGCCGCCACACCCTGGCGCCAGGAATCATAGGTGGCTTTCTGCTTGCGGACCGATTCGAGCAGCATGTCCGCCTGCGGCCGGTCGAAATCGGCCCGGGTCAGGCGCTCGATCAGGCCGGAACGCATGAATTCGATGCGGTTTTCCAGCTTCTCGTCGCGCTTCCAGCGATAGCGCAGTTCGACGCCGCGCAACTCGCCATAGGCTCCTGCCAGCGGGCGGAAGCCTTCATGGGTCGAGGTCGCACCATCGAACAGCGCCGACAGCACCTCGGTCATCTTGTCGAGGTCGTCGGTGAGGCCGTCATTGCTGGTCCGGCCCACGGCCTCGACCTTTTCCTTCAGCGTGTTGAAGGAATCCTTGGCCCGCTTGAGCCGCAATTCGGCATTCTCGACGCTGTCGCGCATCTGCTGGTCATTCGAGGCCTTCAGCTTGTCGAGGGCCTTCTGGGCATCCGCGATGCCGACCGTAATCTCACGTTCGACAAGGTCGGTGCGGCTTTCGAGATAGGAGGAAACCTGCGACGTGATCAGCGAGAGGTTGGACGAGAGAATGTCGACCTGCGCCAGCTCTTCGACCGAAACCTGGTACGCCTGGTCTGCTTCAACGCGGATCTGTTCGGCATGCCGGTTGAGCGCCAAAGTCAGCCCCAGCCCGATCACCGGTCCCAGGGCAATCAACGCGATTTTCCAGGTCACCGACCGTCCAAATCGCCCCAGAACGCTGGCTTTTCTGGCCTGACTCATTCCATCCCCCTCGGGCGCAAACGCGCCATCGACGTCACTAACCCCGCAACTATGCCGGGCATTGTTGAAGAAGTGGTGAATTGTTGCTTGGCCCAACGCGCTGAAATCGGCGCCAATTTGCCGCGAATCAGGGCAAAATTCGGCCTTCCGGATCAAGAATCGGCATTCAGTCCTCTTCTGGATTTTTGCATTTCCGCAAAAAATATTTGCGATTATGATCGTCGCTAATCCACGCTGCCGCCCGATCTATGGGACACTCGTGTACAGACGTTCAAGCCGGACCGGACAGAGAGTCCAGCCCGGCGCCAAGGAGGAAGCCGACATGATTTCCCGCCGTTCCGTTCTCACCACCACCACGCTCGCCGGCACTGCGCTGGTTGCCGCCCCGGCCATCCTGCGCGGCGTCAGCAGCCCCGCTTTGGCCAAGGCGCCGATCGTCGGCGCGCAGGGCCCGTCCTTCTACCGCTACAAGCTCGGCGAGTTCGAGATCATCGCACTGCACGAGGGTGAGTTCACCCGTCCGCTCGATGCGTCCTTCGTCCGCAACGCGCCGCTGGAAGCGGTCCAGAAGACGCTGGCCGATGCCTTCCTTCCCACCGACAAGCTGACGATCAGCTTCACCGCCGTTCTCGTCAATACCGGTTCGAAGCTCGTCCTGATCGATACCGGCTTCAACGACAATGGCGGCCCGACCAATGGCCGCACCGTTGCCGCGATGAAGGCGGCCGGTATCGAGCCGTCGATGGTCGACACCGTCATCCTCAGCCATTTCCACGGCGACCACCTGCAGGGCCTGCGCAACAAGGCCGGCGAGATCGTCTATCCGAATGCCGAGATCATGGTGCCGGAAGCGGAATGGGCCTTCTGGATGGATGATGCCCGCATGGCCGCCGCGCCGGATGCCATGAAGGGCGCCTTCCAGGGTGTCCGCCGCGTCCTCGCGCCGGCCGCGAAGGATGTGAAGCAGTTCAAGTGGGGTCAGGAAATCGTCACCGGCATCACCACGGTCGACGCCTCGGGCCATACGCCGGGCCATACCGCCTTCGTCATCGCCTCGGGCAATGCGAAGATGATGTTTGTCGCCGACACGACCAACACGCCGGTTCTCTTCGCCACGAACCCGGAATGGAAGGTCATGTTCGACATGGATGCCGACAAGGCCGTGGCGACGCGCAAGCGTATCCTCGACATGGCGGCCGCCGACAAGATCCGCCTCGCCTTCTACCATGCCTCGTTCCCGGCGACCGGATTCATCGCCAAGGAAGGTGCCGGCTATCGCTTCGTGCCGGCCCAGTGGTCGTAAGCATCGGCCAATCGGCCTGAGAGACAGGAAAGGCAGGGCGCCGGCCGCCCTGCCTTTTTCTGTGTCCCGGTATTCCGCCGGTGCCTGGCCAGACCGGGTTTGCCCATCGGTGACAGCCGGCACCTTGCCTTTGCGCCCGACATGGCTACCGTCCCTTCCGAAGGCGCCCCCGGGCGTCGCAGATCGCCGGGACGGCGCATGAGGACAAAGGGCGCATGAGGACAAAGGCGGCATGAGCATCATGAGCGACCGTTCCGCCGCCGGCATGCCGGCCAGCCGGTCGTCGGGTCCGGTGCTTGCCTTCGTCGCCTCGACCGCGCCGGAGGCGCAACTGGCGGCCCGGCGGCTTGGCCGGTTCTATGGCGAGAACGACCCGGACAAGGCCGATATCGTCGTGGCGCTTGGCGGCGACGGCTTCATGCTGCAGACCCTGCACCGGTTCCTCGGCTCGGAAAAGCCGATCTACGGCATGAATCGCGGTTCGGTCGGCTTCCTCATGAACGAGTTCCGCGAGGATGGCCTTGTCGAACGGATCGCCCAGGCGGAGCGCAGCGTCGTCCATCCGCTGAACATGCGCTGCCTCGATGCGGAAGGCCGGCTTTCCGAGGCGCGCGCCCTCAACGAGGTCTCGCTGCTCCGCCAGTCCTTCCAGGCCGCGAAGCTGGAAATCGCGATCGATGGCCAGGTCCGGCTTCCGGAACTGGTGGCCGATGGCGTGCTCGTGGCCACGCCGACCGGCTCGACGGCCTATAATTTCTCGGCCAATGGCCCGATCCTGCCGCTCAACGCGCCGCTGATCGCACTGACGCCGATCTCCGCCTTCCGGCCGCGGCACTGGCGCGGCGCCCTGCTGCCGGACAGCACAGCCATCACCATCACGGTTCTGGAGCCCGAGAAGCGCCCCGTCGCGGCCGTGGCCGACCATTTCGAAACGCGCGACGCCCGCGAGGTTTCCGTGGCGATGGATCGCTCGATCAACCTCGTCATGCTGCATGATCCCGGCCATTCGCTTGACGAACGGATCCTGCGCGAACAATTCGGCCATTGAGCCCGCCTTTCCGCTCCGGGCGGAGCCGTATTTCACGGCGCGTTAACGGTCTTTGGCTAGTTTCGTCCGCGTTGAAGGAATTCATCGGCCCGGGTGCAGTATCGCGTCACACGCCAGGGCCGGCGGCAGGATCCGTGACGCGCTGGGCTGTGCATGTTTCGCGTCGATTGTAGCCGCCTGCGTTTCCTGGTGATCGATGACAACGGCTATATGCGCCGCATCATCCGTACGCTTCTCCACGGGTTCGGCACGCGTGAGGTCTTCGAGGCCGAGGATGGCGCCGCCGGGCTCGAATCCTTCGCCACCCATCTCCCCGATGTCGTGATCACCGACTGGTCGATGCCGGTCTTCGACGGGATCGAGCTGACCAAGATGATCCGTCAGCCGGATACCAGCCCGAACCCGTTCGTGCCGATCATCATGGTCACCGGCTATGCCGAGCGGAACCGGGTCTTCGAAGCGCGGGACGCGGGCGTTTCGGAAATGCTGGTCAAGCCGATCTCGGCCAAGGGCCTCTATGCCCGCATCGCCAAGGTCGTTCTCAATCCGCGCCCGTTCATCCGCACGGAAAACTATTTCGGTCCCGACCGTCGCCATCTCGTGAAGGCGGACCAGTACAAGAACCGCGGCGCCGCCGCGGCCTTCGCGAATACGGGGATAGGCAATGCATAGGAACAACTCCCTCGCCGCGAGCGAGCAGCCGGAATCGGACGGCACGGTTGCCCAGGATTTCGGCGATACGCGCGTGATCCATCTCGGCGGCACGCTCCGCGCCAAGGCGGCGGTGCGCTCCTCCGATGCGGGCGGCGTGGACGAGATGTCGGTCGCGGCCGCCGATGCCGCCATGAAGGATCTCTCGGGCGATTTCCAGAACTGGATGGGCGACGAGGTCAACCGCCTCATCGCGGCCTACGAGGTGTTCCGCGATTCCCCGCCCGACCAGCGCGATGTCGGCCCGCTCTTCCGTGCGTCGCATGACATCCGTGGCCAGGCGGCGGTGTTCGGTTTTCCGATCGCGGCGGAAATCGCCGGTTCGCTGTCGAAGCTGCTGGACAAGATCGAGCCGGATTACCTGCCGATCCAGCTCGTCGCGCATCATGTCGATTCCGTGAAGGCGATCTACCGGAACAATATCCGCGACTATGCCAACCCGGTCGCGACGCAGATCATCCATAACCTGCGCCGGGCGATCGACCGCGTCGTCGAGGCCCGCCAGAAAGCGATGCAGGAAGAGATCCGGTTCCGCCGCTCCACCTGAGCGCTGCCACCGGCCGCGCAGGCAAGGTCTTACGCAGCCCGGCTTCGGCCGGGCTTCTGCGTTGGAAGGGCCGGCAGCGTTGCCGCCGGCATGCCGAGTTCCGACTTCCACTCGGCGATGATCGTCGCGAGGTCGGGGATCGGCTCGTCCAGCACAAGGCCGCGCTCGCGCAGGATGCGACGCTTCGGCGCGGCTGCTTCGGGCCGGGCACGCACGATCTCCTCGACCAGTTTCTCCCCTTCGGCGTCGAAGCCACCGAGACGCAGCAGGTCTTTCGCATCGCCGGGCATGCTGAGCGCCAGCAGCTCGGTCTTTTCCTGCCGGAGATCCTGCTTGAGGCTCTCCGCCCGCGCCCGGGATTCCTCGCGCATGGTCTGGGCCTCGAAGCGGCGGAGCGTGGCCATCAGCCGCACGCCCTCCTCGCCGGCAATGTCGAGGCAGGCACCCTGCGCCGCGCGGAGGACAGGCAGCGAGAACTCCCCGCCGCTTTCGCCGGCCGGCAGCCGTGCGGCCGCCATGATCGCCGCCGCCAGAACCGGCTCGGCAAAGGCCGGCAGACCCGCCCGCCGCAGCAGGACGAGGATCGAGGCCACGGACCGCCCGCGGAGCAGGGCCGCAACGCGGCTCGTCGGCACCGTGCAGAGATCGGCCAGCGCGTGCGTGACCAGGGCGAGGTCGCCGCCGAGGACGCTGCGCAGCAGCAGGGCCGGCGTCAGCAGCCCCTGCCGGCGGAGATGGGCGACGAAACGGTCGACTTCGCCGGGGCTCTGCCGGGCGAGCGCGAGGGTTCCGCTCTGCAGCGTATCGTCCAGCAGGCGCGCCTTCCGCCCGCCCGGCAGGAAGCCGCCCTCGGTGACGAACTGCCCGAGCCCTTCGGCGGTACGCAGCATCAATGCGTGCCGGGCCGTGAGGGGAAGGTCGGGACGCGCCTGCACCACATTGCGGAATTTCGGCAGATGGCCGAATGCCTCGATCAGCACCAGCAGATCGGCCTCGGCGATGTCACTCGCAGGGTTTCCGGCCAGCGCGAAGGCGCAATCGGCATCGCGCCGCCGGATCAGCGCCTGCGCGACGGCCCGGCTGACATCCGGCCGGATGGCGATCGCCACCAGCGCCTTGCGTTCTCCCGTCGCCGCGAGATCGACTAGGTCGGCTTCGGTCAGCAGCGGCGAGCGGGCGATGAGCGGGGCGGAAACCTCCGCCTGGTCCGCGGCGAGGCCGAGAACAAGATGGCGCGGGGCGTCGCGGCTTTCCGCGAAGGCCAGCGCCAAGGCCCGCCGCACCATCGGCGAGGGGTCGTCGAGCACGGAGGTCAACGCGGCTTCCACCGCTTCCGGCGTGTCCTCGCCCAGCGCACCCGCCTGCCAGGCCTCGGCCAGCACCGTCGCCGCCTCCGCCCGCTCGCGGGCAGGCGCTTCATCCATCCAGCTCAGGAACGATTTGACCAGCATGTTCTCGACTCAACGCTTGGGAGAGGAAGGGGGCGGTGTCAGGTCGAGCGGACCCGTTCCGCCAAGATGGGCCGGCCGCATCGGCGGCAGGGGCGCCCGGACCGCCGGATAGCCCGGCGACGGCTCGGCCGGGCGGGCCAGGGCCTCGAAGCCGGCCAGTGGCGAAGGCGGCTCGATGTCGCTCAGCCGCTTGTCGACCGCGTCGATGATCGCCGCTTCGGCCGCAGCCACCTTCACCGGGTCCGCCCGCGGGAAGAAGGACGGCGCATTCGGGTTCATCCGGGACTCGGCCACCGTGGTCCAGGTCTTGCGCAGGTCAGCCCCGGCCTGGCTGTTCGCCCCGGTCCGGAAAAAGCCGCCCACTGCCGCCGCGCTCGGCTGCGGCACGCCGGTGACCGTGGCGACGCGGGCCGGAGCAATGGCCAGCGGCGAGCGCGTCGCCATTTCCGGCTCCTGCGCCATCCCGGCCTGCTGGATCGCCGGCGGCATCGTGGCGGTGGCGCCGTCATGGAAGGAAACCAGCCGGGCATAGACCTCGCGGGTGGTCCGGGCGCGGCCCTTGGGATCGAAGAAGATCGAACGGTTCGCCGAGGCAGCCTCCGGGAAGGCGCTCGCGGCCGAGCGTTCGGGGCTGCCATTGGCGAGGCCGATCAGCTCCTTCGCCCCGCCCGCACCCATGAAATGCGCGATGTAGAGTTCTCCCCCCGTCGGATCGCGGCCGAGCGCATCGCGCAGCGACGCGCGGTTCTCGCTGGTGAACACGCCGGCGAGCCGGGCCGAAAGCGCCGGGTCCTTCCTGAGCGCCAGGATCTGCTGGCGCATATCCCCTTCCGGCACGACATACCGGCCGGACCCGTCGCGCTGGATCGCGCTGGCCGCCTCGGCGAGGCCGAGATTGGGCCCTTCGCGCTTCACGAGTCCGAGCCAGGTCTGCTCGATGAACTGGAACAGGCCGGTCGCACTCGAACTCGCGGCTTTCGCCTCCGGGTTGAGGTTCGATTCGCGCTTGGCCGTCTTGACGAGATAGTCGAAAGGAATGCCGGTCGCCTCGGAAGCCTGGCGGAGCGGCCGGGACAGCGGATGCTCGCCTTGCACCTGCGGCACCGACTCCGTCCGGTTCGGTGTGGTGAAAAAGAACATGGCGCGGGTCCCTCTGGCCGAGATTCGCTCGATCTCCGGCCCTCTTGAACTTTCTCCGTTTATGGTAAACCGCAGTTTAATTCGGCTGCAGAATTCTGTTCCGAATTGAAACGGACCCGCTTTCGACCTCTGATTTTCAAGGATTTTTGCATGTCATCCCCCTTTCCCGCGCCGACTCAGCCCTGGAGTCCGGGGACGCGCCATCCCCGTGGCGGTCGCTATTTCGAGGATTTCACCATCGGCGAGACCATCCGCCACGGGCTGACACGCACCGTCACGCAGATGGACAACATGCTGTTTTCCAACATGACGCTGAATCCGCAGCCGCTCCATATCGATGCGCATTTCTGCGAGACCGAGACCGAATGGGGCCGGCCGCTGATGAATTCGCTCTTCACCCTCGGCCTTATGATCGGCATCTCGGTCAACGACACCACGGTCGGGACCACGATCGGCAATCTCGGCATGACCGACGTGAAGTTCCCCGCTCCGCTCTTCGAGGGAGATTCGGTGCATGTCACGACGGAGATCATCGCCAAGCGCGAGTCGAAGTCGCGCCCCGATGCCGGCATCGTCGATTTCCATCACCGGGCCTACAAGCAGGATGGCACGCTGGTGGCGGAATGCCGTCGGCAGGCCTTTATGCGCCGGGCCATTCCGGGCTGAGAGGGATCATGCGGTCGCTGCTGTTCGTACCGGGTGATGATCCCCGGAAAATCGCCAAGGGCCTCGCCTCCGGTGCCGATGCGCTGATCCTCGACCTCGAGGATTCCGTCGCGGCCAGCCGCAAGGCCGAAGCCCGCGCCGTTGTCCGCGAGGCCCTGCAGGCCCGCCAGCCAGGCCAGCCCCGCCTGGTCGTGCGCGTCAACGCGCTGCGCTCGGGCGATATCGCCGCCGATCTCGACGGGGTCATGCCCGGCGCGCCGGAAGCGATCATGCTGCCGAAATGCGAGGGCGGGGCCGATATCCAGCATCTCGGCGCGCTGGTTGCCGTCCGCGAGGCCGAGCATAACCTGCCGGATGGCGGCACGCGCATCATCGCCATCGCGACCGAAACCCCGATCGCCCTGTTCCGGCTCGGCACCATTCCGGGCGCCAGCCAGCGGCTCGAAGGCCTGACCTGGGGCGCGGAGGATCTCGCCGGCGCCATCGGCGCGGAACGCAACCGCGACGAACGCGGCCTCTATACCGAGCCGTTCCGGCTGGCCCGTTCGCTGGCCCTTTTTGCCGCCGCTGCGGCAGATGTGGCGCCGATCGACACGGTTTCGGTGGATTTCCGCAACATGGAGGCGTTGCGGGCTGAATGTCTCGCCGCCCGGCAGGACGGGTTCACCGCCAAGATGGCGATCCACCCGGCGCAGGTGCCGGTGATCAACGAGGTCTTCACGCCCGATGCCGCCGCGATCGACTGGGCACGGAAGATCGACCTTTATTTCATCGAGAACCCGGATGCCGGCGTTGTCGGCATCGATGGCCAGATGATCGACAGACCCCACCGGGTGCAGGCTGCGCGCATCCTCGCGCGGGCCCGGGCCGCCGGGTTGATGGGCTAGGACGCGGAAAGGGAGGGGGGCAGGCTGCCGGCCGCCCCCTTCACGCGCCTCAGAGCGTCGGCCGTTCCAGCGCGAAGACGGATTCGACGGCGGCATATTCCATGTAGCCCAGCCGGGCGAGATGGTTCATCGCCGTGGAATCCACCTTCCCGTCGCGGATGAAGGCATCGTCGATATGGATGCCCACCACCTCGCCGAGCACGAGGAAATACGGCCCTTCCTGCCCGTCCAGCCCGCGCAGGTTCTGGATCGATGTCACCTTGCATTCGAGCGCCGCTGCGGCACCCTTCACGCGGGGCGGCCGGACGAGGCGGCTCGGCTCCATTGCGAGCCCGGCCTTCTCGAACTCGTTGACACCGCGCGGATAGGGCGCCGAACTCTGGTTCATCGCATCGACATCGGCCTTGATGACGATGTTGCAGACGAATTCGCCGGTCTCCTCGGCATTGGCGGCGCTGTCCTTCATCCCCGCCGAGGCGAACCCGACAATGGCCGGCCTGTCCGAGAACGCGTTGAAGAACGAATAGGGCGCGAGATTGGGCGCGCCGGCAGCCGAGATGGTGGAAATCCACCCGATCGGCCGCGGCGCGACGAGGGACTTGAACGGATCATGCGGCAGCCCGTGATTGCGCAGGCGCGGCTCGTAGAACATGGCAAACTCCTTGATGTTGCCGACCAGATGGTGGATTGCCACGCTTAAGGCAAGATCATGCGCACAAGCTTCCACCCACGCCTTGCCTGCCGCCGTTCCTTGTCGGAAAAGCCTGTGATGGATCCTGCCCGCCTGATTCCCCGCACCCTGTCGCGCCGGCGCCTGCTGGCCGCAGGCGGCGTGCTGGCGGCCGGCCTCGCGCCGGCCATGGCGCAGTTCACGCCGGGCCGGACGGGCATCCTCGCCCTGCGCGCCACCTATGGCGAGCGCGGTGCCGAGATCCTCGCGGATCTCGTCTGGCGCATCTACACCGTCCGCGGGCCGGATGTGCAGCTCTACACCAAGGTGGAAACGGCGCGGCCAAGTCTCGTCCTGCCGCCGGGCCAATATGCGATCCATGTCAGCCATGGGCTCGCCACCGCCACGCGGGACATCACGCTGAGCGAGACCGGCTCGGTCGCGACCCTGCCGATCAATGTCGGCGCGCTGACGGTGAGCGGCCATCTCGGCGTGCCCGAGCGCCCGATCCCGCCGCAACGGCAGAAACTGTCGGTCTTCATCCCAACGGCGAACAATTCCGAAGGCAAGCTCGTCACGGAGTCGCTGCGCCCGATGACGCGGATCATGCTGCCGGAAGGCACCTACCACCTCGTCTCGACCTATTCCGGCTCGAATTCCGTGGTCCGGACCGATGTCCGCATCACCACCGGGCGGGTGACGGAGGCCGTGGTCAACCACCGCGCCGCGACCATGACGCTGAAACTCGTCCGCCAGCGCGGGGGCGTCGCCCTGGCCGGCGCGGAATGGACGATCGAGACCCCCGGCGGCGATATCGTGGCCGAGGCCGTCGGCGCCTTCCCGAGCGTCGATATCGGCGAAGGCACCTACAATGTCCTCGCCCGCCACAATGACCGCGAGTATCGCGGCCAGATGAAGGTGGAAGGCGGGGTCAACCGCGATTTCGAGATCATCGTGGAGTGAGGGGCCTGCTCTGGCGGGGCGCCTCCCCGCCAGGGCCGCATCACTCGCCGTCATGGCCGGGCCTGGCCCGGCCATCCACGACTTCGGTCGGGCAACAACGGAAGGTCGTGGATGCCCGCCCCGGGGGCGGGCATGACGGGACGAGCGCGACGCTCCGGGAAATCTCCCCCACCCCCTTCACTTCCCCCGCGAACTGCGCTCTGATCCTGCCGAAGCGTGAAGGCGCGCCGGGCAGCCAGCCTGGACCCCGCGCAGCGATGAGGAAATCATCTTCCGGGTATTCCCTTCGACAAAAAACTGGGCTCTGATCCTGCCGAAGCGCGAACGCGCGCCGGGCGGCCAGCCCGGATCCCGCGAAGCGATAAGGAAAAGACATGCAGACGTTTTTTGTCCAGATCAAATGCAGGCTCGGCAAGACCTACGAAGTTGCCACTGCTCTGGCCGATGCCGAAATTGCCTCGGAAATCTATTCCACGGCCGGGAATTACGACATTCTCGCCAAGTTCCACCTCGATGACGAACATGATATCGGCCATTTCGTCGGCGAGAAGGTGCAGACACTGCCGGGCATTCAGGACACGCTGACGGTGATTACCTTCAAGGCGTTTTGAAGAAAGCCATGCGATGCCGGCCTATGTCATTTTTGACATGCAGATTGACGATTCCGCCCGCTATCAGGAATCCACGGCCGGTGTGCAGCCAGCGCTTGAGGCATGGGAATCCTTTTACGAGGGGCCGGTCTATCAGGGTCTGAAGGTCGTTCGCGACGCCTGCAGTTCGGCGCGCCTTGTGGGCGTCGCCGGGCTGGATTGATCGCGATTGGAACTCAGTTCGCCGCAAAGCAGTAGATCAGGCCGTTGCCGCCTGTCGTGCGCAACGCGGCATTGTCGCAGCCGCGCGAGGGATGGGACGTGTTCCAGCTCTTCGCCGGCGGGAGATCGTTGAGGCCCATCCGGTCATGGTGCCCGACCATCGCCGACCCGGCGGAACCGCTCGTCCAGTTGCTGCAGCTCAGGTCCTTGTCGGCGGGCATTGCCGTACCATCGGTATTCGTGCCGGTCAGGATATCGTGGTAGTTCACCACGAAGAGGCGGCTCATCACCATGCGGCCGGTTTCGGTCAGCCCGGTTTCGACGTTGATCTTGTTCTTCTCCGGATTGTGGAGATCCTCGAGATTCGCCGCGATCTCGACACCACGGGCATTGACCCACGGCCCTTTCCCGATCCGGTCCCGGGCATTCACTGCCGGCTTGCCGCCGATCGCCTGCTGGCTGAGATAGGCGCGCCAGGTCTTTGCGCCGGCGCCTGCATTGGTCGCAAGGCGCTGGCAGAAGGCATCCGCACCGTCGAGACCGCCGAAATTCGCGCCGTCGGGCCCGGGCTGGGAGGTGATGAAGAAGGTCATGTTCGGGAATTGCGGCGGCTGCGGCGCCTGGGCCAGTGCCGGAACCGTCATGAAGCCCACGGCAAAAGCCGCCAGAACCAGTCGCTTGTTCATTGTTTCCTCCCTTGGCCCGGATTTTCCGGAGCCATCGAAGGATAGACCTGCTCTCACGCAGCGGTATCACAACCGCGTGAGAGCTCTTTGCTTCCCGGCAAAGCCACTTTGCCGTTTCGCGAAGGAATTAGCGCCTCACATCCGGCGGCACGGCCTCGGCCTCGAGCATCGCCAGCGCCTCGGCCAGCGGCATCGTGGTCTGGGCTTGGCTGCCAAGCCGGCGGATCGTCACCGTCTTCTCCTCGGCCTCGCGCTTGCCCACGGCGAAGATCACCGGAACCTTGGCAAGGGAATGCTCGCGCACTTTGTAACTGATCTTCTCGTTGCGCAGGTCCGCCCGCGCCCGGAGGCCGGCGGCGAAGGCGGATTCCACCACCGCCTCGGCATAGCTATCGGCTTCCGAGGTGATCGGGCAGACGACGAGCTGCTCCGGCGCAAGCCAGAGCGGGAAATGCCCGGCATAGCTCTCGATCAGGATGCCGAGGAACCGCTCGAGGCTGCCGACAATGGCGCGGTGCACCATGACCGGCTGCTTCTTCTCGCCATCGGCGCCGATATAGAAGGCGCCGAACCGCTCGGGCAGGTTGAAATCGACCTGCGTCGTGCCGCATTGCCAGTCACGCCCGATCGCATCCTTCAGCGTGTACTCGAATTTCGGGCCGTAGAAGGCGCCCTCGCCCGGGTTGAGCCCGGTCCTGATCTTGCCGCCGGATTCCGCGGCGATCTTGTCGAGCACGCGCATCATGATCGCCTCGGCCCTGTCCCAGGCCTCGTCGGTGCCGACGCGCTTTTCGGGCCGGGTGGAGAGCTTCACCACCAGGCTGTCAAAGCCGAAATCACGATAGACCGAGAGCATCAGCTCGTTGATCTTCATGCATTCGGCTTCAAGCTGCTCCTCGGTGCAGAAGACATGCGCATCGTCCTGCGTGAAGCCGCGCACGCGCATCAGCCCGTGCAGCGCGCCGGACGCCTCATAGCGATGCACCACGCCGAATTCCGCGAGGCGGATCGGCAGGTCGCGGTAGCTCTTGAGCCCGTGCTTGAAGAGCTGCACATGGCCCGGGCAGTTCATCGGCTTCAGCGCGAAAACCTTGTGGTCACGCGTGGCATCGAGCGGGTTCTCGAAGGCCGAGGCCGATTTCACGGCGAACATGCCGTCCTGGTACCAGCCCCAATGGCCCGAGGTTTCCCAGAGGCTCTTGTCGAGCACCTGCGGCGCATTCACCTCCTCGTAGTCGCGGCGCAGGCGCCGGCGCATATAGGCGATGAGCTGCTGGAACATCGTCCAGCCCTTGGAATGCCAGAAGACCGTGCCGGGCCCCTCGTCCTGGAAATGGAACAGGTCCATCTCCCGGCCGAGCTTGCGATGGTCGCGCTTCTCGGCCTCCTCGATCTGCCGGAGATAGGCGTCGAGATCCTCCTGCGCGGCAAAGGCCGTGCCGTAGATGCGGGTCAGCATCGGGTTGTTGGAATCGCCGCGCCAATAGGCGCCGGCCACCTTCATCAGCTTGAAGGCGGTGCCGACCTTGCCGACACTGGTCATGTGCGGGCCACGGCAGAGGTCGATCCACTCGCCCTGTTTGTACATTTTCAGGTCTTCGCCCGGCGGGATCGCATCCACCAGCTCGACCTTGAAATGCTCGCCCTTCGCCCGGAAGAAATCCTTCGCCTGGTCGCGCGTCCAGAATTCCTTGGTGAAAGGCGCGTCCTTCGCGATGATCTCGCGCATCTTCTTCTCGATGGCGGCGAAGTCTTCGGGCGTGAACGGCTCGTTCCGGAAGAAATCGTAATAGAAGCCATTCTCGATCACCGGGCCGATCGTCACCTGCGTGCCGGGCCAGAGCGCCTGCACCGCCTCGGCCAGCACATGCGCCGCATCATGGCGGATCAGTTCGAGGCAGCGCGGGTCCGTGCGCGGCAGGAACTCGATCCTCGCATCGCGCTCGATCGGATCGGCAAGGTCACGCACCTCGCCATCCAGCGCCATCACGGCGGTGCGCTTCAGCAGCGAGGGGGAAATGCCGCCGGCAATCGCCGCGCCGGTCGTTCCGGCGGGAAATTCGCGCTGCGCGCCATCGGGAAAGGTGACGGAAATCATGGAGGCCATCGGCCATTCTCCTGCTCACTCGGGGATACAGACCCCGTAAGCCAGTCCGGATGCTGGGATGATGTCGATCGGCGAAGCCCGCATCCGGTCAGGGCGATTCGCGTCCATCGGTGCTTGTAACTGCCAAAGGTTCACGGCACCTTGCTCCCGATAGACGACGCGCAGGACCAAAACAAGGATGTTCCCGCCCCGCCTTTCCCGCCTGCTTGCCCGGACCGGACTGGCCCTCGCGGCGCTCGTCCTGGCGCTTTCGGCCAGCCGGGCGAATGACGCGATGACCTTCACGCTCGGCCGGCTCGAATCCGCGCCCGCCTGCGGTGCGCCCTGCGCGCAGTTCATCGTCGCGCGGGGCGAGATCACCCATACCAGCGCCTTCGGCTTCTTCTATGCCCGCAAGCTTGCCGGCGACCGCGACCTGCCGGTCATCCTCGAATCGCCCGGTGGCTTCGTGATGGGTGCCACCTTCCTCGCCCGGAAATGGCGCGAGCTTGAAGTCACCGCCATCATCGCCCGGGCCGAACCGACCTGTCGCTGGGACGGCAACGGCAGCCCGTGTGACCCGCGCGATGCCGGGGGCAAGGTCCAGACCTTCCGCCTCGCACGCGGCGCCTCCTGCGCCTCGGCCTGCCCGATGCTGCTGGCCGGCGCCGTCCGCCGGCTGGCCATGTCCGATGTCCGGTTCGGGGTGCACCGGCCCGCCATCAACCGCGATTCCGCCGCCGGGCGCCTCGCCCTCTCGCTGGGTGGCGAGGATGCCGATACACGCAAGCGGCTCGACAAGGGCATCCCCGATCATTTCGGCGCCATGGGCATCGATCCCCGCCTCGCCGAGCGCTACCACGCCACACCGAACGAGACGATGGACTGGTTTCCGCTGGAGGAAGCCCGCGCCCTCGGCCTCGTCAACGCGTTGCCGGCCGAAGTGGCGGGGCATCCGGCCCTGCCGAAGACGTTGCTCGACGCGATCCGCTGAGCGGCACGGCTCAGCGCGGATCCTCGCCGCCGGCCGGTTCTGGCCCTGCCGGCCGGAGGCCTTCCGGCACCCAGGTCCCGCGCCACCGCCCGTAACGCCAGGGCCGGTGCCAGGCCGCATCGTCGGGCATTTCCTCGCAGACGAAATCGAGCCCCGACGTGCCTCCGGGCCGGCAACGGCAGATCCGGGCCAGCCCCATCCAGCCGCCCGGCCAGACGCCGTGTTTTTCCACGGCCTCGATCATGTATTCGGAACAGCTCGGCATGTGCCGGCAGGTCCGCCCGATCAGCGCCGAGAGCGTGTAGCGGTAGAGACGGACCGGCGCGAGGAAGAGCTGGCGTGCAAACCGCGCCATCACTCGGATTGCCACTTCTGCGCCAGATTTTCCCATTCGACATAGATCTGCGGGGAATTCGCCAGCGTCCTTGCACGGCTGATGGCGATCTCGGCCGCACGGAAATCGCGGATCATCGAGCCCCTGAACCACGCCTTGTAGATCACCCCGTCGATGACCCCGCGCGAAATGGCGAGCGCGATCAACTCGTAATCATTCATGATGTAGCGGATGGAATTGGCCTCGTCCGAATTGCGGTGCTCGACGCACATCCACTTATCCAGCCCGCCCTCGGCATCTCTCAGGCGATTGAAATGGGCCTTGTGTTCCAGATAGTCCTTGTCCCACTCACGCTTGATCAGCAGGTCGAGCGTTGCGCGCTCGCGGGCGATCCTGCGGTTGGCCCTCACCTGGAAATACGCATAGACGCCCGCTGCGGCAGCAGAAAAGACAACGCCCCCAGCCTGGATGAAGGGGGCGTAATCACGACCGAATTCTATCAGGGTCACCGGCGGCGCTCGAACTCAGCCGCCCCAGCCTTCTTTCGTCATCATGGCGAAACTCCTTCCGGCAATGCCTTGAAACAATACGATCATGGTACAGGCACGACGGCCCGTTTTCAAGAATGATGCCCTCACTCCGCCGCCACGGCCCGCTTCGCCTCGATCTGGCCGATCGCATCGACGACAGCATCGAAGGTGAGCAGGGTGGAGGCATGCCGGGCCTTGTAGTCCCGCACGGGTTCCAGCACGCGCAGATCTGCCCATTTACCTTCCGGCGCCGCGCCGTTCTCCTTGAGCATCCGTCGCGCCACCTCGCGGATCTCGCGCAGTTCCGCCGCCGTGGACCCGACCACATGCCGCGCCATGATCGAGGACGATGCCTGGCCGAGGGCACAGGCCTTCACCTCATGGGCGAAATCGGTGACGACATCGCCCTCCATCACGAGATCGACGGTGACGGTGGAGCCACAGAGCTTGGAATGCGCGGTCGCGCTAGCCTGCGGCGCCGCGAGACGCCCCTGACGGGGGATGTCGGCGGCCAGTTCCAGGATGCGGCGGTTATAGACGTCATCGAGCATGGGAAACCCTCTTGCCGGAAAAGATAAGGCCAAAGCCGCCGAATTGCCATAAGCTGGCGCGATCCTCGCAGGAACGTGCCGCGACAAATTTCCCCGCAGCCGGGCAATCCATGTCCGGCAGGCCCGCGTAAGCCGATCAACACACCAACAGGAGGCGCCACATGGATGCAGTGGTTAAGACCTTTCCGGCCAGGTCTTCGGTCCGGAAACCCGTCGATCGTCCGTCCCGGGAGGAAGCCGAAGCCGCAGTGCGGACTCTGCTTCGCTGGGCTGGTGACGATCCGACACGCGAAGGCCTTCTCGAAACGCCCAAGCGCGTCGTCAAGGCCTATGAAGAACTGTTTTCCGGCTACCAGAAGGACGCATCCGAGGCCCTCTCGAAGGTTTTCGAGGAGGTCGAAGGATACGATGATCTCGTGCTGGTGAAGGACATTCCCTTCCACTCGCATTGCGAGCATCACATGGTGCCCTTCGTCGGCAAGGCCCATATCGCCTATTACCCCGAGGGTGGGGTCGTCGGGCTCTCGAAGCTCGCCCGCGTGGTCGATATCTTCGCGCGCCGGCTGCAGACGCAGGAGACCATGACGGCCGAGATCGTCCAGGCGATCGACGCCGCCCTGCATCCGCGCGGCATCGCCGTGCTGGTGGAGGCCGAGCATATGTGCATGTCCATGCGCGGCATCCAGAAACAGGGGGCCTCGACGACGACCTGCCAGTTCACCGGGATCTTCCGGGACGACCCGTCGGAGCAGGTGCGCTTCTTCACGCTGCTGAATACCGGCCGCCGCAACTGAGCGACGCCGCTTCCTCTTCCGATGTTGCCTGTGCCGGGCCGCTCTCCCGCCCGATCCTCCCGGGACAACATCGCCTTCAAGGCCGGGCCCTGCCCGGCCTTTTTTCTTCTCCGCCGGAACCGAGCGAGAAAAGGGCTTGATTCGTCGCGCCGATCGCCCAACAACCGCAGCATGTGGACACCATCGACCCCCTTCGCCCCGCCGGGCACCAGGCTGGACCTTGAGGAAGGCTCTAGCCTCTCGCCCCGCTTCAATGCCGACGGGCTGATCACGGCCATCACGGTCGATCACGCGGGCGGCGGGATCCTGATGCTCGCCCATATGAATGCCGAGGCCCTGGCCCGCACGCTCGAGACCGGCGAGGTCTGGTATTTCTCGCGCTCGCGGAACGAATTGTGGCGCAAGGGCGCGACCAGCGGCCACACGCAGCGCCTGGTCGAGATGCGCGTCGATTGCGATCAGGATGCGGTGCTGCTCCGGGTCGAGCAGGTCGGCCCGGCCTGCCATACCGGCCGGACATCCTGCTTCTATCGCCGGGTCGAGGCGCGGAATGGGGGCTTCGTCCTCGTGACGGAGGACTGACTCCGCAGGCCGGCGCTCAGCTCGCCGCGATATAGTCGCGCAGGGTTGCGCTTTCCTGCTCGAGTTCGGCGAGGCGGAACTTCACCACGTCGCCGATCGAGATCATCCCGTCCAGCCGGCCATCGACCACCACCGGCACATGCCGGAACTTGCCGGCCGTCATGATCTCCATCACCTGGTTGATCGGCGAGGCTGCGACGCAGGTCACCACGCGCCGGGTCATGTGGTCCGCCACCCGGTCCTTCATCGCCGTCTCGCCGCCGGCGGCAACCGCGCGGACGATGTCGCGCTCGGAAAGGATGCCGGCGATGGTGCCGCCGGCACCGGCCACGACAACGGCACCGATCCGGTGCTCGGCCAGAAGGGTCGCCGCCTGCTGGAGGCTCTGCCCGGGCTCCACCGTGATGACGGCTCTGCCCTTGTTCGCGAGAATCTTGCCAACGCTCATCGGTCGCTCCCTTGTTGCGGTTCTGGCGCGGCCTCGTCACGCGGGCCACGTGACATACGACTTTTGTCGAAATCGCCGCCGGACGCAACGCGAAGATGTTGCGCAGCGCAATATGAGAACTTGCGAATGGAGAACCCGGAAAAAGTAAACGCCGCGCCCGGAGCCAGGCGCGGCGTGAATTCCTTGGAGCCATTGAAAGGTCTCACATCGCCCCGATTTCTGCAATCGCCATCCCTGATTAAGGTTACTTTGACCGTCGACGCGACGGCCCGGGCGTTAACGTCTGCCGGCACGGATTTCGCGAGGAGCGAGGTCGGGCGCCTGTCCTGTTCCGGATCGGAACGGATCGGCCGCCCGAACCAGAGATCATCCTCCGCCCCTTCCCGAAAAGGGACGGAACCGCCCCGGGAAGCTGTCATGCGTCACTCGTCGATCCGCTCCGTCTACGCCTACTGGAACCAGCTCCGGGCCCATCGACCGGCCCCGTTCCGCACGGAAGTGGATCCGCGCGCGCTCGCGCGGGAACTGGGCGACCTTTTCCTGCTCGAAGGCGACCGCGAGGAGATGCAGTTCCGCCTTGCGGGATCGCGCATCGTCCATGCCCTCGGCGACAGCCTGACCGGCCGGCGCTTCTCCCAGCTCTGGGAAGACCCGGCCAAGGCCGGCGCGCAGGAGGCCGTTGTCACGGTCCTCGATGCCGAAGAGCCAATGCTTCTCGGCATCCGCCTGTCCGAACCCGGCACGCAGCCTGACCCGGCACCGGTCCCCGCGCCCGCGCCAAGGCCGGCGCCCTGGCTGAACCTGCGTCCGATGCCCGGCCCACGGATCGAGCGCCGCGCGCCCCCCGGCCTTGCCGGCGAGTTGCTGCTCCTGCCGCTGCGCCATCCCGCTGCATCCGGCCGCAGGATTGTCGGGGCGCTGGGCCTGTTCGACCCTCCGGCCATGCCGCGCACCACACCGGCCCGGCTGGTGATTTCCGGCGGCCGCATGCTCGGGCGGGATGCCCTGCCACTGCGCGGCTTTGACCTGGTGCCCGGCGGTGTCGAGCGTCGGGCGCATCTCCTGGTGCTGAAAGGCGACCGCGATCATTGATGTCGATACGCCCGGACCAGGGATCGATCAGGCTTAAGCTTTCGTTTCCGGCTTGATGGCAAATTGCATCATCGTGCTTTTTCACGGGAAATCGGATGCCCTTGCCTTTGATGAAACCTCGGGATTCCTCGGTTCCGGCACGCCTGTTCCGGATGAGCGACGAGCAGCGCCAGGGGCCGCGCGTCAAGCTGTCGATCGGCGGCCGCTTCATGCGCCCGGACCGCAGCGAGCATGGCGCCACGATTACCGAGGCCTCCCTGCGGACCATGGAAATCGAGTCGGATGCCCATGTCGTGGCCGGGGAGCGGATTGTCGGCTACTTCTACACGATCGGACGTATCGAGGGCAAAGTGCTGCGCGTGAAATCGCGGACCTTCATCCTCGAACTGGTGACGACCCTCGTGAAGCGCGACCGTCTGGCCAGCCAGCTCATCTGGCTCGCCAACCGCGAGATCCTCAACCTGCCGGAAGACCGCCGCCATGATCGCGTGGTGCCGAACGACCCGCGCATCAGCGTCCGCCACAAGCTGTCGCCGCATGTCGAGCCGGTCAACGGCCATCTGATCGACGTCTCGCGCTCGGGCGCGGCACTCTCGATCCGGGGCGATTTCAAGAAAGGCGACGAGATCATCATCGGCACCACGCCGGCCCGGGTGGTCCGCGTGTTCGATGGCGGGATCGCTGTCGAATTCCACGGCTCGGTTCCGGAGGCGATGTTCGACGTCAAGATGCGGCTCTAGGCCGCCGCTTCCTCGCCTCCAGCACCCCGTCGAACCTCAAGGGCCGCCCCTCCGGGCGGCCTTTTTCGTTGCTGAAACAGAGGTCCGGACCATCCTCTTCAAAGCCGTCTTTACGCTAGCCTTTATTCACGCCTAACCGGCCTAGTAAATCCTGATTAATTCCGGACGCTGCAATTTGATGGAATTTTTCCGGTGCCGGCAGATCAGTATTTTGTTTCAGTTACTTATATAGTTAACAAATTTCATCGCACGATCTGCCGTGAAAACAGCGGCCCGGCATGCTTAGAAATCCCTTAATCCGACATTGAAAATCCGAGCACTGAAAATCGCCGGATTTGAAAAGGACCCATGCGATCACTCATCCCGACGAACGGGAGGGGTGTATGAAAAGCGTTATCGTCAAGAGTATGGGGTTCATGGGTCTGTTGATGCTTGCGAATACTGGGGCGCAGGCGCAGCAGACAGCAAGCATCGGCGCGGCGACATCACCGCCGCTGGGCTTTGTTCAGTTCTGCCGCGATTACCCGGAGGATTGCGAGAACCGCGGCTTTGCCCGCACGACCATCCAGCTCACCGAATCGAGCTGGCGGATGATCGTGAAGATCAATGCCGATGTGAATCGCGAGATCATCGCCGTGACCGACCAGGATCACTGGGGCACGCCCGAGCACTGGTCCTATCCGGAAGACGGCAAGGGCGACTGCGAGGATTTCGTCCTCGAGAAGCGCCGGCGTCTCGTGAAAGCGGGTTTCCCGATCCAGACCCTGCTGGTCACCGTGGTGCGCGATCACAAGGGCGACGGCCATGCCGTGCTCACGGTCAAGACGGATCGGGGTGACTTCGTTCTCGACAACCAGGTCGGCAAGATCCTCGCCTGGAAGGAAACCGGCTACCGCTTCATCAAGCGGCAGGCCGATGACAACCCGGCCCGCTGGGTTTCCCTCGGCGGCATCGATACCAGCACGGTCGCGGCCAGCCGCTGACCCCGACGAACGGAGCTTCGGAAGGAAGAGGATTTTCGCAAGTCACGGTCAGGTCCCCACCCCACCCCGTCCCCCCGGATCGGGCTTGCGAGATAGGGCCGGTTCACGTCACCCGCGTGAGCCGGCCCGCCCTTTTTAAGGGCCGTTGAACCGGCCGTCTCAGCCCACGACCTTCAGGCCGGCCGCGAAGCGCTTCCAGTTGCGGGCATAGCCGGCGGCCGAACCGCGCAGCCCCTCCAGTGCCTTTTCGTCGAGGGTGCGGATGGCGCGGGCCGGCGACCCCACGATGAGCGAGCCCGGCGGGAATTCCTTGCCCTCGGTGACGAGCGCATTGGCGCCGACCAGCGAGCCCGCGCCGATCTTCGTGCCATTGAGCACGGTCGCGCCCATCCCCACCAGCACATGATCGCCGAGCACGCAGCCATGCAGGATCGCCCCGTGGCCGATGGTGCAGCCCCGGCCGAGCGTCATCGGGAAACCCATATCCGTGTGGAGCATCGCATGCTCCTGGATGTTGGTTTCGGGCCCGATCGTGATCGTCTCGTTATCGCCGCGGATGACGGCGCCGAACCAGATGCCGACATCGGCCCCGATCACCACCTTCCCGATCACATGGGCATCCGGGGCCACCCAGAACTGCCCCACTCCCGGGGTTTCGGGGGCATGGCCATCGAGCGCGTAGAGCGGCATCACGATTCTCCTGTCGTTGCCTCAGCCTTGCATAAGCTTCAGCAACTGGAAACCGATCGCGATGGACCAGAACGAGGCGATGATCGTCGACATCGCCACGAAATGGATCGGGCGCCGCTCGTATTTGCGGCCCCGGAGCGTGTTCCGCATGATGATGGCCGGCCCGGCGGCGGCCAGGAGCGGCAACGCCGCCAACGAACCGGTCCCGCCCGCGAAAAGCAGGCTGAAACTGGCGGGCTGGTGCCGCCACGCGCTGTAGACCGAGGCGATGAGCCCGGCAAACGCAAAGCCGAGGCCGAGGGCGAGGAAGGAATCAATCTGGTGAGCCGACATGACGCTGAACTCCGCAAGCCGTGTTTGCCAGTGGCTTTGCAAACCTCGTGCTGCGATTTACTGCGCCGGATCGGGGCAGGAAAACCGGTTTCGTAACCTTTGGTTAACGCTAACGAATCCTTACAGCCCTGATTTCACAGGCCTTCGCCCTCCGCCGGGCTGATCGGCGGCGAAAAACGGCCCGTTCCCGGCCTGTCCTGTTCCGGGACATCCCGTGCGCGGGTGGAATCCGGCCATTAAGGGCGGATTAACCATGATCGGGCTTCCATGCGGGCATGAACCGCCTGATCCTTGCCCTCGCCCTGTTCGGAATGGCCCTCGGCGCCAATGCCGCCCTGCTGATGCGGGCCGGCCCGGGCGCTGCCCCCGCTCTGGGAACCGCCCGGGTGGAACTGGGGCGGATTGCGCTTGCCGTGCCGCAGGCGCTGATCCGCGAGAAGGTGCAGATGGCGGGAGGCCGGCTCGACCGGCTGGACCTCGCGGTCGGCATCCAGACATTCGAGCCCCTGCCCCAGCCTTCCGCGGAGGATCCCTTCCGTCCGATGCCGGAGCGGCTCACGCTGATCCTGACGGCCTCGCGCGGCGAACCGGTGGCGGCGGAGCTGTTCCACACCGTCTATGCGCGGTTTCTGGCGCGGGAGACATGGACGAATCCCGGAGGCCTCGTGATGCGGCGTTTCCGTCAGGGCACGCCCTACGAGGACCGGGAACTCTATCTCGGCGTCGGCGGACGCAAGCCTTTCGTCGCCCTGTGCCCGATCGACGCCCATCGCGAGATGGAGCCTTGCCTGACGCGGATCCGTGTCGGTGAACTGGATGCGGAACTGCGGTTCAACGCCCGCCATCTGCCTGAATGGCGGCGCATCCTCCAGGAAGCAAGTCTCCTGGTGGAAGGCCTGCCGGTGACCGGAGGCTGATCTGCCCGGTGCAGTCAAACCGGCGGAGGCAGATCACTCGAGATCGGTATCGAGGATCGCCATCTCGAAGAAATACGACTTGTCGCCGTCCTCGTTATCCTCGGAGACCACGCCGACGAACTCGTCGCCGATATAGACTTCGGCCGAATCCTTCTTCTTGGGACGCGCGACGACGCGGATCGCCGCATTTGCAAAGGTCCGCCGCAGATAGGTTTCCACCTTCTGGAGTTCCGCCTTGTCCATGATTGTCCCCCCTCGAGTCACGCGTCGATGGCCCGCACGGAATCGCGGTGCCCATCCGTGCGGGACTTGCCATCTTGCCGGGACGAGGACAACCGGAAAAACGCACACCCGCTGCGCCTTCCCCGGTTGCGCGCTCAAATGCCGCTGTCGATCACCTGGTCCATCGAACGGGACGGCTCGGCGCAGCCGGCCTCGCCGACCACCCGCGCCGGCACGCCGGCCACCGTCTTGCAGCTCGGAACCGCCTGGAGCACCACCGAGCCGGCGGCGACGCGCGCGCAATGGCCGATCTCGATATTGCCGAGGATCTTCGCGCCGGCGCCGATCAGCACCCCGCGCCGGATCTTCGGATGGCGGTCGCCATGCTCCTTGCCGGTCCCGCCGAGCGTGACGCCCTGCAGGATGGAGACATCGTCCTCGATCACCGCGGTCGCGCCGACGACGAGGCCGGTCGCGTGGTCGAGGAACACGCCCTTGCCCATCGGCACGGCGGGGTGGATATCGGTCTGGAACACCGCCGAGGAGCGGCTCTGCAGGTAGAGTGCGAAATCCCGCCTTCCGTTGCTCCAGAGCCAATGGGCGAGACGATGCGTCTCGATCGCGTGGAAACCCTTGAAATACAGCACGGGCTCGATCACCCGCTCGCAGGCGGGATCGCGGTCGAGCACCGCCATGATGTCGGCGCGCAGGCTCTCCCGGAAGGCCGGCTGGGCCTCCGTGAATTCCGTGAAGGCCTGGCGGATCAGGCTGGCGGACAGGTCGGTATGGTCGAGCCGCTCGGCAATGCGATGCGCCACGGCAGCCTCGAGCGAGCGCTGCTGCAGGATCGTCGCCAGCACGAGGCCGGCAAGCGAGGGTTCGCTGGTCCGCACCGTCTCCGCCTCCTGGCGGAGCTGCGCCCAGACGGGATCGAGTTGGGCGAGGGTCTGAACCCTCTCGGCAATGGCCTTGACCATTTTCAGGTCCTTTCAGCTGCGTTGTCGATGAATGTATCATCCCGGCGGGAAAAATCGACTGCCCACGGCCGGCGGCGTTAACACATTCGCTTGAGGCGTCTCAGCCGGCGCGGATCCGCTCGAAGAAGCCGAGCACGGCCTGCCGGTGCGACCGGTCCCCCACCGCGAGATTGTGGTCGCGCCCCTCGATGGCGAAGGCCTCCGCTGCCGGCATCAACGCCACGAGCGGCTCCGGCGCACCGGCAATCGGATCATTGGTCCCGACACAGACGATCGTCGGCGTGGCGATCCGGCCCACCTCGTCCGGCGTCAGCGCCTGCCGGGAGCCGCGGATGCAGGCAGCAAGCGCCGCGAGATCCTGCCGGTTCCGCTCGGCGAAGGTGCGGAACATCTTCTGCGTCGGATCGGTGATCGCCTCGGGGTCCGGGCGCTCCAGCGCCTCGGCGATCCCGATCGGCAGGCCGACACCATCGACGAGATGGATCCCCAGCCCGCCAAGGGCGAGCCCATGCAGTCGTTCCGGCGCCCGGAGCGCGACGAAGGACGAGATCCGCGCGCCCATCGAATAGCCCTGCAGGAAGGCGCGCTCGATCCCGAGATGGTCGAGCAGGGCCCGCGCATCGTCGGCCATCCTGTCCGTGTGGTAGGCGGCCGGTTCGGCCGGCTTGTCCGAGGCGCCGTGGCCGCGGTTCTCGATCGCGATCACCCGGTAGCCGGCATCGCCATAGGTCTTGAACCAGCCGGGGAAATTCCAGTTCACCTCGATGGACGAGGCGAAGCCATGCACGAGCAGCACCGGCGTGTTGTGCCCGCCCGGGGCCGGTTCGTCGCGATAGGCGAGCCGCAGCCCGTCGGAATGGAAATGATGCAGCATGCCCTTCGCCTAGCCGCGTTTGCGGGTGGGTGCAACCGGCCACACCGCGCAGGATGACCGGAAGTTTAGCTTGGCCGGACCGCTCAATGCCGCTATTCACAGGAGGACCCAATGCCATCAGGAGAGACGCGCCATGGCCGAGAAATCGGTGCCACATTTCCAGAATTCCGCCGGCCTCCGGGAAATCCGGGTTGGCGCCAAGGAATTCATGTGCATCGGCGCGCTTCCGCCCTTCGACCACCCGCATGTCTATCTCGACATGGGCTCGGACAGCGAGATCATCTGCCCCTACTGCTCGACGCTCTATCGCTTCGACGGAGCCCTGAAGGCCGGCACCTGCGCGCCGCCGGACGCCCTCTGGCAGGAACCGGACGCCGCCTGAGGCCGTCCGGATGCCCGAGGATCGAGAACGGCCCGACGCGCTGGAGCGCAAACCGCATGTCCTGATTGCCGGCGCCGGCATCGGCGGCCTTTCGGCGGCACTCTTCGCCGCCCGGGCCGGCTGGCGGGTCACGCTGGTCGACCGGGAACCGGCCCTGCAGGAAGCCGGGGCCGGATTGCAGATCTCGCCCAATGCCGCGCGCCTCCTCGCCGGAATCGGGGTGCTGGACGCGCTGGACGATATCGCCGTCGAGCCGAACGGCATCCTCGTCCATCGCGCGTCCGATGACCGGATCCTTGCCCATGCCCGGTTTGGCCACCGCATGCTGGCGAAATTCGGCGCGCCCTTCCTCGTTGCCCACCGCGCCGATCTCCAGCGTGCCCTGCTCGACAAGGTCGAGGCGCATGTCGCCATCACCCTGAAACTGGGCCTCGCCCTTCGGGAGATCCACGAACGGCCGGAGGTGATCGAGGCGGATTTCGAGTCGGCCGATGGCACCGGAATCCGGCTGGGTGCCGATCTGCTCGTCGGAGCGGACGGGCTGTGGTCCAGGGCAAGGAAGCTCTGCGGCCTGCCCTCGGCCTCGCGCTATTCCGGCAAGACCGCCTGGCGTACGCTGATCCCGCGCGAGGAAGCGCCGCTTTTCGCCCGCGAGCCGGATGTCCATCTCTGGCTCGGTGCGAATGCCCATCTCGTCCATTACCCGGTCCGGGGCGGCCACGAGATCAACGTCGTCGCCATCATCGAGGATGACTGGCGCGAGGAAGGCTGGTCGGCGCCCGGACACCCGGATGTGCTGGCCTCGCGCTTCGAGGGCTGGCACGCCCGCGCCCGCAGCCTGATTGCCGCGGCCGAAAGCTGGAAGCGCTGGGCGCTGGTTGACCGCGCGCCGGAAACCCGCTGGTCCCGCGCCCGGATGACCCTGCTCGGCGATGCCGCCCATCCGATGATGCCGTTCCTCGCCCAGGGCGCCAGCCAGGCCATCGAGGATGCCGCCTGCCTCGGCTCGCTGATCGCCGGGGCCGGCGCCGATCCGGCCGCCCTGGCCGCCGCGCTCGCCCGCTATGACCGGCTGCGCATCCCGCGGACGGCCCGCATCCAGAATGCCGCGCGCAGCCAGGGCCGGCTCTACCATGCCACGGGCCTGCAGGCCCGCCTGCGGGATACGGCCCTTTCGCTTCTCCCGGGCGATGCTCCGCTCGAACGCTTCGGCTGGATCTACCGGCACGATGCCCGCATTCCCGGGGCCTGACATGCAGGAGGAAGCCGGCGGATCCGGACAGACGGCCGAGCAGATCCGGGAACGCAAGAACCGGATGAAGGCCATCCTGCTGATCTTCCTGGCCTTTGCCTGCTTCTCGGCGCTGGATGCGACGGCGAAATGGCTCTCGCCCCGGATCGGCGTGGTCGAGACGACCTGGGCCCGGTATCTCTCCAGCTTCCTGATCGTCTCGGTTTTCCTCAATCCGTGGTCACGGCCCGGGCTGATGCGCACCAGCCGGCCGATGCTGCAGGCCATCCGCTCCGCTGCCCTGCTCATCTCGACCGCCCTGAATTTCGTGGCCCTGCAATATCTGCAACTGGCCGAAACGATGACGATCATGTTTCTCCAGCCGCTGCTGGTCGCGCTGATTTCCGGACCGCTGCTGGGCGAGTGGGCAGGCCCGCGGCGGCTCGCCGCCATCGGCGTCGGCTTCATCGGCGTGCTGCTGGTCACCCGGCCCGGCGCCGGAGGCATCCACTGGGCGGCGATCTTCTCCTTCCTCGGCGTCGGCGCCTATGCCGCCTATTCGATGATCACGCGCGTGCTCGCCGCGCATGATTCCTCCGAAACCACGATGTTCTATTCCGCCATTGCCGGCGTGATCGTGCTGACGCCGGTCATCCCCTTCATCTGGCGCATGCCCGCCGACGCGCTGACATGGGCACTGATGGTGCTGGTCGGGTTCTGGGGCGCACTCGGCCACTGGCTGCTCATCCTCGCCCATCGCCATGCTTCGGCCGCCACGCTCGCGCCGTTCCTCTATACCCAGATCATCTGGATGATCGGCCTTGGTTATTTCGTCTTCGGCGATGTGCCCGATCTCTGGACCCTCGCCGGGGCCAGCATCGTGATCCTGTCCGGCATCTATCTGTTCCACCGCGAGCGGGTCCGCGGCGTCGCGCCGGGTAAATAGTCTCAGCATTCGGATTCACTAAATTTAAGGCAATATTGCCAAATCCAGCCGCCCGGACGCGCATTTTCCCCGGCAACCATCGCAATTCCATGAAGTATTAACGCACGGCCGCCTAGCGTCCGCCTACGGACATGACGCGGGATCAGGAGCCTCCCGTCCGGCATGTCCGGGAGTGCCGACATGGCCAGCGCCTTGAAGACGCGCTGTCCACGACATCGAAGGGAGCCATCATGTCCGTCGACAAGCGCCGCGAACCGCGCAATTCCTGCTATCTCCGCGCCGAGATCTATACCGAGCTGTCCGCCCCGCCGATCATCGCCGAAGCGCATGACATTTCGGACCATGGCATGCGGCTGAAGGTGCTCAATGCCCGCACGCTTCCGGAAGTCTTCATGGTATCGATCCCGCGGCGGCATATCCGCGAGATGGTCCAGGTCAAGCGGCGCGGTGACGGCGAGGTCGGTGTGCTGATCCGGACCACCGAAATGCCGAAGGCGGTCCGCAGCGGCCGGTAAGGCCTGCCCTTCTGGTGCGGACGGCGGGGCTCGAACCCGCACGGCCTTGCGGCCGAGAGATTTTAAGTCTCTTGCGTCTACCGGTTTCGCCACGTCCGCATCCGGCCCGGTATAGTCGAGCCGGGCCGTTCCGCAAGGTCATCCCCGCCAGGCTCTGCCCTGTCCCGACATTCCCGTCAGATCATCGCGCGCATCGTGCGCGCGAGTTCCGCTGTCCCGACATAATCGACCTTGCCGGACCCGAGAACCGGCACCGCGCTGACGACGAGGATCGCGCGCGGGATGAAAAGCTCGCTGATCCCCTCCTGCCGCCCGTGGGCGAGAAGCGCTGCCCGGTCGGCATCCGGCCGGTCGGTGACGAGGACGATCTGCTCGCCCTTCTTGGCATCCGGCAGCGTCACGGCGACATGCGTCGCATCCGGCCACAGCGCCGCCGCCTGCGCCTCGATGGCGGCCAGCGAGACCATCTCCCCGCCGATCTTGGCGAAGCGCTTGGCCCGCCCGCGGATGATGATCTCGCCCGAAGCCCCGATCGCCACGATGTCGCCGGTATCATGCCATTCCGAATGGCGCGGCTGGAGCCGGCCCGGTTCGGAGGGCAGCATATAACCCAGCATGACATTGCCGCCGCGCACATTCAGCCGCCCGCCTTCCTCGATCCCCTCGACCTTCTCCAGCCGCCACTGGATGCCCGGCAGCGCCGGGCCGACCGAGCCCGGCAGATTGTTGCGGGGGTGGTTGCAGGCGATGACCGGCGAGCATTCCGTGCAGCCATAGCCCTCGACGATGGCGGCCGGCAGATGCGACCAGAGCCGGCGGGTCTCGTCCTTCACCTTCTCCGCGCCGGAGACGATGAGGCGCAACCCGTCGAGATCGCCGGGATCGGCCGCGCGGATATAGCCGAGCAGGAACGTGTCCGTGCCGAAAAGCAGGGTCGAGCGCGTCTCGCCGACGAGCCGCGGCACCTGCTTGAAATGCAGCGGCGAGGGATAGAGCACGATCTTGTAGCCCGAAAGGAGTCCGAACAGGGTGCCGGCCGTCAGCCCGAAGGAATGGAAAGCCGGCAGCGGGTTGAACACGACCTCCTGTTTCAGGAAATCGGCGCCGTAAGCGGCAATCTGCTGGGCATTGGCGATCAGGTTGGCATGCGAGAGCACCACGCCCTTGGGTTCTCCTTCGGAGCCCGAAGTGAACAGGATCACCGCCGGATCATCGGGCCCGTTCGTGCAGGAACGCGCGCCCAGCGCCGCGAAACGGCTGCGGAGAAGCCCGCCGATCTTGGCGGCGAGGCCGATCCCCTTGCGGACATCCTCCAGATAGACGATCCGGCATTGCTCGCCGAGCCCGGCCACCAGCTCGTCCAGCTTCGCGGTATCGACGAAGCGGCGCGAGGTGACGATGGTCTTCAGCTCGGCCGTCCGGCAGGCGGAACGCAGGTTCTTCAGCCCGGCCGTGAAATTGAGCATTACCGGCACGCGGCCCTCGAACCAGAGGCCGAACAGCGTCACCACCATGCCGTTGACATTGGGGAGCAGCACCCCGATCCGCCCGCCCCGGGGCGCAAAGGGCGAGAGCTGGCGCCCGAGGATCAGCGCCCCGAGAACAAGGCGGTCGAAACTGAGCGGCTGCCGCTCCGGATCCTCCAGCGCCTCGGCGGCGCCGCCGACTTTGCGCCGGGCCGCCAGCAGGGCCTCCGGCAGCGATCGGAAGCGCTCGAAACGCGCATCCTTCCCCTGCCCTTCGGCAAGGATGGCCCGGTCCAGCATGGTTCCCCCCCGTTTTTCGGAGGATCATGCCGCCCGGACCGGCGCTTGTCCACTCAGCCGGACGAGCCGTCGGCGATCGGCGGCAGGAAGGCGTAGCCCATATCCCACGGGAAATAGATCCAGGTATCCTGGCTCACCTCGGTCACGAAGGTGTCGACCAGCGGCCGGCCCTGCGGCTTGGCATAGACCGTGGCGACATGGGCCTTGGGCAGCATGTCGCGCACCACGCGCGCGGTCTTGCCGGTATCGACGAGATCATCGATGACGAGCACGCCCTTGCCGCCATCGGTGCCGGAGACGACGCTGTCGATCCCCTTGATGACCTGCAGGCCGCCCTGCTCGGTATAGCTGTGATACGAGGCGATGCAGACCGTCTCGATCATCCGGATTTCCAGCTCGCGCGCCACGATGGCAGCCGGAACCAGCCCGCCGCGCGTGATGCAGACGATCGATTCGAACGGGCCGGAACCCGCAAGCCGCCAGGCCAGGGCCCGGGCATCGCGGTGGAACTGGTCCCAGGAAACCGGGAAGGCCTTGGCCGGCAGGGCCTTGGGTGCGGGTTGCTGCATGGGATCCTCCCCTGTTCTGGTTCTTGGTGTTTCGGCGTGGTCTCAGATCGGCACGGAATCGGAACGCAGCCGGGCCAGCAGCGCCACGACATCGGCTTCGGCTGCCGCGAGGCGCGAGGCATCGCGGGCGCGGAGCACGATCTGGTTGCGGAAATTGCCCTGGCTGAAGGACGGATAGGAGCCGATGCTGACTTCCGGATGGGCTTTCGCCACCTCGCCGAGCGCGGTGCCGTACAGCCCTTCCGGCATGCCACCGGCATCCAGCGTGACAACCTGCATCTTCACGCCGGTTTTCAGCACCGGCGCGACATTGTCGAGCATGGCCTGCATGATCGAGGGCACGCCGGCCATGACAATGACATTGCCGAGCCGGAAACCCGGCGCTTTCGAGATCGGGTTTTCGATCAGCTCCGCCCCGGCGGGAATGCGAGCCATGCGCAGCCGGGCCTCGTTGAGATCGCTCTCGGCATAGCGCTCGCGCATCATCGCCACGGCCCGGGGATCGATGTCGATCGTCACGCCGCAGGCCTTGGCCACGCAATCGGCGGTGATGTCATCATGCGTCGGGCCGATTCCGCCCGTGGTGAAGAGATAGGCGTAGCGGCTTTTCAACGCCTGGATCGCGGCGACAATCTCGCCCTCGACATCCGGCACCACGCGGACCTCGCGCAGGTCGATCCCGATCGCGGTGAGATAGTCGGCGATATAGCCGATATTCTTGTCCTTGGTCCGGCCGGAGAGGATCTCGTCGCCGATGACCAGAAGGGCGGCGGTGACGGGATCGCTCATGCCTTCAGCTCCAGCAGGTGGTTGTTGCGGGTGCCGCCGATCGCGGCATAGCCGCGCTGGGCGAGGAAGGCGAGCAGGTCGAAGCTCCAGCGGTCCTCGCCGCGCTCGACGATGATCAGCTTCGGCCAGAGCGCGGCCGGCGCCTCGCCGAAGAACTGCTTGAGGATCATGTCCTCGGCGCCTTCCACATCGAGCTTGACCGCATCGATATGGCCGAAACCCTCGTCCTGCACGATGCCGAACAGGGTGCGCGCCGGCACCCGGACCTGCCGCGCATGGTCGGCGCTGACGATCTTGACGCTCGCCTCGCCCTTGTTGCGCGGATCGAGGAACAGGGTGATCTCGCCGTCGCGGTCAGCCACGGCCACCGCCAGCGCCTTGACCGTCCCGAACGGATTGGCGCGGATATTGTAGACCAGCCGCTCGAACACGTCCGGCTGCGGCTCCATCGCGAGGATGCGGGCGCGCGGCCCGGCCTTGGCAGCGACCGCCAGCGCATAGCCGCCGATATTCGCCCCGATATCGAGGAACACGAAATCCGGATGCAGCCGCGAGACCAGCAGGTTCCGCTCGGTCTCGTCGAAATCGCGCGGGGCGAACAGGATCCGCTTCTCGCAGACATTGTTGTAGGGGTAGAGGCGGAACCGCGCTCCGAGGGATTCCGCATCGACCGGCCGCCCGTTCAGCCGCGAGATCGCGATGCGCCGCAAAAGGAAGCCGAGGCGCTTGCCCAGCCAGGTCGCCGGCATCCGGCGGGTCCAGCTGAGGAGCGTTGCCACGAGGCCCCGTGCGGCGAAGGTGCCGAATTCCGATGGCCCGGTCTCGGAAGGGATGCGTTCTGTCATGATGGCCGTCCTTAGCGAGCCTTCCGCAAAAAAGCGAGAGCCGAAAGTGCATTGCCACCCTGACGCGAGGGGCCGGCGCGGGAATTCGTTTTCACAACCCCTGCCCTCTTGGATCGGGAGGCAAGTCCCGCTACATCTCCCGGGCGTCGCCCCTCGCTCGGGAAGGGGCGCCATCCGGGAAAACCAGACGCATGAACCTGCACGTCGCCGAAGAGCCGGTCCGCCGGCAGCCGGGCACGATCAAGCTGCACGGGCCGGAAGGCTTTGCCGCGATGCGCAAGGCCGGCCGGCTGACGGCGGAAGCACTCGACATGCTGGTCGGCATGGTCCAGCCCGGCGTGACGACCGACGCGATCGACCGCGCGGTCTTCGAATTCGCCATGGATCACGGCGCCTTCCCTGCCACGCTCTATTACCACGGCTATCCCCGGTCCTGCTGCACCTCGATCAACCATGTCGTCTGCCACGGCATCCCGACGGACAAGCCCCTGCGCGACGGCGACATCGTCAATATCGATGTCACGCTGATCGTCGATGGCTGGCACGGGGATTCGAGCCGCATGTACGGCGTGGGCGAGGTTCCGCGCCGCGCGATGCGGCTGCTCGAGATCACCCATGAAAGCCTCGAGCGCGGTATCGCCGCGGTCCGTCCCGGCAACACGACCGGCCATATCGGCGCGGCGATCCAGAGTTTCGCGGAAGGCGAGCGCTGCTCCGTCGTGCGGGATTTCTGCGGCCATGGCCTCGGCCAGCTCTTCCATGACGAGCCGAACATCCTGCATTACGGCCGGGCCGGCGAGGGCGTCGTCCTCAAGCCGGGCATGATCTTCACCATCGAGCCGATGATCAATCTCGGCCGCCCGCATGTGAAGATCCTCTCCGATGGCTGGACGGCCGTCACCCGGGATCGCTCGCTCTCGGCCCAGTTCGAGCACACCATCGGCGTCACCGAGACCGGCGTCGAGATCTTCACCCGCTCGCCGAAGGGCCTCGATTTCCCGGATCGTCCCGGCGCGCCGCTTCCCGCCATCCTATGACCGGGCGAAAGCCGGGCCCTCGCGGGCCGGGAATGGGCGAGGTGCCGCATTATCACGGGCATCGCCAGCGCCTGCGCGAGCGTTTCGCGCAGAACCGTGACGTCGTTCCCGATTACGAGTTGCTGGAAATGATCCTGTTCCGCTCGATCGCGCGGGGCGATGTGAAGGGCATCGCCAAGGAACTGATCGCGCGGTTCGGATCCTTCGCCGAAGTGGTGGCGGCGCCGGCGGATCTGTTGCAGGAAACGAAGGGTGTCGGTCCCTCCATTGTCCATGACCTGAAGCTGATCGAGCAGGCGGCCCGCCGCGTTGCCCATGGCGATATCCGCCAGCGGCCGGTCCTCGCCTCCTATGCCGGCGTCGTCGATTATTGCCGGACGGCGATGGCTTTCGCCGAACGCGAGGAATTCCGCCTGCTCTTCCTCGACAAGAAGAACGGGCTGATGGGCGACGAGGTGATGCAGCGCGGCACGGTCGACCACACGCCGGTCTATCCGCGCGAGATCATCCGGCGCGCGCTCCAGCTCAATGCCTCGGCGGTCATCCTTGTGCACAACCACCCTTCGGGCGATCCGACCCCCTCGCGGGCCGATATCGAGATGACGCGCGAGATCGTCGCCCTCGCCACCCCGCTCGGCATTTCCGTGCATGACCACCTGATCGTCGGGCGCAACGGCCATGCCAGTTTCCGGGCGCTCGGGCTGCTGTGATGCCTCGCCGCGCGGCCGGCAAGAAGGCCGGCAAAGCAGGGGTTCCGGGTGGATTCCCGCGGGAATCCGGGCCGGAAACCTCCTATTCACTTTCTTCGCGCATTGTCCGGTTTGCGAGTAGCGCGTGTTGAGTTGAGTTCCCGGATGAAAATTGTGCCGCCCCGCGCCCAGAAGGGACAGGGAGCCTCTCTTTCCATCGTGCCGATTTTCCTTCTGGTCCTGTGCGTCATGGGCTCGATGGTGCTCGTCGCGAACCGGGCCGCCGACCGCCAGCACGAGTACGAGCTGGATCGCGAGCGCCGCCAGGTCGCCCAGACCCTGAGCTTCGAGGCCGAACGGCTGATGACCAGTGTCTCGCGGGACGAGGCGTTGGGAGAACTGTTCCAGGTCCAGCGCCAGCGCGAACAGGCCGAGCGCATCCTTGCCTCGCTCAACCGCCGTCAGGCGACGGATTTCGCCATCCTGATCAACAGGATGGAGGGCGAAGTCGTGGCCGAGGCGGGCGATGCCGAGAGTTTCGACCAGCGCCGCAACTTCATCCGCCAGTTCATCGAGGGCAGCCGGCTGCGCGGGCTCGACGCCACGACCCTGGGGATCGGCCGCGAGGCGCGGATCGTCCAGGATGGCGTCAATGTCATCAATCTCGCGGCCGTCCCGATCGGCCGCAACCACGTGTTGATCGTCACGCGCGCTTTGGGCGCGAATGGCTTCCGCCGTCTGTCGAGCATGCTCGCCATACCGAACCTGCGGGCGGTTCCCGGCACGACGAATGTGGAAACGAGCTATGCCATTCCCAGCCTCGGCGGCACGGAACAGCTCGCCATTGTCTGGAGCCCGAGCCGTTTTGCCGCCGACACCCTCGCCGATCTCGCCTTCTACGGCCTCTTCGCCTCGATCGCGATCGGCATCGTCTCGATCTTCCTGATCAAGCGGATGCAGGCCTCGACCGCCGCCATTCTCAAGCGCGAGGCAAAGGCCAGCCACGAAGCCCGGCATGACCCGCTTTCCGGCCTGCCGAACCGCGCCGTCTTCTGCGAGCGGCTGGCGGAAAACATCGAGGATCTCGTCAACCGCGACACCAACATCGCGGTGCTCCTGCTCGATCTCGACAAGTTCAAGGATGTCAACGACACCTATGGCCACGCGGCAGGCGACAAGGTCATCGTCGATTTCGGCAACCGGGTGAAGCCGCTGCTGAAGCAGACCGACCTGATCGCCCGGCTGGGCGGCGACGAATTCGCCATCCTGCAGACGGGCATCCACTCGCATCTCGAACCGAGCCGCCTCGCCCAGGCGATCATCGACGCGACCAACAAGCCCTTCACGATGGATGGCGCCCAGATGCGCATCGGCGTCACCGTGGGCATCTCGATCTCGCCGGATGACGGCACCGATGTGGCGACGATCCTGCGGGCGGCCGACACCGCGCTCTACCGGGCAAAGAACGAGGGCCGGAACCGTTTCGCCCTCTACGAGCACCGCATGACCGAGGCCGAGCGGATCCGCAAGCTCGTCGATGACGAGCTGCTCCGCGCCATCGAGAATGACGAGCTGACCCTCGCCTACCAGCCGCAGGTCCATGCCGATACGGCCCGGATCGCCAGTGTCGAGGCGCTGGTCCGCTGGCGCCACCCGACGCATGGTCTCATCGCGCCGGGCGTTTTCATCGCCGCCGCCGAGGAGCGCGGGTTGATCGTCGCCCTCGGCGAATGGGTGATGCGCCGCGCCTGTCAGGATGCCGCCCGCTGGCCGGGCCTCCGCGTCGGCGTCAATGTCTCGGCGCTCCAGTTCCGCCAGGCCAATTTCGTGCAGGATGTCCACCGCATCATGCGCGAGACCAATCTCGAGACCGGGCGGCTGGAAATCGAACTGACGGAAAGCGTGCTCGTCGAGGATGCCGACCAGGCGGAAGCGGCGATGATGGAGCTGCGCGCCATCGGGGTGAAGCTCGCGCTCGATGATTTCGGCACCGGCTATTCCTCGCTGATCTATCTGCGCCGGTTCGCCTTCGACAAGATCAAGATCGACAAGTCCTTCCTCGATTCGATGGAGGCGACCGGCGAAAGCGCGATCCTCGTCCATTCCGTCGTGCATCTCGGCCGCGCGCTCGGGCTCGAAGTGACGGCGGAGGGTGTCGAGACCGAGGAGCAGCGACGCTTCCTCCAGGCCGTGGGCTGCCATTACCTGCAGGGCTTCCTGTTCTCGCGGCCGGTGCCGGCAGAGACCATCGACCAGTTGCTGGCCGCCGAACGGGCCGAGGATGCCGGCCGCAACGCGCCGAACGCCGCCTGATCAGCCGAAGCCGAGCAGCCTCGGCAGCAGGACGAAGAACTTCCACAGGATGAGGTAGGTCAGCGAGACGGTGAAGATCACCGCGATCACCGCTGCGAAGGCCGCGACCAGCATCACCACGCCGTCGCGCTCGACCATGGCCAGGCCGACAAGGATCACCGCGATTCCCGGCGGAATGCCCCCGATGAACGGAATGGGCGACATCAGGCAGATGGCCATCACCATGACCAGCGCGCCGATGGCCCGCTGCGCCTGGACATCGGTCAGGACCAGGAGCCGGGGCCGCATCACGCGCTCGAACCAGCGCAGGGTCGGCTCCGATTTCTCGAGCACGTTCTGGAGGTCCCGGCGCTTCACCCGCCGTTGGGCCAGCCAGCGCGGCAGCACCAGCGCGTCGTGCCCGCGCAGCATCTGCAGCGCGACAACGCCGACAATCACCCCGCAGAGGATGGGCAGGCCCGGCACGGGCAGCAGGTTCGGCAGGCCGAACAGCACCAGCACGATGCCGAAGGAGCGCTTGCCGAGCAAGGCCACGAGATCGCCCAGCATGGGCATCGGGTCATCGGCCTCGCCCTTGCTCCGGACCGTCTCGGCGAGCACATCGGAAATGCGGGCCGAGAACGGCTTCATACGGACGTCACCACGCAAGGAAAGAACCTTGCCCGCTCTTACGGGGAATGCGCGGGAAAGGAAAGGGCCCGCCGGAGCCGGGCATTGGCGGATTCAACCGCTCCTTGGTGGCAGGCCCGGAATAGGTGTTTATTCCTGGATCATGCCCTCGCTCCGGAGTCACGTTCATGCCCGGGATCCTGCGCCTCGCCGCACCTTTCGCCGGCGCTCTCCTGTTCGCCCTCGTCCTTCCGGGCAGCCTGCATTGTCTTGTCCCGGCTGCGCGCGGCGGCGTGACGCACCCGGCAGAATCCGAGCCCGCCCCCATGGCGCCGGATCCGCATTTCGCGGGGCTTGCGCGGGCTTCGCCGGCACCCGGGCTGACCTTCCTGTCCCGGAATTTCGGCCGGGCGGGCGATCTCTGGTTCCGGCCCGAACTTGCGCGCACACGGCTCGCCTTTGCCCTTGCCGGTGATACCCGGCATGTCGCCAACGCGACGGAACTGCGGCACAGCCTGTCCGGCACGCTCGACCGGTCCGGCTGGTTCTTCGCCGTCGGGAGCCAGATCCGGCTCGGAGGTGGCGATACCGGCGGCGAACCCCGCCTCATCCAGCAACGGCTTGTCCTTGGCCGGACATGGCGCGAGGCCGACCTTCAGCTGACGCTGCAAGCGGGCCTCTCGCGGATCGGGCTCGATGCCCTGGCCATGGCACTCACGGGCCGCGCGGAACGGCTCGGCCTCGTGGTGGCGCTGCAGATCTGGCGGGACTGGCCGGAGGTTGGCCCCGCGGGGTTGCGCTTCCTGCAACTCGGCATCGAGGCGGATCGCGCGCGGGAGGGCGTGTCGGCCATCGCGCGGATCGGTTTCGCCCTGGGCGCAAGCGACCTCGCCGTCGGGCCCGAACTGCTGGCTTCCGCCGGCGAACGCTGGCGGCTCGGTCCGCTGACCTATCGGGAGCCCTATCGCCACCTGCGCCTCGGTGGTCATGCCTCGGGGCTGCGGCTGGGGCGGACAAGCCTGAGCCTGTCGGCGGGTGCCCTGTTCGACAGCCGGCAGAAACCGCGCCCCTATGCGGCATTCGGCCTCGCCCTCGCCTATTGAGCGGCAGGCAGGCTGTCGAGAAAGACGCGCGCCTCGGCCACGATCTCCGCCCGTCGCGCCGGCGCCATTTTCGCCAGCGTCCGGTACGGCATGGCCATGCGCGGATTGCCGGCGAGCCGTTCCTCGTTGGCGATCAGGAAATTCCAGTAGAGATAGTTGAACGGGCAGGCCTCCGGGCCGCTTTTCACGGCTGGATCATAGCGGCAGCCCGAGCAATAATCGCTCATCCGGTCAATATAGGCGCCAGAAGCGGCATAGGGCTTTGAGGCCAGCAGCCCGCCATCGGCGAAAAGCGCCATGCCATGGGTGTTGGGCAGTTCCACCCATTCATAGGCATCCGCATAGACCAGCAGATACCATTCCTCGACCGCTTTCGGCGCGATCCCCGCCAGAAGCGCGAAATTGCCGGTCACCATCAACCGCTGGATGTGATGGGCATAGGCATTCCGCGCCGTCGCCTGCACCACCTCGGCGAGGCAGCGAAGGTCGGTCTTGCCGGTCCAGTAGAAATCCGGCAGCGGGCGATGCGCCGCAAGCGCATTGGTCTCGGCATAACCCGGCATTTCCAGCCAGTAGAGACCGCGCACATATTCCCGCCAGCCGAGGATCTGGCGGATGAACCCCTCCACCGCATTGAGCGGTGCCCGTCCCTCGAACCAGGCCCGCTCGGCCGCGCGGCAGATTTCCTCCGGCAGGAGGAGCCCCATGTTGAGCGCCGGCGCCAGCAGCGCGTGATGGACAAAATCCTCGCCGCGTTTCATCGCGTCCTGGTAATCGCCGAACCACGGCAGCGCATCGGCGATGAAATGATTGAGCGCCTCCAGCGCCTGCGCGCGCGTCACCGGCCAGCCGAACGCCTCGAGACTGCCGAAATGGCCTGCGAAACGCGCCTCGACCACCGCCATGACCGCGCGTGTCAGATCATCGGGCGGGAAGCGCAGCCGCTCCGGCAGGCGATGCCCTGCGGGCAGGGCCTTGCGGTTCTCGGCATCGAAATTCCATTGCCCGCCGACGGGCTGGTCGCCCTCCATCAGCAACCCGGTCTTGCGGCGCATCTCCCGGTAGAAGAACTCCATCCGGTAGGTCTTGCGGCCCTCGGCCCAGCGCGCGAACGCCTCGAGCCGGGCGAGGAAGCGTGTATCCGGCCGGATTTCCACCGGGGGGCCGAGCGTTTCCGCCCAGTCCCGCATCATCTCCAGCACGCGCCATTCGCCCGGCTCGGTGAGGATCACCGTGTCGGGCCGGTACTGCTCGACCGCAAGACGAAGCGCCCCATCGAGCGAACCGGGATTGCCCGCATCCTCGATCCGCCAGTAGTCGACCGCCAGCCCTTCTTCGCGCAGGCCCTGCGCGAAATGGCGCATCGCGGCGAAGACCATGACCAGCTTCTGCTTGTGATGGCGGACATAGGTGGCCTCGCTGGCCACTTCCGCCATGAGGATCCGGTCCTGCGTGGGGTCGAACCCGTCCAGTGCGCTGATCGACCGGCTGAGCTGGTCGCCCAGAAGCAGGACGAGCCGGCTCATGGCCTGCCCGCCGGATTGTCGACCGCACGGCCGCGCCGCGCTTCGGCCCGGCAGCGATCCGAGCAGAACCGCACCTCGTCCCACACCCTTTCCCATTTTTTCCGCCAGGTGAACGGCCGGCCGCAATGCGCGCAGGGCTTCTCCGGCAGATGGACCTTCCTGACGCCACGCGGCATGGATCAGCCCTTGGTGCGCAGCCGCGAGCGGCCGCCATCCACCGCCATGACCTGCCCGGAAATCCAGCCGCTTTCGGCACTGGCGAGGAACGTCGCGAGCCCGGCCACATCCTCCGGCTGGCCGAGACGCGGCACCGCATGCAGCTCCGCAATCGCCTTGGCCATCGCCTCGTTGCCGGTCAGCGCGGCCGCCATTTTCGTCCGCGTCAGCGAGGGCGCGATGCAATTGACGCGGATGCGCGGCGCGAGTTCCGCCCCGAGCGCGCGGGTCAGCCCCTCGACGGCGCCTTTCGCCATCGACACCGACGCATGCGCCGAGAAGCCCTGCGCGACCGCCACGGTCGAAAACAGCACGATCGACGCCGCCTCGCTGCGCTTCAGCGCCGGCAGCAGCGCCTGCACGGCGCGCGCCGCCCCGAGCGCGTTGAGCGTGAAATCACCGAGAAAGTCGGCATCATTCAGCCGGTTCACCGGCTTGAGATTGATCGAGCCCACCGCATAGACAAGGGCATCGACCGGCCTGTCGCCGAGGGCAGCAGCGAGTTCGGCAAAATGCGACGGCTCCCGCGCATCGCCCGCGGTGAACCCGGCGCCGAGTTCGCCGGCCAGCGCCTCGAGCCGCGCGGCATCGCGCCCCGCCAGATGCAGCGCATAGCCCTTCGCCTTCAGTCCGCGCGCCGTGGCCGCACCGATCCCGCCGGTGCCGCCGAAAATCACTGCCGTCTTCGTCATGGATTGCCTTGCCCTTGCCCGCGCGGGTCCCGCGCCTGCCGGGCTTACGCAGGAAGCGCCCCTGCCGGACCACCCGTTGCGGCCGCGATTGCAGACGGCGTGTCGAAATCCGCGAGAATGCCGGGATCCTCGACGGGCACCTCGACCACCCGGTCGCGCCGCGCTTCCAGCAGGCGCCGGGCGCCCTGATCACCCGTCAGGGCCATGAGATCGGCGAAAAGGCTCCGCCGCACCAGAACCGGGTTACCCCATCGGCCGTGATGCACCGGCACGAAGGCCTCGGCCTCGGGCTGCTCCTTGGCCACCTGCGCAAGGCGATGCAGCGTCTCCGGGCGGAGGCGCGGCATGTCGCCCAGCATCACGAAGGCTGCTTCCGTCTCCGCCGGCAGGGCCCCGAGCCCGACCCGGAGGGAGGTGGCCAGCCCGTCGCGGTAATCCGGATTCGCGACCAGCCGGGCATCCGTGCCGGCCGCCAACGCCTCGATCCTTTCCGCCTCGTGCCCGGTCACGATCACAACCGGCCCCGTCGCGGCCGCCCGGGCAATGTCCAGCACATGGGCCAGCATCGGCCGCCCCTCGAACGGGGCGAGCAGCTTGTTCTCCGCCCCGAACCGCGTCGAACGCCCGGCCGCGAGGATGACGATGCCGGGAGCAGCCGAAGCCCCGGCCCGTGCCTCGCCGGCCCGGGGTTGCGGCCGCGAGACGATCTCCATCAGCAGCCCGCCGGTTCCCATGCGCTGGAGATCATGCCCCGTCACCGGCAGGTCGGCGCAAAGCCGCGCCAGCACCCAGTCGAACCCGTTCTCGCGCGGGGAACGGGCACAGCCCGGGGCACCGATCACCGGGCGGCCCCGCCATTCCGCCAGCATCAGCAGGTTGCCGGGATCGACCGGCATGCCGAGATGGACGAGCCGCCCGCCCTGCGCCACGATCGCCGACGGGATCACGTCGCGCCGGTCGGCGATGGCCGCCGCGCCGAACACGATCAGGATATCGAAGCCGGCCGGATCGAGCGCGGCCAGACTGGCTTCCAGCGCGTCCTGCCGGTGCTCGGCACGCGCCTCGGAGACCAGCCGGCTGCCCAAAGCGGCCAGCCGCTCCTCCATGACCCGCCGCGTCTTGTCGATGACGCTTTCCTTCAGGCCCGGCAGGCGGAGCGACAGCAGCGCAACCCGCTTCGGCCGGAACGGCGCGATCCGCAACGCACCGGCCGCCAGCTGCCTGCGGCCGGCCTCGACCAGCGCGCCGGGAACCGCGAAGGGGATGATCTTCACCGTCGCGACCATCTCGCCGGGCACGACGCGGCGGAAAGCCGGCAGCGTCGCGAGGGTGAGGTCGGGATCGATCAGGTTGAACGCGTCGATGGCGGCGGGGTCCGGCAGGAACAGCCCGGCTTCCGTCGCGAAGAGATTGGCCCGCCCGGTAAAGGCGGGGTCGGCACGCAGGCCCGGGCCCAGCGCCGCCTCGGCGAGCCGCGCCGCCGCCTCGTCCTCGGAGAGATCCTCCCGATCAGGCCGCGCGATGGTGACCTCCGCCACCCCCGCCGCGGCAAGGGACACACAGTCATGCCTTTCGAGCACATGCCCCTTGCGCAGGACGGTCTCGCCGGCCCGGACCTGATGCGCCAGCACGGCACCCTCGGCCTCGCCAACCGGAACCCGCCCGAAAAACATCAGCCGCGCCGCCGCTGACGATGCGTGCCGATGATCTCGGCAAGGATCGAGACGGCGATCTCGGCCGGGCTCACCGCGCCGATATCGAGCCCGATCGGCGCGTGGATCCGGGCGAGATCGGCGTCGGCGAACCCGGCGGCTGCCAGCCGCTCCAGCCGCCGCGCATGCGTTTTCCGGCTGCCGAGCGCGCCGATATAGAAGCATCCGGCCCGGAGCGCGATGGTCAGGGCGGGATCGTCGATCTTGGGGTCATGCGTCAGCGCGACGAAGGCGGTAAAGCGATCCGGCTTCAGCGGTGGCAGCGCCACATCCGGCCATTCCGCGATCAGCCGCACATTCGGGAACCGTTCCGGCGTGGCGAAGGCCTCGCGCGGGTCGATCAATGTGCAGTCAAGTTCGACCAGCCGCGCCATCTCCGCCAGCGCCTGGCTGATATGCACGGCCCCGATCACGATCAGCTGCACGGGCGGCACATGCACGTCGATGAATTCCGGCCGCTCGCCGGTGATCACCTTCGCGGATTTCCCGGTCCGGAACGCCTCGACCAGCGCTTCCGCCGCGGGGTCGCCGGCAAGGCCCTCCGGCGTGACCAGCCGGGCGGCGCCGCTTTCGAGATCGGTCACGAGCGCCACCGCTTCGCGGGCATTGCGATGGCGGTTCAGCGCGGAAAGCAGGGCGAGATCCACCGGAACCCCTCAGCGCACGGGAACGACATGCACGGCGATCCGCCCGCCGCAGGACAGGCCGACGCGCCAGGCCGTTTCATCGGCAACGCCGAATTCGAGCAGTTTCGGCACGCCGCTGGCGATGACATCGATCGCCTCCGTCACCACCGCCCCCTCGACGCAGCCGCCGGACACCGAGCCGAGGAAGTTGCCGTCCCCGTCGATGACGAGGTGCGAGCCGACCGGCCGCGGCGCCGATCCCCAGGTCTCCGTCACGGTGGCGAGTGCAACGCTCCGCCCGGCCAGACGCCAGGTCTCGGCGGTGGCAAGGATCTCGCTTTCGGTGGCAAGGCCACCCGCAAGGTTTTCGCTCATGGTCCCTCCCGGAGAAACCGCCGTGGATCGGCGCCCTGGCCCTCGCCCGCGGCCAGCGCCCGGCACAGATCGGCCATGGCGTTCAGGCTATGACAGGTTCGGAATTCGTCAACATGCGGCAACATCGCGCGGATGCCGGCCGCCTTGGCTTCGAACCCCTCGAAGCGGAGCAGCGGGTTCAGCCAGATCAGCCGCCGGGCCGAGCGCCGGAGCCGGGCCAGCTCGCGGGCAAGGTCGGGGCGGAGGTCCCGTTCGAGCCCGTCGGTGATGAGCAGCACCACCGCACCACCGCTCATCACCCGCCGCGCCCAGCGCTTGTTGAACCGCTCCAGCGTCTGGCCGATCCGCGTGCCGCCATCCCAGTCGCGCACCAGCTTCGCCGCGCCGCGCAAGGCGAGATCCGGGTCCTTCGTGCCCCTCAGCGCATGGCTGACATTGGTCAGTTCCGTGGCGAAAGTGAAGGCCGAAACGCGCCGTCCCGTCTGGGCCACGGCATGCAGGAAATGCAGGAAAATCCGCGAATACTGGCTCATCGAGCCGGAAATGTCGCACAGGGCCACCAAGGGCGGCACCTTCTCGGCGCGGGCCCGGAACCGCAATTCGAACGCGTCCCCGCCGGCCCGGAGGCTGGCCCGCATCGCCCGCCGCGGATCGGGCCTTCTGCCGTGCGGGTCGGCGAGGAAGCGCCGCATCTTCACCCGCTGCAGCGGCATGACCAGCCGCGCCACCTCGTTCCTGGCCTCGGCGAGTTCGAGCGCCGACATGCCGTCGAAATCCCGGCTGCGGAACACCTCGATATCCGACACGGTCAGCCGGGAATCGAGATCGACCCGCTCGCGCTCCGGCTGGTCCTCAGGCGGCTTCGGCTGGAACAGGGCCTCGGTCAGCCGGCGCAGCGCCTCCTCGCGCCGCGGATCCGGATCACCCGGCGCGACGGGCATCATCGTCGCCATCATCTTCTCGAGCAATGCCCGCCGCCGCCAGAACAGGCGGAAGGCCTGGTCGAACAGGTCGGCATCCTGCCGCCGCTTGACGAAGACTGCCTCGAGCGCGGCGCGGAACTCCTCCTTGTGGCCGATGCCGATCGCCTCGATCGCCGCGACGGCATCGAGCATCGCGCCGGGGCCGACCGCCATGCCGGCCTGCCGCAGCGCCCGGCCGAAAAACGCGACATTCTCGGCAAGATGGCCGCCGGTCGCCGCCATCACCGCGCCGCTTTCACCTGGTCGAGGATCTCCTTGGCGCGGCTGCCCTGCAGCTTGACGATATCGTCCTGATATTTGAGCAGCACGCCGAGCGTATCCGAGACGAGGGCCGGGTCGAGCGCCACCGCGTCGAGCTCCACCAGTGCCGTCGCCCAGTCCAGGGTCTCGGCCACGCCGGGCACCTTGAACAGGTCTTCCTGCCGGATCGCCTGCACATAGGCGACGATCTGCTTCGAGAGCTGGGCCGGCACCTTCGGCGCCTTGGCCTTGAGGATGGCGAGCTCGCGCGCGGTGTCCGGGTAATCGACCCAGTGATAGAGGCAGCGCCGCTTCAAGGCATCATGCACCTCGCGGGTGCGGTTGGACGTGATGATGACGATCGGCGGCGCCGGCGCGCGGATCGTGCCGAGTTCGGGGATCGTCGCCTGGAAATCCGACAGGATTTCCAGCAGGAACGCCTCGAACGCCTCGTCCGTGCGGTCAAGCTCGTCGATCAGCAGCACCGGCGGCCCGGCGGGATCGGCCTCCAGCGCCTGCAGCAACGGCCGCTTGACGAGGAAGCGCTCGGAAAACACATCCGCCGAGAGCTTCGCCCGGTCATGCTCGCCCGAGGCCTCCCCAAGGCGGATCGCCATCATCTGGCCGGCATAGTTCCACTCGTAGAGCGCGGCGGCGCTGTCGAGCCCCTCGTAGCATTGCAGCCGGATCAGCTTGCGGCCCAAGGCCCGCGCCAGCACCTTGGCAATCTCGGTCTTGCCGACCCCCGCCTCGCCCTCGAGGAAAAGCGGCCGGCCGAGCCTGAGCGCGAGGAACAGCACGGTCGCGAAGCCGCGATCGGCTACATAGGACTCGGCGCGGAGCAGATCGAGCGTGGCTTCGATCGAGGCAGGCGCGTGGATCATCAAGGGCACTCCCGGAAAAACCAGACCGCGCCCCGCGCGATCGACAAGGCCGGCGGATGGCGGGCAGGCCGCCCGCGCGGCCCTTTGACGAGATAGGGCGGACGGATAGCCGACGCAAACCCGCCTATCGACATCCCGATCCCCGGCGGGACCTTGCCAGACCGCGTCACGCCATGCGAATGTTCTTGTCTTGTTCTCATCTGACGAAAGGAAGAACCCCGATGGATACCGCGCAACTCGCCACCGCCTTCACCGCCATGCTCAGGGCCGGCCAGCATGTCGAGGCCGCCGGCCGCTTCAACGCGCCGGACATTGTCAGCCTCGAGGCCATGCCGGGAGACATGGCCATCTGCCGGGGCACGGCGGCCGTCAAGGCGAAGAGCGACTGGTGGTATGACAATCACACGATCCATTCCTTCGAGACCGGCGACGCGCTGGTCAATGGCGACCAGTTCCTGCTCCGCTTCGTGATCGACGTCACCCGCCTCTACACGGGCGAACGGGTGAAGGCCGAGGAATTCGGACTTTACACGGTGCGCGACGGCAAGATCGTCGAAGAGCGGTTTTTCTACCCCACCGCGTGAGAGGTGCCCGGCCGGGCCCTGCCCGGCCGGTAATCTGGTCATTTCGCCGTGGCGGCCGCAACGGCCCGGCGGGCCATGACGCCGATCAGGTGGCTGCGATATTCGGCCGAGGCATGGATATCGCTGTTCAGCTCCTTCGCCGCCGGCGTCTTGATGCCGTCGAGCGATTTCGCATTGAAGCGCTTGCCGAGGGCCGCCTCGGCCTCCGCCCAGCGGAAAACCCCGTCGGAGCCGGCGCCGGTCACCGCAACCACGACCGACGATCCCTTCTTGCCGACGGCGACACCGACCATCGCGTAGCGCGAAGCCGGGTTGCGGAACTTCGCATAGGCGAACTTCCCGCCGGTCGGGATGATCACCTTCGTGATGATCTCGCCCTCGTCGAGCGCGGTCGAGAACATGCCGGTGAAGAACTCGCCGGCCGGGATCCTGCGGCGGTTGGTCACGATCGTCGCGCCGAGCGCGAGCAGGCCGGCCGGGTAATCCGCCGCCGGATCATTGTTGGCGATCGAGCCGCCGATCGTGCCCTTGTGGCGGACATGCGGGTCGCCGATGCCGCCGGCCAGCGCGGCCAGCCCGGGCAGGGCCGCCTTGACGAGCGCCGAGGAGGCAACCTCGGCATGGCTCGTCATCGCACCGATGACGAGGTTGCGGCCCTTCTGCTCGATCCCGACCAGTTCCGGCACGCCGGACAGGTCGATCACGGCGGCAGGGCTCGCCAGCCGCTGCTTCATGGTGGGGAGCAGGGTCTGCCCCCCGGCGAGGATCTTCGCATCCTCGACCTTGCCGATCAGGCTGTTGGCCTGACGCAGGGTGGCAGGACGATGGAAATCAAAGGCGTACATGAGGGGTTCCTCCAGATTTCGAAAACCGGCAATCGGCAATGGGCAGTCGGGATCAGGCAACAGGCCACCGACTGCCAACTGCCCGAATTATTCCGCAGCCCGCGCCAGCCCGGCCTGAGCCGCATGCCAGACCGCCTGCGGCGTGGCCGGCATCGCGATATTCTCGTGGCCGAGCGCGTCGGTGACCGCATTCATCACCGCGGCCGGCGCGGCGATCGCCCCGGCCTCGCCGCAACCCTTGATCCCCAGCGGGTTCGAGGGGCACGGCGTGGTGGTATGGTCGACGCGGAAGGAGGGCAGGTCATCGGCGCGCGGCATGGCGTAATCCATGTAGCTCGCGGTCAGCAGCTGGCCGTTCGCGTCATAGACCGCGCCCTCCAGCAGCGCCTGGCCGATCCCCTGCGCGATCCCGCCATGGACCTGGCCCTCGACGATCATCGGGTTGATGATGACGCCGAAATCATCCACCGCCGTCCATTTGGCGATGGTGGTGACGCCGGTCTCGGGGTCGATCTCGACCTCGGCAATGTGCACACCCGAGGGGAAGGTGAAGTTGGTCGGGTCATAGAAGGCCCCCTCCTTCAGCCCCGGCTCCAGCTGCTCGCCGGTGAACTTGTGCGCGACATAGGCCTGCAGCGCGACCGAGGCGAAATCGATCGACTTGTCGGTGCCCTTCACCGAGAACTTGCCGTCCTTGAAGTCGATATCGGCCTCGGAGGCTTCCAGCACGAAGCTGGCCACCTTCTTGGCCTTGGCCTCGATCTTGTCGAGCGCCTTCACGATGGCCGACATGCCGACCGCGCCCGACCGGGAGCCATAGGTGCCCATGCCCATCTGCACCTTGTCGGTATCGCCATGGACGATCGCGACATTCTCGATCGGGATGCCGAGCCGCCCGGCCACCAGCTGGGCGAAGGTGGTCTCGTGGCCCTGGCCATGGCTGTGCGAGCCGGTCAGCACTTCCACGGTCCCGACCGGGTTGACGCGCACCTCGGCCGATTCCCACAGCCCGACCCCGGCACCGAGCGAGCCCACCGCCGCCGACGGCGCAATGCCGCAGGCCTCGATATACGCCGAATAGCCGAGGCCGCGCAGCTTGCCGGCCTTGGCGCTCTCGCGCTTGCGGCGGGCGAAGCCCTTGACGTCATGGATCTCCATCGCCTTGACCAGCGAGGCATTGTAGTCGCCGGTGTCGTAGCACATGATCACCGGCGTCTGGTGCGGGAAGGACTTGATGAAGTTCTTCTTGCGGAACGCCGCCGGATCCATGCCGAGTTCGCGCGCCGCCACTTCCATCAGCCGCTCGATCACGAAGGTCGCTTCCGGGCGGCCGGCACCGCGATAGGCATCGACCGGCGCGGTATTGGTATAGACCGCCTCCACCTCGCCGTAGATGGCGGGGATATTGTATTGGCCGGAGAGCAGCGGCACGTAGAGATAGGTCGGAACCGACGAGGCGAAGGTCGAGAGATACGCGCCGAGATTGGCCCGCGTCTTCACATGAAGCCCGAGGATCCGGCCATTCTCGTCGATCGCCATCTCGGCATGGGTGAGATGGTCGCGGCCATGGGCAATGGCGAGGAATTCCTCGGTCCGGTCCGCCACCCATTTCACCGGCCGCCCGACCTTCTTCGCCGCCCAGACGCAGATCGTCTCCTCGGCATAGATGAAGATCTTCGAACCGAAGCCGCCGCCGACATCCGGCGCGATCACGCGGAGCTTGTGCTCCGGCGCGATGCCGATGAAGGCCGACAGCACCAGCCGCGCGACATGCGGGTTCTGGCTGGTCGTGTAGAGCGTGAAGGCCTCCTCGCCGGGATTGTAATCGCCGATCGCCGCGCGCGGCTCCATGGCATTGGGCACGAGGCGGTTGTTGACGAGATCGATCTTCGTGATGTGCTTGGCCTTCTTGAAGGCGGCCTTCACGGCGGCCTCGTCGCCGAGATGCCAGTCATAGACCTGGTTGTCCGGCGCGGCGTCATGGATGACGGGGCTGCCCTTCTTGGTGGCGGAAGCGAGGTCGACCACCGGCTTCAGCGGCTCGTAATCGACGACAATCGCCTCCGCCGCGTCACGGGCCTCGGCGAGGCTCTCGGCGATGACGACGGCGACATGATCGCCGACATAGCGCACCTTGCCGACAGCGAGCGCGGGATGGGCGCCGGCCTTCATCGGCGAGCCGTCCTTGGAGTGGATCATCCAGCCGCAGATCAGCCCGCCCACCTTGTCGGCCTCGATATCGGCGCCGGTGAAGATGGCCACGACACCCGGCATCGCCGCCGCCTTCACGGTGTCGATCTTCCGGATCTTCGCATGGGCATGCGGCGACCGCAGGAAATAGGCATGGGCCTGGCCCGGACGGTTGATATCGTCCGTGTAATTGCCCTTGCCGGTGATGAAGCGGAAGTCTTCCTTGCGCGTCACACGCGCGCCGATACCGGTACCAGCCATGGTGTTCCCTCCTGATTGTGTTGGCAGTGGGCAGGAGGCAGTCGGCAAGGGATCTCGCCTCGACCGCCGACTGCCTTGATCCGGCTGCCCCGCTTATTCCGCGGCGACCTTCAGGCCGCCCATCGCGGCCGCGCCGGCCTGGATGGCCTTGACGATGTTGTGATAGCCCGTGCAGCGGCAGATATTGCCCTCGAGCTCGTGGCGGATCGTGTCTTCCGACAGGTCATAGCCGAGCCGGTTGACCATATCGATCGCCGCCATGATCATCCCGGGCGTGCAGAAGCCGCATTGCAGGCCGTGATGCTCCCGGAAGGCCGCCTGCATCGGATGCAGTTCGGTGCCGTTGGCCAGCCCCTCGATCGTCGTGACATTCGCACCTTCGCAGGACAGGGCCAGCGTCGTGCAGGCCTTGATCGCCTTGCCATCGACATGGACCACGCAGGCGCCGCACTGGCTGGTGTCGCAGCCGACATGGGTGCCGGTCAGGCGCTGGTGTTCCCGCAGGAACTGCACCAGCAGTGTCCGGCCCTCGACATCGGCGCTGACGCGCTTGCCGTTCACGGTCATGCTCACCTTGGGCATGAAACTCTCCTTGAGCGAAAATGGGCACAAAACCGCGCCCAATGTTTCCTGGCGGGGCTTTGCAATGCCGTTTTTGGGTCGTTTTCCCCGATTTTTCTAAGGTGGACCCGTTCTAAAGAAACCGTCAAGCGGCCAATTGCGCGCAACCCGGCAAATTCGTTTGCGCATCGCAGCAAATCGAAATCGCACCCGCACCACGAAAAAGCGCGGCCCGCCATGCTTGTGTTTCCGGCGAAATGCCGTGAAGCTAGGCAGGCTCGTGTCGAACCTGCTCCAGGAAATCCCGTGTCTTCCGAAATCTCCTTCATCGATGCCGGCGATGTCCGGTTCCGCATCGCGCGTGACGGCTCCAAGGCCTCCCCGCCCCTCATGTTCTCGAACAGCCTCGGGGCGACTCTGGAAATGTGGAACGACCAGATCCCGGTCTTTGCCGAAACCCACCGGGTGATCCGCTACGATGTGCGCGGCCATGGCGGCTCGTCCTGCCCGCCCGGCCCCTATTCGCTGGCCATGCTGGCGCAGGATGCGCTGCGCATCCTCGACACGCTCCATATCCACAAGGTCGACTGGATCGGCTGCTCGATGGGCGGCATGGTCGGCATGTATCTGCTGACGCATCATCCCGACCGGATCAACCGGGCCGTGCTCGGCAATACCGCCGCCTTCATGGGCCCGCCCTTCACCGACTGGAACGCCCGGATCCGGATCGCCCATCGCGAGGGCATGGGCGCCATCGCCGAAGCGATGAAGATGCGCTGGTTCACCCCCGCCTTCAACCAGTCGAGCCCCGCCGAAGTGGCCCGCATCACCGATCAGGTGCGCGAGGCGACGGTGACCGGCTATACCGCCTGCTGCGCCGCCCTGCGCGACATGGACCAGCGCGAGGCGATCAAGTCGATCTCGAACCCGGTTCTCGTGGTGATCGGCGAGAACGATATCGCCACCACACCGGCCATGGGCGAGATCATGGTCCGCAACATCCCCGGCGCGAAAAAGGCCGTGGTGCCCGGCTCGCATATCGCCAATTGCGAATCCCCGGCGGAATACAACCGCGTCGTCTCCGCTTTCCTCGGAACCGCCTGATGCCTGTTGCCATTCTCACCGGTGCCGGCAAGGGCATGGGCGGTGCCGCCGCGCGCGAACTCGCCTCCCGCGGTTGGAACGTCGCGCTGCTCTCCCCCTCCGGCAATGCCGAGACGCTTGCGAAGGAACTCGGCGGCATCGGCATCACCGGCTCGGTCACCGATCCGGCCGATCTCGCCCGGCTGGTCGATGCGACAATGCAGGAATGGGGCCGGATCGACGGCGCTGTCCTTTCCACCGGCCATCCGCCGAAGGGCGACCTGCTCGCCCTCTCCGATGCGGACTGGGCGACGGGCCTTGACCTGATCATTCTCAACGTTGTCCGGATCTGCCGGCTGATCACTCCGATCATGGAGAAGCAGGGCGGCGGTTCGATCGTCAACATCTCGACCTTCGCCGCTTTCGAGCCCGATCCCGTCTTCCCGATTTCCTGCACCCTCCGGGCTGGCCTGGCCTCCTTCGCCAAGCTCTACGCCGATCGCTATGCCGCGCAGAACATCCGCATGAACAACCTCCTGCCGGGCTTCATCGATTCCCTGCCCGAAAAGGAGGCCTTCAAGGCCCGGATCCCGATGAAGCGCTATGGCACGGTGGCGGAAATCGCGAAGACCGCCGCCTTCCTGCTCTCGCCCGATGCCGGGTACATTACCGGACAGAACATCCGGGTGGATGGCGGGATTACCCGTTCGGTCTGAGCGGGACGGCCAGCCCAAGGCTGGCCGGGTGGATGGCGGGATTACCCGTTCCGCCTGAGCGGGACGGCCGGCTCCAACCGGCCCTTCACACCGCGTGATAGGCCCGGCGGACATAGACCAGCCCGCCATGCGCATGGCCGAGGCCGATGCCCAGGATCTCGCCGATCACGACGAAATGGCTGGCGACGGGGCGGAAATCGATCACCCGTGCCTCGAACTGCACAAGCGCATCGCCGAGCAGCGGCTGTCCCGCCTCGCCCTTCCGCCACGCGCCATGCGTGAACCGGGCCTCGCCGCGGGCCGGCGTCCGCCCCGCGAAGACATTGGCCAGTTCCTGCTGGCCAGCCCCCAGCGTGTTGACGGCAAAGGCCATGTTCTGCCGGAGGATCGCAGCGGTGCGGCTGCTCTGGTTGAGGCAGACGAGCAGGGTCGGCGGTGCGTCGGAAACCGAGGTGACGGCGGTCGCGGTCAACCCGCCGCGGCCGGCCGGACCGTCGGTGGTGATCAGATGCACGGCGCCGGCAACCCGGCTCATCGCATCGCGGAAAAGCGCTTGCCGATCCGGCAGGGCCGCATCCGGGGGCGCCGGGGCTGGTGCAGTCACATCGGGTCTCCTTGCCCCTCAAGTGACGACATCGGGCCGAAACGGCAAGGGGAATCCGCAACGAATTCGTGCGGGCGATTTACGCCGGGCCCGGAGCCGCTATGCTCCGGCGTCGTTGGCCTTGCCAGAACCCGTTGACCGTGGCACCGTGCCCTGATCGTATATTGGATACAATTCTGGATCGATCCTCCTGCCGCTGGGAACCCTGAATGAGCCTTTCCCTCACCCCGGAAGAAACCCGCCTGCTCGCCGGCGATCAGGGCGAAGGCATGGCTCTGGCCATGCGCGTCATCACCGAGACGGCACGGCTGATGGGCGCCAGCCGGCTGGTGCCGGTCGTCTCCGCCCATATTGACGGCGCGCTCTATCACGGCGATTCGGGCACGCTTTTCGCCGAGCATCTGGTGCGGCTCGGCGCGAAGCTCGCCATTCCGACCACGCTGAATGTCGGCGCGCTTGATCTCGCCTGCGGCGCAAGGACGCGGCTGCCGCCTCACCAGCATGACATGGCCTACCGCATGATGCGCGCCTACGAGGCGATGGGCTGCGCCCCGACCTGGACCTGCGCGCCCTATCAGGCGGGGCATCGCCCGGCCCTCGGCAGCGATGTCGCCTGGGGGGAATCCAATGCGGTCGCCTTCTGCAATTCCGTGCTCGGCGCCCGGACCAACCGTTACGGTGACTTTCTCGACATCTGCTGCGCGATGACCGCCCGCGCCCCCTATTACGGCTTGCACATTCCGGAGAACCGCCGCGCCGTCTTCGCGCTGGATTGCTCGGGCCTGTCGCCTGCCCTGCGGAATTCGGACGTCTTCTGGCCGGTCATCGGCACCCTGTTCGGCCAGCGCGCGGGCACCTCGATCGGCGTCGTGCTCGGCCTTGACGGCTGCGCCACCGAGGACCGGCTGAAAGCCTTCGGCGCCGCGGCCGCTTCGGCGGGCGCAGTCGGCCTGTTCCATATTCTCGGCGAAACGCCGGAAGCGCCGGACCTCGCCACCGTGACCGGCGAGCAGGATATCCCGGTCATCCCGGTGACCGCCGCGATGCTGAATGCCGCCCGGGCCGGACTCTCGACAACGGGCGAAACCGCAATCGATGCCGTGGCGATCGGCTCGCCGCATTGCTCGGCGGAGGAATTGCTGGAACTCGACCGGCTGATCGGCGGGCGCCGCCTCGCCCGCCCCTTCTATGCCTGCACCGGCCGCCACGCCGTGGCCGAACTGGAAGCTGCCGGCCGCCGGCGCGCGCTGGAGGAGGCTGGCGTCACGCTGGTGGCGGATACCTGCGTCGTCGTCACGCCGATCCTCGAGGGTGTGAAGGGCGTGCTGATGACCAATTCGGGCAAATTCGCCCATTATGCGCCGGGCAATACCGGCTATGCCGTGCAATACGGCGCGATGGCGGAATGCGTCGAGAGCGCCGTCACCGGGCGGCTGGTGCGTGAGGAAAGGCTCTGGTCATGACATTTCCCGCGCTCACCCCGCTCCTCCCCGGCGAGGCCTCCGGCCCCGTGCTCCAGCTTTCCGCGCCGCTTTCGTTCTGGGGCGGCGTCGACCCGGCGAGCGGCCGGATCATCCAGGTCCGCCACCCGGAATGCGGGCGCACCATCGGCGGCATGATCCTCTGCCTGCCGGCAACGATCGGCTCCTCCTCCTCCTCGGCCGTGCTGCTGGAACTGATCCGCCTGGGCATCGCGCCGGCCGCCCTCGTGATGGGCACGCCGGATGCGATCCTGATGATCGGCTGCCTTGTCGCGCGCGAGATGGGCTGGGCGGCCCCGCCCGCCTTCGCGCTGGACCCGGCCGGCCAGGCTCGCCTGCCCGGCTCGGCACACATCGATGCCGGCGGGCAGGTTTCCCCCCTCTCCTGAAAAAAGAGTAGTCAACACCATGGCAAGGCACACGTTTTTCTGCGTCGACGGGCATACCTGCGGCAACCCCGTCCGCATGGTCGTCGGCGGTGGACCCGACCTCAAGGGCGCCACGATGAGCGAGAAGCGCGATCATTTCATCCGCGACCATGACTGGATCCGCACCGCCCTGATGTTCGAGCCGCGCGGCCATGACATGATGTCCGGCTCGATCCTCTATCCGCCGACCCGGCCCGATTGCGACATTGCCATCCTCTATATCGAGACCACCGGCTGCCTGCCCATGTGCGGCCATGGCACGATCGGCACGGTCACGATGGCGCTGGAACAGGGGCTGGTGAAGGCCCGCACGCCGGGCATCCTGCGGCTCGACACGCCGGCCGGCCTCGTCGAGGCGCATTACCGCGAGGAAGGCGGCCGCGTCACCTCGGTCAAGCTGATCAACATCCCCTCCTTCCTCTTCGTGCGCGATCTGGCCATCGAGGTGGAGGGTCTCGGCAGGCTGGTGGTCGACATTTCCTATGGCGGCAATTTCTACGCGATCATCGATCCGCAGCCGGCCTTTGCCGGCGTCGAGGCGGTCCAGCCCTCCGACATCCTGCGCTGGTCGCCGCGGGTCCGTTCGGCGGTGAATGCGGCGATCGACCTCGTCCACCCGGAAAACCCGGCCATCCGCGGCTGCCGCCATGTGCTCTGGGCCGGCAAGCCCACCGTGCCCGGCGCCACCGCCCGCAACGCCGTGTTCTATGGCGAGAAGGCCATCGACCGCTCGCCCTGCGGCACCGGAACCTCGGCCCGCCTCGCGCAATGGGCGGCGCGCGGCCGGCTGAAGCCGGGCCAGGATTTCATCCATGAGAGCATCATCGGCTCGCTCTTCACCGGCCGGATCGAGGGCGAGACGCGCGTGGGTGACTATCCCGCGATCATCCCCTCGATCGAGGGATGGGCGGTCATGACGGGCCTGAACACGATCTTCGTCGATGACCATGATCCCTTCGCGCATGGCTTTGTTCTGGCCGATCGAGCATAGCCAACGGCGGAATTCGTGGCCTTTTCGATAATCTTTGGCGGTAATCTCTAGTTCGGAGCCATTTTTTCGATTGAAGCCCTAAACGGGCTGGTCCATGTCTTACCGCCACGTGATTGCCGGCCTTGCGGCTTGCTGCTAGCGTGGTTTCGCCGGTTGACGGTTTGGTCATCTGGCACAATTCCCGCATAGAACGGGATACGGTATGGGGAGGCGTTCGTTTCAGGATGGAAGTATTCGTCCAGCAATTGATTAATGGCGTCACGCTTGGCGCTGTCTACGGGCTCATCGCCATCGGCTACACGATGGTCTTCGGCATCATCGGGATGGTGAACTTCGCCCATGGCGACGTGTTCATGATCTCCGCCTTCGTGGCCCTCATCTGTTTCATGGCCGTAACGGCCCTGGCCGGGATGACCGGAGGCGCGGTTTTCCTGGCGCTGCTTGTCGCGCTGATCGTCTCGATGATCGTGACATCGCTCTTCAGCTGGACCATCGAGCGGGTGGCCTACCGCAAGCTGCGTGGCTCGTTCCGCCTCGCGCCGCTGATCTCGGCGATCGGCATGTCGATCCTGCTGATGAATTTTGTGCAGGTTGCCCAGGGTGCGCGCAACAAGCCCATCCCCCCGATCATGCGCGATACGATCCGCCTCTTCGAGAAGGACGGGTTCGTCGTTGCCATCTCCTACAAGCAGATCCTCATCATCCTGGTCACGGCGCTTCTCCTCGGCATCTTCTGGTACGTCGTCCAGAAGACCCCGCTCGGCCGGGCACAGCGCGCCTGCGAGCAGGACCAGAAAATGGCGGCCCTGCTCGGCATCAATGTCGACCGCACCATCGCCGTCACCTTCATCATGGGCGCGGCCCTCGCGGCGGTCGCCGGCACCATGTTCCTCACCTATTACGGCGTCGTCGTGTTCTCCGACGGGTTTGTTCCCGGCGTGAAGGCCTTCACGGCGGCCGTCCTCGGCGGCATCGGTTCCCTGCCCGGGGCGGTGCTCGGAGGCATGCTCATCGGCCTGATCGAGACCTTCTGGTCGGCGTATTTCTCCATTGACTACAAGGATGTCGCCGCATTCTCGATCCTGGCCATCGTTCTGATCTTCATGCCGCAAGGCCTCCTGGGCAAACCCGAAGTCGAGAAGGTGTGATGATGATGGAAGCGCCTGCACGTGAGCCGGTGAATTTCGTCGGCCTGCTGAAGGATGCGGTCTTCGCGGCCGCCATCGCCTTCGGCCTCTTCTCCCTGATGCTCGGTCTCAAGACCGACCAGACGCTCAACAACCAGATGGTGCTCGTGCCGCGGCCGGGCCTGCTGTTCACCGTGGTCGGGCTGGTCTTTGTCGGCCGGTTCCTGATCGGCTACTGGCAGGCCATCAATGCCGGAAAGATCAAGAAGCGGAAGGCGGCAGCAACGCCGCTCGCCCTCAAGATCGAGAAATACGGCACGGCGGCCTTTGTCGGCTTCCTCTTCGTCTATCCGATGATGGTGCTCGGCACGGCCGGCCCGTCGGGCGCGATCAAGTGGATCGACAATTTCGGCATCCAGATCCTGATCTACATCATGCTGGGCTGGGGCCTGAACATCGTCGTCGGCCTCGCGGGCCTGCTCGATCTCGGCTATGTCGCCTTCTACGCCGTCGGCGCCTATTCCTACGCGCTTCTGGCCACATCGGAACCGGTGAAGGAATTCATGGCCGGCGCGATCGGCCCGACCTTCTGGCCGCTCTGGGCCTTCTGGATCTGCCTCCCGGTTGCCGGCATCCTCGCCGCCTTCTGGGGCGTGCTGCTCGGCTTCCCGGTCCTGCGCCTGCGCGGCGACTATCTCGCCATCGTGACCCTCGCCTTCGGGGAGATCATCCGCCTGGTTCTGATCAACTGGGTCGAGTTCTCGGGCGGCTATGCCGGCATTTCCTCCATCCCGAGGCCGAGTTTCTTCGGTGTGCCGTTCAACGCCACGGAAAGCGGGTTCGCCGCGACATTCGGGCTCGAATTCACACCGATCTACCGAACGATCTTCCTCTTCTACGTCATCCTGATTCTCGCGCTGATCACGGCCGTGGTCTCCACCCGGCTCCGGCGGTTGCCTGTCGGCCGGGCCTGGGAAGCCCTGCGCGAGGACGAGATCGCCTGCCGGTCGCTGGGCATCAACACCGTGAACACCAAGCTGACGGCCTTCGCCATCGGCGCGATGTTCGGCGGCTTTGCCGGCGCCTTCTTCGCGGCCCGCCAGGGCTTCATCTCGCCGGAAAGCTTCGTCTTCCTCGAATCCGCGCAAATCCTGGCGATCGTCGTTCTCGGCGGCATGGGCAGCCTGCTCGGCGTCGTGATCGCCTCGATCCTGCTGGTGGGCGGCGTCGAACTGCTGCGCGAGCTGGATTTCCTGAAGGCCTATTTCGGCGACAATTTCGACCCGGCCCAGTACCGGATGCTGATTTTCGGCGCCTGCATGGTGCTGATGATGCTCTGGAAACCGCGCGGCCTGATCTCGGTGCGCGAGCCTTCCGTCTTCCTCAAGGAGAAGAAGGCCGTGTCGTCCGACCTGGTGAAGGAGGGGCATGGATGATCGGCCAGCCCCTGCCTCGTCACCCCGCGCTCCGGCTCCTGCGGAAAGAAGATATCTGATGCGTGCGCTTACGGATCCGATCCTGAAGGTCCAGAACCTGACGATGCGCTTCGGCGGCCTCGTCGCGGTCAATGACCTGACATTCACTGCCGGTCGCGGCGACATCACGGCCCTGATCGGCCCCAACGGGGCCGGCAAGACCACGGTGTTCAACTGCATCACCGGCTTCTACAAGCCCACGACGGGCCGCATGGCCCTTCGCCATGGCAGCATCGACATCGACGCCCATGTCGAACGGCTGACCGACACGCCGAACGACCATGTCACCAACGCCGAGGGCAGCCTCTACCTGCTGGAGCGGATGCCGGATTTCCACGTCTCGGCCCGTGCCAAGGTCGCCCGGACCTTCCAGAACATCCGCCTCTTCTCCGGCATGACCGTGCTCGAGAACCTGATGGTGGCCCAGCATAATCCGCTCATGGTCGCCTCGAACTGGACCATCGGCGGGCTTCTCGGCTTTGCCGGCTTCCGCAAGCGCGAGAAGGCGGCGATCGAGACCGCCAAATACTGGCTCGAGAAGACCAAGCTGATCGACCGCGCCGACGATCCGGCCGGCGACCTGCCCTATGGCGACCAGCGCCGTCTGGAAATCGCACGGGCCATGTGCACCGAGCCTGTCCTGCTCTGCCTCGACGAGCCGGCGGCCGGCCTCAACCCGCGCGAGAGCCTCGAACTCAACGCGCTGCTGCGCTCGATCCGGGATGATCACGGCACGTCGCTGCTGCTCATCGAGCATGACATGTCGGTGGTCATGGAGATCTCCGACCATGTCGTGGTGCTGGATTACGGCACCAAGATTTCGGACGGCACGCCCGAACAGGTCAAATCCGATCCAAAGGTCATCGCCGCCTATCTCGGCGCCGAGGATGAAGCGGAAGTGGAGCAGATCGAGGCGGAGGTGGGCCTATGAGCATGACGGAGAAGGCCCCGCTTCTCGCCGTACGCGGGGTGAAAACCTATTACGGCAACATCATCGCGCTCAAGGGCGTCGATATCGATGTCCATGAGGGCGAGATCGTCACGATGATCGGCGCCAACGGCGCCGGCAAGTCGACGCTGATGATGACCATCTTCGGCAAGCCGCAGGCGCGCGAAGGCACGATCACCTATGATGGCCGCGACATCACCCGCATGCCGACGCATGAAATCGCCCATCTCGGGATCGCCCAGAGCCCGGAAGGCCGCCGTGTCTTTCCGCGGATGAGTGTGTTCGAGAACCTCCAGATGGGGGCCTCGGTCAACAATCTCGCCTATTTCAACGAGGATCTCGAGAAGGTCTGCGCGATCTTCCCGCGGCTGAAGGAGCGCCTCCAGCAGCGGGCGGGCACGCTTTCCGGCGGCGAGCAGCAGATGCTGGCCATTGCCCGGGCCCTGATGAGCCGCCCGCGGCTCCTGTTGCTGGACGAGCCCTCGCTGGGCCTGGCGCCCATCGTGGTCCGGCAGATCTTCGACGTCATCCGCGAGGTCAACCGCAAGGAGGGCATGACGGTCTTCCTCGTCGAGCAGAACGCCTACCACGCCCTCAAGCTGGCCACGCGCGCTTATGTCATGGTCAACGGCCTGATCACGATGAGCGGCAGCGGCAAGGAACTCCTGGCCGATCCGCAGGTCAAGGCGGCCTATCTCGAAGGCGGCCATCACTGAGGCCCGGGCAAACCCCGAACAAGGAAAACCCCGATGCAAGGAATTCTCTACGAGGAACCGTCGATCTGGTTGTTCCTGCTGGTCACGGTCATCATGGGTGGCTGGGCGGCGTGGCGGACGGGCAAGGCCATCGCGAAGACCTGGCGTCCGTCCTGGATGCTGGTTCCCTACATGGCGCTGCTCGGCATGGGCGTCCGGTTCATCCATTTCGCCCTGTTCCACGGCACGCTGTTCTCGTTGCATTTCTACCTGATCGACACGCTGCTGATCTCGGTCTTCGCCTATCTAGGCTGGCGGAACGAGCGGGCCAATGCGATGGCACGCCAGTATGGTTTTGCCTTCGAGAAGACCTCGGCGATCACCTGGCGGCGCAAGGCGGCATGAGCCCGCCCTGCACCACCGGAGGCGGATTGACCGGGATCGCGCGGGAAAAATCGGTTCCGCGCGGGACGACCGGAAATTCCCCGTCCGATGCGGTGAAATGCCCCGAATTTTCTCGAATTTTGCGTGAATTTGGCTGGTGACAGAGACAATAAAACCGGCTTTGATGGTTTCAGGCGTGTTAATCGACACGACTGGAGACGCTTGCGGGTGGCGAGATCAACCCGTCTTATCAGTCACAGGGAGAGACCTGATGAAGAAAACCTTGTTGGCCGGCGTCGCGCTTGCCGCCACGCTCGCTTTCGCGGGCGCTGCCAATGCTCAGCTGAAGTTCGGCGTGACCGGCCCGATCACCGGTCCGAATGCCGCCTTCGGCAAGCAGCTCACCGATGGCGCCGAACAGGCTGCCGCCGATTTCAATGCCGCCGGTGGCATTCTCGGCCAGAAGATCGCCCTCTCGAAGGGTGACGACGTGTCGGACCCGAAGCAGGGCGTCTCGGTTGCGAACAAGTTCGTCGGTGACGGCGTGAAGTTCGTGGTCGGTCCCTTCAACTCGGGCGTCACGATCCCGGCCTCGGAAGTCTATGCCGAGAACGGCGTCCTCATGGTCACCCCGTCGGCCACCAACCCGCGCGTCACCGAGCGCAAGCTGTGGAACGTGTTCCGCACCTGCGGCCGCGACGACCAGCAGGGCGCTGTGGCGGCTGACCACATCGTGAAGAACTTCAAGGACAAGAAGGTCGCTGTCATCCACGACAAGACCACCTATGGCCAGGGCCTCGCCGACGAAACCAAGAAGGCGATGAATGCGAAGGGCGTGAAGGAAGCGCTCTATGAAGGCGTGAATACCGGCGAGAAGGACTTCTCGGCCCTCATCACCAAGATGAAGAACGCCAACATCGATGTCGTCTACTGGGGCGGCCTGCACACGGAAGGCGGCCTCATTGTCCGCCAGATGCGTGACCAGGGCGTCAAGGCTGTCATGATGTCGGGCGACGGCATCACCTCGGACGAGTTCGCCACGATCGGCGGCCCGGGCGTCGAAGGCACCCTGATGACCTTCCCACCGGATCCGCGCAGCCGTCCGGAAGCCGCCAAGATCGTTGCGGCGTTCAAGGCCAAGGGCATCAACCCGGAAGCCTACACGCTCTACACCTACGCGGCGATGGAAGTGATCAAGCAGGCTGCGGAATCGGCCAAGTCGCTTGATCCGAAGAAGGTTGCCGAGAAGATGCATTCCGGCATGACCTTCAAGACGGTCATCGGCGATCTGTCCTTCGACAAGAAGGGCGACATCACCCGTCCGGACTACGTCATGTACACCTGGAAAAAGGGTGCCGACGGCAAGATCACCTACGTCCAGAACTGATCGGGGCTCACGCCTTGAAACGGAAAGCCCGCCATCCGGCGGGCTTTTTGTTTGCGCGGAAGGGCGCGGTGGATGCCGGGCCCGTCAGGCCCGATGGATCCGGCAGAAGAAGCAGCCGCGCCGCATCGAATGCACATCCACATGGGCGATGCCGGGCTGCGCCAGCCAGAGGCGGGCGAGCGCCTCGAGGTCGTCCTTCTCGGCGATTTCCGCCTCGACCATCATCATTGCCTCGTCATAGGCGCGGACCGCCATCGCCCGCTGCATGATGATCGGCGGCATCCGGTCAACCCCCGCATAGGCCGGTACACCTCGCCGGATGAAAATCGGGCCCTCGGCGCGATAGGGCGAGGCGGGATGATCGAGATGCCGATGGTTCAGCAGCAACATCTCCTCGCCGGGCTCCGGATAATCGAGGCTGACCCGACAGGGAAACTGGATGCCGGGATCCTGCGGAACGACAACCCTGCGGATGCCGCGCGCCACCAGGTTGGCGGGCTCCATCCGGAACAGGGGAGCAAAGGGCGCGGGGTCAAGGCCGCGAATGGCAAGCCGGAGTGCAGGGAGCCGGGCCTGAAGCGGCCCGGCAGGCTCGGTCGGGGCGTGTGGTGCAAGCATGGACATTCTCCTTGAGGAGGGTCCAGCCTCGCGTGCCCGCCCGTCCTGCGCCACCCGATTTCAGGGCGGTGACGGCAGATCTCCCGGCAGGCCAGCCGTCTCGTGCACGGGCGATCGTCCGCCGGCCGTCAGGGCCGATCCGTCGGCTGGCGGAAGATCTCGTCCACCGGAACCTGCATGCCCGTGGCGAGCCGGTTGGTGCGATTGGCGAGATTCACCAGTGCGATCAGCTCGATATACTGCCCTTCCGTCATGCCCCGGGCCCGCGCCTGACTCTTGTGCTGGGCAATGCAATAGGGGCAGGCATTGCTGATCGACAGCGCGAGATAGATCATCTCCTTGACGAACGGGTCGAGCGCCCCCGGCTTGAGAACCGGGCGCATTTCCTCCCAGACACTGCGCAGCTGCGACGGGTTATGCGCCAGCGCCCGCCAGAAATTGGTGATGTAGGGCGTCTGCCGGACCTTGCGGATCTCCTCGAAGACCGCCTCCGCCTCGGGCGAAAGTTCGTCATCGCTCAACAGCCGCATCGTCTGCCCTCACCCCAGTTTGCCAAGCGCCGGAAAGGCCTCCAGAAGATAGAAGCCGAATTGCGAGAACGAGCCGGTCAGGAAGGCCAGCCCCGTGAGGATGAGCAGCACGCCCATCACCTTCTCGACCTTGCCGATATGGGCGCGGAACTTCTGCAGGAACCGCAGGAATGGTCCCATCATGAAGGCCGCGAGCAGGAAGGGCACGCCGAGCCCGGCCGAATAGACCGCCAGCAGCCCGGCTCCCCGTGTGACGCTGGCCTCGCTGCCGGCGACGGCCAGCACGCCGGCCAGCACCGGCCCGATGCAGGGCGTCCAGCCGAAGGCAAAGGCGAGCCCCATCACGAAGGCGCCGAGAAATCCGGCCGGCTTGTCCACCTCCAGGCGCGCCTCGCGCGCCATGATCCCGAGCCGGAAAACGCCGAGGAAATGCAGGCCCATCAGGATGATGGCAACGCCCGCCACCTGCGCGAGGATATGGGCATAGGCGCGGAGCAGCGCCCCCACCAGCGAGGCTCCGGCCCCGAGGGCGATGAAGACGGTCGAAAAGCCGAGCACGAAGAACAGCGAGGCCAGCAGCGCATGTCGACGCAGGCCGCGATCGATCTCGCCGGCCCGGGACAGCTCCGACACGCTGGTCCCGGCGAGATAGCACAGATAGGGCGGCACCAGCGGCAGCACGCAGGGGCTCAGGAAGGAGAGCAATCCCGCGAAGAAGATGACAGGCAGGGTCAGTTCAGGCGTCATGGCACTTCCGTTGGATGGTCCCCCGCTTTCTACAGCATGAAGGGTTGAGAAAATCCCACGGGCCGGACACCTTGTCGTGAACACGCGCGAGATCCCGGAAGGTTCGCTTGCCCCTGCCCCGCTCCCCTGCCGCCCCGGTGCTTCCTGCCGGCCTCGCCATCGGCCATGCCGGCGATCTGGTTGTGGCCAGCGGCGTGACGGCATTGGTCTTCGCCGAACCGGCGGTCGCGGCGGTGTCCGTGCTCGGAGGCGCGCCGGGCGGGCGCGATACCGGCCTGCTGGCGCCGGAAATGACGGTCGAGCAGATCGATGCGCTGCTGCTCTCCGGCGGCTCCGCTTTCGGGCTTGATGCGGCGGGCGGCGCGATGGCGGCTCTGGCGGCCGGCGGGCGCGGCTTCCCGGTCGGGCCGATGCGCGTGCCGATCGTGCCGCAGGCGATCCTGTTCGACCTGCTGAACGGCGGCGAAAAGGCCTGGAGCGCGCCGCCACCCTATTGGGAATGGGGCCGGCGGGCCGTGATCGAGGCGACCGCAACCACGCCGGAAGGCTCGGTCGGTGCCGGGATCGGCGCGACCCTCGCCAATCTGAAAGGCGGCTTCGGCACGGCCAGCGCCCGGACGCGGACCGGCCTTGCCGTCCAGGCCTTCATCGCCGTGAACGCAATCGGCGTCGCCACGATCGGCGGGACCGGCCAGTTCTGGGCGGCCCCGTTCGAACAGGCGGGCGAGTTCGGCGGCCTCGGCTGGCCTTCCAGCATGCCGGCGGACGCCCTCGCCCTGCGGATCAAGGGCCATGCGGCGGAACCCGCGACCACGATCGGCGCGGTGGTGACCGATGCCCGTCTCACCAAGGCCCAGGCGCATCGGCTTGCCATCATGGCACAGGACGGGCTGGCCCGCGCCATCCGACCGGCCCATGCGGCGATGGACGGGGATACGCTCTTCGCCGCAGCGACGGGGCGGCAGGCTCTGGCGGATCCTTTGCGCGACCTGACGGAACTCGGCATGCTCGCCGGGGATTGCGTGGCGCGGGCCATTGCTCGCGCGGTCTACCACGCCCGCGCGCTGCCCTTCCCCGGCGCGCTGCCGGACTGGCAGACGCGGTTCGGCCGCGGATTCTCTGGATGAAGCTGCGGATTCACCCTCTCCGCGCCGGCACGGAACCCTCTGGAAGGAAAGACCTTTCCGGGCAGACCTGAATCAACCCGGCAGGCGCTTCATCTCCCGCGCAAGGCACAGGTCAGTTGAACCGCGCCAGCGAATACGGGGTCGGATCGGTATAGGGCGTCTCGCCGGTAATCATCTCACCGAGCAGCCGCGCAGCCGAACCGGCCAGGGTCAACCCGTGATGGGCATGGCCGAAATTCAGCCAGAGCCCCTTGTGGCGCGGCGCCTTGCCCATCACGGCAAGCATGTCCGGCATGCAGGGCCGCGCGCCCTTCCAGGGCTGCGCCTCGACCCGGCCTTCGAGCGGCATCATCTCGCGCGCATAGGGCTCGATCATGTCGATCTGGCGCGGCGTGGCCGGGCTGTCGCGATGGGCGAATTCCGCGCCCGAGGTCAGCCGGATGCCCCGCGCCATCGGCACGAGCATGTAGCCGACATCCGCATCGAGAACCGGCAGGCCAAGCGTGGCATTGCCCTTCGGACGCATATGGACATGGTAGCCGCGCTTGACGCCCATCGGCACCGAATAGCCCATCGGCCGCAGCAGGTCCGGCGCCCAGGGGCCGAGCGCCACCACGCAATCCCGGGCCGAAACAGGCCCCGCCTCGGTCCGGACCGACCAGCCATCGCGCTCCTCGGCCAGCGACATCGCGTTGCCCGTGAGAAACCGCCCGCCCAGCGCCTCGAACTTGCGGGCATAGGCGAGAGTCAGCGCTTCGGGATCGTTGAGGCTGTAGGGCGTCGTCCAGTGGATGCCCCCGATGGCCACATCCGAGAGGGACGGCTCCTTTGCCTGCAAGGCCGCCTTGTCGAGCACGGCATATTCGACGCCGAAGGGCTCGAGATCGCGGCGGGTTTCCTCGAGCGATTTCTGCAGGCTCTCCGCCTTGCGGAACACCTTGAGCCATCCGCCGGGGCGCAGCATGGCTTCCGCGCCGGCAGCGGCGGCAAGGCGGCGATGCTCCGCCAGGCAGGCACCGAAGATCGGCGCATTGGCGGCGGCGGTCTTCAGCTGGCCGGCCCGGTTCGAGGCCATGAAGTAGCGCGCCATGAACGGCGCGATCTTGAACAGGTCTTTGATGTGGTAATGCGCTTCCGGCTTGAGGTTGAGCGCGTATTGCAGGAGAAGGAGGGGATCGCGCGGGAAGGCATACGGCATGACGGCTTCGCTCTGGATCAGGCCGGCATTGCCGAACGAGGTCTCCGCCCCCGGGCGACCCCGGTCGACCAGGGCCACCGAGCGGCCGCGCAGGGCCAGGTCGAGCGCAAGCGAGGTGCCGACAATGCCGCCCCCGAGAACAAGAACATCGAACCGCATGGAAACTCCCCTCTCGTTGCCGTCAATCTGCCGAAAGCTCTACGCCAACTCAATCGCGATATCCGGAAAATATCCGTGATTGTTTCGGTATATCCGTCCAGATCTAGTGAAATTCGCGGCACTTCATGCTGAACCCCTTGCGCCTCTTCCTCGCCTTCCTCGGCCGCCACGCCACGATCGCCTATGCCCTGTCGATGTTTGTCGGCCTGGCCCTGCCGGCGCTGGCCGCCACGCTGAAGCCGATGATCCCGATCTCGATCTTCACTTTCATCGTGCTGTCCTTCGCCCGGGCCAACCTGCCGGGCCTGAAGGCGGTGCTGCAAAGGCCGGGCCATCTGGCCCTCGGCCTCGCCTTGTCCACGCTGCTGCCGCCTCTGGTCGGCTGGATCGTGCTGCAGGCCCTGCCGGGGCTCGATCCCGCGATCCGGCTCGGCATCGCGCTGATGGCCGCGGCCCCGCCGCTGATGGCCTCGCCGGTCTATGCCGCCGTGGTCGGGCTGGAGAACAGCTTCGCCTTGTCCATGCTGGTTCTCGGCATGGTCGTCGCTCCGCTGGTCTCGCCGGCCCTCGCCTCCTTCCTGGTCGGAGCGGAAGTGCCGATCTCGCCGCTCGCCCTCGCCCAGCGCCTCGCCATCTTCATCGGCGGCGGCATCCTGGTCGGCCTTGCGGTCCGGAAACTCGCCGGGCTGCCACGCATCACCGCGCTGAAGAACGAACTCGATGGCTTCGGCGTGGTGCTCTATTTCCTCTTCGCCATCGCCGCGATGGACGGGGTGATCGACGCCACGCTGACGCGCCCCTGGCTGGTCGCGGGCATGATCGCCGGCTCGACGCTGTTCTGCATCCTCGGTTTCGCGGCGGCCTATCTGGTGACCGGGCTGTTCGGCTTCAACGACCGCTTCTCGATCGCCATCTCGATCGGCCTGCGCAATATGGGCCTGCTGGTCGCGCCGATCATTTCACTGGTGCCGGGCGATACGTTCCTGTATTTCGCGCTGGCCCAGGTGCCGGTCTACATGGCACCGATGATGCTGAAATGGGCGAAGGCGCGGCTCGAGCCCCGGCCCGCCGCCCCGCGCCCCGATGCCGCCTGATCCGGAGCCCCGTGCCATGCGCCCCCTGCTGATCGCTCCCTCCATCCTCTCGGCCGATTTCGCCGATCTCGGCGCCGATGTCGCGGCGATGATGGGCGCCGGCGCCGACTGGGTACATATCGACGTGATGGACGGCCATTTCGTGCCGAACATCTCGTTCGGCGCGCCGATCATCAAGGCGATCCGCAAGGCCACGCCGGCCCTGTTCGACACCCATCTGATGATCGCCCCGGCCGATCCCTACCTGAAGGATTTCGCCGAGGCCGGCTCGGACCTGATCTCCGTGCATGTCGAGGCCGGTCCGCATATCCACCGCTCGTTGCAGGCGATCCGTGCCCTCGGGAAGAAGTCCGGCGTCGTGATCTGCCCCGGCACACCCGCCAGCGCTGTTGCCCCGGTGATCGACATGGTCGATCTCGTGCTCTGCATGAGCGTCAATCCCGGCTTCGGCGGGCAGAGCTTCATCCCCTCGGTGCTCGAGACGATCCGTGAGGTACGGGCCATCATCGGCGACCGCCCGGTCGATCTCGAGGTCGATGGCGGCGTCACGCCCGACAATGCCGGCGCCATCGCCGCCGCCGGTGCGAATGTGCTCGTGGCCGGCTCTGCCGCTTTCCGGGGCGGCCGCCCGGCCTATGCTGCCAATATCGCGGCGATCCGCGCCGCTGCGGAAGCCGGCCGCCGGTGACGGAGCCCCCCCTCCCGCCGGCCACCCGCTGGGTGCGGGCGGCTTTTGTCCTGCCTCTTCTCGCCATGGCGCTGTTCGCCCTGCGCATTGTCGAGCGCGGCGAGATCTGGCTTGACCGCACCTACTGGCTGACGGGCCTCGCCGGGCTGGGCGGGCTCGGTGGCGGCCTGCTCGTGCTGCTGTTCTCGTGGGTCGACCGGAAGGCCCGCCGGCCGGCCTTGCGCCTGCTGCTGACCGGCCTCGTCTTCGCCGCCGGCTTCATCACGGCGATGCTCGCCGGCTATCTCGTCTACGGGATCGGGATCAGCGGCCAGTTCGAGGCGTCTCCGGAGCGCTATTTCCGGGCGATGGCCTTCACCTCGATGCAGACATCCCTGCTCTTCCTCGTCTCGGTGCCGCCCTATCTCCTGCCCTGGCCGCTCCCGCTCCTCGCGGGATGCGCGGCCTGGCTGCTGACAGGCCCCGCTCCGGCTGCAAAGCCGGTTGAGCCGGCGCCCCCTGCGGTGTAACGAGAGGCCGCGTGCCGGCCCTGCCAGCCCCGCCTTCCAGCCAGAAAGAACGCCGATGATCCCCCGCTACGCCCGCCCCGACATGGTCGCCATCTGGTCGCCGGAAACGCGTTTCCGCATCTGGTTCGAGATCGAGGCCCATGCCACCGATGCGCTGGCCGAACTCGGCGTCGTGCCGAAGGAAGCCGCCCGCACGGTCTGGGAGAAAGGCGGCCCGGCCACCTTCGATGTCGCGCGGATCGACGAGATCGAGCGCGAGGTGAAGCATGATGTCATCGCCTTCCTCACCCATCTCTCGGAAATCGTCGGGCCCGAAGCCCGGTTTGTCCATCAGGGCATGACCTCGTCGGACGTGCTCGATACCACTCTCGCCGTGCAGCTCACCCGCGCCAGCGACATCCTGCTGGCCGATCTCGACGCCCTGCTGGCCGCGCTGAAGCGCCGGGCGATGGAGCATAAATTCACCCCCACGATCGGCCGTTCGCACGGCATCCATGCCGAACCGGTGACGTTCGGCCTGAAGCTGGCGCAGGCCTATGCCGAGTTCGAGCGCTGCCGCGCCCGCCTGCTCAATGCCCGGTCGGAAGTGGCGACCTGCGCGATTTCCGGCGCGGTCGGCACCTTCGCCAATATCGATCCGCGCGTGGAGGCCCATGTCGCCCAGCAGCTCGGCCTCGCGGTCGAGCCGGTCTCGACGCAGGTCATCCCGCGTGACCGGCACGCCATGTTCTTCGCGACGCTGGCGGTGATCGCCTCCTCGGTCGAGCGGCTGGCCACCGAGATCCGCCATCTCCAGCGGACCGAGGTCTATGAGGCGGAGGAATATTTCTCGCCGGGCCAGAAGGGCTCCTCGGCCATGCCGCACAAGCGCAACCCTGTCCTGACCGAGAACCTGACCGGCCTTGCCCGGATGGTGCGCTCCTATTGCCTGCCGGCCATGGAGAATGTGGCGCTCTGGCACGAGCGCGACATCTCCCACTCCTCGGTCGAACGCTATATCGGCCCGGATGCCACGATCACGCTCGATTTCGCCCTGCACCGGCTGACGGGCGTCATCGACAAGCTGCTCGTCTATCCCGACAACATGAAGAAGAACCTCGACCGGCTCTCCGGCCTGCACAATTCGCAGCGCGTGCTGCTGGCCCTGACGCAGGCCGGCGTGAGCCGCGAGGACAGCTACCGCCTTGTCCAGCGCAATGCGATGAAGACCTGGGAGCAGGGCGCGGATTTCCTGACTTCGCTGAAAAACGACCCCGAGGTGTCCTCGCGCATCCCGGCCGCCGAGCTCGAGGCGATGTTCGACCTCGGCTACCATTTCAAGCATGTCGAGACGATCTTCGACCGGGTGTTCGGGTAATCCCGCCGGCTTGTCTGGTCGATAGGACAGGCCGCATTGCGCAGCGGCCACCCATCGCCCATCCCGTCATGGCCGGGCTTGGCCCGGCCATCCACGACTTCGGCAAATGCAGTATCGAAAGTCGTGGATGCCCGCCCCGGGGGCGGGCATGACGATAGGATCCCCACATCGCTTCGCGCCTCGCGATGACGGAGAGAGCGCACCATTGGCGATAGCCCACTCCCTACTGCCTCCCCCTTCGCCCCTTGCCGCTACCGACTGCCCTCGCTATGCCCACGCCATGAAAACCGCTGACGCCGACATCCTCATCATTCCCGGTCTGGGCAATTCCGGGCCCGACCATTGGCAGAGCCGCTGGGAGGCGAAGCTCTCCACCGCGCGGCGCGTGGTCCAGCCGGACTGGAACCGCCCCGACCGCGCACAATGGACCGGCGCCATCCGCGCGGCGGTCGAGACGGCCACCCGCCCGGTCATCCTCATCGCCCATTCCATCGGCGTGGCGGCCATCGCCCATGTCGCCCCGACGCTGCCCGCCGGCGTGGTGCGCGGCGCGTTCCTCGTCGGCCTGTCTGACTGGAACCGGCCCGACCTGCTGCCCGGGTTGAGCCATGATTTCGCGCCGATCCCGCGCGAGCCCCTGCCCTTCCCCTCGCTGCTGGTGGCGAGCCACAACGACCCCTATTGCGAATTCGAGGTCGCTGCGGACTTCGCCAATGCCTGGGGCTCGGCGCTGATCGATGCCGGCGAGGCCGGCCACATCAATGTCGAATCCGGCCATGGCCCCTGGCCCGAGGGGCTGCTGCGCTTCGCCGGGTTCCTGCGCCAGCTCTGATCAGGGCGCGCCGGCGACGAACCGGTAGGCACTGCCCTCCTTCACCGCATGGCCGAGGCCGGGTGAAGGCAGGTGATAGCCGATGAAGGGCAGCTTCTCGGCCACCAGCCGGTCGAGCAGGGCCTTGCGGGTCGCGGCGCCCTTGTCAGGGTCGGTATCCGACCCCGTCCGCCATTCGGGGTGGCGGAAGGAAATCGCCCGATGCGTCAGCGCATCGCCGAGGATCATCGCCTGCTTTCCGCCGCCCGCGACGATGAAGGAGAGATGACCCGGTGTGTGTCCGGACGTATCGACGGCGAGAATGCCCGGCGCGACTTCCTGCCCGGCGGCGATGCGCTTCGTCTTGTCGGCGATTGCCTTGAAGATCCGCTGGGCCCCGGCGGCGAAGGCATGCCGGTCCTCGGGAAGTTTCGAATAGACATCGGGCGCGGCCCAGAAATCCCATTCCGAACCGGCCATCAGGTAGCCGGCATTGGGAAAGAGATCGGAATCGAAATCATCGATCGCCCCCCAGAGATGGTCCGGATGGGCATGGGTGAAGATCACGCGCTTCACCTCGTCCTTGTTGATGCCCGCGGCCTCGAGGCTGGCGGCGAGCTTGCCCGAACCGGGCAGGAAATTCGCCCCGGCGCCGCAATCGAAGATGGTCCAGCCATCCGGATCCTTCAGCAGCGTGACATTGAGGACCGAGCGCGAGACATCGGTCGGCAGGCCCTCGGTCTTGAGAAGGGCTGTGACCTCCGCTTCCGGCACCTGCCGCGCCACCATGGACAGGGGCAGCTCGAACCCGCCATCGGAGAGCACATGCAGGCTGCGCGGCCCGAGCGTCATCACGTTCTGGGCACGGGCCATACCCGGCAGTGCCATCGTGGCGGCAAGGCCGGCCCCCAGCGCGAGCGCCTCGCGGCGGTTCAGGTAGTCCATGGCGTTCTCTCCCGGCCTGTCTTGCGAGCAGGCATCATATAGTTTGTTTTGAATATATAAAGACGTGCCCGCCCCGAGCGCAACAAAAAAGCCGCCCCGAAGGGCGGCTTTCGATAATCGGGCGCGGATCGGGAGATCAGCGCGAATAGAATTCGATGACGAGGTTCGGTTCCATCTGCACCGGATAGGGCACATCGGTCAGAACCGGGATCCGCGCGAACTTGGCGGTCATCTTGCCGTGATCGACTTCGAGGAAGTCCGGCACGTCACGCTCGGCGAGGCCGGCGGCTTCGAGCACGATCGTCAGCTGCTTCGAGGCTTCCTTCACCTCGACGACATCGCCCACCTTCACGAGATAGCTCGGAACGTTGACGCGCTTGCCGTTGACGCGGATATGGCCGTGGCTGACGAACTGGCGCGCGGCGAACACGGTCGGGACGAACTTGGCGCGATAGACCACGGCGTCGAGGCGGCGCTCGAGCAGGCCGATCAGGTTCGCACCCGAGTCACCCTTCATGCGGACGGCTTCCGCATAGTAACGGCGGAACTGCTTTTCCGAAATCGAGCCGTAATAGCCCTTCAGCTTCTGCTTGGCGCGGAGCTGGGTGCCGAAATCCGACATCTTGCCCTTGCGGCGCTGGCCATGCTGGCCCGGGCCGTATTCACGCTTGTTCACCGGGGACTTCGGACGGCCCCAGATATTCTCGCCCATGCGGCGGTCGATCTTGTATTTGGCTTCGTGACGCTTGGTCATCGCAGTTCCTCTCAAGGGCAGGAGGAACGAAAGCAGCCGCACCCGGCCCGAAGGCGGGTTGCGCGCCGATCCACGTTCCCCGAACGCCCGATTAGGGTTCAAGTTCAGGAGGAACGCGCCCTCCTCTCCCCATCCCGTGCGGGATATGCGGGGCGACAGATCGACCGGGAGGGCCGTGGCCGGTTCCGGAGGATCGCGGGTGCGTGCGGGAGGTTGCCCTCCCCCGGTCAGGTTTCCCTTACCGGAGCGCGGTCGATAGGGGAAATTGCGGCCCGCGTCAACCGGAGGCTGGCATTCCCGCTGCCGGCACCGCCCCCAGAAGGGCTTCCGGCGGGTTGCCCGCGGTCATCACCATGCGGGCGGAACCGGGGCTGTCGAGTTGGCATTCCCCCAGCACCTGCACGACCCGGCGGGCAATAGCCGGAGCCGGGTCGATCCATTGCACCGGCCAGGGCGCGAGCGCCGCCAGCCGCTGGAGCAGCAGCGGGTAATGCGTGCAGGCCAGCACCACCACATCGGTGCGCCGGCCCTCCGCCTCGACGAAGCACGGCGCGATCTCCGCCGAAATCGCGTCATCCGGCACCGCCTCGCCGCGCAGGGCCCGCTCAGCCAACCCGGCCAGCGCCTTCGAGCCGACCAGCGTCACCGCGACCCCTTGCGCGAAATCGCGGATCAACTCGGCGGTGTAATCCCGGCTGACCGTGCCCGGCGTGGCGAGAACGGAAATCATGCCGCTGCGCGTTGCCGCTGCGGCCGGCTTGATCGCCGGGACCGTGCCGACAATCGGCATGGCATGCCGCGCCCGCAGCGGCGGCAGGACGAGGGTGGACGCCGTGTTGCAGGCGATCACGATGGCATCGGCGGGAAACCCGGCCAGAGCCTCGCCGATCACATCCTCCACCCGCGCCACCAGGGCCTCCGGCGCCAGCGCACCATAAGGAAACAGCGCATCGTCGCCGAGATAGAGATAATCGGCATCCGGCCGCACCTTCCGGATCTCGCGGAACACCGTGAGACCGCCGAGGCCGGAATCGAAAACAAGGATCTTCTGGCGCGTGGTCAAGGGGCATCCGGCCTGTGACGATCTCTCGTCAATCGCGCCGAATCGCCCCCGTGGCAAGGCGGCGGGCAATGTCGTCCACCGCGCGTTGCGCCGACAACGCCGCGCCGCCGGCGGTCATCGAGGCCGGGCCGGCATTCGCCTCGCCGGCCAGCCAGAGCCGGTCCGCGACCGGCCGTTCCAGCACGCGCCGCGCCTCCATCCGGCCCGGCAGGGCGACGGAATAGGAACCGAGCGCATGCGGATCGGCGCTCCAGCCGGCGAGCCGCCCCTGCGGCAGCCGCGTGCGCTGGGATTCACCGAGGATCGCGACCAGCCGGTCGCGGATGGTCGAGACGGCGGTTGCCTCGCCGGCCTTGGCCAGGCTGCGCGCGTAGTCCCCGCCGAAAGTCGCGACGATCAGCGGCCGGTCGAAGGGCCAGAACTCGAAATTGACCAGCTCGTCGCCATCACCCTGGTCGAAATACTGCGTCCAGGGGCTGAGGCCGAGCCGGTCGCCATCCATCCGGAGCGCGACCTTGGTCATCGCGCCCATCCGGAGGCCGGACAGCGCGCGCTGCATCTCGGGCGGCCAGTCCGGCGTGATGCGGATGCCGCCGGCCTGCAGCACCCCGATCGAGGCGGTGAGCAGCACGGCCCGCGCCGTCACCACCCCGCCGGGCACGGTGAGCCGCACAGCCGGGCCGGACAGGTCGATCGCCGAGACAGGACTGTCCAGCGCGATGTCGAGCCCCTTGGCATGCGCCTCGAGCAGATGGCCATAGCCGCCGGGCAGGACGAGGTCGTCGCCGGAATCGAGCGCCTGGTAATCGCGGATCGAGACATGCTCCGGATCCTCGCCGAGGGAGAGCAGGGTCAGCCCCTGCGCGGCCTCGAGCAGTTCCGGCGCATGCCGGCGCGCCGCCTCGGCGAAGGAGAGATCGGCATCGCGCCCCTCGCGCTCCAGCTCCATCGACAGCCGCCCGAAGGCGCCGCGCCGCCGGCTGCGCTCTTCCGCCGGCAGGGGCTTGCCGTGGCGGAACACGTTGAACCCGCCCCAGAGCGTATTGTCGTCGACCAGCTCGAATTTCTGCCGCTCGGCGATCTCGCGCCAGGGGTTGCGTTCGGCGAAATGGATATAGAAGGCCCCGGCCTCGAACCCGGCACCGAGGCTCTCGTCGGTATGCACGCGACCACCAATCCGGCCCTGCGCCTCGAAGATCTTCGCGGTGAGCTTCTTCTCCCGCGCCCGGTGCGCCGCCACGAGCCCGGCCGCGCCTGCCCCGATGATCGCGAGGTCGAGATCGGCCCGCACCTGCGCCCGGGCGGCAGAGGTACGGAGCGCCGGCAGGGCAAGGCCCCCGGCGGCAAGACTTCCGGCAGCAACGAGGGTTCCGGCGGTGAAATGGCGGCGCGAGATCATGGCAGGCTCCTGAAGACAGCCATAGGCCCTCGGGAATACGGCCAGAAGAGGTCGCTGGACCGGCGCTGCCGGAAATCCCGCTCACATTTCCGTGTTCGTGTCCCCGGGAGGCTGCCCCCGCCGCGGGGCCGGCTTGCCACGCTTGACCAGCCAGTCCACCGCTCCGCGCAGGGTGCGGATATCCTGCTCGCTCGGCTGCAACCGGTGGATGAGGTTGCGCATGTTCCGCACCATCTGCGGGCGCTTGCTCTCCGGGAAGAAATAGCGCGCCCGTTCGAGATGGCCTTCGAGGAAATCAAAGAAGGACAGCAGCGTCTCGCGCGTCGCCGGCGGGCTCATTTCCGGCATGGCAAACGGCGCGGCATCGCCCTCGGCATGGCGGAACCATTCGTAGCCCGTCAGGAGCACCGCCTGCGCGAGATTGAGCGAGGCGAAATCGCGGTTGACCGGAAAGGTGATGATCGTGCTGGCGAGGGCCACATCCTCGTTCTCGAGGCCGGTCCGCTCCGGCCCGAACAGGATGCCCACCCGCTGCCCCTGCCCGATCCGGCCCTTCGCTTCCGCCATCGCCTGATGGGGCCCGAGCACCGGCTTGGCCTGCCCGCGTTCCCGCGCGGTCGTGGCATAGACATGGTGCAGATCGGCAATCGCGCTCGGCAGGTCCGGGAACAGCCGGGCCTGATCGAGAATGGCGGTCGCGCCCGCGGCCGCCGAGACGGCGCCCTTCTTCATGCGCGTCTTCTGCGGCCAGCCATCCCGGGGGGCGACGAGTCGCATCTCCGTCAGGCTGAAATTCGCCATGGCCCGCGCGCACATGCCGATATTCTCGGCAAGCTGGGGCCGGACGAGGATGATGACGGGGCGGGCGGGGTCGGTCAAACCGGCGATCCTGCAAAAAGCGTGGTGGACCCGGGAGATGCCCCTCTCTCCGCCCTTCGTCAATCTTTGCCTCGCGGGAAAGCGGTGCTATAGCCCGCTCCGGTGCATCGTCCGCTCCGGCCGGAGCGATACAGATAGAAAAAGACGAATGCGACTCCCCCGTTTGTCCCTGCTCTGAAGGTCTGCTCACGATGAAGAAAATCAAGGTAGCCAACCCGGTCGTCGAAATGGACGGCGATGAGATGACTCGGATCATCTGGCACTTCATCAAGGAGAAGCTGATCCATCCCTACCTTGATATCGACCTGAAATACTTCGATCTCTCGGTCGAGAACCGCGACGCGACGAATGACCAGGTCACGATCGATTCCGCGGAAGCGACCAAGAAATACGGCGTCGCCGTGAAATGCGCGACGATCACGCCGGACGAGGCCCGCGTGAAGGAATTCAACCTCAAGGAAATGTGGAAATCGCCGAACGGTACGATCCGCAACATCCTCGGCGGCACGATCTTCCGCGAGCCGATCATCTGCAAGAACGTGCCGCGCCTCGTTCCGGGCTGGACGCAGCCGATCGTCGTCGGCCGCCACGCCTATGGCGACCAGTATCGCGCCACCGATTTCAAGTTCCCCGGCAAGGGCACCTTGTCGATCAAGTTCGTCGGCGAGGATGGCCAGGTCATCGAGAAGGAAGTCTTCAAGGCTCCGGGCGCCGGCGTCTCGCTCTCGATGTACAATCTCGACGAATCGATCCGGGATTTCGCCCGCGCCTCGTTCTCTTACGGGCTGCTGCGCAACTATCCGGTCTATCTCTCGACCAAGAACACCATTCTCAAGGTCTATGACGGCCGCTTCAAGGATATCTTCCAGGAAGTGTTCGATGCCGAATACGCCGCCCAGTTCAAGGAAAAGGGCCTGATCTACGAACACCGCCTGATCGACGACATGGTCGCCTCGGCACTGAAATGGTCCGGCGGCTATGTCTGGGCCTGCAAGAACTACGATGGCGACGTGCAGTCGGACGTGGTGGCGCAGGGCTTCGGCTCGCTCGGCCTGATGACCTCGGTGCTGATGACGCCGGATGGCAAGGTCGTCGAAGCGGAAGCCGCCCACGGCACCGTGACGCGCCATTACCGCGAGCACCAGAAGGGCAAGGAAACCTCGACCAACTCGATCGCCTCGATCTTCGCCTGGACGCGCGGCCTTGCGCATCGTGCCAAGCTGGATGGCAACGAGGACCTCGCCAAATTCTCGAAGACGCTGGAAAAGGTCTGCATCGACACGGTCGAGGCCGGTCACATGACGAAGGATCTCGCGCTCCTCGTCGGTGCCGACCAGAAATGGCTCTCGACCACCGGCTACCTCGACAAGGTCGACGAGAACCTCAAGAAAGCCATGGGCGCCTGATCCCGCCTGGCCGACGGATGAAAAGGGGCCTTGCGGCCCCTTTTTGCTGGGTGGATGCGCCTTCGCCCGCTCGCTTTCACTGCCCCCTCCCCCGCTCGCTGGCGCTCGCGACCTCTCCCAGGCGGGGAGTGGGAAGACGAAGGCGAAGCCCGGGGCAGGGTGAGGGGCCGTCCACGAGGAAGGCTCCCGCCATGCCGCTGCTTGCAGGCCCGGCCGGTGCCCCTAGAGTAGCGGAATCGCCCTCCTGCCCGCCGGATCCTGCCCGTGACGTCCCTGCCCGCCCGCGCCGACTTCCCCTTCTTCTTCGCCTTCCGCGTCCGTTATTCCGAAATCGACGGCCAGCAGGTGGCCTACAACGCCCATTATCTCACCTGGTTCGACACGGCGATTTTCGAATTCTACCGCGCCATCGGCTATGACCAGACGCGCGAGGCGCGCGAGCTTCAGGAGGATTGGCATGTCGTGCGGGCGCTGGTCGAATATCGCGCGCCGCTGCGCTACGATCAGGAATTCGAGGTCGGCGTCCGCGTGGCGCGGATGGGCCGGTCGAGCCTGACCTACGCGCTCGGCATCTTCCCGCTCGGCGGGGAAAGCCTGCTCACCACGGGCGAGGTGGTGCAGGTCTATACCGACCAGCGCAGCCATCGCGCCACCGCGATCCCCGAACGCGTCCGCAATCTCTACCGCGCTTTCGCGCCCTTTCCGGAGGGATGATTCACAGCGAGGTGCGCCAGCGCACTTGTTGGCGTGATTCGGGCTGTAGAGAATGCCGGAATGAACCCTGATGCCCGATTCTCCCCCCGCGATCTCGACGCCGCTGTCGCGGCCGGCCTCCTCGAGCCCGCTGCCGCCGAACGCCTGAAGGGCTTCCTTGCCGGCCGCGCACCCGCCCCCCTGGCCGTGGCCGCGCCTGCCGCGCGCACGCGCTTCGACCTGACCCATGTACTCTGGTATGCCGGCGCGCTCATCATCATGAGCGCCATGGGCCTGTTCTCCACCCTCGCCTTCTCGGCCATGGGCGGCTCGGGGCTTGCGGTTACCGGCCTCCTCTACGGGCTCGGCCTCTGGGCCGGCGGCCATCGCCTCTGGCAGCGCGAGGAGACGCGCACGCCCGGCGGCCTGCTGATCGCCGCCGCCCTGTCGATGGTACCGCTGATCGTCTTTGGCGTGCAGAGCGCCGCCGATATCTGGCCCGGCACATCCGCGCCGGGGCAATACCGTTCCTTCTTCCACTACGTGAAGGCTGGCTGGCTCCCGATGGAGCTGGCGACCCTCGTCGTCAGCCTGCTCGCCCTCAGGCGTTATCCCTTCACCTTCATCGCCTTCCCGGCGGCCATCTGCCTCTGGTTCCTGTCAATGGATCTCGCGGCCTGGCTCGCGAAGGAGCAGAGCTTCGACTACACGCTGCGCCGGCAGGTCTCGCTGGCCTTCGGACTGGTGCTGATGGTGGCGACCTGGGCGAGCGAACTGAAGCCCCGGCGGTCGGATTACGGCTTCTGGCTTCATCTCGTCGCCGCCGTCACGCTCTGGGGCGGCCTGACCTTCCAGTCCTCGGGCAGTGAATGGGGCAAGTTCGTCTATTGCCTGATCAATATCGGGCTGATCGGCCTGGCGGTCTTCCTCGGTCGACGCGTCTATTCGGTCTTCGGCGTGATCGGGGTGATGATCTATCTCGGCCATCTCGCCTATGGCGTTTTCAAGGACTCGCTGCTCTTCCCCTTCGCGCTTTCGGCGATGGGGCTGGTCATGGTCGGGCTCGGCATCGCCTATGCCCGGCGCCGCGTCGCGATCCAGCACTGGGTGGAAGCCCGGCTGCCGGCCGGCACGCAGAGCCTGCGTCCGGTCCATGCCCGGCGGACCGATTGACGGCAGCCCCGTCGCCGCCGGAGCACCGGCGCATCGGAGCGCAGGGACGGCTCCGGATCCCGGTCACCCGGTGGCGGTCTCCGCCGCGACAGATGGGCCTCAGCCGACGGCGGCGAGGCGGCTGGCAATGGCCTGCAGGGCTTCCGGCAGCTTGCCGCCCTCCGGGCCGCCCGCCTGCGCCATGTCCGGCCGGCCACCGCCGCCCTTGCCACCCAGCACTTCCGAAGCCGTGCGGACGAGATCGACCGCATTGATCCTGCCGGCGAGATCCTCGGTCACCGCCACGACGATGCCGGCGCGCTGGTCCTCGCCCACAACGCCGAGAGCGATCACGCCCGAACCGATCTTTGCCTTGTGCTGGTCGGCAAGGCCCTTGAGGTCCTTGACCTCGACGCCCTCGACCTGCTTGCCCAGATAGGCAATCGCGCCGATGCGCTGCGGCGCGTCGGCTGCCTCGCCACCGCCCATGGCCAGCTTGCGCCGCGTCTCGGCGAGATCGCGTTCGAGCTTGCGGCGTTCCTCGGCAATCTGGACCACCCGGCCGGGCGCCTCGTCCACGCCGACCTTGAGGCTGGCGGCAATGTCCCGCAGCCGCTCGCGCTCGGCATTGAGATGCCGCCGCGCAGCCATGCCGGTCAACGCCTCGATGCGCCGCACGCCAGCCGAAACCGCCCCCTCGCCGACAATCGACACGAGCCCGATATCGCCGGTACGGCCGACATGGGTGCCACCGCAGAGCTCGATCGAATAGGCCCGGCCATCGGCCTCATGCCCCATCGACACGACGCGGACCTCGTCGCCGTATTTCTCGCCGAACAGCGCCCGCGCGCCGGAATTGATCGCCTCGTCCACTGCCATCAGCCGCGTCACGACCGGGCTGTTCTGCAGGATGATCTGGTTCGCGCGGTCCTCGACCTGCATCAGTTCATCACCAAGGATCGGCTTGGGATGCGAGATGTCGAAGCGCAGCCGGTCCGGCTCGACCAGCGAGCCCTTCTGCGCCACATGGTCACCGAGAACCTGCCGCAGCGCCTCATGGAGAAGATGCGTGGCGGAATGGTTGGCACGGATCGCTCCCCGGCGACCGGTATCGACGGTCAGCACCGCCGCGGCGCCCACCTTGACCACGCCTTCCTCCACGACGCCCTGATGCACGAAGACATCCCCGGCGCGCTTGACCGTATCCGTCACGCGGAAGCGGAAGCCCTCGCCGGCAATCACGCCCTCGTCGCCGACCTGCCCGCCGGATTCGCCGTAGAACGGCGTCTGGTTGAGAATGATCGCGCCCTCGCCGGTCAGGCTGTCCACCTGCCGGCCGCCCTGCACGAGCGCGGTCACCGCCCCTTCGGCCTGTTCCGTCTCGTAGCCGAGGAACTCGGTCGCGCCGGCCGCCTCGCGCACCGCAAACCAGATCGCTTCGCTCGCGGCATCGCCCGAGCCGGCCCAGGCCGCGCGGGCCTCGGCCTTCTGCCGCGCCATGGCGGCATTGAACCCGTCGAGATCGACCCCGATCCCCCGGGCCCGGAGCGCATCCTGCGTCAGGTCGAGCGGGAAGCCGAACGTGTCGTAAAGCCGGAACGCGGTTTCGCCCGACAGCTTCTGCCCCGAACCCAGCGACGCGGTCTCGCTCTCCAGCAGGCCAAGCCCGCGCTCGAGCGTCTTGCGGAACCGTGTTTCCTCGAGCTTCAGCGTCTCGGTGATCAGGCCCTCGGCACGGACGAGCTCCGGATAGGCCTGCCCCATCTCGCGCACCAGCGCGGGAACAAGGCGGTACATCAGCGGGTCCTTCGCGCCCAGCAATTGCGCATGCCGCATGCCGCGCCGCATGATCCGGCGGAGCACGTAGCCCCGGCCCTCGTTCGACGGCAGCACGCCATCCGCCACGAGGAAGCTGGACGCGCGGAGATGGTCGGCGATCACGCGATGGCTCGCGCCCTGTGGCCCGTCCGGATCGACCGAGACCAGATCCGCCACCGCACGGACAAGGCTGCGCATCAGGTCGGTGCGGTAATTGTCATGCGTGCCCTGCAGGACCGCCGCGATCCGCTCCAGCCCCATGCCGGTATCGATCGACGGCTTGGGCAGGCGGATCCGTTCGCCGCCCGGCAATTGCTCGAACTGCATGAAGACGAGATTCCAGATCTCGATGAACCGGTCCCCGTCCTGTTCCGGCGAGCCGGGCGGACCGCCGGGAATATGCGGGCCGTGATCATAGAAGATCTCGGAACAGGGGCCGCAGGGGCCGGTATCGCCCATCGCCCAGAAATTGTCCGAGGTCGCGATGCGGATGATCCGCTCGTCCGGCAGGCCGGCAATCTTCTTCCAGAGGCCGAAGGCCTCGTCATCCTCGTGATAGACCGTGACGCTGAGCTTGTCTTTCGAGAGGCCGAATTCCTTGGTCACCAGCGTCCAGGCGAAATGGATCGCATCGTCCTTGAAATAATCGCCGAAGGAGAAATTCCCCAGCATCTCGAAGAAGGTATGGTGGCGGGCGGTGTAACCGACATTGTCGAGATCATTGTGCTTGCCGCCGGCGCGCACGCATTTCTGCGACGTGGCGGCCCGGGAATAGCTGCGCGTCTCGAGCCCGGTGAACAGGTTCTTGAACTGCACCATGCCGGCATTGGTGAACATCAGCGTCGGGTCATTGCGCGGAACGAGCGGCGAGGAATCCACGACCTCGTGCCCGTTCTTGCCGAAATACCCCAGAAAGGTCGAACGGATATCGTTGACGCTACTCATGGACCAAACCCTGCCTGTTCTCGCCCGGGACGTTATGCCGGACCCTGATTGTTCAGGTTGGTTCTAGTCAGGCGAACGGCCCCTGTCCACATGGCCCGGAGGCACTTCCGGAAAAGCGGCAGCGCCGGAGCGTCGTGCCGCTCACTCGTCGCCGGGTTCGGGCGAGCCTGCGAGAATCGAATCCGCGATCAGGCCGGCATTCTGGCGGATCGACTGCTCGATGCGGTCGGCCACTTCCGGGTTCTGCTTGAGGAAGGTCTTGGCATTCTCGCGCCCCTGGCCGAGCCGCTGGCTGTCATAGGAGAACCAGGCGCCCGACTTCTCGACAATGCCGGCCTTGACGCCGAGATCGACAAGCTCTCCGGTGCGGGAAATCCCTTCCCCATACATGATGTCGAACTCGACCTGCTTGAAGGGCGGGGCAACCTTGTTCTTGACCACCTTCACGCGGGTGGTGTTGCCGACGACATCCTCGCGCTCCTTGATCGAGGCGATGCGCCGGATGTCCAGCCGGACCGAGGCGTAGAATTTCAGCGCATTGCCGCCGGTCGTCGTTTCCGGGCTGCCATACATGACGCCGATCTTCATGCGGATCTGGTTGATGAAGATGACCATGCAATTCGAGCGCGAGATCGAGCCGGTCAGCTTGCGCAGTGCCTGGCTCATCAGCCGCGCCTGCAGGCCGGGCTGCATCTCGCCCATCTCGCCCTCGATTTCCGCCTTCGGCGTGAGCGCAGCCACCGAATCGATGACAAGAACGTCGACCGCACCGGAACGGACGAGCGTATCGGCAATCTCGAGCGCCTGCTCGCCGGTATCGGGCTGCGAAATCAGCAGGTTGTCGAGATTGACACCGAGCTTCCGCGCATAGACGGGATCGAGAGCATGCTCGGCATCGACGAAAGCCGAGACCCCGCCCCGCTTCTGTGCCTCGGCCACGACATGCAGCGCCAGCGTGGTCTTGCCCGAGGATTCCGGCCCGTAGATCTCGATGATCCGGCCCTTGGGCAGGCCGCCGACCCCGAGCGCGATATCCAGCGAGAGCGAGCCCGTGGGGATCGCCTCGATCTCCATCGAGGTCTTCTGGCCGAGCCGCATGATCGACCCCTTGCCGAATGCACGCTCGATCTGGGAAAGGGCGGCGTCGAGAGCCTTGGTCTTGTCCATGGAGGAACCTTCTACGAGGCGAAGCTGGGATTGCGACATCGAATTCATCCTCCTTAGGGGATCGGCGAAGCAGGCACAACAACAGGCTAATTCCTGTTTTGTTCTAGTCAAGAAGTTCTTTTTTTGTTCTTAACGCGCCTTGCGCCGGCGCAGGCTCCCGCCCTAAGCTGCAGGCCTGTCTTCCGCCAGGGCCCGCCCGATGCATCTCTCCTATGCGCAATTTCTCGAGGATTATCATCTGGATCGCGTGCTGGGTGACCGGCAGGGCGCAGCCTATATCGATGTCGGGGGCGGCCATCCGGTCGCCGACAATGTCAGCTATCACTTCTACCTCAAGGGCTGGCGCGGCCTCGTGATCGAGCCGCAGGGAGACCTCGCGGGCCTGTATCGCCATATCCGGCCGCGGGATATCGTGCTGGATGTGCTGGTCGGGGCCGAAGATGGAGATGTTCCGTTCCACCGCGTCGATCGGCTGCACGGGTTTTCCACAATCGTGAAGGCCAATGCCGAAGGCGCCGCGGCGTTTGGCGCCGGATTCCGCACCGAGATGCGGCCGATCCGCCGTCTCTCCGGCCTGATTGATTCGCACGGAATCGGCCCGATTGCCTTCCTCAAGATCGATGTGGAGGGCGCGGAAGCCGAGGTGTTGCGCGGCATGGACTGGACCCGCCACCGGCCGGCAGTGCTCTGCATCGAGGCGATCCAGCCTGGCAGCGGCGCCCCCGCCTGGGAGGGCTGGGAGCCGATCGTCCAGGCCGCGGGCTACACGCTCGCCCTCGCGGACGGGATCAACCGGTTCTATGTCGCCGGGGAGGAGAACGCGCTGCTGGCGCGGTTCCCGGACAAGCCCGCCCCCTGGGACTGCGTGCGCCACTACTACGAACTCGGGCCGGCGCTCGACCGGGCGGACCACCCGGACCGTGCCCTGCTGCGACGCCTGCTGAAAGGCTTCCTCGCCGGCCTCGGCAGCAGGAGCCCGGAGGAGATCCTCGCCCTGCTTGAAGCGTCCGCCGGCCCGGAGGGGCTCGAGGCCCCCGGTGACCTTGCCCGGCTGCTGCGAGGAGACCTGCGAACCCCGGACCTGCCCGCCCCGCCCGCCGATGCACTCGCCGCCTTCGATGATCACGCCCGGGCCGCGGTCGGCCGGCTCGCGGCCTTCTACGATGGCGGGATGATCACCGAGGAGGAGGCCGCGCCGGAAGGCGGGACGCCTTCCGCAGACCAAGGCTCATGAACCCGGCGCCGGGCCCATCACGCCCTTCACGGTCTCGATCAGCTGCTTGAGGCCGAACGGCTTGGGCAGGAAATCGAATTGCTGGCCTTCCGGCAGGTTCTTGCGGAAGGCTTCCTCGGCATAGCCGGACACGAAGATCACCTTGAGATCGGGCTTGCGGGCGCGCAATTCGCGCAGGAGCGTCGGGCCGTCCATTTCCGGCATGACGACGTCCGACACGACGAGATCGATGCTCTCGATCGCATCGCCCACCTGTTCGAGCGCATCGACCCCGCTCTGCGCCTCGATGACGGTGTAGCCGCGCGACCGCAGGGCCCGCGCCCCGAAGCCGCGCACGGCATCCTCGTCCTCGACAAGCAGGATCGTGCCCTTGCCCGTCATGTCGGCGATCGGAGCCGCGACCGGTCGCGCCTCGCCAGCCGATTGCGGTGCCGCCTCCGCTGGCACGGTGATCGTCTCGGCCGGCCGCACGGGCACGGCAACCGGCACCTGCACGATGTCATGCCGGGGCAGGAAGATCCGGAAGGTTGTGCCCTCGCCGACCGTGCTGTCACAGGCAATGAAACCATTGGATTGCGTGACGAACCCATAGACCGAGGACAGGCCGAGCCCCGTGCCGCGCCCGACTTCCTTGGTGGTGAAGAAGGGCTCGAAGATCTTCTTGCGCACCTCCTCGCTCATGCCGGTGCCGGTATCGGAAACCTCGACCAGCACGTAATCGGCCTCGGGCATCCCCTCGACCGCGAAGGCCTCGACCTCGCCGGCCGTGATATTCGCCGTGCGGATCAGCAGCTTGCCGCCTTCGGGCATGGCATCGCGGGCATTGACCGCGAGGTTGATGATCATGTTGTCGAACGAGGCCGGATCGGCATGGATGCCCCAGAGATCACGGCCATGCCGGACTTCCAGCTCGACATTCGGCCCGATCGACCGCTTGAGCAGGTTGGTCAGGTCGCTCAGCCGCTCGCCGAGATCGATCGATTCCGGCAGCAGCGTCTGCTGGCGCGAGAAGGCCAGCAGCTGCCGCACCAGGCTCTTGGCCCGGTTGGCGGAATTCTTGATCTGCATCACGTCCTGATAGCGCGGATCGGAGGCGCGGTAATTGCCGATGAGCAGATCCGCGAAGCCGACAATCGCCTGGAGGTGATTGTTGAAATCATGCGCGACACCGCCGGCAAGCTGGCCGATCGCATTCATCTTCATCGACTGGAAGAACTGCTCCTGCAGCTTCTTCTCCTCGGTGGTCTCGATGAGATAGACGAGCGCCACTTCCGGATCCTGCCCGCGTGCCTCGGCCGGAACGAAGAAGAACCGGGCCGAGCGGCTGCCCTCGCCCTCGATCGCGGCATCGACGGGGTCGATCTCCCCCCGCCCGGCCACGGCCTCGGCGAAAGCCGCCTCGACGCGGGCCCTGTCCCCGCCGGCGACCATGGAAAGCAGGGTCCGCCGCTCGCCCGCCTGGGCCGGCGGCAGCAGGCTGGCGAACCGGGCATTGGTGGAACGGATGCTGCCATCGCGATCCAGCGTGGCGATGGCAAGAGGCGAATTGTTGAAGAACCGCGCGAACCGGACCTCCGCTGCGCGCAGGCCCTCGGACGCCTCGGTCCCCTGCCCCTGGCTGCGGTTGAGCACCAGGGTGCGCGAGATCCCGGCCGTGCCGTCGGCCGCGAAGGCGACGCGGTGGATCAGCCGCACGGGCAGGGTCTGCCCGTTCCGGCGCTTGAGGTCGAGATCGATCGTCTCGGTCTTGAGCCCGCCCGGCATGCCCTGCACCGAGGCGATGAGCGCCGCGCCGCCGCCCGAGACGATATCCTTGAGTTCGAGCTTCTGGTCTGCGATCTCCGCAATGTCGAGATCGAGCCAGTCCGCCAGCGTGGCATTGAGATAGACCAGCTTCCCGTCCGGATGGGCGCAGAAGAACCCGGCGGGCGCATTGTCGAGATAGGAGATCGCCTGCTGCAACTCCTGGAACTCGTTCTCGTTGCGCTCCCGCTCGCGGGTGACATCGCTGACCGTCCAGTGCTGCACCGTCTCGCCGCCACGCTCGAGGGGCCGCACCCGCACCCGGTACCAGGCGGAGGGCGCCCCGCCTGCAAGCGCCGGCACAAGCCGGATGACTTCCGTCGCATTCCGCCCCTCGCGCGCGGCCTGCGCCAGCCGGTAGGTCGCCTCGCTCACTTCGGGCGAGCCGGCGAAGAGCCGCTCGACCGGGCGCACGCTGGCGACGCGGCCGGGAATGCCGCCGCACAGGGCCTGGTAGGCCGCATTGGCATAGAGGACCCGGCCTTCACGATCGACCACGAGCGTGCCTTCGGAGGCCGTGTCGATCAGCGCCTTGGTCACGTCGTTCCGGGCCGCGCGCCCGGCAAATTGCAGGATGCCGATCGCGTAGAGGAAGGACACCAGCACGCCGATCGCGGCGAAGAAGGCGAGGAACAGCGTCATGAACAGCGCATGCTGGCGCTCGTCCAGATAGACCATGCCGACCACGGCGCCGACGATCACCAGCGTGATCAGCAGCAGCAGCGTCGGCGAGCCGTGACGCTGGCTACGGTCGATCGGCGCGCCGACAGGCGTCTCCTTCAGCATGCTTTCCCACCCCGGCAGGGACCAGTCCCGCCCAACGCCCCGTTCTGGCTCACAAACGCTGCCGCCTCAAGCGCATCACGTATCCGATGACTTCCGCAACAGCTTTATAGTGTTCTTCGGGGATTTCCTCGTCGATTTCGACTGTCGCATGCAAGGCGCGCGCAAGCGGCGGGTTCTCGATGATGGGGATATCGTGCTCGCCGCCGATCTCGCGGATGCGGAGAGCCAGCGAATCGACCCCCTTGGCGAGGCAGACCGGCGCGTTCATGCCGGCCTCGTAGCGCAGGGCCACCGCATAATGGGTCGGGTTGGTGAGGATCACCGAGGCCTTGGGCACATTCGCCATCATCCGCCGCTTCAGGATCTCCATCCGGACCTTGCGGATCCGGGCTTTCACCTCGGGGCTGCCTTCGGTCTCCTTGAATTCCTGCTTCATCTCCTCGCGGGTCATCTTGAGCTTCTGCCGCCAGGAGAAGCGCTGGTACAGCACGTCGAGGGCCGCGACAAAGGCATAGACCGCGAGCACCGCGCCCAGAAGCTTGAGTGTCAGGACCCAGCTCGCATCGATCATCTTGATCGGATCGAGCCGGACGAGCGCATCGAGCTTCCCGCGTTCCGGCATCAGCACGAGGTACATCACCGCGCCGACGATCGTGAATTTCAGCAGGCTCTTGATGAACTGGACAAAGGCCTCGCGCCCGAAGATCCGCTTGAACCCGGCAAGGGGCGAGATCCGGTTCAGCTTCGGCATCATCGGCTCGAAGGTCCAGAGCGGGCGGTGCAGCAGCAGCCCCTGCGCGATGCCGGCGGCCAGCGCGAAGGCAAACGGCAGGGCGACCACCGCGAGGATCTTCACCGCGGAATATTCCGCAAGGTTCATCATCCCGCCCGGGCTGATCGAGATCTGGTGGGCATTGCCGACCATGCCGCGCAGCGATCCGACAAAGTCCCCCAGCCCCACCGCACCGGTGATCATGATCGCGAGCGTGCCCGCCGCGAGGGCGAAGAAGGTGGCGACCTCCATGCTCTTCGGCACGTCGCCGCGCTCGATCGCCTGCTCGATCCGGCGATCGGTCGGTTCTTCTGTCTTGTCTTCCTGGTCCTTGTCCTCACCGGACATGATTCAGCGGCCTCCCGGGAACATCTCGCGGTAGACCCGCATGATATGCTCGAGGAACCCCTCCATCATCAGGCCGAGCACCAGCGCGAGGATCAGCGTGCCGAGCAGGATCGAGGCCGGCATGGCGAGGAAGAACACCTGCAGCTGCGGCATCATGCGCGAGAGCACGCCGAGCCCGACATTGAAGACCAGCCCGAAAACGAGGAACGGCGCCGAGATCTGGATGGCGGTGGCGAAGGCCGAGGTCGCGACAGACAGGACAAGCTGGGCCGCATCGCCGCTGGCGGGTACCTCGCCCGGCCGGAAACTCTGGTAGCTGTCGACCACGCCGAACAGGGCCACATGATGCAGGTTGAGCCCGAGAATGAGGCAGACACCCAGCAGCGAGAGGAACGTGCCGAGGATGGCGGATTGCCCCTGATCGGCATTGGCGGGGTCGAAGATCATCGTGAAGGACAGCCCGAGCTGCTGCGCGATGATCACCCCGGCGGTCGACAGGCTGGACATCAGGAACCGCCCGGCGAGCCCGAAGGTGAAGCCGATCATCAGCTCCCCGATCAGCAGCTGGACCAGCCCCGGCAGGTTGGCAAGCGAGGTCGGCAGACCGGCCCGGACAACCGGCAGCGTGACGAGCACGACCAGCACCGCCAGGGTCAGCCGCACGCGCTGCGGCGTCGTCCGCTCGCCGAATCCGGGCAGCAGCATCATCATCGTGCCGATCCGCGCGAAGACCAGGGCAAACGCGATCGCGAATTCGGGAAGGACGCTGAGGGTCATGCCCGATTGTCATGTGATTCGCCCGAAATTGCGAACGCCACGCCTGCAGGGCGTGGCGGAGCGCCACAGCAAGGCCGCCCGCCGGGGCTAGCCGACGCCGGAAATCCGCGAGGCGATCCGCGCCATGTAGGATGCCATGCCATCGGCCATGAACGGCAGGAGCAGCAGAAGGGAGCCGAAAATGGCTACGACCTTCGGCACATAGACGAGGGTCTGCTCCTGGATCTGGGTCAGCGCCTGGAAGAGCGAGATGATGACGCCGACCAGCAACCCGATCACCATGACGGGCATCCCGACCTTGAAGAAGGTCATGATGCCGTCGCGGGAAATCTCGATCAGGTCGGCTGGGTTCATCAGATCGGCATCCGCATGATTTCTTCATAGGCCGCGACGACCCGGTCCCGGACCGCGACGAGCGATTCGAGCGCGGCTTCGCTCTCGGCGACGGCCGTGACCACCTCGACGAGATCGGTCGGGCGACCGGCCGCCGTCGTCATCGCCATCGCATCGGCGCGCTTGCCGGATTCCCGGGCACGGCCCACCGTGGCTTCGAGCACGTCGGCGAAGCTGTTGCCGGCTTCGCCCGGACGCGTCAGCGCCGCGGCCGGATTCGAGCCCATCTTCTGCGTCAGGGCATAGGCACTGGCCGCAAGGCTCGGGTTGAGGGTCGTCTTCATGGCATTCTCCATAAACGATTCGAGGGGATTACGCGCGGAGGATGTCGAGCGTCCTGGCCAACATCCGCCGCGTGGTCGAAATGACGTTCAGATTGGCCTCGTAGGACCGCTGCGCTTCGCGCATGTCGAGAGTCTCGATCATGGTGTCGACATTCGGCTTCTGGACATAGCCGCGCGCATCGGCCATCGGATGGCCAGGTTCGTATTGGGACTTGAAGGCGGCACGATCTCGTCTGATGCGCCCCAGCTGGACGGTTTCGACACCCATTTCGGCATCGAGCGTCTTCTCGAAGGTTGCGACCTTCCGGCGGTAGGGGTCACCCCCCGGCCGCGTCGCGGTCGTATCGGCATTGGCGATATTCTCGGAAATGACGCGCATGCGCCCGGCCTGGGCGCGGAGCCCGGCAGCGGCGACGGCGAGCGAGCGGAAGAAATCCATGGTCCAAGCCCTCCTCAGGCCCTGCGGCCAAGCGCGATCTTCAGCGTGGCGATCCCGCGCTGGTAGATGTTCGCTGCCGTCTGGAAATCGATCTGGTTCTGGGAAACCTTGAGCATCTCGTTCTCGAGATCCACCGCGTTTCCGGAGGGGCGCGTCTCGAAACTGGCGCCGCGATCCACCGTGGCCGCGCCGCTGCCGGCGGGCACGATGTGGCGTGGATCGGTGACGGCGATCCCGCCCGGTGCGTAGCCCGCGAGACCGGCGAGCCGGCGGGCGGCGTCGGAGCCCCGCGTGGCCGGATCGACGCCGAGCTGGCGGATATCCTTCGGGCGATAGCCGGGCGTGTCGGCATTGGCGACATTCTGCGCCAGCACCCTCTGGCGGGTCTGAAGGAAGCGCATCCGCTCCTTGAGCGCCGCAAACGTCGCGAGATCCTGAATCATGAACACCTCGGCAATTTCGGACCGGCTTGATGCCAATTCCGGCAAATCTTGCCCGGGTCATGGTTAATTCTGCGTTAATGCTAATGTAATTAATGATGGCACCTGTCCGATTTGGAGACAGATCGTGTCTTCCCGAGGCTCGGCCGCGTCCGGAAACGGCCTTCGGGCGGGGTCCGCCGGTGCGGTTATGGTTAATGCCGGCTCGACACCGCGAACGAAGATGCGGATAACCGGGTGACCGGGCGGCACGCGCATTCATTTGGACGGGAAAACCCTCTATGAGAGTGACTTGGCAGGTTCGTGCTGCCCTCCGGTGCAATGCGGCGTTTACTCGCGGGCAGGAGGGCGCTAAGGCCGGACCGACCAGTTGCGGGAGAAGGCATGCAAAGCATCATTGACAAGCTCGGCCTCGGGGAGAGCACGGTGTCGCTGATCCTCTGGATTGGCCTCTCGCTCCTGCTGCTGATCGTGGTGGTGGCCCTCGCGGCCTGGCTCGTCCGCGTCCTGAGGCCCAGCCTCAACCTGGGCGGGAGCGGGCGCGGCGGCCGGCCGCAGCGCCTCGCCGTGACCGACGCTTTCAGCCTTGACCGGGACGGGCGCAAGCTCGTCATTGTCCGGCGCGACAATGTCGAGCACCTGCTGCTCATCGGCGGCCCCAATGATGTCCTTGTCGAGGGCAATATCGTCCGGGGCGAACGGGCCGGCCGGGCCCGGCCGGGTCCCGATGAACTCGCCTCGATCGTCGACAGCCTCTCGGCTCCGGAAGCCCCGGTCCGCCCGGAAATGCCGATGGCCCCCGCCAGCTTCCAGCCGGCTCCCGCCGCGCCGCCCATGGCAGCCCCGATGGCGCCACAGCCGGCCGCGCCGCCGGTCATGACACCTCCTGTGATGGCCCCTCCTGTGATGCCGCCGCCGCGCATGGCCCCGGCCCCGGTTGCCCCGCCGCCCGCGCGGCCGATGGCGACGCCGGTGGCCAGTGCCGCGCAGATGGATGACGAATTCGAGCGATCGCTCGTCTCGGCCCCGGCGACGCGCCCTGCCGCACCGCCGGCCCGCCCGGCTGCGCCTCCGCCGCCTCCACCGCCTCCTCCTCCGCCGCCGGCAGCGCCGATGGCTCCGCCGCCTCCGGCTCCGGCTGCACCGCCCGCAGCCGTTGCACCGGCGCCCGCGCCGCAGCGCCCTGCCCGTCAGGAGCCGGTCAGCGAGATGGCGCGCCGCCTGAACGAGGTGCTGCAGAAGCCGCTCAGCGGCCAGTTGCGCCCGCCCTTCAACAAGCCGATCCCGCCGGTGCCCTCGACACCGTCCGTCATGCCACCGCCGCCTCCTCCGCCGCCGCCGCCTGCACCGCCCGAGGCCGCGCCTGCACCGGTTGTCGCCACGCCGGCCACGGAGCCACGCAAGGCCGCGCCGGTCAATTCGCTGGACGAGCTCGATCTCCTCGCCAGCATGATCGATCCGCCGAAGACACCGCCGGCCGCCCCCGCCCAACCCGCCGCGCCGCCCGCCACTCCGGCTGGGGCACCGCCGGCGACCGCCAAGCCGACCGAATCCGACATGGACATGCTGGAGGAAGAAATGGCGCGGCTGCTGGGCCGGCCCAACCCGCCCAAGGCGCCATGACGATCCGCCCGTCCGGCAACCGGCTCCGGCGCGCGCTGCGCTGCGCGGCCATCCCGGCCGGCTTCTTCCTTGCGGCCTGCGGCGTCGCCTACGCGCAGGACATCTCGATCAATTTCGGCGGAACCGGTGTCAGCGAGCGCGCCCTTCAGCTCGTCGCGCTGCTGACGGTCCTGTCGCTCGCACCGTCGATCCTGATCATGGTCACGTCCTTCGCAAGGATCGTGATCGTCCTCTCGCTGCTCCGCATGGCGATCGGCACCCAGTCTGCCCCGCCGAACACGGTGCTGACCGGCCTCGCCCTGTTCCTCACCGCCTTCATCATGGCGCCGACCTTCCAGGCCTCCTACGAGGCGGGCATCCAGCCGCTGATCGCCGGCCAGATCCGCGAGGCGGAAGCCTTCGAGCGGGCCTCGCAGCCCTTCAAGCAGTTCATGCTGAAGCATGTGCGCCAGACCGATCTCGAGCTCTTCCTCGATCTCTCGCGCCAGCCCCGGCCCGCCACCCCCGAAGCCACGCCATTGGGCAGCCTCGTTCCGGCCTTCATGATCTCGGAACTGCGCCGGGCCTTCGAGATCGGCTTCCTGCTGTTCCTGCCCTTCCTGATCATCGACCTTGTCGTCTCGTCGATCCTGATCTCGATGGGCATGATGATGGTGCCGCCAGCGATGGTCTCGCTGCCGTTCAAGCTGATCTTCTTCGTGCTGGTCGATGGCTGGCGGCTGGTTGCCGGCTCCCTTGTCCAGAGCTTCGGCCAGATCGGATAGCGCCCCGTCCGGGGCACCTTTCCGCTCGGCTGTGCCGGCCTGTCGCCGTCAGCCGTTGCCCGGCGGCGGAAGCGGTTGCGCCGTCGGTTCGCGCCGGTCGAGAACCGACTGGCGGCCATCGCCCGCACTGCGGACCGGGCGCGCGGATCCGGCGGTTTCCGGATAGCGCTTGCGGTAGGACGCCATGAACTCGACCATCGTGTCGGCGCTGACAACCGCCCGCGCCACATCGCGGAAGGCCTGCGGCCGCGTCAGGTTGTCGGTCGCGATCAGCCGGAAGGCGCCGGCATCCTCCGTCTGGCTCATCTTGGCGAGATAGCGCCCGCGCAGCCGGTCGAGGGAGAGCTTCTCGTCGCCGAGCACATAGGCGAGGCCCGCCCGGAGCGCATCGAGGCGCTGCCCTTCGTTGAGCGGGTCGGCATTCTGCCAGGCGTCGCCCAGCACGCGCTCGTAGGATTCGCCGGCCTCGCGCCAGCGCTTGCCCTTCCAGAAGATATCGGCGCGCAGGCGCTCGACATCCTCGCCACGGTCATTGGCCAGCACCTCGATCGCGAGATCGGTGCGGAACAGGTCGCCCAGCGCCCGTGCTTCGAGCAGGGCACGCGGCCGGCGCAGCTCCTCGGGCAGCGAGGCCAGCCGCGTCCCGCGCAGGACGGTCAGCGCCTTGGCCGGCTGGCGGTTCTGGAGATGCATCACGGCCAGCCGGGCCGCCACGGAGGCGCGGGCCACGCCCTCGAGCCGGTTCTTGACCTGATGCTCCAGGATCTCGGCCGCCTCGTTGACGAGGTCAAGCTCGTGCAGGCGGTCTGCCAGCCGCCGGGCAATCTCGTCGCCGCGCCGGCCGACCGGCATCAGCGAACGGAATTCCTGGTAGAGCGCCAGCGCCTCGACCTTCGGCAACTTGTCGGCCTCGTTGTCGAGGAACAGGTTCTCGAAGCGCCGGCCCATCGTATCCTCGAGCCGGCGCGTCGCCGGATGCTCGGGCATGATCTGGCTCGCACGCTGCGCCATCAGGAAGGCCTCGCGCCAGCGCCCGTCCTTGGCATACATCTCGCCGAGCAGTTCAAGCGACTTCACTTCCACTTCCGTCCGGCGCCAGATCGTGCTCAGCGTCTCGAATTCGGAGCGGGCATCCTCCGGCGCCACCTTGCCCTCGGCCAGGCCCGAGACCGCCCGGCCGAAACGGGCCTCGGCCTCGATCGACCGGTCGCGCGAGGTCATCGCCACCGAATAGGCGTGGTATGCCTCGCCAAAGCGGCCCTGCATCTCGGCAAGACGGCCGGCCAGCAATTGCTGCAGGTTGGGATCGCGATACCGCGTATCGACCTTGTCGAAGCCCTGCAGCATCTCGCGCGCGAAGGAGACGTCCTTCGCCTCGATCGCGGCCGTCACCGCAATCGGGCGGAACAGCGCCTGCAGGGGCTCGGGATAGCGGTCCAGTTCCTGCGTGGCCTGCCGGAAATGCGCATTGGCCTGCGGATAGCGCATGGCCTTGGCATCGACGATGGCCTGCAGGAGCTTCTGCTCGCCCTCCATGGCAATGGCCGGCTCGTTCAGAAGGCGTCCGGCCTCGGCAAGGCGGTTCATCATCGTTGCGGCAAAGGCGCGGAGGAACACGATCTGCTTCGAGGTGGCGGCCGATTTGTCATCGGCGGCCAGCACGTCGAGCACGGCCTGCGCCTCCGGGTAGAGCGCGTTCGCGAGGTAGAACCGCGCCAGCTTGGCCCGGGCGTCGCTTCGGGTGACGCGCGGCGATTCCGCGGCGGCCCGGATCAGCTCGCGCTCGATCTTGCGGATGGAACCGCGCGAATCCTCGGTCCAGCCGTCGATATCGAGCATCAGCGGCCGGACGGCGCGCGGCCCTTCCGCCGTTTCCTGCGGCAGGGCCGACAGGTTCAGCTTGATCTCGTGCCCGATCAGCACCGTTTCCGGCTGCCGGCGCAACGTGACGGACTCGTCTTTCGGCAGCACGGCAAAGCCCGAAAGCGTGGGTTCGATCTCGAATTCGGCGAATTGCATCCCGCGGAGCGAAGCCTGCGCCGCATGCGGCACCGGCACCACGGCCAGGCGCTGGCCCGTGGCGGGATCATCGATCATGTGCAGCGCACCGACCGGACCGACCGGCGCCTCGAGCGATTCCCGGCCGTTGGCATCGAAGGCCCGGCGGAGCGCGATCGGCTGCGGCGAATACGCCTCGCCCGCGCCGATCGAGGCGCCGCGCTGGATGACGAGATCCTCGCCCTCGCGCATCAGCCAGAAGCGGCCATCGCCCGCCGGCTGGATGCGCAGGATCGTGGCGCCCGGCATCCGGTTCAGCGCGATGGATTCGACCGCACCGGCCTGCCGGGCCGGAACCACCGGATTATTGATCGATTCCGCCGTCTCGATCAGCACGAAGAGCGACTTGCCGCGCTGGATGATCGCGACCGGGGCATCGCGCAGGTCGGCCAGCCGCAGGGCAAAGCCCTGGCTGTCCTGGCCGGCCTCGATCCGGGCCTCGATCGGTCGCTGGGCGGCCAGCTCGGTCGTGGTGACCTGCCGGGGCGGCTCGGCCCGGGCCGCCATCTGCTGCCGGGCGTCCGGAATGCCGGTCGGCTGGGCGGCGCGCGCCGGCGGCACAGCCGGAGCGGCAGTCTGGACCGACGGAGCGGCCGGAGCGGCGGTCTGGGCTGGCGGTGCCGCTGGCGTGGCGGGGGCTGCCGCCACGGCCGGAGCGGCAGGCGCAGCCGGAGCAGCCGGCGCCTCGGCGCGGGGCGCGTCGGAATCCATCGGCTGGCCATCGGCACGCGAGAAATCGAGCGTGAGGGAATCATCCTCGCGGAAGGCCCGCAGCTTCAGCCCGTCAGCCGGCTGGAGGATCACCCGCAGGGTGTCCTCGCCGGCCTCGATCTCGACATTCTGGATCAGCCCGGCCATCCGGGCGCGCACGACCTCGCGCGAGAGCTGGAAATTGCCATCGAACACGATGGTCATCTTCCCGTCCCTGGTCGTGTGGTCGACCGAGGCGGTCCAGGGCATCTGGAAGATCGCCCGCCGGAATTGCGGCGTCGAACCGACCTTGATGTCGATCTCGCGGTTGAGCTTGCGCTCGGCCTCGCGCTGGATCTTGCGCAGCTGGTCCTCGGCGAGCCGGGCGCGGCGGACGAGATCCTGCACCACTTCGGCCGGGAGGGCCGGCGGCAGGCCCTGCCAGCGCGGCGGCAGCAGATCGATATAGACCCGCTCGCCGGCTGGCTTCATGTCGACCTTGTAGCGGTCATTCAGGCCGAAGCGCAGCGACTTGCCGTCCGGATCGGCGCGGGCGATCGAGACGTAGTTCGGCAACTGGGTGTTGAGCTTGTCGAGATCGAGCGTAACCGGTTCGTCGAACTCGACGATGAGCACCGAATTGACGATCCGGGTCCGGGCGGGGACTTCCTTGTCGAGCGAGAAGACGATCCGCCCGAAGCCCTGCATCTCGGAGCCGACAACGAGGCCCCGTGCGGCAAGGGCCGCACCGACCCCGAGCCCGATGGCGAGGGCCGCCATGCCCACGCGGGCGGCCAGCGACGTGAGGAGGGAAGCGGCGGCAGAACGATTACGCAACACGGGACTGACCACACTCGAAAGGAAACGCGTGGTCACATCCTAGGCGTTCATGCCTAACGGCAGATTAACCCTGACAGCCGCTGTTGAGCGACCCGTTGATTATTCCGGCGCTTGCGCTCAGCGGCGCGGCGCGTTGGGCGCCGGCAACCGCTCCAGCTCGGTGCTGGCGGGCTGCACCGCCGTTTCCGCAAGCTGGGCATCGCCCTGCGCCGCCTGGCGGGCCAGCGCGATCGTCAGCTTCTCGGCCGCAGCGGGATCCATCACCGCCATGATCTCCGAGACCTTGCGCGGGTTCATATGGCCGACGAGATCCATCAGGATGCGGGTATCGAGCCGGTCGAAGACGCGGGCCGCCTCTTTCGGCTTCATGCTCTCGTACATGACGACAAGCGGCTTGTAGCGGGTCTTGACATCGGCCTTGTTGCCGCCCTGGCCCAGCTGGGACTCGAGCGTCCGCAGCTCGCCGATCCGCTCGTCCAGCTTGCGCTCGCTCATGCGGAGCAGGTTGTCCCGCAATTCGAGATCGCGGTCCTTCGATTCGATCTCGTTGCGCCGGTTGCGCAGGCGCTCCAGCAGGGCGCGCTCCTCGGCGCTGCCCCCGGCCTGGGCAACGGCACCGGGATTCTGCGGCACGACGATGCGGGTGCCCTCCGGCTCGGCCTTCGCCTTCAGGTCGGCGCGCGCCTTGTCGATCCGCGCCTGCTCTTCGGGCGTGACCTTGGCGCCGGGCGCGGGGATGTCGTCATCCGGCTTGGCGGGCTGGTCCTTCTTGTTGTTGATGGCGCCCGTGATGATCTGTTCGTCCGGGTTGCCCTCGCGCGCGGCCGTGATGACCCGGGAGAACGCGGCGCCATTCACTTCCCGCGCCGGGAAGGAGCTCTGCGGCGGCGCGTTGAGCGCCAGCTGGAGCAGCTTCAGCGACAGCAGCGACACCATGCCGAAAACAAGGACAGGAAGCAGGCGGAGCCGTGTCATGCCACGTTATCCCGTTGGGTCGGATCAGCCACGCGCGACTGGGCCTGGCTGGCAAGCGCCTGCGCGGTGGCGAGCGTCTGGTTGATTCGCGACAGGCCGCGCTGGCCCGCGGCGGGATCGGCCGCAGGAGCCCCCGTCGTGGAGACAATCCGGCTGATCCGGTTGAGGATGTCGTCGCCCGAGCGGATCTGGTCCTCCAGATCGGCGGTGTAACGCTCGGCCACGCGGAGCCGTTCGGCCAGCGTGCGGTCGCAATCGCCCAGGGTGGCGCGCAGGGCATCGATCGCGCGTTCGGCACGCTCGGTCGCGGCGCCAAGCTCCACCACCGTCTTCCGCATGACGGCCTCGTCCTGCCGGACCTGCCGCAGCCGCCGGTCGAGCATGATGCAATAGCCGATGGTGACGACCAGCAGGCCGACAACCATCAATTCAATGACCAACCCGAGATTGCCTGCCATATGTCACCTGTCGCGCCGCACGGAAGCGCCCTGTTCGAAAGCTGCGAAGGTCGTCTTCGACCGTTTGAGAGGCTTGGCGATTTCAATCGCCATATTGTCACCCATTCTCCCGATTCGCCCCTGCGTGACCAGCATGTCACCGCAACGGAGCGTCACAAGCGGATCACCGCGCACGTCAAAGACCAGCGTGTCGCCGACCTTGAGGTCGAGCACCTTCTTCACCGGCATCTGGGTTTCGTGGAGAACGGCATCGATATCGAGCTTGGCCTGCCAGATCTCGCTGGCGAGATGCCCTTCCCAGATATGGTCGCGGCCGAGCTTTTCCCCCATATAGCTCTGGAGGAGCAGCTCGCGGATCGGCTCGATCGTGGCATAGGGGAGCAGCAGCTCCACGCGGCCGCCGCGCCCTTCGAGGTCGATGGCCAGCGCGATCAGGATCGCGGCATTGGCCGGCCGGGTGATCGAGGCGAAGCGCGGGTTGGTCTCGATGCGCTCGGCGAGGAACTTCACCGGCGAGAGCGGCTGGAAGGCCTGCTCGGCCTCGCCCAGCACCAGGTCGAGCAGCCTTTTGACGAGGCTGACCTCGACCGTGGTGTAGGGCCGGCCCTCGATGCGGAAATTCGAGAGGCCCCGGCGCCCGCCCAGCAGCACGTCCATGACGAGGTAGATGAGATCGGAATCGATCGTCACCAGCCCGTAATTCTCCCAGGGCTCGGCCTTGAACACCGAGAGGATGGTCGGCAGCGGCAGCGACGAGACATAGTCGCCGAATCGCACCGAGGTCACGTCGTCGAGGCTGACTTCGACATTGTCCGAGAAGAAGGAGCGCAGGCTGGTCGTCAGCGTCCGCACGAGGCGGTCGAAGACGATTTCGAGCATCGGCAGGCGCTCGTAGGACACCACCGTCGAATCGACGATGGCGCGCACGCCGTTCTGCTTGGACTGGTCGGCATCTTCCGGGTCGAACCCGAAGATCGTGTCCACTTCCTCCTGGTCGAGGAAGAGCCCGGTACCGAGATCGAGGTCCAGCCCCGCATCCGCCGGACGCGCATCAAGGCCGGTTTCCTGGCCATCGCCGGATTCACCGAGAGCCTTGGCCCATTCGTCGGCAAGATCGTCCTGGGTCTGATCGGGAGTGTCTGCCACGTCTCTTTCTCCGCTATGCTCGTCGAGGCCGCGATAACCGCGTCAGCTCACTGCACCAGCACGTCCTTGAACAGGATGGCTTCGACCCGGGCCGGATAGATCGCGGCATTGATCCGCCGCACCAGTTCTTCCTTGAGGCGGTAGAGCCCGGCCGATCCCTCGAGATCCGACGGCCTGAGCTCGCGCAGGAAGATCTGGAAATTGTCCATCACGCGCGGCATCAGCGGCTGGATCTCGGCGACCATCTTCTGGTCCTCGAGTTCGAGCGCGACCTTCATCTTCAGATAGACCGGCCGCTCCTGGCCGGGCACCATCGCGAGGTTGGTCGTGATTTCCGGCAGGTCGAAGAACACCATCTTCTTCGCCGTCGAGGCCTGCTGCTTCGCGGCATTCTTGCCGAGGAACATGTAGGCCCCGCCCCCCGCCGCGATCAGCGCCGCAAGGGCCGCCGCGCCGAACAGCATCAGCTTCTTCTTTTTCGGCATCGCCGCCTTGGCCGGCGGCTGGCCTTCAACCGGGATCTGGTCCGCATTCGCCACGTCGGTCGCCATGTTCTCGCCCTAACTGGTGATGGTCTGCCTGGTGCGGTTCCGGAATCGGTTCCGCCGTCTGTGCTGACCTTGGCGGACCATGGTTAACGATTACTTTCCAAATCGCCCCGCCCGGCAAATTTTGCCCGATCCTTTTTGCCGACTGGCAATTCCGCTCCACAGGATGGCGGCAGCTGATTTCAATTATCCCTCTGTTTTGCCGACATTTTTATCAAAACCCGGCTCTGGCACGCCCCTTGTTATGGTTAAGGGCATCGGCAGGTTCTTGCGCTGGGGAGCGAGGAGAACAGGCCACCACTCGAGGAGCAAAGGGAGTCCGTTCCATGGAGAACGTTCTTCTCGTCAGCCTGTCGCGCCAGATGGCGCTCAGGCGAGAATTGGATGTCATCGCGAACAATGTCGCGAATGCGCAGACGAACGGCTTCAAGCGCCGCTCGGCTGACAGCCGTGAATTCCAGATGCCGAAAGCCGCCGCGGAAACGTTCAAGCGGGGCGAGGACCGGCGCGTTTCCTTCGTCGTCGACCGCGGCACGCCGCTCGACATGTCCACCGGCTCCGTCGAGCCGACCGGCAACCCGCTGGACATTGCCATCAACGGCGATGCCTTCCTGGTGGTGCAGACGCCGAATGGCGAGCGCTTCACCCGCAACGGCGCGCTGATGGTCAATGCCAATGGCCAGCTCGTGAACAGCGACGGGTTCCCCGTGCTCGGCGAGCAGGGCGTCTACCAGTTCAATGCCGACGAGCGCGACCTCGCGGTCGCGCCGGATGGCAACGTCACCTCGTCCAACGGCAACCGGGGCCGGCTGCGCCTCGTGCGCTTCGAAAACCCGCAGGTGCTCGAGAATGCGGGGTCGAATCTCTTCACCACCCAGGTCCAGCCGCAGCCTGCCCTGCAGGCCCGCGTGCAGTCGGGCTTCCTGGAACGGTCGAATGTACGTCCGGTCGTCGAGATCAGCCGGATGATCGAGGTCACGCGTCAGTACCAGAGCATCGCAGGCCTGATCGGGCGGCAGGACGAAATCCGCCGCTCGGCCATCCAGCGCCTTGGCGAGCCCATCTGAGTAAGGCCGGCCCCGTCGGCCGGCTCTCCGTCACCCGAGTCCCTGTTCACGAGGCCGCGATCGCGGGCGCGTTCCCCGGCGCGCGGCCCTCCCAGAAGTCAGAAGGAAGAACCCCATGCGCGCGCTTTACACGGCCGCCACCGGCATGAAGGCCCAGGAAAAGAGTGTCGAGGTCATTTCGAACAACGTCGCCAACATGCGGACGACGGGGTTCAAGCGGCAGATGATCCATTTCCAGGATCTGCTCTATGATCACCAGCGCCGGGCCGGCGCCCCGACCTCGGACCAGAACACCCAGGCCCCGGCCGGCGTGTTCGTCGGCTCGGGCACCCGGGTCGTCGCCACCCCGCGCATCATGTCGCAGGGCAACATCACCCAGACCGAGCGGACCTATGATCTCGCCATCCGCGGCGAGGGCTTCTTCCGCGTCCAGCTGCCCGATGGCCGCACGGCCTATGCCCGCGACGGCGGTTTCGAGACCGACGCCCAGGGCCGGATCGTGACGAAGGAAGGCTATCTGGTCGATCCGGGCATCACCATCCCTCAGGATGCGACCAGCGTGGCCATCAACCAGCAGGGCCAGGTCTCCGCCCTCCTGCCGGGCAATGCCCAGCCGCAGCTGCTCGGCCAGATCAGCCTGGCCCGCTTCATCAACAAGACGGGCCTCGAATCGATCGGCGACAACCTCTATCTCGAAACGGCGGGCTCGGGCCCGGCCATCGAGGGCACGCCCGGCGGCGAGGGCTTCGGCAACCTCCAGCAGGGCTATCTCGAGGAATCGAACGTCAATGCGGTGACCGAGATCGCCGCCATGATCCAGGCCCAGCGGGCCTACGAACTCAACTCCAAGATCATCACCGGGGCCGACCAGATGCTGTCGTCCACCGCGCAGATGTATCGCGCCTGAGGAGGCTCGCCATGCGGATCGCTACTCTCCTTTCCGGCGCGGGCCTTGCCCTCGCGCTCCTCTCCGGCACAGCGCTGGCCGAGACGCTGCGGCTCCGGGCGGAATCCGTCGTCGATGGCGAGCAGGTCCGCCTGGGTCATCTCATCGAAGGCCTCGAGCCGAGCGCCGATGTCCCGGTCTTCCGGGCGCCGGCGCCGGGCACGCGGGGCACCATCCGGGCCGACCGTGTCATCGCCGCGGCCCGCGAAATGGGCATCACCGGCATCGATGCGGGCTCGCTCGCCACGGTCACCATCCATCGCCCCGGCCGGGTCATCTCGCGGCAGGACCTGCAGGGCATCATCGCCAAGGCCCTGGCCGAGCGCGGCGCCCGCGGCGATCTCGAGGTCGTGCTCGATGATCACCTCACGGCCCGCACGGTCGATGCGGCCCGCCGCGAGGAAATCCGCGTCACCAAGCTGGTGCGCGATCCGTCCAGCGGCCGCTTCGAGGCGCGCGTCGTCCTCTCGGGGGATCCGACAACGGAAGGCTGGCAGCTCAGCGGTTCTGTGGTGGAGACGCGCGAGATCGCCGTTCCCGCACAGGATCTCGAACGGGGCGATGCAATCGAGCCGCGCAAGCTCGTGCTGGTCCGCCGCCCGGTCAACCTCATCGGCAACGATGTGCTGACGGCCGATGCCGATCTGACCGGCATGATCCCGCGCCGGACGCTCAAGGCGGGCGAACCGATCCGCAATTCCGATCTCGCCAAGCCGATCCTGGTCGAGAAGAACCAGATCGTCACCGTTCTCTACAATTCCGGCGGGCTCAACCTGTCGATGCGCGGGCGTTCGCAGAATGCCGGCTCGATGGGCGAGGCCATCCGCGTGCAGAACCCGCAATCCAAGCGGATCGTCGAAGGTGTTGTGACGGGTCAGGCCCAGGTCACCATCAGCGCCCCGCCGGCCCCGACCCCGAATCTCGCGGAAGCGGCGCCTGCCGCCCGCCGCTGACCGTTTCAGTAAAGGATCCCTGTCATGACCCGTTCCACCGCTTCCTCCGCCCGCCTTGCGGCCCGCCTCGGTTCGCTCGCCCTGATGGGGATCGGCCTCTCCGCCTGCGGCAGCCTCGACCGACTCGCGAATGTCGGCAAGGCGCCGTCGCTCTCGGCCATCGAGAACCCCACCGCACAGCCCGGCTACCGCCCGGTCCAGATGCCGATGCCGGCCCCGAAGCCGATGAGCTTCCAGGCCAACTCGCTCTGGCGCACCGGCAGCCGCGCCTTCTTCAAGGACCAGCGCGCCCAGCAGGTCGGTGACCTGCTCACCGTCCGCGTCCGGATCACCGACAAGGCCGCGATCGACAACTCGACCTCCCGCAAGCGCACCAACGAGGAAGGCCTCGATGTCGAGGGCTTCTTCGGCCAGGAAGACCGGGTCAACAAGCTCTTCGCCAAGGGCGCGACCGGCAAGGGCCTTGTCGACCTTGGCTCGACCAGCTCGTCCAAGGGCGAAGGCACGGTGAAGCGCTCCGAGCAGCTCGTCACCGATATCGCCGCCGTCGTCACGCAGGTCCTGCCGAACGGCAACCTCGTCATCGAGGGCAAGCAGGAAGTCCGCGTGAATTTCGAGGTCCGCGAGCTGGTCGTGGCCGGCGTCGTCCGCCCCGAGGATATCGAGGCGGGCAACCAGATCGACTCCACCAAGATCGCCCAGCAGCGCATCGCCTATGGCGGCCGCGGGCAGATCACCGATGTCCAGCAGCCGCGCCTCGGCCAGCAGGTCCTCGATATCGTCCTGCCCTTCTGACCTTCCCGAAAGACCGGCGCCTGTCCATGCAGGCGCCGCTCCCGCCCCCCGCGAACCGGTCTCGCGTATCGCGTGGCGGGCACGGCATCCTGCGCCCCTCGCTCCCCCCTTTGCGGGCCCCGATGCCTGACAGCCCCCGGAATCCTGCTCCTCGCGGTTCCGGGGGTTTTCGTTTTCGAGGCAGGGACAGGGCCAGGCCGCCTGCCGCGTCTCCCGGAACATCCCTCCAGCCTGCTCCCTGCCAGCCCCCCCCGGGCTGGCTAGCCGCGAATGCGGCGCCGAGCAGGCTCCGGAAGGAGCCGTTGCGAGGGATCAAAACAAGGAGAAACCCGCCAGCCCCCCCGGGCTGGCTAGCCGCGAATGCGGCGCCGAGCAGGCTCCGGAAGGAGCCGTTGCGAGGGATTCACATGGTCATGCCACCAACGCGTGGCGGATTTCCTGACGGTGCTCGCTGCCGGATGAGGCGGAAATCGTCACGCGGTTGCGGCCGGCCGATTTCGAGGCATAGAGCGCGATATCGGCATTTTTCATCGCCTGGTCGAATTCGGTGCCCGGCCAGCGCTCCGCAACGCCGACACTGGCCGTGATCGCCAGCGGGCCGGCACAGGTCTCGACGGGCGTCGAGGCAATGACATTGCGGATGAGTTCGGCCAGTTCGCCGGCCTTGTTGCCATCGCCGGCCACGACCACGGCGAATTCCTCGCCTCCAAGCCGGGCAAAGGCGCGGTCCGCGCGCGCGAGCCGGGCGCCGACCTCCCGCAGGACATCGTCGCCGGCATCGTGGCCATAGCGGTCATTGACCTGCTTGAAATAGTCGATGTCCAGCATGACCACCGAGCGCACGGTCTCGGCTTCCTTCATCCGGTCCAGCTCCTCGAAGAAGGAGCGCCGGTTCCGCAGGCCTGTCAGGGCATCATAATTGGCGAAGCGGATCAGCTGCCGCTGCGCCTGGATCAGCCGGGATGCCGAACGCAGCCGCGCCAGCAATTCGTTCCGGTTCGGCGGCTTGTTGATGAAGTCATCGGCGCCGGAATCGAGCGCCTCGACCAGTTTGGCCTCCTCACGCGAGGAGGAGAGCACGATCACGTAGAGCGGCCGGCCGTTATCGGCATGCAACCGCGCCTCCCAGCACAGTTCCAGGCCGGACATGGTGGCGAATTCGATGGCCGTGATCAGAACGTCGATGTCCTCGTCGCTCTGCAGGGCCTCGAGCGCCGCTTCGGCGGAATCGACCGGGATCAGCGTGTAGCCTTCCTGCGCGAGCATGCCGGACACGATTGTCCGTCCAATGCGCGTCGGTTCGGCAAGAAGGACACGCATCGGGCAGGAAACTCCATTCTGGACGGCACAACCCTGAGCAATCTCCGGAAACTGCTACAAAGGCGTAAATTCCGGCCCGGCGGACCGGGCGAACGTCCTTTTGTGTTTAATTTTTTATCAGACAGAACAAAAAGCATCCGGAAGCGCCTGCCCGCCCTCCGGCCCGGCACCGACGCTCACCCCTCGCGCGAGAAGAACAGGCCCCCGATCAGCGGCAGACTCCGCACGCGCAGGCTGCGCCGGAACCATTTCCGGATCCGGAGGTAGCGATACTGCGCGATCCGCGCCCGCATCTCCGCACGTTCCACCATGCCTTCCGCAGCACGGCTTACCGCCTCCCGCTCCTCTGCGATCTGCTCGAGCGCAAGGCGCTGGGATTCCGCCAGGTCCCGGACCATCGCCGAAGACCGTTCCTCGACCTCCCGGATCTGGGCCTCGAGCTGCCTCACCTGCGCCCAGGCCGACGCGAGCTGCGCATCGAGCCGGACACGGTTGTCCGACGCCTCGACCCCCTGTGCCACAAGCCCCTTGGTGAAGGCATCACGCAGTTTCAGCACAACCCCGTAGGGATCCTCGCCGGCCTCGATCTGCTCGCGCAGATGCAGGACGAAGGCGGAATTCGGCGTCAGCCTGAACCGGTCGAAGACATTCGGGCCCGGCCCGAAATGGCCCGCGAGTTCCTCATGGTCCTGATGAAGGAAGAAACGGTTCAGCCCGTCGAAATAGACCGATCGATAGCCGCGCGCTCCGAGCAGGTCACTCACGCCGTCATCCACCTCGACGGTCGAATTCGGGAGTGTCATTTCAAGAACGACGATCCAGGGGCGCGCCGGGTGGTCACCCCAGCTCTCGATGACCGCACGCTCCATGCCCTCCACATCGACCTTCAGCCAATGGATATCCGGGTAGGGACATTCGGCGAAGATCGATGCGAGCGTCCGTGTCGCCATCGTGACGGGCACATATTCGAAGCCGGATTTGCCATGCGTATCGGCATAATCCGCCCGGGCCGTGGTCATGCCCGTGCCGGCAAACTCGAACAGGGTGGTTTCCTCTCCGTCGGGACCGACAGCTGCCTCGACGACGATCTCGTCCGGTCGCGCGGCGCGCAGCCTCTCGGCATAGACGGCCATCGGCTCGACATGGCATCCACGCCAGCCCCGCTCGTAAAAACCGAGGCTGACGGAATCGATCACCGGATCATTCGCGCCGATATCGACATAATGCCCCTTCGGGATGGTGCGGAGCGCACGCCAGAGGATGACATCCTCGAAATTCTGCGCATACGAGACGAACGCTTCCTGTTCCGCCACAGACTCAACACACCCCGGACAGGGCCCCTCTGCTCCGCTGCCGCGGCCACGCGTGAGACGCTAGCAAAATGCCT
>JAPZSB010000002.1 GCA_027531565.1 Beijerinckiaceae bacterium
GATCTGCTTCAGGGCGAGATCGGTCGACTCGAGGGTCTTGAGGGCCGTCGAGATGTTGTTGTTGACGCGGTTGAGGTTCGACGAACGGCTCAGCATCGTCTCCGACATCGTGTACTTGGTGGCGTCATCGGCCGCGCCGAAGATGCTCTTGCCCGTGGCAACACGCTTCTGGGAGATCTGGAAGAGACGGTTGGTCGTCTGGAGGATATTGACGTTGGCCGCAGTGGCGGCATTGAAAACGACAGACATTGTGCGCTCCTTCTGAATGCACATAGTTTACTTTGTGAATTAACCCACGTAAAATTACGCAAGTATAATCACGTTGCTTATTCAACTGCTTTCCTGCGGTTGATGGGTGCATCATTGGAGGTTAGGAAAACTCAATCCTTAACGAGTTTGTTTTCAGATGACTTGCGTATTTCGATGGTGAATGCCTGGTAAAAATTGCCGGAAATCGACAATCTGCGCTGCGTAAACCTTCGCAGCGGACAGGGAAGACCGGTTCGCGATCGCCTCCCGAGGCGCGCAATCCGGCTCACATACAAGGCTGACATGCAGAGGCCGGAAACAGGCGGAAAACAGCTGTCCCTCACTCCCGGCTTCCCGCCGCGGGAGAGTCACATAGGCTTAAGGGACGTGAAGCCGGGCCGAAGCGGGACAAGGCCACGCGTCGAAGGACCGGCGCCGGACGGCACGCGGGCGGAAGGAGGGCCGCGGTGCAGCGTCAGGACGGGAGGACGATCACCTTGGTCTTGACCGGCGTCCGGTCATAGAGGTCGATCATGTCCTGCGTCAGCAGGCCGGTGCATCCGCTCGTAACGCCGCTGCCGATCGATTCCGGGTCACTGGTGCTGTAGATCGTGTACAGCGTATAGACGCCGTTCTGGTACAGGTAGAGCGTGCGAGCGCCGAGCGGGTTTTCAGGGCCACCGGGCATGCCGCGGGCGTATTTCGCCACTTCCGGCTGCCGCTTGATCATCTCCCGAGGCGGCGTCCAGGTCGGCCATTCGGCCTTGCGGCCGACATAGGCCTCGCCGCTCCAGAGGAAGCCTTCACGGCCGACATTGGCGCCGTAGCGCGTGGCATTACCCTCGCCCTCGATGCGATAGACGTAGAAATTCTTCGGATCGACGATGATGGTGCCCGGAGCCTCGTCGGTCTCGAGGCGTACGGTGCGGCGGAAATATTTCGGATCGACCTGGCTGATATCAACCGCCGGGATCGGGAATTTCTTGTCCGGCACGGCGCCGTACAGTTTCTCCGCCTCGGCCAGGCTCATGCCGTCATTGGTGACGCAGCCCCCGAGGGCCAGCGCGCCCAGACCGGCCGTGGCGCCGAGGAGGAACGAGCGGCGATGGAGGTTGCCGGCGGGATGCTGGCCCGCATCCTTGCTGATCTTGCCCGAAATCGTCATCGAGGAATTTCCCCTGTCCTGTCTTCCGACCAGAGAAAACTCCGGTACACACGCCTGAACCCGGCATTTCTGCCCAAGATTGCCGCGTTATGCCACGATTGGCAAGGTGATCGCAACCGGATCGTTCCCAGCCCGTTCCCTGCCGGCTCAGCCCCGCCGGTCAGGGGAGGCCAGCCGCAGCACCAGCCAGCCAATGGTTCCCGCCAAGAGCGACCCGGCCAGCACGCCGATCTTGGTCTGGTCCTGCAGGCCAGGCGAGCCGGGAAAGGCCAGCAGGCCGATGAACAGGCTCATCGTGAAGCCAATGCCGCAGAGCAGCGAGACGCCGTAAAGCTGGAGCCAGGTGGCCCGGGCCGGCAAGTCTGCGAGACCGGTGCGGATGGCGATCCAGGCAAAACCGAACACCCCGATCTGCTTGCCGATGAAAAGGCCCAGCATGATGCCCAGCGGCACGGGAGCCAGCAGGGCAGCCGGACCGACGCCTGCCAGCGAGACGCCGGCATTGGCGAAGCCGAAGACAGGAATGATGAGGAACGCGACCCAGGGATGGAGGCCATGTTCCAGCCGGTTCAGCGGCGCCTCCTCCCTGTCCTCCATGCCGGGCGCCGGGGCCAGCGGGATCGTCAGGGCGAGGATCACGCCGGCCAGCGTCGCATGCACACCCGATTTGAGGACGAAGGCCCAGAGAAGTGCGCCCAGAAGCAGATAGGCAGGCAGTTTGCGATGCCCGAGCCGGTTCAGGGCTACGAGCGCCGCCAGCACGCCCAGCGCCCCCAGCAAGGCCAGCAGGTTCAGCTTGGCCGTGTAGAACAGGGCAATGATGATGACGGCGCCGAGATCATCGAGGATGGCCAGCGCGGTCAGGAAAACCTTCAGCGAGATCGGAACGCGCGATCCCAGCAGGGACAGCACACCCAGAGCGAAAGCAATGTCGGTCGCAGCCGGAATCGCCCAGCCGCGCAAGGTTTCCGGCGAATGGGCATTGAATGCGACATAGATCAGCCCGGGGACCACCATCCCGCCGAGCGCCGCAAGGCCGGGCAGGGCGCGGCTCGGCCATGTCGAGAGTTGCCCGACCATGAACTCGCGCTTGATTTCCAGCCCGACCAACAGGAAAAACACCGCCATCAGCGCGTCATTGATCCAGTGCAGGACGGAAAGGCCGGCAATGTAACGGCTCAGGGTTGCAAAATAGACCGGCGCGAGCGGCGAATTGGCGATCACGATGGCGAGACAGGCAACACCCATCAGGATGACGCCACCGGCGGCTTCGCTCTTCAGAAAATGACGGATTGCAAGGGCCTGGCGCATGGATACGGGTTTCCTGCGAAGGCGGCCCGACCTCCGTAAACCCTGCCCGCCCGGCTTCCGGACGACGCACCCGGAGCGGTTCTAACGCGCAATCGTAAAATTTCAACTCCTTGGGACCACGGAATCCGGGTCTCGCCTGACGGCCGATCGACATGGGGAAATGTTATACTGTCTCGCGCTGGTGCGAGAATCTGGCGGACAGGGAGGGATTCGAACCCTCGATAGAGTTGCCCCTATACACGCGTTCCAGGCGTGCGCCTTCAACCACTCGGCCACCTGTCCGTACGCGCGCCGGAAAGGCGCACGCAGTTTCCCTTGCTTCGGACGCGATGCCCGTGGGCATCGCTGGTGCGCCTTCAACCACTCGGCCACCTGTCCGTACGCGCGCCGGGAAGGCGCACGCTCCGCGCCGCAGGGCGGCGCAAGCCCGGCCTTATGGCGGGGTGCGGCGGAAAATGCAAGGCTTGCGAGGCACCGGCTCGCGATGGTTTCACGTTTGGTTGACAGGGGTTGCGCGGCTGCACGCCCGGCCCCAGCTTGGAACGAGCCAGCGAAAGGGAAATCCGATGTTTTTCCGCAAGAAGTCCGAAATGCCCAGCGCCGCCACCGCCCTGCCGGGGCGCGAGGCTCCGATCGCCACGGCCAGCCGGCATCATGTGCTGGGCCAGCCGCTCAAGGGGCCGTATCCCGAGGGGCTGGAAACGGCCGTTTTCGGGTTGGGCTGCTTCTGGGGCGCCGAGCGCAAGTTCTGGCAACTCGGCAAGGGCATCTGGACAACAGCGGTCGGCTATTCCGCCGGATTCACCCCGAATCCGACCTATGAGGAGGTCTGTTCCGGCCTGACCGGCCATAACGAGGTGGTCCTCGTCGTCCATGATCCGGCGGTGATCAGCTACGAGATGCTGCTGAAGACGTTCTGGGAAAATCACGATCCGACACAGGGCATGCGGCAGGGCAACGATATCGGCACGCAGTATCGCTCCGGAATCTATGTGACCTCGCCGGCCCAAAGGCAGGCCGCGGAAGCGTCGATGTCCGCCTTCCAGGCGGCGCTCGATGCGCGCGGCTATGGCCGGATCACGACCGAGATCCGCGAGGCAGGTCCGTTCTATTTCGCCGAGGAATACCATCAGCAGTATCTTGCCAAGAACCCGGCAGGCTATTGCGGCCTCGGCGGTACCGGCGTGTCCTGCCCGATCGGCCTTGCGAAAACGGCAGGCTGAGAGAACTCGCACCGGCATGGCGCTTCTCATCGGCCATGCCGGATGCTAAGGGCTGCGTGTCCTTCCCCGGCCGGGTGCCCCATGATCGAACGTCTGCTCGAACAATTCCTCTTCCGGAGCCGCTGGCTGCTGGCCCCGTTCTACGTGATGCTGGTCGTCTCGCTCTGCGTCCTGCTGCTCAAGGCGGGCCAGGAGACCGTGCATTTCGTGGTCCACGCTCTCAGCGCCACCGAATCCGATGTCATTCTCGGGGTGCTTGCGCTGGTCGACCTGACCCTGACCGGATCGCTGATCATCATCGTCATCTTCTCGGGTTACGAGAATTTCGTCTCCAAGATCGAGGTCGAGGATGCGAAGGACTGGCCGGAATGGATGGGCAAGATCGATTTCTCGGGGCTGAAGCTCAAGCTCCTGTCGTCGATCGTTGCGATTTCCGGAATCCAGGTGCTCAAGGCGTTCATGAACGTGAAGAATATCAGCGACCGTGACCTCATCTGGCTGGTCGTGATCCACCTTGTCTTCGTCGGTTCGGGACTGCTGATGGCCCTGACGGACAAGCTCTCAGGCGAAGCCAAGAGCCATTGACCGGAGAAACCCTTGGCCCGGAGCCAGCCGTCAACATGGCGGCTCTGGCCTTGCCTCCGGTCCGATGCGCGCTCAGGCGGCGCGCGAGGTCGCCTCGGATGTGAGGATGGCATAGATCGCCGCAGCATCGTCGGTCTGACGCAGCTTCTGCGGCACGCCGGGCGCCCGGAACAGCCGCGCGATCCGCGCCAAAGCCTGGAGATGGTCCGCGCCGGCATCCTCGGGCGCGAGCAGCACGAAGACCAGATCCACGGGCTCGCCATCCAGCGCTTCGAAATCGACCGGCCGGGCGAGCTGGGCGAAGAACCCGACCAGCCGGCCGAGGCCGGCCATGCGGCCATGCGGAATGGCAATTCCCTGCCCGATCGCCGTCGTGCCCAGCCGCTCGCGCTGGAGCAGGGTCTCGAAGACGAGGCGCTCGTTGAGGCCGGCCACACGCGCGATATGGCCAGCCAGATCCTGGAGGATCTGCTTCTTGCCGTTCCCCTTGAGGCCGGCCAGCACTGATTCGGGCGTGATCAGAGAGGTGATCGTCATGGGCACCCTCTAAGCAGAATGCGTGCCGGATGGCCAGAGCCAACTCGGCCCTGGCCCCGGCAGGGCCTGTTCATCCGATGTCAACCCAGCCGTAATGCCCGTCCTCGCGCCGGTAGAGCACGTTGATCCGCTCGGTGCCGGCATTGCGGAACACGAGAACCGGGGCCTTGCCCTTCTCGAAAGCGGCGACGGCACCGGTGATGGAAAGCCGGGCCGCGCCGGCAAGCGGCTCGGCGATGATGGCGGCGCCGGCGCCCGTCACCTCGATCACGTCATCCTCGGTATCGTCATGCCCGTTGACCAGCGGCGCAGCCATTCCGGCGAAATCGGCGGCATTGAGCCGGTCGGCGCCGTGACGGTCCCGCTTTCGCTTGAACCGCCGGAGCTGCTTGGCGATCCGTTCCACCGCGATCCCGACGCTCTGGTAGGCATCCGTGGCTTCGCCGGTGACATGCATGACCGGGCCATGATCGAAATGGACGGCACATTCGGTCTTGAAGCCGATCCCGTCCTTCGAGACGGTGACATGGCCTGAATAGCCGGCATCGACATATTTGCGCACCGCATCGTTGAGCCGAGTCTCGGCCTGTGCCCTGAGCACGTCACCGAGATCGATATTCTTGCCGGAAACACGTATCGCCATGGATTGAACCTCAAATAAGGGACTGGCCACCCGATTGAGGGGGGCCGATTCGGGTGCGATGTGGCCAGGCCGGCCACAGGGTTCCGTGAGGGATGCTGCGCCTGATTCCTCCTCTGGTTCTGGAAGGAGAGGCTACGTCCGGGCTTCCCGCAAAGTCAACGAAAGCCCGTGCTGCCCTGCAACACCGTGCTGCCCGGATTCCGGGCGGCGTGCCGGCAAAACCGGCAGGATTCAGCCAGCCCGGCTGCGGGGCAGGGCGGCCATCTTCTCGCGGCGACGCACGGAGGAGGAAGCGATTCCGAGGCCCTCGCGATACTTGGCAACCGTACGCCGGGCGATATCGATGCCCATATCGCGCAGCTTGTCGACGATCGCGTCGTCGGACAGCACGGCCTGCGCTTCTTCCTGGTCGATCAGCTGCTTGATCCGGTACCGCACGGCCTCGGAGGAAACCGAGGCGCCGCCATCGGAAGAAGCGATCGCCGTGGTAAAGAAATACTTCATCTCGAACAGGCCCCGCGGCGTCGACATGAACTTGTTGGCCGTGACGCGGCTGATTGTCGATTCGTGCAGGGACACGGCATCGGCGATCATCTTCAGGTTGAGCGGCCGGAGATGGGCGACGCCATAGGTGAAGAAGGCATCCTGCTGCCGGACGATCTCGCTGGCGACCTTGAGGATGGTGCGCGCGCGCTGCTCGAGGCTGCGGACGATCCAGTTGGCATTGGTCCAGGCCTCGTCAATGAAGGCGCGGACTTCCTTCTCGGCACCCTTTCCCGCCACGCGGGCATAGAAGGTCTTGTTGGCGACGACACGCGGCAGGGCATCGGAATTGAGGTCAACCTGCCAGCCGCCATCCGGCGTCGCGCGGACAAAGACATCGGGGGTGACCGGATCAACCGGGTTGGCGCCGAAGATCAGCCCCGGCTTGGGATCGAGGCGGCGGATCTCGGCGATCATGTCCGCGAGGTCTTCCTCGTCCACGCCGCAGACCCGGCGGAGCTGGCCGAATTCGCGCTTGGCCAGCAGATCGAGATGGTCGACCAAGGCCGCCATGGCCGGGTCCAGGCGGTCCTTCTCGCGGAGCTGGATCCGGAGGCATTCGGCGAGATTGCGGGCGCCGACGCCGACGGGGTCGAAGCCCTGGACGATCTCGAGGGCCAGCTGGCACCGGGATTCCGGCACGCCGAGCCGCTGGCTGATATCGGCGAGGGATTCCAGCAGGTAGCCGGTCTGGTCGATCTGGTCGATCATCTGCGCCGCGATGACGCGGGTCAGGTCATCGGTGTCGGTGCATCCGAGCTGGTTCTCGAGATGCTGGTGCAGGGTTGTTGCGCTGGCGCAAAAGGCCTCGAGATTGTGATCGTCATCATCCAGCGAGGCGCCCTTGCCGCTGCCGCCCGAGAGGTTCCAGAAAGGGGAATCGGGCTGGGGCAGGGCCTGGTCGGGCACGGCCTCGTCCGGGAAGGCATTCTCGAAATCGGTCCCGGTCTCGCGCTCCAGTGTCGCGCGGTCGGCGGGAAGCTCCTCGCGGGCCCAATCCCCGGGCTCGGCCGTGGTGGCCGTCGAATCGACCCGCTCCTCCTGGCTGATCGGGGCATCATCGGCCCGGGAATCCCGCTCGAGCAGCGGATTCTTCTCGAGCTCCGCTTCGACATAATCCTGCAGCTCGACCGTGGAGAACTGCAGGAGCTTGATCGCCTGCAGCAGCTGCGGCGTCATGACCAGAGACTGGCTCTGGCGCATCATCAGTTTTTGACTGATCGACATCCCGCTTTACCGCCTGCCTGTCCCTGTCGTGCGGCGCATCGAATCGGCCCGCCTTCGTGTTCGGCACAGATATTGCACACTTTGCTTGTGCATTCGTGAAGTGCAAGCGCGAAGTTGGGTTAATGCTGCGCTGCGTCAAGGCAACGCGACCAAGAGGCTCCGCTAGAGGCGGAAATCCTCCCCGAGATACAGGCGCCGCACATCGGGGGAGGCGATGATCTCGTCCGGCGTGCCTTCCATGAGCACCTGACCAGAATGGATGATATAGGCGCGGTCGATCAGGCTCAGGGTCTCGCGAACATTGTGGTCGGTGATCAGCACGCCGATGCCGCGCGCCTTCAGATGGAGCACGAGATCCTGGATATCGCCGACGGCGATGGGGTCGATCCCGGCGAAGGGTTCGTCCAGCAGCATGAAATTCGGCCGGCCGGCCAGCGCGCGGGCAATCTCGCAGCGCCGCCTCTCACCGCCCGACAGCGCGATGGACGGTGATTTCCGGAGGCGGGTGATCGAGAATTCATCCAGCAGCGCGTCGAGCTGTTCCTCGCGCTTGCGGCGGTCAGGCTCGACCATTTCCAGCACGGCGCGGATATTGTCCTCGACGGTCAGGCCACGGAAGATCGAGGCTTCCTGGGGCAGATAGCCGATGCCGAGCCGCGCGCGGCGATACATCGGGAGGCGGGTGATGTCGAACCCGTCGAGCTGGATCTGGCCCTGATCGGCCGGCACAAGGCCGGTGATCATGTAGAAAACCGTGGTCTTGCCGGCGCCGTTGGGGCCGAGAAGACCGACGGCTTCGCCCCGGCGGACATTGAGGCTGACATCGCGGACGACCTGCCGCTTGCCGTAACTCTTGCCGAGGGAATAGGCCGCCAGCATGGCGTCGCCGGAATCGCGGCCGGCGTCATCAACCCGTTGCGGAAGCCGCGCGCCCCGCACCGAGGGGGCCGCCGGCAGGGCAGGCGCCACCGGGCGCGCTGCACCCTCAGCCGTGCCCCGCTTTCGCTTCAGCCACCTGTCCAGCACGCCCAGCCCCTGTTCCCCCTGCCGCCCGATCGCCTGCTTATGCCGGTCTTCCGGGGGCCGTGGCAATGCCCCTGTCTCAGTTCGTCCGGGGGCCGCATTCACCCGCGGCCTTCTTCTTGTCATCGCTGCCGGGCGTGAAGACGCCCTGGACGCGGCCCTTCGCCCCGGCATCGACCGTGGCGCGGCCGGTTTTCACGTCATAGACCGCCCGCTCGCCTCGCTGGACATTGTCACAATCGGAAATGATCACGTTGCCGGTCAGCGTCACGGTTTCGGCCTGGGCATCATAGGTCATGAACTTGCCCGTCGCGGCCTGCGTGCCCGAACTGACGCTGACAGGGCCTTCGAAATCGATCTTGCGGATCGAATTCTGGCCGGCCGGGGCGGCCTGGCTGGTGCCGCCGGCGCTCTTGTTCGTGATGTAATGGACGATCATCTGCGACGAGCGGACCGTCGTCTGGCCCTGCACGACGACGACATCGCCGGAATAGACCGCGCGGTTCTCCTTGTCGAAGACCTCGAGGCGGTTTGAATCGATCCTGATTGGCTCCTTCGAGCTGGAGCCGAAGCCGGCGAAGGGGGCGCCGGCGCCGCTCTTGGCCTTCTGCGCCAGGGCCGGCACAGCCGCAGCGACGAGCAGGACGGCGGCGCCGAGGGCCGCCTTGCGGAAAACGTCGATCATCATGGATCCTTGCCGGGCACGGGGGCGCCGGTCTCCTGTTTCTCGGGGCCGGACGGGGTACCGGGATTGACGAACACGCTGCGGACCCGGCCCTCGAAAACGAGCTTGCGTCCGTTCTCGTGCACCTGCATGCGGTCCGCCGCCACGTCGCCCTGGTTGGTCTTCACCTCGACGGGCTTGTCGGTCACGATCATCCCGGAGCGGAAATCGATCTGGGCATCCTTCAGGCGGGCATCCATGCCGGTCTCGGTGCGGACCGAGACGCCGCCATCGACATCGAGCTTCTCGCCCTTGCTGTCATAGGTGCCGCGGGCGCCGGCGAGATCGGCCCAGCCCTCGTTGCCGGTCTGCATCCGCGCCTTGAGGCCGTCGAGTTCGACCATGTTCGGGGTCTTGATGTCCTGTGTCGCCGTGGCGGCATTAAGTTCATAGGAGCGACCGTCGCGCTTGAAGCCGGAAAGGCGCGGCTTCTCCATCACGATCTTGCGACCCTGGATGCCGACCGTGTCGGTCGAGACATCCGGAACGGCCAGGATGCCGGCGACCGTCCGCACCACCAGGAAGACAATCGTCACGAGGGCCAGGACGGGAATCGTCCGGCGCCAGAACCGCACGCGGCGGGAATGCCGCGCTGCGGCACGGAAGGCGGGGTGATCGCGCAGATGCGGTGGCAGATCGGCATCGGCAGCAGGCGCGAGCCAGCGGCCGAACCGGCCCGGCTCCCGTCCTGTCGCAATGTCACTGCCCATCATGGCCATCGCCCGGTTCCGTCCTTCCTCACTCGCCGATCTCTAGGGATATGAGGAACAAACACGCCAATTTCTTGTCGGTCTGCCTCAGCTATGCGCGAAGATATCCGTTTCCGGCCAGCCATCCAGATCCAGCTGGGACCGGGTGGGGAGAAAATCGAAGCAGGATTGCGCGAGGGCCGTGCGGTTTTCCCGCGCCAGCATGGCATCGAACTTCGCCTTGAGCCCATGGAGATAGAGCACATCCGAGGCAGCATAGGCCAGCTGGGCATCGGTCAGCGTTTCCGCGGCCCAGTCGGAGGATTGCTGCTGCTTGGACAATTCGACACCCAGCAACTCGCGGGTGATGTCCTTCAGGCCATGCCGGTCGGTATAGGTGCGCGTCAGGCGCGAGGCGATCTTGGTGCAGTACACCGGCGAAGGCATCACCCCGAAGGTCAGGCGGAGGACCGCCAGGTCGAAACGGGCGAAATGGAACAGCTTCAGCGTGCGCGGGTCCGACAGCATCGCCACGAGATTGGGCGCGGATTTCTGGCCCGGCGCGATCTGGATCACGTCGGCGGTGCCATCGCCCGTGGAGAGCTGGACCACGCAGAGCCGGTCGCGATGCGGCACGAGACCCAGTGTCTCGGTATCGATTGCCACGACGGCGCCGGAGGGAATGGGCTTTGCAAGGTCGCCGCGATGCACGCGAATGGTCATCTGTGATATTCCAAGGGGATGCGGAATGGGGATAGCTGTCCTTAGTTGAAAAACCTTTCCTTGCCAAATTGCAGGGGCCGGCACCTGACCCCCAAAGTGACATTGCATAAATGCAATGGATTATCCGGGGTTTCGAATTATATATGCGTCAACGCAATGAGTGCGGGGTCATCCCCCAGGAGTTCCCGATGCAACTGCATGGCATCCATCATCTCACGGCCATCACGGCCGATGCCCGGGCCAATCACCGGTTCTACACCGAGATCCTCGGCCTGAGGCTCGTGAAGAAGACCGTCAACCAGGACGATGTCTCGGCCTATCACCTGTTCTATGCCGATGGCGAGGCCACACCCGGCACGGACCTGACCTTCTTCGAATGGCCGGTTCCGCCGGAACGGCGCGGCACGCATTCGATCACCCGGACCGGCTTCCGCGTTGCCGACGAGGCGAGCCTCGCCTATTGGCAGGCCCGGTTCGAGGCGCACAAGGTGCGCCACGGGGCCATCCATGTGCTGGACGGGCGCGCTTCGCTCGATTTCGAGGATCATGAGGGCCAGCGTTTCCGCCTGGTGGTCGATGGCGGCACCGGCGAGGCTTTCCCGTGGTCGAAGAGCCCGGTTCCGGCCGAACACCAGATCCGCGGCCTCGGGCCGATCGAGATCAGCGTGCCGGACATCACGCCGACAGAGCGTTTCCTGACGCTGCTCTACGAGATGCGGCGGGAGCGCAGCTACGTCCGGACGGACGGAACCGAGGTCGTGGTCTTTGCCATGGGCGAAGGCGGCCCGGCTGCGGAATTCCATGTCGCGATCGAACCGGGCGCGCCCACCGCCCGGCAGGGCGCCGGCGGAGTGCATCACGTCGCCTTCCGGGCCCGCGACGATCAGGAATATGCCTATTGGGTCGACCGCTACAAGCAGCTCGGCCTGCCCTCCTCGGGGCCGGTGGACCGGTTCTATTTCCGGTCGCTCTATGTGCGGGAGCCCAACGGCATCCTGATCGAGATCGCGACGGACGGGCCCGGTTTCGCCACCGACGAGCCGAAGGAAAGCATGGGCGAGACCCTCTCCCTGCCGCCTTTCCTCGAGAAGAAGCGCGCGGAAATCGAGCGCAACCTCAAGCCGATCGGCGCCTGAGGCTCATGATTCGAGCCCGGCAAGGATCCTGTCGATCAGCATCCTCGCCGGCTCGAGCATGTGCAAGGGGTTCCGCAGGGCGTCCCAGTCCACCGCGACGGGGGAGCGCTCCTCCAGAACCGAGAGCAACGGACGGGGGTCCTCGGTCATGGCCTGGATCCCCTCCCGCACGATCGTGGCGGCCTGGTTGCGATCCGAGGCCACCGCGAGGGCGAAGGTTGCGGCCTCCGCCATGACGAGTTCGCGGGTTGCCGCCAGATTGGCCGCCATGCGACCGGCATCGACCCGCAGCCGGGCAATCGCCTCGAGACCAAGCCGCAGGGCCGCGCCCGTCGTGGCCATCAGGGGCGGCAGGGTCAGCCATTCCAATGTCCAGGCAGCACCGTCGCGCTCGGTGGCATGCAGGGCGGCCTGCGGCAGCCCCGCCCCCTGCCCGGCCGCCGCGCGACCCAGCGCCACCAGCACCTCGGCAATCACCGGATTCTGCTTCTGCGGCAGGGTGGATGAGCCGCCCGCGCCCTCGAAGCCAAGTTCGCCAGTTTCCGATTGCGCGAGGCTGACGAGATCGGCGCCGATCCTGCCGATCGAGGTCGCGACCAGGACCAGCAGCAGGCCGAACTCGACGAGCCGGTCGCGGCCGCCATGCCAGGGCTCGGCCCGGCCGAGGCCGAGATCATCCGCGAGCGCATCCATGATCTCGAGCCCGCGCGGCCCGAAAGCGGAGAGATTGCCGGCCGCCCCGCCGAGCTGGACCACCAGCAGCCGGGGCCGGATCTCCCGCAGGCGCTGGCGGTGGCGCTGCAGCGGTTGCAGCCAGTTCGCCACACGAAGGCCGAACAGGGTCGGCGCAGCGATCTGCGTCCGCGTCCGGGCCAGGCAGGGCGTCTCGCGATGGGCGCGGGCCAGTTCGGCCAGCATCGCGACAAGGCGTTCGAGCCGCGCATCGAACAGGTCGATCACCGCGCTCAGCCGCAGCACGAGGGCGAGATCGGCAATGTCCTGCGAGGTGGCGCCCCAATGGAGCCAGGGCGCGAGTTCGGGGTCGATCTGCCTGCGAAGGGCGGCGACCAGCCCGGGCGCGACAACGCCGTCCCGTGCCGTGGCGGCACGGAGATCGCCCGGATCGATCATCACCCGGTCGAGCGCCGCCTCCAGCGCGAGAGCCGCCTCGGCAGGGATCATCCCCGCCTTGCCCTGCACGCGGGCCAGCGCCTTCTCGGCTGCGATCATCGCACCGATCTCGGCGGCGTCGCTCAGCAGCGGCTGCAATTCGGGATCGTCGAAGAGATCGCCATACAAAGCCGATTCAAGGGTGTGGATGGCCATCCGGATCCGTCCTCCGCCGGTCTTTTCGATCGAACCGGCTACATGTCGAAGAAGACGGTTTCGTTCTCTCCCTGAAGCCGGATGTCAAAGCGATAGTGCCCCGGGCCCTGCCTCGTCGCAACCAGCGTGGAACGGCGGGCGGGCGAATCCACCCGCTGGAGCGCCGGATCAGTGGCATGGAGCGCCGCATCCTCCGGGAAATACATCCGGGTGTGGAGGTGGATATTGATGCCGCGCGCGAAGATCAGCAGGCTGCAATGCGGCGCCTGGCTCTGGCCGTTCCGCCAGGGCAGGGCCGGCGGGCGGATCGTCTCGAACCGGTAGAGGCCGGTCTCGGGATCGGCCCCGGCACGGCCCCACAGGCCTTTCGTGCCGAGTTCACCGCGCGCATCGGGCTGCCAGAGCTCCAGCAGGGCATCCCGGACGGGCGTGCCGATCCCGTCATGGACGATTCCCTCGATGATGATCCGCTCGCCTTCGGCCGCGATGACATTCAGCGCCTCGTTATGGCGCATGGCGAGCCCGGCCTGGGCCGGCAGCAGGCCGATATGGACATAGGGGCCGGCGGTCTGGGACGGAGTTTCCTTGAGATAGGTGACCGGCATCACATGCCCTCCGGACGGTTCTCGAAGAAGGTCTGCTGGCGGCCGCGCAGCACGATGTCGAAGCGGTAGACAAGGCAATCGAACGAGCGCATCTCGCCCATGTCGAGCTTTGCGACCAGCTGCTCGATCGCACGGTCATCGCGGATTGTCCGGACAATGGGACAAAGCGGGATCAGCGGATCGCCCTCGAAATAGAGCTGCGTGATCAACCTCTGGGCGAAGGCCTCGCCGAAGACCGAGACATGGATATGGGCCGGGCGCCAGTCCGAGCCGTGGTTCGGCCAGGGATAGGGGCCCGGCTTGATCGTCCGGAAGAAATAGCGGCCGTCGTCATCGCTCATGCAGCGGCCGCAGCCGCCGAAATTCGGATCGAGCGGCGCGAGATAGCGGTCATTCCGATGGCGGTAGCGGCCACCGGCATTGGCCTGCCACACTTCGAGCAGGGTGCGCGGCACCGCGCGACCCGTCTCGTCCATGACGCGGCCATGGACGATGATCCGCTCGCCGATCGCCTCGCCCTCAGCGCCGGTTGCGGCGGCGTAGTTGCGGATCAGGTCATTGTCGAGTTCGTGCAGCATGTCCGCCTTGAAGACCGGGCCCGATTTCTCGGCCGGCCCCTGGTCCAGCGAAAGCAGGGCACATTTCGGCGAGCGGAGCACCGAGGTCTTGTAGCCGGGCGTGTAGGCCGGCGGATGCCAGCTCCTGTCGCGGCGCATGTAATCCGTCATGTCGCGTTTCCTGTTGTTCCCTTGCGGCCGGTCTCAGGCCGGCTTGGCTTCCGCCGCCATCGCGGCATAGGTCTGCTTGGCGATCTTGAAGGCGGTGTTGGCGGCGGGAACACCGGCATAGACCGCGACATGCATCAGCGCCTCGCGGACATCCTCCATGGTCGCGCCGGTATTCGCCGTGGCCCGCACATGCATTGCCACCTCGTCGTGATGGCCGAGGGCGGCCAGCAGGGCGATGGTGATCATCGAGCGCTCGCGGCGCGTGAGATGATCTCCCGCCCAGACCGTGCCCCAGGCGCCTTCGGTGATGAAGTCCTGGAACGGAGCGTCAAACGGGGTCGTATTGGCATTGGCCCGGTCGACATGGGCATCGCCCAGCACGCCCCGGCGGGTTTTGGTCCCGGTTTCTTTTCGGCTCATGGTTCGCTTCGGCCCGTTTTCGTCATCGGCTCCCGGCTTTCGCCGGACCCGGCATTGTCCCGATCGGCGGGATCATGGTCAGCCGCCTTCCGGTTTGTAAATCCGAAAGTCAGCGCCGTCTCTGCCAGCCGCACGAAGTTCGCATAGCGCATCATCGACACCCTCGCTTGCGATGCCCGATGGCGCTCTCTACCCTCTTGCCCGGATCGTCAGGAGTGATTCACGATGGGGCGCCTCTCTACACATGTCCTTGACACAGCGCATGGATGCCCGGCCGCGGGCATGCGGATCGAGGTTCTGGAGGCACGATCCGGCGGCGGCTGGGAGAAGATCGCCGATCTCCTGACGAATGCCGATGGCCGCACCGATGCGCCGGTCCTTTCCGGAGCAACCTTCCGGACGGGCGCGTTCCAGCTGCGGTTCCATGTCGCCGCCTATTTCCGGGGTCGCGGGGTCACCCTGCCCGAACCGCCCTTCCTCGATATCGTGCCGCTGCATTTCGGCATGGCCGAGCCCGACGGACATTACCACGTGCCGCTGCTCTGCTCGCCCTACGCCTATTCCACCTATCGCGGGAGCTGAACGTCATGGCCGGGGAAGCCACCTATCCGCGTGACCTGATCGGCTATGGCCGGCGCGTGCCGCATGCGCGCTGGCCGGGCGCGGCGCGGATCGCCGTCCAGTTCGTGATCAACTACGAGGAGGGCGGCGAGAACTGCATCCTCCATGGCGATGCGGCCTCCGAGGCCTTCCTGTCGGAGATTGTCGGCGCGCAGCCCTGGCCGGGCCAGCGGCACATGAACATGGAATCGATCTACGAATATGGCTCGCGATCCGGATTCTGGCGACTCTACCGGATGTTCACCGAGCGCGGCCTGCCGGTCACGGTCTTCGGTGTGGCCAGTGCCATGGCCCGGCATCCCGAAGCCGTCCGCGCGATGGCCGAAGCGGGCTGGGAAATCGCCACGCATGGCCTGAAATGGATCGACTACCGCGATTTCACCCCGGCGGAAGAAGCGCGCCATATTGCCGATGCGGTGCAGATCCAGCGGGAGATGACGGGGATGCGCCCGCTCGGGATGTATCAGGGGCGCACCTCCGCGCAAACGCTCCGGCTGACCATGGAGGAGGGTGGCTTCCTCTATTCGGCCGACAGCTATGCCGACGAGCTGCCCTACTGGGTCAGGGGACCGAACGGGAAAGGCGGCGAGGGGCCGTTCCTGATCGTGCCCTACACGCTCGATGCGAATGACATGCGGTTTGCCACGCCGCAGGGGTTCAACAGCGGCGACCAGTTCTTCAGCTATCTCAAGGACAGTTTCGACCTGCTCCATGCCGAGGGCGAGACCGTGCCGAAGATGATGTCGATCGGCCTGCATTGCCGGCTTGTCGGGCGGCCCGGCCGCGCGGCGGCTTTGGCCCGGTTCCTCGATTATGTGCAGGGCCATGACCGGGTCTGGGTCACGACGCGGCTGGACATCGCCCGGCACTGGGTGATGAACCATCCGCCCGCCGGCGGGTGGCAGCCCTCCGCACTCTCGCGGCCGCTTTTCGTGGCCCGGTTCGGCGGCGTGTTCGAGCATTCGCCCTGGGTGGCCGAACAGGCCCATGCGCAGGGGCTCGATTCGCATTGCGATACGCTCGATGGTCTGCATGCGGTCTTGGTGCGGGCGATGCGCGCCGGCAGCCGCGAACAGCAGGAGAGCCTCGTCCGGGCCCATCCGGACCTTGCCGGACGCCTCGCGCTGGCGGGGGCGCTTACCCCCGAATCGACGCAGGAACAGGCCTCGGCCGGGCTCGACCGGTTGACGCCCGAGGAGCTTGCGGCCTTTACCGCGCTGAACACGGCCTATCTTGCCCGTTTCGGATTCCCCTTCATCATGGCGGTCAAGGGCCAGAGCAAGGCGACGATCCGGGCCGCGTTCGAACAGAGGGTCCGGCATGATCCGGACACGGAATTCGCCACCGCCCTCGATGAGATCGCGAAGATCGCCCGATTCCGCCTGTCCGATATCCTGGAAAGCCGCTGAAATGACCGATTCCCTTGCCTCGTGCCGGGCCGAGCTCGACGCCCACCGGGCCCGCCTTGTGCAGGACCGGATTGCCGACCTTTTCGCCCGGGACCCGGAACGGTTCGCGCGGTTTGCGGCTGAGTTCGAGGACATGCTCCTCGACCTGTCGAAATGCCGGATCGACGAGGCGGCGATGAGCAGCCTCGTGGCGCTGGCCCATCATGCCGGCGTCGCGCAGGCCCGGCAGGCCATGTTCGCCGGAGAACCGATCAACAGCACGGAAGGCCGGGCCGTGCTGCATGTGGCCCTGCGCCAGCATGAAGGCACGCGGCTGACGGCCGGTATCGACGTGATGCCCGACGTGATTGCCACCCGGCAGGCCTGTTTCCGTTTTGCCGAGGGCATCCGGAATGGCAGCATCGCCACCGTCACCGGGGCACCCTTTACCGATATCGTCAATATCGGGATCGGCGGTTCCGATCTCGGCCCGGCCATGGCGGTCGAGGCCCTGCGCCCCTATCATGACGGGCCGCGGGTGCATTTCGTCTCGAATGTCGACGGCGCCCATCTCGCCGACACGTTGCGCCGGCTCGAACCGGCGCGCACGCTCGTGATCGTCGCCTCCAAGACCTTCACCACGATCGAGACCATGACCAATGCCCGTTCCGCCCGGGAGTGGATGGCCTCAGCCCTTGGCGAAGCCGCAATCGGCCAGCATTTCGCGGCGGTCTCGACCGCGCTGGACAAGGTGGCCGCCTTCGGTATCCCGGCCGAGCGGGCCTTCGGCTTCTGGGACTGGGTCGGCGGGCGCTACTCGATCTGGTCGTCGATCGGGCTGCCGCTGATGATCGCGATCGGGCCGGGCCGGTTCAGCGCGTTTCTCGCCGGGGCCGAGGCAATGGACCGGCATTTCGAATCCGCGCCGATGCGCCACAACCTGCCGGTCCTGCTTGGCCTTGTCGGGGTCTGGCACCGTCTTGTCTGGGGCCATGCCAGCCGCGCCATCATTCCCTATGACCAGCGGTTGCACCGGTTTCCGGCCTATCTGCAGCAGCTCGACATGGAATCGAACGGCAAATCCGTCCGCAAGGATGGCAGCCCGGTGGACGGCGTCACGGGCCCGATCGTCTGGGGTGAGCCGGGCACGAATGGCCAGCATGCCTTTTTCCAGCTGCTCCATCAGGGCACGGATGTCATTCCCGTCGAGTTCCTGCTCGCGGCGGAAGGGCATGAGCCGGCCTATGCCCATCATCACCAGCTGCTGATGGCCAATTGCCTCGCCCAGTCGCAGGCGCTGATGATCGGGCGCAGCCTCGCCGAGGCGCAGGGCAATCCGCATCGCGTCTTTTCCGGAGACCGGCCGTCGATCACCCTCCTCTACCGCAAGCTTGACCCTTACACGCTGGGGCGGCTGATCGCGCTCTACGAGCATCGGGTTTTCGTCGAGGCAGCGATCTACGGGATCAACGCCTTCGATCAATGGGGCGTGGAACTCGGCAAGGAACTGGCGACCCGGCTGGCCGAGCCGCTGGCCACCGGCCGCAACCTGGACGCGCTTGACGGTTCGACGGCCGGGCTGATAGCGAGGGTCAGAGGGGATCACTAGGGCGAAAACGCATAGTGCTGGCGCATTGTGGGTCTTCGCCCTCGAATCAGGAGGCCGTATGCTGGCGCTCTCTCCCCGCACTGTTCTTCTCCCGATCGATTTCCAGAAAGGCTTCTTCAGCCCGCGCATGCCGCCCCTCGGCCAGCCCGGCTTCGACCGGAACGCGCTGACCCTGATCGCCGCCTGGCGCGCGAAAGGCTGGCCGATCCTCCATGTCCGGCATGATTCCGTCCAGCCGGGCTCCTGCTTCCGCCCGGGAGATCCCGGCCATCCGCTCCGGCCCGGTTTCAGCCCGGCCGAGGGGGAGCCGCTGATCACGAAATCGGTCAACTCAGCCTTCCTCAACACCGATCTCGACCTGCGCCTCAAGCGGCTCGGGGCGGATGGCGTGGTCGCCTTCGGGATCTCGACCGACATGTGCGTCTCGACCACGGTGCGGACCGGCAACAATCTCGGCTGGCAGATGATTGTCGCCGGCGATGCCTGCGCGGCTTTCGAGCAGAAGGATCTCGACGGTTCCGTCCTGCCGGCGGCGGAGATCCATCGGTTCCATCTCGCGACCCTGCGGAACGAATTCGCCACCGTGGCCAGCACGGCGGAGATTCTCGCTGCGCTGGCTTAGCTACGCAGAAGAAGTAGCTTAAGATTAAGCGAAGATTCCGATTGCCTTACCAGTCTGGCAAGGTTCCGGCGGACATGTTGCATCGGATTTTCTTTGCTTCTCAAAAGCTTCCAAAGAATCGCCGGATTGTCCACACGATTCACAAGTTAGTCACCAGATGTTGCGACCATCATTTGGATGCCCAACGAGATATTGACGGCCCGGAAGCGGTACAGTTAACGTACCCCTACTTGCAAACGAAAAGGGCCGCCCAATGCGCCAACATTGGAACGGCCCGGTTCGTTCACCCCTAGATTGCATCTAGCTGGGGCAGTCGTGTCTATCGACAACGGGAGTAAACGCTCCTGTAGACTCGGCGTCAAGTGGCTAGGTGCGCTCTCTTAATGGAGGAGCCCTATGGCCCGCCATACTCGTCGTTCGCCTGATTTCCACGAAGCTGTCCAGATTTGGGTTCTTTTGAACAGCGGGATGTTCCAGCACGACATCGCCGCAAGGTTTGGCTTTAATCAGGGTCGGATTTCCGAAGTCAGGACCGGAAAGCGCCACCCGTTGGCTCGTGAGGCAGCCATGCGGCGGTTGTCTCGGTAAACAAAAAGGGCCGCGCTTGCGGCGCGGCCCTGAATGTTCATCCGGTCCCGGCGGAGTTACTCGGCGGAGCCTTCGGCGGCACGGGCGGCATCGCGCTCGGCCTTCTGCTTGGCTTCGAGATCCTCGCCGGTTTCCTGGTCGACGATCTTCATCGAGAGCTTGGTCTTGCCGCGCTCGTCGAAGCCGAGGAACTTCACCTTCACCTTGTCGCCTTCCTTGACGACATCGGTGGTCTTGGCAACCTTGCGCGGGGCGAGCTGGGAGATATGCACCAGGCCGTCGCGCGCGCCGAAGAAGTTCACGAAGGCGCCGAAATCGGTCGTCTTCACAACCGTGCCGTCATAGATCTGACCGACTTCCGGATCCGAGGCGATCGACTTGATCCAGTTGATCGCGGCCTTGATCTTCTCGCCTTCCGACGAGGCGACCTTGATCGTGCCGTCATCCTGGATGTCGATCTTGGTGCCGGTCTTCTCGGTGATCTCGCGGATCACCTTGCCGCCGGAGCCGATGACTTCGCGGATCTTGTCCGGGTTGATCTTGATGGTCTCGATCCGCGGGGCATACTGGCCAAGCTGGCCGCGCGGCTGGGTGAGGGCTTCCGCCATCTTGCCCAGGATGTGCATGCGCCCGCCCTTGGCCTGCGACAGCGCGACCTTCATGATCTCCTCGGTGATCCCGGCGATCTTGATGTCCATCTGCAGCGCGGTGATGCCGTTCTCGGTGCCCGCGACCTTGAAGTCCATGTCGCCGAGGTGATCTTCATCGCCCAGGATGTCCGAGAGGACGGCGAAACGCTCACCCTCGAGGATCAGGCCCATGGCGATGCCGGCCACCGGCGCCTTCAGCGGCACGCCGGCATCCATCATCGCGAGGCTCGAGCCGCAGACGGTCGCCATCGACGAGGAGCCGTTCGACTCGGTGATCTCCGAGACGATGCGCATCGTGTAGGGGAATTCGTGCTGGGCCGGCAGCATCGGGTGCAGGGCCCGCCAGGCGAGCTTGCCATGGCCGATCTCGCGGCGGCCGGGCGAACCCATGCGGCCGGTTTCGCCGACGGAATAGGGCGGGAAGTTGTAGTGCAGCAGGAAGCGCTCCTTGCGGGTGCCTTCCAGCTCGTCGATGAACTGTTCGTCATCGCCGGTGCCGAGCGTCGCAACCACGAGGGCCTGCGTCTCGCCGCGGGTGAACAGCGCCGAGCCATGCGTGCGCGGCAGCATGCCGACTTCCGAGACGATCTGGCGGACATCGGTCAGGCCGCGGCCATCGATACGGCTCTTGGTGTCGAGGATGTTCCAGCGCACGATCTTGGCCTGGACTTCCTTGAACACGGTCTTGAGCTGTTCCTTGTCGAATTTGGCTTCGCCACCTTCCGGGGCGAGCGCGGCGAAGACCTTCGCCTTGGCGGCATCGACCGCCTTGTAGCGGCCCTGCTTGTCGACGATCTTGTAGGCTTCGCGCAGATCGGCCTCGGCGACGTCCAGCACGGCCTTCTCGATATGGGAGAGATCGGTCGGGGTATAGTCGCGCGGTTCCTTGGCAGCCTTCTCGGCCAGGCCGATAATGGCGTCGATCACCGGCTGGAAGCCGGCATGGCCGAACATCACGGCGCCGAGCATGACCTCTTCCGAAAGCTGCTGGGCTTCCGATTCAACCATCAGCACGGCATCGGCGGTGCCGGCGACGACGAGATCGAGGACCGAGTCCTTCATCTGGTCGAGCGTCGGGTTCAGCACGTATTCGCCGTTGATATAGCCGACGCGGGCGCCGCCGACCGGGCCCATGAAGGGCACGCCCGAGAGCGTCAGGGCAGCCGAGGCGGCCACCATCGAGACGACATCCGGGTCATTCTCGAGGTCATGGCTGAGAACCGTGACGATGACCTGGGTCTCGTTGCGGTAGCCCTCGACGAAAAGCGGGCGGATCGGGCGGTCGATGAGGCGGGAAACCAGCGTTTCCTTCTCGGTCGGACGGCCTTCGCGCTTGAAATAGCCCCCGGGAATGCGGCCGGCCGCGAAGGCCTTTTCCTGATAGTTCACGGTGAGCGGGAAGAAATCGATGCCCGGCTTCGGCTCCTTGGCCGACACGACGGTGGCGAGGACGGTGGTCTCGCCATAGGTGGCGAGCACGGCGCCATCGGCCTGGCGGGCGACACGGCCGGTCTCGAGCGTGAGGGCGCGGCCGCCCCACTGGATGGTCTTGCGTTGGATATCAAACATGATCTGTCCTGTTCAGGCGCGCGCCGGAGGGCTGCTGCGCCGGGTAGCGCGCATCGGCCGGCCCTCGGGCCGGGACGCGCGTGGTTTCACTCGTCTGGGAAACCGCCCGAATCCATGAGCAAGACGGCGGGACGCTTCCCTGGCCCTCGGGCCCGAAGCGTCCGGCGATCCTGCCATGGCCTTCGCCTGTTTCCCGCGCCGGGCCGGCCCCCTGCCGGTCCGACGCGAGCAGGGGCCTGGACCCCTGCCCGTTCGGTCGCCCGCTTAGCGGCGGATGCCGAGACGCTCGATCAGCGTCCTGTAGCGGGCCTCGTCCTTCTTCTTGAGATAATCAAGGAGCGAACGACGCTGCGACACGAGCTTGAGAAGCCCGCGGCGCGAATGGTTGTCCTTCTTGTGCGTCTTGAAATGCTCGGTCAGCGTCGAGATACGGCTCGACAGGATGGCCACCTGCACTTCCGGCGAGCCGGTATCGCCCGCCTTGGTCGCATAATCGGAAATTAGCGCAGACTTGCGCTCGGCTGTGATCGACATCGGATGCCTCCATGAGGTTCGAGAAACGGCCCGGCCGGGATGTCGTCCAGCAGGGTCAGGTCAGACGCACAGGGGCGTCGCGGCAGGAACGCTGTCGCTGCCATGGCCGCGTGCATAGCAGGAAATTCATGAAAAGCCAGCGAAAAGACCGACCTTGCCGTCAGGCGAGGTTGAACACCCGGTGCGGGCGCAGCTCGCCCTTGTCGACTTCGCCGATGGCGATCAGCTCGTGGCCGGCCACCACGGCGACATGGCCGAGCGCTGCCGGCGCGTCCCGGCCGCGCAGGATGACGCTCTGGCCGCGCTTCAGGCGGGCAGCGTCGTGGCGGGAGACCTGCAATTCGGCGAGTTCGGCGAGGCCGCGATCAACCGGGGCGAGCAGGGCCGCGATATGGGCTTCCTGCTCGGCCGCATCGGGCAAGGTCCGCGTGAGATCCTCGGCGGGGATGAATTCCTGCTCGAGGAACGGGCCGACCCGGGTGCGGCGCAGGGCCGTGACATGGCCGAAACAGCCCAAGGCGCGGCCAAGATCCCGCGCGATGGCGCGGACATAGGTGCCCTTGCCGCATTCGGCCTCGAGCGTGGTCGAGTTGCCGTCATGAGCGACAATCGCGAGGCTGTCGATCAGCACCTCGCGCGCCTCGAGTTCGACCTCCTCACCGTCGCGGGCGAGGTCATACGCGCGTTCGCCATCGACCTTGATGGCCGAGAATTTCGGCGGCACCTGCAGGATCGCGCCGGTGAAACGCGGCAGCATCGCTTCGACCTCGGCCCGTTCGGGGCGCCTGTCGGAGGTGCGAGCCGGCGTGCCCTCGGTATCATCGGTCGTCGTCTCGATGCCCCAGGTCACGGTGAAGCGATAGGCCTTCTTGCCATCCATCACATAGGGCACGGTCTTGGTGGCCTCACCCAGCGCGATCGGCAGGCAGCCGGAAGCGAGCGGGTCGAGCGTACCGGCATGGCCGGCCTTCTTGGCCCGGAAGACACGCTTCACGATGGCGACGGCATGGGTCGAGGTCATGCCGACCGGCTTGTCGAGGATCAGCCAGCCATGGACATCGCGCTTCTTCGGGCGCTGGCCCGGGGGGGAAAGGGTTTCGGTCATTCCGTCTCGGTCTTCTTGTCGTCGCCGGCAGCAAGGTCGCGGCGGACGCGGTCATCGTGGAAGATCTTCTCGATCCGGGCCGCCTCGTCGTAGCGATCATCGACGCGGAAGCGCAGTTCGGGCGAATATTTCAGCTCGCGCAGGCGCCGGGAGACTTCGAGGCGCAGTTCCTTCGCGTTGCGGTTGAGCGCAGCCACGGCCTCGGCCTCGCCGGCGGCGCCGAGGACGGCCTTGCCGCCGAGCGGCATCACCAGCACCGTGCCGTGGCGCAAATCAGGCGACATGCGCACTTCCAGCACGGAAATCAGCATGCCCGAGAGTTCGGGATCGTGAATATCGCCGCGCGCCAGCACCTCCGCCAGGACATGGCGGACCTGCTCGCCGACGCGAAGCTGCCGCTGGGAGGGCTGGCCGGGATTGGGATTGGGACGAACCATGTTCCGCTCCAAAAGAGAAAGGCCGGGTCAGCCCGGCCTCCCATCGATGCAAGAGGCCCGAAGGCTTACAGAGAACGCTGGATTTCCTCGACGCGGAAGCATTCGATGACGTCGCCGGCGCGCATGTCCTCGTAATTGGCGAAGGCCATGCCGCATTCCTGGCCGGACTGGACTTCCTTCACCTCGTCCTTGAAGCGCTTCAGCGTCTTCAGCGTGCCCTCGTGGACCACGACGCTGTCGCGGATCAGGCGCACCTTGGCTCCGCGCTCGACCTTGCCGTCGGTGACGACGCAGCCCGCGATATTGCCGACCTTGGTGATGTTGAAGACCTGCTTGATCTCGGCATTGCCGAGCATCGTTTCGCGCAGGGTCGGGGCCAGCAGGCCGGACATCGCCGCCTTCACGTCATCCACGAGGTCGTAGATGATGTTGTAGTAGCGGATCTCGACACCGGCGCGCTCGGCCGATTCGCGGGCTTCCTTGTGCGCACGCACGTTGAAGGCCAGCACGACGGCGCCGGTGGCGCTTGCGAGCGTGATGTCGGATTCGGTGATGCCGCCGACACCCGTATGGAGCACGCGGGCGCGGACCTCGTCATTGCCGAGCTTCTCGACCGACGCCGTGATGGCCTCGACCGAACCCTGCACGTCGCCCTTGATGACCAGCGGGAATTCCTTGCGGCCCGCCGCATCCTTGGCCTGCTTCATCATGTCGACCAGGCTGCGCGACTGGCCGGCCCCGCGGGCAGCGGCCTGATCGCGCTTCTGGCGCTCGCGGTAATTCGTGATCTCGCGGGCGCGGGCTTCGCTCTCGACCACGGCCACGCGGTCGCCGGCTTCCGGTGCGCCCTGGAAGCCCAGGATCTCGACCGGCAGCGACGGCCCGGCTTCGGGCACGTTCTCGCCCTTGTCGTTGATGAGCGCGCGGACACGGCCCCACTGGGCGCCCGCCACGACGATATCGCCCGTACGCAGCGTGCCGCGCTGGACCAGCACGGTGGCGACGGGGCCGCGACCGCGATCGAGCTTGGCCTCGATGACCGAACCTTCGGCAGCCCGTTCCGGGTTTGCCCGGAGTTCGAGCACTTCGGCCTGCAGCTGGATGATCTCGAGCAGCTTGTCGAGATTGAGCTTCTGCTTGGCGGAAACCTCGATCTCGAGCGTGTCGCCGCCCATGCTCTCGACCTGCACGTCATGCTGGAGCAGCTCGGTGCGGACGCGCTCTGGCTTGGCTTCCGGCTTGTCGATCTTGTTGATCGCCACGATCATCGGCACCTTGGCCGCCTTGGCGTGGTTGATCGCCTCGATGGTCTGCGGCATCACGCCGTCATCCGCCGCGACGACGAGGATGACGATGTCCGTCACCTTCGCACCGCGGGCGCGCATCGCCGTGAAGGCCGCGTGGCCCGGCGTGTCGATGAAGGTGATCTTGCCGCCCAGCGGGCTGGTGACCTGGTAGGCCCCGATATGCTGGGTGATGCCGCCGGCCTCGCCGGAGACGACATTGGTCTGGCGGATGGCGTCGAGCAGCGAGGTCTTGCCATGGTCGACATGGCCCATGATCGTCACGACCGGGGCGCGGTAGACCATGGTGGAATCATCGTCCGGCGTATCGAAGAGGCCTTCCTCGACATCCGCTTCGGCGACGCGCTTCACGGTATGGCCGAGATCCTCGGCGACGAGCTGGGCCGTATCCGCATCGATCACATCGGTGATCTTGTGCATCTGGCCCTGCTTCATCAGGAAGCGGATGACATCCACCGCGCGTTCCGACATGCGGTTCGCCAGTTCCTGGATCGTGATCGTCTCGGGAATGACCACCTCGCGGATGATCTTTTCCTTTGGCTCGTTATTGGCCATGCCCTTCATGCGCTGCACGCGGCGCTTGAAGGCGGCCACCGAGCGCTGACGCTCGTCCTCGTCCGACGTCACCGACGTGACGGTCAGGCGGCCGCGCGACTTCTCCGCGGCACCCTTGGTGCGCTCCGGCTTGGCCGGGGCGGGCACCTTGACACCGCTGCCGCGGCGCACGCGGCCTTCCTCGTCGTCATCCGGCCGCGGCGCGCGAGGCGGCACATTGCCGATCTCGCGCTTGGGCCGCATGTTCTCGAGTTCCTCGATCGGCGCGGCGCCGCCAATCGGAGGACGTCCGCCCGGCGGGCGCGAACCCGGGGCCGGCGCCTGGCCGGGCCGGGGTGCGAAGCCGAGCCGGACCGTTCCGGCCGGACGCTCGCCCTGCGGGCGGCTGCCTTCAAAACGCTGGCCCTCGGGCCGCGGACCGTCACGGCGCATCCCGTCCCGCGGGGGGCCGCCTTCGCGGCGGAACCCGCCTTCACGCGGCGCTCCATCCTGCGGACGGCGCTCGCCACCTTCGGCCGGGCGGCCGAAACGCGGGCCATCGAGACGTGGCGGGCGGGTCCCGAAATCGCGGACCGGCGCAGCCGAGCGCGGCTGGTCCTGGCGCATGCCCGAATCCTGGCGCATGCCCGGAGACGGTCGCGGTTCATAGCGACGGGTTTCCTGCACGGCCGCCGGGGCGGAAGGCGCGGGCTGAGGTGCCGGAGCAACGGCTTGCGGAACAACCGGCGCGGGGGCCGGAGCAGCCACCGATTCCGATTTCGGAGCGGCAGCCTGGCTTGCGGCCTCATCCGCGCGACGACGCTCCTCTTCCTCGCGGCGACGGGCTTCCGCAGCCGCGCGATCGCGCTCCTCGCGTTCGCGGCGCTCGGCTTCCTGGCGACGGCGATCCTCTTCCTCGCGGCGACGGGCCTCCTGGAGGACCTGCGCGCGGGCATCACGCTCGTCCTCGGTGAGGGTACGCTGCTGCGAAGAGCCGAGCCCGAGCCGGACGGCATTCGCCTTGGCCTCGACAGCCGGGCGCTGCGGCGCAGGCGCGCTCTTCGTCTCGATCACCGGGGGCTTGGTTTCACGCGGCTCGAAGCCGCCGCCGGGGCGACGCTTGACGGTCTCGACCACGACGGATTTCGTCCGACCATGGGAGAAGCTTTGCTTGACGACGCCCTGCTCCACGGGACGCTTCAGCGAAAGCGTCTTCGATACCGAGAGCGTCTTGTCGCCCGTGCCGTTATTCTCACTCATTCGTGTCGCAATCCTCGACGATCGATCTGCCGCTTTGCCTGCCCGGGTCAGCCCCGGGCCGGCGGGTTCCCGGTTCCGCTTGATGAACCCAGCGAACTGGGATCCGGCGCGGCGCCGCCTTCATCCTGCAAGGGAGATGCCGGAACGCCATGAGCGCCCGCATCCGGAACCGCTTGCGGAACCGCCGGGCCATGCGCCTGAAATTCAACGAACCTCAGCGCCCTTTCGACAAAAACGGACGCTGCATCATGAACCGAGAGCGCCGCATGTATCACATGTTCACGTCCTATGGACAGACCTAATTCGTCGGAAGCAAAGGCAAGAATCACTTTTGGGTCGCTCCGGCGGGGTCCACGGCCCCGGCAGAGCCCCTGGAGGCGGAGCTTCTCGGCCTCTGAACCATCCTTCGCCTGCACCAGCGCAAGGATCGGGGGACGCATGCCCTCGATCTTGGCAAAGCCGGATGTCACCGCTCCCGCCTTGTTGCAGAGCGCGAGCATCTGCAGCGCATCCTGGCGGAGCAGGTCGGCGGTCCGGTCGATCAACTCGGGCGTGGCGATGACCGGCTGCCGGAAATGCCGCGCGAAGACCTGCCGCTCGAGAGCCCGGCGGAGGGAATCCCGACGGGCCGTGATCCATACGCCGCGCCCAGGCAGCCGGCTGCGGATATCCGGCACCACGAGGCCGTCCGGCGCGCGGACGAAACGCAGGAGCTGGTCCACGGGCCGAACTTCCCGCGTGGCCGCGCAGAGGCGGGTCCGGGCCGTCCGGTCGGGGCCGTCATCCAGCGCGTCGTCCATGCACAGGGCCTTTTCGCATCAGGCCTCTTCGGCCATCTCTTCGGCGGGCTCGTCCTGGGCCGGCTCTTCCTCGGTCACCCAGCCGGCGGCAACGCGGGCAGCCATGATCATGGCCTCCGCCTCATCCCGCGAGACATCGAGCCCCGAGAGGAAGCCGGTATAGCGCGTGGTCTCGCCGCCCTTCTTCTCCGTCCAGCCGACGAGATCGTCGGTGGCGCAGCCGGCGAGATCCTCGACGGTCTTCACGTCGTTCTCGCCGAAGGCCACGAGCATGGCCGAGGTCACGCCCGGAATCTCGCCGAGAGCATCCTCGACGCCGAGTTCACGGCGGCGGGCCTGCCGCTCGGATTCAATCCGCTCGAGATAGGAGCGGGCCCGGTTCTGCAGCTCGTCGGCGGTCTCGCTGTCGAAGCCTTCGATGGCGAGCACGTCCGAGCGGTCGACATAGGCGATTTCCTCGATCGTCGCGAAGCCTTCCGAGGCCAGGAGCTGGCCGACCATCTCGTCGACATCGAGTGCCTCGCAGAAGAGCTTCGAACGCTCGGCGAATTCCTTCTGGCGGCGCTCGGATTCCTCGGCTTCCGTCAGGATGTCGATGTTCCAGCCGGTCAGCTGCGAGGCGAGCCGGACATTCTGGCCGCGGCGGCCGATGGCGAGGCTGAGCTGGTCATCGGGAACAACCACTTCGATGCGCTCGGATTCCTCGTCGAGCACGACCTTCGACACTTCGGCCGGCTGCAGCGCATTGACGATGAAGGTGGCGACATTGTCCGACCACGGGATGATGTCGACGCGCTCGCCCTGCAGTTCCTGCACCACCGCCTGCACGCGGCTTCCGCGCATGCCGACGCAGGCGCCGACGGGGTCGATCGAGGAATCGCGGCTGATCACGGCGATCTTGGCGCGCGAGCCCGGATCGCGGGCGACGGCCTTGATCTCGATGACGCCGTCATAGATTTCCGGCACTTCCTGCATGAACAGCTTCGCCATGAACATGGGATGCGTGCGCGACAGGAAGATCTGCGGGCCGCGCGTCTCGCGGCGGACATCGAACAGGTAGGAGCGGATCCGGTCGCCCGGGCGGAAGACCTCGCGGGGGATCAGCTCGTCGCGGCGGATCACCGCCTCGCCCTTGCCGAGATCGACGATGACGTTGCCGTATTCGACGCGCTTGACGACGCCGTTGATGATCTCGCCGATGCGATCCTTGAACTCGTCATACTGGCGGTCGCGCTCGGCTTCACGCACCTTCTGCGTGATGACCTGCTTGGCGCTCTGCGCGGCCATGCGGCCGAATTCCACCGGCGGCAGCGGCTCGGAGAGCGAATCGCCGACCTGGGCTGCCGGGTTCTTCTTGCGTGCATCGGCGAGGTTGATCTCGCGGGCATCGTTCTCGACCGCATCGACCACATGCATGATCCGCGTCAGGCGGACCTCGCCGGTCTTCGGATGGATCTCGGCGCGGATATCGGTTTCCGAGCCGTAGCGGGACCGGGCGATCTTTGCGTAGGCATCTTCCATGGCCCCGAGAACAATCTCACGGTCGATCGATTTCTCGCGCGCGACGGCATCCGCGATCTGCAGAAGCTCGAGGCGATTGGCGCTGACTGACATCATGTCCTCCGTCGGGAATGCGAGAGCGGGGCAGGCCCGATCTCAATGGCGCTTGTCTTTCTTCTTCGGCCCGGAGGCCGGAAATTTCTTCTGCGGCTTGGCCGGACGCGGCGCACGCGGCGGCAGGACGGCCATTTCCGGCTCGGACGCGTCCTCGTCCCCGGCCTCGATGCCTTCCGCCCGCAGGGCTTCCTTGCCGCGGCGGAGCGATTCCTCGATCACCGCATCGGTCAGGACAAGCCGGGCCTCCTGGATATCGCGGATCTCGAGCCAGTGGCGCGGTTCGGCGCCCTCGGCCACATCCGGCAGCAGGATGGCGACCTTCTCGCCCTCCACGCCGTCGATGAACCCGCGAAAGCGCTTCCGGCCATCGACCGGGACAGCCATCTCGATCCGGGCATCATAGCCGATCCAGCGTGCGAAGTCGCTGATCCGCACGAGCGGACGGTCGATGCCGGGCGAGGAGATCTCGAGATGATAGGCCGTGCTGATCGGATCCTCGACATCGAGAACCGGCGCCACCGCGCGGCTGACGATCTCGCAGTCATTGACGCCCATCATCCCGTCCGGGCGCTCCGCCATGATCTGGACGGTGCAGCCGTTGAGTCCGGAGATCTTCACCCGGACAAGCCGGTAGCCCAGGCTCCGGATGATCGGATCGACAATCCGGCCAACGCGGCTGGCCATGCCGTTTTCGGTGATGAGCCGGGGCTCGTTCAGATCATCCATTCAGGCGGACCTCCGGGGCTCAAACAAAAAGAGCGGGTCCGTCGCCGGCCCACTCTGTTTTCGCGTGTAACCCCGCGTAAACTGAGATTGATGGTTTCCCTATAGCTCTCCCGCTGCCCGAAGGCAAGTCAGGCCTTTCGGAAGCGGAAATAGCCGGGCACCCGGCCTTCGCGGATCGCCTTCTCCTCGTAGCGTGTGCGATGCCAGCCTTCCCACGGCTCCGACCAGTCCGCCGCGGTTTCCGCCAGCCAGACGAGGTCCGTGCGGGGCAGGATGCGCGCCAGCGTCCAGCCAGCATAATCGTCGATATCGGTCGCAAAACGGAACTCGCCACCGGGCGCGAGGGCCCGCACCACGGCATCGAGGAAGGCCGGGTCCACGATGCGGCGCTTGCGCTGCCGCCGCTTCGGCCACGGATCGGGATAGAGCAGGTCGATCCGGGCGAGGCTCCCCTCCGGCAGGGCGGCCAGCACATCGCGGCCATCCCCGCGCAACAGGCGGATATTGTCGAGCGAATCGGCCTCGATCGCCGCGAGCAGCTTCGCAACACCGTTCAGGAACGGCTCGACGCCGAGATAGCCGATCCCGGGATTCTTCCGGGCCTGCGCCGCCAGATGCTCGCCACCGCCGAAACCGATCTCGAGGCGGATCTCGCGGACAGGGCGGGGAAAGAGAGCGGCAGCGCCGATCGCCAGCCGGTCGAGCGGGATGGTCAGGGCCGGCAGCAGCCCTTCGATGCGCGCCGCCTGTGCTGCCCGCAGGGCCTTGCCCTTCGAGCGGCCATAAAGCTGACGGCGAGGCGCCCTTTCGGGCGCCTCGCCATCGAGGTTCTGTGGATCCACCGGTTTCACCGGGAGGTCGATCAGGCGATGGCCTTCTTCAGGGCCGGCACGAGATCGGTCTTCTCCCACGAGAAGCCGCCATCCCGCGAGGCCTTGCGGCCGAAATGGCCATAGGCCGAGGTGCGGGCATAGATCGGCTTGTTCAGGCTGAGATGGGTGCGGATGCCGCGCGGCGAGAGATCCATGATCTCCGGCAGCACCTTTTCCAGCTTCGCTTCATCGGCCTTGCCATTGCCCGTGCCGTGCAGGTCGACATAGACCGAAAGCGGCTTCGAGACGCCGATGGCGTAGGAGAGCTGGATCGTGCAGCGATCGGCAAGGCCGGCCGCCACGACGTTCTTCGCCAGATAGCGCGCGGCATAGGCGGCCGAGCGGTCGACCTTGGTCGGGTCCTTGCCCGAGAAGGCCCCGCCGCCATGGGGTGCGGCACCGCCATAGGTGTCGACGATGATCTTGCGGCCGGTCAGGCCGGCATCGCCATCCGGACCGCCGATCACGAAGGCGCCCGTCGGGTTGACGTGCCAGACCGTGTCCTTGGAGATCCAGCCGGCCGGCAGGGTTTCGCGGATGATCGGCTCGACGATCTTCTGCACGTCCTTCGAGGTCAGCTTCGGATCGAGATGCTGGGTCGAGAGGACGATCTGCGTCACACCGACCGGCTTGCCGTTCTCGTACTTCACCGTGACCTGGCTCTTGGCATCCGGGCCCAGCTTCTCGCAGCCGCGCTCGCCGGCCTTGCGGGCGGCGGTCAGCACTTCGAGGATCTTGTGGGAATAATAGATCGGGGCCGGCATCAGGTCCGGCGTTTCCTTGCAGGCATAGCCGAACATGATGCCCTGGTCGCCCGCGCCTTCATCCTTGCCGGCACCGGCATCGACGCCCTGCGCGATATGCGCGGATTGCGGATGCAGCAGCACGTCGATCTTGGCCTTCTTCCAGTGGAAGCCGTCCTGTTCGTAGCCGATCGAGCGGATTGCCTTGCGGGCGGCCGACTTGACCTTCGACTTCATCGTCTTGTCGTCGAGGCTGGTGCGCACTTCGCCGGCGATCACGACGCGATTCGTGGTGGCAAGGGTCTCGCAGGCCACGCGGACCTGCGAAGCGTCCATGCCGGCCTTGGCGGCTTCACGGAAGAAGAGATCCACCACTTCGTCGGAAATGCGATCACAAACCTTGTCCGGATGGCCTTCCGATACCGATTCCGAGGTGAACAGATACGACGAGCGCGCCACGTGCGACTCCCTGCTGATGGGTTACGGCCAGCAAAGGCCCGGGCATGGCCGGGCGGATAGGCCGACGGGCGCGTTCCTTGTCGCAGAATGCCGGTCCGGTCAAGTCATTTTGGCGAACGAGTTCGCCAAAACGAACAATGCCGCCGGCATAGCAAACGAATGCCGGCAGAAACGGGCTCAGCCCTTGCGCTGGCCCTCGACCAGCGTGGTCACGAGATCGACGACGCGCCGCCGGACCTTGGGATCCTCGATCGAGGTGAAAGCCTTGGCGAGCGCAATCCCTTCCGGCGTGGAGAGGATGTCGACCCGGTATTCGGACTGGGCCGGTTCGGCAAAGCCGACGGCCATGGCCAGGGATTCATCCTTCGGGGAACCCTCGAAGAAATAGGCGACCGGCACGCCGAGTACCTGCGCGATGCTCTGCATGCGGCTGGCGCTGATGCGGTTCGCACCCTTTTCGTATTTCTGGACCTGCTGGAAGGTGACGCCCAGGGCCTCGCCCAGTTTCTCCTGGCTCATCCCGACGGTGATGCGGCGCATCCGGACCCGGCTTCCGACATAGCGATCGACGGGGCTCGGCGCCTTCTTCATCCCGATATCGTCATTCATCATTGTGACCTCAACTAGGAATTCTTCCACCATCGACCGGTGCATTCCCGGATATCAGGACAATTGATCCCTGCGATCCCTGAACCGCGACAAACCCGACAGCAGCAAAAAACAAATCAACATTGCGATAGAAACGTGCTCACCATACCGGCGATACACGGTGGTTGCTAGCCCCCTCGGCAAGGGAGAATCAAGCACATCGGCGATGCCGAGCCCGATCTTCGCCAGGATGCGGCCATGCGGATCGACCACGGCCGAAATGCCGCTGTTGGCCGCGCGGATGAGCGGCAGGCCGAACTCGATGCTCCGCAGACGCGCCTGGGCGAAATGCTGATGGGGCCCGGAGGTCTGGCCGAACCAGGCATCGTTCGTGACGACGACCATCACCGCCTCGCCGCTCGGCGGCAGGGTGATCTCGCCCGGGAAGATGGCTTCGAAGCAGATCAGCGGCAGGATGGCGGGAAGACCCGGAATGACCAGCGGGCGCCGCTCGGGGCTGGCCGTGAAGCCGCCGATCACCGAGACGAATTGCTGGAGCCCGGCGGCCCGGAGCCAGTCCTCGAAGGGCAGGTATTCGCCGAACGGAACCAGGTGAACCTTGTCGTAGCCGGCGATGATGCCGGTCTTGTCGAGAACCTGCATCGCGTTGAAATAGCGGAAACGGGGCCGGGCCTCGCCGGTCTCCTCGGCGCGGATCGCCCCGGTGACGAGATGCGTGCGCGCCGGCAGGAAGCGGCTGATCGCGGCCAGAGCTTCCTGATTGCGCTCGAGCACGTAGGGAAACGGCGATTCAGGCCAGAACAGATGCGTGACATCCGCAATGCCGGTAGCATGGGCGCCCCGCGCGGCGTCGCTCAATTCGAGATAGCGCCGCAGCAGGTCGGGGCCGAGTGTCTCGAAGGTCTTGGCATCCTGCGGGATGTTGGGCTGCATGATCCGGAGCCGGATCTCCGGCATGACCGGCAGCAGGGCAAAATCGACGCCCGGCCCGCCCGTGGGCTTCAGCCGGAGTAGCCCGAAGCCGGCCATTCCGGCCAGGACGAGCACCGCGAGGAGGGATGGCCCCCAGCGGGCTGACCGGCTGAAGCCCGTTGCAACGGTCGCCGGGGCGGCGAACAGGACCAGCGCCAGGAGGCCGAGACCGCTGGCCCCGATCCAGGCGGCAGCCTGCGCCAGCACGATATGGTTGGCGAAGACCTGCCCGAAGCTGTTCCAGGGAAAACCGGTGAGAACCCAGCTCCTCAGGTTTTCCGACACGCCGAGCCCGAAGGCGAGCGCGAGGATACGGCCTGCCCCGCGGGACCAGAACAGGAAGGCAAGGGCCAGGCCGAAGGCGGGGAAGATCGCAAGGAACGCCGGCAGGCCCAGCACCCCGAGGGGCAGCAGCCAGATGAATTGCGGCCCGCCGGTGACAAAGGCCGCGCCCAGCCACCACAGACCTGCGGTGAAATAGGCGATCCCGAAGGCCCATCCGACAAGCCAGACCTGCATCAGGCGATTGCGGATCCCGAGTTCACCGTGAAAGACCGCATCGACGGACCAGACGAGAACGGGAAAGGCCAGGGCAAGGGCCGGCAGAAGATCAAGCGGCGGCAAGGCGAGGGCAGCGATCAGGCCTGCGAGGAGAGCGATCAGGAACCGGACCCGCCGGCCGGCCAGCACGATCCCGTGGTAGAGGCCCTCCACCCGATCCACCATGCTGCGCGCTGCCCCCCTGCCACCGGGCCGTCACGGAATTCCGGACGATCTTCTCGGCGATTCAATTGTTTCACGACTTGTCATACCGGAACGGTCGCTGGCAAGCGTTTTCCCGCTCATTCCCCGGCCGCATCGGCGATTTCCGGGGCGGGAGCGATGCGAAGGCGGCGGATCCGCCGGGAATCCCCGTCAAGAACGGTGAAGATCAAGCCATTGTCGGAGGCGATCGTCTCGCCCACAGCCGGCACGCGCCCGAGAAAGGCCGTGACATAGCCGCCGATCGTACCGATCTCATGCTCGTCACTGATCGGTTCGAAGGGCACCTTGAGCAGCGCCGTCACCTCCTCGAGCGTGGCATAGGCATTGATCGCGATGGCGCCGCCCTCGAGAGGCTCGACACCGGAATCCTCGGCAATGTCGTGCTCGTCCTCGATCTCCCCGACGATGATCTCGATCAGGTCCTCCATGGAGACGAGGCCGTCCGTGGCCCCGTATTCATCGATGACCAGCGCCATGTGGATCCGCTTTGACTGCATCTCCAGCAGGAGGTCGAGCGCCGGCTTCGAGCCCGGCGCGAACAGGACCGGGCGGATCAGGCCGATTTCCCGGACGCGGGCGTCGAGCGGGATCGAATCGAGCCGTGCGAACATGTCCCGGATATGGATCATGCCGCGCGGATCATCGAGCGTCTCGGTATAGACCGGCAGGCGCGAATGCGCGGCGGACGCAAAAAGCGCCCGCAATTCGGCGAAGGTCGCGTCGTCCGGCACGGCGATGATCGCGCTCCGTGGCACCATGACATCCTGGATCCGGATGTCGCGCGCGGTCAGGAGGTTGCGCAGGATCCGCTTTTCCTCGACGGTGAAATCGTCGTCAGCGCCGGCCTCCCCCTCCTCGAGGGCATCCTCGAGATCGTCGCGGATCGAGCCGGGCGCCTTCAGGCCAAGCGCAACCTTCAGGCGGTCGAACCAGCTGTCGCCTCTCGCGCCCTCGCGGACCGTGCGATCAAGATCCTCCTGGCTCATCCCTGCGCCTCCGGACGGTCGGCATAGGGATTGGCGATACCGAGCCCGGCGAGCAGCGCGATCTCGCGCGCTTCCATGGCCTCGGCCTCCTCGTCCCGCTCGTGGTCATGCCCCAGCAGGTGAAGGGTGCCATGAATGACAAGATGGGCAACATGGTCAGCCAGCGTCTTGCCCTCGGCCTCGGCTTCCAAACGGCAGGTCTCGAAGGCGAGAATGATATCGCCGAGGACGGGGGCTGGCTGGCCGGGAATCTGCGGCGCCGGGAAGGAAAGGACATTGGTCGGCTGGTCCTTGCCGCGATACTGCGCGTTGAGTTCGCGCACGGCGGCATCATTGCCGAGCAGGATTGAGATTCCGGCTCCATCGGCCTTTTCGGCGACCAGGGTGGCCAGAACGGCCCGTTCCACCACGGCCTCCACCCCCGGGATGGCCTTCCAGCCAGGGGATTCGATCAGGATATCTATGTCGGGCATCAGCGCATTGCAGCGGGATTTCCAGCCCCGACCTCCTCATAGGCTTGCACGATCCGGCGCACGAGATCGTGCCGGACGACGTGCTGATGGCCGAACCGGACATGGCCGACCCCCTCGACATTCTGAAGGAGAGCGATGGCTTCGCCAAGCCCGGATTTCTGCCCGGGCGGCAGGTCGATCTGCGTGGGGTCTCCCGTGATGATCATCCGCGAGCCCTCGCCGAGCCGCGTCAGGAACATCTTCATCTGCATCGAGGAGGTGTTCTGGGCCTCGTCCAGCAGGATCAGGGCGTTGGACAGGGTCCGGCCGCGCATGAAGGCCAGCGGGGCAACCTCGATCACGCCGGTCTGCAGCGCGCGCTCGACCAGACGGCCCTCCATGAAATCATAAAGCGCATCGTAGATCGGCCGGAGATAGGGATCGACCTTGTCGCGCATGTCGCCCGGCAGGAAGCCGATCTTCTCGCCGGCCTCGACCGCCGGCCGGGAGAGAATCAGCCGCTCGACATGGCCGGCCTCGAGCAGCTGCACCGCATGGCCGACAGCCAGCCACGTCTTGCCGGTGCCGGCCGGACCTTCGGCAAAGACCAGTTCGTGCCGCGCCAGGACGCGCAGGTAGGAATCCTGCGCGGCGTTCCGCGCCTTGGTGATTCCCCGCTTGCGGGTGGTGACATGGCCGAAGCCGGAATAGGCCTCGCGCGACTTCGCCACCGTTTCGGGCTCCGGGTCCGGCGCTGGACGATCCGGGAAGAGGCCGCGCTGGGTGGCCGTCTCCTCGATCGCGCCATCGACATCGCCCGTCCCGACAACGCGGCCGCGCTTGACCGTGGCATAGAGGGATTCAAGCACGCGGCGGGCATGCTCGACCTGCTCGCGCGGGCCGCGCAGCAGGATCTGGTTGCCGTTGACATGGGCAACCACGTTCAGCCGTCGCTCGAGATGGGCGATGTTCTGGTCGTAATTGCCGACAACGAGGCTTGCAGCCCGGTTGTCGTTCAGGGTGAGGGATTCCTCCACCCCCTCGAGGGAAGCCTGTACGGAGGCCGCAAGGCGCGATGGCTCGCTGAGGCGCATGGTCAAGCGGCTTGATCCTCCCGTTTGGGCTGCGATTCGGCGACGAGGCAGCCCTGCAGCGAATTGGATGTCACGTCGAGCAGGTCAACCGACCAGATCCGCCCGAGGACGGCTTCGGCCGGAACGCCCTCCGGCAGGTCGACATGGACGGCCTGCAGCCAGGGCGATTTCCCGGTGAGCTGGCCGGGATGGCGCCCCGGCTTCTCGAACAGCACATCGGCCCGACGGCCGAGGGTCGAGCGGTTGAAAGCGTTCTGCTGCTCCAGCAGCAGGGCCTGGAGTGCGTGAAGGCGGGCGGATTTCTCGGCTTCCGGCACGTCATCGGCACCCTCGGCGGATTTCGTGCCCGGCCGGGGGCTGTATTTGAACGAGAAAGCCGACGCGAAGCCGGTTTCCCGCACAAGCGCCATCGTCTCCTCGAAGTCAGCCTCGGTCTCGCCGGGAAACCCGACGATGAAATCCGATGAAAGGGCGATATCGGGTCTAGCGGTGCGCATCCTGTCGACGATCCGGCGATACAGATCCCGATCATGCTTCCGATTCATCGCCTTGAGAATCCGGTTCGAGCCGCTTTGCACCGGCAAATGCAGGTAAGGCATCACTTTCGGGTTGTCGCGATGGATCGCGTAGAGATCATCGGTCATGTCGAGCGGATGGCTGGTCGCATAGCGGATCCGGTCCAGACCCCCGATCGCCGACAGCGCGTCGATCAGCCCGGCGAGCGACAGCGTTCCGCCCGCGGCCCCCTCGCCATGATAGGCATTCACGTTCTGGCCGAGGAGCATGATCTCGCGGATGCCGGCCGCAACCAGGGAGCGGGCCTCGTCGAGGATCGCGGCGGCAGGCCGCGACGTTTCCGCACCCCGGGTGAAGGGCACGACGCAGAAGGAGCAGAACTTGTCGCAGCCCTCCTGCACGGTGAGAAAGGCGGACGGGCCTTTCGCCGCCAGCCTCCGGGCCTGGGGCGGTGGCAGCGCGTCGAACTTGTCGCTGGCCGGAAATTCCGTATCGACCACGCGGCGGCGGCGGGCGTCGGCGAGCAGGCCGGGCAGGTTCTGGTAGCTCTGCGGCCCGACGACCAGATCGACCGCCGGCTGCCGGTGCAAGATCTCCCGGCCCTCCGCCTGCGCGACGCATCCGGCCACGGCAATCAGCGTGGATTGCCCGGCTTCCGCCCGCTCGGATTTGAGCCGGCGCAGGCGCCCGAGTTCGGAATAGACCTTCTCGGAGGCCTTTTCCCGGATATGGCAGGTATTGAGGATAACGAGATCCGCCTGCTCGACCTGATCGGTCGTCGTGTAGCCCTCCAGTGCCAGCAGATCGGCCATGCGCTCGGCGTCATGGACATTCATCTGGCAACCGAATGACTTGATATGGACGCGCTTCGTCGCGTCGGGAATCGCGGTCTCGGGCGATGTCGGGCCAATGGCCAGCGGCGTTTCGGACATGCCGCTTCTTTACCGCCGGCAGCCGCATTCGGAAAGGGCAATGGCTGTCATAATCCTTCGCCACGGAGCGTCCGGGCATGCGTTCTCCGGATCTCGGCCTCGATCTCGCGGGTCATCGCCTTCCGGTCCGAGCCGGGGCCGACTTCGCGCGCAGGCAGGAAGGTGACATGGCATTCGATTCCCGGAAGGGTGAGCAGGTCGGCAAGATGGGGCACGAGGTCCATGTCGCCATGCCAGGCGATATGGGGATGGTCGCCCCGCCCGATCGGCAGCCCGCCGATCTTCGGATAGGCAATGTTGAGCGGCTGGATGTAGGACGCGCCCTCATTGCGGCCGGATGCCGCCTGCGCGGCACCGATCAGCGCCGAGCGGAACGGCAGCACGCGCCGGCCATCGCTGGTCGTGCCTTCGGCGAAGAGCACCAGCGCATCGCCGGATTCGAGCCGTGTTGCAATCGCGCGGTTGACCTCGGCGGTCTTGCCTCGCCGCTGGCGTTCCACGAAAACCGAGCGCTGCAGCCGGGCCAGCGTGCCGAAGACCGGCCATTCGCCGACCTCGCTCTTGGCAATGAAGGAAACCGGGCGCAGCGAGGAAATCACCACGATATCGAGCCAGGAGAGATGGTTTGCCGTGATCAGCAGCGGCGAGCGCGGATCCGCCTCGCCCCGGCGGACCACCTTCACGCCCATCACCCGCAGCAGGTATCGATGGAAGATGACCGGCATCCACCGGGCGAGCGGCGGGGCCACCCGCAGCGCCAGCCATTGCGCCGGCAGGCCGAGGGCGAAAGCCGGTGCCAGCGCCAGAAGCCGAAGCGTGATCAGGATGCGCCGGGTCAGCCCTGTCTCGATCATGCGCGTGCCGTTCCCTTTCCGCTGGCGCGGCGATAGCAGGAAGACCGGGCCAAGGAAACCGGGTTCAGCCGAATCGCGGCGTGGGATCGAAGCGGCCGAGATCGGCCTGCATCGTCACCGCATCGCGCCGCGCGGCGCCGGGTGCGGCGTAATAACCCTTCCGGCGGCCCATCTCGACAAAACCGGCCTGCCGGTAGAGGGCGAGTGCGGCGGGATTGTCATCGGCCACTTCGAGAAACATCGTCCGGGCGCCGGCCTGCGCGGCATGGCCCATATGGCGTTCGAGAAGCGCAGGCGACAGGCCGAGGCCGCGCACTTCGGGGTCGAGCGCAATGGAAAGCAGTTCGCACTCATCCGCCGCAACGCGGCTGATCGCGAAGCCGGTGACGACATGGCCGAACGGCGCCTGCGAGACCAGAACATCGGCAAGGGCGCGGTCAAGGATCATCTGCTCGAAATCCTCGCGCGACCAGCCGATGGCGAAACCCTCGGCGTGGATGGCCGCCATGCGGCCTGCATCGAGCACGGAAGCGCGCCGCAGGCTGTGACGGGCGAGGCCGGACCGGAACCAGGGCCAGAGCCAGAACCACATGGCGCCGCCTCAGGCCCGCTGGAGGCGGGCCTTGTCCTGCAGGGTCACGTTCGCTTCCCGCAGGTAGAGCGGGCGGGCGGGCGAGGCGGCAGGATCGGCCACGGCGCCGAGGCGGGCGACCCAGGCGATTTCGGGCGAAGGACGTTGCTGGATGGCGGGGCGCTGGCCGGGCCGGTTCTCGAGAATCGCACCACGTCGGGCCTGCGCCAGCTTCTCGGCGGCATTGCCGACAAAGACCACCGGGCCATCCCCGATCTTCCGCGCGGCCTCCTCGACGGGATAGACGCCCGGCCCGGCCATGGTTCGCCCGCCGATGGCAAGCGACTGGAAATAGACGAGGCCATTCCGGGCATCGATCGCCGCGGCAACCGGCGAACGGTCTGCCGAGAAGAGAACCGGCGCGGCGAAAGCGGAAAGCGTCGAGACACCGACCACCGGGCGCTGGTGGATCAGGCCGAAACCGCGCGCGGCGGAAATGCCGATCCGCAAGCCGGTGAAACTGCCGGGCCCGATGGTGACGGCGAAGCGGGAGATCTCGGCAAAGGCGATGCCCGACCGGTCAAGCACGCGGCGGATCAGCGGCATCAGCGCTTCGGCATGGCCGCGCTCCATCACCTGGGTTTCCTCGGCGAGGACCCTGTCCTGCCCGGGGACATAGACGGCAGCCGCGGTTGCGCCGAGCGCCGTGTCGAGGGCCAGGAGATACACGCCGCCGCTCCGGGGCCGTCAGGCCGCCTCGACGGACTGGACATCCGGCAGGAAGTGGCGGAGGAGGTTCTGGATACCGTGCTTCAGCGTCGCGGTCGAGCTGGGGCAGCCCGAGCAGGAGCCCTTCATGGTGAGATAGACCACACCATCGCGGAAGCCGCGGAAGGTGATGTCACCGCCATCGCCGGCGACGGCCGGCCGAACCCGGGTTTCCAGCAGTTCCTTGATGGTCGCCACGGTCTCGGCATCCTCGGGCGCGAAGAATTCCTCACCCGCCGTTTCGGCAGGACCGCCTTCGGCCAGGATCGGCGAACCGGAGAGATAATGCTCCATGATGGCGCCGAGGATGGCCGGCTTGAGATGCTGCCATTCGCCGCCGCTCTTCGTCACAGTCACGAAATCGGAGCCGAAGAACACGCCGGTCACGCCGGGAATCCCGAACAGCGCGACCGCGAGCGGTGACGCGGCCGCCTCCTCGGGGGTGCGGAACTCGCGCGTCGAACCGGCGAGGACATCGCGCCCGGGAAGGAATTTCAACGTCGCAGGGTTCGGGGTGGCTTCCGTCTGGATGAACATGGGGGCCTCTTCGCGCGTGGTCGGAGCCGGAGGTCAAGGAACCGGTACGCCACGGCACCGATATAGGATGTCGGCGAAACCGAGGGAAGAGGGCATCGGCCCGGCCTCAGGCAAGGGCCTCGAAATCCGCCTCCGCCAGCCCTCCGGGCACGATTGTCACCGGGACGGGGAAGTTGGCCGCCACCCGGCCGGCGATATGCGAGACGAGCGGACCCGGCCCTTCCTTGCCGATTCCGGCTGCCAGAACGAGGACGGCGATATCCTCGTCCGCCTCGATCAGCCCCATCACCTCCTGCGCGGGCTGGCCGGTGCGGATGATGCGCTCGGGCTCGAACCCGGCCTCGCGGCGGACAAGCTCCGCGGCCCTGTCGAGACGCTGTTCGGCCTCCGCCTCGGCTTCGGCCTGCATGAGATCACCCACGCCGAGCCAGGGCTGGCCCTCTTCCGGGACGACAATGGCCAGCATGATGATGCTGGCGCCCGAACGGCGCGCGCGGCGCGCTGCGAACAAGGCAGCGCGGGCACATTCCGGCGTATCATCGACCACGATCAGGATTTTCGGGCGATGGCCTGGCTCGTAAGCCCGTCGTCGAAACGGCATGCATATTCCCGCCTGTGGCCAGCTTCCCCCGCATGGTGCCAAAGTCCCGGACGGGAGGCAAGCGCCGCTCAGCGGCCGAGAAAGCCCATGATCTCGCGGACCTGCCGGAGAACCGGATCCGCGATGGCCCGGGCGCGGTCGGCGCCGTCGAGGAGAATCGCATCGATGGCGGAGGAATCATCGACCAGCCGCCGCATTTCCCGGCCCAACGGCGAGAGCTTCTCGACGGCAAGGTCGACCAGCGCGTTCTTGAAGGTCGAGAACTGGCCACCGCCGAATTCGCCGAGGATCGACTGCGCCTCGCGTCCGGACAGGGCGGCGAAGATGGTCACGAGGTTTTCCGCCTCCGGCCGCGCGGCCAGCCCCGCCACCTCGCCCGGCAGGGGCTCGGGATCGGTCTTGGCCTTGCGCACCTTCTGGGCGATGGCATCGGCATCATCGGTCAGGTTGATCCGTGAATAATCCGAGGGATCCGATTTCGACATCTTCTTCGTGCCGTCGCGCAGCGACATGACGCGCGGCGCCGGGCCGGCGATCAATGGTTCGGGGAGCGGGAAGAACTCGCCCGATTCGAGACCGAGAGCCCGGATGCGGTCACCGAAGTCGAAATTGAACTTCTGCGCGATGTCGCGCGTCAGCTCGAGATGCTGCTTCTGGTCCTCGCCGACCGGCACATGGGTTGCCCGGTACGCCAGGATATCGGCTGCCATCAGTGTCGGGTAGGCATAGAGCCCGACGCTGGCATTCTCACGGTCCTTGCCGGCCTTTTCCTTGAACTGGGTCATCCGGTTGAGCCAACCGATCCGGGCGATGCAGTTGAAGATCCAGGCGAGTTCGGCATGGGCCGAGACCTGGCTCTGGTTGAAGATGATCTGCTTCTTCGGATCGATGCCGGCGGCAATGAAGGCGGCCGCGACCTCGCGCGTGGCGCGGCGCAGTTCGAGAGGATCCTGCGGCAGGGTGATGGCGTGCATGTCCACCACGCAATAGACGCATTCATGCTCGTCCTGCAGGTCAACGAACCGCTTGATGGCGCCGAGGTAGTTCCCGAGGTGGAGATTGCCGGTGGGCTGGACGCCGGAAAAGACGCGCGGCCGATAGGGCGTGAGCGGAGCAGCTGGTGTCGGCACGCGATCATCCTCGACTTGGTTTGGCGTTGCGCCTCTATCAACCCGCGCGGGGCTCGACAAGCCGCGATTTCAGAGGGAACCGGCCTGCCGGCGGATCGCCGCGAGGGAATAGACCCCCAGCACCCGGGTCAGGACACCGAAGATGACGATTCCCGTGAGGCAGAGGCCGGTCAGCACAGCAATGCGGAGCCCGAAACCGCGGCCGGGTTCGAGCAACGGTGCGGCATAGGGCAGGATGGCATGGACGCACCAGCCCATGGCGAGCGCGCCGAACAGGGTGGCGGCCACCCGCCAGCCTGCCCTCGGCTGGAAGGCCAGCCTGCCGCGGGCCATGACGAGAAGCAGGAGCGTGTTGGCCCAGACACCGGCAACCACGCCGCCGGGCGCAGCGAGCACGGGATCCACACTCCGCAGGAGCCAGGCCGAGATGCCGTTCACCGCGAGGGCCAGCAGGGCCGCCAGAACCGGCCTCCCCATTTCCTCGCGGGCGAGGAAGGATGGCAGGACGACCTTGATCAGCACGAAGGCCGGCAGGGCGAGAACCAGGACCTTCAGGATCCGGGCCGTGTGCCATGCGTCCTCCGCGAGGAACGCGCCGTGCCGGAACAGGATCGAGACGATCGGTTCGGCGAGGATCCAGAGACCGATCGTTGCCGGGAAGATCAGCAGCGCCGCAAAGATGACCGATTCGGTCTGGGCCTGCGCCATCGCCTTGCCATCGCCGTGCTGGAACCCGCGAGACACATGCGGCAGCAGCACCACGCCGATCGCCGAGGCGACGAAGCCGAGGGGAAGCTGGAACAGCCGGTCCGCGAAATACAGCATCGAGAGGATGCGCGGCTCGAGCGAGGCGGTCTGGCTTGCCATGACCATGTGCACGTGACCCGACCCGGCCACCACCATCGCGGGGAGCATGCGGACAAGCAGCGACCAGGCACCCGGATCGATCCGGCCTGCCAATGCATCCCACGGACGCGGCGACAGGACGAGGCCAAGACGCCGTGCGGCCAGCCACAGCAGGACGAGCTGCACCAGCCCGGCCGCAAGAACCGTGGAGACGAGCACCAGCCCGGATTCCCTCGGACCCGCCGTCGCTCCGGCGAGGATGACGGCGAGCACGAGGATCATCATCAGGTTGAGCGCAAGCGGCACGAGGGCCGCCAGGGCGAATCGGTCGAGCGCGTTGAGAAGCGCCGCAATGGCTGCGCCGAGGATGACGAAGCCGACAAATGGAAAGGCGATCCGCCCGAACAGCACGGCATTGTCGAGCTTGCCGGGATCGGCCGCGAAGCCATGGGCCAGCAGCGTCATGACCTGTGGCATGAACAATTCTGCGACCAGGACCAGCAGGATCGTTGCCACCAGCAGGATCGACAGGAGATCGTCGAAGAAACCCTGCATCGCCTGCTGGCCGCCTTCCCGCTCGAGGCGGGCAAGCCGCGGCACGAGCGAGGCGTTGAAGGCACCCTCGCTGACCATCTTCCGGATCAGGTTCGGGATCAGGAAGGCCGCAACATAGATATCGGCGATCGGCCCGGTGCCAAGCGCTGCCGCGATCATCACGTCGCGCACAAACCCCGTGACACGCGAAGCGAGAGTCGCCGAGCCGACAATCGTGAAGGGAAGGGCGAGCGACATGGCGAGAGGTTGGGCGAAACCGCGGCCCGGCGTCAAGCGCCCGAACCACCGAGGGCCGCGGGCATCCAGCCGGAGCGCAGCGGAAAAGCCCAGTCCGGACGACCATTCTCCCCGGCGCGGCGGGCAGCCGCTTCGTTGTCATAGGGAAGGGCGCGGAAGGTCACATCCGGCTCACCGGACGCGGTCAACGTCAGCAAGGCATAGCAGGCGAGCGGCGTTCCCGCTTCGGAGACATGGGCCCGGCCGGTCCCGTCCTGATAGCCTGCACAGCCGATACTGCCGGGATTGAGGATCCAGCGGCCATCGGGCAGGCGGAGAAGGTCCGGACGGTGGCTGTGCCCGAACAGGATGATCCCTGCCTCAACCGGGCCGAGGCGGCGCGCGATCTTCGCGACCGGTGCGCGGACGAGGCGACCCTCGACAATATCCTCCACGACATAGCGGTCATCATGCTGCGGGGTGGCATGGAAGGCGAGGACCCCCGGGGCCGGGCTGGCCTCGAAGGGCAAGGCCCGCAGGAGGGCGCGGCTTTCGGCGTCGAGCGCGTCGAAGGCGAAACGATCGGAAGGAGCAAGCCCGTCGGGCGATTCGCTGCCGGCGAGCCGGTCATGGTTGCCGCGGACGCCGGGAATGGCGTGCTTCTGCATCAATTCGAGCGTCTCGCGCGGCCAGAGCGGGCCTGAAACCCGGTCGCCCAGATCGAAAAACGCATCGGCGCCCTGGCGCGCGGCATCGCGCAAAACCGCCTCGAGCGCGAGGACATTGCCATGGATATCGGCGAGAACAGCAAGCCGCATGGCCTTCACCTCACAGGATGAAGCGCGAGAGATCGGCGTTTCGCGCGAGATCGCCGACCTCGCGGCGGACCCAATCGCCGTCGATCACGATGGTCTCGCCGCCCCGATCGGTCGCGGTGAAGCTGATCTCATCCAGTACGCGCTCCAGCACCGTCTGGAGCCGGCGCGCGCCGATATTCTCGACATTGCTGTTCACCTCGAAGGCGGCACGGGCGAGCGCGGCGATCGCGTCCTCGGTGAAGGAGAGCGACACCTGCTCGGTCGCCATCAGCGCTACGGATTGCTTGATGAGCGAGGCTTCCGTGTCGCTCAGGATGCGGCGGAAATCCTCCTCGCCCAGCGGCTTCAGCTCGACGCGGATCGGCAGGCGGCCCTGAAGCTCTGGCAGGAGGTCCGAAGGCTTCGCCACATGGAAGGCGCCGGAAGCGATGAAGAGGATATGGTCCGTCTTCACCGGGCCGTGCTTGGTGGCCACGGTGGTGCCCTCGATCAGCGGCAGCAGGTCGCGCTGGACGCCCTCGCGCGAGACATCGCCGCCGCTGCGCCCTTCACGGACCGAGATCTTGTCGATCTCGTCGAGGAAGACGATGCCGTTTTCCTCGACCGATCGAATCGCCTCCGCAATGATCCGGTCCTGATCGATCAGCTTGTCGCTTTCCTCGGCCAGCAGCGGCTCGTAGGCGTCGCGCACCGTCATCCGGCGCGGTTTCCCGCGAGAGCCGAAGGCCTTGCCGAGCATGTCGCCGAGCGAGATCGCGCCGATCTGGCCGCCCGGCATGCCGGGAATGTCGAACATGGGCATGCCGCCGGCCGGCCCGCCCTGCAATTCGACCTCGATTTCCTTGTCCGCCATCTCGCCGTTGCGCAGCTTGCGGCGGAAGGCGTCACGCGTGGCGGGCGAAGCGGTGGAGCCGACCAGCGCGTCGAGCACGCGCTCCTCGGCCGCGACATGCGCCTTGGCCTCGACATCCTTGCGCCGGGCATCACGCTGGAGGCCGATCCCCACCTCGACGAGATCGCGGACGATCTGCTCGACATCGCGGCCGACATACCCGACCTCGGTGAATTTCGTCGCCTCGATCTTGAGGAAGGGCGCCCCGGCCAGTTTCGCGAGGCGGCGGGCAATCTCGGTCTTGCCGCAGCCGGTCGGACCGATCATCAGGATGTTCTTCGGCAGCACCTCCTCGCGCATCGGACCTTCCAGCTGCTGGCGGCGCCAGCGATTGCGCAGGGCGATGGCGACGGCGCGCTTGGCCTCTTTCTGGCCGACAATATAGCGATCCAGCTCCGAAACGATCTCGCGGGGAGAAAAGGCGGTCATGACGGGCTTCCTGTCTGGATAACGGGCAAGGCAAGGCGGATCCGCGCGGGCATCGGGGCCAGCACGAGCCGGCGGATCGGCTGCCAGCCCGCGCTGAGGATCAGGATGAACCCGCCGAGCACGAGCAGAGTTGCCGGAACGACGGCATTGGTGATGCCGGAAACCTTGAAGACCTGCCCGAAGGCGATGCCGGCATAGACAAGGCCGGAGACGAGAATGGCCCGGCGATCGATCAGCAGGGCGACGAGCGCCAGCGCCAGGAACAGGGCGATCAGGCCGAACGCGGCGCCGGTCTGGATCTTGCCGACGCCGCCGAAGACCAGCGCGATCAGTGAATGCACGATCATCGGCGCAGCGAGGAGGTGGAGCCAGAAGGCGATATCGGTCTTTCGCGTCTGGCGTTGCAGGTCTTTCGCATCGAACCGCATCGCCAGGGCAAACACACCGATCCCCGCGATCAGGATCAGCGGGGTGAGCGCGGCCTCGGCAAAGGCGGGCGAGATCGTGGCGACAAGGCCGAACAGCGCCGCGACCAGGGCCGCGACACCGGCGGCAACGGTGATGGGGACGCGGAAGCGCCAGTAATGCAGGGCAACGAGGCCGGCCGTGGCCAAAGCCGCCAGGGCCGCCGGGGCCGGTCGATCGAAATCGAGGCCGGCTTTCGACAGGGCAACCGCCTTCGGGCTGGTCAGCCAGCCGAACAGACCATTGAAGGCGGCGAAAACCGCCACGGCAAAACCGAGGAGGAGAACGATGCTCGGCAGGGCCATGCGGCGACGGCGGCTGAACTGCTCCGCGAGGAGCCATGCGGTCACTGCGAGGCCGGCAAATCCGGCCATCGGGCCGAAGGATTCGATCAGGAAATAGCCGAGGGCAGAGGCAAAGAGCCCCAGGCCGATCACAACGAAGATATCGCCGAAACCGGTGATGAACCGGAGCCGCTCATGGTCCGGGACCGGTTCGAATTCGGCCTTGCGGCGGTCCGCCTCGATCATGCGGAGGGCCCGCGCCTGGTCGGGGCCGATCAACCCCCGGGCGACGGCCTGTTCAAGCGATTCCTCCGAGATCATGCCTCGACGCTCTCGATCACGAGGTTGCCGTTGGTGTAGACGCAGATCTCGCCGGCAATGCGCATGGAACGGCGGACGATGTCCTCGGCCGGAAGTTCCGTTTCGGCCAGCGCCCGGGCGGCCGCCAGCGCGAACATGCCGCCGGAGCCGATGCCCATGATGCCGCCTTCAGGTTCGAGCACATCACCCGTTCCGGAGAGAACGAGGCCGGTCGAGCGATCCGCCACCAGCATCATCGCCTCGAGCCGGCGGAGATAGCGGTCGGTGCGCCAGTCCTTCGCCAGTTCGACGCAGGCGCGCATCAATTGTCCGGGATACTGCTCGATCTTCGCTTCGAGGCGCTCGAACAGGGTGAAGGCATCCGCCGTCGCGCCGGCAAAGCCCGCGATCACCTCGCCCTTGCCGAGCCGCCGGACCTTTCGGGCATTGCCCTTGATGATGGTCGGCCCGAGGCTGACCTGACCGTCCCCGCCGATCACGGTCGCCCCGCCCTTGCGGACCATCAGGATCGTGGTGGCGTGCCAGCCTGTGGCGGGGTTGGGCGGTTCGGACACGGGCGACTCCTGATTCAGCTCCCGCCAATGTAGGGATGCTCCCCGAGACTTGCCAAGGTCGGACGTTGCCAGGGTCGGACCTGAGTCGCACCGTGGAGCGATCCGGAATTGCCGTCCGGAGGCTTTTTCGGTAAAGCCGGCGGCGGATGTCCGGATCCTCGCCGGACAGGAGTGGAGTGAGCCATGCGTCGCGCCGACATCAAGCGGGAAACCGGTGAGACGAAGATCGAGATCGGTCTCGATCTCGACGGGACCGGACGGGCGGATATCGCCACCGGGATCGGCTTTCTCGACCATATGCTGACCCTGCTGGCCCGCCACTCGATGATCGACCTGCTGGTCCGGGCCGAGGGCGACCTGCATGTCGATGACCATCACACGACGGAGGATGTCGGGATCGCACTGGGCCAGGCCTTCGCGAAGGCGCTCGGCACGAAAGCCGGCATCACGCGCTACGCCGATTGCCTGATGCCAATGGACGAGACGCTGACGCGCGTCGCGCTCGATATCTCGGGCCGGGCTTTCCTTGTCTTCAAGGTCGAGTTCCCGACGGAGAAGATCGGCACCTTCGATACCGAACTGGTGCGGGAATTCTTCCAGGCCTTCGCGTCCAATGCCGGCGTCACGCTGCATGTCGAATGCCTGCACGGGGCAAACAGCCATCATATTGCCGAGAGCGCCTTCAAGGGCCTCGCGCGGGTGCTGCGCCTCGCGACCGAGAAGGATGCGCGCGCGGCTGACCGTGTGCCTTCGACCAAGGGGACCTTGTCCGTCTGATGGCCTGCTACACCGTTCATCTCCGGAACCGGATCGCCGATCCGGAACTCGCGCGGGAAAAGGCTGTCTTCGTCCGGGACGGCTGGAACCTCGCGGCGTTCGGGTTCGGGCCGTTCTGGCTGATCGCCAAAGGGCATGCCGTGACCGGAATCGTGGTCCTGCTGCTCCAGCTGGCGCTGCTTGGCACGGTGATCGCCCTTGGCCTGTCGCCGGGATTCCAGCTGGCGGTGATGGGTCTGATCTCGCTTTCCTGGGGTCTCGAAGGCGCCAGCCTGCGGCGCCTCGCGCTGCGGCTCTCGCGCCATCGCGAGGCCGGGCTGGTGATCGCTCCGACCGAGGACGAGGCGGAGCGTCGGTTCTTTGCCGAGGCGGAGGGTGCGGAGGCGCCCCCGCCCGCGCGGCCCGGGCCGGAAGGTTTCGTGCCGCACGGGACGACCAATCCGGTCATGGGCCTCTTTCCGCAGGCGCGAGGTCCGGCGTGAGGATCGCACTCATCGATTACGGCGCGGGGAACCTGCATTCCGCCGCCAAGGCCCTGATGCGCGCGCTCGACGAGACCGGCCAGCGCGGCGAGGTCATCATGGGGGCTGACCCGGAGGTGATCGCCATGGCGGACCGGATCGTCCTGCCAGGCGACGGTGCCTTCCGCGATTGCCGCGAGAGTCTCGCCGTCGTGAAGGGGCTTGAAGAGGCGCTTGACCACGCCGTCCGCGGGAAGGGGAGGCCGTTCCTCGGCATCTGCGTCGGCATGCAGCTGCTGGCGACACGCGGGCTGGAACGCGGCATCACCGCCGGGCTGGACTGGATTCCCGGGGATGTCGTGCCATTGAAGCCAGCCGATCCGGCACTGAAAGTGCCGCATATGGGCTGGAACACGCTGGCCGAAACGGCCAGACACCCGGTTCTCGAGGGGATCGCGCTCGGACCGGACGGGCTTCACGCCTATTTCCTGCATTCGTTCCACCTGATTCCCGAGGGCACCGGGAATCTGGTTGCCACGGCGGAATATGGCGGGCCGGTCTCGGCCATTGTCGGCCGGGACACGGTGATCGGGACGCAGTTCCACCCGGAAAAAAGCCAGGTCCTCGGCGTCAAACTGCTTGCCAATTTTCTCAAATGGGCGCCATAGCGGCCCTTTCGACCGGAAGCGCCATGATCCTGTACCCCGCCATCGACCTCAAGAACGGGCAATGTGTTCGCCTCAAGCAGGGCGACATGGCACAGGCCACGATCTTCAATGATGATCCGGCCGCCCAGGCGGCTGCCTTCGAGGCGCAGGGCTTCGAGGCGCTGCATGTCGTCGATCTCGACGGCGCCTTTGCGGGCTCGCCCGTCAATGCGCGGGCGGTGGAGGGCATCGTCGACCGTGTCCGGTTCCCGGTCCAGCTCGGCGGCGGCATCCGCGAGATGGCGCAGGTCGAGGCCTGGCTGACGCGTGGGATCGCGCGGGTGATCATCGGCACCGCCGCGCTGAAGAACCCGGCCTTCGTCCGCGAGGCGGCGCGTGCCTTCCCGGGAAAGGTTGCCGTGGGGATCGACGCGCGCGATGGCCGCGTCGCCGTGGAAGGATGGGCCGAAACATCCGACCTGCTGGCCGTGGATCTCGGCCGGCGTTTCGAGGATGCCGGCGTGGCGGCGATCATCTACACCAACATCGCCCGGGATGGCATGCTCTCGGGGCTGGATTTCGAGGGGACGGTGGGGCTCGCGGAGGCGTTGAGCATTCCGGTCATCGCCTCGGGCGGGCTGGCCTCGATTGTCGATGTCGAGCGGCTGGTCTCGCCGGAATGCGCGCGGCTCGCCGGCGCCATTACCGGCCGCGCCCTCTATGACGGCCGGCTCGACCCGGCTGCGGCGCTGGCCCTGGTCAGCCGGCGGAGGGCAGCCTGATGCTGAAGAAGCGGGTCATACCCTGCCTCGACGTCAAGAATGGCCGTGTGGTCAAGGGGATCAATTTCGTCGATCTCGCCGATGTCGGCGATCCGGTCGAGAGCGCGAAGGCCTATGATGCCGCCGGCGCGGATGAATTGTGCTTCCTCGACATCACCGCCAGCCACGAAAATCGCGGCACGCTGCTCGATGTCGTGCGGCGGACGGCCGAGAATTGCTTCATGCCGGTCACCGTCGGTGGCGGCGTGCGCGATGTCGAGGATGTGCGCGCGCTGATGCTCGCCGGTGCCGACAAGGTCTCGATCAATACCGCCGCCGTGCGGGACCCGTCGATCGTCGGCCGGGCGGCGGAGAAATTCGGCGCGCAGGCCATCGTTGTGGCGATCGATGCCAAGAAGGTCAGCGGGGATGGAGAATCCCCGCGCTGGGAAATTTTCACCCATGGCGGCCGCAACCCCACGGGAATCGACGCCATCGGGTTTGCGCGTGCGGTCGCCGATCTCGGGGCGGGCGAGATCCTGCTGACCTCCATGGATCGCGATGGCACCAAGGCCGGGTTCGACCTCGCGCTCACACGCGCCGTCAGCGACGCGGTGACCGTGCCGGTCGTGGCGTCCGGTGGAGTCGGCACGCTGGATCATCTCGTCGAGGGGATCCGCGAGGGCGGCGCCAGCGCGGTGCTCGCGGCTTCGATCTTCCATTATGGCACGTTCTCGATCGCCGAAGCCAAGCGGCATATGGCCCGGGCGGGCCTGCCGATGCGGCTGGACGGGCTGGAGGGAACGCCGTGAGCCGGTTCACGCTCGAGAGGCTGGAAGCAATCGTCGCGGCCCGTTCGGCCGATGATCCGGCACAATCCTACACGGCGCGCCTTGCCGCCGATGGCATGCCGCGCGCAACGAAAAAGCTGGGCGAGGAAGCCGTGGAAACGGTGATCGCCGCGCTGTCCGGGGACAGGCGGGAATTGACGAAAGAGAGCGCGGATCTTCTCTATCATCTGCTCGTTGTTCTCCGGATCGGCGGGGTCGGGCTGGACGAGGTGATGGCCGAGCTCGAGGCCCGGACCGCGCAATCCGGCCTCGCCGAGAAGGCCAGCCGGCCGGGTGGCCGGGGATAACGCCGCGTCAGACGGCGGGAAGGGGGCGAATCACCATGGATGTCGAGATCTCGAAGCTGTCGCCCGATGTCGACCTGTCACCGTTCCGCCTGTTCAGCCGCGAGGAATGGGCCTCGCTCCGCGCGGATACGCCGCTCACGCTGAGCCTCGAGGAAATCAAGGGCCTGACCTCGATCAATGACCGGCTCGGCCTCGACGAGGTGGTGGACATCTACCTGCCACTCTCGCGTCTGCTGGCCCTCTATGTCGCCGCCACGCAGGGCCTGTTCAAGGCGACGCAGCGCTTCCTCAATGCCGGGGGGGACGCCAAGGTTCCGTACATTATCGGGGTAGCGGGGTCCGTCGCGGTCGGGAAATCCACGACGGCCCGCGTGCTCGAGAAGCTGCTGGCGCGCTGGCCGAACACGCCAAAGGTCAGCCTGGTGACCACCGACGGCTTCCTGCTGCCGAATGCCGAGTTGCGGCGGCTGGGCCTGATGGAGCGCAAGGGCTTTCCGGAAAGCTATGACACGCCGGCGCTCCTGCATTTCCTCGCGCGGATCAAGGCCGGCGAGCGCAATGTGACCGCGCCGCTCTATTCCCATCTCGTCTATGATGTGGTGCCCGGCGAGCAGATCGAAATTGACCGGCCGGACATCCTGATTGTCGAGGGGCTCAACGTGCTGCAGCCGCCAAAACTGCCGCGCGACGCGAAGCCGATCCCCTTCGTCTCGGATTACTTCGATTTCTCGATCTATATCGACGCCGAGGAAGAGTTGCTCCGGCGCTGGTATGTCGACCGGTTCATGACCCTGCGCAAGACCGCGTTCCGCAAGCCGGAAAGCTTCTTCCGCCGCTATGCGGAGATTTCCGAGGAAGAGGCGCGGCAGACGGCATTCGGCCTCTGGGACCGGATCAACCTGCCGAACCTGCGCGAGAACATCTTCCCGACGCGGCCCCGCGCCGATCTCATCCTCCGCAAGGGCAGCAACCACATGATCGAGGAAGTGGCGCTCCGGAAGCTCTGAGCGCCTTCTCCTTCGTCAGGCGAGCAGGCCGGCCTGCTGCGCAAGGTTGCGGAGGGGCTCGGCCGGGCGGGCGCCGATCTTCTGGATGACATGGCTGGCCGCGAGGGCGCCGAGCTGACCCGCCTTCTCGAAGCCCATCCCCTGCGTGTAGCCGAACAGGAAGCCGGCCGCGAAAGCGTCACCGGCGCCGGTGGCATCCACAAGCTGCTCGATCGGCCGGGCCGGAACCGTCACCGTGCGGTTGCCTTCGATCATGACGGCGCCCTGTTCGGACCGCGTGACGGCGGCGCGCTTCACATCGTTACGGAGCGCCGAGAGAGCAGTGCCGAAATCGGCGGTTTCATACAGCGCCTTCAGCTCGCTTTCGTTGGCGAAGACGAGATCGACCTCGCCACCGCGCATCAGGGCGATGAATTCCTCCCGGTAGCGGTTGACGCAGAAGGAATCCGACAGGGTCAGCGCAACCTCGCGGCCGGCGGCATGGGCCAGCTTCGCCGCCTTGCGGAAAGCGGCCTTCGCATGGGGCGGATCCCAGAGATAGCCCTCGAGATAGGTGACCCGCGCGCGGGCCACGGTGGCGGGATCGATCTCGGCTTCGGTGAGGTTCTGGCAGGCGCCGAGATAGGTATTCATCGTGCGCTCGCCATCCGGGGTGACGAGGATGAAGCTGCGCGCCGTGGCCGGGCCATCGAGTGCGGCGGGCGTGCCGAAGGCGACGCCCGAGGCGACGATGTCATGGGCGAAAACCTCGCCGACCGGATCGGCCTTCACGCGGCCGATAAAGGCCGCCGAACCGCCGAACGATGCGAGGCCCACCACGGTATTCGCCGCCGAACCGCCGGAAATGATCGTGGCCGGGCCCATCGCCGCGTAAAGGCGCTCGGCCTGCGCCTCGTCGATCAGGGTCATGGAGCCCTTGGCAACGCCTTGCGCCACGAGGAAATCCTCCCCGGCCCGGGCAATCACGTCGACAATCGCGTTGCCGAGGGCGAGAACGTCGAATTCGTGGTCCATCTGGAAATCCTTTATGGCTCGGGACGCGTCGTCCGCAGCCCCGGCCGGGTGAATGGCCGAGCAAGGCCGAGAAATCAAGTGTCGCGGCGGCGGCGCAGACGGACATAAAGGGCGCCCTCGCCGCCATGCTGGCGGGCGGAGACGTCGAAACCGATGACCAGCGGCCGCAGATCGGGGTCTGCCAGCCAATGCGGGACAAGGCGGCGGAGGATGCCCCGCTCGCCGGCGAGGGAATCGGGACCGCCGCCCTTGCCCGTGATCACGAGGAGCAGTTTCGATCCCAGCGCATGATGCCGGTGCAGGAACGCCCGGAGCGCCTGGTGGGCCTCGGCCTGGCGCATGCCGTGCAGGTCAAGCCGGCCGTCCACCTGCCGGCTGCCGCGGGAGAGATCCTTCAGGAGGCGACGCTCGACACCGGCAAGCGGAAGCAGGCGCGGGCGAAGGGGTGCCTTGGCGGGAGGGAGCAACGGAACGGCCGGAACCGGCTTCTCCTCGGGCTCCGGCACAGGCAAGGTCCGGCCGGGCATCGGCTTCGCGTTCTGCACGACATGGGCCCAGAGCGTGCGTTCTTCTGGCGTCAGCCCCCGGCGGTTGCGCCGGGCCGGTCTCGGCGGACCTTCGCCGTCCGGACGCCGCTTCATGGCGCAACCTCGCGCGGGATCAGAACGATGAAGCGCATCGGATCCCGGAAAAGGCCGGCGCGATCCCCCGCCGCTGCGCCGGACCCGACGAAAAAGTCACCCCGCGCCGGCCCGACAATGGCGGAACCGGTATCCTGTGCGACCATCAGGCGTGCCACGCGCTGGCGACCGCCCTCGGGAACCAGCGGCGAGGCCTCGATGAAGACCGGCAGGCCATAGGGCCAGATCGACCGGTCAACCGCCAGCGAGCGGCCTGCCACAAGCGGAACGCCCGCACCGCCGATCGGTCCTTCATCCGGGGAAAGGCTCTCGTCGAGCTGGAAGAAAACATAGGAGCGGTTCTCTTCCATCAGGGCGCGGGCTTCGGCGGGATTTTCCCGAAGCCAGCCCATCAGTTTCGCCAGCGTCATCGTTTCGAGAACCATGATGCCGCGTTCGACCAGCTTGCGGCCGATCGAGGTGTAGCGATGGCCGTTCCGGCCCGCATAACGCAGACGCCCGACGCCACCCTCGACCCAGCGCAGGCGGGCGGAGCCCTGGACCTGCGTGATGAAGAGTTCCGGTTTGTCGCGGAGCCAGGCGATTTCCAGTCCCTGCCCTGCGAGGGCTCCTGCCCAGATCGCCTTCCGGTCAGGATAGGGTTCCGGCCCACGCGGACCCTGGCGCCAGGCCTGCAGGCCTGGATCCAGCGGTGGCGGGGCAGGCTCGCCCTGCGGAACGGTGACGAGATCAGCCGGGCGGCCCAGAACCGGCTCCGGAAAGCTTTCGCGCTGCTGCCGCGAAGCCTCGAGTTCCGGCTCGTAATAGCCGGTCAGGAACCCGGACCCGCTGGCCGGGATGATCTCGACCGGGGTGAAATGGCGCTCGAAGAACTGCCGGGCGCTGCCGGACCCCGAGGACAGCGCATCCCGTTCGGCCAGTGCCCGATCGCAGGCCTGCTGCAGTGGTGCCGGCCGGGGCAGCCCGGCCCGCAAGGCCGGGATCCCTGCGGGACAGGTACGGAGAAAGGCGGAGAAGGCTGCCGTGTGGTCGTCTGCTGCCCAACCCGGCAAGGCAGACCAGTCAAGCACGCGGGTCCGGGTGCCTTCGGGCAGCGGGGCCGACAGGACCGACCCGACAGGTTCAGCGGAGACCGACATGGACGAGAAGGCCCCGATCATCGCGGCAAGGCAGCCCGGGGCGACCTTGCCGGCCGGCTTCATTGCGCGGATTCGGTTGCCACCAGCCGCCAGTTCGGATCACGCGCCGTGGTCTCCCGGGCAAACGTCCAGATATCGACGACGTCGACCACCTTTTCCGCGTTGCCGTCGATCACCGTGCCGCCCGCATCGCGGGTGGCCGTGATCAGCTTGGACTGGAACCGTACCGTGACCTGGGCTGTCCGGCCCCGCAGGAGCGCGTCCGAAATCTCGGCCTTGTCGATCGAGACGAACTGGGTCTCGACCCGCTCGTTCCGGGTCTCGCGTTCGCGGATGGCGGCCTCGAAGCCTTCGAAGACATCCTTGGCCAGAAGATCCTTGAGCGTGCGCCGGTCGCCATTGGCAAAGGCGAGCACGATCATCTCGTAGGCCGAGCGGGCGCCTCCGACGAATTCCTTGGGATCGAAGCTCGGATCAGCCTGCATGATGTCAAGGAGGCCTTTCTGGGCCGGGCTGTCCTTTGCCACCACGCCCTCGAGCCGGGCTTCCGGCGGCAAGGCCTCGGTCGGCGCATCGCGGCGGAGGCCGGGCAGCGGCACCACATTCGAATTGCCGTTGGCGCCGGGGCTGTTGTCCTGCTGGGGCACATCCGCCGGCGGGCGCCGGTCGAACAGGTCACGCGGCGGCTTTTCCGTGCCGGTCCGCGTGCCCAGGACGGAGCGCAGCTTGTAGATCACGAAAACGGCCAGCCCCAAAAAGACCAGCGTGAGGATATCGAAATTCTGCATTGGTTCTTCCCGGCAAACCGCCATCGCATCCCGCATTGGCCAGGAAACGATGTTTCCCTCCCTGTCATATAGGGCCTGTTCGCCCGCTTCGCTATCCTCTAGATGATCGCATGATTGCCGGAATTCGGCATCCCTCCTGAGGCGGCGACGGCTCGTCATGCTCCGATCGTTCTTTCCGGCCCTGCGCCCCCTGCTGATCCTGGTTGCAGGCTGGATGCTGCTCGAATTCGTCCTGCTGGAACTGCTCGCCGCGCGGCTGGGCTGGGGACTGGTTCTGGCGATCGTCAGCCTGAAGGGCGGCCTCGGCCTCATCGCACTGGTGCTGATCACGCTTCTGGCCGGACGCGCGGCCCGCGGCCGGCAGGGGCTGGACCGCATCGCCGCGCTCGGCTTCCCGATGGCTTCCGGTATCCTGATCGCATTGCCGGGCCTGATTCCGATGCTCTTCGGCATTGCGCTCTTCTCGCCGAGCCTGAGGAAGGCGGTCACCCGATGGGCGCAGCGACGCTCGGGTGCAGCCCCGGATCCGCGCCTTCTGGAACTTCCAGCCTCGGAATGGAAGGAAATCGCGGCGAAAAAAACCCGACGCAAGGCAAAATCCGTGAAGGGCCCGCTTGAGGGGCAGCCCCCATCCGTGTAAGCGGGGGCTCGGATCCACCCGGATTGAACGGCGCGTCGGAAACGGAGCGCCTCGCGAGAACAGGACGAAGACGATGGCCGATGGCAATGGCGGCGCGCCGCATCTCGAAGCGCTTGCACAATATGTGAAGGATCTCTCCTTCGAGAATCCGAACGCTCCGCAATCGCTGCGGCCGCAGGAAACCCCGCCGAACATCTCGATCCAGGTCAATGTCAATTCGAAGCCGCTGGGCGAGGACGACTACGAGGTCGAACTGATCCTCGAGGGATCGGCCGGTGAAGGCGAGGGCATGCTGTTCCGCTTCGAGCTGAATTTTGCGGGCGTCTTCCGGCTGCTGAATATTCCGAAGGAGCATGTGAACCAGGTGCTGATGATCGAGTGCCCGCGCCTGATGTTCCCGTTCGCGCGCGCCGTGCTGGCCAATGCAGTCCGGGATGGCGGCTACCCGCCTTTCCTGCTCCAGCCGATCGATTTCGGTGGCCTCTACCAGGCGCGCATGCAGGAATTGCAGCGCGGCGGCATGAACAGCTGATCAGCCGGATTTTGCCGTGTCGCCCGCCTGGTCGGGCGACCCGGCGAGATATTCATTCCAGAGCGCTTTCGCACCGATCTGCGCGACAAACGCGGCATGAAGCTGGCGTTCATTCTCCGTGATCCGTGGCGTGTGCTCGGAGAAGCTGAGTCGACGGTTGGCTTCGCGCACAGCGGCAACACTTCCCGTTACCGGCTCGGAGAGATCGGCAGTCAGCCCGAGGGACGACTGGCGGCCGCCAGTCAGCTCGGCATAAACCTCGGCGAGAATTTCCGAATCCAGCAGCGCGCCGTGCTTGGTCCGCCGGGAATTGTCGATTCCATAACGCTGGCACAGGGCATCCAGGGAATTCTGCTGGCCGGGATGGCGGCGCCGGGCAAGCATCAGCGTATCAATGACCCGGGTCTGGGCGATGGGCGGGTGCCCGAGGCGCTTCAGCTCGTAGTTCAGGAAGCCGATATCGAAGGCGGCATTGTGAATGACGAGCGCCGAATCCCCGATGAAGTCGAGGAATTCCTGTGCCACATCACGGAAGACCGGCTTGTCGGCGAGAAAAGCATCCGAAAGCCCGTGAATGGCGAAGGCATCGGGTGACATCGGCCGCTCGGGATTGAGATAGCGATGGAAGACCCGACCGGTGAGAAACCGGTTCACCATCTCGACACAGCCGATCTCGACCAGCCGGTCGCCCTTGAACGGGTCAAGTCCGGTTGTTTCGGTATCGAGCACGATCTCGCGCATGCACAGGTCCTTCAGACGATGGTGGATGCCAGGGCCCGGATGAGCGCATGGATATCCCGGCGTGCCGCTTCCAGGCCCAGACCGGTATCGATCCTGGCATGGGCACGACGGCATTTCTCCCTCGGGGGCATCTGACGCGCCAGAATGGCGTGGAAAAGCGCCTCGGTCATTCCCGGCCGGGACAGGACGCGGCGGGCCTGCTCCTCCGGCGAGACGTGGACCACAAGAACGGCATCGCAGCGCTGTTCCGCCCGCGTCTCGAACAGGAGCGGGATATCAAGCACGACAAGCCTGTGGCCAGACCGGGCGGCCGTATCGAGCGCTTCCCGCTCTGCCGCATGGACCAGCGGATGGACGATCGCCTCGAGTTCGGGAAACCGCTCCGGCGATGCGCGCAGAACGGCAGACAGGGCTGCCCGATCGACCTTTCCCTCCCGGGTCGTTCCCGGAAAGGCGGCCTCGACGAGAGGAGCCGCCGGCCCGGCATACAGTCGGTGGACAGTGGCATCGGCATCATGGACGGGAATGCCGGCTTCGCGGAAAAAACCCGCGGTGGTCGACTTGCCGCTGCCGATGGATCCTGTCAGGCCCAGCCGGAACATCTCTCGCCTCGACCCCGCTCAGTGCCGACCGAGAAGATCGGCGAAGACATGCTGACGCAAGGCCGGGGTGACCGACGGGCGCCGGCCGAACCAGCGCTCGAACCCGGGAACTGCCTGGTGGAGCAACATGCCGAGGCCATCCAGCGTCTTCAGCCCGAGCCGGTTGGCGGAGGCCAGCAAAGGTGTTTCGAGGGGGGCATAGACAATATCCGCCACGATGCCGGACGGCCTCATCGTCGACAGGTCGATATCGAGCGGGGGCTGGCCGTCCATCCCCATGCTTGTCGTGTTGACCAGGAGGTCGACGGTTTCGAGATGCTCGCCGCGATGGGTCCAGTCGAGGATCGTGAGCGGTGCATCCGGCAGCACGGCGCCGATGTCCCGGCAGAGGGCTTCTGCCCGGTCACGCGAACGATTCGATACCGAAATGGACTTCACGTTCCGGTCAAGGAGGGGGGCGATCAGACCGCGGGCGGCACCACCTGCGCCGATGATGCGGATTTCTGCAGGCCTGCAATCCCAATCCGGCCATGTCTCCGAGAGATGGGCCACGAAGCCGGTTCCGTCGGTATTGTCACCATGCAGTCTGCCTCCCTCGAACCAGAAGGTATTGACCGCGCCGGCAATCCGGGCCCGATCCGTCACGTCATCACAGGCGGCGAAGGCCTCTTCCTTGTGCGGCACGGTGACGTTGCCACCAGCATAACCCGCATCCTGCAGCTCCCGGAGGGTTGCGGAGACCGCCCCGGGCATGACCTCGCGTCGTTCATAGATCCCCTCGATTTCGAGCTGGTCGAGCCAGTATCCATGGATAAGCGGCGACCGGGCATGGGAGATGGGGCGGCCGATAATCACGGCCTTCGGTCCCGGATGGCCGGTGACGGCTTGATCCTTCATCGGGCAAGACTCCTAGGCAGCAAGACAGTCAAGATCCCGCAAGGCATGCAGGACGGGGATCAAGGGTAGACCAAGGATCGTGCTGTGGTCACCTTCGATCGAATCGAAGAGATGGATTCCGAGTGCCTCGAGCTGGTAGCCGCCGACAGTCGTTGTGACTGCTGGTCCCATCCGGTGGAGATAGGCATCGAGGAAGGCTTCCGAGAAATCCCGCATGCGCAGGGACGCCGCGGCGATGCCGGCCCAGAGCACGGTATTGCCGCTGCGCAGCACGGCAGCGGAGTGCAGGACATGCGTGTTCCCGCGCAAGGAGAGGAGCTGCATGCGGGCGTGGTCGCTGTCCACCGGTTTCATCAGCAACCGGCCTTGGTGATCGAGTGTCTGGTCAGCCGCCAGGAGAAGGGCGTCCGGATGGCGCCGCGCGGCGGCTTCCGCCTTGGCATGGGCGAGAGCAACGGCAATTTCCGCGGGAGTCTTGCGCGTTTCCAGCAGCGCTGCGGCAATGGCACCTTCGTCGACCGGCGCACGGACGACCTGAAGCGGAATGCCGGCCGCTTCGAGCATTTCCCGGCGCGCCGCCGAGCCCGAGGCGAGGAGCAGGGGCGCCCCGGCCTTCCAGAAAACCGGATTGTTCATTGTGCCACCAGTCCAAGCCGGTGGGTGCGGTAGAGATCGATGATCGCGGCCGCTGTCTCCTCGATGGATCGGCGTGTGACATCGATTACCGGCCAGTTGTTGCGATCGAAGAGGCGCCGGGCCTGCGCGATTTCCTCGGTCACGGCCTGCCGGTCGATATAGGTCGAGTCCTTGCCATCGGCCGCCAGCGCCAGCATCCGGTTCTGCCGGATCTGGACGATACGCTCGGGCGAGGCCACGAGGCCCACGATCAGCGGCTTGACCAATGTCTCGATATTCGGAGGAAGGGGGACATTCGGAACAAGCGGGACGTTGGCGGTCTTGATGCCGCGATTGGCGAGGTAGATGCTCGTCGGTGTCTTGGACGTCCGGCTCACGCCCACAAGGACCACATCGGCCTGATCAAGATTCTCGGTCAGTTGCCCGTCATCATGCATCATCGTGAAATTGAGGGCATCGATCCGGCGGAAATATTCGGCGTTGAGCATGTGTTGGGCGCCGGCCTTGGGTGTCGTCACGACGCCGAGATAGGACTGGAAAAGGTTATGGACCGGCTCGAGGACCGACAGGCTCGGGCATCCCTGCTCTTCGCAGGCCCGCTGGAGCCGTGCCGCCAGATCCTGATCCACCATGGTGTAGAGCACGATGCCGGGTTCATTCTCGATATCGAGGATCACCCGGTCGAGCTGCCGCTCGTTGCGCACCAGCGGATAGACATGCTCGATCGGCGAGATGCCGGCATAAAGGGCGGTTGCCGCTCGCGCCACGGTGATCAGCGTCTCGCCGGTCGAATCGGAGACCAGATGAAGATGAAAGAAGTTCCGGCCCATGATCCCTGTCCGAAAGCCCGGCACGATTGGGATATCAACCGGGTTGTCCACATCCCTGTTTACGGCGGGGGACAGGCGAGCGCAATCGAGGGCAACGGCAGCACGGCGTCACGAGCGCTGTGGGAAAGGCCGAATTTCATCCCCAGTCCCGGGATTGGGGATCCGCGGGTCTGCCTGGTGTGAGAATCGGGGAAAAGTTGGTCTGCCCCGGATCATGCGATCACAAGCCACTGGAATCTCTTCCGATCCGGATGGGCAGCGTTTCGTCGAGGATGCGAGGTGTCCAGTTTGGTTGACAATCCGCTGTGGATGATCTTGCGGATGCCCTTTGAGGCGTGCCAGAAAGAGAAACAGAGAAGAATCCTCTTCCTTTCTTGTTTTCGGGAGCCTTCGTGAAGCCCTTCCTCGATGTTCTGGCCGGAAAGGCTGCCGCGCGTCCCCCCATCTGGCTCATGCGCCAGGCCGGGCGTTATCTCCCGGAATATCGCGCGATCCGGTCGCAGGCACGGGATTTCCTGCATTTCTGCTATTCGCCGGAGCTGGCGATCGAAGCGACGATGCAGCCCATCCGCCGTTTTGCCTTCGATGCGGCGATCATCTTCTCGGATATTCTCGTGGTTCCGGATGCGCTGGGACAAGGCGTCCGGTTTGCCGAAGGCGAGGGGCCACGGCTGGAGGCGCTCGAGACGCCGGACGCTCTCAAAAGCCTGGCAACGGCGCTTGATCAGGAGAAGCTGGAACCGGTCTATCAGGCTCTCCGCGGCGTGCGTGCTGCCCTTCCGTCCTCCGTTGCGCTGATCGGCTTCTGTGGCGCTCCCTGGACGCTGGCGACCTACATGATCGGCGGGCGCGGGACTCCGGACCAGGCCCCGGCCCGCCATTTCGCCTATCAGCATCCCGAGGCGTTCCAGTCGCTGATGGATCTCCTCGTGGAAGCGTGCACGACCCATCTGTCGTTGCAGGTCGAAGCCGGCGCCGAGGCCTTGCAGATTTTCGACTCGTGGGCGGGCAATCTTCCCGAGCCGGAGTTGCGGCGGTGGAGTGAAGCGCCGATCCGGCGGATCATTGCCGGGGTCAAGGCCCGCCATCCTTCCGTCCCGATCATCGCGTTTCCCCGCGGGATTGCCGGAGGATTTTCACGATTCGTCTCCGAAACGAAGTCTGACGCGATCAGCCTCGATACCGCCTGTGCGATTTCCGAGATCCGCAAGCAGGTACCGGCCGGAATGGTGACGCAGGGCAATCTGGATCCGCTGGTGCTGATCAATGGCGGCCATGCTCTCGATTCGGCGGTTGACCATATCCTCCAATCGACCTCTGGCCTGCCCCATGTGTTCAATCTGGGCCATGGAATCCTGCCGCCGACGCCGATCCCGCATGTCGAGGCGATGTTGCGCCGGGTGCGGGGCTGATGGATCTCTGGCTGAAGGCACTGCATGTTCTCGCCATCATCTCGTGGATGGCGGGGCTCCTCTATCTGCCGAGACTGATGGTCTACCATTCGGAGGCGCCGTCGCATTCCGATGCCAGCGAGCGGTTCAAGGTCATGGAGCGCAAGCTGTATCGCTTCATCATGCGGCCGGCCATGGCGGTGGCCTGGGTGACGGGTCTCTGGCTGGCCTGGTCCAGCTTCGGCTTTCGCGGTGGATGGCTGCACGGCAAGCTTCTGCTGGTCGTGCTGATGACCGGGCATCACCATATGCAGGGCGCATGGGTTGCCGCTTTCGCGCGCGACGAGCGGCGCCATGGCAGCCGGTTCTACCGGATCCAGAACGAGGTTCCGACCTTGCTCATGGTGGGCATTGTCGTGCTGGTCATCGTCAAGCCGTTCTGACCTGTCGCTGGTCGCGGAACGCCCCCGTTGCGGTCCGCCCAAAGACGACTTGCCGAATCCTGATAAAGTGTTTATCGGACTCGCATCGCTCGCCCCCTTCCTGCGGCTGAGCGGACCGGCTGTCAGCGTTCTGGCATGCCAGACTGGCCTTTCCCGAGATGTGTAGCGGCCCGTCTTCGCCTTTTCCCCTTTCGACTAGCCAATCAAGGTTTGACAATGCCGGAGATCAAGCTCCACGACCTGAAACGCAAATCACCGACCGAACTCCTCAGCTTCGCCGAGGAGCTGGAGGTCGAAGGCGCCAGCACCATGCGCAAGCAGGAGCTGATGTTCGCCATTCTCAAGCAACTCGCTGCCAATGACACCGAGATCATCGGGGAAGGCGTTGTCGAGGTGCTGCAGGATGGGTTCGCGTTCCTTCGATCCCCGGATGCCAATTATCTGGCCGGGCCGGATGACATCTACATCTCGCCGGCGCAGATCCGTCGGTTCTCGCTTCGGACCGGCGATACGGTTGAAGGGCTGATCCGGTCTCCGCGGGATGGCGAGCGATATTTCGCGCTGCTCAAGGTCAATACGATCAATTTCGAGGATCCGGAGAAGGCGCGGCACAAGGTCCATTTCGACAACCTCACGCCGCTGTATCCCGACCAGCGGCTCAGGCTGGAAAATCCGGATCCGACGAAGAAGGACATGTCCGCCCGGGTGATCGACATTGTCTCGCCCATCGGCAAGGGTCAGCGCGCGTTGATCGTCGCGCCTCCACGAACCGGCAAGACGGTCCTGCTCCAGAATGTCGCGCAGTCGATCACGACCAATCACCCCGAATGCTATCTCATCGTCCTGCTGATCGATGAGCGGCCGGAAGAAGTGACCGACATGCAGCGCTCCGTGCGCGGCGAGGTGGTGTCCTCGACCTTCGATGAGCCGGCCTCCCGCCATGTGCAGGTGGCAGAGATGGTGATCGAGAAGGCCAAGCGCCTTGTGGAGCATGGCCGTGACGTGGTCATCCTGCTCGATTCGATCACGCGCCTGGGCCGGGCCTACAATACGGTCGTGCCGTCCTCCGGCAAGGTACTCACCGGCGGTGTCGATGCCAACGCGCTGCAGCGGCCGAAGCGGTTTTTCGGTGCGGCCCGCAATATCGAGGAGGGTGGGTCGCTGACGATCATCGCTACCGCCCTGATCGATACCGGCAGCCGGATGGACGAAGTGATCTTCGAGGAGTTCAAGGGCACCGGCAATTCGGAAATCGTCCTTGACCGCAAGGTTGCCGACAAGCGCGTCTTTCCGGCACTCGACATTCTCAAGTCGGGCACGCGCAAGGAAGAGCTCATCACGCCGCGCGAGCAGCTCCAGAAGACCTATGTCCTGCGCCGCATTCTCAACCCGATGGGTCCGCAGGATGCGATCGAGTTCCTGCTCGACAAGCTCCGGCAGACCAAGCAGAACAGCGACTTCTTCGAGTCGATGAATACCTGATCGCGGGCCATTCGGGACGGGGTCCGGGACGGAGCAATGGATACGATCTATGCGCTCAGCACGGGCCCCTCTGTTGCCGGGATCGCGGTCATCCGCGTTTCCGGGCCGGAGGCGCTGGCGGTCGGCCAGCTTTTCGGCTTCGACATGCCAAAGCCCCGGCAGGCGGCCTTGCGGATCCTCCGGGACCCGAGCTCCGGAGACCGGCTGGACGAGGGTCTTGTCCTTGTCTTTCCGGCGCCGCGCAGTTTCACCGGCGAGGACCTGGTGGAGCTCCATGTCCATGGCAGCCGTGCGATTGTCCGGTCGATCGTCCAGGTCCTGTCGGGCCATCAGGGGCTCCGCCCGGCCGATCCCGGTGAATTCACGCGGCGGGCCTTTCTGAACGGCAAGATGGATCTCCTCGATGTCGAGACACTGGGCGATGTGCTCCAGGCAGAAACGCGGGCGCAGGCAAGGCTGGCGGAGTCGAACCGGCATTGGTTGCGCGAGCGGATCGATGGCTGGCGTGACGCGCTCCTTGAGCTGCGCGGTCTCACCGAAGCCCTGATCGATTTCGCTGACGAGGATGACGTCCTCCAGACATTCGATTCGAACCTGCAACAATCGATTCTTGACCTGCGCTCAAGCTTTTCTCAGGCCGCAACCCGGGCTCCCGCTGCGGAAGTCATCCGCGACGGCTTCCGCGTGGCCCTTCTGGGGCCGCCGAATGCCGGCAAGTCGTCGCTGCTCAACGCGCTGGCACGACGGGACGTGGCGATCACCTCGGAGATCGCGGGCACGACGCGGGATGTTCTCGAGGTCCATCTCGATCTGGAGGGTCTCGCGGTCATTCTGATCGATACCGCTGGTCTTCGGGACACAGAGGACCAGCTGGAGCGCGAGGGTATCGCCCGGACGAAACGCGCTGCCGAGTCGGCCGATCTGCGGCTCTGGCTCGAACCCGTCGATGAACCGGCGCATGAACACGGCCTGCGCATGACGGCGGACCTTCGGGTCCGGACCAAGTCAGACCTGATCGATTCTCCAACGAAACAAAGGGAGGATCTTTTGGTCTCTGTCAGGACCGGAGAGGGGCTCGATTTGCTGATCGAGATGCTCGGCAACAGGGCTCGCGAGGCTACCTGGATCGGGCAGGGCGAAGTGACGCTCGTCCATGAGCGCCAACGTCAGGCTCTGGTGCAGGCGATCGAGGCGCTGGATGGAGCGGTGGTGCACGGTTCAGACGCCCTGGAGATGCGCGCCGAAGGTTTGCGTCGTGCTTCACTCGCACTCGATCGACTGGTTGGGCGGATTGAACCGGATCAGGTTCTTGACGTCGTGTTCAAGCGATTCTGTATAGGAAAGTAGCGTTTCACGTGAAACAGCGGAGTCAGGATATGGGCGAGGACAGCTATGACGTCGTGGTGGTCGGCGGCGGCCACGCCGGCACCGAGGCTGCTGCCGCGGCCGCGAGAGTCGGCGCCCGTGTCGCGCTGGTGACGTTGCGCCGCGATCGTATCGGTGAAATGTCGTGCAATCCTGCGATTGGTGGATTGGGAAAAGGACATCTTGTTCGCGAGGTGGATGCACTCGACGGCGTCATGGGTCGGGCGATCGATCGCGCCGGGATTCATTTCAAGCTCCTCAACCGAAGCAAGGGGGCGGCTGTCCGCGGGCCGCGGGCGCAAGCGGATCGCGGGCTCTATCGTCAGGCTGTTCAGGAACTCCTTGCCCAACAGGCAGGACTTGATGTTCTCGAGGGTGAAGTCAAAGACATCGATCTCGATTCGATTCGCGTCCGATCTGTTTGTTTGACCGATGGGCGCGTGCTGCGGTGCCGTGCCGTTGTCGTAACCACGGGCACCTTTCTTCGCGGAGTCATCCATATCGGGAGACGACAGATCCCGGCGGGGCGAGCAGATGAGCCGCCGGCCCGTCTTCTGGCTGAGCGACTCCAGGATCTCGGCTTTGCGCTTGGGCGTCTCAAGACCGGGACGCCGGCGCGTCTTGATGGACGGACGATCGACTGGACACGGTGCGAGGAACAGAAGGGCGATTCGCCTCCGGAACCATTCTCGACCCTGACAAGCCGCATCGAGGTTCCGCAGATCTCGTGCTATATCACCCGCACGACTCCGGAAACGCAGTCGATCATCGAAAGCAGCCTCCATCTCTCCGCCATGTATGGAGGGGAGATTTCGGGGCGGGGTCCACGCTACTGCCCGTCGATCGAGGACAAGATCGTACGTTTCGCGGATCGCACGTCACACCAGATTTTCCTCGAACCGGAGGGTCTCGACGATCCTACAGTCTATCCGAACGGGCTGTCCACGTCCTTGCCGGAAGAGGTTCAGGACCTGATGATTGCATCGATCCCCGGCCTGGAGAGGGCGCGGATCCTTCGTCACGGCTATGCGATCGAATATGACTTCATCGATCCCCGGGAGCTTGCTCCGACCCTGGAGAGCCGGCGGGTAGAAGGGCTCTTTTTTGCCGGTCAGATCAATGGCACCACGGGTTATGAGGAGGCTGCAGGCCAGGGTCTTGTCGCCGGACTCAACGCCGCCCGGCGTGCCGGGGGATCCGACGGCGTGAGCTTCGATCGAAGCCAGAGCTATCTCGGTGTGATGATCGATGACCTGACGCGGATGGGCGTTTCCGAACCCTACCGTATGTTTACATCCCGGGCCGAGTTCCGCCTGTCCCTTCGGGCAGATAATGCCGACGCGCGCCTGACGGATCAGGGTATCGCGCTGGGTCTTGTCGGAGAGGAGCGGCGCGCAGCCCATGGAAGGAAAATGGCACTTCTCCAACGTCATCGGGAAGTCCTGAAAGCGCTCAGGCTCACGCCGAACGAGGCCAGGGCCGCCGGGCTCGATGTGAACCTTGATGGTCTGCGCAGGGATGGGTTCTCGCTGCTGGCCTTACCGGGCGTCGACCTCGGCCGGTTGGTCCCGCTGGCTCCTGAACTCGGGGATTGTCCGGATTGGGCGAGGGAGCTCCTCGAGACCGAGGGCAAGTACAGCGTCTATCTGGCGCGGCAGGCGGAGGACCTTGAGCGGGTTGCAAGGGATCGGGAGGTTGCGATTCCCGGGGATTTCCGGTTCGAACAAGTGGTCGGATTGTCGAACGAGTTGCGCCAGAAGCTCGATTTGATTCGGCCGCGTTCCATTTATGAAGCAGGGCAGATCGAAGGAATGACGCCGGCAGCCCTGGTTCTTCTGACAGCCATCCTGCGGAAGCGGGCCGCATGAAAGACCGCCGCAAACCGGGCATCGATGGCGATGCGCTGACCAAGATCGATCTGAGTGTTTCACGTGAAACGCGAGAGCGGCTTGACGCCTATGTCACGTTGCTTCGGGAATGGCAGACTCGGATCAATCTGGTTTCTCCCGCGACCCTGGACCAGATCTGGGATCGGCACATTGCCGACAGCCTTCAGCTGCATGCCCTGAAGCCCGAGGCGCTTCGCTGGGCCGATATGGGGTCGGGCGGTGGTCTGCCCGGTATCGTGATTGCCTGCGCGCTGGCCGGAAGGAGTGGCGCACAGGTCCATCTGATCGAGAGCAATCACAAGAAGGCGGCATTTCTCAGGGCGGTTGCTGTGGCTCTGGACCTGCCTGCTTCGATCCACGCGATGCGGATCGAAGATGCGGTTCCCCTACTGCCGGCTGTGGATGTCGTTACCGCCCGAGCGCTAGCACCCCTGCGTGACCTGATCGGCTACGGGAATCTCCTGTTGAAAAAGGGAGCGACAGGCCTGTTTCCCAAGGGGCGTGACTATCAGTCGGAATTGACCGATGCCCTTCAAAGCTGGCAATTCTCATATCAGCTGCACGACAGCATTACCGAGCCTGCTTCCCGGATCATCGAAGTCATCTTCGAGCCGCGGGACCAGCCAAGGTAGGCCACGGTTTGCGTGGCGAAGAGGAGAAGGTCCATGAAGCCACGGGTTCTTACAGTAGCCAATCAGAAGGGCGGCGTCGGCAAGACCACGACGGCAATCAATCTGGGGACGGCGCTTGCCGCCATTGGCGAACGGGTGCTGCTCATCGATCTGGATCCTCAGGGGAACGCTTCCACGGGACTTGGCGTGGATATGCGTGACCGTGATATCTCCGCCTATGACGTCCTGCTCGGGGATGTTTCACTGTCCGATGCCGCGCGCGCGACCGATGTTCCCCGTGTTTCGATCGTGCCGGCAACCATGGATCTCCTCGGTGCCGAAATAACGCTCGCGACGCAAAAAGACCGAACCGATCGTCTGAAGAAGGCAATCCAGTCTCTTTCCAGTGTCGGACAGTCATCGCCTTTCACGTATATCCTGATTGACTGCCCGCCTTCGCTGAACTTGTTGACAATCAACGCCATGGCGGCGGCAGACGGTGTCCTTGTGCCTCTCCAGTGCGAGTTCTTTGCTTTGGAAGGCTTGAGCCAGTTGTTGAAGACCATCGATCAGGTCCGAAATACCGTCAATCCGGAGCTCGATATTCATGGCGTTGTCCTGACGATGTTCGATCCGCGCAACAACCTTGCCGGGCAGGTTATCCGGGATGTCCGCCAGTATCTGGGCAAGAAGGTGTTCGAAACGGTCATTCCGCGGAATGTCCGGGTGTCGGAAGCGCCGTCTTATGGCAAGCCGGTGCTGCTTTATGATCTGAAATGTGCCGGCAGCCAGGCCTATCTCAAGCTGGCCTCCGAGATCATCCAGCGCGAGCGCCTGCTCGCCGCGGCCGAGTAAGGGAGGTTCGAGATGGCAGACGAACAATCCAGGATGCGCCTCGGGCGCGGCCTTGCGGCGCTTTTGGGCGATGTCGGAAACGAGACCGCGGCGGAAACCCGGAACCGGGCCCAGCGCCGGGTGCCGGTCGAGTTCCTGCGACCGAATCCCCTCAATCCGCGGCAGACATTCGGCGAGGAAGAACTCGAGGAGCTTGCGGCATCGATTCGGGAGCGTGACATTATTCAGCCGATCATCGTCCGCGGGGTTCCGGGGGCGATCGACGCGTTCGAGATCATCGCGGGAGAGCGGCGCTGGCGGGCCGCCCAGCGCGCTGGCCTGCGCGATGTTCCGATCGTGCTGGTCGAAGCCGATGACAAGCAGGCACTCGAATTCGCGATCATCGAGAATATCCAGCGGGCAGATCTCAACGCGCTGGACGAGGCGAGGGGGTACGAGAACCTCATCGCCCAGCATGGCTATACCCAGTCCGATCTCGCCAAGGTGATGGGGAAGAGCCGGTCGCATGTGGCCAATACGTTGCGGTTGGCGCGGCTTCCGGATTCCGTGAAGGAGAAGGTTGCGAGCGGCCAGGTTTCCGCCGGCCATGCCCGCGCGTTGCTGGCTGTGGCGGATCCCGAGTTGATGGCCCGGAAGATCATCGAGCAGGGCCTCACGGTGCGCGATATCGAACGGGTCGCGCAGCGCGAGAGCCGGGGCGAGGATGTCCCGGCGCCGTCGGTCAAGAAGGCAACCGCCCGCGATGCCGATACCACCGCGCTGGAACAGCGCCTTGCGGAGATTCTGGGCTTGGTCGTGGAGATCGACCATCGTGGCGAGAAAGGTGGGGTGCTGAAGATCCGCTACCGGACGCTTGAGCAACTCGAACTGCTCAGCCACAAGCTTGCCAGTGGTGGGTTACCGCCGGCGTGACGCCAGCGCTATCGACCAGAGGGCGCGGACGGTCACAGTTTCCTCGATAGCGGGAGTCCGGCGCATCTGCGCCTGGGTCTGCGCAAGAATGTCGATCGCGCGACCCAGCTGATCGATGGGCCAGAGCTTGTGCTGGGCCCGAATCCTGTCCTGCCGCTTGAAGAAGATCCGCTCCGTGCGGAACGCCGCCTCGAGGTTGCCGCCTGCCATGGCAAGGCGGCGCAGAAGGCCGGCATGGCCGAGCGCCATCGCGATCAGCCCGGATGGCGCAATCCCTTCCGCGAAGCAGCGAAGCGTCGCGGATTCGACCTCTTCAAGCTTGCCCTCGAAGGCCCGGTCGATGGCTTCCGCAGGACCCAGTTCCGATGTATCGATCAGCATCGTGGCGACGTCGTCGACCTCGATCGCCACGCGGCCATGGCAATAGAGGATAAGCTTCTCGATCTCCCGGTCGGTCAGGCCGAGATCGGAGCCGACGAGATCGCACAGGGCAGCAGAGGCGGCGGCGGTAATGCTCAGCCCGGAGGCCTTGACCCGTTCCTCGATCAGGGCCTGGATCTCCGACCGGCTGGCCGGGTAGCAGGCGATCGCGGCCGCGCTCCCGTGCTGCTCGAAGGCCACGCGGATAGGGGCGCTCTTGGCCAGCTCGTCCGCAAGGAAAAGGATCGGTGTCTCAAGGCCAGGCGTCTCCAGTACCAGCGACCAGATCGCCTTCGAGAGCTTTCCGGCGCCGGATACGGTGATCAGGCGCCGGGCCGAGAACATGCTGAACGCTTGCGCTTCGTCCATCAGCTTTCCGGGGTCGCCATTCAACGTTTCGGTGTCGAAATCGAGGCGTTCCAGCGAATCGCGGGACTGGTTCGCGAAGGATGCGATAATCTGATCCGCCCGGATGCGGATGCCGCCCTCGTCCGGGCCAAAAATCAGGAAAACCCGCTTCGTCAGGCAGTCCCGGCTTATGAAGCGCGGCAGTTCGGAAGGCCTGATGGCGACCATGCCGAGCTGTCAGCTCTCGTCGCCGGGCTCGGCACTCGGCTGGTCAGGATCGGGCGGGCTCAGGTGCGGCACGGAATTGCCTGCCCCCATGGCCGAATCGCGCGCAAGGGCCGCGCTGATGATGATCCGGAGGCGTTCGGCCAGCGACTTCGCGACCTTCTCCTCGGCGTCCCGTTCGGCCCGGAGGGTCGCGAATCGCAGCTGTGACCGGTCGAAAGACGCCGAGGCGAAGGTCTTGCCGGAGGCACGGATGCGTCCGCCCTGCTGCTGGTCGACCAGCACATAAACCGCCTCGATCTGCAGCGTAGCGATCTGGGCCCGGCCGGTCGAGGCGTCGATGATGCTGGAGGCCTTGGATTGCTGGGTCTTGACCTTGAGGACGTAGCGCCCGCCGCCTGCCGGCGCGTTGCCGCCGGTCAGCAGGAAATCGAGTTCGGCCTTGAGCTGGTAGCCAAGATAGCCGTCAATCCGGTCAACCGCGACCTGCGCCAGCTCCGAAGCGATCCGGGACTGCCCCGCAACCGTGGACTGGTGGACAGGCTGGATGCATCCGCCGAGCCCGAGGCCCAGAAGCCCGGTCAGCAGCAGGACCCGCGACGATGACCGAAGCATGGCGTTCTCCTCAGGCCACAATATTCACGATCCGCTTCGGGACGACAATCACCTTTCTGATCGCCTGGCCGCCCAGCCAATGCGACAGATCGGGATGCGCCCGCAGGATCGCCTCGACGGCGTCGTTGGCGGCATCGGCGGGGATCTCGAGCTCGCCGCGCTTCTTGCCATTCACCTGAACCGGGATCGTGATGACCGAATCCTGCGCGAGCGCAGGGTCGACAGCCGGCCACGGTGCATTCGCGATCAGGCCTTCCCCGCCGAGGAGGGTCCAGCATTCCTCCGCGAGATGGGGCATCATCGGGGCGAAGAGCTGCACCATCATCCGCGTGGCCAGCCGGACATCCCCGCCCTTTTCGCCGGCCGCGAGCGCCGCTGCGATGGTGTTGGACAGGTCATGCACATGCGCGATGCAGCGGTTGAAGCGCAGGCGCTCCAGATCCTCCCCGACGGCGAGGACGGCCTTGTAGGCAGCCTTCAGGACCGCCGTCACCGGCGCTCCGGCATCAGCCTCCGGCAGCGATGCGGCTTCCCCGACGAGACGCCAGACCTTCTGCACGAAGCGCGAGGCGCCCTGAACGCCTTCCTCGCTCCAGATCACGTCGCGCTCGGGCGGCGAATCCGACAGCATGAACCAGCGGGCCGTGTCCGCCCCATAGCTGGCGATGATATCATCCGGATCGACGACGTTCTTCTTCGACTTCGACATTTTCTCGATCGAGCCGATGGCGACTTCCGCGCCCGACGCGAGCAGGAACGCCTTGCGCTGGCCTTCGATGCTTTCGACCCTGACGTCAGCCGGCGGAACCCAGGCTCCCTGGGCATCCTTGTACGTCTCGTGGACGACCATCCCCTGCGTGAACAGGCCGGCGAAGGGCTCGGACAGGTTCGCATGCCCGGTTGCGGTCATGGCCCGCGTGAAGAAGCGCGAATAGAGCAGGTGCAGGATCGCATGCTCGATCCCGCCGATATACTGGTCGACCGGCAGCCATTTCGCGATGGCCGCCATCGTGGTCGGGGCCTCCGCGTTGAACGGGTCGGTGAAGCGCGCGAAATACCACGAGGAATCCACGAACGTGTCCATCGTGTCGGTTTCCCGGCGCGCCGGCTCGCCGCAGGACGGGCAGGCACAGTTCTTCCAGCTCGGATGCCGGTCCAGCGGGTTGCCGGGCTGGTCGAAGGAAACATCCTCCGGCAGTTTCACCGGCAGCTGTTCGTTCGGCACCGGAACGATTCCGCAGGAATCGCAATGGATAACCGGAATCGGGCAACCCCAGTAGCGCTGGCGCGAGATGCCCCAGTCGCGCAGGCGATAGTTGACCGTGCGGGACCCGGTCGATTCGGCCTCGAAATGACGGATAATCCGCTCCTTGGCCTCGGCGACGGGCAAGCCGTCGAGGAAACCTGAATTGAACAGGATACCCTCGCCATCCTGCGCCGGCGCGGCCGGATCGAAGGTGGCATTGGCGGCGGCATCGGTCAGATCGGCCGGGCGGACGACAGGAATGATCGGCAGGCCATATTTCGTCGCGAAGTCATGGTCGCGCTGGTCGTGGGCCGGGCAGCCGAAAATGGCGCCGGTGCCGTAATCCATCAGGATGAAGTTGGCGATGTAGACCGGCAGCGTCTCGCCCGGCTTCAGCGGGTGGGCAACCCGGATGCCGGTATCCATGCCCTTCTTTTCGGCCGTGTCGAGCGTCGCCTGCGAGGTGCCCATGCGGCGGCATTCCTCGATGAAGGCCTGGATCTCCGGATTGCCGGCGCCGGCGGCACGGGCAACCGGATGATCGGCGGCTACGGCGAGGAAGCTGGCGCCGAACAGGGTGTCAGGCCGGGTCGTGTAGATCTCGATCGCGGCGATCCCGTCCGGCGCGCTGCCGGCAATGACCGGCCAGCGCATGGTCAGGCCATCGGACCGGCCGATCCAGTTCGCCTGCATCAGGCGGACCTTTTCCGGCCAGCGGTCCAGAGTGCCGAGGGCCTGCAGCAATTCCTCCGAATGGTCGGAAATGCGCAGGAACCATTGCGTCAGCTCGCGCTGCTCGACCAGCGCGCCGGAGCGCCAGCCGCGGCCATCGATCACCTGTTCGTTGGCGAGCACGGTCTGGTCGACCGGGTCCCAGTTGACCTTGGAGGTTTTCCGCGCGACCAGCCCGGCCTTCAGGAAGTCGAGGAATATCCGCTGCTGGTGCTTGTAATAGCTCGGATCGCAGGTCGCGAATTCGCGGCTCCAGTCGAGCGAGAGACCCATCGACTTGAGCTGGCCCTTCATGGTTGCGATATTCGCATAGGTCCAGGCGGCGGGGTGGGTCTTCTTCTCCATCGCCGCATTCTCGGCCGGCATGCCGAACGCATCCCAGCCCATCGGATGCAGCACGGCAAACCCCTTCGCGCGCCGGTAGCGGGCGACAACATCGCCCATGGCATAGTTACGCACATGGCCCATATGGATGCGGCCGGACGGATAGGGAAACATCTCCAGGACGTAGTATTTCGGCCGGGGATCGTCGGTCCGGGTTTCGAAGACCTTCCGATCCTCCCACACCGACTGCCAGCGGCGCTCGGATTCACGGAAATTGTAGCGGCTTGTCTGGGTCATGGTTCCGGTACGGCTGGACAGGGGGCTATATGCTTGAGCGAATAGACGTCCGAAGCGTTGGGTATGGACATCATAACGGCTTTACGGTCAACGACGATTTCTGCGAAAAGGCCTGCCGATCGGGCCAGGATCTGCCGATCGGGCCAAGACAAGGACATTCCGATGACCGCGCATGACGATGTCGCCGAGAACCTCGCCACGGTGCAGGCCTCGATCCGGCGGGCCGAGCAGGATTTTGGCCGCATTGCCGGTTCGGTCGCGCTGGTGGCCGTCTCGAAAACCATGCCGGCCGAACGGATCCGCCCTGCCCTGGAGGCAGGCCATCGCGTGTTCGGCGAGAACCGTGTCCAGGAAGCGCAATCCAAATGGCCGGCCCTGCGCGAGGCCTTTCCCGATCTGGAGCTGCATCTGATCGGTCCGCTCCAGACCAACAAGGTCCGCGAGGCCGTGGCCCTGTTCGACGTGATCCAGACGCTGGACCGCCCCTCCCTGGCCGAGGCGCTCCGCAAGGAGATTGACCGGCAGGGCCGGAGCCCGCGCCTGCTCGTGCAGGTCAATACCGGCGCCGAGCCGCAGAAGGCCGGGATCGACCCGCGCGAGGTACCGGCCTTCCTCAGGCAATGCCGCGAGGTCCATGGCCTCTCGCCCGAGGGGCTGATGTGCATTCCCCCCGTCGATGCACCGCCTTCGGCACATTTCGCGCTGCTGGCCCGTCTGGCCCGCGATGCGGGCCTGTCGATCCTCTCGATGGGGATGAGCGCCGATTACGAGGCGGCGATCCAGCTCGGCGCGACCCATGTCCGTGTTGGCTCGGCGATTTTCGGCGCCCGGGGCTAGCGGATCACGAAGCGCGACCGGGTGTCGAGCCGCAGCATCAGCCGGTCAAGCCAGAGGCGTGGCAAGGCGAGACAGCCGGCGGTCGGGCCTCCTTCGGGGCGTGTCAGATGCAGGAAGATCGCGCTGCCGCGGCCCTGCCTCCGGGGCAGGCGGTTCCAGTCCAGTTCGACGACGACATCATAGAGTGCATCCTTGCGCATCATGTCCTCATGACTGGCGGCATAGGGCTTCCTCACCAGGCGGTTATAGGCCCGGTCGCCCGGGGTTTCGCACCAGCCATCGCCGGGCCGGAGCGGCCGGATTGGCAGCCCGGTCTGTGGCCGGCGCCGGCGGTCGGCACGCCAGAAGCCCCGGACCGGGTGGAGAATCGAGGCCGGTGTCGCCCCGTCACCTTCGCGCTTGTCATGGCGGATGCCCGTCCGACCGATCCGGCAGGGCCAGCGGACCATGCCGAATCGCAGGGTCGCGACATGCGGGATCCGTCCGTTCCGGGTAAAGCCGGTCCGGTCGATGAAGAATGTCCGGGGTCGCTGCTTGAGCATCGGGGGCCTTTGTCCCTTCACATTGCCGCACAATCGCGTGAATCATCGGAATTCCCTTTGATTCGTGGGAATAACTTGCCATCTCGTGGCGAAGTGACGCAACGTATCCGGGGCCGGCACGGGGGGATTGCCAGGGTTGGCCTCGATCTGGGGAGAGTGATGAGCAACGTCCGCAAAATCCTGGTCTGCGACGACGATAACGAGCTGCGGTCGGCGCTTGTCGAGCAGTTGCAGCTCTATGACGAGTTCCAGACCAAGCAGGTGGATACCGGCACGGCGGCGGTCCAGCTGGCGAAGAACGACCATTTCGACCTTGTCGTGATGGATGTCGGCCTGCCGGATATCGATGGCCGCGAGGCCGTGAAGATCCTCCGGAAGTCGGGCTTCCGGTCGCCCGTGATCATGCTGACCGGCCATGACGGCGAGGCCGATACCATCCTCGGGCTGGAAGCCGGCGCCAATGACTATGTCACCAAGCCATTCCGGTTTGCCGTGCTGCTGGCCCGCATCCGCGCCCATCTGCGCCAGCATGAGGCCAGCGACGACGCCATCTTCACGATCGGGCCCTATTCCTTCCGGCCCGGCGCCAAGCTGCTGGTGACGGAGAAGGGCTCGAAGATCCGCCTCACGGAAAAGGAAACCGCGATTCTCCGTTTCCTGTACCGGTCAGGCCAGCGTGTCGTCGGGCGCGATGTCCTCCTTCAGGAGGTCTGGGGCTACAATTCCAACGTCACGACGCATACGCTCGAGACGCATATCTATCGCCTGCGCCAGAAGATCGAGGTCGATCCCGGGCGGGCACGGATCCTTGTCACCGAAAGCGGCGGCTATCGTCTCGTGCCCTGAGGATCGTGATGCGCCTCGATGATCTCATCCTCCTCCTGCGGGACCTGCCAATTTTCGAATCGGTGGATCCCGAGGCGTTGCGCCTTCTGGCCTTCTCGGCCATCCGCCGGCAGTTGCGGGCGGGCGATATCCTGTTCCGGCGCGGCGATCCGGCGGATGGCGGGTTTCTCGTGGTGAGTGGCGAGATCGTTCTCGACCGGAGCGATGACGGTGCGCCTTCGCCGCATGTTTTCGGGCCGGGTTCGCTGATCGGGCAGCTCGCGCTGGTGGCGCCTATCCAGAGACCGGCGACGGCTGTGGTGCGCGATGGCGCGACCGTGATGTATTTCTCGCGCGAGCTGATGACGAAAGTTCTCGAAGCGCATCCCGAAAGCGCGCTGGCCATGCGCAATTACCTGGCGCGCCAGACGCGGCAGCTGGCTGACAGGCTTGCGCGGGTCAACGGGCTCTGACCTCCGTCGATCCCGGCCTCAGTCGATCTCGATCCGCGCCATGACGGGAACATGGTCGGACGGCCGCTCCCAGCCGCGTGTCTCGCGGTGGATCGAGATTTCCGCCGCAGCGCCGGCCAGACCGCGTCCGACCCAGATATGGTCGAGCCGGCGGCCCTTGTCGGCCTTGTCCCAGTCCGGCGAACGATAGCTCCACCAGGAATAGACCTTGCGGGGTTCCGGCCATTGCGCCCGGACGACATCGTGCCACTCACCGGCCGCCAGGACCTCCGTCAGGCCGCGGGTCTCGACCGGGGTATGGCTGACGACATCCAGAAGCTGCTTGTGGCTCCAGACATCATGTTCCAGCGGGGCGATGTTGAAATCGCCGACAATGACCGTGCGGGCCTCTTCCGCACGAAGGGCTTCGGAAAACCGCTTCAGCTCCTCCACGAAGGCCAGTTTGTGCGCGAATTTCGGGTTTTCTTCGGGATCGGCGATATCGCCGCCGGCCGGCACGTAGAAATTGTGCAGCGTGATGGCCCTGCTGCCCTCGCCGATCCGGGCGGCGATATGGCGGGCATCCTCGCGTTCGCACATCGAGCGGGGGGAAAGCGGGGTCAGGGGCCGCTTCGACAGGATCGCCACGCCATTATAGCCCTTGATGCCGATATAGGCCTTGTGGCGGTAGCCCAGCTTGTCGAAAGCCGCCGTGGGGAATACGTCATTCGGGCATTTCGTTTCCTGGAGACACAGGACATCCGGCTCCTGTTCGGTCAGGAAGCGACCGACAAGATCGATTCGCAGCCGGACCGAATTGATGTTCCAGGTAGCAATGGACAAGGTCTCGGGCATGGGGGCTCCCGCGATGAACGCATCGCCCTTCTTAGCCGAGCTTCCAGGCCTCGCGAAAGGGAGGCTGCAGGACTTCCGCCGCCCTGCCCGGGTTTTCCCCGGCAGAGGGCTCCATGACAGCGTGGCGCCTCAGTTCTTCGGCTCGACCAACCGCTGTTCGTCGATCACGAAGAGCGACTTGTCGGGAAGCGCCGCGAGATTGAGATTGGACAGGGCCACGCGGGTGTCGCTGCCCTGGGGATCGGTCACGATCCATTCCTTGAGGGCATAGGTCTCCCCGTCGAAGATCACGCGGATGCGCGACGTCCCGCCGAGCGTGCTCTTGTCCTCGATCGTCAGGATGATTTCCGGCCCGAAGCGCTTGAGATCGATGACCTTGGTGTCCTTGGCGATGTCGATCTTCGGCTGGAGCAGGAATTTCAGCGGAGTCTGGCCGATATAGTAATCGTCCCAGGTCTTGAGCTTGCGGTCGAGGATCCGCACGGTCCGCCCGTCGGCGACAATCTCGAGCGTGGCGGGCGGGGCATATTCGAACCGCATCCGGCCCGGGCGCAGCAGGTACAGCACGCCGTCGAACTTGCGGCCATCCGGGGCGGTCTGGATGAAATTGGCCTGCATGCCGCGCATGGCGTTGAAATAGGCATTGATGCGGTCGAGGCTCGGCGGGGGCTCGACCTTCTGGGGCTGGGCAGGCTGGCCGGAAGCGGGCGTCGCCGGCATCGCCGGGCGCTGCGGCGGCAGGGGGGCCTGCTGCGCGACGCCTGCCGCCATCCCGGAGATCCAGATCAGGCCAGCAAGAGACCAGGAGAGCGGTTTCGACATGGACAGTCGCGATCCTTCATGAAGCGTGGCGCAGGGCCCGAGCAGGTCTGTCCTAGGATCCGCTTGTGGCGGAATGGAGACAGCACGTCGTCATCCTAGTCTTCCCGCGCCGATTCGAGAAGGATTTCCCGCTTGCCGGCATGGTTGGCCGGACCGACGATGCCCTCGCGTTCCATGCGCTCGATGATCGATGCCGCGCGGTTGTAGCCAATCTGCAGACGGCGCTGGACATAGGAGGTCGAGGCCTTCTTGTCGCGCAGGACAACCGCCACCGCCTGGTCGTACAGATCCGCGCTCTCGTCGCCGAAATCGCCCTTGTCGAAAACAGGAGAATCTCCGCCGCCCTCGACCGGACCACCCTCGTCGTCGAGATCGGTGGTGACGGCATCGACATAATCCGGCCGGCCCTGCGTCTTGAGGTGGCTGACGACCTTCTCGACTTCCTGATCGGCCACGAACGGCCCATGGACACGGCTGATCCGCCCGCCGCCGGCCATGTAGAGCATGTCGCCCTGGCCAAGGAGCTGCTCGGCGCCCATCTCGCCGAGGATCGTCCGGCTGTCGATCTTCGAGGTGACCTGGAAGGAGATCCGCGTCGGGAAATTGGCCTTGATCGTCCCGGTGATGACATCGACCGAGGGACGCTGCGTCGCCATGACGATATGGATGCCGGCGGCGCGGGCCATCTGGGCGAGGCGCTGCACCGCCCCTTCGATTTCCTTGCCGGCGACGAGCATCAGATCGGCCATCTCGTCGACGATCACGACGATGTAGGGGAGCTTTTCCAGCTCCATGATCTCTTCCTCGTAGAGCGCCTCGCCGGTCTCCCGGTCATAGCCGGTCTGGATCGTGCGGGTCAGGCATTCGCCGCGCTCGCGGGCTTCCTCCATCCGGGCATTGAAGCCGTCGATGTTGCGGACGCCGATCTTCGACATCTTGCGATAGCGCTCTTCCATCTCGCGCACGGCCCATTTCAGGGCGACGACCGCCTTTTTCGGGTCGGTCACGACGGGCGAGAGCAGATGCGGGATCCCGTCATAGATCGAGAGTTCCAGCATCTTCGGATCGATCATGATCAGGCGGCATTCCTCCGGCTTCAGCCGGTAGAGCAGCGAGCAGATCATGGTGTTGATGGCGACGGACTTGCCGGAACCGGTCGTGCCGGCGACCAGCAGATGCGGCATCCGGGCGAGATCGACGATCACCGGTTCGCCGCCGATCGTCTTGCCGAGGCAGATCGGCAGGCGGAGCTTGGATTTCTCGAAATCCTCGGAGGCGAGCAGTTCCCGCAGCAGCACGGTCTCGCGCTTGGCATTCGGCAATTCAATGCCGATGGCGTTGCGGCCGGGGACCACCGCGACGCGGGCGGCAACCGCGCTCATCGAGCGGGCGATATCCTCGGCAAGCCCGATCACGCGGGAGGATTTGGTGCCCGGCGCCGGTTCAAGCTCATACAGGGTCACGACCGGGCCCGGACGGACATTGATGATCTCGCCGCGGACGCCGAAATCGTCGAGCACGCCTTCCAGCAAGCGGGCATTCTGTTCGAGCGCGTCCGTCGAGATCTGCGGCGTGGCGTTCCGTTTCGGCTCCGCCAGGAGGGAAAGTGGCGGGAACTGGAATTCCATCTGGTCGAAGATCGAGGCCTGGGCCTCGCGGATCTCGCGCTTGCCGGCCTTGAGAGAGCCGACCGGCGCGGTCACGCGGCCTGGATTCTCGGGCAGGTCGGGCAGGATATCCGCCGGCAGGGGGTTCTGGCGGGCGGCCGGCATCGGGCGCGGCTCGAGCGGCGCGATATCTTCGTCCTCGTCCTCGTCGAAATGGGCGACGGGTTCCGGCCGGAAGCTGCCGGCTTCACCGAAGGCGGGCTCGATGCGGCGGGAAGCCGCCGGGGCAGGAGCGGGCTCCATGGCCGGCTGGCGAGGCGCGGCCGGGGCGGTGCGACGGGCTTCGAACCGGGCGCGTCCGCGCGCCCAGAGCGGGCCGAGGCGGGCCAGAAAGCCGCGGACCATATAGAAGCCGTGGAGAATGGCGCCGATCGACAGGATGGCTGCGGAGGGTTCGTCCGATTCGCGCTCGTCTTCCGGCTCGTCGATCTCTTCCCGCTCACGGACGAGCCCGCGGCTCAGCAGGCTGAAGGCAAGGATCGTCAGGGCGCCGAAGGCCAGTCCGGCGACCAGGCGGCCGAAGCCCTGGCTGCCCAGCCCCAGAAAGGCGGTAAGGCCGAGGAGTACATCACCGAGAGCACCGCCAAGGCCGCTGGGCAATGGCCAGCGCTCGGTTGTCGGCAGGGCCGCCGCGAAGATCGCCGAAGACATCAGGCCGAGGATCGCGATCAGAAGGCGCCAGTGCAGCCCGGCGGTTTCGCGTGTCCAGAGCAGGCGGCTGCCGACAAGGCCGAGGGCTGCCGCAAGCCCGACGCTGCCGATGCCGAAGAGCTGCATCGCCAGATCGGCCGCGACCGCGCCGGGAAAGCCCAGCCAGTTCCGGGCCTTTACCGTCGTGGCATTGGAGAGGCTGGGATCGGCGACCGACCAGGAGGCAAGGGCCAGCCCGAGAAGGATCGCGATGGTCAGCAGGACCAGCCCGGTCAGGTCGACCAGCCGGCGCGACAGACCCTCGCGCATGTCGTGGGAGAGGACATCCAGCGATGATGGAGCGAGGCGCGTGGTCCGCATCTCAGGGCCGTTCCTTACGCGAGACTGACAGATCGGGGCGTCCGGGCCCGGCCACCCCCAAGAGGATTGACCAAGTCTGACCGCCACCCTTTGTTATTGCAGCGGCCGGTTAAGGTTCTGTTTGCAAAGGGGGCGCTGCAGGAACAGGCCAACAAAAAAAGCGGGCTCCGCAGAGCCCGCTTCGAAGTCCGATCCGGCAGGAGGGAGGAGAATTCCCGCCGGGTCGCTGAACGCATCAGGAGTTGTAGGCGCGCTCGCCATGCGAGGCGATGTCGAGGCCCTCGCGCTCCTGCTCCTGCGGAACCCGCAGGCCGACCACGAGATCGACAACCTTGAAGAGGATCGCCGAGCCGATGCCGGAGAAGAGCAGCGTGAAGATCACGGCCTTGATCTGCGCGAGAACCGCCGGACCGAATTCGTAGGCCGCGACGGCGAGTTCGCCCGGCTTGGATTCGTAATCCGGGATGCCGGCGCCGCCGAGGGCCGGGTTCACCAGAATGCCGGTGCCGATGGCACCGATGATGCCGCCGATGCAGTGGACACCGAAGACGTCGAGGCTGTCGTCATAGCCCAGCGCGTTCTTGATCGTGGTACAGGCGAAGAAGCAGACCGCGCCGGCGACAAGGCCGAGGACGATCGAGCCCATCGGGCCGGCAAAGCCGGAGGCCGGGGTGACGGCGACGAGGCCGGCAACCACGCCCGAGGCGAGGCCGAGCAGCGAGGGCTTGCCCTTGATGGCCCATTCCACGAAGAGCCAGGAGATACCGGCTGCCGCGGTGGCGACAAAGGTGTTCACCATGGCGAGAACGGTCGTGCCGTTCGCTTCGAGGTTCGAGCCGGCATTGAAACCGAACCAGCCCACCCAGAGCAGGGCTGCGCCCACCATGGTCAGGGTCAGCGAATGCGGGGCGAGGAGATCCTTGCCGTAGCCGATGCGCTTGCCGATCATGATCGCGCCGACAAGGCCCGCAATCCCGGCATTGATGTGCACCACGGTGCCGCCGGCGAAGTCGAGCGCGCCCCACTTGAAGAGCATGCCGGCATCGGCCTTGACTTCGTCGAGCTTCGCCTGGGCCGCCTTCTTGGCCGCTTCATCGGTCGCCGCGGCAACAGCCTTGGCCGCATCGGCGATCGCATCCGGGCCGGCCCAGTACCAGACCATATGCGCCATCGGGAAGTAGATGAACGTCACCCAGAGGGCTACGAACAGCATCAGGGCCGAGAATTTCACGCGCTCGGCAAAGGCGCCGACGATCAGGGCCGGCGTAATGCAGGCGAAGGTCATCTGGAAGGCCATGTAGAGCATTTCCGGAATGACGACGCCGTTGGAGAAGGTCGCCGCCGGCGATTCGAGCGTGACACCCGACAGGAAGGCCTTCGAGAATCCGCCGACATAGTCGTTCAGGCCGCCGCCGTTGGTGAAGGCCATCGAGTAGCCATAGAACACCCAGAGCAGCGTCACGAGGCAGACGGTGGCCAGGATCTGCGTGAGGACCGACAGCATGTTCTTCGAGCGGACAAGGCCGCCATAGAACAGTGCGAGGCCGGGAATCGTCATCATCAGCACGAGGATGGTGGCCACCAGCATCCAGGTGATGTCACCCTTGTTGAACGTCGGGGCGGCGGCAAGAGCCGGCACCGCAGAAAGCGCAAGGACGGCACCCGCCGTCATGGAGCGCTTGAAGAAGGTCTCAAGCTTCGACATTTGGACAACCTTTTCTCTGGATACGGGATCAGAGCGCTTCGCCGTCGCGCTCGCCGGTGCGGATGCGCAGCGCACGCTCGACCGGCTGGACGAAGATCTTGCCGTCGCCGATCTGGCCGGTGCGGGCCGACTGGGTGATGGCTTCGATCACCTTGTCCGCAAGAGCCGTGTCGATCGCGACCTCGAGTTTGATCTTGGGAAGAAAGCTCACGGCATATTCCGCGCCGCGATAGATCTCCGTATGGCCTTTCTGGCGGCCATAGCCCTTAACTTCCGTAACGGTCATCCCGTGCACGCCCAAGGATGTAAGCGCATCACGCACTTCCTCGAGCTTGAACGGCTTGATGATGGCGGTGACGAGCTTCATGCCTCTCTCCTTGCCGGGGTTTCGCCTCAACTGCCGCTGTTTCACGCCCCCAAGTTCCCCAGGGAAGCCAGCGATCAGGTGTGAAACAAGTGGCGTGCCAGAATCCGGCGCATCAAGGCTGGTTGAGCGAATCCGCATGAATCGCGGGTGCGATGCGGCGGAATCCGGCATGCGGGATCGCGCCAGGGCCGTCAAAACGAGGGCACAACGCCACTCTTTCAGGCGGAATGATCAAGAAGAGATCAAAACAAGCGCACCATGCCTAAAAAACAGGCAGAAAATCACTCTGTCACCGCCCGGCACCCGGCTGCTTTCAGCCCGCCCGGGCATCGGCCTTGCGCAGCCGCATCAACCCTTCCTGCATGACGGAGGCCACGAGCCGGCCGTCGCGGGTATAGATCAATCCACGGCCGAGCCCGCGCGAGGCGCCGGACCACGGGCTGTCCTGTGCATAGAGCAGCCAGTCATCCGCGCGGAACCGGTCATGGAACCAGAGCGCGTGATCAAGGCTCGCGGCCTGGATCTCGGGGTCAATGACGCTGCGGCCATGCGCCACGGCCGCGCCGTCGAGCAGCGTCATGTCGGAGGCATAGGCGAGGATGGTGGAATGGAGGTCATCCCCGTCCGGCAGCATGCCGGATGCCCGGAACCAGACATTCTGGTAGGGCGGGCCCGGTTTGCGCAAAAAATAGGCTTCCGGGTTTGTCGGCCGCAATTCGATCGCCCGCTGGCTCTTCCAGTAGCGCTGGCGGATCTCGGTGAGATGCGGCACGAAACGCGCCCGGATCTCCTCCTCGTCGGGCAGTGATTCGGGCGGCAGGACATCCGGCATCGGCATGGCGTGATGCAGGCCGTCCTCGGAGCTCTGGAACGAGGCCATCATCGCGAAGATCGATTCGCCGTTCTGGATCGCGCGGACCCGGCGCGTGGTGAAGCTGCGTCCGTCGCGGATCCGCTCGACCTCGTAGAGAATCGGGCGGGTCGGATCGCCGCCCAGCATGAAATAGCCGTGCAGCGAATGGACGGGCCGGTTCTCGACCGAACGCATCGCCGCCACGAGCGACTGGGCGATGACCTGGCCACCGAAGACGCGGTAACGGCTCGAATCCGGGGAAATGCCGCGCCAGAGATTGGTGTCGAGCTGCTCGAGATCGAGGATGTGAAGGAGGGTTGCGATCGGGGACATCGGCCTCGCCGGCTCTCGGGTTGCGCTTGGTCGGGCGCGAACGTGGCCGGCCCCTTGCGGTGCGTCAAGCCTTGCGCGGCCGATCCCCACATCCGGCTTTCCGCGGGGCGCCTCCGCCCCTATACAGGATCCGGATGAGGAGGCTGCATGTCTGATCCAATCATCGTCTATGGCGCAGGCCCGGCCGGCTCGTCGCTGGTCCTAGCCCTGCTCGGGGCGGGTATCCCGGCCTCGCGGCTGGCCTGGCTGGTGGAGGCGGGGCCGGACCAGACCCGGCGGATGGCACCGGAAGCCCGCTACATCGCCCTGCATGCCGGGTCCCGCCGCCTGCTCGAACAGCTGGGCGTCTGGCCGGCTGTGGCCCCCGTTGCCTTCCCCATGAAGACCATCCGGATCACGGATTCGGCGCTGGAGGAAGCGATCCGGCCTGACCTTCTGGGTTTCAGCCCGGCGGAGCCCGATGCGCCGCTGGCCCATCTCGTGCCCCTCGACCGGCTGGCCGCCACCCTCGCGGAAGCCTGTGCCGGGGCCGGCTGCGCGCCGCAGCCCGTCGCGCTGCGCGGGCTCGACCAGGCGGCCGGGCAGGTGCGCCTGCGGCTTCGCGATGCCGATGGCCGTGAAAGCCAGCTGGCGGGGGCGCTTGTCGTGGCTGCCGACGGCGCGCGTTCGCGCCTCCGGATGCTCGCCGGGATCCCGGTCCATGGCTGGCCCTATGACCAGATTGCCATCGTGGCCACGATCCGCCATTCGCTCGACCATGAAGGCGAGGGCCTGCAGCATTTCCTGCCGGCCGGCCCCTTCGCCATGCTGCCGCTGGATGCCGGACGGTCCTCGATTGTCTGGTCGGAGCGGGCCCAAGAGGCGGAACGGATCCTGCGGGGCGGGGAGCGCGCGATCCTCGAGGGCATCCGCCAGCGGGCGGCTGGTCGCAGAGGCGAGATCACCGCGCTCGAGGCCGTAACGTCCCATCCGCTCCAGCTTCGCCTGGCGAGGCGCTTCCATGCCGGTCGGGTGGCACTGGCTGCCGATGCCGCGCATGTGGTTCACCCCCTGGCGGGGCAGGGCCTCAATCTCGGCCTCGCGGATGTGGCGATGCTGGCGGAACAGATCGTTGACCGGATGCGGCTGGGTCTTGATCCGGGAGCACCGGACATGCTCGAGGCCTACCAGGCTGCCCGGCGTCCGCCAGCCGTTGCAATGGCCATGACGACGGAAAGCCTCAACCGCCTGTTCTCACGGGAATCCGGCCTGCTGCGTCTGGTCCGGGATGTCGGCGTCGGGCTGGTCGAACGCTGGCCGGGCCTGAAGACCCGGCTGGTCGAGAACGCAGCCGGGACCGGGCAGGGCGCGCCGCGACTGATGCGCGGCGAGGCGCTCTGACCGGTTCACTCGTCGAGGCGGCGTGCCTCTTCCGGCAGCATGATCGGGATTCCGTCGCGGATCGGATAGGCCAACCGGGCCGGCCGGCTGATCAGCTCCTGATGGACGGCATCGTAGTCGAGCGTCGACTTCGTGACCGGGCAGACCAGCAATTCGAGCAGCTTGGGGTCGATTCCCCGCTCGGCGCTTCCGGGTGTCAGATTGGTGTTGGTCATCGGCAGGGCAGCCTGTTTCTCGGGTTCGTCAGCCATGAGGCACCTATTGCATCCGGGTTCCGCCGTCACCGGCTTCGCGGGCCAGATCCATCTCGGTCAGCGCCACCAGCATGTCCGCGCGCGATTCAAGATCGGGCGCCTCCAGCAGGGCCTGCTTCTCCGCAACCCCGAAGGGTGCCATCATCGACAGGGCATTGACCAGCGCCTCGTTCGGCGCGGCATGGATATTGTCCCAGTCGATCTCAAGCCTGTTGGCGTCCGAGAACCGCCGCAGCGCATCGATCAGCGCCTGCCGCTTGACCCGCTCCTCGCCCCGCCGCGCCTCGAGATCGGCCTCGAAGGTCCGGAAATCGGCGCGGACCTGCCGGAACAGGGTATCGGCCTGGATTTCCTCGACGAGCCGGAACCGGCAGATGCCGGTCAGCTGGATCAGGTAGCGCCCGTCGCCGGTTTCCGCGAATTGCGTGATCCGGCCGGCACAGCCGACCTGGTAGAGCGGCGGGAGGCCGATCTGCCCGGCTTGCGAGACGTCGGGCTGGATCATCCCGACCAGACGGTCTCCCCGCAGGGCGGCATCGATCATGGCGAGGTAGCGCGGCTCGAAAATGTTGAGCGGCATCTGCCCCCGCGGCAGCAGCAAGGCGCCCGGGAGGGGAAAGACCGGAAGCGTTTCCGGCAATTCGCCTGCATCGAGATACGCGACATTGCTGGCCATGGCCCGACCCGCCTCAGGAGAACAACGTGGCCGAGAGCATGCGGCGCCCGGCCAGGGTTGCCTCGTCCATCGGGCCCCAGGCTTCGAAGAACTGGATGAGCTGCTTGCGGGCGCCGTCGTCGTTCCAGTTGCGGTCCTTCCGCAGGATGGCGATGAGGTGCTCCGCCGCCTCGAGCCGGCGGTTCTTGGCATTCAGGGCCAGGGCGAGGTCGAACCGCGCCTGGTGATCGGCCGGATTGGCCTCGACCTGCCGGACAAGATTCGCGACATCGCCGAGGGATTCAACCTGCCGGGCGAGATCGAGGGCGGCGCGCGCGCCGGCAATCGCCGCGTGGGAGGCCCTGGCGGGCGGGATGGTCGAGAGAATGCGGTCAGCCTGGTCAAGATTGCCGGCAAGCACCTGCGCCCGGGCAAGGCCGCCAAGGGCATCGGCATTCTCGGATTCCTCGGCGAGAATCCGCGCGAAGCAATCGGCCGCGCCGGCCGCATCGCCATCCTCGAGCAGGGCGTTGCCCTCCGCGACAAGCGTGGCGATATCGGCACCGAGCGGGCCGACCAACCGTTCGATGAAGCCGCGGATCTGGCTTTCAGGCAGGTTGCCGACAAAGCCGTCCACCGGCTGGCCACGCGAGAAGGCGAAGACCGCCGGGATGGACTGCACGCCGAGCTGGCCGGCAATCTCGGGATACTGGTCGATATTCATCTTGACCAGCTTCACCTTGCCCTTGGCCGCCTTGATCACTTTCTCGATGGCGGGGCCCAGCTGCTTGCAGGGGCCGCACCAGGGCGCCCAGAAATCGACAAGGACCGGCTGCTTCACCGATTCCTGCAGGACATCCTGCCGGAAGGTCGCGGTTGTGGTGTCCTTGATCAGATCGGCTGCGTCGCTCATCAGCCCGGTTCCTTCTTCTGTCGGTCTCGTCCTGCCTACTCGTGCCTGCTTACATGGGGCCTCGGCCGGATCCACGCAACTGCCTTGCTGCGTCAGCCCTGCGCCTATGGCCCGTCCTGACGATGCGGCAGGGGCAGCACGGTGACCGCATGGCCCGTCGCCTCGATATACCGGCGGAGATCGGCCGTGCCGAGAGAGGTCGTCATGGTGTTGACGAGCGGATGGACATTGATGACCGGCTCCCTGGCCAGCCTTTCCTCAAGGATGAAGCGGACCCGGCCCGCCCGGTCATTGACCAAAGCGAGCGGGCTGACCGAGCCTGGCAGGATGCCGAGCGCGTCGAGCAGCTGTTCCGCGCTGGCAAAGGAGACGCGGCCCTTCGCGCCGATGATCTTGTCGAGCTGCTTGAGATCGAGCGGCGAGGATTCCTCCGCTGTCACGAGAAAGAGATTGCTGCCCTTGTCCTTGAGGAACAGGTTCTTGGTATGCGCGCCGGGAATCTCGCCGCGCAGGGCGCGCGATTCCTCGACGGTATGGAGAGGAGGGTGCTCAACCGTGCTGGCGCGGATGCCGAGTTCCGTCAGGAAGGCGAGCGCGGCGTTGGTCGCGGGAAGGGCGGGGGAATCCGACATGGGAGAAAATCTTTCGTCACCGAACCGAAAATTCGGACTTGTCAGGCCGAACAAGTTGGGGCATAGAGCCGTCCTCCGGCGATTTCAACCGGACACGGATGCGGGTGTAGCTCAGGGGTAGAGCACAACCTTGCCAAGGTTGGGGTCAAGGGTTCGAATCCCTTTACCCGCTCCAGTTTCCCGACCCCAGGAAACACAAGACCTTTCTCCTGCCATCATTCGCGACGCAGCAAGGTATCGGCGACCAGGCTGTGAAGGCGCTTGGGCCTGAAGGTCCGCTGCAGCCGCTCCGGATCGTAATCCTCGCGCACCCAGTCCATGAACGCCTTGCCCTTTTTCTCGCCGTTTTCGGCGTAGTCCTCGAGGAAGGCATCGAGGATTCCGGTTTTCGCATAACGGAAATGGCCCTTCAGCAGCGATAATTCGCGCAGGGCCTCACTCACCTTCGCGCCCTCGACCACGAGAAGATACAGAGCGGCGAACAGTCCGGCGCGATCCGCACCGGATTTGCAATGCGCGAGAACCGGATAGTCGAGACTGGCGAAAAAGGCCGGAAGACCGAGCAGCGACGCCCGGTCGGGTGCCTCGCGCGAGCGCAGCACGAAATCGACAATGGTGATTCCATGGCGCTCCGCCGCATCGCGCTCGAGCTGCCAGGCGCCGTGCGACCGGCCGCCCCGGAGGTTCACGATGGTCTTCAGTCCTTCGCGCGCCATCCGGGCGATATCACGCGGGGAAGGCTGCGCCGAACGCAGCAGGTTCCGGCCGACGCGGTGGCGGTTCAGATGCACCAGCCGGAGGATCCCGTGATCGACAAAGAGCAGGTCGAGCCAGGCGCGGACCCGCTCGCGCGCCGAGCCGATGGGCCGGTTCCAGCGGGCTTCGCGCTTGAGGCGACGCCATTCGTAATACTCGTCGGAATGAACCGGCTTGGGCATGGTGGCGGCTTAGCATTCCTCCGGCAGGTGTCAAACCGGGCGTCTTGGTCTTCCGGTGATATTGTGCATCGCAAACATTGGGATTAGAGCGTCAGGAAAGAACAGGAGTTGTCCCCATGCGCCTCGATGCCATCGCCATCGGCAAGAACCCGCCTCACGACATCAACGTGGTCGTCGAGGTTCCCATCGGCGGTGAGCCGATCAAGTACGAGATGGACAAGGAAGCCGGGACGCTCGTCGTTGACCGGTTCCTCTACACGCCGATGCGCTATCCCGGGAATTACGGCTTCGTGCCGCATACCCTGTCCGAGGACGGGGACCCGATCGACGTGCTGATCGCCAATACCCGGCCGATCATTCCCGGGGCCGTCATCAACGTGAAGCCGATCGGCGTGCTCCGCATGGAGGATGATGGCGGCGGCGACGAGAAGATCATCGCGGTTCCCTCGCCCAAGCTGACCCAGCGTTACGCCAAGGTGGAGAATTATTCCGATCTTCCGGAGATCACCTGGAAGCAGATCGAGCATTTCTTCCTGCATTACAAGGATCTCGAACCGGGCAAGTGGGTCAAGCTGCTCGGCTGGGGCGATGCGGCCGAGGCCCGGCGCCTGATCGTCGAGGCGATCGAGCGCGCGCGCCTCGCCTGAGGCCGGGTCGGTTCAGCCCTCAGCCGCGCGGCAGGATGCAGCCGGCAAGGTCTCCCACAGCGAGGCTCCTTGCCGAAACCCGCCGCGCCGATGCTGAATCGCGCCGTGGATCGCGCCGGAGCGGATCCGGCAGGATGGCGACGAGCCTTGCGGATTCGGTCGGGGTCAGCCGCTGGGCCGGCTTGCCGAAATGGTGTCGCGCCGCCGCCTCGATCCCGAAAATGCCGTCGCCCCACTCGGCGATGTTCAGATAGACCTCCATGACGCGGGCCTTGCCCCAGGCCATGTCGACCACAAGCGCCAGCGGGATCTCCAGGCCTTTCCGGATGTAGGATCGGCCGGGCCAGAGATAGACATTCTTCACGACCTGCATCGTGATGGTCGAGGCCCCGCGCGAGGGGCCGTCCGGATCGTCGAGCACCTCCGCCAGCGCGCCGAAATCCACGCCGTAATGGATGCAGAAGCGCTGGTCCTCCGACGCGATGGCCGAGCGTGGCACCGATGCCGCCACAGCCTCCAGCGGCACCCATTGCCGCGTGACCGGTTGCTGGCCCAGCCAGCGGCCGAGCATCAGGGTCGAGGGAATCGGCAGGAACCGGCCAAGCAGCAGGCTCAGCGCGAAAAGGGCGATCAGCCCGATCATGACGCGGATCAGGATCCGGCGGAGGCGGTGAGGCCGCTTCATCCGACCAGTCTAGGACGATGATGCGGGGCAGGCCACCCCGTAACTGTCCGCAGCCGCAAGCACCGGCTTCAACCGGCGAGCGCGAGGACCTGCTTCGCCACGCGGTAATGGAGGTCCTCGACCATCCGGCCGTTGACGACCAGCACCGCGCGCCCGGCATTGCCCGGATCCTCGAAGGCCTTGACGATCGCTTCCGCCTCCGCGCGCTCGGCCTCGGAGGGCGAGAAAGCCCGGTTGGCGGTCTCGATCTGCGACGGGTGGATCAACGTCTTGCCGTCGAAGCCGAGCGCGCGGCCCTGGTGGCATTCGCTCTCGAAGGCAGCCTGATCCTCGATCCGACCGAAAACACCGTCGAGGACGACCAGATCGCGCGATCGAGCCGCCAGAACCGTCGAGGACAGGGCGTGCAGAAGCGGCAGCCGCGATGGCGAGGGCGGCAGCCGCATTTCCTTCGCGAGGTCATTCGTGCCCATGACGAGGGCTTCCAGCCGACCGTGGCTCTCCTCCTGCGGCGTGACCACATCGCGGAGGTTGAGAATGGCCTGCGGGGTCTCGATCATCAGCCAGAGCCGGAGGGAAGTCGGGGCGAAATGGTGATCGAGGACGCCTTCGGCGCGCGCCACGTCCGCCCCCGTCCGGATCTTGGGGAACAGCACTGCGTCGGCCCCGGCGGCGGCAATCTCGGCGAGATCATCGGCCAGCCATTCATGGGTCTCGCTGCCCTCCGGCAGGCCATTCACCCGCACGATCACGGTTCTCGGCGCGAGAATCCGGCTTTCCAGAGCCGCCCGGGCCCGGCGCCGCGCCTCGGCCTTGGCATCGGGGGCCACCGCATCCTCGAGGTCGAGGATGATCGCGTCGGCCGGCAGCGTTGCGGCTTTCGCAATGGCGCGCTCGTTGATGGCAGGGACATAGAGGACCGAACGAAACTTCCGGGGCGGGGGGTTTTCGATCACGGGGCACCTGCCAATATCGATGCGGAACCTCGGGATTAACGCGGGAGGGCGGGTTTGCCAACCGGAAGCGACTGGATTGCCGGCATCGATGGTTGCAAGGCCGGCTGGATGGTGGTGATCGGCCCGGCCTCCGGGCCCCTGACGCTCCGCCATGCCGTGGTGCCGCGGCTGGCGGATCTCGCAAGCCTGGCCCCTTCGCTGGCGGCCGTGGCCATCGACATGCCGATCGGCCTGCCGGACCGGATCGAGGGCTCCGGGCGCGGGGCGGAACGGGCGGTCCGGCCGCTGCTCGGCGCCCGGCAATCGAGCGTGTTCTCGATTCCCGCGCGGGCAGCGGTGGAGGCCGGCGACTATCGCGCCGCCTGCACCGCTGCACTTGCGGGGTCCAACCCGCCGCGCAAGGTGTCGAAACAGGCTTTCCATCTCTTTCCCCGGATCCGGGAACTCGACCTCTGGCTGCGGGGCGATGACCGGCCGGGCTACCCGGTCGTCGAGACACATCCCGAACTCGTGTTCCGTCGCCTGAACGGGGCTCCGCTCGAGCATCCGAAAAAGACCGAGGAGGGCAAGCGGGAGCGCCGTGCCCTGCTCGCTGCCGCCGGAATTCCCGCCGCAAGCCTCGACGCCGCGCCGCCGAAAGGCGCCGGATCGGACGATCTGCTGGATGCGCTTGCCTGCCTTCTCACCGCGCAGCGCGCCGCGATGGGCCTCGCCCGTCCCCATCCCGATCCGTTCGAGCGGGACCGGTTTGGCCTCCCCATGGCTATCTTCGCATGATTGGGCGATCTTCGCGTGATTGACGGCGGAAACCTCCTCCGGCAAAGGGTGCGGCATGTCCGGAATTGATCTCGCTGTTGCCAATCTCACCTCGCCGATGGTGCTGTTCTTCGTGCTGGGCTTTGCTGCGGCCCTGGCCCGGAGCGACCTCACCGTGCCCGAGGCCATTGCCAAGGCGCTCGCGCTCTATCTGATGCTCGCCATCGGCTTCAAGGGCGGGGTCGAGATCCACAAGACCGGCATCGACAGCCGCATGCTGGGCGCCATCGGGGCGGGTGCGCTGCTCTCGGCCGCCATCCCCGTGATCGGCTACGGCCTTCTTCGCCTGACGACGCGCCTTTCCGCCGTCGATGCGGCTGCCGTGGCAGCCCATTACGGCTCGATCTCGATTGTCACTTTCGTTGCCGGCACCGAGGCGGTGCGCCTCGCCGGCTGGCCCTTCGAGGGCTATCTCGTCGCCGTGGCCGCGATCATGGAAACGCCGGCCATCATGGTTGCCCTGCTGCTGGCCCGGCGTGCGGCGCCGGACCGAAGGGGCGAGCCTGTCGGCGCGCTGCTGCGCGAGATCGGCCTCAACGGATCGATTGTCATGCTGATCGGTTCCTTCCTCATCGGCGCGATCACCGGGCCGAAGGGGCTGGCCATGATCGATCCCTTCATCGGCGCGCCGTTCCGGGGCATTCTCTGCCTGTTCCTGCTGGATATGGGCCTTGTCGCGGGCCGTGGCCTGCGCGAGGGCGGCAGGCTGCTCTCGCTGCCGGTGGTCGCCTTCGGCCTCTATATGCCGCTGATCTCCGCCATGCTGGCGGCGGCCTTCTGCCTCGTCCTGCCGCTTTCACCCGGCGGGGCGGCGCTCCTGATCACGCTGACGGCTTCGGCCTCGTACATCGCCGTGCCGGCCGCCATGCGCCTTGCCCTGCCCGAGGCCCGGCCGGCCATCTACCTCACCCTGTCGCTGGCGGTGACCTTCCCGTTCAACCTGACGATCGGGTTGCCGTTCTATCTCTTCCTTGCCGCGCGCGTTGCCGGAGGCGCCTGATGGATATGCATTCCAAGAAGCGGATCGAGATCATCGTCGAGGCGCCGGCGATCCACCGGCTGACGGCAGCTCTCGAGACGGCAGGCGTGAAAGGCTATTCGATCCTGCCCGTGCTGGGCGGGCGGGGCAGCACCGGAAGCTGGACGCGGGATGGCCTTGTCGGCGGGGCCGGCCAGATGGTCATGCTGATCTGCATCACCGATGCCGGCCGGGTGGAGGCCATCCTCGCGGATGTCATGCGGCTGCTCTCGCGGCAGATCGGCATTGTCACGGTGGGGGATGTCTCCGTGGTGCGCGGCGAGCGCTTCTAGCCTCTGGCTGCACTGCAGCAATTTCCGCTTGCGGAAACGCGGGAACCCGGCATAACGGCGCGATGTCAGGGTCCCTCCCCACCACGCCGTTCCCGCAGCGCCTGCTGGACGGCTACGCCGCCTTCAAGAGCGGACGGCTGCCGCAGGAACGCGAGCGGCTGTTCGACATGGCGGAGAACGGGCAGAAACCCGAGATCATGATCATCGCCTGCTGTGACAGCCGCGTCTCGCCGGAAGTCATTTTCGATGCGCGGCCGGGCGAGGTCTTCGTGGTGCGCAACGTCGCCAATCTCGTGCCCCCCTACTCGCCAGACGGCGAGCTGCATGGCACCTCGGCAGCGCTCGAATTCGCTGTGCAGGCGCTCCGGGTGAAGCATATCGTCGTGATGGGCCATGGCCGTTGCGGCGGCGTGCATGCCTATGTCCGGCGCAACCGCAATCCGGACAGCGAGGATGCCCTGTCGCCGGGGGACTTCATCGGCAAGTGGATGACCCTGATCTCGCCTGCGGCGGAATCGCTTCCTGCGCAGGCAGAGGAAAGCGACCATGATTATGCCGAACGGCTGGCCGTGGCCTCGATCCGCAATTCGATCGAGAACCTGCTGACCTTTCCCTGCGTGAACATCCTGCACGGGCGCGCCAAGCTGCATCTGCACGGCGCGATGTTCGATGTGAAGACCGGCCTGCTGCGCACGCTCTGACCCGGCTCAGTAGCCGGCCGTGCGGTCAACCTCGTTCGGCAGCGTCTCGCCCCGCTCGAACCGGGCGATATCCGCGAGAATGCCGCCCGTCAGCCCTTCCGGCGTCGAATCGGCCGCGACATGCGGCGTGATCACGACCTTCGGGTGCGTCCAGAGCGGGCTGGTTGACGGCAGGGGTTCGGTTTCGAAAACATCGAGGCTTGCCCCGGCGAGCTGGCCCGAGTCGAGCGCAGCGAGGATGTCAGCCTCGACCTGCAGCCCGCCCCGGCCGGCATTGATCAGGACCGGACCGCCGAGGACCCCGTCCTGCGCGAGGCCGGCGAACAGGGCCCGGTCCAGAATTCTGCGTGTATCGGGCGTGAGCGGCAGGAGGACGACGAGCATGTCCGTCCGGGCGAGGAAACCGGGAAGCGCCTCATTCCCGACAAAGACGGGGCAATCGGCGTCCGGCTGGGGCCTGCGCGCCCATACTGCGACATCGAAGCCGAGGCGTTGCAGGACGTCCGCCGAGTCCCGGCCGAGCACGCCATAGCCCATCAGGCCGATCCGGACCTCGCGCGCGGCGGGCTGGGGCAGCTGGCGCCATTCGCGACGCGCCTGCTGGGCCTGGTAGGCCGGCATCTGACGCAGATGGAACAGGGCCTGGAGCACGATCCACTCGGTCATCCGGACGGTGAGGTCCGGATTGACGATGCGGATGATCGGCACATCCGGCAAGGTCCTGTCGGCCAGAAGCGCATCGACCCCGGCGCCGAGATTGAAGATGGCGCGCAGGTTCGGCAGGCTGGCCAGAAGCCCCGGCCGGGGCTTCCAGACAGCGGCGTAGTGGATTTCGGCCGGATCATGATCCTGCCCGGGCGTCACCACGCGGCGCTGGCCCCCGCTATGGCTCTCGAAGGCCCGGATCCAGGGCGCGGGGTCCCAGCCCTCGGCGGCAAAAAGGATCGTCATCACTCATCTCCCGTTTCAAGCGTGATAGGGGCTTTGGGGGGGCGACGGCAACAGCCGCTGCCGGGTCTCCCTGCAATAATCCGACAAACAGGACGTTCGTTCGTCTTTACGAACGATATGGCCTGGGTTATGGGTCGGCATCCTGCCTTTCCGGAGACCCGCCATGGCCGATCCGCACCCGACCCCGAAGCGCCGTTTCGAAACGGAACTTGTTCATGGCGGAACGCTGCGCTCGCAATTCGCCGAGACGTCGGAGGCGTTGTTCCTTACGCAGGGCCATGTCTATGAAAGCGCCGAACAATGCGAGAAGCGCTTCATCGGCGAGGATCCCGGCTATATCTACGCCCGGTTCTCGAATCCCACCGTGGCGATGTTCGAAAAGCGGATGGCGCTGCTGGAAGGGGCGGAAGCCGCGAGGGCCACCGCCACCGGGATGGCTGCAGTCACGGCGGCGCTGATGGGCCTGCTGCGGGCCGGTGACCATATCGTCGCCGCGCGGGCCCTGTTCGGGTCCTGCCGCTACGTGGTGGAGGAGCATCTGCCGCGCTATGGCATCGACTCCACGCTGGTCGACGGGACCGACCTCGCGGCCTGGCGCGCGGCGATCCGGCCGAATACGAAGGTCTTTTTCCTCGAAAGTCCGGCCAATCCGACCCTCGAGGTCATCGATATCGAGGCGGTGGCCACGATCGCGAAGTCCGTTGGCGCGAAACTGGTGGTCGACAATGTCTTCGCGACGCCGGTCTGGCAGAAACCGCTGGCGCTGGGGGCGGATTGCGTGACCTATTCCGCGACCAAGCATATCGACGGGCAGGGCCGGTGCCTCGGCGGGGTGATCCTCGCCTCCGAGGAGTTCATCAACACGCATATCCACACGCTGCTGCGCCAGACCGGGCCGGCCATGTCGCCCTTCAATGCCTGGGTGCTGCTGAAGGGCCTCGAAACACTCTCCATCCGGGTCGAACGGCAGACCCGCACCGCCAGCCTGCTGGCCGACTGGCTGGCCGAGCAGAAAAAAGTCACGCGGTTGATCTTCCCCGGGCGGAAGGACCATCCGCAGGCCGAGATCATCGCGCGGCAGATGGGCGGGCCGTCGACCCTGATCGCGCTGGAGATCGAGGGCGGAAAGGCGGCCGCCTTCCGGTTCCTCAATGCGCTCCGGATCTTCCGGATCTCGAACAATCTCGGTGATGCCAAGAGCCTTGCCGTCCATCCTGCCACGACCACGCATCAGCGGTTCACGCCGGAAATCCGTGCCTCGATGGGCGTCGGTGAGGGGATGGTGCGCCTGTCGGTGGGGCTGGAACACGCGGACGACCTCAAGGCCGATCTCGCCGAGGCCCTCCGCGTCGCCTGAGGCTGTCGCCGGCCTGTTTGCCGGGGATCAGGCGGTTGCAACCGGCCGCCCGGGATCCTGCGTCCAGTCGGTCATGGAGCCGTCATAGAGCCGCGCCGGTTCGCCGAGGATCTCGCTCAGGACGAACCAGTTCAGCGCGGCGGTGTGCCCGGTATTGCAATAATGGATGACCGGCTGGCCGCGCATCTCCGAGAAGGCGGCATCCAGCTCCGCTCGCGGCAGCAGGCGGCCGGTGGCGGGATCGAACAGGCTCGTGTAATCGCGCGGGCGGGCACCGGGCACATGGCCGCCGATCCGGGCTTCGGGCGCCTTTTCCCGTCCTGCGAAATAGGAGGCGTTCCGGGCGTCGACCAACGGCTCCCCCCGCTCCAGCGCCGTGATCACATCCTCCGCCAGCGCACGGAGACCCGCCTGCCAGCGGATCGGATAGGGGTTTGCCGGTGCCGGCACGGTGCCGGGGCCACTGCCGACCGGGCGCCCCTCGGCGATCCAGCCGCGCGTGCCGCCATCGAGGATCCCGACTTCCGCATGGCCGGCCAGCCGCAGGGTCCAGCAGGCTCGCGCGGCGGCGGCGAAATCATTCGCGCTGGCCCCGAGCGGGATCAGGATCACCCGGCTTTCCGGCGTGATTCCGAGGCTCGCGAAGAGCCGGGCCAGATGATCGGCCTCCGGCAGCAGCCCCGGCACCTGGCCAACCCGCTGGCGCCAGCCATCCGCGGCGTAATCGGAAAAGACCGCACCCGGGATATGGGCTTCCTCGAACCCCGCGCGGCCGCCATCGGCCGGAAGCCGGATGTCCAGCAGAACCGTGTCCGGCCTCCCCGCGAGGGAAGCCAGCGTTTCCGCGGAAACGAGCCCGGAGAGGCGGCTCATTCAATGCCCTCGACGGTGTATTCGTGGGTGATTGTCGCCGTCTTGCCCAGCATGATCGAGGCGGAACAGTATTTCTCCTTGGAGAGCGAGATGGCCCGCTCGACCTTGGCAGGCGAGAGGTTCCGGCCTTTCACACGGTAGACCAGATGCAGCGTGGTGAAGACCTTCGGGTCCTCCTCGGCGCGGCTGGCGCTGACCTCGACAACGCAATCCGCCACGTCTTCGCGGCCCTTCCGCAGGATATTGACGACATCGAAAGCCGTGCAGCCGGCCATGCCGACCAGCAGCAATTCCATTGGCCGGAAGCCCAGATTGCGGCCGCCATATTCAGGTGCGCCATCCATGATCACGCCATGGCCGGATCCGGCTTCTCCGAGGAATGCCATGCCTTCGATGAGCTTTGCCCGTGCTTTCATGCCCGCCTTGCCTTCCTGTCGTTGATGATCCTGCCGGCCGCCTCAGCGGATGAACTGGTCGACATAGCCTTCGCCGAGGCCGTTGGCGGCATAATGCTTCCGGCACTTGTCGATCCGCGTGAACACGTCGTCAAACCCGGTGCATCTGCCGTCGGGGTCGCAATAGATCATCGCGCCGTTGACCTGGAACATGGTGATCATCTCCTCGACATGCGGGTCGACGACCAGCGTATGGGTCTCGCCGGGAGCTTCATAGACATAGGAGCCTTCCGTGGCCACCCAGTCATGCTCGAGATAGCGCCACTGTCCCTTCAGCACGTAGCCATGCACGGGCTGCGGGTGGCGGTGCCGCGAGAGCACGCCGGCCCGGCGCACGCGCAGGAGGTTCATCCAGTAGCCCCGGGTTGCCGACAGGCAGAGCGGGCGGAACCAGACATTGTCGTCCACCGGCACCCAGATCCGCTCGTCCTGCGGGATCACGTTGGGGACGACGAGTTCCGGCGGGCTCTCCTTCGGCATCGGGTGGCGATAGGGCAGCCATTTCTCGGAATCGAGCGGCACGGGAGCGGTCATGGCGGGTCCTCGCGGGGTCAGAGGGTGAGATAGCCGCCATCGACCGGCAGGATCGTGCCGGTGATGAAGCGGGCGGCATCGGAAGCGAGGAAGATTACCGCGCCGGCCACATCATCCGGCTTCCCCCATCTTTTCATCGGGGTCCGGTCAAGGATCGGGGCGGAACGGGCAGGGTCTTCCACAAGCGGGCGGGTCAGTTCGGTGTCGATCCAGCCGGGCGCCACGGCATTGACGCGGATGCCCTCGGGCGCCCAGGCAGCAGCGAGGCTCTTGGTGAGCTGGCCGACCCCGCCCTTCGAGGCGGAATAGCCGGGCACGAAGGGCGAACCCTGGAAGGTCAGCATCGAGGCGGTGTTGATGATGGACCCGCCGTTGCAGGCAAGAAGCGGCCTTGCCGCGAGGCAGCAGCGCATCGTCCCGACAAGGTTCACCTCGAGCGTGAGACGGAAGGCCTCGATCTCGAACTCCCTGCCGCCGCGCTGGATCGTGCCGGCGCAATTGACCAGCAGGTCCAGCCGGTCGAGGCCGGAAAACACGGCCGCGACCGAGGCATCGGCCGTGACATCCATCACGGCGGACCGGATTGCGGGATCCGGCGCGAACGCGGCGCATTCCGCCTCGGTGAGGCCCGTGGCCACGACCGCATATCCCGCGGCGGCCAGCGCGCGGGCAATGCCTTCGCCGATCCCGCGCGTGCCCCCGGTGACGACAGCGACTCTCTGGCCCGCCACGTCAATAGGTCCCGCGGCCACCGGAAATGTCGAAGACGGCACCGGTCGAGAAGGCGCAGTCCTCGGAGGCAAGCCAGCAGGCCATGGCGGCGATCTCGTCGACCTGCACGAAGCGGCCCATCGGGATTTTCGAGAGCATGAACTGGATGAATTCGGGCTTCATCTGGTCGAAGATCGCCGTCTTCGCCGCCGCCGGGGTGATGCAGTTCACCAGGATATTCGACGTGGCCAGTTCCTTGCCGAGCGATTTCGTCAGGGCGATCAGGCCGGCTTTCGAGGCCGAGTAATGCGAGGCATTCGGATTGCCTTCCTTGCCGGCGATCGAGGCGATGTTGACGATCCGGCCATAGCCGCCCTTCAGCATTTCCGGCACGATGGCCCGGCAGACGAGATAGGGCGCGACGAGATTGACCTCGATGACCTGCCGCCAGACGGCAGGGTCAAGCTCCCAGAGGCGGGCATTGCCGCCGGTGATCCCGGCATTGTTGACGGCAATGTCGATCCGCCCGTGGCGCGCCATGACAGCGGCCGTCGCTGCCGCGACGGAGGTCTCGTCCGTGAGCTGGACAAGATCGGTCGTGACCGGGCCGAGCGGGGCCAACGATCCCGCCGCCTCGGCGAGGGCGGCTGCGTCCATGTCCCACAGGACGGCCACGCCGCCGGAGCGAAGTACGCGTTCGGCAATGGCATAGCCGATGCCGCGCGCACCACCGGTGATGATCGCCACGCGATCCCGAAGATCCAACTGGTTCATTTCACTCCCGCGAAAGGCTTTGGCGCGATGATCGCGTCTTGTCCGTCAAGGATAGACCCAGCCCGCCCGAGGAAACAATCGGGAATCGGCATCCCGGCACCGGTGATCTGACCGGGCCGGCCTCGCTTCAGGGTTAACGAGGTCTTACCGCCAACCTCTAAATATCTATCTGACATTTAAGCGAATTTTCGCGCGGCAATGTTAGAGCTGGCAAATGTAGACGTCGTTCGTGACGTCCGGTGAGGGGATGAGGTCCTGCATGTCCGGTCTATTCAAGCTGTTTCGGGCGTTCCGGCGCGATACCAGCGGAAACTTCGTCAGCCTTTTTGCTCTCGGTGCGGTTTCCGTCATCGGCGTGACCGGGATGGCCGTCGATTACTCCCGGGCCGTGCAGATGCGGGCCTCCATCTTCGCCGCCGCGGATTCTGCTGCTCTCGCCGCTGCCCGCACCATGGGAACGGCGGCCGAGCGCGAGAAAGTGGCCAAGGATGTGTTCGCGGCCAACACGATCAAGCTGACCGATGCCTTCTCGCTGACCATGTCGCCGGAGAACATCACCAAGGACGGGGCCAATTACGGCTATCGCGTCCGCGCGAGCGGTTCGGTCAAGACCTATTTCGGCGGGATTTTCGGGCTCGACCAGGTCAGCATGGATGTGCTGGCGGAGGCGATCAGCACGATCTCCTCGAAGACCGAAATCGCCCTTGTCCTCGACACGACCGGCTCGATGAGCGGCTGGAAGATGAATACGCTGAAAAAGGCGGCGGGCGACATGGTCGAAAATCTCAGCAAGCTGTCCGCCAAGCCGGACCAGCTGAGGTTCTCGGTGGTGCCCTTTGCCGAATACGTCAATGTCGGGCTCGCGAACCGCAACAAGCCCTGGCTCAATGTACCGGCGGATTATCAGGATCCGTCCAAGGAAGTGTGCTGGAAGCACAAGCCGGTCATCGGCGAGAAGAACTGCAAGCAGGAATGGGTGCCACCGAAACCCGGCAGCCCGCCGGGTACATGCTACAATGACGGCGTTCCCTATAGTTGCGGGGGGTCGCAGCCGAAGGCCGGTTATTTCAAGCAGGTTTGCGAGAAGATCTACGGGCCGGAAGAGAAGAAGTGCCAGATCCAGCAGGGTGCCTGGCACAAGTGGCATGGCTGCGTCGGCTCGCGGAACCATCCGCTCGACACGCAGGATGGCAATTACGGCAACAAGATTCCCGGACTGATGGATACGTGGTGCAGCGACACGCTGGTCGAGCTGACCTCGGATTTCAACAAGGTCAAGTCGATGATCAAGGGCCTCAGCCCGAGCGGCAACACCTACATTCCGGCTGGCCTGATCTGGGGCTGGCGGACCTTGTCGGCGCAGGAGCCCTTCAGCGCGGCAACGAGCACGCCGACCGAACAGGTGCGCAAGTTCCTGGTGCTGATGACCGACGGCATGAACACCAAGTCGCCGACCTATCCACAGCACTGGGGTAGCGATACGGCCAAGTCCAATGATCTGGTCAAGAAGATCTGCGCCAACATCGCAGCCGACAAGACCAGCGATATCCAGATCTACACGGTTGCCTTCGATGTGTCCGACGTGACCATCAAGACGCTGCTGAAGGATTGTGCGGCCAACACCAAGGGCCAGTTCTTCGATGCGCAGAACTCCGACGAGTTCCTCGCCGCCTTCTCGAAGATCAGCGACATCATCGCGGAACTGCGCCTCAGCAAGTGACGGGTGCTCACAGAATGCAGAAAGGCCGGGGTAACCCGGCCTTTCGTGTTTTCCGCGCCTGCGCCGGGGTGGTTACCAGTTCGGCTCCTTGCGGGTCGGGTCAAAATGGCGTTCCAGCCCTGCCCAGCAATCGAGATACTCCGCATCAATCGATTTGAGCGTCGAGGCATAGGCCGTCAGGCGCTGCGGCAGGCGGGTCTCCAGCATGAAGGCCATGGTGCCCGCGAGCTTCACCGGCACCATCGGCTCGTTCGAGGCCTTGTCGAACGCCGGCGCATCCGGCCCATGGGGCAGCATCATGTTGTGGAGGCTCATGCCGCCCGGCACGAAGCCCTTCGGCTTCGCGTCATAGACGCCGTAGATGAGCCCCATGAACTCGCTCATGATGTTGCGGTGATACCAGGGCGGACGGAACGTGTTCTCGGCCACCATCCAGCGCTCCGGGAAGATCACGAAATCGATATTCGCGGTGCCGGCTTCGCCCGAGGGCGAGGTGAGCACGGTGAAGATCGAGGGATCGGGATGGTCGAACTGGATCGCCCCGACCGGCGAGAAATGCCGGAGATCATATTTGTAGGGATAGTAATTGCCGTGCCAGGCCACGACATCGAGCGGCGATTGCCCGATTTCGGTGACGAACATCTCGCCGCACCATTTCACATAGAGCTGCGCCGGGCCGACCCTGTCCTCGTAGGCGGCGACGGGTGTCTTGAAATCGCGGGCATTGGCCAGGCAATTGGCGCCGATCGGGCCGCGTTCCGGCAAGGTGAAGGCGCCGCCGTAATTCTCGCAGACATAGGCGCGGGCCGGGCCATCGACCAATTCGCAGCGGAAGATCACGCCGCGCGGGATCACGCAGATCTCGCCGGGCTCGATCTCGATGATCCCGAATTCAGTGCAGAAGCGGAGCCGGCCCTCCTGCGCGACGATCATCAGCTCGCCATCGGCATTGAAGACATACTCGTCCGTCATGGACTGCGTGACGAGGGCGATATGGGCCGCCATGCCGACCTGCCCCTCGGCATCCCCGGCCGTGGTGATCGTGTGAAGGCCGGTGCGGAAATTCAGGCCCTCAGCCGGCAGCGCGATCGGCATCCAGCGCATCTGGCCGATGGGCAGGGCCGATTCCTCTCGGTTCGGCGCGCTGCGGATCATGCCGGGGCTGGCCTTGCGGTAGCGGCCCTGATGCTTCACGCCGGGCTGGATCCGGTAGAGCCAGGAGCGCTCGTTGGTCGAGCGCGGGGCTGTGAAGGGCGAGCCGGAAAGCTGCTCGGCATAGAGGCCGTAATTGCATTTCTGGGGCGAATTCCGGCCCACCGGCAGGGCGTCGGGCAGGGCCTCCGTCTCGAAGGAATTGCCGAAACCCGTCATGTAGCGGAGGCCATTCCGGCCCTCGTCGCGGATCATGGCTCCTGCCCGCGCTTGCGCATGGATGTTCATGGATCTGCCTTCCTGCGATCATTTCCCCGCAGCCCAGCCTGACATGGCGATTCCCGCCCTTCGGCCACCTGCCAGCACGAGAATGCCGGGCTTCAGGCGGATTGGCAAGAAATTTGTTGCATGTGCAACTAATCAGCCCGTCGGTGCCGGCGTGCCGAGATGGCGGGCGAGGAAGGCGAGGCTGCGTTCCCAGGCCAGTTTCGCCGCTGCCGCGTCATAGCGGGCGGCATTGGCATCGTTGTTGAACGCGTGATCGACGCCGTCATACATGTGAAGCTCGAAGGTCTTGCCCGCGGCTTCCAAAGCTGTCCGGTAGGCGGGAATGCCGGCATTGATCCGCTCGTCCTTGCCCGCGTAGTGGAGCTGCAGGGCACCCGTGATGCCCGCCACCCGCTCTGCCGGGATCTGCCGGCCGTAATAGCTCACGCCAGCCCCCAGTGCCGGTTCCATGGCGAGCACCGCATTGACCATGCCGCCGCCCCAGCAGAAGCCCATGGCGCCGACCTTGCCGGTGGACAGCGGATGGGCCGCAAGGAAGCGCACGGTAGCCGCGATGCGGCGGGCGGCGGTCTCGGCATTGAGCTGGCCGATCATGTCGCGCGCCTTGTCCTCGTCTGCCGGCGTGCCGCCTTCCGGCGAGAGGGCGTCGATCCCCAGGGTGAGATAGCCCGCGAGCGCGCCACGCCGGGTCATGTCGCGGATATGCGGGTTGAGGCCGCGATTCTCGTGGATCATCACGAGGGCCGGGCGTTTCACGCGGTCCTTCGGTCCGACGAGATAGCCGGTCAGCCCGGCATCTGAACCCGGGATGGCCACCCGCTCCTCCGCGGCGAGGCGGGGATCGTCGGGCCGAACCGTTTCGGCGCGGGCATAATCATTCTGGAGCAGCGGCAGCAGCGCCGTGGCCGCCGCGACCGAGCCGGCCAGCCCGGTCAGGCGCTCGAAGAAGGCCCGGCGGTCCATCGCGCCATGGGTGAAACGATCATACAGGCGGATGACATCGTCAGACAGCTTCGGCGTGTTCGGATCAGACGAACTCTTCGGATCAGACATGGCGCATCTCCCGATTCCGGCGCTGTTGCCGGCCCAGGGACGGAACATGGCATATCCCGGAGGGGAGTCGAGAGCGGGACGGCATCAACCCTTCGTGAGGGAAGGGTGTGGATCCGGATTGCGGACAAGAAAAAAGCGGCCCGAAGGCCGCTTCCGTTCGTCAACCGGCCGGCGTTTCCTTCCGGTCGGTGCGCTCGGCGATACGCGCCGACTTGCCGCGGCGATCGCGCAGGTAATACAGCTTCGCGCGGCGGACCTTGCCGCGGCGGACGAGCTTGATGGAATCGATGTTCGGCGAATAGAGCGGGAACACGCGCTCCACGCCTTCGCCATACGAAATCTTGCGGACGGTAAAGCTCTCGTTGAGGCCGCCGCCATTGCGCGCGATGCACACGCCTTCATAGGCCTGCACGCGGCTGCGATCGCCTTCCTTGACCTTCACGTTCACGATGACCGTATCGCCCGGGGCGAAATCCGGGATCTTCTTCTCGCCGAGAACGCGTTCGGCTTCTTCTTTTTCAAGCGTAGCAATGATGTCCATGGGACCAGACCTTTTCCGTTTCGCCTTATCCTGGCGGGCGTTTCGGGACGCTGTTGTGAGTTGAGGTGCGGGCGTTACACGATCCCGCACCGAATGTCACCCCCGAGGGGCAGAAAAAACGCAGTCAGCGGCGATATTTGGCCCAGAGATCCGGTCGTCGGCTCCGGGTGATTGCCTCCGCCTGCTCCTGCCGCCACCGTGCGATTGCGGCATGGTTGCCCGAGGTCAGGATATCGGGGATCTCCTCGCCTTCCCAGCTGCGCGGACGCGTGTAATGCGGATATTCGAGCAGGCCCTGCTCGTGGCTCTCCTCGAGATCCGAGCCATCGCCGCCCATCACGCCCGGCAGCAGCCGGATGACGGCATCGAGGACGACCTGTGCCGCGATCTCGCCGCCGGAGAGGACATAATCGCCGATCGACAGTTCCTGCAGGCCGCGCCCGGCAATCACCCGCTCGTCGACACCCTCGAAGCGCCCGCAGACCAGAACCGCGCCCGGGCCGGTGGCCAGTTCCCGCGCGAGAGCCTGATCGAAGACCCTGCCCCGGGGCGAGAGCAGGAAGCGCGGCCGCGTATCCTCTGCCGGGACGGCCGCATCGATGGCAGCGGCCAGCACGTCGGCGCGGATGACCATGCCCGGCCCGCCTCCGGCCGGCGTGTCATCCACCGCCCGGTGGCGGCCGATGCCATGGTCGCGGATATCCTTGACCGTGAGGGACCAGAGCCCGCGCTGGAGCGCATCGCCCGCCAGCGACTGCCCGAGCGTGCCGGGAAACATGTCCGGCATCAGCGTCAGCACGGTGGCGCGGAAGCCGGCCATGGTCAGCGCCGCTCCCCGAGCAGGGGAAGGGCGGCGGTGAAATCGCGCAAGGTTGCCACGACATTGTCGAACGCGGCGAAGGCCTCGGCACCGAGCATCGTTTCCACTGCCACGGCACGCATGCCGGCGCGGCGGGCCGCCTCGACGCCGAGCGGGGCATCCTCGAAGACGATGCAGGTTTCGGGCGCGATGCCCATCCGATCGGCAGCCGCGAGAAACATGTCCGGATGCGGTTTGCCGCGGAACCCCTGGTTCGGCGAGACAATCGTCCGGAAGCGCGGCCTCAGGCCGAGAGTGTCGAGCACCACGGCGATATTGTCCGGCGGTGCGGCAGTGCCGACCGCCATCGCGACGCCCCCGGCATCGGCGGCATCGAGCAGCACCTCCAGCCCGGTCATGGGCCGGACATGCGGCGCGTAGAGGCGGCGATAGGTCGCTTCCTTTTCCTCGCCCCGGCGGATGATTTCCTCGGCCGGCAGGTCCGGGAACAGCTCGCCGAGGATTTCCGGATTGGTGCGGCCGGCCGTCCGCGCGAAAAAGCCGGCCCGGTCGAAGGGCAGCCCATAGGCCTCGTGCCAGGCCTCCCAAGCATCGTCATGGTAGCGCATGTTGTCGACGATGGTGCCGTCCATGTCGAAGATCAGGCCGTGGACCGGTGCGGGCATCACCCCTCCTCGCCCATGCCGGACGGCCGGCGTTCAGGCTTTGCCAGATAGGCCGGGTCGATCACGATCCGGCGGCCGGGAACGTCGACCAGCGGGGTTGCGAGGCGCGTGAAAGGCTGGAGCCAGGTGCCGCCGCCGGAAGCGGGGCGGATCTCCATCAGGTCGCCGGCGCCGAAATCATGCAGGGCGAGGACCGTGCCGACCAGCGCACCGGCCTGATCATAGACCGGCAGGCCGATGAGATCGGCATGGTAGAACTCGTCCTCCTCCTCGGGCGGGGGGAGGCTGGCGCGGTCGACATAGAGCAGCGTGCCCGTCAGCGCCTTGATCCGGTCGCGGTCATCCTCGCCGGCGAATTTCACGACCAGCATGTCGTCCTTCAGGAACCGGCCCTGTTCGATCTCGAACAGCCGGCCATCCTCGGCGAAAAGCGGACCGTAATCGGCGATCGCCATCGGATCGGCGGTGAAGGCCTTGACCCGGCATTCGCCGCGCACGCCATGCGGGGCGCCGATCACCGCAAGGGCGACGCGGCTTTCCGGCGCGGGCGGCTTCGGCGCAGAGCGGGAGCGGGGTTTCTTCATGACCAATCCTTGAACTGCCGGACGGCAGGATGCCCCCGACAGCGAAATGCCCGAGCATCGCCCGGGCATGGAGGCCCGCCGGAAAGCGGGCCCGGTTGTTCAGGGCGGGGCAGCCGGGAATCCGGCCGCACCAGCCTTGTCACTCGGCAGAGCCGGATGTCCTTACTCGGCTGCGCCGGCCTTGGCAGCGGCGCGCTCGGCCATCTTCTTGCCCGGCTCGGCCTTTTTCGGGTTGTTGCGGGCTTCCCGCTTCACGATACCGGCGGCATCGAGGAAGCGCAGCACGCGATCAGTCGGCTGGGCGCCCTTGGCGATCCATTCCTTGGCCTTTTCGAGATCGATCACCACGCGCTCGGCCGAATCCTTGGCCAGCATCGGGTTGTAGGTGCCGATCTTCTCGAGGAAGCGGCCGTCGCGCGGGGCGCGGGCATCCGCCACCACGATGCGATAGACCGGGCGCTTCTTGGCGCCGCCACGGGCGAGACGAATTTTCAGAGACATGGGTTACTCCTGGATTTGCTCTGTTTCGATCAGGGAAAACTTACTTCTTGCGGAACGGGTTGAAGCCGCCGAGGCCGGGCAGGCCGCCGCCGGTTCCAAGGCCGGGAAGGCCAGGTTTGCTCAGGCCGGGAAGAGCCGGCTTGCCGCCGGGGCCCTGCATCTGCTCGAGTTTCTTCTGCGCTTCGGCAAGGGCTTCCGGCGAGAGGCCGCCGCTGCCACCCGGAGGCGCCATCCTGGAGAGATCCGGCATGCCGCCGCCGAGGCCAAACATGCTGGCGAGGCCGGCCATCGGCCCGCGCTTGCCCGAGCCCATGGATTTCATCATGTCGGCCATGGTCCGGTGCATCTTCAGCAGCTTGTTGATTTCCTCGGCGCTGGTGCCGGAGCCGGCTGCAATGCGCTTCTTGCGCGAATTCTTCAAAAGGTCGGGATTGGCGCGCTCGGCCGGCGTCATCGAGCTGATGATGGCGACCTGGCGCTTGACCATCTTGTCGCCGATGCCGGCCTGGGCAATCTGGTCCTTCATCTTGGCGACGCCGGGCAGCATGCCCATCAGCCCGCCCATGCCGCCGAGCTTTTCCATCTGGCGGAGCTGCTCGCGCAGGTCGTTCAGGTCGAACTTCCCCTTGCGCATGCGCTCGGCCATGGCCAGCGCCTTTTCCTGGTCGATATTCGCCGCCGCCTTCTCGACGAGGCTGACGATATCGCCCATGCCGAGGATGCGGTTGGCGATCCGGCCGGGATGGAAATCCTCGAGGGCATCCATCTTCTCGCCGACACCGATCAGCTTGATCGGCTTGCCGGTGACGGCGCGCATGGACAGCGCCGCACCGCCGCGGCCATCGCCGTCGACGCGGGTCAGCACGATGCCGGTGATGCCGACGCGGCCATCGAAGGCGCGGGCGGTGTTCACGGCGTCCTGCCCGGTCAGGGCATCGGCAACGAGCAGGATCTCGTGCGGGCGGATGCGGTCGCGCACGCGGACCACTTCCTCCATCAGCTCGTCATCGAGCGTCACGCGGCCGGCGGTGTCATAGATCACGACGTCGAACCCGCCGAGGCGGGCAGCCTGTTCGGCGCGTTCGGCGATCTGGATCGCGTTCTGGCCTGCCACGATGGGCAGGACCTCGATGCCGTTGTCGCGGCCGAGCACGGCGAGCTGTTCCATCGCGGCCGGACGACGCGTGTCGAGCGAGGCCAGCAGGACCTTCTTCTTCTCGCGCTCGGTCAGGCGCTTCGCGATCTTGGCCGTGGTGGTGGTCTTGCCGGAGCCCTGCAGGCCGACCATCAGGATACCGACCGGCGGCGTCGCGGCGAGATCGATCGGGCGGGCATCCGAGCCCAGCATCTCGACGAGCTGGTCATGGACGATCTTGACGACCATCTGGCCGGGCGTGACCGACTTGACGACATCCACGCCGACCGCGCGGCCGCGGACCTTCTCGGTGAAATCGCGGACCACATCGAGCGAGACATCGGCCTCGAGCAGGGCCCGGCGCACTTCGCGCATGGCCTCGGCCACATCCGCCTCGCCGAGCGCGCCGCGGCGCGTCAGCTTGTCGAGAATGCCCGAAAGACGCCCGGAAAGGCCTTCAAACATGCGCTTCACCCGTTTCCAACCGGCCCGTCTTCCCGCCGCAAAGCGGGGTTCGCGCCATGACCATGCTCCAAACAGTTCCGCGCCCGGGGGCGCCTCGCGCTGCCGGACGTTGACCTCCGGGCCCATGGCCCGGTCGGCGGATCGCGTTGATCTCACCAGATTGGAGGCTGCTCGATACAGCCAAAGGGGCCTCTGGTCAAGGAAGCAGGCCGGGTCTAGCCTGAACCGGCCGATTTCCGGCCAGATGGATTGCCGATGACCTTCGAAACCTGGCTTGCCTTTTCCGCTGCCTCGATCGTGCTCCTGCTCATTCCGGGGCCGACCATCCTGCTCGTCATGTCCTATGCTCTCGGGCAAGGCTGGCGGGTCGCGTTGCCGATGGCCGCCGGCGTGGCGCTCGGCGACTTCACCGCGATGACGCTCTCCATGCTCGGGATCGGCGCCCTTCTGATGACCTCCGCCGCGGTCTTCACCGTGCTGAAATGGGCGGGCGCGGCCTATCTGGTCTGGCTCGGGATCAAGCTGTTCCGGGCCGGCGGCACGCTGGAGGCCCGCGCGGAGACGGAGCCCGCATCGCGGCTGAAGATGCTCTCGCATGCGTGGATCGTCACCGCGCTCAACCCCAAGAGCATCACCTTCTTCGTGGCCTTCCTGCCGCAGTTTCTCGATCCGAAGCAGCCGATCCTGCCGCAGATGGTGATTTTCGAGATGACTTTCCTCATCCTCGCCTTCGCCAACGCGTTTGGCTATGCCCTGGTCGCGGCGCGGGCGCGGGACGTTTTCCGCCAGCCCTCGGCCATCCGTCTGTTCAACCGGATTGGCGGCGGGCTGCTGGTCGGGGCGGGGATCGCGACGGCGGCAAGCCGGCAATAAGCCGGCCTATTTCAGGAAGATGATGATCTTCGCCTTCATGCCGGGATCATCGCCGCGCTCGGGCAGGTTTTCGTATTCCTCGAGATAGCGGCCGGTGGAGACGAGGCCCTTGTCATCCAGCCAGGCGGTCAGCGCTTCATAGGCGTTGTCGATCTCGTCATTGGCGCCTTCATAGGGGAAGATCACCGAACGGCCGCCCGGCGAGAGCGTGGCGTCGATCCCTTCGCCATAGGCCTTGCCGGGTTCCGGCGCTGCGGCGAGCGGCACCATGGCCTCGAAGGTGAAGCCGAGGTCGTCACTGTCGATGAAATGCGCCATCGCGTTGCCCTGCCGGGCGAGACCGAGCCGCTTGGCCTCGGCCTCGAGCCGGTCGATCGCCTTGCGGATCGAGACATGCGCCTCATCCCAGGGGCTCTGGCCCCGGAAACGCAGGACCGGCTGCGGCACGATTTCCTTCATCTCGCCGCCGGTGGCCTCGGCCTGCGGCTTCGGTGCCTCCGGTGCAGGCGGGCTGGCGGGAGCCGCCGGCGGGGCGACAGGTGGCGCTGCGGGAGACGGGGCTGCGGGAGAGGGAGCCGCCGGAGACGGGGCGGGGCTCTGCTGTGCAAACCCCATCGATCCCGCGAGGAGCAGGCCTGCTGCCGTCAGGACCGGAAGAAAACGCTTGGCGCAAACCCCAGGCAAAATCATGGCCCGACCCCACTCTGGCAATATTTCACCGGTGCGGCGCGGCAGGCGACCTGTCAGCGCAGCACGGGCGCTGGCAATGTAACGCGGAACATCTGCGTGCGCACGCCGTCGATCCCGAAATCGTTGTCGTTGACGAGAATCAGCTCGTCCGGTGCCATAACCGCAACACCCTCGATCTTGGCGGGCAGGCCGGGCACCGAGTCGGTATCGAGAATCAGGATCTTGGGCAGAGGCTTGAGGCCCCGCAGCGCCAGCGTCTCGCCGGACAAAGCCTCGAGGCTGGGATTCATCTCGACCGAGTCGAATTCCGGCGGAACGCGGTTGGCCTCGTCCAGCGCGACGATGAAGAGACGCGAGGTCTTGTCAATGCGTTCGAGGATGAGCAGCCGGTCGGGGCCGAGCGCGACGATCTCGCTGACATGCACGTCCGGCTGGGTGCGCTCGCGCCCCTCGCGGTCAGCCCGGAAAGCCGAGGGCTCGTCAAGCTGGTAGAAGAACTGGCCAACGACCGCGCCGGTTTCGCGGTCGATCTTCCAGAGCCGGACATTGCGCGAGGTCTGAAGGACCTGCGCATCCGGATTGGCGAGGGGCGACTGCATCATCACGTAGAGAAACTTCTCGTCCGGCGAGATGGCGAGGCCCTCGAAACCCCGGTTCTGGACCCGCTGGCGCATGATCGGTGGCAGGCTGGGGACGATCTCGTAATCGGCATCCTTGAAGTCCGCCGCGGCATTGGAGGGCACGAGCCGTCGGCGGACGGTGCCGTCGGGCGCGACATCGAGCAGCGAGGGGCCGAATTCCTCGGCGACCCAGTAGGATCCGTCCTGCAGGCGAATGAAGGCCTCGGGGTCGATGCCCGAGGGATCCGGTGGCAGTGCCTTGCCATCGGTTGAAAAGACGCCTTCGGCACGGCCATTGCCGCTTGCCGCGTTCGGCCGGCCGGAGACCGGGCGTCCCGACTTGCCCTTGAAGGGCACGAAGACATTGATCCGGGCCACCTGGTCCTGGCCGATATCGACGGCATAGATCGAGGGAACGAAGCCGGCGAGCGGGTAGATCCGGCCGTTCCGGTCAGCGGGGCAGGCCTGTTCCGGCTCGATGCCGATCAGGCGCTTGGCTTCCACGCACGGAATGCTGGGCCCTCGGTCCGTCATCAGCCAGAGGCGGCCGGGCGGATCCTTCGGATGCCGGAACGCGGCCGAACCGAGCGCCACGGTGAGGTTCATGGCCTTTCCGTTCGGAAAGGTGACGACGCCGAGTGGCAGGTTGGCGATCTGGATGGCGGTGGCGACGGTCCGGGGCGGGGCGGGTGGCGTGTCGGGCTGGGCCCTGTCGCTCGACGGGCTCTGGCCGAAGGCTGCGGCAATGAGGGCAGGAAATCCGGCCAGAGCCGCCAAAGCGACAAAAGCCGTTGATCGCCCATCCAGAACCGCGCTATGGCGCCGCATCGATACTAGCCACCTTCCGAGGAGTGCGCGTGCGGCCGGCACGCGTCCCCACGCATAACGACCCAGTGTAACGCTATCTGCATGCAGGCCCAAGGCAAGACAAGTCCTTCTTTGGTCCGGCCGGCAGAATCCTCGCGGCACATATGGGAGAGGATCTCGCGATGACCAGTTCCGCCGCGCTCCCCGAAAGGCTGCCCTTCCGCAAGATGCAGGGCCTCGGCAATGATTTTGTCGTGATCGATGCACGGAACCGGCCCCTTGCCCTGACGCAACCCCAACTGGCCCGCATCGCCGATCGCCGGTTCGGCGTCGGCTGCGACCAGCTGATCCTGCTGGAGGATACCCCCCGGGCCGATATCCGGATGCGCATCTTCAATCCCGATGGCGGCGAGGTCGGGGCCTGCGGCAATGCCACCCGCTGCATTGCGGCGCTGGTCCATGCCGAGGACGGCCGGGACCCGGTGCGGATCGAGACCCGGGCGGGCATTCTCGTCGGGCAGGTTCTCGGCGAGGAGGTTGCGGTCGATATGGGCCTGCCGCGGCTCGGCTGGGCGGAAATTCCGCTGGCGGGTGCCGGGCCTGACACCTTGCGCGTGACGTTTGACGGCGCTGCCGTCGATCCGGGCCTGCCGGACTGGTTCAGCGCGGTCAATATGGGCAATCCGCATGCGATCTTCCTCGTCGCGGATGCCGATGCCCTGACGCTCGAAACGATCGGGCCGCGGCTGGAAACCGACCCGATCTTTCCCGAGAAGGCCAATATCTCGCTGGTCTCGGCCGATGGGCCGAACCGCTTCCGCGTGCGCGTGTGGGAGCGCGCGGCCGGGATCACCCTCGCCTGCGGGACCGCCGCCTGCGCGGTTGCCGTCGCGGTCTGGCGGCTTGGCCTCGCGGAGGGGGCGGTTTCGATCCGCCTGCCGGGCGGAACGCTGCGCATCGACCGCGATGCCCTGGGCCATGTCATCATGACCGGCCCCGCGGCGACCAGCTTTACCGGGACCCTTGACGGGGCCTGGCTCGCGTCCGCGCGGAGCTGAACCATGCCGGTCGAGGTCGTCACGCTCGGCTGCCGCCTCAATACCTTCGAAAGCGAAGGCATGCGCAAGGCTGCCCGTGCGGCCGGCCACGAGGAACTGGTGATCGTCAATACCTGTGCGGTCACGGCCGAGGCGGTGCGGCAGGCGCGCCAGACCATCCGGCGGCTCCGCCGCGACAAGCCCGATGCCCGCATCGTGGTGACCGGCTGTGCGGCCCAGACCGAGCCGGAGACCTTCGCCGCCATGCCGGAAGTGTCGCAGGTCATCGGCAATGACATCAAGCTGAAGGACGAGACATGGGCCGAGTCCGTGCCTCCGACGCCGGCGGGATTCGGGCTCGAAGCGCTGGAAAAGGTCCGCGTCAACGACATCATGAGCGTCCGCGAAACCGCAGGCCATCTCGTGGATGGCCTCGAAGGGCGGGCGCGGGCCTTCGTCCAGGTGCAGAATGGCTGCGACCATCGCTGCACCTTCTGCATCATCCCGTTCGGCCGGGGCAATTCGCGCTCCGTGCCCATGGGCGAGGTGGTGGCGCAGATCAGCCGCCTGCTGGAGAGCGGTTATCGCGAGGTGGTGCTGACGGGGGTCGACCTGACCTCCTACGGCGCCGACCTGCCCGGCACGCCGCGCCTGGGCACGCTTGTCGAGGCGATCCTCGCGCATTGCCCCGGGCTCGAGCGGCTGCGGATTTCCTCGATCGATTCCATCGAGGCGGATGACCTGCTCGTCCGGCTGCTGAAATCGGAACCGCGGCTGATGCCGCATCTCCATCTCTCGCTGCAGGCGGGGGACAACCTCATCCTCAAGCGGATGAAGCGCCGGCATTCCCGGGAGGATGCGATCCGCTTCTGTGCCGAGCTGCGCGCCGCGCGGCCGGATTTCGTGTTCGGTGCCGATATCATCGCCGGCTTCCCGACAGAAACCGAGGCGATGTTCGCCAATTCGCTCGATCTTGTCGATGCCTGCGGGCTGACCTTCCTGCATGTCTTTCCCTATTCGCCGAGGCCCGGCACGCCGGCGGCCCGCATGCCGCAGCTCGGCAAGGCGGTGATCAAGAAGCGCGCGGCGCGGCTGCGGGAAAAGGGTGCGCAGGCGTTGGCCGCGCACCTCGCGCGGTCGGTCGGACGGGTCGGGCCGGTGCTGGTCGAGCGGGACGGAACCGGCCGCCTGGATGATTTCACGCTTGTCCGGTTCGAGGGCATCGCCGAGCCGGGAACGCTTGCGCAGGTCCGGATCACCGGGCATGACGGTTCCGCGCTGAACGGCACTTTGGTCGCCTGAGGCCGGGAGGGGACATCGCATGAGCGAGGACAGCAAGAAGCCCGGCTTTTTCGGCCGGCTGTTCGGCCGGGAGGCGGCGCCCGCAGCCGAGGCTGACGCCGCTCCGAAGCTGTCCTGGTGGAAAAGGTTGCGCGCCGGCCTCGGCCGTACGGCCTCGCAGCTCGGTTCCGGCATCACGGCCATCTTCACCACGCGCAAGCTCGATGCGGACACGCTTCAGGATCTTGAGGACATCCTCATCCAGGCCGATCTCGGCGTCGAGGTCTCGGCCCGGATTGTCTCAGCCATCGGCAAGGACCGGTTCGACCGCACGGTCTCGCCGGAGGATATCAAGGCGGCGCTCGCAGCTGAGGTCGAATCCGTTCTGGCGCCGGTGGCACGGCCGCTGGCAATCGATGCCGGCCGGAAGCCCTTCGTCATCCTGATGGTCGGGGTGAACGGCTCGGGCAAGACGACCACGATCGGCAAGCTGGCGGCGAAGTTCCGTGCCGAGGGGCGTTCTGTGATGCTCGCGGCTGGCGATACGTTCCGGGCCGCCGCCATCGACCAGCTCCGTGTCTGGTCCGAACGCACCGGCGCCGCCTTCATGGCGCGCGAGCAGGGTGGCGACGCGGCCGGGCTGGCCTTCGATGCGCTGACCCAGGCGCGGGCCGAGGGCCGCGACGTGCTTCTCATCGATACGGCTGGCCGCCTGCAGAACAAGCAGGGATTGATGGACGAACTGGCCAAGATCGTCCGCGTGATCCGCAAGGTCGATCCGGAGGCCCCGCATGCCTGCCTGCTCGTGCTGGATGCCACGGTGGGCCAGAACGCGATCTCGCAGGTCGAGGCCTTCCGGCAGATTGCCGGCGTGACGGGGCTCGTCATGACCAAGCTGGACGGGACCGCGCGAGGCGGCATTCTCGTCGCGCTCGCCGAGAAATTCGGCCTGCCGGTCCATTTCATCGGCGTCGGCGAGGGCGTCGAGGATCTCGAGCCTTTCGAGGCCCGTGACTTCGCGCGGGCGATTGCCGGGCTCGACGAGGACGGGAGCGCCTGATCAGACCACGAGGACCTGGATCGACTCGAGCCCGTCCACCGAGACGGCCATGGTGTCGCCGCGCATCACGGCCTCCACGCCTTCGGGTGTGCCGGTGAAGATCAGATCGCCGGCATGCAATTCGAAATAGCGGGAGATGATGGCGATCTGTTCGGGGATCGACCAGATCATCGCGGCGAGCGTTGAATCCTGCCGGACCGTGCCATTCACCGCAAGGCGGATATGACCCTTCATGTCGAGGCCGGCGCCGCGGGTGATCGGGCCGACCGGGCCGGACTGATCCGCCGATTTTCCGATTTCCCACGGGCGGCCGAGTTTCTTCGCTTCGGCCTGCAGGTCGCGGCGGGTCATGTCGAGGCCGACGGCATAGCCGAAGACATGCAGGAGCGCTTCCGATTCCGGAATGTCGCGGCCGCCGCGACCGATCGCGACGATCAGCTCCGCCTCGTGATGATAGTCCCGGGTACCGGAGGGATAGGCGATCTCGGCTGTCTGGCCGGGCTCGACCGGGACAATCGCCTCGGCGGTCTTGATGAAGAAGAAGGGGGGCTCCCGATCCGGGTCGAAACCCATTTCCCGGGCATGGGCCGCATAGTTCCGGCCGATGCAGAAGGCGCGGCGGACAGGGAAGCGCTCCTGCAGGCCGAGAACGGCAAGGCTGGGGCGCGGCGCGAGTGTGGGAACCGGAAGGGCCATGGGCAGCTCCAGAGGGCTGGTGCCTGACCGGGGGCAGGAGGCAGCCCCGTCTGGCAGCATGCTGTTGTCTTGGGTGCGCGAAAGCACTATCGCGCTTTCCGCGGGTATCGTAACTGGTGTCGTAGACCTTGCCCGTCCTGTCGAAAAGCGAAATCCGAGCCGAATGGACAAAACCTCATCCGCCGCCAATCCCTGGCTCAAGCTCCTGCTGGAAATGGGGCCGCTCGTCCTGTTCTTTGCCGCCAATTCCCGCCCGGACTGGTTCCGCGGCCCTGTCGGCGCGGTGTTCGGCACGGCGCTGGTCGAAGCGGAGAAGGCCCCGATCCTGATCGCGACGGCGGTGTTCATGGTTGCCATGGCAGCCTCGCTGGCCGCCGCGTGGTGGCTGCATCGCCGGCTCCCGATCATGCCGCTGGTTTCCGGCGCGGTCGTGCTGGTCTTCGGCGGCCTGACGTTGCTCCTGCAGGACGATCTCTTCATAAAGCTGAAGCCGACCATCGTGAACTGCCTGTTCGGTGCCGTGCTTCTCGGCGGCCTCGCCTTCGGCAAGCCGCTGTTGCCCTATGTGCTGGACAGCGTGTTCCAGCTCGATGACGAGGGCTGGCGCAAGCTGACCTTCCGCTGGGGCGTGTTCTTTTTCGTGCTGGCCGCGATCAACGAGATCGTCTGGCGCACGCAGACCACGGATTTCTGGGTGGCGTTCAAGGTCTGGGGCGTCATGCCGCTGACCATCGCCTTCACGCTGGCGCAGACGCCGATGATGATGCGGCACGGCTTCGACCCGGAAGGCAAGCGCGACTGAGGGCGGGCGCTCAGCCGCTCCGGCCGGCCAGCGCCTTCTCGATTTCCGGCATCAACCGCGCGCGGATCGATTCCTCGGTCAGCGGGCCGACATGCTTGAAGACAATCCGGCCATCGGCAACGACGAAGGTTTCCGGAACGCCATAGACCCCCCATTCGATCGACATCCGGCCATCCCTGTCCGCGCCGACCGCGCGATAGGGGTTGCCCAGCCGGCCCAGGAAGCGCCGGGCATTCTCGGGATTGTCCTTCTGGTTGATGCCGTAGATCGGGAAGCGGGTGTCCCGCGCCAGTGCCATCAGCAGCGGATGTTCCTGGTGACAGGGCGCGCACCAGGAGGCGAAGACATTGACGACGGAAACCCGCGCGCCGCTGAAGGCGGCCGGGGTCAGGCCGGGAATCTCCGAGCCCTCGATGGCGGGAAGCTCGGTCACAGGCACAGGCTTGCCGATCAGCGCCGAGGGAAGTTTCGACGGATCACCCGCGAAAAGCTGCAGGGCAAAGACACCGGCAAGGCCGAGAAACACCGCCAGCGGCAGGAAATAGACCCAGCGTCGGCTGGCCGGAGCAGGTTTGGTCATGAGGGTCGCTTTCCGCCTTCCGGGAACAGCGCCTCGAGCCGGCCGAGGCGGGCCCGTGCCGCGCGCAGCGACAGCCATGAGGCGAGGATCACCCCGCCGAGGATGATCGCCGTCGCGGCGTAGGCAGCGAAAATGAAGCCGGCATGGGCGCCCGGATCGATCATGCGCGGTCTCCCGGAATTCCGGCGGCAAGGCGTTGCAGCCGGTCGATCCGGCGCAGGGTGAGTTCGGTCTTCATGCGCACGAGCAGCAGAACCACATACAGCGCGAGATAGCCCAGAGCCATGATCAGCAGCGGCTTGAGCATCGAGGGATGGATGGTCGGCCCGTCGAGCCGGAAGACCGAGGCGGGCTGGTGGAGCGTGTACCACCAGTCGACCGAGAACTTGATGATCGGCAGGTTGACCGCGCCCACCAGCGTCAGGATGGCCACGGCGCGGGCCGCCCGCAGCGGATCATCGACCGCGCGCCAGAGCGCCATGATGCCGAGATAGATCAGCAGGAGCACGAGGACGGAGGTCATGCGGGCATCCCATTGCCACCAGGTCCCCCAGGTCGGTTTGCCCCAGATCGAGCCCGTGATCAGACAGACGAGGGTGAAGGCGGCTCCGAGCGGCGCCGCCGCCTTCTGCGCCACATCGGCCATGGGATGGCGGAAGACCAGCGTGCCGAGCGCGGAGACGACCATGCCGGCATAGACGAACAGCGCCAGCCATGCGGCGGGGACATGGATATACATGATCCGGACCGTATCGCCCTGCTGGTAATCGGCTGGCGAGACGAAGAACGTGCCGTAGAGGCCCCAGACGAAGAGCACGAGAGTCACGATCACCAGCGGCCAGAGCAGGCGGTCCGCCCAGCGGTTGAAGACCGCAGGGTTGGCGAGCTGGAGCCATGAGGTGGGGCGGGCGTCGTTCATTGCAGGCTCTCTATTGCCGGGCATGGCGAAGGGCGGCGGCCGCGCTGACCGGCGCGATGACGAGCATCAGCAGCGTCATGCCGCCGAGCAGCATCAACGGGGTCGTGTAGGGCCGGCCGAGGGCCGCCTCCTTCACAAGCGTCGCGCCGAAAATAAGGGTCGGGACCGTCAGGGGCAAGACCAGCACCGAGAGCAGCAGCCCGCCCCGCTTCAGGCTGACGGTCAGGGCGGCGCCGATCAGGCCGATCAGCGTCAGGGCCGGCGTGCCGATGAGAAGGGACAGCGCCAGCGGTGCCATGGCCTGCGGTTCGATGGCGAGCATCAGGCCAAGCAGGGGTGCCGCCAGGCTGAGCGGCAGGCCGGTGACCAGCCAATGCGCCAGCGCCTTGGCGAGGACCAGCAATTCCAGCGGCGTTCCGCTCAGGAGGAACTGGTCGACCACGCCCTCCTCCTCGTCGGCCTGCAGCAGCCGGTCGAGCCCGAGCAGGGTGGCCAGCAGGGCCGAGAGCCAGAGGAAGGCCGGGGCGATCCGGCTGATGAAGCGCTGGTCGGCGCCGATGGCGAAGGGCAGCAGCGAAACGAGAATCAGAAAGAAGACGAGGCCGAGTTCGGCCCCGGCGCCGACGCGGCGGGCCAGCCGGAGATCCCGCAGGAGGAGGGCGGTCCAGCCGGTCATGGCGCTGCGCCTCCAAGCGTGACATTGCGGAGATCGGGCAGGTCGAGCGGCTGGTGGGTTGCTGCGATCACAAGGCCCCCGGCTGCCGCATGGGCCGCGATCAACCGACGGACTAGGGCCTGGCCGTCGCGGTCGAGGGCCGTGAAGGGTTCGTCCAGCAGCCAGACCGGGCGCGGCGCGGCGAGAAGCCGCGCCAGCGCGACGCGCCGCCGCTGGCCGGCGGAGAGCACCTCGACGGGCAGTTCCGCCAGCGATGCGGCACCGACTTCGGCAAGAGCGGCAGCGCAGCGTTCCGGGTCGCCGCCCAGCAGGCTGGCGAGCGTGGCGACATTGTCCTGCGCTGTCAGACCGTCCCGCAAACCCTCGTGATGCCCGCTGTAGTGCAGGCATTCCGCCGGCGTGGCGTCGTCCGGGAGCGGCGACCAGCGGATCGTGCCGGCATCCGGCCTCAGGAACCCGGCGATCAGGCGCAGCAGCGTGGACTTTCCGGTGCCGTTCGGCCCGGTCAGCTGGAGCACCTGCCCCGGCGCGAGGTCGATATCGAGGTCGCGGAACAGGGTCCGGTAACCCCGCGCCATGGCCAGGCCACGGATGGCCAGGGCCGGTGCCGGGACCCTCCCGAGCGTCGAAAGCGGGGCCATGTTCCTGTCGCCCAAGGCGGATCCAAACGTTCCGGGGTTACGCGAAAGATCAACATCGAGCCTGTAGCGGGATTTTTAGAAATGATCTATAGACGCGCTCATGGCTGCGTCGCGCGCTCGGGTTGAAGCGCGGGGTCCGGGCACACCCGGGCGGCGCACGCGGATCTCGCGCTCGGAATCAGGGTCCAACTCCTTGTTCCCGAGGTCGTTTCGGCTCCCCCGGCCACCCCGAAACGCGAACCCTGATTCAAGGATTTCCAGCCCGATGTCGCTCGACAGCTTCAAGTGCCGCAAGCAGCTCACGGTCAATGGCAAGACCTACACCTATTATTCCCTTCCCGACGCCGAGAAGAATGGCCTCGCGGGGGTGAGCAAGCTCCCTTACTCGATGAAGGTTCTGCTCGAGAACCTGCTTCGCCACGAGGATGGCCGCTCGGTCACCAAGGCCGATATCGAGGCCGTCTCGGCCTGGCTCGACAACAAGGGCAAGGCGGAGAAGGAAATCGGGTTCCGCCCGGCCCGCGTGCTCATGCAGGACTTCACCGGCGTCCCGGCGGTGGTCGATCTCGCCGCGATGCGCGACGGCATGGAAGCCCTCGGCGGCGATCCGAACAAGATCAACCCGCTGGTGCCGGTCGATCTCGTCATCGACCATTCGGTGATCGTCGATGAATTCGGGTCGGCCAAGGCGTTCGACCGGAATGTCGAGCTGGAATACGAGCGCAACATGGAGCGCTACAACTTCCTGAAATGGGGCCAGGGTGCTTTCGCGAATTTCCGCGTCGTGCCGCCGGGCACCGGCATCTGCCACCAGGTCAACACGGAATATCTTGCCCAGACCGTCTGGACCAAGCGCGACACGGATGGTTCCATGCTGGCCTATCCGGACACGGTCGTGGGCACGGACAGCCATACCACGATGGTCAATGGCCTTGCGGTTCTCGGCTGGGGCGTCGGCGGGATCGAGGCGGAAGCCGCGATGCTCGGCCAGCCGCAATCCATGCTGCTGCCGGAAGTGATCGGTTTCGAGCTGACCGGCAAGGTCAATGAAGGCGTGACCGCCACCGACCTCGTGCTCACCGTGACGCAGATGCTGCGCAAGAAGGGCGTCGTGTCGAAATTCGTCGAGTTCTTCGGCCCGGGCCTCGACACGCTCAGCCTCGCCGACCGCGCCACCATCGCGAATATGGGTCCGGAATACGGCGCGACCTGCGGCTTCTTCCCCTGCGATGCGGAAACGGTGAAGTATCTCACCATGACCGGCCGCGAGAAGGATCGCATCGCCCTGGTCGATGCCTATTGCAAGGCGCAGGGCCTGTTCCGCGAGAAGGGGGCGGCGGCGCCGGTCTTCACCGATACGCTGAGCCTCGATCTCGCCACCGTCCTGCCGTCGATGGCCGGTCCGAAGCGGCCCGAGGGCCGCGTTGCGCTGACCGATGTCGCCTCCGGTTTCGCCACCGCGCTGGCCGGGGAATACAAGAAGGCCGGCGACGAGGGCCGCAAGGCCCAGGTCGAGGGCAAGAATTTCTCGATCAGCCATGGTGACGTGGTGATCGCGGCGATCACCTCCTGCACGAACACCTCGAACCCGAGCGTGCTGATCGCGGCCGGCCTTCTCGCCCGGAACGCGCTGGCCAAGGGCCTGACCACCAAGCCGTGGGTCAAGACCTCGCTCGCCCCTGGATCGCAGGTCGTGGCCGAATATCTCGAGAAGGCCGGACTCCAGAAGGATCTCGACGGGCTCGGCTTCAACCTGGTTGGCTTCGGCTGCACCACCTGCATCGGCAATTCGGGCCCGCTGCCGGCGGAAATCTCGAAGGCGATCAACGATAACGGCATGATCGCGGCGGCGGTTCTCTCGGGCAACCGCAACTTCGAGGGCCGCGTCTCGCCGGATGTGCAGGCGAATTACCTCGCCTCGCCGCCGCTGGTCGTCGCCTATGCGCTGGCCGGTTCGGTGACCAAGGATCTCTCGAAGGAGCCGCTCGGCGAGGGCGCGGATGGCAAGCCTGTCTACCTGCGTGACATCTGGCCGACGACGCATGACATCCAGGACTACATCGCCAAATACGTCACACGCGAGCTGTTCGAGACGAAATATGCCGATGTGTTCAAGGGCGACAAGCGCTGGCAGGGCGTGAAGACCTCGACCGGTCTGACCTATGCCTGGAATTCGGGTTCGACCTATGTGCAGAACCCGCCCTATTTCCGCGGCATCACCAAGACGCCCGCTCCGGTCACCGATGTGAAGAATGCCCGGATCCTGGCTTTGTTCGGCGACAAGATCACGACCGACCACATCTCGCCGGCCGGTTCCATCAAGGCCGCTTCGCCGGCGGGGGCCTATCTGCTCGAGCGGCAGGTCCGCCCGGCGGATTTCAACCAGTACGGCACGCGGCGCGGCAATCACGAGGTGATGATGCGTGGTACCTTCGCGAATATCCGCATCAAGAATTTCTCCGTGAAGGATGATGCCGGCGCGACCCCGGAAGGGGGTTACGCCATCCATTATCCGTCGCGCGAGAAGATGTTCATCTATGATGCCGCGATGCGCTACGAGCAGGAAAACGTGCCGCTGGTCGTCTTTGCCGGCGTCGAATACGGCAATGGCTCCAGCCGCGACTGGGCCGCGAAGGGCACGGCCCTGCTGGGCGTCAAGGCCGTGATCGCGCAGAGCTTCGAGCGCATCCATCGCTCGAACCTCGTCGGGATGGGCATCGTGCCGTTCGTGTTCGAGGACGGCACGTCCTGGCAGAGCCTGGGCCTGAAGGGCGACGAACTCGTCGATATTCCCGGCCTGACCGGCATCAAGCCGCGCCAGAAGGTGGTGGCCAAGGTGACCCGCGCCGATGGCTCCAGCTTCGACCTGCCGCTGATCTGCCGGATCGATACGCTCGACGAGATCGAGTATTTCAAGAATGGCGGCATCCTGCACTACGTGCTGCGCCAGCTGGCGGCCTGAGCAGCCCCGGCCTTTTCCGACCCTGCCGGACGCACCTTCCCGGGGCGTCCGGTCTCCCCTTCCGGCGACCGTCCCTGCCGGGAGATGAGAATTCCGGCCTCTACACCGGGTTGTGATTGGTCGTTGAAGCCAAATGGGTGTTTGTGCTTCCTCAACATCCTTGTGGTCTTGTGGGTTCCATGTCGCTCTGCCGTCGCCGTTTTTCCGCCCTTGCCCTCGGTGCGCTCCTCGCGCCGTCGGCGGGTCGTGCCCAGAACGGTGCCACCTCGATCTCGGTCGTCGAGCTCTTCACCAGCCAGGGCTGCTCTTCCTGCCCGCCGGCCGATGCGCTGATGGTCCAGCTCGCCGGGCATCCGACCACCCTTCCGATCACCTACCCGGTCGAGATCTGGGATTATCTCGGCTGGAAGGACACCCTCGCCAAGCCGGCCTTCACGAAGCGCCACCGCGCCTATGCGGCGATGGTTGCGGGCAAGCGGGTCTACACGCCGCAGGCCATCGTCAATGGCCGGGGCCATTGCGTCGGATCGGACGGGCTGGCGATTTCGCGCCTGAAGCTCTCGCCGCCGGTCAATGCGGCCAGGATCACGCTGGCGCGGGAGGGGCAGGACTGGTCCTATCGCGTTGCTCTCACGCAGCCGGCGGGTGATGTCCGGCTTGTGCTGGTTCCCGTCGTGTCCCGCCAGCAGGTCCAGATCGGCAAGGGCGAGAATTCCGGCCGCGCGATCACCTATGCCAATGTGGCACGGGCGCTGATCGATCTCGGGCCGGTCACCGGCGCCGAGGCGCGCGGTATCCTCCGCGACAGCCAGGTCGCCATTGATGGCGCCGATGGCTTCGCCCTGCTCGTCCAGAGCGGCACACTGGAAGCGCCGGGCGTCGTGCTCGGTGCCGCCTATGCCGGGGTCGATGGCGTCAAGGCCTGACCCTCAATAACCGATCGCTGCCGTGCCGCGCTGGCGCGGATCGGACGCGCCGGTTATCCCTTCTGCCGAAACCAGGATGGAATTGGCCGAGCCGCTCGTCGTGCCGGGCCGCACCGTATGCCCGCGCTCGGCCAGCAGGCGGAGGGTATCCGGGGACAGGCCGTTCTCCACCGCCAGCGCATCCGGCCGCCATTGATGGTGGATGCGCGGGAAGGCGACGGCCTCGGCGATGTTCATGCCATGGTCAATGACGTTGACGATGACCTGCAATACCGTGGTGATGATCCGGCTTCCCCCCGGCGAGCCGGTGATCAGGAACAGCTTGCCGTTGCGGAACACGAAGGTCGGGGTCATTGACGAAAGCGGCCGTGCACCGGGCGCAACGGAGTTGGCATCGCTGCCGACAAGGCCATAGGCGTTCTGGGCGCCGGCCCGGGCCGAGAAATCATCCATCTCGTTGTTGAGCAGTACGCCGGTTCCCTCGGCGACCATGGCCATGCCGTAGGAGAAATTCAGCGTGTAGGTATTCGACACCGCATTGCCCTCCGAATCGAGCACGGAGAAATGCGTGGTCTGGTCCGGCTCGTGCGGGAGCGGGTTGCCGGCGGCGATTTCCTCGGCCTTGCGGGCCCGTTCGGGCAGGATCGCCTTGCGCTGCGTTTCGGCATAGGCCTTCGCCGTCAGGCCTCGGACCGGTACCTTCACCCGGTCCGGATCGCCAAGGAAACTCGCACGATCGGCATAGGCCGGCTTCATCGCCTCGGCCAGAAGATGGAGCGAGGCGGCGCTGCCCGGCCCGGTCGCCTTCAGGTCGAATCCTTCGAGAATGTTGAGGATCTGGATCAGGTGGATGCCGCCGGAGGAGGGCGGCGGCATGGAGACGATTTCATGTCCGCGATAGCTCCCCCGGACCGGCGGGCGCAGGACCGGCCGGTAGGCGGCGAGATCGGCCTCGGTCAGGATGCCACCCGCGGCCTGCGCGGAGCGGGCGATCGCGGCGGCGATGCGGCCGCTGTAGAAGGCGTCGGGCCCTTGCTGGCGGATCGCCTCGAGCGTGGTGGCGAGATCGGTCTGGACGAGGCGGTCACCGCGCTGGAGCGGCCTGCCGTCCTTCAGGAAGATCGCGGCGGAGGACGGGAAGCGGCCGAGCCGCGGCGCGGCGGCGGGCAGCGAATCGGCAAGGTCTTCCTCGACGGCAATGCCTTCGCGCGCCAGCCGGACCGCCGGGGCGACGAGATCGGCCAGGCTGAACCGCCCGGAGCCGTATTTCTCGTGGGCCAGAGCCAGCCCGCGCACGGTGCCCGGTACGCCGATGGACAGGCCGGAATCCCGCGACTTCTTCGGGTCCGGCTCGCCCTTCGAATCGAGGAACATGTCGCGCGTGGCGGCGGCCGGCGCGGTCTCGCGGTAGTCGATCGCGATGGTCTCGCCCGATTTCGCGAGATGGACCAGCATGAAGCCGCCCCCGCCGAGATTGCCGGCGCGCGGCAGGGTCACGGCAAGGGCGAAGCCGGTGGCGACGGCCGCGTCGACTGCGTTGCCCCCGGCCTTCAGGATCTCGACTCCGACCTGGCTGGCCTGCCGCTCCTGGCTCGACACCATGCCGTTGCGGGCCAGAACCGGCAGCATCCGGCTCTGCGAGGACAGGATCGGCTGGCCGGGCGCGGGAACGTTGCTCTGGGCAAGTGCCAGGCCGGACAGGAGGGAGCCGGCCAGAAAAAGGCCGAAACGGAGCGCGTGCTGCATGGGTGACCTCACCGGGACGATGCGCCCAGCCTAGGACGACTTTCCAAAAACCGGAACGGTTTTGATGGCTCTCGCCTGTCACAAGGGCGGGACCCCGCCTGCGCGGTCAGGACCGGGCGGTGACCGGTACGGCCTGGCGCGCTGGCTGGCGGGTATGGGCTGGCGTTTCGACGATCTTGGCCGGGGCCACGGCGAAGCGCGGAGTCCAACGCAGGGCCTTGTAGTCGAACCCCGCTTCGATTGTCGGTTTTACCACCGCGAAATAGGGCGAGATGTCGAAATCACGCGGCGCGTAGAGCGAATGGTGGTGGATGTGGAGGATTTCGCGCCGGGCATAGCGTGAACGGACCTTGCGGCGCTCTTCCGTGTTCTCGACCCGCGCGAGGATCGGGTAACGGACCGACTGGAACGCCTCGGCAATCAGCGTCGAGCAGATCGCGCGCGAAGGATCCCCCGAACCGAGCGCCAGCATCCGGCGGCGATAGCGGGTCGGGATCGGCAGCGGCACGAGGAAGCGCGCAAGGTCGAGCACGTTCTTGATATCGTATTCATGGCCGATCCGGGCCCTGAGAAACGCGATCACCCGGTCCTGATCCTCGATCTTCAGCGCGACCGGGCGGCAGATCCGGATATGCCAGTCGCGGTATTTCGACAGCGGTGCCGTGATCACGCCCTGCGACATCTCGGCCTCGATCAGGACATGCGGTTCACCATCGGGCTCCGCCTTGCCGAGGCAATCGCCGACATAGATCGCGGAATGCGACCAGGTGGACTGGGTCAGGTACTTGATGACCGAGGACACGCGGTTGTTGCCCTCGACAAGCAGCACATCCGCCGGCTTCAGCACCGAGCGCAGCACGTCGAAATCGGGCGACGTGGCAGGCTTGTATCCAGCCAGAGGCTTTTCGAGGAACCTCGCGATCGCGCGGCCAAGCAGATTCATGACACGCTCCCACAGTCTTCTGTCGGGAGAAGGCTACGTCACCAGTTTTCGCCAAATGCTTGCGATCCGCCGATTCCGGGCCGGGGATCCATGCCTAATTCGGATTAACTCTAAGGCTTGATGAAGCCCGATGCGTTCAATCCGTCCCGAGGGCAAGCTGTTCCTCGAGCATGAGGCGGGCCCGTGCACGCATCTTCTCGGTGTCGCTCTTGAGCTGGCCGCAGGCGGCGAGGATATCGCGGCCGCGCGGCGTCCGGATGGGCGAGGCATAGCCGGCATCGAAGATCACTTCGGAAAACCGCTCGATCTGCGCCCAGTCAGAGCACTCATACTGCGTGCCCGGCCAGGGATTGAACGGGATCAGGTTGATCTTCGCATGGATGCCGCGCAGCATCCGCACCATGGCCCGCGCCTCGGCAAGGCTGTCATTCACGCCCTTCAGCATCACATATTCGAACGTGATGCGGCGGGCATTCGAGACGCCGGGATAGGTGCGGCACGCCTCCAGCAGCTCCGCGATCGGGTATTTCCGGTTGATCGGAACCAGTTCGTCGCGCAGCGCGTCATTCGTCGCATGGAGCGAGATGGCGAGCATCGAGGCCGTTTCGGCGCCGAGCGGTGCGATTTCCGGCACGACGCCCGAGGTCGAGACCGTCACCTTGCGCCTCGACAGCTGCAGGCCCTGCGGATCGGTCAGGACACCGATGGCCTCGCGGACATTGGCGTAGTTGTACAGCGGTTCGCCCATGCCCATGAAGACGATGTTCGAGACGAAGCGTCCGCCATCCGTCGGCACGAAGGCGCCTTCGGGGGGCGATTTGCCGGGGTAATCGCCGAGGCGGTCCCGCGCGACCATGACCTGCGCCACGATCTCCCAGGCCTCGAGATTCCGCACCAGCTTCTGCGTGCCGGTATGGCAGAACGAACAGTTGAGCGTGCAGCCGACCTGGCTGGATACGCAGAGCGTGCCGCGATCCCGCTCGGGGATGTACACGCATTCCACCTCGGCCCCGCGATCGGCAAGGCCGCGCGGCGGCAGTCGCAGGACCCATTTGCGCGTGCCGTCGGCCGAGACCTGTTCCCGCACGATTTCCGGCCGCGCCAGCGTGGCATGCTCCGCGAGCCGGGTCTGGAGCTGACGGGCGACATTGGTCATGTCGCCGAATTCCTCTGCGCCGCGCACATAGATCCAGTGCCAGAGCTGCGACAGGCGCATCCGGCGTTCCTTTTCCGGCACGCCGGCCTGTTCGAGCAGGGCGGTCAGCCGCTCGCGCGACAGGCCGACAAGCGTCGGCCGTTCCCCGGGCGGGGACAGCACAGGCGCCGGGGCTGCCCCGGAATCCGGGAGGGTGGCCTCGATCACGGGCATTCCTTCGCCACGGCTTCGATGGCCCGGGCGAAGCCGTTCATGGAATAGCGGTCTGTCGTTTCATTGCCGCGGGCCGAAGCGACCTTGATCGAGATGCTCTGCGCCCGCTTCATCTGCTCGATGAGCTGGGCTTCCTGGGCCGGGTTCTTCAGGAAGGCGCTCTCGCCCGAGGCCACGAGGGCGAAGCTGGCGGTCCCGATGGTCAGCGTACCATCCTGGCCGTTCTTGGCGGCGAAGCCGAGCTTGAACGCCACCTCGTTGCGGGCGCCATCGGCGGCCCGGGTCGAGATGAAGAGATAGCCGGGATCCCGTTTCAGGGTCTTGGGCAGGCGCTCCTTCGGCTCGGACAGGGCGTAGCACATCTTCTGCTTGTCCTTGCCGGTGGTCAGGGCCCGCCAGTCATTGAAGGTGCCGATCAGGAAGGTCTGGGCGCCGCCGGCCGGAGCCGCGTTCGCCGCAGGACGGTTGGCCGGTGCGGCTGCGGGGCGATTTGCCTGGGCCTGTGCCCCGGCGACGGCCATGCAGACCGCGAGGCCGGCCAGAGCTGCCACCGATCCTGCCCGGAATGCCGCCATCCGCGGTCCGAACCAACCCTGTCTCGAAACGAAGGTCTTCATCGTTCGTGACGTCTCCCTCTACGTTTCGCCTGCGCCGGATCCCGCGCTCCGGAGGGCACGAGGCCGGGAGCGATTCCACGGTTCCGGTCGGCTAAATGCCTGATATGGCGTGAATAGGGCATGAACTTCAAAGCCCGATCCGGCTTCCCTTAGCGCATTGTCCGTAAGACGACAAACGTTCTCGCCTGCCGCAGCGCGGCAAAACGGCCCCGGATCGGGTAGTCGGCGCGAAACCCGGCCCTATGTGGTTGTTTGTTCGGCACCGGAGCGTTACACCGGTGCCCAGACCAAGGAGAATCGAGGATCCTGCGTGCCGGCCGCCGATCATTGGGCCTTGCTGATGCGTGCCGTTGCCGAACGGCGGGACAAGGCGGCCTTTACAGAGATCTTCGACTATTTCACGCCCCGTCTCGAGGCGTATCTCATCCGTCTGGGCCTCGATCCCGGTGCGGCGGAGGAGATTGCGCAAGATGTGATGATCACGCTCTGGCGCAAGGCCGAGCTGTTCGATGCCGAGAAATCCTCGCTGGCAACCTGGCTCTACCGGGTGGCGAGGAACCGCCGGATCGACCTGTCGCGCCGCAGCCGGACGGATTATGTCGATCCGCAATCCCCGGCCATTCTCGACATCCCCGAGGAGCGGCGGTTCGAATCGGAAATCGACGGCCAGCAGCGCGACGATATTGTCCGGTCGCTGATTACCGGCCTCCCGGTCGAGCAGCGCGACCTTGTCCTGCTCGCTTTCTATGAAGGCCTGTCGCATTCGCAGATTGCCGAGCGCACCGGTCTGCCACTCGGCACCGTGAAGTCACGGCTGCGCCTTGCCTTCACGCGGCTGCGCCGCGCGCTCGAGGCCGGCGGCATTTCCGAATCCCGCTGAACGCTCCCCGTCTGCCTTTCGTTCAGGCCTGTTCCCGGTCGAGAGTATCGCGGGCCCTGTCGCGGTGTTCGGGCTGCAGCGCGCCCCGCACCGAGGCGATGGCCGTAGCCAGCACGGCGGCATCGTCGGTGAAGCCGAGGACGGGCAGGACATCCGGCACCGTATCCACCGGCAGCACGAAATAGGCCAGGGCGAGCATCAGGATCCAGCGGACACGCGGCGGCGTGGCCGGATCCCGGACGCAGAAATAGGCTGCCAGAAGGTCCTCGGCGAACGGCAATTGCCGCGCCAGCCGGCGCAGTTTCTCGCGCATGCGCCGGAGCATGTCCTCCTCGTCGCGCAGGGCGCGGCGGGCCGCATCCATCTCGGCCTTGGAAAAAGGCCCCTGCCAGAAGCTGTCCATTCCATCCTCCCTCGGATCCATCCTTCCCGCCGATTGCGGCGGGACCATGGAGGGCTCTCCGACCGGGAGGGAAGGCCATCCTCCGAGGAGACTTGCGCCCGGCCGAAAGGCGGCCTAATCCGCCCCGAACCAGGAAGGAATATCCCCATGCGCCTCGATTCTTCAATCGCCGCCATCGTCACCGGCAGCGCCTCCGGCCTCGGCGAGGCGACGGCCCGCCATCTCGCCGGTTTCGGCGTCCGGGTGGGCGTGCTCGATCTCAATCCCGAGCGGGGCGAAAAGGTCGCGGCGGAAATCGGGGGCGTCTTTGCCCGGTGCGACGTGACGGATGATGCCTCGGTTGCCGAGGCGCTTGCCAAGGTCCGTGGCCGTCATGGTGTCGAGCGCATCCTCGTGAATTGCGCCGGGATCGTCGCCGGGCGCCGGACCGTGAGCAAGGATCGCGAGACGGGCGCCCTTCTCGCGCATGATCTCGGCAGCTTCACCAAGGTGATCTCCATCAACCTGATCGGTACCTTCCGGATGATCGCCCAGTCCGCAGTGGCCATGGCGGCGCTCGATCCGCTCGATGCCGATGGTGCGCGCGGCGTCATCGTCAACACCGCCTCGGTGGCTGCGGAGGACGGGCAGATCGGCCAGGCGGCCTATTCCGCCTCCAAGGGCGGCGTGGCGGGCATGACCCTGCCCATCGCGCGCGATCTCGCCTCGCATGGCATCCGCGTCATGTCGATCATGCCGGGCATCTTCCACACGCCGATGTTCGACCAGATTTCCGAGGAATATCGCAAGTCGCTGGCGCAGCAGGTTCCATTCCCGCAGCGGCTCGGCAATCCGGCCGAATATGCCAGCCTCGTCGAGAGCATCTGCCGGAACGACTATCTCAACGGGACCGCGATCCGCCTCGACGGGACGATCCGCCTCGCGCCGAAATGAGCCCGCCTCAGGGGGCGAGGCGACCGGCGGCGATGGCCTCCATCTGCCGGGCCAGTTCCAGATCGAGTTCGGTCAGGCCGCCGGCATCATGCGTGGTGAGGCGGACCTTCACCTCGCGATAGACATTGGACCATTCGGGATGGTGATCGAGCTTCTCGGCCTCGATCGCCGCTTCCGCCATGAAGCCGAAGGCGGCGCGGAACCCGGGGAAGCGATAGATCCGGAGGATGGCCTTGCCGCTCTCCTCGAGCTGCCAGGAGGCCAGTCCGGCGAGGGCGCTCTCGCGCTCGGCATCGGTCAGGGTTCGGGCCATCGCACACGCTCCGTCTCGGCTGCCGGCCCGTCCCTACTGAAGCGGGTAGGCCGCCTCGACGATATAGGGCCCGCCGCCGAAGGTTTCACGGGCCGAGAAGAGCGAAAAATGCTCGGCGGTGAAACGGCAGGGCGGGAAGGGCGCATGCGAAGCCAGGTAATCCGCGACATCCAGCACCGAGGCCGCCCGGAGGCGCGCAAGCGTGACATGCGGCGTGAACTTGCGCGGTTCCGGCTTGAGGCCGAGGCGCCGCAGGCAGCGCTCGCTCTCGGCCTGAAGCTCGATCAGGGCCCGGTTCGGTGCAACGCTCGCATAGAGCGTGTGAGGTTTGTCCCCGCCGAACACGCCAAGGCCCGTCAGGGCGACGGGCACGGATTCCCGGCCGATCTCGGCCAGTTCGTCCTCGATGTCGCGGGCACAGCGCCGGTCGATATCGCCGATGAAACGGAGGGTGAGGTGATAATCCGAGGGGTCAACCCATCGGGCGCCCGGAAGCCCCCAGCGGAGCCCCGACAACAGGGACGCAACATCTTCCGGCAACTCGAGACCGACAAAGAGACGAGGCATGACCGTTCCCCCTCGAATCACGCATCCGAGGTCACGGTAACACGATTTCCGCAAAGAAAAGCCCCTTCGGGACGCTCGTCCCGTGGGTCTTTATTTCGCCAGCGAAATCATGCCTTTGGCTTGCGGAAAATCCGGAGGGTTTCGTAGCCGGGTTCTTCCTTGAAGCCCGTCCTCGCGGCCCAGTCCGGGATCAGCCGCGCGGCGGCGTCATAGGCGAAGGAACCGGTGTAGAAGAGCACGAGCCCGCCCGGCCGGACGAGCGCGGTCATCGCATCAAGCACGCCGCGATCATCGAGCGCGGCGAATTCCGCATTGTTCTCCGACCAGAACTCGCAGAGGTGGAACAGCGTCACGATATCGAATTCCGGCAGGAGCCGGGCGTTGATCTGGTAGATGTCGCTGAACAGCACCTTGTAGTACTTGCCGAGATGCGGGTTCTCGGTCACCAGCCGGATATAGGAGCGGTATTCCGGCTCGGTGGCGGTGATGCCGATCACCGCATGGTCGCTGGCCGGGGCCTGGAGCCCGACATGGTGGTGATCCCCGGTGCCGAAATGGAAGATCGTCTGCCCGGTGAGGCCCTTCTCCCTGAGATAGGATGTGAAATGCACGTCACACGGGCATTGCTTCACATCGAGCGGCCACGGATCCTTCCAGAGTTCAAGGCGTGCCATGTCAGTCTCCCCCGGCTGTTTTCCCTGCCGGTAGAGAAGCGGGATGCGCTTGGCAAGCCACTTGCCATCCGGAGCATGAAGAATCAGCGCGCCGGCAGAGCTGCGAGTGTCTGCTCGACCACGGGCAGGATGCGCTCGACGATGGCGCGCACACCGGCCGGATTGGGATGGATGCCATCGGCGAGGTTGAGATCGGCCCGGCCCTGCACGCCGTCGAGGAAAAAGGGATAGAGCGGGATGCCGTGCCGGGCGGCAAGGCGCGGATAGATCGCGTCAAACGCGGCCACATAATCCGGGCCGTTGTTCCGGGGCGCCATCATGCCTGCAAGGAGGACCTGGATATTCCGCGACCGCAGCTTCGTGATGATCTCGTCCAGCGCCTGTTCGGTGATGCGCGGATCGATGCCCCGGAGGGCATCGTTGGCGCCGAGTTCGAGGATGACGAGATCGGTATCCTCCGCCACGCCCCAGTCGAGGCGTTCGAGCCCGCCGCTGGCCGTATCGCCCGAGACGCTCGCATTCTCGATCACCACATTGTGACCGCGCGCCTTCAGGGCCGTTTCCAGCACGGCGGGAAACGCATCCTTCTGGGCCAGCTGGTAGCCGGCGGAAAGGCTGTCGCCAAAGGCCACAAGGCGCAGGGTGCGCGCTGCGGCTTCCGACGGCAGCGCCGAGACGCCGAAGGCAAGACCGACCGCGAGCAAACCCGCACGCCACAACCCGGAAAGAGAACCGAACGCCATTCTCACTGCGTATCTCCTGACAAAAGCCATGTTCCTTCCCACATTGGTCGCAACTTCCCTCGCAGGCGGACCCGTTCAAGATGTTGTCTCCCCTCCTCCAGGACAAGCCCGACGCGCTTCCTCGCGTCACCCCGCCCTCGGCGATCGCCATGCGCGACGTGGATCTCAGCCTGGGCGAGGGCGCGTCGCGCGTGCACATCCTGCGCGGCGTGTCGCTCTCCGTGGCGCAGGGCGAGGCCATCGGGCTGGTTGGCCCGTCGGGCTCCGGCAAGTCGACGCTGCTGATGACGGCGGCCGGGCTCGAGCGACCGGATTCCGGCAGCGTCACGATCGCCGGCGAGGAGATCACCCGGCTCAGCGAGGACCGTCTGGCGCAGTTCCGCGGCCGGCGGATCGGTATCGTCTTCCAGGCCTTCCACCTGATCCCGACCATGACCGCGCTCGAGAATGTTGCCGTGCCGCTGGAACTGGCCGGCGACCGCGAGGCCTTCGACAAGGCGGCCGCCGAACTGGCCTCGGTCGGGCTGGGGCAGCGCCTCGACCATTATCCCGGCCAGCTCTCGGGCGGCGAACAGCAGCGCGTGGCCCTGGCGCGCGCCCTGGCGCCACGCCCGGCCATCCTTGTCGCCGACGAACCGACCGGCAATCTCGACGAGGGGACAGGCCGAGAAATCGTCGACCTGCTCTTTTCGCTCAAGCGCGACAGGGGCACGACGCTCCTCCTCGTGACGCATGATCTCGGCCTTGCCGAACGCTGTGACCGGATCGTCCGGCTCAAGGCGGGCAAGATCGTCGAGGAACGCGCGCCGGCGGCGGCAGAGTGATCATGTCCGGCTCGGCTCGCCTGATCCTGCGCCTCGTCGCGCGTGAAATCCCGCATTCCCTCCGCCATTTCGGCATCCTGATCGCGTGTATCGCGCTCGGGGTGGGTGCCATCGTTGCGGTTGTCTCCCTGTCACGCGCCCTCAATGAAGGGTTGTCGCGGGAAGGCCGCGTCATCCTCGGGGCCGATGCGGCCTTCACGCTGATCCAGCGGGAGGCGACGCCGGCCGAAAAGGCTGCGATCGCCCGGTTCGGCCGGGTGGCCGAACTGGCCCAGTCCCGCGCCATGGCCGTCAGCGACGCCGGCGAAAGCGCGCTGGTCGAGATCAAGGCGGTCGACGGTGCCTATCCTCTCGCCGGGCAGCTCCAGCTCGCCGGGCCGAACGGTCCGGAAAACCGGGCTTTGGACGCGTTGCTCGCTCCCGACGCTGCCGGTCTGCCGGGACTGGTTGCCGATCCGGTCCTGACAGGACGTCTGAACATCGCGCTCGGTGACCGGGTCCGTCTGGGCACCCAGACCTTCCGCATCGCTGCCCTGCTGACCAGCGAGCCGGACAAGCTTTCCGGCGGCCTTGGCTTCGGCCCCCGCGTCATCATGAGCCGGACCGCCCTGGAGAGCACCGGCCTGATCCAGCCCGGTTCCCTGACCCGCTTTTCTTACCGCCTCGATCTCGGACCCACCTCCAGCGAAGCCCAGTTGCAGGAGGCCGTCGACGGCATTGCTGCCGCCGTGCCGGATGCCGGCTGGCAGGTCGCGACCCGGCTGAGGGCTTCGCCGCAATTGCAGCGGCAGGTTGATCGATTCACCCAGTTCCTGACCCTTGTCGGACTGACGGCCCTGCTGATCGGCGGCGTCGGCGTCGCCAATGCCGCGCGGGCCTTTGCCGCCCGGCAGGTGATGCGGATCGCCACGCTGAAGAGCCTCGGCGCTACCCGCGCCTTCGTGTTCCTGTCCTCGCTGGCACAGGTCATGGCCTTCGCGCTGATCGGCACACTTCTCGGGCTGGTCATCGGCACGGCCTTGCCGACCCTCGCGATTCTCGGCTTCGGCCATCTGCTGCCCTATCCGCTCGCGCCGGGTGTCTATGGCGAGGAATTGCTGCTCGGCCTGGCCTACGGGCTGGTGGCCGCGCTGACCTTCTCGATCCTGCCGCTGGCGCGGGGCAAGGCCGTTGCGGCCTCGGCGCTGTTCCGGGATTCCCTAGGGATCGCACGGTTCCGGCCCAGCCTTGTCGATCTGGCGCTGCTGACGGCCGCCACGACGGGATTTGGCGCGCTGGCCATCCTCTTCGCTTCCGAGCGACGGATCGCAACGATCTATCTCGTTGCCGCCGTTGCCTCCATCATCATGCTCCGGATCATCGCCTGGCTGGTGATGCGGCTGGCGCGCATGGCCCCGCGACCGAGAAATCCGATCCTCCGGATGGCGCTCGCCAACCTGCACCGGCCCGGCAGCCTGACACCTTCCGTGCTGCTGTCATTGGGCCTCGGCCTGACGCTGCTGGTTGCGCTGACGCTGATCGACATCAATCTCGGCCGGCAGTTCCGGTCCACCCTGCCGGGAAGCTCGCCGTCCTTCTTCTTCATCGACATTCCCGCCCGGGACATGAACCGCTTCGCCGATTTCCTCGCGAAGGAGCAGCCCGGGGCGACGATCGAGCGCGTGCCGCAACTGCGGGGCCGCATCGTCGAGATCAACGGGACGCCGTCCTCCGAGTTCAAGGCTGCCGAACGCGTCTCCTGGGTGCTCGATGGCGACCGGGGCATCACCTATTCGGCCAAGCCGCCGGAAGGTTCGACCATCGTCTCGGGCAGCTGGTGGCCCGAGGATTATCGCGGTCCGCCGCTCGTCTCGTTCGGCCGTGATGTCGCAGAGGGCCTCGGGCTCAAGGTCGGGGACCGGATCACCGTCAATGTGCTGGGACGACGGATCACGGCGGAAATCGCGAATCTGAGGGAGATCCGCTGGCAGAGGCTGGGAATCAACTTCATCCTCGTCTTCTCCCCGAACACATTCCAGGGGGCGCCCTATACCTTCCTCTCGACATTGACGCCGGCGCAGGGCGCCGATCCGAAGGCGGAAATCGACCTGACCCGGAAGGTGGCCCAGAACTTCCCGGCCATCTCGTCGGTGCGGGTCCGGGATGCGATCAATGCCGTCGAGCAGATTGTCTCGCAGCTCGCGCTGGCCATCCGGGCCTCGTCGGGAATCGCTCTCGTGGCCAGCATTCTCGTGCTCGCCGGCGCGCTTGCCGCCACCGCCCGCACCCGCCAGCAGGAGGGTGTCATCCTCAAGACGCTGGGTGCGACACGCTCGACGCTGCTGAAAGCGCTGCTGGTCGAATACGCAGCCCTTGGCGCGATCGCGGCTGTTTTCGGCCTGTTATGCGGAGCAATCGGTGCCCGCTTCGTGGTTGTCGAGATCATGCGGCTCGATTTCATGGTTCCCTGGATGACAATCGTCTCGATTGCGATTTCTGCATTCGTTGTCACGATTATTTTGGGTCTGATCGGAACCTGGCATCTTCTTGGACAAAAACCTGCGCCATACTTGCGACATGCCTAAGGTTTGGTTCAGGTTATCATTGCCGTTTTTCTGACAAACTTCTTGAAGCAGGGCCGCCTAGGCTGCCCTGCGACACCGCTTTGCTCGTTTCAACATGAAACCCCTTGAGAAATTCCGGGAAGCTTGCCATATTCAATGCAGCTTCGCATGTCGCGAGGTACCGTTTGTCGCCGGCCGGTGTGCCGGTCTGCACTCAAGAGGGTTCGATGGCCGATTACGATCGCAACGCTTATGCCCCTTATGCCACGGGCATGGGCCGTTCCATGAGCGCTGCCCAATATGATCAGGGCCTGCGCTCCTATATGCTTGGCATCTACAACCACATGTCGATTGCGCTGGCCATTTCCGGCCTTGTCGCGATCGGCGCGTTCATGCTCGGCACCACCACAAATCCGGCCGGTGCTGCGGGCCGCGCGTTCGGCCAGCTGCTGACGCCGTTCGGTGCCGCCATCTGGGCCAGCCCGCTGAAGTGGGTGATCATGCTCGCGCCGCTGGCGTTCGTGTTCCTGCTCTCGTTCCGCTGGGAGCGCATGAGCTACACCGCGCTGCTCGGCACCTTCTACGCCTTCTCGGCGGTGATGGGCCTGTCGCTGTCGTCGATCTTCGTGATCTACAAGCTCGGCTCGATCGGCCAGGTGTTCTTCATCACCGCGGCTTCGTTCGGCGCCCTGTCGCTGTTCGGCTACACCACCAAGAAGGACCTGTCCGGCATGGGCAAGTTCATGCTGATGGGCCTTTTCGGGCTGATCATCGCCGGCATCGTCAACATCTTCATGAAGTCGTCCGCGCTCCAGTTCGCCATCAATGTGATCGGCGTCCTGGTCTTCGCTGGCCTGACCGCCTGGGATACGCAGCGGCTGAAGGAAGAGTATGACGTCGTCGCCGGTGACGAGACGCTCATGCAGAAGTGGTCGCTGATGGGCGCGCTGACGCTGTACCTGAACTTCATCAACATGTTCCAGATGCTCATGCAGCTCATGGGCGTGCGGAACGAGGAATAAGCCAGTCCTTCGACGGATTGCGGAAGCCCCGGGAAACCGGGGCTTTTTTGTGCCTATTCGCCGACGAGGCGTGCGGGCTTTTCAAGGACGCGCAGGACACGCTCGAGGTCGTGACCACGCTTGAGGACACGGCCGCCCTGCGCGATGACGCAATAGGCACCCTGCTTCTCTGCCCGTTTCGGGTCCTTCTCGATCCGGTAGAGCGGGGCCTCGCCCGTCCGGCGCAGGATGGCGAAGATAGCCCGCTCCCGGCCGAACATGATGGCGTAATCGCGCCACTCGCCGGTGCCGACATGCCGTCCATAGACCATCAGGATGGCCGAAAGTTCCTTCCGGTCAAAGCGGACCATTTCGGGTATCCGCGGCGGCGTGAAGGGTACGACCGTCGCGTCGCTGGCGGGCCTGCGCATTTCCGTCTGGTTCATTCCGGACTCCCGAATCCCAGTCTTGAAGAAACCGCCGCGGCTGGCAAGCCGGCTTATTGCCGGAAAAGGCCTGTCCTCCACCGGCTCTTCGCTCACGCGCTGGTGATGGATTTCACATTTTGGCCCGATTTCCACCATGGGGCAGCCCCAACGACCGGGAAAACTGACATCAATGCCAAAGCGCAGTCCCGAGCAGGACCCTACGCCCCCCAGCCCCCCTGCTCCCGACCCTGACCGAAAGGTTGCGCCCAAGCTGGCATGGCGGCTCGAGCCCCCCGCGCGAGCCGCCTTTCTTTTTGGCGAAAGCCCTTCCTTCTCCCTGATCAGGTGCCCTGCCTGGCCTGCCCGTGATAGTCGGGGTTGGGCTGCATGCCTGTCGCCGAAGCCATCCGGTTCGACATCGCGTAGAAGGACGCTGTCGCGGCGAGATCCCAGATGTCCGCATCGGTGAGGCCGTGATCCCGCAGGGCCTGCCTGTCCGGCTCGCCGATCTCGGCCGAGGCCCGGCACATCTTCACCGCGAAATCCAGCATCGCCCGCTGCCGCGGCGTGATCTCCGCCACCCGGTAATTGAAGGCGATCGCCTCACCCAGCTCCGGGCGTCCGGAGAGCTGGCGGACCGCTGCACCATGCGCGACGAGGCAGTACCAGCACCGGTTCTCGGCGGAGACGGCCACGGCGACCATCTCGCGTTCCAGCTTGGTCAGTCCCGACGGTGCCAGCATCAGCTCGTTGTAGAGGCCGACAAAGGATTCAAGCTTCGGCATGGCATGCGCATAGGCCAGAAGAACGTTCGGAACGAATCCGAGCTTTTCGATGCATTTTTCGAAATATCCGGCCATCTGAGGGCTCAGTTCGGCCTGTTTCAGGTCCAAAGCGGTCACTTCCGACGGATTTTTGTGCCGGTTGTCGACTTTTTTTGTATTTTTCATGTCTTGCACGCTTGCCTCCCAAAGCCGCCGGGCGCATTAGACGAAGGGCGTAGTCCAGCTCCGGCCAACACCATCACAATCAGAATGATCGCCCGAGAGTCTACCCGCAAGTCCGCAAGGATCGTTGCGCCTTCCCCTGCCCCCAGCGGAGCCCCTTCCCATGTCTTCTGCTTCCAAGCCGGCGATTCCCGCGTCCGGCGCCTTGCCTGCGTCCAAGGATCTTGCCGCCCTGATTTTTGCGCGGGTTGATGCCGAGGATCTCGCCCCCCTGTCGCAGGAGGTCCGCGAGTCCCTCGCCGCCGGCACCCGGGCCTTCCTGGCGCATCGGCAAGTTGGCCAAGCCTCGATCCGGGTCGAGTCGCTCGATCTCCCCGCCGGCGCCGGCACGCTGATCGAGGTCGTCAATGACGATATGCCGTTCCTGCTGGATTCGACGCTCGCCGACCTGACCGAGCGCGGCTACCCGCTCGCCCTCGTGGCGCATCCGGTACTCGCGGTCGAACGCAAGCCCGACGGGAACCTCGCCCGGCTGATCGGGCCCTCCTCCGGCCGGGAACTTGCGCCCGTGCAGCGCGAGAGCCTGCTCCATATCCATCTGGGCCTTGTGCTGGATGCCGCCGAGCGCCAGGCGCTGGCCGACAGCCTGGCCGTAATCTTCGCGGAAATCCGCGCCGCGGTGACGGACTGGATCCCGATGCGGACGCGGATCGCCGAGATCGCCACGCGCTACCGGGCAACGCCGCCGCTGCTGCCGGCCGACGAGATTGCCGAGGCTGTCCAGTTCCTCGACTGGCTGCTGGCCGAGAACTTCACCCTGCTGGGCGTGCGCGAATACCGGTTTTCGGACCCGGATATCTCGTCGGACCCGATCCCGACGGAAGGTCTCGGTATCCTGCGCGACCCGGATGTGAAGGTCCTGCGGCGCGGGCGGGAGCTCGTGGTGATGACCCCCGAGATCCGGACCTTCCTCAAGGAGCCGACGCCGCTTTTCGTGGCCAAGGCCAATGTGAAATCGCGCATCCATCGCCGGGTCTATCTCGACTATGTCGGCGTGAAGATCCTGAATGCCACCGGCGAGCTGGAAGGCGAGCTGCGCGTTGTCGGGCTTTTCACCTCGACGGCCTATACCGGTTCGGCCCGGACAATTCCCTATCTGCGCCACAAGGTTGCACGCGTGATCGAGCGGGCCGGTTTCGACCATGCCGGCCATTCGGGCAAGGCGTTGATCAACGTGCTCGAAAGCTACCCGCGCGACGAGCTGTTCCAGGTCGATCTCGATACGTTGTTCCGCTTCACGCTCGACGTGCTCGCCCTGTCGGAGCGACCGCGCCTCCGGGCGCTTGCGCGCGTCGACCGTTTCGATCGTTTCGTCTCCGTCATGGTCTATGTGCCGAAGGACCGCTACGACACCCAGGTGCGCCTGAGAATCGGCGAATTCCTCGCGCGGATCTATGAAGGCCGCGTCTCGGCCGCCTATCCGGCCTATCCCGAGGGGCCGCTCTCGCGCACGCATTACATCATCGGCCGTTTCGAGGGCAAAACGCCGGTCATCGACCGCGAGACTCTCGAAGCCGGAATCCTCGCCATCGTCCGGACCTGGGCGGATGATTTCCGGGACGCTCTGGCCCGTGAAGCGCCGGACGGCAAGGCCGGCGCCTGGGGCCGGATCTGGACCGGGGCGTTCAATGCGGCCTATCGCGAGGCCTTCAGCGCCAGCGAGGCGATCGCCGATATCGGCATGCTGGAGCGGCTCTCGCCGGCGCTGCCTTTCGCCTTCAATTTCCTCCGCCGCAGCGGCGAGCCGGAGTCGCGCGCCAATCTCAAGGTGTATTCGCATGGCAGCCCGATCCCGCTGTCGAAGCGGGTGCCGATCCTCGAGAATCTCGGATTCACGGTGATCAACGAGCGGACCTACCGGGTCGTGCCCGAAGACGGCGCCACGCACTGGCTTCACGACATGACGCTGGAGCGGGCGCGCGGTGGATCGATCGATCTTCCGCGGCTCGAGGCCAATCTCGAGGCGACCCTGTTCGGCATCTTCGCGGGCACGCTGGAATCCGACCGGTACAATGTGCTGGTCACCGAAGCGGGGCTGACGCCGCGCGAGGCGGACATCCTGCGGTCCTATGCCCGCTATCTCCGGCAGATCGGCGTTCCCTATGGCCAGATCTATATCGCGGATGCGCTGGCCCGCTATCCCGCTGCAACGCAGAGCCTGGCGCGGCTCTTCGCGCTGCGTTTCGACCCCGACCTCAAGGAAAAGCCGCAGGATCGCTCCCGCCTGGTCGAGGCGATGCAATCCGCGCTCCTTTCGGAGGTCGACAAGATCACCAGTCTCGACGATGACCGGATCTTCCGGCGGATGCTCAACCTGATCCAGGCGACCTTGCGGACCAACGCCTATCAGGAAGGCCGGCCGACCATCGCCTTCAAATTTGCCTGCGACCAGATCGAGAGCCTGCCCCTGCCACGCCCGCTCTACGAGATCTTCGTGGCCTCGCCGCAGGTCGAGGGGCTGCATCTGCGTTTCGGCAAGGTGGCGCGCGGCGGCCTGCGCTGGTCCGACCGCCCGATGGATTTCCGCACCGAGATCCTCGGCCTCGTCAAGGCCCAGCAGGTCAAGAACGCCGTCATCGTTCCCGTCGGGGCCAAGGGCGGTTTCGTGCCGAAGAACCTCCCGCCGGCATCCGACCGCGATGCCTGGTTCGCGGAGGGAACGGCCTCGTACAAGACCTTCGTTTCGGCCCTTCTCGACCTCACCGACACGATCCGGGGCGACACGATCGTGCCCCCGGCCCGCACGATCCGGTATGACGGCGACGATCCCTATCTCGTTGTGGCGGCAGACAAGGGCACGGCCACGTTCTCGGATACGGCGAATGCCATTTCGGAGGCGCGCGGGCACTGGCTCTCCGATGCCTTCGCCTCGGGCGGCTCGGCCGGCTACGACCACAAGAAGATGGGCATTACCGCGCGCGGCGGCTGGGAAGCCGTTAAACGCCATTTCCGCGAGATCGACATCGATATCCAGACCATGCCGTTCACGGTGGCCGGCGTGGGCGACATGTCCGGCGACGTGTTCGGCAACGGCATGCTGCTCTCGCCGCAGATCCGCCTTGTCGCGGCCTTCGACCATCGCGACATCTTCATCGATCCCGATCCGGATGCCGCGAAGGGGTTTGCCGAGCGGCAGCGGCTTTTCGACAAGCCGCGCTCGAGTTGGCAGGATTATGATCCGAAGCTGATCTCGAAGGGGGGCGGGGTTTTCTCGCGCTCGCTGAAGAAGATCCCGCTGACACCGGAAATCCGGAACCTGCTGGGCCTCGACGGTGTCGATGCCACCCCGCAGGCGGTGATGACGGCCATCCTGAAGGCCCGGGTCGACCTGCTCTGGTTCGGCGGGATCGGCACCTATATCCGGGCCAGCGCCGAGACCGATGCCGATGCCGGCGACCGCGCCAATGACACGATCCGGATCACGGCGGCGGAACTCGGGGCGCGGGTCATCGGGGAGGGCGCGAATCTCGGCATGACCCAGCTTGCCCGGATCGAGGCGGCCCGTCGCGGCGTGCAGATCAACACCGATGCGATCGACAATTCGGCCGGGGTGAATTCCTCGGATGTCGAGGTCAATCTGAAGATCGCCCTCTCGAAGCCCGAAGCGGATGGCCGGCTCGACCGGGAGGCGCGCAATGTCCTGCTCGCCTCGATGACCGACGAAGTGGCCCGGCTGGTCCTCCGCAACAACTACCTGCAATCCCTCGCGCTCTCGCTGACGCAGAGGCTCGGTGCCGCGGCGAATGCCGAGCTGGTCGACCTGATGCGGGCGCTGGAAGCCGAGGGGAGACTTGACCGGAAGGTGGAGTTCCTGCCCAGCGATGCGGAAATCGATGCGCGCTCCGCCCGGAACGAGGGGTTGACCCGGCCAGAGCTGGCGGTGCTGCTCGCCTATGCCAAACTGGCCCTTTACGACCAGCTTCTGGCCTCGAATGTCCCGGACGATTCGTATCTCGTCGAGGAAGCGCGGCGGTATTTCCCCAAGGAGGTACAGGAGCGCTTCCCCGATGCGATCGAGAGCCATCGACTGCGCCGGGAGATCGTGGCGACGCAGCTCTCCAACGCCGTCGTCAACCGCGGCGGGCCGGCAATCGTGACGCGGCTGGCCGCGCGGACCGGTCGACCCGTGCCGGATATCGCGCGGGCCTATGCTCTGGCGCGTGACGTGTTCGGCATTCTCGAGGTGAACCTCGCCATCGATGCCCTCGACACGAAGATCGGCGGTGCGGTGCAGCTGGGCCTCTACGCGGCGGCGCAGCAGCATGCCACCGAGCGGATGCTGTGGTTCCTCCGCAATGTCGACTTCACCCCCGGTCTTGCGGCCCTCGTGGCCCGCTTCCGCAAGGGCGTGCTCGAAGTGGAAAAGAAGCGCGATGCGCTCCTGTCCGATTCCACGAAGGCCCATCGCGAGCAGGCCCTCGCCGCCCTCGCCGCCGATGGCGTACCGGCGGCACTGGCGAGCCGGATCGTCGATATTCCGGTTGCTGCGGCGGCCCTCGACGCCACGCTGATTGCGGAGCGGACGGGCGTGGATGTGGTCTCGGCTGCCCGGACGATCTTCGCGCTGGCGGACCGGCTCGACCTGACCGGCATGCGGAGCGGCGCGCAGGCGGTCCAGACGACCGATCCCTACGAGCGCCTGGCGCTGGATCGCGCCCTGTCGGCCATCGAGGAGGCCTCGCGCAAGATCGCCGTCGAGGCCATCGCCAAGCATGGCCCCGGCGAAAAGGGCGTGGCGCTCTGGGCCAGTGCCAAGGGCGAATTGCTCGAGCGTACGCTCGCGACGATCCAGGGGCTGGTGACCGGCCCGCTCAACCAGGCCAAGCTGACCGTGCTCGGCGGGCTGCTGGGCGATCTTGTCCGGGAATGACCCTGACAGGACCGGCTGAAACAGAAAGGGCGCCGAAAGGCGCCCTTTTCGTTGCCATCCGGATCCGGCACCCGGCTCCGGAGGGGTTCAATGCCGGAAATGCCGCGTGCCGGTAAAGACCATCGCGAGACCGGCCTTGTTGGCCGCCTCGATCACCTCGTTGTCGCGCATCGAGCCACCCGGCTGGATCACGGCGGTGGCGCCGGCGGCAACCAATGCCTCGAGCCCGTCGGCAAAGGGGAAGAACGCATCCGAGGCTGCGACGGAGCCGATGGTCAGCGGCGTGTCGCTGCCGAGCGCCCGCGCGGCCTCGCCGGCCTTCCACGCCGCGATCCGCGCCGAATCCACCCGGCTCATCTGGCCAGCCCCGATGCCGACCGTGGCCCCGCCTTTGGCATAGACGATGGCGTTCGACTTCACGTGCTTGACCACGCGATAGGCGAAGCGGAGGTCCGAAAGCTCGGCCTCGGTCGGCTGGCGGTTCGTCACGACCCGCAATTCCATATCGTCGACCACGGCATTGTCCCGCGTCTGGACGAGGCGGCCGCCGGCGATCGAACGCAGGACGATGTCGTCGGCCCGCGGATCAGGCAGGCCCTTTGTCAGCAGGAGCCGCAGGTTCTTCTTGGCGGCGACGATGGCGATGGCCTCGTCGCTGGCCTCGGGCGCGATGATCACTTCCGTGAAGATCTCGGTGATGGCCCGGGCCGATTCCGCATCGAGGGCGCGGTTGGTCGCGACGATCCCGCCGAAGGCCGAGACCGGATCACAGGCCAGCGCGCGGCGGTAGGCCTCCTCGAGGCTCGCGCCTTCGGCAACGCCGCAGGGATTCGCGTGCTTGATGATGGCGACGGCGGCCGTACGGGCCGGATCGAACTCGGCAACGCATTCGAAAGCCGCATCGGCATCGTTGAGGTTGTTGTAGGACAGGGCCTTGCCCTGCACCTGCCGCGCGGTGGCGACACCGGGCCGCGCCTGCTGCGGCTTGAGCACGAGCCAGGCCTTCTGGTGCGGGTTCTCGCCATAGCGAAGCTCGGTTGCGGCGGTATCGACCTCCCGGGCCAGTTGCGGACCGTCCCGCGTCTCGCCCGCGAACCATTCGGCGATGGCCCGGTCATAGGCGGCGGTATGGGCGAAGGCCTTGGCGGCGAGGGCCCGGCGGAAGCTGCCGCGCGTTTCCCCGCCATAGGTGTCGAGTTCGGCCAGCAGCGCCCCGTAATCCTTCGGGTCGACGACGACGCAGACGCCGTCATGGTTCTTGGCCGAGGAGCGGATCATGGCCGGCCCGCCGATATCGATATTCTCGATGATGGTCTCGAAATCGGCACCGCGCGCGAGGGTTTCGCGGAAGGGATAGAGATTGCCGACCAGCAGGTCGATCGGGGCGATGCCGTGGGCCAGCAGGGCCGCCTCGTGTTCCGGGTTGCCGCGCATGGCCAGCAGTCCGCCATGGACCTTGGGGTGCAGGGTCTTCACCCGGCCATCCATCATTTCCGGAAAGCCTGTCACCTCGGAAATGTCGAGGACCTCGATCCCCTCTGCCAGAAGCGCAGCGCGGGAGCCGCCCGTGGAGATCAGCGTGACATCGCGCGCCTTCAGCGCCCGGGCGAGTTCGACAAGTCCGGTCTTGTCGAATACCGAAAGCAGGGCGCGCTGGAGGGGGCGGGTCTTGTTGGTCATGGGGAACGGCTCCGGACAATGGTCCGCGCGCGATAGCACATGCGTTTGCACCGCACCATGCCGATTGCCGAAAAACTGTGCCGGCAACCGATCCGCTAGCCCTGATACGGCACGAGGCGCCAGTGAAGATCGAGGGAACCCGAGATCGGGACATCGAGGATGATCGCCTCGGTCTTCGGATTGAGGATTTCCTGGTCGTAGCAGCGGCTTTCCTCGAGATGCAGCGGTAGGCCTGGTGCCTCGAACAGCCAGAGATCCCGCCCCGGCTGCTGGTGGGGCAGCCTCAGCATCACGCCGTCCTGGCGCGAGAGCATGACGGGCAGGATCCGTGGATGGAGGTGGAAGGCCAGGGTGATCCGGCGGTTCTGGCCGCGGCCATCGGTCTGGATGATGCGGTCGAGGCCCTGGAGCCCACCGCCGCCAAGCAGGGTCAGGTGCCGTTCGACCCGGTAGCCGAGACTGTCCGCCAGCCCGTCATGGCGCAGCACGAGATATTGCATGCCCGGCGTCACCACCCGCTCGACCGGCCCGGCCTGTCCGGCAGAGGTCAGCCCGTAGGCGCGTCCTTCGAGAAGGGAGGTCTGCGGCGCGAGGCTGACGAAGGACTGGTCGTCGATCAGGAGCGTGGAATGGGCCGCGCCGACCCGGAAGGACCGCGCGACCTCGCCTTCGGCCCAGGCGGGCATGCCGCAATTGACGATCAGCTTGTCGGCCTTGGTGGAGAACTCGAAGGAAAGGGCGCTCGCCGTCGCATTCTCGTCGAAGCCCGGCGGGGGCTGCCGCCCGGTATCGGCGATGACGATGCCGTTCTCGTCCTCAAGCCGCTCGAACCCGCTTTCGGTTGCGGAATCCAGCCGCGGGACGCGCCCGGATCCGAAGCGCGTGACCTGCGAAACCAGATCGCGGACGGCAAGTCCGCCGCCGTTGAACAAGGCGAGGCCGCCATCGGGCTGCTGCATCATCCGGATGAAGCTGATGAGCCGCAGAAGATTCGGGCCCAGCATCTCGGGCGGGCCGGAATGGCGTGCCCGGTAGAGCGCCAGCAGCGGGATGAGGTTCGCCGCCAGCCGCACGGCCGTGGCGGGATTGCGGTCGAGCGGCCCGCCGTCCCGGGCGAGACCTTGCTCCAGATTGTCCTGGAACAGCATTTCCGCCTGCCGCAGGGCCGAGGCCGGCCGGTCAAGCGCGAGGGCATGAAACAGCAGGGCGATGGCTGCCTCGAGAGCCAGCATGCCGATCTGACGTTGTGTCGCCAGCACGCGCGCCATGGCTGCATCCCGCTGCAGGTGCTTCAGCAGCGCCTGGTATTCGCTGAAATCGGCCTGGTCGGTCAGGAGCGCGGAATGGGTGACCCAGGCAATCAGGCGGCGCGGTACGGCCTCGGGATCCTCGGCGGCAGGCCAGGCAGCCTGCTGCCGTTTCGCCATCCACCGACGCGCCAGCAGCCGCGCCCCCTTCCGGATCTCCGGATCGCCGCTGGCATCGAAATGGCGCAGCCATTCGAAGCCGTGCAGGCCAACCGAGAAGGACCGGCACGGTGGCGGAAGATCGAATGGCGAGCGGCCCCCGGTCAGCAAGGTGCGGCCGCCCAGGACGATCTGCCCCGACAGGAAATCACCCGCGATGCTCGGATCGGCGAGATGGAGATGGGGGGGGACGTAGAGGAAGCGCGTGGCGTGGAAACGGCGGCGCCCCAACCAGCTGCGCGCCGAGGCGAGGCGCCAGCCCAGCCGACGCTGCGGCAGGGTGACAAGCCGAGCGGATTTCCTCGGTCCGGCGTGGTTTTCCGGCGGATCCGTCAGGCTGGACTCGTCAGTCTCGGCAGGAACCTGTTCACGCATCATGCCAAACGACGCAGCCTTGCGGCAAAAAACCCATCGACTCCGCCACTTCCCGCCATCGCAGACGGCAGCAGCCTTAAGCAACCATCAGGGTTAATTGCTTCAGAGGCAAGACCAAATTCCTGTCCATCGACAGGAATGGCGCGAAATTGTTCATGGCTGCCGAGGAAGCGGGCGATCTGGTGCTCGCCTTCCTCGGGTTCCAGCGAGCAGGTCGCGTAGACCAGCAGGCCGCCGGGGCGCACGAGGCTTGCGGCATGGGCCAGAAGCCGCGTCTGCTGGGTGGCCAGGGCGAGGATATCCGCGAGGGTTTTCGTCCAGGCGATTTCGGGATGCCGGCGGATGGTGCCGGTGGCCGAGCAGGGGGCATCGAGCAGGACGGCATCGTAGGGGCCGTCCGTCACGGCCAGCGCATCCATGACCCGGACCTCCGCCTGCATGTTCAGGCGATCAAGATTCTCGCGCAGCCGTCCGGCGCGTTGGGCGCTGCGTTCGACGGCCGTCACGGCCGCGCCGGCATGGATCAACTGGGCCGTCTTCCCCCCGGGCGCGGCGCAGAGATCGAGCACTCGCTTGCCCCGGAGGTCACCGAAAAGCCGGACCGGCATGGCGCTCGCCGCATCCTGCACCTGGAAATGCCCCTCCGCGAAGCCCGGCAGGCTGGTGACCGGGCGGTCCGACCGGAGCCGCCACGAACCGGTCGGGAGCGGTTCGACCATGCCGTCGAGCGCCTCGGCCGCTCCCGGAGCGAAGAGAGTGAGATCGATGCTCGGTGGCTGCGCATGCTGGGCGGCAATGGCCAGCGCTGCCGGGGCCCCATAGGCCTGACGCCAGCGTTCCAGCAGCCAGGGGGGGCTGTCCTCGCCCTCGACCGGATTGGCGAGGATGCCGTCCCGCTCCGATGCGACGCGGCGCAGGACGGCATTGGCCAGTTTGGCGAAATGCCGGGCCTGCGGATCCTGCTTGCAGAGTTCGATGGCGACATCGACGGCGGCGTGGTCGGGGATGTCAAGGAAGAGAATCTGGGCCGCCGCGGTCTGGACGGCCTCGCGCAGGAGGCCGGCATCGGGCCATTCACCCTGGCTCAGGCGTTCGGCCAGCACCCGCCGGATCGTGCCGAACCGCCGGAAGGTGACCATGGCGATGGCGCGCGCGAGGCTGCGATCGGCATCGCCGAGGGCCGATTTCGGCGCGGAGAGCTGCAGCGCCTCGTCGAGCGACCGCCGTTCGCGCAGGGCCCGCCGCACGGCGCCTGCAGCCCAGAGACGGACCGCAAGGCCGGGATGGCGTTCGCGCCTGCGCTGGCTGCCCGGGGCAGATTCTCGATCGGATTGAGCCACGTCGGTCCTTTCGCCAAGGCGCCCGGGCTACAGGATATCGGGCAGGGTTTCCAGTACCGATTGATCGAAGTCCAGAGCGGCGAGGAAGGTCGCCATGGAAGCGGGGAGAGGCGCGGTCACCTGAAGCGGGTCCAGCGCAGGCGAATTCTGCCGGGGTGCCTTGTGCCCCGGTCTTGGCAGCCGGATGCGCCAGGCATGGAGAAGCAATGACGGGCTGGCCGCCATCGCGCGGTCTCCGCCATAGACCCTGTCGCCGGCCAGCGGCCAGCCCATCGCGGCGCAATGGACGCGGAGCTGGTGCGTGCGGCCCGTGACCGGCTGCAGCGCCAGCCAGGACAGGCCGTCGCGCGTCGCCAGCCGGCGCCAGCGTGTTTCGGAAGGCTGCCCGGAAGGGTCGACCTTCATCCACCAGGAGCGGCGGTCATGCGAGCGCCGGGCGAGCGGCAGGTCGATCACGCCGGCGGTCTCGGCCGGCATGCCGCAGGCCAGGGCGAGATAGGTCTTGGTGACGCGGCCCTGCGCGAAGGCCTGCCCCAACTGGCGCAGCGCTGCGGCATTGCGCCCCAGCACGAGGCAGCCGGTCGTTTCGCGGTCAAGGCGATGCGCCAGTTGCGGCAGGATCGGGCCGTCAAGCCGGAGGTCGGGCAGGAAGTCGTCCAGTGTCTGGCCGCCTTTCGGCCCGCGATGGACCGCGAGGCCGGATGGCTTGTCCAGGACCAGACAATCGGCATCTCGATACAGGATGCGATCGAGCAGATCGCGCGAGGTCATGCGCATGAACGGTCCCTGCCCTCTGGCCATCGGGCCGGCCCGGCGCTATGTCGGGCGAAGGTGGAATGAAGATGGCCGAGGAAAACCAAAACCCGCCCCCCGTCAAGCTGCTCAGCCCGGCCGCGCAGCGCGCGCTGGCCGAAGCGGCCGAGCGCCGTGCCGCCCTCGAAGCGCGCGAGGCCGAACTGGCCCGGATCCGCGAGGTCAAGGGCCGCGGCGGCAAGGATCCCGTCCGCTACGAGGACTGGGAAGTGAAGGGCATCGCCAGCGACTTCTGAGCCGAGGCTCAGGGGATGACGTGGATCCGCGCGCCGACCCGCACGCGCGGCATCAGGTCGAGGATGTCCTCGTCCAGCATGCGGATGCAGCCATAGGATGCGAAGGAGCCGATCGAGGCGCGCATCGAGGCGGATGTGCCATGGATGGCATATTCGCCGGGCGCGATGGTGAGTGCCGCGGCGCCCATCGGATTGTTCGGCGCACCGCCGGGAATGACATCGGGCAGGCCCGGACGGTCCCGTCGTACCTCGGCTGGCGGCGACCAGGCCGGGCGGATATGCTTGCCGTCGATCACCCGGGTGCCGAACCATTGCTTGCCGGGTTTCCCGACCGCCACGCGATAGCGGATGGCGGTGCCGTCACCCTGGACAAAATACAGCTGGCGCTGGCGCGTCGAGACGACCACGGCGCCCGGTTCATACCCCCCTGGCATGACGACAAGCTCCCGCGACTGGGCCGGGAGCACCGATCCGGCCAGAAAGGCAAAGACCAGCGCCAGAGGCCTGAACGTGATTCGATCGAAAGGAAGGGTACCGGACATTCCATTTACCTCGCGTTACGGAATGCTAGCCTCCCGAATGCTTTCCGGCTTCTTGCCAGCGACCGGAAACCCGTGCTCAACGTTAACGTGAACTAAACAATGGCTGGCGACGGAGAAATCGGACGTGACGGATGCCAACAATCGGGCCCGGGCGGCCAACCTGGCGCTGCTGAACCTGCTGGGCGAGGCCTTCCCGCTGGGGATTCCGGTCGAGCTCTGGGATGGCAGCGAGGTCATGCTGGGGCCCGAGCCGCGCCATGCCTCGCTCCGGCTTCACTTGCGCGATCCGGGTTTCCTGCCGGGCCTTGTCCGCCGGCCCCGGCTTGACACCATCCTCCGTGGCCATGCGCGGGGGGCCATCGATTTGTCAGGCGGAACGGTGCTTGACCTCGCGGCCTTGCGCCCGTCCGAAAAGCCCGGCCGGATCCTGAAGCGGATCGGCCTTTTCCGGCTGGCGCGCGCGGCGCTGGGGCTGCTGCGGGTCAAGGGCTCCACGCATGCGGCGGGCTTTGACGGGCAGGGCCGGCCTCTTGTGCGTGCCGAAGCGAAGGAAAACGCGGTCGACATTCCGTTCCACTACGATCTGTCGAACGAGTTCTACCAGCTCTTCCTCGACTCACGGATGGTCTATACCTGCGCCTATTTCGCCGAGTGGCACGACGATCTCGAACGCGCCCAGCTGGACAAGATCGAGATGATCTGCCGGAAGCTGCGGCTCCGGCCCGGCGACACGCTGCTCGATATCGGATGCGGCTGGGGGGCACTGCTGATCCACGCCGCCCGGCATCATGGTGTGCGGGGATACGGCGTCACCTTGTCCCCGGCCCAGATCGAGGAAGGGCGCCGGCGCGTCGAGGAGGCGGGGCTGGCCGATCGTGTCACCCTCGATCTCAAGCCCTACGAGGCCGTGCAGGGGCAGTTCGACAAGATCGCGTCGATCGGCATGTACGAGCATGTCGGGTTCAAGGCGCATGATGCCTATTTCACCGCCGTGAACCGGCTCCTCAAGCCGGGCGGGCTCTACCTGCATCATGCGATCACCCGCCGGGGGCGACGGAGCGAGAAGGCCTTTCACCGGATGCGCCCGGAATATTCCGCGATGACGTCCTACATTTTCCCGGGCGGCGAGGTCGACCATATCGGCCATTCCACGACCCAGCTCGAGGCCCATGGATTCGAGGTGCACGATATCGAGGGCTGGCGCCCGCATTATGCCCGGACGACGGCGCTCTGGTGCCAGCGCCTGCATGCGCGGAGGGCGGAGGCGGAGGCGATGATCGGTCCGGAACGGACCCGGATCTGGCTGGCCTATCTCGGCGGGGTCAGCCTGGCCTTCTCCCGGGGGTCGCTGAACCTGTTCCAGACCCTGGCGTCAAAAAAGAAGCGCGAGGGGGATGCCCTCGCGCTCAATGTTCCGCCAAGCCGCGGTGATCTCTATCGCTGAAGGGGCCTTCCGGTCCCCTCGGTGACGAATCCGGATCAGGCCCGCTTGTTCTGCCGGTTGGCGATCAGATCATCGACGACCGTCGGATCGGCCAGGGTCGAGGTATCGCCGAGGGCCCCGAAATCATCCTCGGCGATCTTGCGCAGGATGCGGCGCATGATCTTGCCGGAGCGGGTCTTCGGCAGGCCGGGGGCAAACTGGATCTTGTCCGGCGTGGCAATCGGGCCGATCTCGTTCCGGACGGTGACGACCAGTGCCTTGCGGAGATCCTCGCTGGGCTGGATACCGTTCATCAGCGTCACATAGGCATAGATGCCCTGACCCTTGATGTCGTGCGGATAGCCGACAACCGCGGCCTCGGAGACCGCCTCGTGCGCCACGAGCGCGCTTTCCACTTCCGCCGTACCCATCCGGTGGCCGGACACGTTGATGACGTCATCGACGCGGCCGGTGATCCAGTAATAGCCGTCGGCATCGCGGCGGCAGCCATCGCCGGTGAAGTACTTGTTCGGATAGGTGGAGAAATAGGTCTCCATGAAGCGCTTGTGATCGCCGTAGACCGTGCGCATCTGGCCGGGCCAGCTGTCGGCGATGCAGAGATTGCCCTCGCAGGCGCCTTCGAGGACCTTGCCCTCGGCATCCACGATTTCCGGCTTCACGCCGAAGAACGGACGGGTGGCCGAACCGGGCTTCAGCTTCGTGGCGCCCGGCAGAGGCGTGATCAGGATGCCACCGGTTTCCGTCTGCCACCAGGTGTCGACGATCGGGCAGCGGCCGTCACCCACGACATGGTAATACCATTCCCAGGCTTCCGGGTTGATCGGCTCGCCGACCGAGCCGAGCAGGCGCAGGCTCTGGCGCGAGGTCTTCTTCACGGCGTCCTCGCCGGCGCCCATCAGCGAGCGGATCGCGGTCGGGGCGGTGTAGAAGATGTTGACCTTGTGCTTGTCGATGACTTCCCAGAAGCGCGACACCGTCGGATAATTCGGCACGCCCTCGAACATCAGGGTCGTCGCGCCGTTCGAAAGCGGCCCGTAGACGATGTAGGAATGGCCGGTCACCCAGCCCACATCGGCGGTGCACCAGTAGATGTCGCCATCGTGGTAGTCGAAGACGTATTGATGCGTCATCGAGGCGTAGACGAGGTAGCCGCCCGTGGTGTGCAGCACGCCCTTCGGCTTGCCGGTCGAGCCCGAGGTGTAGAGGATGAAGAGCGGATCTTCCGCATTCATCGCCACCGGCTCGCAGGTATCGGCGACCTTCGCGGCTTCCTCATGGTACCAGACGTCGCGGCCGGCTTCCATGTGGACATTGCCGCCGGTGCGCTTGACCACGATGACCTTCTCGAGCGCCGGATGCACCTTGTTGGCGGCGACGTCGACATTCTTCTTCAGCGGGACGGACTTGCCGCCGCGCAGGCCTTCATCGGCGGTGATGACGACCTTGGAATCGCAATCCTCGATGCGGCCGGCCAGCGCGTCCGGCGAGAAGCCGCCGAACACGATCGAGTGGACGGCGCCGATGCGGGTGCAGGCCAGCATCGCATAGGCGGCTTCCGGGATCATCGGGAGATAGATCGTGACGCGATCGCCCTTCCTGACGCCGTGCGCCTTCAGGACATTCGCCATCCGGCAGGTCTCGCGGTGCAGTTCGGCATAAGTGATGAGCTTCGAATCGGCCGGATCATCGCCTTCCCAGATGATCGCGACCTGATCGGCGCGCTTGGCCAGGTGGCGGTCGATGCAATTGACCGAGACGTTCAGTTCGCCATCCTCGAACCACTTGATCGAGACGTTGCCCGGCGCATAGGAGACGTTCTTGACCTTGGTATAGGGCTTCATCCAGTCGAGGCGCTTGCCTTCCTCGCGCCAGAACCCTTCCGGATCGCGCGCGGAGGCTTCGTATTTCGCCCGGTAGGCGGCGTCATTGAAGAACGCGCGGGACTGCCAGCTCGACGGAACGTCATAGATCTTCTCGGACATTTCACTCTCCCAAACCGAAAGGCGCCCAGCAAACACCGATTTGCGCGGGTTGTTCTTGCTTGGACCTGTTCTTAGCCGATGATGCGGCATGGCGGAAGATTGCCGCGCCTCCGCAATTGGACCAAAGCGGAAGGTCGTAGAGCCTTCTCAAAGGCCTGCCATCTCGCAGAGGATCCGCCATTCCTCGTCCGTGACCGGCTGGACGGAGAGCCGCATCGAGGTGATCAGGCTCATGGCCGCGAGGGATGGCGTCGCCTTGACTTCCTTCAGCGAGACCGGGCGCGGCAGGGGCTTCACTGCCGCGAAATCCACCCAGACCCAGGGCTCGCCCGGCGCGGCGGTCGGGTCCGGATAGGCCTCGCGGATCACCTTGACGATGCCGACGATCTCGAGCCCCTCGTTCGAATGGTAGAAGAACACCTCCTCGCCGAGCTTCATCTTCATCATGTTGAGCTTGGCGAGATGATTGCGCACGCCATCCCAATGCGTGCCCTTGGCCCCCGCAGCCACCTGCTGGTCCCAGGACCATTTGAACGGTTCGGATTTCACCAGCCAATGGGCCAAGGTCTATTCTCCCTTCAACGGACGCGCCATCAGATGGCGCACGGCATCGCCCACGGAAAGCCTCTCCTCGAGAATTGCCGAGACGGCATCGACGATCGGCATTTCGAGCCCGCGCGCTGTTGCGGATTCGGCAAGAATCGCAGCCGTGAAGGCGCCTTCCGCCAGTTTGCCGCTTCGGATTGCCTCGCGCGGGGAACGGCCCTGGCCAAGCAGGAGGCCGAGCCCGTAATTGCGCGATTGCGGCGAGGAGGCGGTGAGCACCAGATCGCCGAGGCCCGAAAGGCCCATCAGCGTTTCCGGGCGGGCACCGAATGCCCGGGCGAAGCGTTGCAGTTCCGCGAAGCCTCGGGTGATCATGGCGGCGCGGGCGCTGTCGCCGAGGTCGAGGCCGGCGACGATGCCGGCGGCAATCGCCAGAACGTTCTTCGCCGCGCCGCCGATCTCGACGCCGCGGATATCGGTGGTGTGGTAGAGGCGCAGCCCGGGCGAGGACAGGAAATGCGCCAGGGCCTCGGCATCGGGCGCCTCCGCCATCGCAAGGGAAATCGCGGTGGGCAGGCCGCGCGCGATATCCGCCGCGAAAGACGGGCCGGAGAGGATGCCGAAACGGTGTGCGCCGAGCGTTTCCGCGAGGATTTCCGTCGCGAAGGCGCCGGTGCGCTGTTCCATGCCCTTTGCGGCGGAGATCACGGCGCGGCCCTGTGGCAGGACCAGCGCAAGTGCCTCGCCGACCTGCCGCAGCGCCTGGGTCGGCACGGCCATCACGATCACCGCCGGAGCGGCCGCCTCGCCCAGATCGGCGGTTGCGCGGATCCCCGCCGGCAGGGCGGTTCCCGGAAACACCGTGTCGAGATCGCGCTGCACGTCCAGTACGGCCATTCTTTCGGCATCGCGGCCCCAGAGCGTGACGTCGCGGCCCGCCTGCCGGAAGGCCATGGCGAGTGCTGTCCCGAATGCCCCGGCGCCGATGACGGCAACGCTGTTGCCCTTCACGCGCGGGCCCCCGGCTTGGCGCGGCTCTCGTCCAGCGGCCAGCGGGGGCGGGCCGCCGCGTCGAGATCGTCGATCAGGCCGCGTTGCAGCCGCTCGATGCCGGCCCAGGCGATCATGGCGCCGTTATCGGTGCAGAGCGCCGGCGGCGGGATGACGAGCCGCAGGCCGGCTTCGGTGGCCGAGCGCTGGAGGGCATGGCGGATGGCACGGTTCGCACCGACGCCGCCGGCAATAACAAGGGCCGAGGGCTGGCCGATATCCTTGCGGAAATGCCGGATCCCGATCCGCGTCCGGTCAATGACGCAATCGACCACGGCCGCCTGGAAGGAAGCGCAGAGATCGGCGACATCCCGGTCGGTCAGCGGCTGGATCGCCTCGGCCGCGAGGCGGACCGCGGTTTTCAGGCCAGAGAGCGAGAAATCCGGCTCCGGCTTGCCGAAAAGCGGCCGCGGCAGCTGGAAACGCTCCGGATCGCCTTCCCGCGCGGCCTGTTCCACGGCGGGCCCGCCGGGAAAGCCAAGGCTGAGCATCTTCGCCACCTTGTCGAAAGCTTCGCCGATCGCATCATCGATCGTGGTTCCGATCCGGACATAGTCCCCCACCTCGCGGACGGCGACGAGCTGGGTATGGCCGCCCGAGGCCAGCAGCAGCAGATAGGGAAAGTTGAGGTCATCCGTCAGACGCGGTGTGAGGGCATGGGCCTCGAGATGGTTGATGGCCAGCAGCGGCTTGCCGAGGCCGAGCGCGATGGCCTTGCCGGTGGTCAGGCCGACCAGCACGCCGCCGATCAGGCCCGGACCTGCGGCAGCGGCAACGGCATCAAGCGCGGAAAAGCCGAGTCCCGCCTCTTCCATCGCCTCGCGGATGAGGCGATCAAGAATTTCCACATGGGCCCGCGCCGCGATTTCGGGCACAACGCCGCCATAGGGGCGGTGCTCCACGATCTGCGAGCGGATCCGGTTCGAGAGGATCTTCCTCGTACCATCCCGCGCGTCGTGCTCGACGATTGCGGCCGATGTCTCGTCGCAGGTGGTTTCGATGCCGAGAACGCGAATCATGCGGAGATGCAGGTCCTGTTGCCCGTCCGGTGACGGATCCGGACAGAGATCACGGGATTCCGTCTCTACGATGGCCGGCGAGGGATTGCAAAAGGATTGGGCGGCGGATTCGGATCCCCTCCTCGCCTAAAAGTGTTCCATTCAATTGACACCGGCGCTCTGCTGGCCTTTGCTGGCCCCTCCTTGACCGCGTGGACCCTGTCTCATGAGTGATCTCGACCACCCCTTCATCATCGGCACGCGCGGCTCGCCGCTGGCGCTTGCGCAGGCGCGCATGACGCGGGAGGCCCTGATCGGGGTGGCCGGCCTGGCGGGGGACGCGATCCTCACGGAGGTCATCTCCACGACAGGTGACCAGACGCAGGACCGCCCGCTCTCCGAGATCGGCGGGAAGGGGCTCTTCACGAAGGAGATCGACATCGCCCAGCTGGAAGGTCGGGTCGATATCGCGGTCCACTCGGCCAAGGACCTGCCGACGCTGCTGCCGGAGGGTCTCGAGATTGCCGGCTGCCTCCCGCGGGAGGATTGCCGCGATGCGGTGATCGCGCCGCGCCATGGCACGCTCGCCAACCTGCCACTGGGCGCCCGCGTCGGCACCGTTTCGCTGCGTCGGCAAGCCCTGATCCGGCGGATGCGACCGGACCTGCGTGTCGAGGCGTTGCGGGGCAATGTCGGCACGCGACTCGAAAAGGCCCGGACCGGAGAGTTCGACGCGGTGATCCTTGCCATGGCCGGGCTGAAACGGCTTGGCCTCGACGGTGCGGTGACGGAAGTGCTGCCCCGGGCGGAATTCATTCCCGCGGTCGGGCAGGGCGCCGTCGCGCTGGTCACCCGTGTCGGCGATGCCCGTATCCGTCGCGTTGTCGATGCCATCACGCATGGCCAGACAGGGATCGAACTCGCTGCGGAGCGCGCCTTCCTGACCGTGCTGGACGGTTCCTGCCGGACCCCGATCGGAGGCAATGCCACGGTGGATGGCGGGCGTGTGATCTTCCGGGGCATCGTGCTGAGCCCGGACGGCATCTCCGCGCAATCCGTGATGGAAGAGGCGCCCTTGGCCGAAGCGGCCCGCCTCGGCGAACGCCTTGGCCATATCCTCAAGGGTCGCCAGCCCCAGGGCCTGGCTCTGGCCTGACCATGGCGCGCGTACTGGTCACCCGCGCGGCGGACCAGGCCGAGGATACGGCGCGCCGGCTGCGCGAGCGGGGCCATGTGCCGTTGATCGCGCCGCTGCGGCGGGTGGAACGGCTGGCCGGTGGGCTCGATGGTGCCGCTCCGGCGAGGATTGTCGTGACCAGCGCCAATGCCCTCCGGGATGTTGCCGTCCCCGCGGTCTGGCTGGCTGCCGAGGTCATCGCCGTCGGCGAGGCGACGGCCCGGGCGGCACGGCAGGCGGGTTTCCCGCGCGTCCAGGTGGCCGGCGGCGACGCCCGCTCTGCCGCGTCCTTGCTGCTGGCCGGCGGGGTGAACCCCGACCCGGTGGTGTTTCTTGCCGGCACCCCGCGCAAGCGGGATTTCGAGGCCATGCTCGACGCCGCCGGGCAACCCATCCTCGTGGTCGAGATCTACCGCATGGTCGAGCATGCGGCCTTGCCAGCGGCGGTTCTCGATGAACTCATCGCCGGATCGGTCGACGCCGTGCTCCATTTCTCGTCGGAAAGTGCCACGACCTATGTGAAGGCACTCGCCCTTGCCTGCCATCCGCTTCGGCTGGCAGGCCCCCGGCATCTTGTCCTGTCGGCGGATGTCGCCCGGCCGCTTCTCCAGGCGGGGCTCGCCGCCTCGGCGCTCGCTGTCGCGCCCCGCCCGACGCAAGAGGCCCTTCTGGACATGCTCGGCCCGCCGTCGCGCTGATCCTGCGTCTATCCGTCTTTACAATTGACCTTGCCGGCAGTTTTCGGTTCATGGAACAAGGTTCGTCACCGTTCCGTCCATCCATGATGTGAAGGATGCTCCGGAGGGTGGAAACAGGATCGGGAAGCCTTGCAATGACCGACAGACCGGACGGGGAAACCACCAGCGGCACGACAGCGAAAGCCGGGAAGGGCCGCCAGAAGGCCCCTCCTGTCCTGGATCTTCCCGCCGACGCGGTCAACGAGGTCAAGCCGGAAGAACCGGCGCCGGCTCCTGCCCCGCCTTCCGAGCCGAATCCCGCCGCCGACGCGGCGTTGCCGGAACCGCAACCCGTGATCGAACCGCCTGCGGCCGCGCCGACAGAAGCAAGCCCGGCGCCGGCAGCACCACCCTCGCGGATCATGCCGGTTCTCGCCGGGCTCGTCGCCGGGCTTGTCGGCGGCGCGGCGGCATCGCAGTTCCTTCCCGCCCTGCCCGGCGCACAGCCGGCCACGGATGCCGCCCTGGCCGGGCGCGTGGCGCAACTGGAACAGCAGGCCCGGGCGGTGCGCCCCGCCGAAGCCGTTCCGCCCGCCATTGCCCAGAAGATCCAGCAACTCGATTCGCTTCTTGTCGAACTCCCGAAGCGGGAAGCGGCGCTCAAGGCCGAAATCGCCGCGTTGCGGCAGGCGCTGGAAAGCCGTCCGGCGCCGGTTGCATCCCCGCCTTCCGGACCTTCGCCGGCTGTCGAGGCCCTGACGGAACGTCTCGGAGCCATCGAACAGGGGGTCCGGACCCTTCCGCAGGGCGTCAGCCAGCTTTCGGCCCGCGTCGATGCGCTCCAGCCTCGGCTCGAGACCGTCGCCCGGGATCTTCAGGGCCTGTCGAGCCGGATCGGCGGCCTCGGTGCCCGGGACGCCCTTTCGGGGGCCAATGCCCGGCTGGCAGCGGTGACGCTGGCCGAGGAAGCCTTTGCGGGGTCACGGCCGCTGGCCCCGGCGCTCGATCTTCTCAAGGGATTGCTGCCCGATACGGCCCCGCTGGCCGCGCTCCAGCCTTTCACCGAGCGCGGAGCGGATACACCGGCCGCTCTTGCCGCCGCGCTCAAGGCCGCCTTGCCGAAGCCGCCGGCGCCGGAGGAGGGCCAGCCGGTCTCCTGGTCCGAGCGCCTCCGGCAATCCGCGATGTCCTTTGTCGATATCCGGAAGACCGGCAATGTCACCGGTGTCGATGACCAATCCGCCATCCGCCGTGCCGAACAGGCCGCCCTGCGTGGCGACCTCGCCGGCGCGCTTGCCGCGACCGCCCGGCTTTCTCCGGCCATGGCACCGGCGCTCGCCGAGTGGCGTGCCGCGCTCGAGCGGCAGCTCAAGGCCCGGGAAGCTCTTGTCCAGCTCCGGCGCGAGGCGCTGACGTTCCTCGCGCAGACAGCGCAGGCAGCGAAGTAAGGACCGGCCATGATCAAGTTCCTTGTCTTCCTGGTCCTCCTGGCCGGAATGGCCTTCGGGTTCAGCACGCTGGCCGACACGGAAGGCCATGTCCTGCTGCAGTTCGGGGATACCGAATACCGGGTCAGCCTTGTGACCGGGCTTGTCGGGTTGCTCGCGCTGACCGCCCTGCTGATGGTGCTCTGGACCGTGTTGCGGCTCGTTTTCCGGTTGCCGAGCCTGATCGGCCTGGCCAACCGCGTCCGGCGGCAGGCGAAGGGCCAGCAGGCCATCGCGCGCGGGTTGATCGCCGTCGGATCCGGTGATGCGCGGCTGGCACTCCGCCATGCGCAGGAATCACGCCGTTTGCTCGGCCAGGAGCCTCTGGCGCTCCTGCTTTCCGCGCAGGCAGCCCAGCTCTCCGGCGACCGGAAGAGCGCCGAGGACGCGTTCCGGGCCATGGCGGAACGCCCCGATACCCAGACCCTTGGCCTGCGGGGCCTGTTCATCGAGGCCGAGCGGCGCAACGACAGTGCCGCCGCGCTGGGCTATGCGGACGAGGCGCTGCGGCGCGCTCCTGATTCGCCCTGGGCCAATGATGCGATGCTCGGGTTCAGGGCGGCTGCGGGCGACTGGCGCGGCGCGATCGCCCTTGTCGACCAGGCGATTTCCCGGCGGCTCGTCGACCGTGAGGAGGGCCGGCGCCGGCGCGCCGTCCTGCTCGCAGCTGCGGCCATGCAGGCGCAGGAGAGCAATCCGGATGACGCGCTGTCTCTGGCGCTGGAATCGCTCCGCATGGCGCCGGGTCTTGTCCCCTCGGCGACGGTTGCCGCCCGGCGGCTCGCTGCCCGGGGTGATTATGCCAAGGCGACGCGGATCCTTGAGGCAGCCTGGAAGGAAGGGCCACATCCCGACCTCGCCGAGGCCTATCTCGGCGTAAGGCAGGGCGATTCGGCCCTCGATCGCCTCAAGCGGGCCCGCACCCTGGCCAAGCTGATGCCGCATGCCCGCGAATCCCGTTTCGCTGTGGCGCGTGCGGCCCTGGATGCCCGGGAATATGCCGCGGCCCGCGAGGCCCTCGATCGCCTCGTGCTTGAAAAGCCATCGGTCCGGGCCTGCCTGCTCATGGCTGAACTCGAGGAGGTCGAATCCGGCAACCAGGGCCTCGTCCGTTCCTGGCTGGCGCGGGCATCCCGGGCACCTCGCGATCCGGCCTGGGTGGCCGATGGCGTTGTTTCCGACGATTGGGCACCCGTTGCCCCGCTTTCCGGGCGGATCGGCGGCTGGGAATGGCGCGAGCCACCGCAGGCGCTCGAGACCCATGTCCGCGCGCGGATCGATGCCGACCGCTTCGAGCAGCCACCGGCTGCCGCCGAACCGGCTCCGATCGAGATCCTGCCGGCCAGCGTGGCGGAGCCTGAACCGCAGGCTGTTGCCGGGCCGATGGTCGTCGAGCCTGAACGAGCGGAGCCGCCCCCGGTCGAGCCTGCTCCCTCTCATGTCGGGGCCGAACCTGTGCCCTTCCGCCCGATCGTCCCGGATGATCCGGGCCCCGAGCCCGGCGACCCTCCCCGGCGACAGGGTTTCCGGCTGTTTGGAAACTGACGGATTTCACCGCGCGAACATCTGGAGGGTTGCAAGGGTGGCCGAGTAGGGCTATGTGCAGCCTCGTCGCCGCAATAGCTCAGTTGGTAGAGCACGTCATTCGTAATGATGGGGTCGGGGGTTCGATTCCCTCTTGCGGCACCACTTTCCCCTCCACAGGCGTCCACCTTCGTCCGTAAGCGTCTGAAAAATCAAGATAAATCGACGGTTATGTGTCCGCTGACGTCCCGCGACGTCCGCTTTCGTGCGCTTGAAGCCAACAGATTTGTTGGCCATTCTGTTGGCCTTGAAGCGAAGCCAACAGATCCGAGGCCAACAGATGCCGCTGACAGACACCGCGATTCGGAATGCAAAGCCCGGCGAAAAGATCATCAAACTGTCGGATGGTGGCGGTTTGCAGCTTTGGGTGATGCCGAACGGGTCAAAACTCTGGAACCTCGCTTACCGTGATTTGCAGCGGAAACAGCGCAAGCTCTCATTCGGGATCTATCCCGGTGTGGGCCTTGCCGATGCCCGCAAGAAGCGCGACGAGGCCAAGGCGCTGTTGGCCTCGGGTGTTGACCCAAGCCAACAGAAGCGCATCGACAAGCTCACCAAGGCCATCAGCATCGCGACCACCTTCCGGGCCGTGGCGGAGGAATATCTCGACAAGCAGAAGCGCGAGGGCCGCGCAGAGGCAACGGTTGCGAAAAACCGCTATCTGCTGGAGCAGGCTTATCCGGGAATTGGGGAACGTCCGATCTCTGAAATTCAGCCGGCGGAGATTCTGGCCATTCTAAAGAGCCTCGAAAGGCGCGGCATCCTTCATGCCGCAAAGCGCGTTCGAGGCATTATTGGCGCTGTGTTTCGTCACGCGGTTACACATCAGAAAGCAGATTCTGATCCCAGCGGATTTCTGAAGGGCGCCATTGTCGCGCCCAAGGTCAAGCATCGCGCGGCCATCCTTGATCCCTTGGCGCTAGGGGCCTTTATCCGGGCGGTTGAGGAATTCGACGGGCAGCTCACCACCAAGGCCGCGCTGCGCCTGCTGCCTCTCGTGTTCACGAGGCCCGGCGAATTGCGCATGGCCGAATGGCGCGAATTCGATCTCGCCAACGCCTTGTGGGTTATCCCCGCTGCCCGCACCAAGATGCGCCGTGACCATGAGGTGCCCCTCGCGCGGCAGGCCGTAGCCATCCTGACCGAATTGCACACCCTCACCGGGCGGGGCCGGTTGGTCTTTCCGGGCCTTCGCACGGTGGAACGCCCAATCAGCGAAAACACCATGAACGCTTCGATGCGCCGCATGGGCTACAGCAACGACGACGTGACCGCCCACGGTTTCCGTGCCACCGCATCAACCTTGCTGAACCAATCTGGCAAATTCTCGCCCGATGCCATCGAACGCGCCTTGGCGCACCAAGACCCCGATGCCGTCCGCCGGGCCTACAATCGGGGGGCTTACTGGCAAGAGCGCGTGGATATGGCGCAATGGTGGGCGGATTATCTGGATATATTGCGGAAGGGCGGGGAGGTTATTCCCTTCGCATCCCCTCAACAGGGTAGCCGCTAAGCAATAGAAAATGTCGGTGAAAAGCAGCCTGAGTTCGGGCTGCTGCTTTGATTGTCATGAATTGGCAGGCAACATCCGCGCAGGATGAACAGGAACCCTGTCATGGCAATCACGTCATATCCTTGGAAAGACGATCCGATTGAATTTGTCATGCGCGTCAAGTTCCCGTTTGAGCGGGCTTACCGAGCGTCGTCGATTAACGTGAGATTGCCAGAACGGGCGCAGCACGACAGAGACTATCTCAAACGAGCATCCGACTACCGGCAGCAACTTGGTGCAATGCCTCGTGAAGAATTGCTGGCAATGGCTCAGGCGCTGGCCTTGGAGGAGGCACATAAGGCCCAAGCGAAGCGTGATGCAGAGGAAAGCCAGCGCTTTTTCAATGATCCCCGCGCCGCGATGGATGCGCATTATTGGTCTCGAATGTCTGCATGGACAATCGACGAGGCCACTGCCCTGTCGTTTGGAAAAGACCCTCGCTACGTGAGTTGGGACAAGCTCAAAAGCCTTGTGCAGGTGTCACTGTTCGCGAAGGCCTATCGAGAGCAACAGGAGTTGTTCAATCGGGCGCGTCTTGCAGGCCAGCTTTGGGAATCAACCCTGCCGGGAATTTTCTTGGCTTGGGCAGAGCGAATGAAGGTTGAAATGCCCGCCGATCTCGTCGTGGCAGTCAAGGATCTTGGAATTCAGATTGCGGACTGGAAATCGCTGCATGACCGCTTGCAGACGCGGGTCCAGGAATTGGAAGCGGCGCTCGCCAAGCAACCTGCCGCACCGGCTCCTTCGCCTCCAACTGCTGTCCCTTCAAAGGCCAAGGGTTTCAGTTCTTTGGAGAGGAACAGCCTGCTGACGTTGGTCATCGGAATGGCAACCGCTTGGTATGGCTATGATGCATCCAAGACGCGCAACTCCACAGCCAAGGAAATTTCCGACGAATTGCAGCGGGTTGGCCTTTCCCTCTCCGATGACACGATCCGGAAGTTTTTACAGGAAGCGCGCGACTTGCTGCCACCGCCTGAAACCGAACGAAAGCGCTGAAACCGAATTCGGTTTCGGCCAAACCGAATTCGGCCTCAAATCATTCCGGACGCCATAGACCTGCCCCGTCCTCAAATGCACGGAGCAGAATCATGCCGGACAATCCCGAACAGCATCTCTCGCAACTGCCGATCAGCGGCTTTCTGCGGCTTCATTCCATCATCAAGCCTCATGGCCCGATCCCGGTCGGCAAATCGACATGGTGGGCGGGCGTCAAGGACGGGCGTTTCCCGAAGCCGGTCAAGCTGGGTGAGCGGATCACCGTTTGGCGCGTGGAAGATATCCGCGCCCTTGTCGCCAACGGGACCGGACAGAATGGCTAAGCGCCTCAACTGGCGCTTGGTCAAGATCCACCGGAGCTACACGGTGGAAGAGGTGGCGCGGCTTCTTGGCGTGGCGAAGGGAAGCGTCCTGCGCTGGGTGAAGAGCGGCAACCTCCCGGCGCTGAAAGAGCAACGGCCCTTTCTGATCCTTGGGCGTGAATTGCAGGATTACCTGAAGGGCCGAAGGACGACGAAACAGACCTGCGGCCCGGCGCAATGCTACTGCTTCACCTGCCGGGCACCGCGTGACGCTGCGGAACGTATGGCCGATTTCTGGCCGCTCACCGCCAAGGTCGGCAATCTTCAGGCCCTTTGTGCGAGCTGTGGCGGGCTGATGCACAAGCGGGTGAGCTTGGCCAGACTGCCCGCCCTTCGCGCATGTCTCGACATCACAAACACGCAGGCACCGCCACGCATAGGGAAGTGCGATGCGCCCGGTCTGAATGATCACTTGTGAGGGGAGAGGATTCCATGCGGAAACACCATGCACAGAATGAGCGCATCAAGCGCGAATATCTGATCTTTCTGGCCCAAGCGAAACGCCATTCGGAAAAATCGGTCGATCAGGCAGCGGCGGCTATTTCCGCCTTTGAAGCCTCCACCAGCTACCGTGATTTCCGGCTCTTCCGCATCGAACAGGCCAAGCGCTTCAAGGTGCTGTTGAGCGAGCAGATGAACCCGGCCACCGGCAAGCCTCTGGCGAAAGCCACGGCCCATGCGCGCCTGATGGCCCTGAAGGCGTTTTTCCAATGGCTGTGCCGGGAGCCGGGCTATCGGAAGATCAGCCATGGCGATGCCGAGTATTTCAACCCCTCCGCCAATGACGGGCGGATCGCGGCGGCAGCCCGCGAGAAGCCCGCCCCCAGCCTTGAGCAGATTGCCCATGTGCTATCGGTGATGCCGCACGGAACCGATATCGAGAAGCGCAACCGGGCGCTTGTGGCGTGCGCCATCCTGACCGGTGCCCGGGATGATGCTCTCGCGTCCCTCTCGCTACGGCATATCGATTGCACAGCCCGCACTGTGTTTCAGGATGCACGTGAGGTGCGCACCAAGCGCCGCAAGACCTTCACGACTTGGTTCTTCCCGGTGGGTGACGAGGTGGAAGCGATTGTTGCGGAGTGGGTCGCGCATCTAAGGGGCCATTTGCTCTTCGGGCCGGATGACCCTCTTTTCCCGGCAACGCGGGTGGCGGTTGGTGAGAGCGGCAGCTTCGAAGCGATGGGGCTTGTCCGGCAGCACTGGAGCAACGCCACGCCGATCCGCACCATCTTCCGCGAGGCCTTCACGGCAGCCGGATTGCCCTACTTCAACCCGCACAGCTTCCGCACCACCCTCGTGCTTCTGGGCGAGAAGGTTTGCCGCAGCCCGGAGGAATTCAAGGCGTGGAGCCAGAACCTCGGGCATGAGAAGGTGCTCACCACCTTCACCAGCTACGGGAATGTTGCCAGCCACCGGCAGGCGGAGATTTTCGCGGGGATGCGGGGGAAGCTGGATAGTCACCTTGGGGATCACCCAAATGCCGATGAGCTGCGGCAAGCGATGGCCGTGATTCAAAGGGTGCTTCCTACGGTTCGTTAGCAAGCTCTCATTGCGCAAACGGCGAAAAGTTGCCTCTTGTTGGAAGTTTCGGGGACCCCGATCCTCAATCGGATCGGCACAAGCCGCCGCCATCCTCTCGCAGGGACAATTGCCCACGGAAAATAGAACACTAGAGAGACCCAATGATGTGTCTTTGGTCGCCCAATGACTCTTGCCGAATGCATTGGCGTTGAAATCTTGTAGCCGTTTGTCGTAGATCGATTGGCGATACACCGAACGGCGCTAGCTTAAGGATCAGCTTCCGGGATAATGCTTATCGAAGGTATCGGACGGGATTTTTGTTTGGCATGGGCGCTTCAGTTAATCCGTTCTTGTAAGCCAATGTAGCGTCCTCAAAAAGGCTTTTGCGTCGCTCCTATGAACTTCGGCATGGTGCTCGCTCAATGAACACAGATGAACGCGTTCTCGAGGAAGCGCTGATCACAAAACTCCGCGACCTCAAATATGATTACCGTCCGGATATCCGGGATCGCGCCACGCTGGAACGAAACTTCCGTGAGAAGTTCGAAAGCCTGAACCGGGTCACCCTTACCGACGTCGAGTTTCAGAGGTTGACCGACGAGATTGTCACGCCAGACGTGTTCACAGCTGCCCGGACACTGCGGGAGCGCAATAGTTTCATTCGCGATGATGGCACGCCGCTCAACTACACGCTCGTCAACATCAAGGACTGGTGCAAGAACTCCTTCGAGGTGGTCAACCAGCTTCGCATCAACACGGACAACAGCCATCATCGGTATGATGTCATTCTGCTGATCAACGGCGTGCCAGTCGTTCAGATCGAACTGAAGACCCTCGGCATAAGCCCGCGCCGTGCTATGGAGCAAATCGTCGAGTACAAGAACGATCCCGGCAACGGCTACACCAAGACAATCCTGTGCTTTCTTCAATTATTCATCGTCAGCAATCGCGACCAGACATTCTACTTCGTAAACAACAACGCGCGCCACTTCGCCTTCAATGCCGACGAGCGCTTCCTGCCGGTCTACGAGTTCGCTGATGTAGACAACAAGAAGATTGTCCACCTCGATAGCTTCGCCGAGACCTTCCTCGTCAAGTGCACGCTCGGCCAGACAATTAGTCGCTATATGGTTCTGGTCGCAAGCGAGCAGAAGCTCCTGATGATGCGGCCCTATCAGGTCTACGCGGTGAAGGCCATCGTCGACTCCATCGCGCAAGACTGCGGCAATGGCTATATCTGGCACACCACTGGCAGCGGCAAGACGCTGACTTCCTTCAAGGCGTCAACGCTGCTGAAGGACAATCCGGACATTGAGAAGTGCCTCTTCGTCGTGGACCGCAAGGATCTCGATCGGCAGACGCGCGAGGAATTCAATAAGTTCCAGGAAGGTTGCGTCGAGGAAAACACCAACACCGCTTCGCTCGTGCGCCGTCTGCTTTCGGACGACTACGCCGACAAGGTCATCGTCTGCACGATCCAAAAGCTGGGCTTGGCACTCGACGAAAACAGCAAGCGCAACAAGCAGCAGAAAAAGGACGGCAAGAAGAGCTTCAAGGAGCAGCTCGAACCCCTGCGCGACAAGCGCATCGCCTTCATTTTCGATGAATGCCATCGCTCGCAGTTCGGCGAAAACCACAAAGCCATCAAGGAATTTTTCCCGCGCGCCCAACTCTTTGGCTTCACCGGCACGCCCATCTTCGACGAAAACGCGGCTCACCAGAAGATCGAAGACGCGCAAGCCAGCATGAAGACGACGGAAGATCTCTTCCAGCAGCGTCTTCACACCTACACGATCACGCACGCCATCGAGGACGGGAACGTCCTCCGGTTTCACGTCGATTATTACAAACCCGAGGGCAAGAAGCCGCCGAAGCCGGGCGAGCCGCTGGCCAAGCGGGCCGTCATCGAGGCGATCCTGTCCAAGCATGACGCGGCCACCGGTCAGCGCCGTTTCAACGCCCTGCTTGCCACGGCGTCGATCAATGACGCCATCGAGTATTATGCTCTGTTCAAGACGGTGCAGGCCGAAAAGCAGGCCGCCGATCCGAACTTCCGCCCGCTGAAAATCGCCTGCGTGTTCTCTCCGCCGGCCGACGGCGATCCCGACGTCAGGCAAATTCAGGAAGACCTGCCACAGGAGAAGGAAGACAACGCCGTCGAGCCGGAGAAGAAGAAGGAAGCCCTTAAGGCTATCCTTGAGGACTATAACGCCCAATTCGGCACCAACCATAAGCTCGGCGAATTCGATCTCTATTATCAGGATGTCCAGAAGCGCATCAAAGACCAGCAATGGCCGGAAACCGACCTGCGCAAGGCATACCCCAACCAGCCACACCACAAGATCGACATCACGATCGTCGTCGATATGCTGCTGACCGGCTTTGACTCGAAGTTCTTGAACACTCTCTACGTCGACAAGAACCTGAAGCATCACGGCCTGATCCAGGCCTTCTCGCGCACCAACCGCGTGCTGAACGCCACCAAGCCCTATGGCAATATTCTCGATTTCCGCCAGCAGCAGGGCGCGGTCGATGCCGCCATCGCCCTCTTTTCGGGCGAGGCCGCTGCCGCGAAGGCGCGGGAAATCTGGCTCGTCGACAAGGCCCCGGTGGTCATCCAGAAGCTGGAAACTGCCGTCCAGAAGCTCGATGCTTTCATGAAGTCGCAGGGCCTCGACTGCGCGCCCGAAGCCGTGCCCAACCTTAAGGGCGATGCGGCCCGCGCCGCCTTCATCGAGCATTTCAAGGAAGTCCAGCGGCTCAAGACCCAGCTTGACCAATACACCGACCTGACGGACGAAAACCGCACCACCATCGAACAGGTGCTGCCGCGCGAGAACCTTCTAGGCTTCCGCGGCGCCTATCTGGAAACCGCCCAGCGCCTTCGGGCGCAGCAGGGCAAGGGTCATGACCAGGGTGACGGAAAGCCCAGTCAGGACGCCGACCAGCTTGATTTCGAGTTCGTCCTCTTCGCCTCGGCCGTCATCGACTATGACTACATCATGGGCCTGATCGCCCGTTATTCCGAGGCCACGCCCGGCAAGCAGAAGATGAGCCGCGAGGAGCTCATCGGCCTGATCCAGTCCGACGCCAAGTTCATGGACGAGCGGGAAGATATCGCAGCCTATATCAACACCCTCAAGGCGGGTGAAGGCCTCAGCGAGAAGGCCATCCGCGACGGCTACAGCCGTTTCAAGGCGGAGAAGAACGCGGCCGAGCTGACGGACATCGCGGGCAAGCACGGCCTTGCCGCCGAGGCGCTTCACGGCTTCGTCGATGGCATCCTGCAACGGATGATCTTTGATGGGGAGGCGTTGACCGACCTGATGGAACCCCTTGGCCTGAACTGGAAGGCGCGACGGGTGAAGGAACTGGACCTGATGGCCGACCTGCTGCCGCTTCTGCTGAAGCGCGCCGGTGGCCGTGAAATTTCGGGGCTGAGCGCTTATGAGCAGTAAGGGCAAAGCCATGACCGTAGCGGGCAGCGGGCCTGCCTTAGTGCCGAAGCGGCGCTTTCCCGAGTTTCAGGACTCTCCAGCATGGGAGCCGGTAAGTTTGCGAAAAGCATCCGTTCCGGTTGATGGGCGTGTCGGCGAAAGAAAGCTCACCCCGGTCAGTATTTCGGCCGGTATCGGATTTGTGCCCCAAGCCGAAAAATTCGGACGCGACATCTCGGGGAACCAGTATCAGCTCTACACCCTGGTTCGAGATGGCGACTTTGTATTCAACAAAGGCAATTCGCTGAAGTTTCCGCAAGGATGCATCTATCTCTTGCAAGGCTGGGGCGAGGTAGCTGCGCCTAACGTGTTTATCGCCTTCCGGCTCAAGCCCGGCTATTCGAACGGCTTCTTTCAGAATTGCTTTGAGCAAAACCAGCACGGAAAGCAACTCAAGAGGCACATTACCAGCGGTGCGCGCAGCAATGGATTGCTGAATATTAGCAAGGAGACCTTTTTCGGCGTCGAAATCCCGACACCGAGCCTGCCCGAGCAACAAAAAATCGCCGAGTGCCTGGGCTCTGCCGACGTGCTGATTGCCGCGCAGGGGCAGAAGGTGGAGGCGCTGAAGGCCCATAAGAAGGGCCTGATGCAGCAGCTTTTCCCCCAGGAAGGCGAAACCCAACCCCGCCTCCGCTTCCCCGAGTTCGAGGGGGCGGGTGATTGGGTGGAGCACCCATTTGAGGACTTTGTCGCGAGGTCCTTCTACGGGACATCAAGCTCGACTTTGCAGACTGGCCGCTACCCAGTATTGCGAATGGGGAACATGGTTGAGGGCGAGATAGATTTTTCAAACCTAGTTTATATTGACTTGGATGATACAAGCTTTGCCTCACTTCGGCTTGAGAACGGTGATGTTCTTTTAAACCGAACAAATAGCCCAGCGTTAGTTGGAAAGATTTCCCTCTTCCGGTCAGACAGGGAATGCATCACAGCTTCATACATCGTCACTTATCGATTGAAGAAGTCTCGGCTGAACCCTTCGTTTTGCAATGCAATTTTGAATACAGAAATGTATCAGGCAAGAATCAAGAAGCTCGCAAAGCCAAGTATCAGCCAAGCGAACATCAATCCAACCGCGTTCAAAAAAGAAGTGATGATTTCGACTCCTTCGTTGGCCGAACAACAGCGTATCGCCGACTGCCTTACCTCTCTCGATGATCTCATCGCCGCTGAGGCCCGAAAGCTCTACACCCTCAAGACCCACAAGAAGGGGCTGATGCAGCAGCTCTTCCCCCAGCTCGGGGAGGACTGACCTGTGCCAGACGCCACCTTCGATGACCTGCCCGCGCTGGCGCAGCACCTGCGAGACGAGCTTGAGGCCAAGAGGTCCGTGCTGATCTATGCCTATAACGGCACGGGCAAGACCCGGCTTTCAACCGCCTTCAAGGACATCGGCAAGGTGGTGAATGCTGAGGGCGAGACGACTGCGCAGGACACGCTCTATTTCAACGCCTTCACCGAAGACCTGTTCTTCTGGGACAACGATCTGGCAAACGACGTTGCGCGCGTGCTGAGGATTAACAGCAATTCGCGCTTCTTCGCGGGGCTGGCCGAGTTGGAGATGGACAACCGCATCCGGCCTTTGCTGAACCGCTATGCCGATTTCGATTTCCGTATCGATACCACGGAATGGACAGTCAGGTTCTCGCGTGTGGTGGAAACAGCCGGGACCACCACGACGGTCGACGACATCAAGATTTCACGCGGTGAGGAGAACGTCTTCATCTGGTGCTTTTTTCTCGCCATCGTCCAACTCGCTCTTGATGAGGCTGAGGCCTACAAGTGGGTGAAGTACGTCTACATCGACGACCCGATTTCCTCACTGGATGAGAGCAATGCGGTGATGGTGGCCCATCACCTTGCCCAGATGCTGAAGGACGCACCAAGCCGCATCCGGGTGGTTGTTTCGTCGCATCACGTGCTGTTCTTCAACGTACTTTGCAATGAGATGAAGAAGCCGAGGGTGTATTTCATGACCCGGCAAAGGCAGGCAGGCGGACAGCTGTTTAGGGTCCAAGAGACGGATAGCACGCCGTTCCTGTACCATCTGGCATCATTAGTCGAACTGCACGAAGCACGCAAATCTGGCGCGCTTTATACGCATCATTTCAATATGCTACGCCGGGTCATGGAGCAGACCGCTGCCTTCTTCGGCTACCCCAAATGGCATGACTGCATCAAGCCTGAGGCCGATGATCCAAACCAGACCATCTACAAGCGTATTATCGACCTGATGAGCCATGGCGACTATTCCTTGTATGAGCCCCGCGAGATGATGCCAGAGAACAAGGAACACTTTGGCAGGGTTTTGAAGCAGTTCATTACGCTGCATCCCTTCAGCCCCGCGCTGTTTCCTGAGGAGGCCCCTGCCCAATGAACGACCACAACCAAAAACAGCTGGGCAAGACGCTTTGGAACATCGCCGACACGCTGCGCGGCGCGATGAACGCGGACGACTTCCGCGACTACATGCTGTCTTTCCTGTTCCTGCGCTACCTCTCCGACAATTACGAGGTGGCGGCGAAGAAGGAGCTCGGGCGGGACTATCCCGATCCCAACGCGATCGGCAATGGTGGGCGCTCGCCCCTGTCGGTCTGGTATACGCAGAACCCCGATGATGTCGCCGCGTTCGAGAAGCAGATGCGCCTCAAGGCGCACTACGTCATCAAGCCGGAACACCTTTGGACCAGCATCGCCTACATGGCGCGCACCCAGAACGACGAGCTTCTGAACACTCTGCAAGCGGGTTTCAAGTACATCGAGAACGAGTCGTTCCAGAGCACATTCGGCGGCCTGTTCTCTGAGATCAATCTCGGCTCCGACAAGCTCGGGCGGACATACGCCGATCGCAACGCCAAACTCTGCGCCATCATCACCGAGATCGCCAAAGGGCTCGCCGACTTCTCCTCGGATGTGGATGCGCTTGGCGACGCCTACGAATATCTCATCGGCCAATTCGCCGCCGGCTCCGGCAAGAAGGCCGGCGAGTTCTATACCCCGCAACAGGTGTCAGACATCCTCTCCGCTATCGTGACCCTCGACAGCCAGGAACCCGCAACCGGAAAGAAGGAAAGGCTCGCCAGCGTGCTCGACTTCGCGTGCGGTTCAGGCTCGTTGCTGCTGAACGTGCGCAAGCGCATGGGTCCGCACGGCATCGGCAGGATTTACGGGCAGGAAAAGAACATCACCACTTACAACCTTGCCCGCATGAACATGCTCTTGCACGGCGTTAAGGACACCGAGTTCGAAATCTACCACGGTGATACCCTCAACAATGACTGGGACATTCTGCGCGAGTTGAACCCCGCCAAGAAGCCCTCCTTCGATGCGATCGTGGCCAACCCACCCTTCAGCTTGCGCTGGGATCCGACCGAGGCGATGGGCGATGATGTGCGGTTCAAGAACTACGGGCTGGCGCCAAAGTCGGCTGCGGACTTCGCCTTCCTGCTCCACGGGTTCCACTACCTGAAGGATGAGGGCGTGATGGCCATCATCCTGCCCCATGGGGTGCTGTTCAGGGGCGGGGCGGAAGAGCGCATCCGAACCAAGCTGCTGAAGGATGGGCATATCGATACGGTGATCGGCCTGCCCGCGAACCTGTTCTATTCCACCGGCATCCCGGTCTGCATCCTCGTGCTGAAGAAGTGCAAGAAGCCTGACGACGTGCTCTTCATCAACGCTGCCGAGCACTTTCTGAAGGATAAGCGTCAAAACAAATTGGGAGATGGCAAGAATGAGACGCCGGATCATATCGGCAAGATTGTCTCCACTTACCAATTCCGCACGGAAGAGGACCGCTATTCCAAGCGCGTGAGCATGGAGCGGATCGCTGAGGAAGGCTATAACCTTAACATCTCGCGCTACATCAGCACTGCGGTAGGCGAAGAGGAGATACGGCTAGAGACTGTACACCAACGACTGCTCGATATCGAAGGAGACATCCGGAAATCCACGGCGAAACACAACGGGTTCCTAAAGGAGCTTGGGCTGGATCTCTTGCCAACGGACATGGATGAGCGCGAGCATTGAGGCAAATTGTCCGAGGGGATTAGGGGCAATGCGCTCACCCATTGAAAGTCATCCACCCCCAGCCACAAAAATTGTTGGTCTTTTTGTTGGTCTTTTGAAAATCCAATTAAATTTTTATATTGAAAAACAAATAGATAATCCGTTATCGCGGTTCCCTCTTGCGCACCATTTTCCCCTCCACAGACGTCCGCCTTCGTCCGTAAACGTCTGAAAAATCAAGATAAATCAGGGTCTATGTGTCCGCTGGCGTCTCGCGACGTCCGCTTTCGTGCGCTTGCATCCGCCTAAATTGTTGGGTTTCATGTCGGGTATCGGGCAAAGCCAGACATCCCCGACCAACAGGCTGACCCGTGGATTCCGCCGCGATGCGGAACGGGCGGTGGCGGCCGCGTTCCGGTTTCCCTCGAGCTGCAAAGCGGAGGATTCCGGTTTGCCAGCAAGATAAAGGCCTTGACGCGGGAAGGCTCGATTCCGCACGCTGCGAATGCAGGGGTCGGAGCGGGAGTTCAGCCGTTGGCAGGATGCCGGCTTTCCGGGTTGTCGTCCGCGCGCCGGACCGGTGTCCGACGGGGCCGCCCTGTCCGGGGACCGAATTCAGAAGGAGAGTTTCGGGATGAGCAGGGCCATGAACGCGATTGCCGGCAACGCCATAATCAGAAAATTCATCGGTCCGGTGGCCGGGGCGGCGCTCGTGATGCTGACGGCGCAGGGGCCGGCCGTGGCGCAGCAGGTCAACATCCTCTGCGCGCCGGTGGCGGAATGGTGTGAGGCGATTGTCGCAGCGTTCCAGCGCGATACCGGGATCAAGGTCAACATGGCGCGGAAATCGGGCGGTGAGATCCTGGCGCAGATCCGGGCGGAGGCGCAGAATCCGCGCACCGATATCTGGTTCGGCGGGTCGGTCGAGGCGCATATGGCGGCGGCGGAAGAAGGCCTGCTTGCCAAGTATGCATCGCCGAACATGAAGGACCTCCATCCCTGGGCGGTGCGGGCCCATGAGCAGGCCAATGGGTTTGCCGTCGGGGTCTCGTCCGGCATCATCGGGCTGGTGCATAACAGCGCCGTGGCCACGAAGAAGGGCTTCACACCGCCGAAGAGCTGGAATGACCTGCTGGATCCGAAACTCAAGGGCGAGATCCAGATGCCGAACCCGAATTCCTCCTCGACGGCCTATACGATCATTGCCGGGCTCGTGCAGCTGATGGGCGAGGATCAGGCCTTCGCCTTCCTCGCCAGGATGCATCCGAACGTCAATTCCTACACGAGGTCGGGCTCCGCGCCGCAGAAGGCCGTGGCGCAGGGCGAGAGCGGCGTGTCGATCGGGTTCAATTTCGACATTCCCACGGACAAGGCGCGCGGCTTCCCGATCGATATCGTGTTCCCGGCCGAGGGCACGAGCTACGAAGTGGCGGGGATGTCGCTCGTCAAGGGCAGCCGGAACGAGGCGGCGGCGAAGCGGTTCTATGACTGGTACCTGACGGCGGCAGCGCAGGATATCTCGGCCTCGATCGGGCAGTTCCATATTCCCGCGCACAAGGGTGCCAGGCCGGACGACCGGATCCCCGATACGGCGAAGCTCAAGCTGATCGATTACGATTTCAGGACTTTCGGGGCCGCGGCCAAGCGCAGGGAGATCCTCGCCCGCTGGGATCGCGAGATCGGGTCGCGCCCGGTCGGCCAGTAATCCCGCCGATTGATGCGCCGGGGAGAGCGCGTTCCCGCGGGGTGGTGGCTGGTGCTGGCGGCGGGCCTTGTCGTGTGGCCCTGGCACATGGTGCAGGACGGATCGGGGCTTTTGCGCCCGGATGCCCTGTTCGAGGCGGACGCCGATTCCGCCAGTGCGCTGGCCCAGGCCACCCGTCATGGTCGCTTCTGGTTCTGGCCAATTCTTGCGGCAGCGCTGATGGCGCTGCCGGGGCTTTTCCCCGCGGGTGACCGGCGCCGGCGGGGTGCCTGGCTTGTCGGTGCCGGCGCGGCGGGGCTTGCCGCAATCCTGCTGCAGGGCTGGCTCATCGGCATCCGCGGCTGGACCTACCCGGTTCTCGGGGAGTGGTTCGGGCCGCTCGAGGCCCGGCAATTCGGAATGGGCTGGGGCGGGACGATGGCCGGCCTCGCTTTCGGGGCCCTGCTCGCGCAGGGGCTCGCGCTGCGGGGCGCGTTCGGGGGCGACCGGTTCGTGGCCGGAGCGGTTCTCGGTCTTGCCGCCTGCATCCTGCTTTTCACCGTCTGGCCGGTCCTGACCATCTTCGGGCAGACCTTCACGTTGCCGGCGGGGCTGAGCGCCAGCCAGGCCATGGCCGAGCGCGTCTTCAGCCCCAAGATCTGGAGCCTCGCCTGCCTTGGCTCCGGCGGCAGCTGCGGCGTCGCCTGGAATACGCTCGCACTGGGCATCAGCACGGCGACCGCCTGCACCCTGCTGGGCCTGTGCTTTGCGCTCGTCGTCACGCGGACCGGGTTCCGCTTCGGCAGGGCGCTGCGGCTGCTGACGATCCTGCCGATCATCACACCGCCCTTCGTGATCGGCCTCGGGCTGATCCTGATCTTCGGCCGGGCGGGGCTTGTCAACCAGATCGTCGCGGCCGTCAGCGGCCTCGATCTCGGACGCTGGATCTACGGGATGAACGGGGTGTGGCTGGCGCAGGTCTTCTCCTTCACGCCCACGGCCTTCCTCGTGCTGATCGGCGTGGTGCAGGGCCTTTCCCCGACGCTGGAGGAAGCGTCGCAGACCTTGCGTGCAAGACCAATGCAGACTTTCCGCTCGGTGACGCTGCCGCTGATGCGGCCGGGCCTCGCCAATGCCTGGCTGGTGGTGTTCGTCGAGAGCCTGGCCGATTTCGGCAATCCGATCCTGCTCGGTGGCTCCTTCGGCGTGCTCTCGACCGAGATCTTCTTTGCCGTGGTCGGGGCGCAGGCGGATTTCGGACGGGCCGGCATGCTGGCCATGATCCTGCTCGTCTTCGCTCTCGTGGCCTTCCTCGCACAGAGGCGGATCCTCGGCCGGGCGTCCTATGTCTCGATGACCGGGAAGGGGGATGCCGGGCTCCCCACCGCGCTGCCGGCCGGGATCCGCCGGCTGGCCTTCGCCATCGCGCTGCCCTGGGCGCTGCTTACAATCATCGTCTATTGCCTTGCGCTGGCGGGGGGATTCGTGAAGGTCTGGGGCCGGGACTGGACGCCGACGCTCTCGCATTTCGGCCGGGCCTTCGCGATCGAGCAGACGCCGAACGGCCTTCTGTTCACGGGCGGGGCGTGGAGTTCGCTCGTCACGACCCTCCAGCTGGCGCTGGTTGCCGCTCCGCTGACGGCAGGCCTCGGCCTGCTGGCGGCCTGGCTGCTGTCGCGCCAGAGTTTCCGGGGCCGGACCCTGCTGGAATTCGCGCTGATGCTTACCTTCTGCGTGCCGGGAACGGTAATCGGCGTGGCCTATATCCTGACGTTCAACCTGCCGCCGGTGGAGATTACCGGCACGGCGATCATCCTCGTCATTTGCTTCATCTTCCGGAATCTGCCGGTCGGCGTGCGCTCCGGCATGGCGGCGATGAGCCAGCTCGACCGTTCGCTGGACGAAGCTTCCGCGACACTCCGGGCCAGCACGGTACAGACCTTGTTCCGCGTTGTCCTGCCGCTGCTCAAGCCGGCCATCGTGACGGCTCTGGTCTATTCGTTCGTGCGGGCGATGACCACGGTTTCTGCCGTGATCTTCCTGACTTCGGCCCAATACGAAATGGCCACGGTCTTCATCATCAACCGGGCGATCAACGGTGATTACGGGATCGCCATTGCCTATTCGTCGGTGCTGATCGTGCTGATGGTCACCGCGATCGGCCTGATCCAGCTCGTGATCGGGGAAAGGCGGCTCGGGCGCCGGCGCGCCGGGGACGAGGCGGGTGAAACGGCACCGGCCTGACGGCTTTCAGTTGACCAGCAGCCAGATCATCGCGGCGCCGAGCGCCAGGTTCGTCACCTGGTGGAGGAACTGGTCGAAGCCGAACAGCCACCAATAGGCCGGCGCCTCGGGTTCCAGCCGGAAATGCCGGCCGACCAGTGCCTTCATGCGGTCAATGGCGGTATGGATGACGAAATCCGCGAGGCCCAGCCACCAGCCCTCCGGCACGAAGGCGAGGGCGACGAGCCCGGTGCCGAGGCCATGCAGGCCGGCATGGCAGGCCAGAGGCAGGGTCCAGCCCGACGGAGCTTCCTTGCCCGAGGCCATCCAGCGGTTCTGCAGGACGAAATCGGCGAGGAAATGTTTCAGCGTCAGGGCCGCGATCAGCCAGAAGACGAGAGGGGTCAGAAGGGGCATCCGGCTGCGCTTGTTGGCGAGGTGTCATCAGTGGACAAGTGTCATGGGCGGGCAAGAGCATCGCGCTTGATCAGCAGCGAGGCAAGCACCACCACAGTAGCGACCAGCCCGATCAGAAGCGTCGATGCGGCGTTGATCTCCGGTGTCACGCCCAGCCGGACCGAGGAATAGATCCGCATCGGCAGCGTCGTCGAGCCCGGCCCGGAGGTGAAGGAGGCGAGGACGAGATCATCGAGCGACAGCGTGAAGGCCAGCAGCCAGCCCGCGAGAATGGCCGGCGCGATCATCGGCAGGGTAATCGCGAAGAACACACGGAGAGGCGTTGCGCCAAGATCCTGCGCGGCTTCCTCGAGGCTGCGGTCGAGCATGGCAAGCCGCGCCTGGATGACGATGGTGGCGAAGCAGGCGGTGAGCGTCACGTGGGCAATGGTCACGGTCCAGAAGCCGCGCTCGGCATCGATTCCGACGAAGAGCAGCAGCAGGGCAAGGCCGGTGATCACCTCCGGCATGACCAGCGGTGCGGCGATCATGCCGGCGAAGAGGGTGCGCCCGGCAAAACGCCCGAACCGGGCCAGGGCCAAAGCCGAGAGCAGGCCGAGGATCGTGGCGACGCTTGCGGAGACGAGGGCCAGTTTCAGCGAGAGCCACGCCGCATCGAGGAGCGCCTGGTTCTGCAGCAGGGACGCATACCAGCGGGTCGAGAACCCGCCCCAAACCGTCACCAGCCGTGAAGCGTTGAAGGAATAGAGCACCAGGACGAGGATCGGCAGGTAGAGGAAGGCAATGCCGAAAACGAGGGCGAGGAGATGCGGGGCGCGCAGGCGGTTCATGCGGCCTCCTTCCGCGCGAAACGCTGGTAGGCGAGCAGCGGCACGGCAAGGATGAGCAGGAGCAGGATCGCCACAGCCGAGGCGAGGGGCCAGTCCCGGTTCGAGAAGAATTCGGTCCAGAGCACCTTGCCGATCATCAGCGTTTCCGGGCCGCCGAGCAGGTCGGGGATGACGAATTCCCCGATGGCCGGCACGAAGACGAGGAAGCAGCCGGCATAGATGCCCGGCCGGGCCAGCGGGATGACGATGGAGACGAAGCGACGGACCGGCGTGGCGCCGAGATCGGCAGCGGCCTCGAGCAGGCTGCGGTCAAGCCGTTCGAGGCTGGTATAGATCGGCAGGACCATGAAGGGCAGGTAGGAATAGACCATCCCGATCAGGACGGCGGTCTCGGTATTCATCAGCGCCAGCGGCTCCTCGATCAGGCCAAGCCCGCGCAGCAGGGCATCGAGCACACCTTCCGGCCGCAGGATCGCCATCCATGCATAGACGCGGATCAGGAAGGAGGTCCAGAAAGGCAGGATGACGAGGATCAGCAGGGCCGGCTGCCAGCGGCGCGGCGCGGAAGCCATCGCATAGGCGAGCGGGAAGGCAATCAGCAGGGCGATCAGCGTTGCTGTGGCCGCGATCCGCAGGGAGGAGAGATAGGCGTCGAGATACAGGCTGTCGCCGACCAGCGTGGCGAAGCTTTCGAGGTCGAGCGCCTGCAGGAAGCTCCAGGCCTCGGCCCAGCCGGTCCAGTGCGGCGCATAGGGCGGCAGGGCGCGGGCCGTATCCGACAGGGCGATCCGCAGGACGATCAGGAAGGGCAGCAGGAAGAAGGCCAGAAGCCAGGCATAGGGCAAGGCCACGACAAGCCAGCGCGGCGCCGGCCAGCTGCGGGTTCCGGTGCCGGTTCGCATCGGGCTAGCCGCGCAGGAGGATGCCGGCCTCGACATCCCAGGAAAGCCAGACCCGGTCATCCCAGGCGATGGGGGTTTCGGTCTTGCGGCTGCGATTGGGCAGGGCGACCTTGACCAGCTGCCCGGCCTCGCCATCCAGCTTGACCTGAACCATTGTGAAATCACCGAGATAGCCGATATCCCAGATCTCGCCGGCCGCCTTGTTGCCCGGCCCGTCCGGCTCGACCGTCAGGATGTCGATCTTCTCCGGGCGCAGGGCGAGGCTGGCTTTCTGCCCGGGAGCGAGGCCGGGCGAGGGATCATCGAGGACCATCAGGCCGGCCGGGCTGTCGATCCTTATGACCTCGCCCTCGACGCTGGCGACGATGCCTTCGAAGATATTGATATCACCCACGAACTCGGCAACATAACGGTTGGCCGGCATCTCGTAGATCTCTTCCGGTGCCCCGACCTGGGCGATGCGACCGCGCTCCATGACCGAGATCCGGTCGGCCATGGCCATCGCTTCGTCCTGGTCATGCGTGACCATCAGGAACGTCAGGCCAAGCTCGGCCTGCAGGTCCATCAGCTCATATTGCGTTTCCTCGCGCAGTTTCTTGTCCAGCGCGCCGAGCGGCTCGTCGAGCAGCAGGACCTTCGGCTGGCGCGCGAGCGCCCGCGCGAGGGCGACGCGCTGCTTCTGCCCGCCGGAAAGCTGGTCGGGCCGGCGGCCGGCAAACCCGTCGAGCTTCACGAGCGCCAGCATCTCGGCGACGCGGGCGGCGATCGCCTCCCGCGCGAGGCCCCCCTGCCGGAGGCCGAAGGCGATATTGTCGAAGACGCTCATATGCGGGAACAACGCATAGGACTGGAACATCATGTTGGTCGGCCGGAGATGGGGCGGGATGCCGGCCAGATCCTGCCCGTCCAGCAGGATCCGCCCGGAATCCGGCGCCTCGAAGCCGGCGAGCATGCGCATCAGCGTGGTCTTGCCGCAACCGGACGGGCCGAGCAGGGCGTGGAACTCGCCCGGATAGAGGCTGAGCGTGAGATCGCTCACGGCCGTGATGTCGCCGAAGCGCTTGGTGACGCTCTCGAACCGCACCTGCGGGATCGCGGCCGGATCAGCCCAGGGCGCGAAGGAGCGCCGGATGTTGCCGAGCGATTTCCGCCCCATGGCCGCCGCTCAGCGGCCGGTCTTCACGCGGGTCCAGAGCCGGTTGACCACCTTCTGCGTCTTCTCGTCATAGGGTGTGATCGTGTAGAGGCGCGAGAGGACGGCAGCCGGCGGGTAGATGCCCGGATCGTTGAGGATCTCGGCATCGAGATGCTTCTGCGCGGCGAGGTTGCCCGAAGCATACTGGATGAAGTTCGAGTTCTTCGCGGCGATTTCCGGCCGGTTGACGAAATCGATGAATTTGTAGGCGGCATCCTTGTTGCCGGCATCATTGGGGATGACGAAGCTGTCGAACCACATCAGCGCGCCTTCCTTCGGGATGGCATAGGCCACCTCGACGCCGTTCTTGGCTTCCTTGGCGCGTTTGCGGGCCTGGAGGATGTCGCCCGAATAGCCGACGGCGAGGCAGATATCGCCATTCGCCAGGGCGTTGATGTATTCCGAGGAATGGAACTTGCGGATGCTCGGCTTGATCTTCGCGAGCAGGTCGGCGGCCTTGCGCAGGTCGGCTTCCTTCTTCGAGTCCGGGTCGAGACCGAGATAGCGCAGGGCGGCCGGGAACATTTCCTCGGTCGCGTCGAGCACATGGACGCCGCAGGGCGCCAGCTTCTTGAGCTTTTCCGGATCGAAGACGATCGACCAGCTGTCGATGACGGCATCGGCGCCGAGGCGTTCCTTGACCTTCTTCGTGTTGTAGCCGATCGCGGTGGTGCCCCACATGTAGTTCACCGCGTATTTGTTGCCGGCATCGTACTTGGCGAGGCGGTTCGTGATTTCCGGCCACATATGCTGGAGATTCTGCAGTTTCGACCGGTCCAGCTCGGTATAGAGCTTCAGCGGGATGTGACGGGGCAGGAAGGAGGCCGTGACAACCACGAGGTCATAGCCGGTCTTGCCGGCCATCAGCTTGGTTTCCACCGCCTCCATCTGGTCGAACGTGTCGTAGACGACCTTGATCCCGGTTTCCTTGGTGAAGGCATCGAGCACTGCCGGATCGACATAATCCGACCAGTTGAAGATCTTCAGTTCCTGTTGGGCACGGGCCGCGAGCGGGGCGGCGAGGGCCAGGGCGCAGACGAGCGAGGCGCGAAGCCAGGAACGGATCATCTCAGGGGCTCCCGAAAGAAAGGCAGGATCGCAAGGGCACGGCAGCGGGGAACCTAGCAAACCCGACCCGGGATTCAAGGTCGGATCGTGGTCCGGAGGGGATCGGCATGCTGCACGCTTTTCCGCCGGGCCGATTGGTGGCATGGAAGGATCCAGCTGTCTCCCGGGCGGATCCCCTTTTCGAGAATGCGTTCATGGCCACCTCCCTCAAGCATCGCACCCTGTCCTCCGCGATTGTCGAGCAATTGCGGCAATCCATCCTCGATGGCACCTATGAGGCGGGCACGCAGTTGCGGCAGGATTTCCTGGCCGAACAATACGGGGTCAGCCGCATTCCCGTGCGGGAGGCCCTGTTCCAGCTCGAGGCGGAGGGGCTGGTGCGGATCATCCCGCACAAGGGGGCGGTGGTTTCCGGGCTCTCGCTGGAGGAGATCAACGATGTGTTCGATCTCCGCCTCATGCTCGAGCCGCGGCTGCTGGCGCAATCCGGCCCGCGGCTGGACGCGAAGGATTTCGAGCGGGTGGACGAGGTGCATGCCGCGTTCTCGGCTGCGATCGCCGCGCGGGATACAAGCCAGTTCGGCGTGCTCAACGCGCGGTTCCATCTCTCCCTCTATGCCCGCGCCGAATTGCCGCGGACCGAGGGCATCGTGGCCGGGCTGCTGCAGGTGAGCGAGCGCTATACCCGGCTGCAGCTGGCGACCCTGCAGGCCATGCGCCGGGCCGAAGCCGACCATGCCCATCTGCGCACCCTCTGCCGGGAGGGTGCCTTCACTGCGGCCTGCGATTTCCTGCGCGACCATATCGAGGCCGTGCGCGGCGATCTCGTGCGGATGGTGGCCGAGAAACTCGGCATGGGCGGCGAGAAGGCCGAGGCGCCGGCCGGCTAGCTGTTTCCCCGTCGGACAGCATCTGTCTGCTTTGTCAGACAAGGCGTTCCGGATGGCTTGACTCGCCCGCATTCCCTGTTCTTATATTAGAACATAACGGGAACAGAATCATGCCTGCCACGATGGCCGATCCCTCGGCGGATCTCGCATTCCGACGCGTCCGGCTGGCCCGGGCGCTGCTCTCCGACCGGGCTGCCCCGGCCGACCCGGCCCGGCTTCCGGCCCGGATCGCCTTCGGCCTGCCGGCGTTGGACAAGGCCCTGCAGGGTGGCCTCGCCCGCGGGGCCCTGCATGAATTCCACGCGATCGAGAGTGCGGATGCCGCGGCCGCGGGCGGGCTGATGCTCGCTTTGGCCCGCCGGGCCGCGGGAGCGAGGCCGACCGTGCTGGTGCGGCAGGATTTTCTCGAGCGCGAGACCGGGGCGCTGCATCCGGCGGGCCTGCCGGAACTCGGGCTCGACCCGTCCCGGCTCATCGTGGTGCGGGCGCGGGATGTCGCCAGCCTGCTGCAGGCCGGCGTGGAGGCCGCGCGCTGCCCGGCCCTCGGGGCGGTGCTGCTCGAATTCTGGGGCGATCATCGCGCCTTCGACCTGACAAGCAGCCGGCGGCTGGCGCTGGCCGCGCAGGAATCGGCACTGCCGATCCTGATGATGCGCGTGGCCGCACCCGTCGCGCCCGGTGCCGCGACGACGCGCTGGGAGGTGCGGCCGGGCCTGTCCCGCGCGCTGGAGGCGCGGGCGCCGGGGCCGCCCTGCTTCCGCCTCCGGCTGCTGAAGCATCGCCAGGGGCTCGATCTTCGTGAATGGTGCGTGGAGTGGAACCGTGACCGAGCCGTCTTCGAATCCCGGCATGCCGGGGACGCTGCCCAAGACCTCCTGCATGACCGCCTGCAACCCGGCGGGGCATCGCTATCTCGCGCTGTTCCTGCCCTTCCTGCCGACCGAGACCCTGCGGGCGAGCGGGCGGGTTCCGGTTTCCGCCGGGCCGGATAGCCCGCCGCTGGTCCTGGTCGAGATGCAGCGTGGCGCGATGCGGCTCGCCTCGGTGGATGCGCGCGGCCTCGCGCTCGGCCTCCATCCTGGCATGACCCTCGCCGATGCCCGGGCACGGCTGCCCGGATTGCCCGTCCATCCGGCCGATCCCGCCCGCGATGCAGCGGCGCTCGCGGTTCTCGCGGCGGAGAGCGAGATGTTCACCCCGATGGTGGCGATCGACCTGCCCCATGGGCTGATGCTCGACATTACCGGATGCGCGCATCTTTTCGGCGGGGAAGCCGGGCTGATGCGCCGGATCCGCCAGCGCTTCCGCCAGCGGGGCTATTCGCCTGTCCTTGCCCTGGCCCCCACGCCCGATGCGGCGCGGGCCCTGGCCCGGTTCGGCGGCAGGGATTGCCTTTCGGCCGAGGCCGCGGAAACGCGGGTCCTGCCGGTGGCGGCCCTCGAGGCCGGCGAGGAGACCCTGCTGGCACTCACCCGCGCCGGGCTGAAGGATCTCGCCGCGCTCGAGGCCTGCCCGCCCGGCGTGCTGGCGGCCCGGTTCGGGGCGGGGCTCGTCACGAAGCTGCGGCGCGTGCTCGGGCAGGACAATGCCCGGATCACCCCGTTGCGGCACCTGCCGGAATGCCTCGCCGAGCGGCATTTTCCCGAACCGGTTCTGGCGTTCGACGCGGTTCTTGCCCTCGTGCGGCGGCTGGCCGGCGATCTCGCGCGGATGCTCGAGGCGCGGGGCGAGGGCGGGCGCCGCTTCGAGCTCAGCCTGTTCCGCAGCGACGGGCAGGTGCGGCGCCTCGTGGTGGAGACCGGGCATCCCTGCCGTGATCCGGATGTGATCGAGCGGCTCCTCGCCCTGAGGATCGAGGCGCTGGCTGATCCGGTCGATCCCGGTTTCGGGTTCGATTCCGTCCGGCTGGCCGTGCTGGCCAGCGAGGCTTTCGGACAGGTCCAGCCGGATTTCGACGGGCATCGCCTCGAGGATCTGGCGCTGGAGGACCTGATCGACCGGCTCAGCACCCGGTTCGGCGCCGCCCGGGTGCTGCGGGCCGAGGCGGAGGATACGCATGATCCGGTGCGGGCGGCGCGGTTCGTGCCGGCCCAGAGCCAGACCGCGCCTTCGCTCTGGCCCGAACCGGAACCGGGGGAGGGGCCGCGCCGGCCGATCCGCCTGTTCGAGCCGCCGCAGGCGATCGAGGCCCTGGCCGAGGTGCCGGATGGCCCGCCCCTGCGCTTCCGCTGGCGCCGGGTGCTGCATGAAGTCGCCCGCGCCGAGGGGCCGGAGCGGATCGCACCCGAATGGTGGCGGGTGGAGCCGGGAACCCCCTCCCGGGATTATTACCGGATCGAGGATTCGCAAGGACGGCGGTTCTGGGTGTTCCGACAGGGCTTCTACGGGCAATCCGGCCAGCCGCCCCGCTGGTTCCTACACGGGCTGTTCGCATGATCCCCGCTTATGCCGAACTGGCGGCGGCGACGAATTTCTCGTTCCTGCGCGGGGCCTCGCCGGCGGCGGAGCTGCTGTTGCAGGCGCTGCGGCTTGGCCATTCGGGCCTCGGGGTGGCGGATCGCAATACCGTGGCCGGCGTGGTGCGGGCGCATGCCGCCCTGCGCGACCTGAAGGAGGCGGGCGCGCTCTCGCCGCTCAAGCTGCGGGACGGGTCCTCGCCGGGGGATTACGTATTCCTGCCGCGCATGAACCCGGAGGATTCGCCGGAGGATCTCGTGGCGCGGGCCGCGGCTTTCCGGCTGGTGGTGGGGGCGCGGCTGGTCTTTGCCGATGGCACGCCGGATCTCCTCGCCTATCCGGAGAACCGGGCCGGCTGGGGGCGGCTCTGCCGGCTGCTGACCCTCGGCAAAAGGCGGGCAGGGAAAGGTGAGTGCCATCTCCTGCTGGCCGACCTGCTCGCCGATCCGCGCGATCTCCTGCTGGTTCTGATGCCGCCGGCCCGGCCCGACATGGTGATACCCGCGCTCGAGGCCCTGGCCGCCGCTGCCCCCGGGGCAATCTGGCTCGGGGCGTGCCAGCATCGCCGGGGCGATGACCGCCGCCGGCTTGCCCGCCTCAAGGCCATGGCCGGCAAGGCCGGGGTGCCGCTCCTGGCCACCAATGACGTTCTCTATGCGACGCCGGAGGATCGCGACCTGCAGGATGTGATGAGCTGCATCCGCGAGGGCGTCACGATCGAGCAGGCGGGGCGGCGGCTGGAGGTCAATGCCGAGCGCCATCTCAAGCCTCCGCAGGAAATGGCGCGGCTTTTCGCGGATTGCCCCGAAGCCCTGGCCGAGACGCAGCATCTGCTCGCCCGGATCGCGTTCTCCCTCGACCAGCTGACCTATGAATATCCGGACGAGCCCGTCCCGCCGGGCAAGGATGCGCAGGGCTGGCTGGAGGAACTCACCTGGCGGCATGCGGCGATCCGCTATCCCGAGGGGGTTCCGGGGAAAGTCGAGGGCCAGCTCACGGCCGAGCTCGCCCTGATCGCCAAGCTGGATTACGCCCGCTATTTCCTGACGATCCACGACATTGTCCGCGTCGCGCAGGACAAGGGCATTCTCTGCCAGGGCCGGGGCTCGGCGGCGAATTCGGCGGTCTGCTACGTGCTCGGCATCACGGCGGTCGACCCGAACGAGCACAATCTCCTCTTCGCGCGGTTCATTTCCGAGGAGCGCCGCGAGCCGCCGGATATCGATGTCGATTTCGAGCATGAGCGGCGCGAGGAGGTGATTCAACATATCTACGAGCGCTATGGCCGTCATCGCGCCGGCATTGCCGCCACCGTCATCACCTACCGGCCGCGCAGCGCCATCCGCGAGGTGGGCAAGGCGCTCGGCCTGACGGAGGACGTGACGGCGCGGCTCGCCTCGACCCAGTGGGGGAGCTGGGGCACGGAGATCCGTCGCCAGCATATCCTCCAGGCCGGACTCGACCCGGATAATCCGATGATCGCACGGGCGGTGCGGCTGGCCTTGCGCCTGCTCGGCTATCCGCGCCATCTCTCGCAGCATGTCGGCGGCTTCGTGCTGGCGCGGGACCGGCTCGACGAGCTGGTGCCGGTGGGCAATGCGGCGATGGAGGACCGGACCTTCATCGAATGGGACAAGGACGATATCGATGCCCTTGGCCTGATGAAGGTCGATGTGCTGGCCCTCGGCATGCTGACCTGCATCCGCAAGGCCCTCGATGAGCTCCGAACCCATGAGGGGATCGACTGGGGGCTGGCCGATGTCCCGCAGGACGACGCGGCCACCTACGCCATGCTCACCCGGGGCGATTCGATCGGCGTGTTCCAGGTCGAGAGCCGGGCCCAGATCAACATGCTCCCGCGGCTGAAGCCGAAGGTGTTCTACGATCTCGTCATCCAGGTGGCGATCGTCCGCCCCGGGCCTATTCAAGGCAACATGGTGCACCCCTACCTGCGCCGCCGCTCGGGGCTTGAACGGGTCAGCTTTCCCTCGCCTGCGCCCGGGCATGGCCCGCCGGACGAGCTGCACCAGGTGCTCGGCAAGACGATGGGCGTGCCGCTCTTCCAGGAACAGGCGATGCAGCTGGCCATGGTGGCGGCCAAATTCTCCGATGTGGAGGCGAACCAGCTCCGCCGGGCCATGGCGACGTTCCGCAATGTCGGGACGATCCATCTGTTCGAGGCCAAGATGGTCGAGCGCATGGTCGCGCGGGGCTATGACCGCGCCTTCGCGCAGAGCTGCTTCGAGCAGATCAAGGGCTTCGGCAGCTATGGCTTCCCGGAGAGCCATGCCGCCTCCTTCGCCAAGCTGGTCTATGTCTCCTCCTGGCTGAAATGCCACCATCCCGCGATCTTCGCCGCGGCCCTGCTCAATTCCCAGCCGATGGGTTTCTATGCGCCGGCGCAGATCGTCCGCGATGCGCGCGAGCACGGGGTCGAGATCCGCCCGGTCGATCTCAACCACAGCTTCTGGGACAATACGCTGGAACGCGATGCGCATGGTGCCCTCGCGCTGCGGCTCGGCTTCCGGCAGGTGGACGGGCTACAGGAAGCCGAGGCTGGCCGGCTTGTCGCCGCGCGGGGAGCCGGCTATCCCGCAATCGAGGATATCGCCCGCCGCGTCCGGCTTCAGGCCCGCACCTTGCGCCTGCTCGCGGATGCGGATGCGTTCAGCTCGCTCGGGCTCGATCGCCGCGCGGCCCTCTGGGCGATCCGCCGCCTGCCGGATGATGCGCCGCTGCCGCTTTTCCTTGCCGCCGATGCGCCGGAACTTGCGCCCGAACCGGCGGTCATCCTGCCGGCCATGGCGCTCGGCGAGCAGGTGGCTGCGGATTACCAGACGATCCGTCTGTCATTGAAAGCGCATCCGATGGCGATCCTGCGCCCGGTTCTCGATGCCGAGCGGATCCTGACCTGCCGGGAGGCCAATGCCGCGCCAGATGCGCGGTTCGTCCGCAATGCCGGGCTGGTTCTGGTGCGCCAGCGTCCGGGCAAGGGCAATGCGATCTTCGTGATGATCGAGGACGAGACCGGGATCACCAATCTCGTGCTCTGGGCGCGGCTGTTCGAGCAATTCCGGCGCGAGGTGATGGCGGCGCGGCTGATGCAGGTCGAGGGCCGGATCCAGCGCAGCCCGGAAGGCGTGGTCCATCTGATGGCGAGCCGCATCATCGACCGTTCCGTCCTGCTGGACCGGCTCTCGACGATCCATCGCGCCGATATCGACGTCGCGCGGGCGGATGAATTCCTGCGGCCGCAGGTGCCGCGGGGGCCCCATGCGCCGCCGCGCGGCCGTCATCCGCGCGATGTGCGCGTCATCCCGAAATCCCGGGACTTCCATTGAAGGCTTCCGGCCGACCAGCCGCTCACGCAATCCGGAAATGGCGGATCGGCCGGCCGCGCGTCATGGCTTCCGCCGCTTTCAGGATGCCCCGGGCATCGATGCCATAATGCCGGTAGAGATCGGCGATGGTGCCGGTCTGGCCGAAATGCTCGACGCCGAGGGCCCGGCAGCGATGGCCCTGGACGGAGCCCAGCCAGCCGAGGGTGGCCGGATGCCCGTCGACCACGGTGATCAGCGCGCAATGCGGGGGCACGTTCTCGAGCAGGCGCTCGACATGGCTCTGCGCATGGACAAGCCCATTCTCGCGAGCCCGCTGCGCCGCCGTCCAGCCGGCATTGAGCCGGTCGGCGGAGGTGATGGCGAGCAGGCCGATATCGCGCCGGTCCTCGCCCATCAGCCCGACCGCCTCGATGGCTTCCGGTGCCAGCGTTCCGGTATAGGCGACGACAATCTGCGCATTCGGGCCGGGGCGGCGCATCCAGTAGCCGCCATCGACGATGTCGCGCTCGAGTTCCGGCGTCATCTCGCGCAGGGGTTGCTCAAGCGGGCGGGTCGAGAGGCGCAGATAGACCGAGCCGCCGGTCGCATCGCGCAGCCAGGTGCGGCTGTCCGGCTCGGCCTCGCCGTCTCGCTGCATGTAATCGAAGGCAAAGCGCATCATCACCGCGAGTTCGTCGATGAAGGCCGGCTCGAAGGCGCAGAGCCCGTCCTGCGCCATGCCGACCAGCGGCGTGGCGATGGATTGATGGGCACCGCCTTCCGGCGCCAATGTCACGCCTGACGGCGTGGCCACCAGCAGGAAGCGCGCATCCTGGTAGCAGGCATAGTTCAGCTGATCGGCCGCGCGGAGAATGAAGGGATCATAGACGGTGCCGATGGGCAGCAGCCTTTCGCCGTTGATGGCATGGCTGAGCCCGAAGGCCGAAAGGGCGATGAAGAGGTTGGATTCGGCGATGCCGAGTTCGAGATGCTGGCCGCGCGGCGAGAACTCCCACGTGTAGGTGGAGGGGATCCGCTCGGCCTTGAACGTGTCGGCCATGCTCTCGCGGGCAAAGAGCCCGCGCCGGTTCACCCAGGGGCCGAGATTGGTCGAGACGGTGACATCCGGCGCGGTCGTGACGATCCGGCTGGCAAGCGCGCTGTCCTCGCGCGCGATCTCGTTGAGGATCTGGCCGAAGCCCATCTGGGTCGAGACCGGCTTTCCACCGGAGGCCGGTGCCGGCAGGCGGGGCGGAACCGGGATGACCGGCGCTCCGCGGCGGCGGGTGCCCGTTGCGAAGAACGGCGCGCGGTTCACGAAGTCCTGCAGTGTTTCCGCCGGAAGGCGGGCGCCTTCCCATTTGTCCCATTCATGGCCCGGGCGGATGCCGGCGGCCTTGCGGAACCCCTCCATCTGGGTCTCCGTCATCAGCCCGGCATGATTGTCCTTGTGGCCGGCCAGAGGCAGGCCGAAGCCCTTGATCGTGTAGCAGATGAACAGCGTCGGCCGGTCGTGCTGCGAGGCCTTCCCGAACGCTTCGAGCAGCGAGGGCATGTCATGCCCGCCAAGATTGCCCATCAGCGCGGCGAGTTCGGCATCGGAGCGGCGCTCGATCAGCCGGGTCACGGGGCCCTGATCGCCGATTTCGTCGAGAAGCCGCTTCCGCCAGGCCGCACCGCCCTGGAAGGTGAGGGCGGAATAGAGCTGGTTCGGGCAGGTATTGATCCAGTTCCGCAGCACCTCGCCACCGGGTTCGGCGAAGGCGGCTTCCTGCAGCTTGCCATGCTTCACGATGACCACGTCCCAGCCGAAGCTCTCGAACATCCGCTCGAACTTCTCCCAGAGGCCCTCGCGCACAACGGCATCGAGGCTCTGGCGGTTGTAGTCGACCACCCACCAGGTGTTCCGCAGGCCGTGCTTCCAGCCTTCGATCAGCGCCTCGTAGATATTGCCCTCGTCCATCTCGGCATCGCCGACCAGCGCAACCATGCGGCCTTCCGGGCTGCCCTTCATCCAGCCATGGGCCTTCACGTAGTCCTGCACGAGGCTGGAAAAGAGCGTCTGCGCCACGCCGAGACCCACCGAACCGGTCGAGAAATCGACGTCATCGATATCCTTGGTGCGCGAAGGGTAGCTCTGCGCACCCTTGTAGCCCCGGAAATTCTCCAGCTTCTCGCGTGTCTGGTTGCCGGCGAGATACTGGATCGCATGGAAGATCGGCGAGGCATGGGGCTTCACCGCCACGCGGTCCTGCGGGCGCAAGGCCGAGAGATAGAGCGCGGTCATGATCGTCGCCATCGAGGCCGAAGAAGCCTGGTGGCCCCCGACCTTCACCTCCCCGGAAGCCCGGAGATGATTGGCGTTGTGGATGGTCCAGGAGGCCAGCCAGAGCACCCGCCGCTCGATATCGGCGAGGCAGTCCAGCGGATTGGCGGGGGGCAGGCTCATGGAACACTCCGGAAAAGGATGATCAAAAGGAATTTCGGCCGATCATGCGCAACTCGGCGGGGCTTGCAACCCCGCCCGTGTCAGCCGACCTGCTTCTGCCGGGCGAGCGGGATTGCGGACTGGTAGGTTTCCTCGCCACCCCGGATCCGCTGCAGCAGCGCACCGTTCTCGATGCCGGCGACTTTCCGCTCGAGGTCGCGCAGTTCCGCCGTCCGTGCCTGAAGGTCGTTCCGCAACTGACTGTTGCGCTGGGTTTCCGCGGCAACCGCTTCGCGGGCCCGTTCCGCGAGAACGCGCGCCTCGTCGAGGGCGATCCGGCGGCTCTCGGCCAGCTCCGTCGCGGCTTCCTGCTGGGCGATCTGGGCCGCGACCTGCCGCTCGAGCCCGTCAATGGCGGCGCGATCATGGTCACGCTCGGATTCGAGATCGGCAATCCGGAGGTCACGGGTCTGGATCTCGACGCGCAACGACCCGATCTCGGCTTCCAGTGCGAGGATTCGCCGCCTTTCGGTCTCGATCTCCTCGGAAAGCCGGGCCTGGGCCTGGATCCGTTCGCCGGTTTCGGCCCGGGCCGCCGCCACCGCGGCCTGCGCCTTCTGGAGCTGCATGCCGATCCGGGCGATCTCGACGGCGCTCTCGGCGCGCGTGCGGTCACGGAAGGCGGCGATCTCGTTGACGGACATCGGCAGGCTGCGTTCCAGCCGCTCGCGTGTCAGGCGGGTCGCACGACGCCAGAAGGCGGGAAGCATGATCAGCCAGATCACGCCCGCCATTGCCATGCCAAGGATGAAGACGAGCACCAGCTCGATCATGGCCAAACCGCACCTTTCCGCTAACCCGTTGGCATGAAAATGCCTTCAGGTCAAAGGAGCCGGCCTCAACTCGACGTGAACCTGCGGTTTCAGAAGGGGTTCCAGGTCGACTGGCTGGTGAATTTGAGATACCCGACATTGATCCCGAGACGGGCGCCGACGCCCGAGCGGATCGGCACGATCACGATGTTGTTGGCCGTGACGGCCGTCATCCCGAACCCGCCGATGAAATAGGCCGAGCCGTCGATCCCGGCGAAACGCTGGTAGAGCGAATCGACCCGCGGCAGGCGATAGACGAGCATCATGGTGCGGTTGCCGTCGCCTCCGAAATCCCAGCCGACGGAAGGGCCCTGCCAGAACACCTTCCGGTCGCCGGCATTCCGGGTGTAGAGTACCCCTTCGCCGTAGCGCAGGCCGCCGATAAAGGCGCCGCCCGCTTCCTGCCCGAGGATATAGCCGTTCGGTTCGCCCCAGCGGCGCGTGGCCTCCTCGATGGTCAGCGCCAGTCCGCGCGAGACCGACCCGAAAAACTGATGGCCGGAGGAAATCAGTTCCTGCGCCCTGAACGTGTTGCCACGTCCGGGACGGGTCTCCTGTGCAACGGCTCGGAAAGAAAGTTGAGCTATGAACAGCGAGGTCAGGAGCAGCAGGAGGGCGGTCCGGGCCTTCCAGCCGAACCGGGTCAGCCCGGCCAGCATGTCGCGGGGGCGGGTTTGCCGGGAGGTATGATCGGTCATGGAACCCTCGATGGATTGAACAGCCGGTGCCGCAAAATCGGATGGAAATGGTAAGCGATTCGTTATGAACAAAAGGTTCAGCGGACAAAAAGGCGTTCTGATGGCCGGAGATCGGCGCTGCCATGACCGCAACCGCATCACCGCCCGCGCCAGTCGTCGCGCCGTGCTGTTCGGCCTCGCTCTTGCCTTGCCGGTCTCGGCCGCGCAGGGCCAGGCAATCGGGCTGTCCGACGAGATCATCGCCGATCCCAATTCCGGCGCGGCGCTGTTCGGCTTCGATCCCGTCGCCTATTTTCTCGAGCAGCGCGCGGTTCCCGGCCGGCCGCAGCTGCAGACCGTCCATGCCGGGCGCGTGTGGCATTTCGCGTCGCCGGCCAACCAGGCCGCCTTCGAGGCCGATCCCCAGCCGTACATGCCGGCTTTCGGCGGGCATGATCCGCTCGGTATTGCGGCCGGGTTTGCCGTTGCGGGCAATCCGCACACCTTCGCCGTTGCCGATAACCGGCTGTTCCTGTTCCGAGATGACAGTTCACGCGCCATCTTCCTGCGCGAGCCGGCCCGGCTCGACCTTGCCGAGCGCAACTGGCCGCTGGTCCGGCGCGACATGGTTCCCTGAAACCGGGGCATGGTCCCCGGTTCCGGAACAGCCCTCAGCCCGGCAGCCGACGATAGGCCACGAAATCCGGATTGGCCCAACCCAGTCCGCTCCGGCCATAGGCAAGCGGCTTCCCCTCGAGATCCTGCACCCCGCCGCCCAGGCAACGCAGCAGTGCATCGCCAGCGGCGACATCCCATTGCATCGTCCGTCCGACGCGCGGGTAGAGATCCGCCTCGCCCTCGGCGAGCCGGACGAATTTCAGCGCGGAATTTTCAGAACGGATCTCCGCAATGTCCATGCGGCCGCAGAGAAGCCGGCTGGCCTCGCCGGCATGTTCGGCCGAAATCATTGCCACGGCACCGCCCGAACGCGCGCCCGGCCCGGGCACGATCATCTCCGCGTCACCGGCGGGATCGCCGCGGAAGGCATGGATGCCAGACCACCAGCTGCCTTCCCCGACCGGCTGATGGATGGCGCCGGCAATCGGGACGCCCCGTTCGATCAGGGCGATCAGGACGCAGAAATCAGGCCGTCCGGCCAGGAAGGCGCGGGTGCCATCGAGCGGATCGACGAGGAAGAAGGTCGAGGCATCGGCAGGAACATCGATCTCGCCCTCCTCGCTGATCACCGGCCATTGCGGAAAGCGCTCGCGCAGGGCAGCCACGATCACCTGTTCCGATGCCATGTCCGCCGCACTGACCGGAGACCCGTCCGGTTTGAGGCTGCGCGCGCAATCGGGACTGCGGTAGCACAGCAGTGATTCGCCGCCCATCTTCGCGATGCGCGCCATCTCGCGGCCGATCCTATCACGGTCATGGGGGGAAATTGGCATCCGACCCGGCCCCATCCCTGGGCTCAAAGCGGCTTTTTCGCGAGCGAAGACCCCGCCGGGGTTGGCGGGAGTCGCGACGAGATGTATCACCGCAGCCTGGACATGACAATGTGACGACGGCGTCACGGCGACGGGGGACCTTGATGTCGGAAGAGCTCAAGCGGATCGATCTGGGGGCACTCGATCTGGCGGCGCTGCTGTGCAGCCGGGTCTGCCATGACGCGGTCGGCCCCGTCGGCGCCATCGTCAACGGGCTGGAACTGCTCGACGAGGATGACAGCCCGGAAACCCAGGCCCTGTCGCTCGAGTTGATCCGCAAGAGCGCGCGCCAGGCCTCGGCCCGGCTGCAATTCGCCCGGATTGCCTTCGGCGCGGCCGGATCTGCCGGTTCGGCCGTCGATCTGGGCTATGCCCAGCAGCTCACCAGCCAGTTCATGCAGGACGAGAAAGTGGCGCTGAACTGGAACACGCCCCGGCTTTTCGTCGAGAAGAACCGCGTGAAGCTGCTGATGAATCTCGTGGTGATTGCCCTGGCCTCGGTACCGCTGGGCGGCACGATCGATGTCACGATGGAGGGCGATGCGGAAGCCCCCGAATTTCTCGTGCTGGCCAAGGGGCCGAAGCCGCGCCTCGGGCCGCATGTCCTCGACCTGCTCGACGGGAAGAGCGAGAGCGGGCAGGTCGATGCCCATGGCTTCCAGGTGTTCTATACCGGCGAGATCGCCCGGGCCGCCGGCATGGCTGTTTCCGTGACCCTCGACGACCAGGCAGTACGGATTGTCGCGAAGCCGGCGAATGTCTGAGGAAATTTGTCCGTTTCCTCGCCAGGGCGTTTTGTAACAACTAATCATAAACCCTTCTGGCGGTAGGTTTGTCCTGATTGAGGGCGCCCGGGCGGCGCATAACAAGTCAGGTCAAACGGCATGGACGATCTCCTCAAAGATTTCGTGGTTGAAACCTCCGAGCATCTCGACATCGTCGATGCCGAGCTGGTGCGCTTCGAGCGGGATCCCAACAACTCCGCCACACTGGCGCTGATCTTCCGGCTGGTCCACACGATCAAGGGCACCTGCGGCTTCCTCGGGCTTCCACGCCTCGAACATCTGGCCCATGCCGGCGAGGACGTGATTTCCGGCTTCCGGGACGGCAAGCCCGTGACGGCGCCCGCCGTGACGATGATCCTGAAGACGATCGACCGGATCAAGGGCATCATCGCCGAGCTCGAGCGCAGCGGTTCCGAACCGGATGGCGATGATGAGGATCTCGTGCAGGCGCTACGGGCACTGGCCAACGAACCGGCCGGGGCTCCGCCGCTCGCGACGGCTCCGCCGCCTGCGGTGACGATCGAGTCGAAGGGCAACCTGTCCTTCCAGATTCTCGAACGCCCGCTGCGCGAGGACGAGGTCACGCTGGACGAACTGGAACGGGCCTTCCGCGATGCGCCGGGGCCGGAAATGCCGCCTTTCGTCGAGCCCGCCCCGGTTGCGCCCCCGCCGCCGCCCGCTCCCGCGGCCGAAGCTCCCAAGGAGGCGCCGCGCAAGGAAAAGAAAGCCGCGCCGAAGGTCGAGGCCAAGGCCGAACCCGAGGCTGCCGAGGCCCAGGCCAGCAACGAGAATTCGGTCTCCAAGCAATCCGTCCGCGTCGCGGTGGGCACGCTTGACCGCCTGATGACCATGGTTTCCGAACTGGTGCTGACACGCAACCAGCTGCTGGAAATCGCGCGCCAGCGTGACGATGCCGATTTCAAGAGCCCGCTGCAGCGTCTCTCGCATATCACGGCCGAGCTGCAGGATGGCGTGATGCAGACCCGCATGCAGCCGATCGGCAGCGCCTGGACCAAGCTGAGCCGCGTTGTCCGCGACCTGTCCGAGGAACTCGGCAAGAAGATCGAGCTGATCCAGAGCGGCGCCGAGACCGAGATCGACCGCCAGCTTCTCGAGATGATCAAGGATCCGCTGCTGCACATGGTGCGCAATGCGGCCGATCATGGCCTCGAAATGCCGGATGAGCGCGTGGCCGCCGGCAAGCCGGCGCATGGCACCATCCATCTGCGTGCGGCACAGGAAAGCGGCTACATCATCGTCGAGGTGTCGGATGACGGCCGCGGCATCGATGTGGAGCGGGTCAAGGCCAAGGCGCTGCGCAACGGTCTCAGCACCGAGGCGGATATCGCCCGGATGAGCGACGAGCAGATCCTGCGTTTCGTGATGGAGCCGGGCTTCTCGACCGCCGCCGCCGTGACCAACATTTCCGGCCGGGGCGTCGGCCTCGACGTGGTGCGCAGCCATGTCGAGCAGGTCGGCGGGATCGTCGATCTCCGCTCGCGGGCCGGCCGCGGCCTGACCGTGACCATCAAGCTGCCGCTCACGCTGGCCATCGCCTCGGCGCTGATCGTGGAGGCGGCCGGCCAGCGCTTTGCCATTCCGCAGATTTCCGTCGCCGAACTGGTCCGGACGCAGGAATCCGGCGAAGTCCGGATCGAGACGCTCAACGGCCAGGCCACCTTGCGCCTGCGCCAGCGCCTGCTGCCGGTTGTCGATGTCGCGGATGTGCTCAACCTGCCGCGGCAGGGCGGTTCGCTGGCGACCGACAACCAGGCGGATGACCGCCTTGTCGTGGTCTGCCATGTCGGCGGCCATCGCTTCGGCATCATCGTCGACTCGATCCTGCATACCGAGGAAATCGTCGTGAAGCCGATCTCCTCGAAACTCCGGCACATGTCGGTCTATTCCGGCGCGACGATCCTGGGGGATGGCTCGGTCATCCTGATCCTCGAACCTGCCGGCGTGGCCCGCTCCGTCATGGAGAACGGAACCCGCGAGACCGCCGCCCAGTCCGAGGCCGAACTCGCCGCGGAGCTCATGGCCAGTGCCGAGCGCTCGCTGCTTCTGCTCTTCCGGGCCGGCGGCACCAATCTCAAGGCCATCCCGCTCGCTTTCATCGGCCGTCTCGAGGAATTCGAGCATGCCAAGATCGAGGATACCGGCGGCCGGGCCGTGGTGCAGTATCAGGGCCGCCTGATGCCGATCCTCGGGTACCAGCCGCAGGCGGGCTTCGATCTCGAGGCGCGCCAGCCGGTGCTGGTGTTCCATCAGCAGGATCGCGAGATCGGCATGGCCGTGGACGAGATCGTCGACGTGGTCGAAGTGTCGATCCAGATCGATACCAGCCATGCCACGCCGGGAACCGTGGGTGCCACGATCATCGATGGCAAGGCCGTCGAGATTGTCGATGTGTCCGATCTGGTCGCGCCGGAAGGGCAGGAAAAGCCCGCTTCCGACGAACAGGTCGATGTGATGGTGATCGAGAGCTCGGAATTCTTCCGGGCCCTGTTCGCTCCGCTGCTCCAGAATGCCGGCTACCGGATCGCCGTCCTGCCGTCGCTGCAGGCCGCGCGCCTCGCCATCGCCCGGCAGAAGCCTTCGGTGATCGTGATGGATCTCGACCAGCCGGGCGACGAGGGCTTCTCCTTCGTCCGCGAACTGGCCGAGGACGGCACGTCTCCGCCGGTCATCGGCCTTGTCAGCCGCGCCGGCCCGCGCCTGATCGAGAAAGGCAAGGTGGCCGGCCTCTATGATCTCGTCGGCAAGTTCGACCGCCAGGGCCTGATGAGCTCGGTGGGCGACGTGCTCGGCGGCTATTCGACCACGCAATGGGGAGCTGCGGCATGAGCGCCGAACAACGCATGCGTCGCGACATGAGCATCGTGGACGAGATCCAGCTGGTCTCTGTCCGGATCGAAGGCCAGCTGATCGGCCTGCCGATCACCTCGGTGCGCGATGTCTTCTCGATCACGGCGATGACGCCGGTGCCCAAGGCGGACCGCGCGGTAGCCGGACTCGTCAACCTGCGTGGCCACATCGTCACGATTCTCGACCTCGGCTACCTCCTGAATTCCCGCCGGACCGAACGGCAGAGCGAACAGGAGCCGATGGCGGTCGGGGTCGAGTGGCAGGGCGAGGTTTTCGGTCTTGTCGTCGACGAGATCGGCGATGTGCTGTCGCTTTCCGGCGATTCCAGCGAGCCGATGCCCGCGAATATGGGAACCAACTGGGCGCGCTTCACGCGCCGGGTCCACAAGCTTGAACGAGAGCTCATGATCGAGATCGATCTCCATGCGCTTCTCGAGACCATGAGCCTTCAGGCGGCCTGATAAGGACGATGACCATGAAAACCTGCCTCGTTGTCGACGATTCCAGCGTGATTCGCAAAGTCGCCCGGAGGATTCTCGAAGGTCTCGATTTCGAGATCACCGAAGCCGAGGATGGCAAGCAGGCCATGGATCGCGTGGCGTCCAAGATGCCGGATGCGATCCTGCTCGACTGGAACATGCCGAACATGGATGGCTACGAGTTCCTGGTGAAGCTGCGCCAGATGGCGGGCGGCGACCGGCCGAAAGTGGTGTTCTGCACCACCGAGAACGATATCAGCCATATTGCCAAGGCCATGGATTCCGGCGCGGACGAATATGTGATGAAGCCGTTCGACAAGGAAATCCTGTGTTCGAAATTCGGTGAAGTCGGCCTCGTCTGAGTGTTCCTGACGGGCCTTTCCGGGCCTGCCACCCCAACGGGCTTCAGAGCCCCGGAGTTCGTGAATGGCGGCCCTGCCCCACGCCCAGTTTCCGAGACAGACGGCCCAGCCGGTGCGGGTTGCCGTGGTCGACGACTCGGTGGTTGTCCGTGGCCTGCTGTCCAAATGGCTGTCGGAGACCAGCGGCATCGAGGTTGTCGGCGCGTTCAAGTCGGGCCGCGAGATCATCGACGCCTTGCCCGGCGTTGCGCCGCGCATCATCCTGCTCGATCTCGACATGCCCGACATGGACGGGATCACGGCCCTGCCGCTGATCCTGGCGAAATCGCCGCAATCCCGCGTGATCGTCGTATCCTCGCTCTCCGTGCACGGTGCGGAGCTGACCATGCGCTCGCTGATGCGCGGCGCGACCGATTACCTGCCGAAACCGTCCAACCATCGCGAGGTTTCGACCTCGGCCGACTTCCGGCAGGCGCTGGTTGCCAAGGTGCTGGCCGTGGGCGGTGTCCGCGCGATCCCGCGGGCGCTGCCGCCGGCTGCCGCACCGAGACCGGCCGCTGCGCCGCCCGTGGCCCGGTCGCCTTTCCCCGCGACCAGCCCGATCCAGCGGATTCCTGCTGCCGCATCGCCGGTATCGCCGTTCCGCCAGGCCGTTCCTGCCGCCGCCGCTGCGGTCGATCGCTCAGCCGGGCCGCAGGTCCGGGCGCTCGAGCGCGTTCGGCCGAAAATGGTGGTGATCGGCGCCTCAACCGGCGGGCCGCAGGCGCTTGTTCTCACGCTCGGGCGCATGAAGAACCTGATCGCGCGGGTTCCGGTGGTGATTGCCCAGCATATGCCGCCGATTTTCGGGTCGATCTTCGCCTCCCATCTCAAGCAGCATGCCGGCCTTCCGGCCGTCGAGGCTGTCGAAGGCAAGTCGCTCCAGCCCGGAACGATCTACCTCGCCCCGGGCGGCTGCCACACGGTGGTGCGCCGGAAGGCGGATGGCCAGCATGTCATTGCCATGCTCCCCTCCGAGGCCCGCGGCCCGTGGCGCCCCTCGATCGACCTGCTCTTCTCGAGCGCTGCCGAGGCCTATGGCCACGAGGCCCTTGCCATTGCGCTGACCGGCATGGGGCGGGACGGCACCGAGGGAGCCCTCCATCTCTCGCGCCGCGGGGCGAATGTTCTCGTCCAGGACGAGGCGTCCAGCGTCGTCTGGGGAATTCCCGGATCCATTGCCGAGGCCGGTCTGGCCAGTTCCATCCTGCCTCCTGAAAAAATTGGCGAGCTCGCCGTCGCGCTGCTCGAAGGACAAGCCCCATGAGCGCACCTGTCATTCTTCGTGTCATTGATTTCATCAACAAGGCGGCTGGCATCGTCCTGACGACCGAGAAGGCCTATTTCGTGGAGGCGCGGCTGTCGCCGGTGCTTCGCGAGGAAGGCCTGCCGAGTATTGACGAGCTGATGACCCGGGCGGAACGCGGTGATCGCCGGCTGGCCCAGCGGGTCATCGACGCGCTGACAACGAACGAGACCTTCTTTTTCCGGGACAAGACGCCATTCGAGCATTTCCGGAACGTGATCGTTCCGGAGCTTCTGGCCCGTCGTCCGGCCGGGAAGACGCTGCGGATCTGGTGCGCGGCCTGTTCTTCGGGCCAGGAGCCGTATTCACTGGTCATGGTGCTCGACGAACTGAAGGCCCAGCTGGCCGGCAGGCAGGTCGAGATCCATGCCTCCGACATTTCGGAAGCGATCCTCTCCAAGGCGAAGTCCGGCATCTTCAACCAGTTCGAAGTGCAGCGCGGCCTGCCGACCAAGATGCTCCTGCAGTATTTCCAGAAAGTCGGCGACAACTGGCAGATCTCGCCAGACGTTGTGAAGCGGGTGAATTTCTTCAAGTTCAACCTGCTGGAAGAACCCAAGACCATGGGCACTTTCGACGTGATCTTCTGCCGCAACGTGCTGATCTATTTCGACCGGCCGACGCGAGCCAAGATCTTTGACCGCCTGGCCGATCGCCTGGCGCCGGACGGGTTCCTGTTGCTCGGCGGTGCCGAGAGCACGTTCGGCGTCACGGACCGGTTCACCAGCCACCCCAAGGAGCGGATGCTCCACGTGCCGTTGATGCGCCGGGCTGATCCCGCCGCGCGCACGGCCATCGCCTGACGGCCCCTCCCCGGCTTCGATCGGACGCTGCAGCAGCCCGGTCCCTCCGCCTGAACAGGCGGGGGTTCGGCATGCCGATGCCAATGCCCTGCCTTTTCTGTCGGACATGCCGGCGCAACAAAAAAGGCCCGCGGGAAGCGGGCCGTTTGTCCGGGACTGCCGGAGAGCCGGTCAGGCCGGGATGCGCTCGTCGGTATCGAGCGGCTCGCGGAGCACGTAGCCCCGACCCCACACCGTCTCGATATAGTTCCGGCCTTCCGAGGCATTGGCCAGCTTCTTCCGAAGCTTGCAGATGAAGACGTCGATGATCTTCAGTTCCGGCTCGTCCATGCCGCCATAGAGATGGTTGAGGAACATTTCCTTGGTCAGCGTCGTGCCGCGCCGCAGCGAGAGCAGCTCGAGCATCTGGTATTCCTTGCCCGTGAGATGGACGCGGTGGCCGCCGACCTCGACCGTCTTCTGATCCAGGTTGACCACGAGATCACCGGTCTGGATGACTGACTGGGCATGGCCCTTTGAGCGGCGGACGATCGCATGGATGCGCGCAACGAGCTCATCCTTGTGGAACGGCTTGGTCAGGTAATCGTCGGCGCCGAAGCCGAGACCCTTCACCTTGTCATCGATGCCGGCCATGCCCGAAAGGATGAGGATCGGCGTCTTGACCTTGGCCACCCGGAGTGACCGCAGGACCTCGTAGCCGGACATGTCCGGGAGGTTCAGGTCGAGCAGGATGATGTCGTAATCGTACAGCTTGCCCAGATCGATCCCTTCTTCGCCGAGATCGGTCAGGTAGATGTTGAAGTTCTCCGACTTGAGCATCAGTTCGATGCTCTTGGCGGTGGCATTGTCGTCTTCAATCAGGAGAACGCGCATTTTCTGGTCCCCGGCCCCATAATCCATGCCTTGCCCGCAAACCGAATCGATACCGTCAGCGACGATCCGGCTCGCAGTCCATGCCTTAAAACTTCAGTCACAAATTACGCCCGAAGAGTTAACAAAGCGTAATTCGTTAAGGCAAGCTTGATGCTGTTTCTTCAGGATTTTTCCTAACTGCCGATGATTTTTGCGAAATTTTTTCGTCCACGACCGAGTTGATTCGATCTTGAAGCAGATCCGGCTAAGCGATTCGACTGACTCACTCTTTTTGCCGGTATCCGACCGGGCGCGCCGGCGCGGCACGTCAATCGGCGCGGGAAAGCCCGGGGCCGCGCTCGCCTCGCTTGCCGGTTCTGAGCTACCATTTGCAGGTGATTCGCAACGAATCAGCGGTCGTTCGGACGGCTGGCCAGCGGATGGGGGCGGGGATGCCTGTCGAAGCCTTGCGCAGTGTCGTCGAGGATATCGCCGAATACGAGGTGTTCGGCCGGGTCGCTGCCGTTCGCGGCCTGATGATCGAGATCGTGGGCCCGCTGACCCACATGGAACTTGGCGGGCTCGTGGGCATCGAGACCCAGGGCGGCGAGCGCATTCCCTGCGAGATTGTCGGTTTCGATGCAGGCCGTGCGCTTGCGATGCCGTTCGGGCCGGTTGACGGCCTCCGCCGCGGCTGCCCGGCTCATGTGCTGTCCCGCCGTGCCACGATCCGCCCCGGGCGGGCGTGGCTGGGACGGGTCGTCGATTCCTTCGGCCGTCCGATCGACGGCAAGGGCCCCATTGTCTCCGGGCCGCGACCGTATCCGTTCCGGGGCGACGCCCCGGCCGCCCACAAGCGGCAGCGTGTCGGCGAGCCGCTCGATCTTGGCGTCCGGGCGCTCAACGCCTTCCTCACGGTCTGCCGAGGGCAGCGCATGGGCATCTTCGCCGGTTCCGGCGTGGGCAAGTCGGTGCTGCTCTCGATGCTGGCGCGGAATGCGGTCTCCGATGTCTCGGTGATCGGCCTTGTCGGCGAGCGCGGCCGCGAGGTGCAGGAATTCCTGCAGGACGATCTCGGCGAGGAAGGGCTCGCGCGGTCTGTGGTCGTCGTTGCCACCTCGGACGAAACCGCCCTGATGCGCCGCCAGGCGGCCTATCTGACGCTGTCGATCGCCGAGTTCTTCCGCGACGAGGGGCTCGACGTGCTCTGCATGATCGACTCGATCACGCGCTTTGCCATGGCGCAACGCGATATCGGCCTCGGCGTGGGCGAGCCGCCGACAACCAAGGGCTACACGCCGTCGGTCTTCGCCGAATTGCCGAAACTGCTCGAACGGGCAGGGCCGGGCGAGATCGGCAGCGGCACGATCACCGGGATCTTCTCGGTGCTCGTCGATGGCGATGACCATAACGAGCCGGTCGCGGACGCAACGCGCGGCATTCTCGACGGCCATATCGTGATGGAACGGAAGATCGCCGAGCGCGGCCGCTATCCCGCGATCAACGTGCTGAAATCCGTGTCGCGGACGATGCCGCGCTCCTGCGACCCCGAATTCTACCCGACGATCGTCGAGGCGCGCGGCCTGATGTCGACCTATACCGACATGGAAGAACTGATCCGCCTCGGCGCCTACAGGCGCGGTTCCTCGCCCGAAGTTGACCGCGCGATCGACGCTTTTCCTGAACTCGAAGCTTTTCTTGGCCAAGGTAAGGAAGAATCAACCTCCTTACGCGAAAGCTATATCCGTCTCGCGGATATTGTTAACCGCCTGAGGTCAACGCCGGCTGGCGCGTGATCCGGGCCCCCGGGCGTGTTTCCGGGTTTCGGTCAAGGAGTGTAACGACCATGAAGTCGCGCGATACGTTGATCCGTCTGAAGCGGTTCCACGTTGACGAAAAGCGCCGCCGTGTTGCCCAGATCGAGGCCATGATCGCTGAATTCCAGCGCATGGCCACGGAGCTCGACCGCGAGATCGAGAACGAGGAACGGCGTGCCGGCATTTCCGATACCGCTCATTTCGCCTACCCGACCTATGCCAAGGCCGCGCGGACGCGGCGTGACAACCTGCTGCATTCGGCGGGCGAGCTGAACGACCAGCTCGAGGAAGCCAAGGCCGCCCTCAACGAGGCGTTCGAGGAACTCAAGAAGGTCGAGATTCTGGAAGACCGCGAGAAAGCCGCGGAACGCGCCGAACTGGCGCTCCGCGACCAGATCGAGACGGACCGGATCGCCGCCCGCATGCGATACGCGGCCGGACGGCTCTGAACCGGTCGGCCAGGAAGCATCGGAAAGGCCCGGCAACGGGCCTTTCCCTGTCTTGGTCAGGGCTCGAGCAAGGGCAGCCACGGCGCCGCGTCACGCGGCAGGGTTCCATCCAGCCTCGGGTCGTCGAAGACCTCGATCGCGCGCCGGATCGGCCGGAATCCCGCCCGGCAGTAGAAATCCAGCGCGCGCGGATGATCAAGCGAGCAGGTATGGACGTGAAGACGGTCCATTCCGGCCGCCTTGGCGCGCAGAAGCGCAGTCGTCATCAGCCGCTTGCCGATTCCCTGCCCGAGGGCGTCGGGGACAACGCCGAAAAATGCGAGTTCCGGCGCTTCCGTATCGCGGAAATCCAGTTCGAGCAGGCCGACATCCTTTCCGTCACGGACCAGCGCGTAGGCCTCGACAGCCGGTGCCATCAGGATTTCCCAGAGGGCGAGGTCCGGCATGCGCAGCCTGCTGAACCACAGCCATTCGGCGCCGACGGCGGAAAACAGGGAGCGATAGCGCTCGAGCGCTGCACCGTTGAGCCGTTCAAGGACGAAGCCTTCCGGCCAGGCCGGTTCGGCCGGGATGGTCTCGAGGTCATGGACGAGGTAGGTCACCAGGGCCGCAAGTTTCTGCGGATCGAGAAGGGTGTAGCCATCCTGTTGCATTGAAACCTGAATCCTTTGCCGGATCCGTTTGAGCAGGCCCGGTCCGGCAAGGCAAGATCCGCTCCGGTCCTCTCCCCAGCCGTGTGATGCCGGGCTCCTGCGCCGGCGGGACGGAAATCATCCGAAGGTCTTGCCACGTCGGGGGATGTCGGGCAGTGAAACGCGGGACAGGCCCGTGAAGAGGGTCAGGGGCGGGGGAACGATGAAGCGCTTCAAGGATTGGTTCTGGCCGATCGTCGGTCTGCTGGCCGTCGTTCTGTCTCTCAAGGTCCTTTACGACAAGTTGCGGGGCGAGGCGGCGACCGATGCCGCGACCAAGGCGCTGCTCGACAATGCCGGCGTCCTCGAAAGCCTCGCCATCATCTCGCGCGTCATCGGACAGAAGCTGGCGATCATTCCGATGCACGGCTACCTCCTCGCGGTGGCGGCCACGCTTTTCGCCTACTGGGCGCTGGCCTGGTATGACCGGATCGCCCTGATCCATCTCAACCGGACCAAGGGCATTTCGTGGTTCTACATCACGATCTGCTCGTTCACGACCTATGCCATCTCGCACAATATCGGGGCCTCGGTGTTTTCCGGCGGCATGGTCCGGTACCGGGCCTATACGGCCAAGGGCCTCAGTGCACCGGAAGTGGCGGTGCTTGTCGCGCTCTGCTCCTTCACCTTCGGGTTTGGCACCATCCTGCTCGGCGGGCTCGTGCTGATGTACGAGCCGGAGATCGTGCAGCCGCTCCTGCCGCTCAGCCCGCTGGTCACGCGGCTGATCGGCTTCGGGATGCTGGCTTTCTGCATCCTCTACACGATCGGGTCCTGGCTTCAGCTGAAGCCGCTGGTCATCCGGAATTTCAAGCTGGAATATCCCGGCCTGCATGTCGTCTGGCGCCAGTGGATCGCTGCGCCGATGGAATTGCTGGGGGCGGCGGGGATCATCTATTTCGCGCTTCCGGGCGAGAGCAATCCCGGCTTCATGATTGTCCTCGGGGCATTCCTGCTGTCCTTCTCGGCCGGGCTGCTCGTGCAGGCGCCCGGCGGGATCGGGGTGATGGAGGTCATCTTCCTCAAGGTCATGCCGGGCATGCCGGCGACCGAGGTCTTTGCGGCGCTGCTGGTCTGGCGGCTGCTCTACCTGCTGATCCCTCTCGCCATCTCGATTCCTGTCGTCCTGGCCTTCGAGAAATCGCAGCTCCGGAACGCTGCAAACGACACGACGCCGGCACCCTGAGGGGCCGGCGTCGCGAGGCTTCATTCACCAAGCGAGCGAAGGTGTCAGATCGAGCCGACCGTCCGGAGGCGTGCGGAGGGGTGGATCTCGCCCTGGGCCAGCACGGCCGTCTGCGGGCGGAACCGTTCGACGATCATGCGCACATAGGGGCGGATTGCGTTCGAGGTGACGAGGACCGGCAATTCGCCGAGCCGCGCCGCTTCCTCGAAACGGTCCCGCAGGGCGATCACGAAGTCATGCAGGCGCGAGGGCTGCATCGCGAGGTGCTTGATCTCGCCGTCGCCGACCAGTGACGAGGCAAAGGCATCCTCCCAGCTCGGCGACAGGGTGATCAGCGCGAGCTGGCCGGTGGGGCCGGTATGCTGGGCGCAGATCTGCCGGCCGAGGCGCGAGCGGATATGCTCGACGATCATGCGCGGATCCCGGGTGACGGTGCCGGCGACTTCCGCCACCGCCTCGAGGATGGTGCCGAGGTCGCGGATCGAGACCCGCTCGGCGAGGAGCAGCTGGAGGATGCGCTGGATGCCGGTAATGCTGATCGCGCCGTTCGTGAGGTCCTTCACGAGGTCCTGATGCGGCTTCGAGAGGTCCTTGAGCAGCTTCTGCACCTCTGCATAGGAGAGCAGTTCCGCCATGTTGTTCTTGATGATCTCGGTGAGATGCGTGGCGATGACGGTCGCCGGGTCGACCACCGTGTAGCCGCGCAGCTGCGCCTCGTCGCGCAGGCTCTCGTCGATCCAGGTGGCGGGGAGGCCGAAAGTCGGCTCCAGCATATGCGCGCCCGGCAGCTGGACCTGCCCGCCGGCCGGATCCATCGCCATGTACTGGTTCGGGAAGACGACCCCGTTGCCGGCATCGATCTCCTTCATCTTGATCACGTAGTGGTTCGATTCGAGCTGGACATTGTCGACCAGCCGGACCGAGGGGAGGATGAAGCCCATCTCGGTCGCCAGCGTCCGGCGAAGGGCCTTGATCTGCTCCGTGATCTTGTCCTCGCCGTTCTGCCCCTGCACGAGCGGGAGAAGGGCGTAGCCGATCTCGATCCGCAACTCGTCGAGCCGGAGCGCTTCCTGCACGGGGGGGTCGGAGGCCTTCTGCTGGGCCACGACCTGCTCCATCGCCTGCTCGGCCGCGGCATCGATCCGCGCCTGCTTCTCCTGCCGGTCGAGGCGCCAGGCCATGTAGCCGGCCAGCAGGGCGAGGCCGAGGAACGGGATGGCCGGCATGCCCGGCAGGATGGCGATGACGACCATGACGAAGGACGACATGCCGAGTGCCTTGGAGGAGCTGGCCAGCTGCTTGGACAGGGCCTTGTCGGCGGCGCCGGTGACGCCGGCCTTGGAGACCAGCAGGCCGGCCGCGGTCGAGACGATCAGGGCCGGGATCTGGGTGACGAGGCCATCGCCGACGGTCAGCAGCGTGTAGGCCTTCGCCGCGTCGTTGAAGGTCATGCCGTTCTGGGCGACGCCGATGATGATGCCACCCACGACGTTGATGAAGGTGATCAGGATGCCGGCAATCGCATCGCCGCGCACGAACTTCGAGGCACCGTCCATGGCACCGAAGAAGGCGCTCTCGTCCTCGAGAGCCTTGCGGCGGGCCTTGGCCTCGTCCTGGTCGATCAGGCCGGCCGAGAGATCGGCGTCGATCGCCATCTGCTTGCCGGGCATCGCGTCAAGGCTGAAGCGGGCCGCGACTTCCGCGATGCGGCTCGAACCCTTGGTGATGACGACGAAGTTCACGATCACGAGGATGACGAAGACGATCACCCCGATCACGAAATTGCCGCCCATCACGAAATTGCCGAAGGCCTCGATGACATGCCCTGCCGCGCCCTGGCCGGTATGGCCGTTCTGGAGGATCAGCCGGGTCGAGGCGAGATTCAGCGACAGCCGCAACATCGTTGCGATCAGCAGGATCGTCGGGAAGGACGAGAATTCCAGCGGTGCCGCGATGAAGAGCGCGGTCATCAGGATCAGGACCGAGAGAATGATCGAGAACGCCAGCAGCAGGTCGAGCACCATCGGCGGCAGCGGCACGATCAGGACGACCAGGATCGTCAGGATCCCCATGGCGAGGGCGATATCACCCCGCTTCAGGAAAGCGCCAAGCTCTTGAGGTGTCATGAATTTTGGCGTCTGGAGTCCGGGAAGGCCTCCCTTGCCGCCAAGGCTCGCGTCACTCATTCCCCTGCCCCCATGCGTTGCTGCATGCCGAATCCGGTCGGTGCTGACCGGTCGACTGGGCAATTTTTGCCGGGCATATGGTTAACGCCCGGTTACTTTCGTCAGGGAAAAGTTAAAGCGCGGCAATCCGCGCGGCGCCGGGCTCCGGAACATCGATGCCGACGGCCACATATTCGTTGAGCTTGTTGCGCAACGTCCGGATGGAGATGCCGAGAATCTTGGCGGCATGGGTGCGGTTGCCGAGGCAATGATCGAGCGTGTCGAGAATCAGCTCGCGTTCGACATCGGCCACCGTCCGGCCGACAAGCGCACGCGTGGCGGCCTCGGCAGCTTCCGCAACCTTCCGCGCGGTGGCCTCGTTGGCATCGCGGCTGATCGATTCCCCTTCCGGGGTCAGGATCGCATCCGGTCCGATATCGACGCCATTGGCCAGCAGGACGGCGCGATGCAGCGTGTTCTCGAGTTCGCGCACGTTGCCGCGCCAGGGATTGGCCAGCAGCATCCGCTTGGCGTCATGGCTGATCGGGCGGACCGGCAGCCCGTTCATCTGGGCGTAGCGCTTGGCGAAATGGTTCGCGAGTTCGATGATGTCGTTCGGCCGTTCCCGCAGCGGCGGGATCTTCAGGTTGACGACATTGAGCCGGTAGAGAAGGTCCTCGCGGAATTCGCCCGATTTCACGCTTTCGGCGAGATTGCGGTTCGAGGTCGCGATGATGCGGATATCGACCGGAACCGGCCGGGTGCCGCCGACGCGGTCGATCACACGCTCCTGGATCGCCCGGAGCAGCTTGGCCTGAAGGCGGACATCCATTTCCGAGATTTCGTCCAGCAGGAGCGTGCCGCCATCGGCCTCCTCGAACTTGCCGACGCGCCGGGCGATTGCGCCGGTAAAGGCACCCTTCTCGTGGCCGAACAGCTCGCTCTCGAGCAGGTTGTCGGGGATCGCGGCACAGTTGACCGACACGAAGGGCTTGGCCGAACGGCGCGATTTCTCGTGCAGGAACCGCGCCATGACTTCCTTGCCGACGCCCGATTCCCCGGTGATCAGCACCGAGGCATCGGAGCCCGCAATCTGCTGGGCGAGCTTGATGACGCGGGCCATCGCCTCGTCGCGGAAGACGATGGAGGTTTCGGTCTTGCTGACGGCCTCGAGAATGGCCGCGATCAGCTCCGGGTCGGGCGGAAGCGGGATATATTCCTTCGCGCCGGCCTCGATGGCCGCCACCGCCGCGCGCTTGTCGTTCGCGACACCGCAGGCCACGATGGGCAGCGTCATGTGTTCCGACGCGAGTCCTTCCGCGAGGGCCGCGATGTTCAGATGGGCATCGACCATGGCCAGATCGGCGCCCTTGCCCTGCCGCAGATGGGACAGGGCGGCCTCGATCCCGTCGACCTGTGCGACCGACGCGCCCCGCTCCCGGGCGATCTTCGCGGCGGTGATCAATTCACCGCGCAAGGTTCCGACAATCAGAAGCCGCATGGTTCTGTCTCCTCGTCCGTCCTGACCGGTCAGCGGTCGGACTTGATGATTTCCGTCATGGTCACGCCGAGCTTGTCATCGACCAGCACCACTTCGCCGCGCGCGACCAGCCGGTCGTTGACGAAAATGTCGATCGCCTCGCCGACGCGGCGATCGAGCTCGAGAATATGCCCCGGGCTCATCCGGAGCAGTTCGCCCACGCCCATCTTGGACCGGCCGAGCACGGCCGAGACCTGCACGGGCACATCGAAGACATGCTCGAGATCCGCTGCGGTCTTGGAGGAGAGCGGGGTCTCGCCATCGCTGCCATAGGCGGCGGCGACCAGATCAGCAGTCGATTCCAGATCCTGGAGCTGGAAATTGTTGTCAGTGGCCATGGGTCCTCAAGCCTTTCGATCTGTGAGGGTTTCAGTCTCTTTGTGGTCAGTCCTCGGCATCGGGGAAGAGCATCTTCGCCGATGTCTCGATGAGGTTCTCAAGGCGGTTCCGGTCGCGGACGATGCCGCCGTCGGACCATTCGATCCGGCAATCGCCGAGCGCGATCTCCGGATCCGGAAACACGAAGAGCCGCGATTCGATGCCGTTTTCCTTCAGGAGGCCGATCAGCCGCTCCTTGCAGGGATCGACGAGATCGGGTGCGACCCGCACCGCGACATGGGGCGAACCGCGGAGATCGTTGAAGATCGCCCGCGCGGTCGCCTCGATCGCGCCGACCGGCGCGGTATCGATCAGGCGTCCCGCGATCTTGCGGGCGAAAAGCATCGCGAAGGCCAGGGCCTCGCTGCGCGCGGTCTCCTCGAGGCGCCGCATCTCGATCGTCGCGATCTCCAGCCGGGCACTGATGGCGTCGAGGCCATTGGCGATCCGGATCTGCTCGTTGTCGGCCTGCATCCGCCGGCCTTCCTCGATGCCCTGCTGGTAGGCCGCCTGCCGGGCTTCCTCGACGAGGCGCGCATGCTCGGGATAGGGCACAGGCACGCGCTGGCCGGGCTCGATGAAGGGCAGGCCCGAACCGGCTTTCGTGAAATCCCGGCCGAAGGTGAAGGCAGAGCGAGCGGTCGACATGGCGTGGCCTTCAGTAGATCAGTTCGTCTTCGGCGCGGTTCTTGCCGATGGTGATTTCACCCTTCGAGGCCAGTTCCTTCGCCAGCATGACAATGCGGGTCTGTGCCTCGTCGACCTCCTTGAGGCGGACGGGGCCGCGGCTCTGCATCAGTTCTTCCATGTTCTTCGCGGCGCGGGTCGACATCTGCTGGAAGAAGAACTTCTTCATGGCCGGCGCCGCGCCCTTGAGCGCCACGGCGAGAATGTCGCGGTCCGAATAGCGGATCAGCGTCTGGGTCGAGCCCGGATCGAGCTTTGCCAGATCGTCGAAAGTGAACATCAGCGACCGGATCTTCTGGGCCGCCTCGCGGTTGCGCTCGTCAAGCGCGGCGAGGAACCAGCTTTCCGTCTGCCGGTCGAAGGAGTTGAAGATCTCGGCGATCATCTCGTGGCTGTCACGGCGCGAGGTCTGCGACAGGTTGGAGATGAACTCGGTGCGCAGGGTTTCCTCGATATGCGCAAGCACTTCCTTCTGCACCGGCTCCATGTTGAGCATCCGGTTCACGACTTCCAGCGCGAATTCGTGCGGCAGCAGCGAAAGGACGCGCGCGGCATTTTCCGAACGGATCTTCGAGAGGATCACCGCCACGGTCTGCGGATATTCGCCCTTGAGATAGTTGGCGAGAACCTGATCCTGCACGTTGCCGAGCTTCTGCCACATGTTGCGACCGGCCGGACCGCGGATCTCCTCCATCAGGGAGTAGACCTTGTCCTTCGGCAGCAACTTGCTGAGCAGGGCTTCGGTGCGGTCATAGTCGCCGGTGACGGCGCCGCCCTGGGCCATCATCGACAGGAATTCCGCAACCAGGGCCTCGACCGCTTCCGCCGTGACCGCGCCCAGCCGGGACATGGCCCGCGAAACGGTGCGGATCTCGTCCTCGTCGAGCGCCTCCCAGACCGGGCCGCCATAGCGCTCGCCAAGGACGAGCAGGATGATCGAGGCCTTTTCCGGGCCGGACAGGAACCGTGTCAGTTCCTTGTTCGGTGCCGGAGCGGTTTCCGGCGTCTTTTCCGCTGTACTCGTCTTCGCCATTCCTGCCCCCTGGGCCCTGATCCGTGTCCGGCTCTAGCGGTTAGCGTGTCTGGGCGATCCACTGGCGAACGATCGCCACGGATTCACTCGGGTTTTCCTGCACGATCCGGCCGAGGCTATCGATCGCGCCCTGCTGGAGTGCGTGCTGGATCGTGTTGACATTCGTCTGGTTCGAGTTGGCGGCGACCATTGCCCCGGCCTGGCCCGGGGCGGGCAAGGCCAGAGGCTGGCCGGCCGGACCGGCGGCGCCGGGCACCATGCCGGACGCGTCGATCACGCTCTGGAGCCCGCCGATCTGCGGTACGGCAACCAGCGACGTGTCGGTGCGTTCCTTCGTGCCGATTCCCATCTGGCGCAGCAGCGGGCGGACCACCAGCAGCGTGACCAGCAGCGTCAGCAGGCCGAAGACGCCGATCTCGACCATGCGGAGGATGTCTTCCTTGGTCAGGGCAAGCATCTGCTCGGTGAAGGTCGGCGTCCGGCCCTCGACCGCGGCCACACCCTCGGCGAAGCGGAGATTGATCACATCGACCTGGTCGCCGCGGTTGCGGTCGAACCCTATCGAGGAGCGCACAAGCGCCGCGATGCGTTCGAGTTCCTCGGCCGGGCGCGGCTGGTAGTTCATCTGGCCATTCGCGCCGGGGGTGTAGATCCCGTCGACCAGCACGGCAACCGAGAGGCGCTTCACCCGACCGGCCTCGATGATCTCGGTGCGCGTGGTCTTGGTGATCTCGTAATTGACGATTTCCTCGTTGCGCTGGGTCGCATCCCGCTGCTGCGGATTGGCTTGCGCATTCTGCTGCTGCTGCTGCGGCAGTTCGTTGCCGATGGTGACCTGGTTGTCCCGGGTTTCCTGGCTCTGCTGGTTCTCGGTCCGGGTCTGGGTAGAGCGAATCACCCGGCTCTCGGGATCGAAGCTGTCGGTCACCTGCTGCACGCGGTTGAAATCCATCTCGGCGGCGACCTGCACCCGGGCGCGACCCCGCCCGACAATGCTGGCGACGATATCCTCCACCTGGCCCCGCAGGCGGCGCTCGTGGTTGCTCTGCTTGTCGGCCGCGAGGGCGGCGGCATCGGTCTCGTTGCCGGCGCCGTCGGCCAGCAGGCGGCCGGTTTCGTCGACGATGGAGACGCGCTCGGGCTTCAGGCCCTGCACTGCTGTCGCCACGAGATGGCGAACCGCCCGGATCTGCCCCGGTTCGAGTTCGCCCCGGACCTTCAGCACGATCGAGGCACGCGGTTCCTGCCGGTCACGTTCGAACAGGCGCTTTTCGGGAATGGCGAGATGGACACGGGCCTGCTGCACCCGCTCGATGCTGCGGATGGTGCGGGACAGTTCGCCTTCGAGGGCCCGGAGCTGGTTGACGCCCTGCACGAGGCTGGTGGCGGAGAAACTGTCGCTCTTGTCGAAGATCTCGTAGCCGACCGTGCCGCCGGCGGGCATGCCCTTGCTGGCAAATTCCATCCGGAGGCGGGTGGCCTGATCCCGGGGAACCAGGATCGTGGTGCCGTCCCCGCGCAATTCGTAGCGGACCCCGCGGTTTTCCAGGTCCCGAACGATGGCGTTCGAATCCTGGATCGGGAGATCGCTGAAGAGAACGCCCATATTCGGGCCGGACATCTTCGTCATCACGAAGGCGAAGAAGCCCACGAGAGCAAGGGTTACGGCCCCCATCGCCACCAGGCGCTGCGGTCCCAACCGGTTCACGAGTTCGAGGATGCCGTTCACTGCCCCACCATCCAGCTTTCTGTCCGACGCGAATTGCGCGCGCCGTGTTTCCTGCGCTAGGCAAGAATTGCCCGGTGGATGGTTACCGGGCCGTTAATGTCCTGACCTTTTTTGAACCAGTTCGGGACGAATGCGCATTTTTCCGGGCGGACGATCCCGTCCGCCACCATGCCCAGGAAGGTCGACATGTCCGCTCCTCTCGCGATCACCATGGGCGATGCTGCGGGAATCGGCCCCGAAATCATTGCCCGCCATGTCGAGATCCACGGTCCGGACGGCCTCGTCGTGCTCGGCGATCCGGCCCAGATGCGGCGCGCCTTTGCCCTGATCGGGTCCCGACGTTCCATCGTCTCATGGGAGCAAGACCAGCCCCTCAAGATGAATCCTAAAATTGGCGGCACCGATTCGCCGCTGGCGATGATCGATACCGGCTCGGTCCCGGCCGACATCCCCTATGGCGTCATTTCGGCCGAAGCGGGCGCGCTCGCTCATGCCGCCATTCTCCGCGCAATCGACCTTGCGATGGCCGGGCGCGTGGCGGGGCTGGTCACCGCGCCGATCCACAAGGAAGCGCTGCATGCCGCCGGAGTGCCCTTCCCGGGGCATACCGAGATCCTGGCCGACCGGACCGGCACGCGCGATTTCGCGATGATGCTGGCCGAGGGCCCGCTTCGCGTGATCCTCGTCTCGATCCATGTCTCGCTGCGTCAGGCGCTCGACCTCGTTACCGAGGCGCGGGTGCTGCGGACGATCCGCCTCGCGGACCAGGCGTGCCGGGCGCTCGGCATCGAGCAGCCGCGAATCGCCGTGGCCGGGCTGAACCCGCATGCCGGCGAGGGCGGGCTGTTCGGCCATGAGGATGCGGAGGTTATCGCCCCGGCCATTGCCGCCGCGCGGGTGGAAGGACTGGAGGCCAGCGGGCCTTACCCGCCGGATACGGTCTTCATGCGCGCGCGGCGCGGAGCCTTCGATATCGTTGTCGCGCAGTATCACGACCAGGGGTTGATCCCGGTCAAGCTCAACGGGATCGAGAAGGGTGTCAACGTGACGATCGGGCTGCCGATCATCCGGACGTCGGTCGATCACGGCACGGCGTTCGATATTGCCGGCAGGGGGCTGGCCGATCCGTCCAGCCTGAGCGAGGCGATTGCCGTGGCCCGCCGGATGATCGCGGCGCGGGGCTGATCCCCGACGCCAAAAAGCCCGCCGAAGCGGGCCTTGTCGGGCGCGGAGGGCGCCGGTTACTGGCGGTAATGCTGGATGCGCGTCGTGCGGAGCCCGGCGAGGCCGTGCTCGTCGATCGAATGCTGCCAGGACAGGAATTCCTCGACCGTCAGCGTGTAGCGCGAGCAGGCCTCCTCGAGGGAAAGCAGGCCGCCCCGGACGGCAGCGACCACTTCGGCCTTCCTGCGGATCACCCACCGGCGGGTTTCCGGCGGCGGCAGATCGGCGATCGTCAGGGGGCTGCCATCGGGACCGATGACATACTTCACACGCGGGCGAAGTGGTTCACTCATGGGTACGCTCACAAAACGCAACGACTACATCCATGAGTTTAGGGTCCGCCTCTTAAAAAACGCCTAAGTCTCCCCCGGGTTATCGACGGATCGATTTGACGGATGTCATCGGCACGCCGATATCGCCGATCTTGAGCACCGGGACCTCGCTGGTGACATCGACATTGTCGACCGTGCCGGTGATTTCCGACTTGATCGACATGGCCTGGCCGGCGGCATCGCGCGCGGCGACCACGATGGTGTATTGCCCGGCCGGGGCATTGGTGCCGCTGGTGGTGCGGCCGTCCCAGACGAAGCTCTGGTCACCGGCGGTGATGACCTTCTGGGCCGCGTAGACCTCGTTGCCGCTCTTGTCCTTGATGGTGATCGTGGCGGAGCCGGTCTTCGGCGCGTTGATCTGCCACGTCGCCTTGCCGTTCTGCAGCGCGGTCGTCGTGCCGTCCGCCGTGACATTCGCGCCAACGAAGCCAAGGGCATTGGTCAGGTTCGCGGTCTTGTTCGCGGTGAGAAGCGACGTGAGGTTGTCATTCGTCTTGATCTGCTGCTCGACGCTGGCGAACTGGACGAGCTGCTGGGTGAACTGGTTGGTATCCAGCGGATCCAGCGGGCTCTGGTTCTTGAGCTGCGTGGTCAGCAGCTGCAGGAACTGGTCGAAATTGTCCGCGATGCGGGCAGCGGGATTGGACGTGGAACTCGACGCAGGCGTCGAGGTGACATTGGAGACGGTGGTCATCGTGCCCTCGCGATCAGATCATCAGATCCAGGCTGGTGTTGGGGATGAGGGCGCGACGCATCACCAATTCGCCCATCTGCGGTGTGGTGCCGATATCCTCGAGCCCCTGCTGGGACGAGCCCTGACGGCCCCGTTCCTGCTGCTGGCCCGACTGGCCCTCGCCCCTCAGGGAGAAGGTCAGTCCATCGGCGGATTGCTTCAGGCCGGCCTGTTCGAAGGCCTGCTGGAGCGTGGAAGCATCGCGGCGCAGCATCTGCAGCGTCTCGACGCGATCGACAACGAGGCTGGCATTCACTTCGCCATTCTCCTTGATCTGGAGTTTCACATCGACGCGGCCGAGCTCGGCCGGATCGAGGCGGATCTGGAAATTCGTGACCCCGCGCACCGCCTGCATGCCGATCTCGATCGGCAGCATCTGCAGCGGTGTCGGGCGGATGGCCGCCGTCTCGGCCTGGCCGAGACCGGCGGTCGGAAGCGAGCGGTCGAGGCCGGCAAGGATATCCGCCGGGCGATAGATTGCGTTCTGGGTGCCCATGCCGTGGAACAACTCGGCGAAAGGCGTTGTCCGGACCGGGTGATGACCCTGGCCCGCGCCCTGGGCTTTCGCCTCCGTCCCGACCGGATTTGTGGCGGTCTCCGCGGCCTTGGCGCCCTTGCCCGAAGTCTCGGCAGCCGCAAGGAGCGATCCCGCTTCGACGCCGGTGGTTTCCGCGGTTGCGCCCGCGTCCGGGGCGGACTTGCCGGCCGGAGCCACGATGGCAGCCGTTCCGGCATCCTTGGCCGGGGCAGCATTCGCCTCGGTCGTGGCGGTGGCTTCCGTGGCCGCCTTGGCGGCCATCGCGGCCGCTCCGGTTGCGGCAACGACGTCGCCGTCTGCGGGCGCCTCGCCCGCAGGTGCGGGGACAGCAGCCGGAACCGCGGCAATGCCATCGGCATCGACCGGCGTGTCAACAGCGACAGCCACGGCCGTCTCGGCCGTGACATCCGTGGCTTCGCCTTCGGTCGTGCCGGCCTTATCCGCGGCCGCAGCCTCGTCGCCTTCCGCCTTGGCGATGGCATCGGTTTCGCCGGATTCATCGCCGCCGGCCTGCGCTTCGGCCGTCTCCTCGCCCTCGGGCTTGTCGCCTTCGGCCTCGCCCTGTGTCTCGCGGGCCTCGTCGGCGGACCGACGCTCGTCAGCCCGGGCCTTGGTCGCATCGTCAGCCCGGTCGTCCTTGCGGTCCGCCCGCTTCGGGGCGGTGTCATCGGGCCGGCCGCGCGGCGCGTCCTGTTCTTCGGCCGCCGGGTTCGCGCGGGGCGACGGATCGGGCGCATTCTCCCGCGGGGGGACCGGACGTGCCTCGCTGCGCTGCGGCCCTGGCGCCGATCGGGCCCATTCCGAGACCAGCGAACCGAAATTGTCCGGCTCGTTCCCGTCCCGGGCGGTCTGGCGTTCACCCGGCCGCATCTCGGCCCGGCGAGTGGCGATCTCGGTCAGGGCATTGGTCAGGCTGGTCAGCATCGTGTTCGACATCATGCGCAATCCTGTTTGCGTTCCGTGTCGGACCTGCAAGCCGGAGGCCAGTTTGAAAGACCGAACAAATTATTGTAATATAATATTTATTTCGCGCGTCTGCTTCGGGATGGCCCGTCCATTCTTGCCGTTCGGCCCCGTGGATCCGGCAAAAATTGCCGGTTCCCACCCCCGAGGCTGGAAAGACAGGGCAATCCGGGCTATGGAGGGCCTGATGCTGAACTCGCTCGATCTCGCCAAAAAGCCCGAAGACACACGGGTTGTTGTCGCCATGTCCGGCGGCATTGATTCATCGGTGGCTGCCGCCCTGATGAAGCAGGCCGGCTATGACGTGGTCGGGATCACGCTCCAGCTCTACGATCACGGCGCGGCGACGCACCGGACCGGCGCGTGCTGCGCGGGCCGCGACATCCAGGATGCGCGCAATGTCGCCGCCCATCTCGGCATCCCGCATTATGTGCTCGATTACGAGAGCCGTTTCCGCGAGGAGGTGATCGACCGGTTCGTCGACAGCTATGCCGCAGGCGAAACGCCCATCCCCTGTGTCGATTGCAACCGGACGGTGAAATTCCGCGATCTGCTGCGTTTCGCCGAGGATCTCGGTGCGGATTGTTTGGTGACCGGGCATTATGTCGAGAGCCGCCTGATGCCGAATGGCCATCGGGCCCTGTTCCGCCCGCATGATCTTGACCGCGACCAGAGCTATTTCCTCTACGCGACCACGCAGAAGCAGCTCGACCTGCTCCGGTTCCCGCTGGCCGGGCTGACAAAACCGGAAACCCGCGAGGTTGCCCGGTCGATGGGCATCGCCATCGCCGACAAGCCGGACAGCCAGGATATCTGTTTCGTGCCGAGCGGGAACTACGCCGCCCTGGTCGAGAAGCTGCGTCCGGAAGCGACCCAGCCCGGCATCATCCGCCATGTCGATGGCCGCGAACTCGGCCGGCATGATGGGATCATCCGCTACACGATCGGGCAGCGCCGGGGCCTTGGCATCGCCTCGCGGGATCCGCTCTACGTCGTCCGGATCGATGCGGGCACGCGGGAAGTGGTTGTCGGCCCGCGCGAGGCGCTGGCTGTCCGCAGCCTCGAGCTGCGCGATGTCAACTGGTTGGGCGATGTCCTGCCCGACCGCCTGCCGGCCAATGGGATCGAGGTTTTCGCCCGGGTCCGGTCCACGCGGCCGCCCCGGCCCGCCATCTTCCGGCGGGATGGCGATGTCTTCGTCGTCGAGCTGCTCGATGGGGAGGAAGGCGTGGCGCCGGGCCAGGCCTGCGTTCTTTATGCCGAGGGCGAGGGCCAGTCGCGCGTGCTCGGGGGCGGCACGATCGGCCGTCGCCGCGCGCCGGGCCAGACCGTGCCGGATGATGCGAAGGTGGCGCTGGGCGCCGCCTGATCGACCTGAACATGCCAGATCGCAGGGGAGCGGGAATGGCCAAGGATATCGACCTGTCGACCATCACGAAGGCCTACGCCAAATGGGCGCCGGTCTATGACATGATCTATTCCCGCATCCTGCGGCCCGGCCGGAACGAGGCCGTCAAGGCCGCCCTGGCCTGCGGCAGGGAGATCCTCGAGGTCGGTGTCGGGACCGGGCTCTCGCTGGGGGATTATCCTGCCGGCTACCGCGTGACCGGGATCGACCTGTCGAAACCGATGCTCGACAAGGCGGCGGAGAAGCTGGCGGGGCTGCCCGGCCATGCCGTCACCGGCCTCGCCGTGATGGATGCCTGCCGGCTCGGCTTCCGTGATGCCACGTTCGATGCGGTTGTCGGACAATACATGATCACACTGGTGCCCGATGCCGAGGTTGCCCTCGATGAATTCGCGCGCGTGGTGAAGCCCGGCGGCGAGATCATCCTCGTCAATCATATCGGAGCGGAGAAGGGCTTCGTCGCCATGCTGGAAAAGGCCGCGGCTCCCTTCGCCAAGCGCGTCGGATGGCGCTCCGAATTCCAGCTGCAACGGATCCGGAACTGGGCCAGCCAGGCCGGCTTTTCCGTGGCTTCTGCGAAGCGCGTCGGGTTTGCCGGCTTCTTTACCGTCGTCCGGCTGCGGGATGCCCGCATCGCCAAGGCCGAGGCGGCCTGATTGCGATAGGCCCTTGACCGGCGCGGCGCGGGCCCTTATGCGGGGGGCTCTCGCGCGGCGCCTCATGCCGTCAGGGATGGCAGTGTAGCTCAGCTGGTTAGAGCGTGGCACTCATAATGCCAAGGTCGGTGGTTCGAGCCCACTCACTGCTACCATCCCGTCTTTCCGCGCCGTGATCATCGTGTCCTGATCCAAACTCCGCCCGGCGCCACGCGCCGGTGCAGCAGGCTGCCGCTCCCCTGCGGGAGCGGCAGCGCGTCAGGTGGCTTCCGACGGTTCCGGCGCAGCAGCCGGCTTCTTCTTCCGCGAGAAGGACATCAGCCAGCTGCAGACGACATAGAAGACCGGCGTGAAGATCAGGCCGAAGAAGGTGACCCCGATCATTCCCGAGAACACCGCGATCCCGAGGGACTGGCGCATTTCCGCGCCGGCGCCCTGCGCGATGACAAGCGGCAGCACGCCGAGGATGAAGGCGAGCGAGGTCATCAGGATCGGGCGGAGGCGGGTCCGGGCCGCCTCGATGGCGCCCTCGATCCGCGACCGGCCCTCATCTTCGGCCTGCTTGGCGAATTCGACGATCAGGATCGCGTTCTTCGCCGCGAGCCCGACCAGCACCACCAACCCGATATCGACAAGGATGTTCCGGTCCAGCCCCGCGATCCTGACGCCGATCATCGCGGCGAAGATGCACATCGGCACGATTAGCAGAACGGCGAGCGGCAGGAGCCAGCTTTCATACAGCGCCGCCAGCAGCAGGTAGACGAAGATCACGGCCAGGCCGAAGGCGATGATCGTCGTGTTGCCGGCGAGCTTCTCCTGCAGAGCGATTTCCGTCCATTCGAAGCCGAAGCCCGAGGGCAGGCGCTCGCGTGCGATCTTCTCGATCGCGGCGATGCCCTGCCCGGAGGAGTAGCCGGGTGCCAGCGAGACCTGCACTTCCGCTGCCGGATAAAGGTTGTAGCGCGGCACCCGGTAGGCGCCTGTGATGTTGGAGAAGGCGGCGACGGAACCGATCGGGACCATCTCGCCGTCGACGTTGCGCGTCTTGAGATTGGCCACGTCGCGCAGATCGAGACGATAAGGATTGTCGGCCTGCGCCGTGACCCGGTAGGTGCGCCCGAGAACGTTGAAATCGTTCACGAAGGAGGAACCCATATAGATCGAGAGCGCCTCGAAGACCCGGCCGATCGGCACGCCGAGCATTTCCGACTTCGTGCGGTCGATATCGGCATAGATCTGCGGTGTGCGGGTGGAGAACAGCGTGTAGGCCTGCGTGAGGCCGGGCGTCTGCATCGCCGAACCGGCGATGATCCACGCTGCGCCTTCCAATGCCGGCAAGCCACGTCCACCCCGGTCCTGGACATAGCCCTTGAGGCCGCCGCCCGTCCCGATGCCCGGCACGGCCGGCGGTTCGATCACCAGCGAGAAGGCTTCGGGGATCGCGAACATCTGACGGCGGAGATCGTTGAGGATGTCCTTGCCGGTTAGCTTGAGTGCCTCGCGATCCTTGAAGTCGGAGAGTGTCACGAAGACGACGCCGCCATTCGGCGCGTTGGTGAAGGTGGCGCCGTCCAGCCCGACGAAGGCCACGGCGTTCTTCACGCCCGGGCGCGAGAGCAGGATATCCGAGGCGCGGCGGATGACGGCATCGCTGCGCTCCAGCGTCGAGCCCGGCGGAAGCTGGAACGCGACGATGAGATAGCCGCGATCGAGCTGCGGGATGAGGCCGGTCGGGACGACCCGGATCTGGTAGGCCGTCAGGCCGATCAGGCCGCCATAGACCACGAGGACCATCATCGAGAGGCGGATCATCCGCGAGGTCAGCATGCCGTAGCGGTTCGAGAGCCAGTCGAAACCCCGGTTGAAGGCGCCGAAGAAGGCGCGGATCGGGGCGCCCAGCCTGCCGCCGGCTTTGTGATGCGGATCATGCGGCTTCAGCAGCACCGCCGACAGGGCGGGCGAGAGCGTCAGCGAGACGAAGGCCGAGATGGCCGTCGAGGCGGCGATGGTAATCGCGAACTGGCGGTAGAACGAGCCCTGCAACCCTTCGATGAAGGCCGTGGGGATGAAGACCGCGCAAAGGACCAGCGAGATCGCGATCAGCGCGCCGCCGACCTCGTCCATCGTCTTGTGTGCGGCCTCGCTGGGAGAGAAGCCCTCGCGCAGGTAGCGCTCGACATTCTCGACCACGACGATCGCGTCGTCGACCACGATGCCGATCGCGAGGACAAGCCCGAACAGCGACAGCGTGTTGAACGAGATGCCGGCCATCGCCATGATCAGGAAGGTGCCGACCAGCGAGACGGGAATGGCGAGGATGGGGATGATCGCAGCCCGCCAGGATTGGAGGAACAGCACCACCACCACGATGACGAGGAGCGTGGCCTCGATCAGCGTTTTCACCACCTCGTTGACCGATTGCTGGATGAATTCGGTCGGGTTGTAGACCACGGAATAGCTCAGGCCGGACGGGAAGGTCTCGGCCATGCGGGCCATTTCCCGGGTCAGCGCATCGGAGGTCGTCAGCGCATTGGAGCCGGGGCGCTGGAAGACGCCGATGGCGACTGCGTTCTTGTTGTTGAGATAGGCGTTGATCGAATAATCCTGGCTGCCGAGTTCCGTCCGGGCGACATCGCGCACGCGGACAACGCCGTTGCTGTCCGACCGGATGATGATGCTGGCGAATTCCTCGACATCGGTCAGCCGGCCCAGCGTCTGGACGGAGAGCTGGAACGCGGCGTCGGAACTTGCGGGCGGCTGGTTGATCGAACCGGCGGCGACCTGCAGGTTTGCCGCGCGCAACGCCGCCACGACCTCGCCGGCCGTCAGGTTGCGGGCGGCGACCCGGGCCGGATCGAGCCAGACTCGCATCGAATAGTCGCGCGCGCCGAAGACGCTGATATTGCCGACGCCATCGACGCGCCCGAGCACATCCTTCACGTAGAGCGTGGTGTAGTTCGAGATGTATTGCTGGTCCCGGGTGCCATCGGGCGAGGTCATGTGGATGACCATCATCAGGTCGGGCGAGGATTTCCGGACCTGTACGCCCTGCCGGCGGACTTCCTCCGGCAGCCGGGCTTCCGCGCCGGAGACGCGGTTCTGCACCAGCACCTGCGCCTGGTCGACATTGGTGCCCGGCTTGAACACCACATTGATCGAGACGCGGCCATCCCCTGTCGATTGCGAGGAGATGTAGAGCATGTTGTCAACGCCGTTCACTTCCTGCTCGATCGGTGCGGCGACGGTGGAGGCGATGATCTCTGCCGAAGCCCCCGGATAGGACGCCGTGATATTGACCGTCGGCGGGGCGATTTCCGGATATTCGGAGATCGGCAGGGCCCGTTGCGTGATCAGGCCGGCAATCGTGACGAGGATCGACAGCACGCTGGCGAAGATCGGGCGGTCGATGAAGAAATGCGAGAACCGGAACATGGCGTCGCCTCGGGACGGGGATCAGGGACGGGCCGCGCGGCCGGGGGCCGCGCGAACGGGTTCAGGGGCGCGCCGGCGGCTTGATCTCGCCTGGCTGGGGGGTCACCGCGACACCGGGCCGGACCATCGGGTTGGCAAGGCCGTTGATGATCACGCGGTCGGTCGGCGCGAGGCCGCTGCGGATGACGCGCAGGCCATCGACGATCGGACCCGGCACGACAGGCTTCGGCACGACCTTGTTCTCGGGGCCGATGACGAAAACCAGCTTGCTCGTCTGGTCCGAGACGATCGAGGCATCCGGGATCAGCAGGGCGTCGAGTTCGCCGCTGTAGAGCTGGAGCCGGCCGAAGGTGCCGGCGGTCAGGAACTGGTCCTGGTTGGCGAAGATCGCCCGGCCGCGGATGGTGCCCGAACGGGCATTGAGCTGGTTGTCGACGAATTCCATCTGGCCTTCGCGCTTCCATTCCGGCTCGTCCGCCAGCCGGACGCGGACCGGCAGCGGCTTTTCGCGGCTCGACGGCCGGTCACCGGATTGCATCAGGCGGGAATAGCGCAGGTAATCCGCCTCCGACGCTTCGAAGACGAAGTTGATCGGATCGATGCTGATGATGTTGGTCAGCAGCGTGGCGCCGCCCTGCGCGCCGGTGATGAGGTTGCCGGCATCGACGCGCTTGTCCGAGATCCGGCCGCCGATCGGCGCCCGCACTTCGGTCCATTCAAGGTTGAGCTCGGCCTGCTTGAGATTGGCCTCCGCCGCCTGCTGCGAGGCCCGGGCGCTGGCCAGATTGGCCTTGCGCTGGTCAAGGTCGCGGGCCGTGATCGTCTGGTTCCGCGTCAGCCCCTCGGCGCGCTCGACCTCGTTCTCCGCCAGCGCAACCTGCGCCTTCGCCCGTTCGACATCCGCGCGGGCGGCATCGACACTGAGCTGGAAGGGGCGCTGGTCGATCGAGAAGAGCAGGTCGCCCTTGCTGACCACCTGCCCGTCCCGGAAATGGACCTTCTCGATGAAGCCGGAGACGCGGGCGCGCACCTCGACCTGCTCGCGCGCCTCGAAGCGCCCGGTATATTCATCCCAGAGAGTGATTTTCTTCGCCAGCGGGGCCGAAACCTGAACCGGCGGTGCCGGCGGGGCTCCCTGCGCAAGGACATGGGTTGTGGCGGCAGCAGCGACGATCAGGGCGAAAGCCGACCGCCGGCAGGTATTCAGAACACGGCGCATTGCCGACTCCGTCGAAAGTTGAATGCGAAACTAGGTACATTGCTGCGCAAGAAAAACCAGCCACTTTCCGTGAATATCGCCTCCATGCTGCCAGAAAGATGACAGGAGCCGCAACGGGGCCTCGATCAATGCGGCAGGTGCTTCTTGCTCCTGCCTTGCAACAAGGCTAGTTTTCGCAAATGGACGATGTGAAAACCCGTTTCGATCGCTACCAGGCCGATTTGCGCCGGGCCGGCATCCGCATGACCAACCAGCGGCGGATCATCCTCCAGGTGCTGGCCGAGGCCGATGATCATCCGGATGCGAACGAATTGCATCGGCGTGCCTTCGCGCATGATCCGACGCTCTCGCTGTCCACGGTCTACCGGACCTTACGCCTGCTGGAGGAGCGGGGCGCGATCCAGCGCCATGCCTTCGATGACGGCCGTTCGCGTTTCGAGAATGCGGATGTCGCCCATCATGACCACCTGATCGATATCGAAACCGGGCAGGTCATCGAGTTCCATTCCGAGCGGATCGAGAAGCTGCAATCCGAACTGGCGCGTGAACTGGGCTACGAGATCGTCCGGCACCGGCTCGAACTCTACGGCCGGAAGCTGCCCGGCCGATCCTGAGCCGGCCGCCCGGGACGGGAACCCGGCGGACAGGGAATTCAGCGGATCCCGATGAGATAGCGCTGGCCCTGCGGCAGGCGAAGCCGTGCCTGCGCGAACGCAAGGGTCTGATCGGCGGGCATCGGCTTGCCATAGAGAAAGCCCTGGGCTTCGTGGCAGCCCATCTGCCGGAGCAGCGACAGCTGTTCCGCCGTCTCCACCCCTTCTGCTGTGATCTCGATGCCGATCCGGTTGCCGAGATCGGTGATGGCCCGGATGATCGCCTCGTTCCGGCGGTCGGAAATGCCCTTGACGAAGGACCGGTCAATCTTGATCCGGTCGAACCGGTGTCGATTGAGGTAGGAGAGCGACGACCAGCCCGTCCCGAAATCGTCGAGCGCCACGCGCACGCCCAGCATCTGCAGCTTCTGGAGCACGGCCAGCGTGGTCGGGCTGTCGTCGAGGAGCGCGGATTCGGTCACCTCGATCTCGATCCGCTCGGGCGCGAGCCCGGTCCGGGCCATCGCGGACATCAGCGTGCCCATGAAATCCGGGTGGCGAAGCTGCATCACCGAGGCGTTGATCGCAACACGCAGCGGATCCGGCCAGGTCGCGGCGGTCTGCATGGCCTTACGCATCACGAATTCGCCGATCGGGACAATCAGCCCGTTTTCCTCGGCGATCGGGATGAAGCTGGCGGGCGAGATCATCGTCCCGTCCGGATGACGCCAGCGGACAAGCGCCTCGAACCCGCTCTGTCCCTGCCGGGTCAGGTCGAGGATCGGCTGGAAATGCACCTCGAAATGGTCATTCAGGATGGCCTCGCGCAGGCCCAGCTCGATCTGCTGGCGTTCCTCGATCTGCTCCTCGAGGGCCTGGCTGTAGCGGCGGAAGGCATTCCGGCCATCGCGCTTCGCCTGGTACATGGCCAGATCGGCGCGGCGCTTGACCTGGTCGATCTCGGTATCTTCCGGCTGGCCCCCGGCAATGCCGATGCTGGCGCCGACGCTGGCGCGCTGCCCGCCGGAGAGATGCACGACCTGGTTGATCGAGCCGATGATCTGGATGGCGAGCTGGTCGAGCTGCGCGATCGCCTCCGGCTCGGTGCAGAGAATGGCGAATTCGTCGCCGCCCATCCGGGCGACAAGACCGCGCCGGCCTGTCGTGGCCTCGATCCGGCGCCCGACCTGCGCCAGCAATTCATCACCGGCGGCATGGCCGAAGCTGTCATTGACAGACTTGAAGCGGTCGAGATCGATATAGACCAGTACCGGGTAGATACCGCTCGACTCGGCCGCACGCATGGCGCGGTCGAGATGGCCCCGGAGGCTCTCGCGGTTGGCAAGCCCGGTAAGCTGGTCGATCTCGGCCAGTTCACGCAGGCGCACCTGCGAGGCGATGCTCTCGGTAATGTCCGCCACCATGCCCTCGATGTAGAGCGGGTTGCCGTCCTCGGCCGTGACGATCCAGGCGGTTTCCGAAACCCACATCTGCCGGTGGTCACGCGGGGCGACGACCTCGCTCTGGAAGTCACGCACGAGACCATGGTCGCGGAGCAGGACAAGCTTTTCCGCCTGCCGCTGGGGGTCCCGGTACCATCGGGTCAGGCCGGAATCGAGCAGGGCCTTCTCGGTTTCGAATCCCGCCATTGCGACCAGCGCAGGATTGGCATGGATCAGCCGGTAGTCGAGGGCCATGCGGTAGATGCCGATGATGCTGTGCTCGAACAGGTCCCGGTATTCGGTTTCCGCCTGTTTCCGGCGCGTGACATCGCGGATGTTGCAGACGATGCGCGGCTCGTCCCCGGCCTCCTCGGCCAAGGCCAGCGTGCCCTCGACCCAGATCCACGAGCCGTTCTTGCGCCGGAACCGATGGACCACCGTTGTCTTGGGGTTGGAGGCGGACAGGCTTGCCATCGCGTTCGAGACGGCTTCCAGATCATCCGGATGGACCCATTCGTGCACAGGCGTGAAGAGCGCCTCCTCGGCCGTGTAGCCGGCAAGGGTCTCGATGGCCGGCGAACAGTAGAGCCGCTTGCCGGCCCGCTCGCGCAGGATGATCACATCCCCGCTATGGGTGGCCAGCAGCTTGTATTGCGATTCCTTCTCGCGGATCTTCCGCTCGATTTCCAGCTGGGGCGTGATGTCCTCGTTGATCGCCACCCAGCCACCATCCGATGTCGGGTTGACGAAGATCCGGATGGTCCGCCCGTCCCGGAGGCGGATCAGGTGCGGGCGATCCCCGGCCTTCATCGCCTCGCGCCGCCATTCCAGATAATCCTCGCGGGACATCATGGGATCCGTGCCCCGCTCGAGGCGCCGGGCGAAGATGGTGGCGAGCGGGGTCCCGGGGAGGATATCGCCGGGCTCGAGAGCGTAGAGTTCGGCATATTGCCGGTTCGCGACGGCAAGCCGCTCGTCGGGGCCGAACAGGCAGAGCCCATGGGCGATATTGGCGATCGTATGCTCGAAACGCTGGTTGTTGAGATCGAGATCGCGCCGCAGGGTTTCGAGCTGGTCGATCTGGACCCGCAGCGTCACCTCATCCGAGACGATCCGCGCGAAATCCTCGAGATGGCGCAGCTCGGTATCGGTCCAGTCGCGCGGCCGGTGATCGATCGCGCAGAGTGCCCCGAACACGGTCCCGTCGGAGAAGCGCAGCGGGACGCCGAGATAGGCCACCACGCCCAAAGCCTCAATCGCCGGGTGGCCGCGCATGGCCTCGTCGGCCCGAAGATCGCCGATGGCGAGGTGACGACCGGACCGCGTGACATGCTGGCACAGGGAATGCGAAAGCGGCGTGGCCTGCTCGGTTGCCCAGGGCTCCCCGAGGCCGAACTGGCTCTTGAAGACCTGGCGCGTCTCCTCGATCAGCGTGAAAAGGCTCACCGGCACGGCCAGTGTGGCCGCCGTGAGCCGCGTCAGGCGATCGAAGGTCTCCTCCGGGTCCAGCGTGAACCCGGATCCCGGCAGTCGTTCCTTGGGCCCGTATCGCATCGATCCCGGAAAGGGTTGGGTGCCTGCATCCATCGAAGAACTCGTGTTTGTTCCGGCGAAGATGGATGCAGATCAGCGAATACACGCTTAACATTGCGGTTCCGGCGCTTTCCGTGCGGGGTTTCCCGTGATCACAGTCAACAACGGCTGAAGAGGGAGGGATGCATTGGAACGGTCAGGCGCGGCCCGGCCCGCTGTCCGGCAGAGGGCGCGGGCGAGGGAGCCGCTTCCGTGGAGACCGGTCCTGGTGGAGCTGAGGGGATTCGAACCCCTGACCTCTGCAGTGCGATTGCAGCGCTCTCCCAACTGAGCTACAGCCCCTGACCGGAAGCGGCTGAATGACCGAAGCTCGGGATGAAGTCAACTGCTTTTCCGGTGCATTCCCGGGCGCCGGGGCCGGGCCGGGCGAAGCCTGTCTTGCGGGGCGAAGCAGGCCTCCTGTAAGAGAGGGGCAACTGATGCGAACGGAGTGCCCATGAACCCGCTTCTCTGGCTGTTCAACACGATTATCGAGATCTATTCCTTTCTCCTCCTGGCCTATGTGATCCTGACGCTCCTGATCAATTTCAACATCGTCAATTCCCGCCAGCCGATCGTCTCCGCCATCGGGGAGTTCCTGTACCGGATCACCGAGCCGCTGCTGGCGCCGATCCGCCGGCGGCTGCCCAATCTCGGGCCGATCGACATTTCGCCCGTGATCCTGCTGCTGGCGCTCCAGTTCGTCCAGGTCACCGTCAACTATTACGCGCGCAGCTTCTGAGCCCTCTTGACGCCCTCGACGGGCCAGCCTCATCCTGCCGGAAAAGGGGAGGTGTGCATGGTTCGTCGTTTCATCCTGGCCGGCCTGTTCGGGGCGCTCGCGGTCGGCCTTGTCCACGGGCAGAGCTTCCCGCCGGACGCCACGCCGACGCGCATCGCCTTCCCGAAGGACTTTGCGACGACTTTCCAGCGCTATGACATGGTGGACAAGCCCGACCGGAAGATCGTGCGGTTCCTGTATGTCAACAAGGACGCCCTCGCCAAGGTGAACCCCGGCCAGCCTTTCCCGGAGGGAATCGTTCTGGTCATGGCGGATCATGATGTCGCGCTCGAGGCCGGCGGCACGCCGATCCGCAATGCGCAGGGCCGGCTCGTCCCGACAGGGCGGGTCAAGGCTGTCGCCGTGATGGAGAAGCAGAAAGGCTGGGGCGAGACCAATCTCTTTCCGCCCGAGAAGGACAATGGCGACTGGGAATACGCCTCGTTCAAGCCCGACGGCACGCTGAACATGATCAAGCTCGACAATTGTTACGCGTGCCATCTGCCGCAGAAGGGCCTCGACTACACGTTCTCGGGCGAGAAGATCCACGCTGCCGCTCCGAAGTGAGCGCGGAGGCGGCCACCCCGTTCCGGATCGTTTCCGGCGGGCTCGAACTGACCATCCGGGCCACACCGCGTGGTGGCCGGGATTCGTTTGACGGCCCTGGCACCGATGCCGCCGGGCGATGCTTCTGGCAGGTGCGCGTCCGCGTCGCCCCGGAGAATGGTGCGGCGAACCGCGCCGTCATCACCCTCGTGGCGGGGTTGCTCGGCGTTCCGGCGCGTGATGTGCGCCTCGTTGCCGGCGAAACCGCCCGGATCAAGCGCCTGCGGGTTGACGGAAATACCACGGAACTGGCCGCCCGGGCGCTGGCTGTGACGGATTCCTTAACCCGAACCGGCTAACCCGCTGCCCTGCGACGACATTCCCCCTGATCAACAGGGCCTGTCCGGCGTAGGGTGAACTTGCCCTTCGTTGCATTGCGAAGCGGTTCAAACTCGGTTAGGGGGACTGGCGGTCCTTTGATTGGATCTGTTCCAAAGTCTTGACAAGGTGACATCCATGGCCCGAACCGGCCCGGCGGAGCGCCCGCTTTCTCCGCATCTGCAAATCTACAAGCCCTCGATCACGATGGTGATGTCGATCCTCCACCGCATCACCGGCGCGGCGCTGTTCTTCGGGACGCTGCTGCTCGTGATCGCCCTCGTCGCGCTGGCTTCGGGCAGTTCGGCCTATGGGACCGTGCAGGCCATCTACGGGTCGTTCCTCGGTAAACTGGTCCTGTTCGGATATACGTGGGCCCTTTTCCATCACATGTGCGGGGGCATCCGGCATTTCGTGTGGGATACCGGCGCCGGTCTCGAGCGCGGAACGCGCATGAAGCTCGCCTGGGGCACGCTGTTCGCCTCGCTGGGCATGACCGTCCTCGCCTTTGTTGCCTATCTCGCGGGGTAAGCCGATGAGCCAACAATCCTCCACCTCGCTCCGTACGCCGCTCGGCCGGGTCCGCGGCCTTGGCGCCGCCAAGTCGGGCACCGATCATTTCTGGAAATCGCGCGTGACGGCGGTCGCCAACGTGCCGCTGACCATCGCCTTCGTCGTCATCATGCTGATGCTGTCGAAGCGGGATTATGCCGGCGCGGTCAAGCTGGTCGGCCAGCCGCTGGTGGCGATCCTGCTGCTGCTCTTCATCGGCTCGGCGACCTACCACATGCGCCTCGGGATGCAGGTCATCATCGAGGATTACGTCCATAGCGAGGGCAAGAAGGTTGCCCTGCTCATGCTCAACACCTTCTTCGCGATCGCGGTCGGCCTCGCCTCGGCCTACGCGATCCTCAAGATCGGCTTTGCCGGCTGACGGCAGGAGATTCGCATGGCTTCGAACGGAACTTCCAAGGGCAGCGCCCCGGCCGTCAACGGCAAGGCCTATCCAATCACCGACCACACATTCGATGTCGTGGTGGTCGGTGCCGGCGGTGCGGGCCTCCGCGCGACGGTGGGTTGCAGCCAGGCCGGCCTGCGCACGGCCTGCATCACCAAGGTCTTCCCGACCCGCTCGCATACGGTCGCGGCGCAGGGCGGCGTGGCCGCGGCGCTGGCCAATATGGGTCCGGACGAGTGGAAATGGCACATGTACGACACCGTGAAGGGGTCGGACTGGCTGGGTGACCAGGATTCCATCGAATATCTCTGCCGGAACGCGCCTGCCGCGGTCTACGAGCTCGAGCATTGGGGCGTGCCCTTCTCGCGCACGGAGGATGGCAAGATCTACCAGCGGCCGTTCGGCGGCATGACGACCGATTACGGCAACGGCCCGCCCGCCCAGCGCACCTGCGCTGCGGCGGACCGGACCGGCCATGCCATCCTGCATACGCTCTACGGTCAGGCCCTGCGCAACTCGACCGAGTTCTTCATCGAGTATTTCGCCATCGACCTGATCATGGATGAGGAAGGCCGCTGCCGCGGCGTCATCGCCCTGAAGATGGATGACGGCACGATCCACCGCTTCCGCGCGCAGACCGTGATGCTGGCCACTGGCGGCTATGGTCGTGCCTATTTCTCGGCGACCTCCGCCCATACCTGCACGGGCGACGGCAACGCCATGGTGCTGCGCGCCGGCCTGCCGCTGCAGGATATGGAATTCGTGCAGTTCCACCCGACCGGCATCTACGGCGCCGGCTGCCTCATCACCGAGGGGGCCCGGGGCGAGGGTGGCTATCTCACCAATTCGGAAGGCGAGCGCTTCATGGAGCGCTATGCGCCGAGCGTGAAGGACCTGGCCCCGCGCGACATGGTCAGCCGCGCGATGACGATGGAAATCCGCGAAGGCCGGGGCGTGGGCAAGAACAAGGACCACATCTTCCTGCATCTCGACCATCTCGATCCGGCGATCCTGCATGCCCGCCTGCCGGGCATTTCGGAAAGCGCGAAGATTTTCGCTGGGGTGGACGTGACGAAGGAGCCGATCCCGGTCCTGCCGACCGTGCATTACAACATGGGCGGCATCCAGACGAACTTCTACGGCGAGGTCGTCACCCTGAAGGACGGCAACCCCGACGTCGTTGTTCCCGGCCTGATGGCCATCGGCGAGGCGGCCTGCGTTTCGGTGCACGGGGCCAACCGCCTCGGCTCCAATTCGCTGATCGACCTTGTCGTGTTCGGCCGTGCGGCCGGCCTCCGGGCGGCGGAGATCCTGACGCCCGGCGCCAAGCAGGCTGAACTGCCGGCGGATTCGGCCGATCTCGCCCTGTCCCGCCTCGACCGGTTCCGGCATGCCAGCGGCGGCACGCCGACGGCGGAACTGCGCCTGCGCATGCAGCGCGAGATGCAGACGAACTGCGCCGTCTACCGGACCGGCGAGACGCTGGCCGAGGGTTCGAAGAATATCCACCAGGTCTGGAAGGCTGCGGATGATGTCCGCGTCACCGACCGCAGCCTTGTGTGGAATTCCGACCTGATCGAGACGCTCGAATTCGACAATCTCATCACTCAGGCGGTGGTGACGATGGATTCGGCGCTCAACCGGACGGAATCGCGCGGGGCCCATGCCCGCGAGGATTACAAGGACCGCGACGACAAGACGTGGATGAAGCACACGCTGGCCTGGGTCGACGAGGAGAAGAAATCCGTCTCGATCGATTACCGGCCGGTGCATTCCTACACGATGACCAACGAGGTCAGCTACATCGCGCCCAAGGCGCGCGTTTACTGAGGTCCGGGTTATGGCCGAGTTCAATCTTCCGAAGAATTCCCGCCTGGTGGAGGGCAAGACCTGGCCGAAGCCGGCCGGGGCCAACAATCTCCGCGAGTTCCGGATCTATCGCTGGGATCCGGATGGCGAGAGCAATCCACGGGTCGATACCTATTTTGTCGATCTCGACGATTGCGGACCGATGATCCTCGACGCGATCATCTGGATCAAGAACAAGATCGACCCGACGCTCACCTTCCGCCGTTCGTGCCGCGAGGGTATCTGCGGCTCCTGCGCGATGAATATCGACGGGACCAACACCCTCGCCTGCACCAAGGGCATGGACGAGGTGTCGGGCGCCATCAGGATCTACCCGCTGCCACATATGCCGGTGGTGAAGGACCTCGTACCGGACCTGACGCGCTTCTATGCCCAGCATGCCTCGATCGAGCCCTGGCTCAAGACCGAGACACCGGCGCCGGAAAAGGAATGGCGGCAATCGCCGTCGGACCGCGAGCATCTCGATGGCCTGTACGAGTGCATCCTCTGCGCCTGCTGCTCGACGTCCTGCCCGAGCTACTGGTGGAACGGCGACCGTTATCTCGGCCCGGCGGCCCTGCTCCAGGCCTATCGCTGGCTGATCGACAGCCGCGACGAGGCAACCGGTGACCGACTCGACAATCTCGAGGATCCGTTCCGGCTGTATCGCTGCCATACGATCATGAACTGCTCGAATGCGTGTCCGAAGGGCCTGAACCCGGCCAAGGCGATTGCCGAGATCAAGAAGATGATGGTGGCGCGGCAGGTCTGACCGGCGCGTCGTAACACGAGATCGACAGGAAGGCCGGGCATGTCCCGGCCTTCTTCATGTCAGGTGCCACGACCGGCCAGCGCGAACAGGCCGATCACCCCGAATATGCCGAGGCTCCAGACGATCGAGCGCAGGGTCGGCCGGTCCATCAGATAGGCGATGGTGTAGGCGATCCGGGCGAGCAGGATGCCGAGGGCGAGCCAGTCGACCGCCGAATTCGCGCCAAGGCGAAGATGCGCAACGAGAATCCCGGCGGTGAAGAAGGGCAGGAATTCGAAATGGTTCTGGTGGGCGGCATGGGCACGCCGGGCGAAGCCCTGCAACGAGCCGGCCCAGTCCCGCGGATTGCCGTTGTCATACCGGTTCGGGCCGGCCTTCGCGAGCGCGACAGTCAGGTAGGGCATCAGGCCCGCGATCAGGAGGCTCCAGAGGGCAAACGGCATTGTCGAATCCTGGTTGGCCTCCGTTTTACGCCCGAGGCTTCAGGCTGGATGCCTCGAAGATGCCTGATTTCTCGCTCAAGGCCCGGTTGGTGCCGAAAGTCAGGCCTTGTTCATGGCTTGTCAGCAATTATATGGGCACAAACCTGCGGAAACCGGGTGCTGGGACAGGGTGGTTCACGTGCGTCAAGGCGTTGCATTGCGAATTCTGATGCTGGTGCCCCTGGGCGGGCTGCTGGCCGCCTGTGAATCAAGCTCGCGGCTGGGTTCGCTGCTGCCCGGCGAACCCTACCGCCCTGCGCGGAACGAGATCGCGGCCGCGCCGCCCCCGCTGACCCCGGCCCCGGCCGGAGAGGTCGAATCCTCTGCGCTGCCGCCGCCCCCGGGGGCCAATGTGGCCACGGCCCCGCCGCCGGTCGCCCCGGGCGAGCCCTTCCCGCCGGCCACCGGGACCATCAACCCGCCGCAGACACCGCCCCAGGGGCCCGTTCCCGGTGCCAACCCGGCCAATCGCGTTGCGACCGCGCCGGTCGCGCCGACGGTGAATGCCGCGCCCTCCGCGCCGACAAGGACCGGCCTGATCGGCAATTGGTCGATGCGCGAGAGCAACGGCGCCAGCTGCCGCGTCACGCTGTCCAGCGCGCCGAAGCTCGATCTTTATGGTGCCGGCACGTCCGGCTGCCAGAACCGGGAGTTGCAGCGAATCAACGCCTGGGAGCTGGCGGGAAGCGACGTCATCCTCTATGAGCCGGGCGGGGGCGTCGTTGCGCGGCTCCGTCAGGCCGGCCAGCAGAACTTCTCGGGCGCGACCGCGAAGTCCGGTGCACCGCTGACCATGTCCAAGTAAGGGGCCGCGGACGGCCCTGTGCCGTCAGGAGGCCTTGTATGACCGAATTTCGTCTGCACGGGTTCGGAGAATCCGGGAATGCCTACAAGGTAGCGCTGATGCTGGAACTCTGCAGCGCCGACTGGGAGGTCGTGCCGGTTGACTACTTTAATGGTGCCACGCGCAACCCTGAATGGCGCGCCGATCTAAACATCCAGGGCGAGGTGCCGGTCCTCGAGCATCGCGGCGAAACGCTCACCCAATCCGGCGTGATCCTCGATTATCTGGCGGAGGTTCTGGGCAAGTTCGGTGCGCGGGATTCCGGCGAGCGGCGCGAGATCTGGCGCTGGATCCTGTTTGATAACCACAAGTTCACGAGCTATTACGGCACCTTGCGCTTCTTTTTCGGGATCCAGAAAACCGGCGAGACGCCCATCACCGAGTTTTTCCGTGCCCGAGCGCGCGCGGCCCGGGGGGTGCTGGACCAGCATCTTGCTGCACGCTGTTTCGTGGTGGGCGAGCGCCCGACAATCGCCGATTTCTCGCTTGCCGGCCTTGCTTTTTATGAGGATCCGACCGGAATCGATGATGCGGAGTTCCCGCATATCGAGGCATGGAAGGGCCGTATCCGGGCCCTGCCGCGTTGGAAGGGTCCGTATGATCTTATGCCGGCGTCATTGGCTAGGGGCTGAGCGCGCTCAACCCACGCGCGAGACCGGAGGTGTTGCGGGCCGACGGGGCAACCAGAGCCGCGACCATTCCCAGCCATGGCCGGATGAGCGGGCCGCGGCGTCATCGATCGCTTCCCGGATCAACGAGATGATCGTCCGGCGCGGGGCCTCGACCAGCGCGACCGATTCATCGAGTTCGACGAGAATTTCCGCCGAAAACTTGCGAGCGAGCGCCCGCATCGGCGCGTTGTAGCGGAGGCAGCTCATGTAGAGGCGCCCGAAGCCCCGGTTCCGGGCAGAGCGGAGCGTCCGCTTGAAGAGTTCCGTGCCGATCCCGCAATTGCGCCAATCCGCCTCGACGGAAAAGGCAATCTCGGCCTCGCCGGTGAAAAGCTCGCCCAGAGGGCGCAATTCCGCCGCGCCGATCATCCTGCCATCGAGAAACGCGCCGTGGATGATGGCATTCAGGGTGATGCATCGGGCGGCATATTGCTCAAGGAACGCATCATTCGTGGCCGTGCCGAATCGCGTCCGCCGGCTTCCGGCATCCAGCGCCAGAAGATGGGCTTCGAAGGCCGGATGATCCGTCGGCAGCAGCTTCCGGTAGGTTATCCGGTCCAGGTCTGTATTGGGCATCGTTATCGTCCTTCAGCTTTCGCGTGACAGGCGCTCTCCCGATCTTTTGTTGCACCGCAATAAACTCCGCTTCGGGCTTTTCGATGGCAAGTTCCGTGCCGTTGAGCGCCTCCGGGTTCGACCACGCCTTGCGGTGGCGCCCCTGCTCATGCCAAAGAGCGACCGGAACAGCACGGGAAGACGCACAATGGCGGGAGCGATTGCGGCACGGTATGCCGCGATGGTGCAGGAAGGCAGGCTCGAACCCGATCCTGCGCAGGCCCGGATCGTCCGCCGTCTGGATGCGCTGGCGGCGGAACTCGAGGCGCATCGCCTGGCCCGCAAGACCTCGGCGCTCGGCTGGCTGTTCAGCCGGAAGGCGCCGGCAGACCCGATCCGCGGGCTCTATCTCTGGGGTTCCGTCGGCCGGGGCAAAACCATGCTGGTGGACCTGTTCCACGAGCATCTCCAGGTGAAACGCAAGCGGCGCGCGCATTTCCATGCCTTCATGGCCGATGTGCATCAGCGCATCCATGCGTGGCGGCAGCAGGCGAAGCAGGGCCTCGTCAAAGGCGATGACCCGATCCAGCCCGTCGCCGAGGCTTTGGCCGAGGAAGCCTGGGTGCTGTGCTTCGACGAATTCGCTGTCACCGATATTGCCGATGCGATGATCCTCGGGCGGCTGTTCCAGGCGCTTTTCGCGCGCGGGGTGGTGATCCTCGCCACCTCCAATGTCGAGCCGCAGCGCCTCTACCATAACGGGCTCAACCGGGCCCTGTTCCTGCCCTTCATCGGGTTGATCGAACAGCGGATGGACGTGATCCGGCTCGATGCCCGGACGGATTACCGGCTCGAAAGGCTGCAGGGCCGGCCGGTCTATTACAGCCCGAACGGGGATGCGGCCCGGGCGGCGCTTGACGGCCTGTTCGCCGAGCTTTCGGGCGGGGCCGCACCGAAGCCGCGCCCTCTCGATGTCGGCGGCCGGCAGCTGACCTTGCCGCAGGCCGCGGGCGGCATCGCGCGGGCAAGCTTCGACGAATTGTGCAACCGGCCATTGGGCTCGCTGGACTATCTCGCGATCGCCCGGACCTTCCACACCCTGGTGCTGGACGACATTCCCGCCCTGACCTTCGACCGGCGCAACGAGACCAAGCGCTTCATCACGCTGATCGACATTCTCTACGAGCATCATGTGAAGCTGGTCTGCTCGGCCGAGAGGCCGGTCGAGCAGCTCTATGTCGCCGACCGTGGCCATGAGGCGTTCGAATTCGACCGCACCATCTCGCGCCTGATGGAGATGCGCTCGGAAACCTACCTTGCCCTGCCGCATGGCCGGCCTGACAGCGAGGCTTCCGGCAATACGACGGGGCTGGTGGAGACATGAGTTCCGCCGGCATGGTCGAGAGCGTCCGGAACCGCCTGATTGCCGCCGCAGCAACAGAGATCCGGCAGATCGGCCCGCGCCGGATGACGATTTCGGGGATCGCCGGGCGGCTCGGCATGAGCCACGCCAATGTCTACCGCTATTTCGCCGACAAGGGCGCCCTGATCGAGGCCGTGCTGAATGGCTGGCTGCGGGTGATCGAGCAGCGGCTCCAGGATATTGTCGACGGGCCCGACCCGGCGGATGACAAGCTCGAGCGGTTCCTCGCCACGCTGGCCCGGGCCTATGCCGATGCGGTTCATCAGGATCCGGGGATCTTCCACCTGCTGGCGGATCCTGAATTCACGCCGGCGGAAGCCGAACGGCACCGGCGGCGCGTCGAGGGCCTTGTCGAGCGGGTGATCGAGGAGGGGAACGTGACGCGCCTTTTCTCCGGCGGGGATTCCCGGCGCATGGCCGTGCTGGCCCTCGATCTCGGCTGCCGTTTCTGCGATCCCGGGATGGTCTGGCTGGGGCGGGCCGATTCCGTGGGTTCCGAAGCCCGGCGTGACCGCGTCGTGCGGTGGGTCGTGCGCGCGATGAGCGGTCGAAAATAGGATTACAAGTTACAAAATTATTTTTTTGTAACATTATCTCATATGACGATTTGACGGCAAACATTGGGTACCGATTCTGTCAAGTCACTGAAAAACAACACGATGAATCGGGCCGATTTTCCCGCTTTCGCGTATTAGGGCTTTGCTAAGCAGTAAAATCATCTGTTTTATGGATTGCGGCTTGCCGCCTCCGGCAAGTCCCGCTACGCGCTTGGCCCAATCCGGCGCAAGCCGGTTCCGGGCCGGCATCCTGCCTTGGTTCCGGTGCTTGACCCTCAACCGGACATCCGTCCGCAGACCTTCAGGAAGACCCCATGGCACGTCGGAAGATCGCCCTCATCGGTGCAGGCCAAATCGGCGGCACGCTCGCCCATCTCGTCGGTCTCAAGGAGCTCGGCGATGTCGTGCTGTTCGACATCACCGAAGGCATGCCGCAGGGCAAGGGTCTCGACATTGCCGAATCCGCCCCGGTGGATGGCTTCGATGCCGCCTACAAGGGCACGCAGGACTACAAGGATATCGAAGGCGCCGATGTCGTCATCGTCACTGCCGGCGTGCCGCGCAAGCCGGGCATGAGCCGCGATGACCTGCTCGGCATCAACCTCAAGGTGATGGAAGCTGTCGGCAAGGGCATCAAGGAATATGCCCCGAAGGCCTTCGTGATCTGCATCACCAACCCGCTCGATGCCATGGTCTGGGCGCTGCAGAAATTCTCGGGCGTGAAGCCGAACAAGATCGTCGGCATGGCCGGCGTGCTCGACTCGGCCCGGTTCCGCCACTTCATCGCCGATGCGTGCAATGTCTCGGTGAAGGACGTCAACGCCTTCGTGCTCGGCGGCCATGGCGACGACATGGTGCCGCTGACCCGCTATTCCACCGTGGCCGGCATCCCGCTGACCGACCTCGTCAAGATGCGCTGGATCAGCCAGGAGCAGCTCGACGCCATGGTCGAGCGCACCCGCAAGGGCGGCGGCGAGATCGTCAACCTGCTCAAGACCGGCTCGGCCTTCTACGCGCCGGCCGCCTCGGCCATCGCCATGGCCGAGAGCTACCTCAAGGACCAGAAGCGCGTCCTGCCCTGCGCCGCCTATCTCAAGAATGATTATGGCGTGAAGGACATGTTCGTGGGCGTGCCGGTGGTGATCGGCGCCAAGGGCGTCGAGCGCATCGTGAAGGTCCGCCTCAACGCCGCCGAGAAGGAGATGATGGCGAAGTCGATCGCCTCGGTCCAGGGGCTTGTCGACGCCTGCAAGACCATCAATCCGTCGCTGAAGTAAGGCCGTCGGCAAAGGGGAGCCGGCACTGGCCGGCTGCCCGCTGACTGCCCGACGCCGAATGCCACCCCGAAGGAATAACCGATGAATATCCATGAATATCAGGGCAAGGCGATCCTCAAGGCCTATGGTGCCAATGTCTCGGCCGGCTATCCGGCCATGACGGTTGCCGAGGCCGTGGAAGCCGCGAAGAAGCTTCCGGGCCCGCTCTATGTGGTGAAGAGCCAGATCCATGCGGGTGGCCGCGGCAAGGGCAAGTTCAAGGAACTGCCGGCCGATGCGAAGGGCGGTGTGCGCCTCGCCTTCTCGATCGACGAGGTCGAGAAGCATGCCAAGGAAATGCTCGGCAACACGCTGGTCACGATCCAGACCGGCGAGGCCGGCAAGCAGGTCAACCGCCTCTATATCGAGGATGGCTCGGATATCGAGAAGGAGTTCTACATCTCCATGCTCGTGGACCGCGAGACCGGGCAGACCGCCTTCGTCGTCTCGACCGAGGGCGGCATGGATATCGAGGCTGTCGCCCATGACACGCCGGAAAAGATCATCACCTTCTCGGTGGATCCGGCGACCGGCGTGATGCCGCATCACGGCCGCGCGGTGGCCAAGGCGCTGAACCTCTCCGGCGATCTCGCCAAGCAGGCGGAAGTGCTGACGGCTCAGCTCTACAAGGCCTTCGTCGAGAAGGACATGGCCATGCTGGAGATCAACCCGCTGATCATCACCAAGGATGGCAAGCTGAAGTGCCTCGATGCCAAGATCGGCTTCGATTCGAACGCGCTTTACCGCCATCCCGAGATCATGGAACTCCGCGACCTGACGGAAGAGGATTCCAAGGAGATCGAGGCCTCGAAATTCGACCTCGCCTATATCGCGCTGGACGGCACGATCGGCTGCATGGTCAACGGCGCCGGCCTCGCCATGGCGACGCTCGACATCATCAAGCTCTACGGCGCCGAGCCGGCGAACTTCCTCGATGTCGGTGGCGGCGCGACGGAAGAGAAGGTGACGGCGGCCTTCAAGATCATCACCGGCGATCCGAAGGTGAAGGGCATCCTCGTCAACATTTTCGGCGGGATCATGAAATGCGACGTCATCGCGCGCGGCGTGATCGGCGCGGTGAAGGCCGTGGGCCTCAAGGTTCCGCTCGTCGTCCGCCTCGAAGGCACGAATGTCGAGGAAGGCAAGAAGATCATCCGGGAATCCGGCCTCAACGTCATCCCCGCGGATGACCTTGATGACGCCGCCCAGAAGATCGTCAAGGCCGTCAACGGTTAAGGTCAGGCAGAGGAACCACGATGTCCATTCTCATCAACAAAGACACCAAGGTCATCTGCCAGGGCTTTACCGGCAAGAACGGGACCTTCCATTCGGAACAGGCGATTGCCTACGGGACGAAGATGGTCGGCGGCACCTCGCCGGGCAAGGGCGGCTCGACCCATCTCGGCCTGCCGGTCTTCGACACGGTGGCCGAAGCGCGCAACGCCACCGGCGCCGATGCCTCGGTGATCTACGTGCCGCCGCCGGGCGCTGCGGATGCGATCTGCGAGGCCATCCAGGCCGAGATCCCGCTCATCGTCTGCATCACGGAAGGCATTCCGGTGCAGGACATGATCAAGGTCAAGCGGGCCCTGACCGGCTCGAAGTCGCGCCTGATCGGCCCGAACTGCCCGGGTGTGGTGACGGCCGGCGAATCGAAGATCGGCATCATGCCGGCGAATATCTTCAAGCCGGGCAATGTCGGCATCGTCTCGCGCTCCGGCACGCTGACCTATGAAGCCGTGTTCCAGACCACGCAGGAAGGCCTCGGCCAGACCACCGCGGTCGGGATCGGCGGCGACCCGGTCAAGGGCACCGAATATATCGACATGCTGGAAAAGTTCCTCGCGGACCCGAAGACGGCGTCGATCATCATGATCGGCGAGATCGGCGGTTCGGCCGAGGAAGACGCTGCCCAGTTCATCAAGGACGAGGCCAAGCGCGGTCGCAAGAAGCCGATGGTCGGCTTCATCGCCGGCCGCACGGCGCCTCCGGGCCGCCGCATGGGCCATGCCGGGGCGATCATCGCCGGCGGCAAGGGTGGTGCGGAAGACAAGATCGCGGCCATGGAGGCGGCCGGGATCCGCGTCTCGCCGTCGCCCGCGCGGCTCGGCAAGACGCTGGTCGAGGTGCTGAAAGGCGCCTGATCCAGATGCGGATGTCGGAGATTCCCTTCGGAACCACGGATTGGTCGGCGATCGCGCCGACCCGTCATCCCGGCGAGGCCGGCGAGGCGCTCTGGCGCACGCAGACCTTCGGGCCGCAGGAAAACCGCATTCGCGTCCGCATGGTCGAATACTCGGCCGGATACGTGTCGGACCATTGGTGCGAGAAGGGGCATGTCCTGCTCTGTCTCGAGGGCGAGCTGGAAACCACGCTCGCCGATGGCCGCCATTTCGTACTCCGGCCGGGCATGAGCTACCAGGTCGCCGATGGCGCGGAGCCACATCGCTCCCGCGCGCCGAACGGCGCCCGCCTTTTCATCGTCGATTGAACCGCCAGGGGACGTTCAGATGGACCGCGATTTCGACACTACCGACGAGCTGGCTGCCATCGGCGGCGACAGTGCCGCCTATTTCGAAGCGCTCTATGCCGAGGCCGCTCCCGGTCCGTCCTGGAAGCGCAAGAACTGGCCCGTTGCGGCCAATGGCGAGCTGATCTCGGCGCTCGACGGCAACTGGGCCGCGATCGAGAAGGCGGTGGGCGACAAGCTGAAGGGCAAGGCGGAAGCCGCCGGCAAGGGTGGCGGCATCTCGGAAGCCGATGTCCAGCGCGCCGCGCGGGATTCGGTCCATGCGCTGATGATGATCCGCGCCTATCGGATGCGCGGCCATCTCCACGCCAATCTCGATCCCCTCGGCATCGAGGGCCCGAAGGATCACGAGGAGCTGCATCCTTCGTCCTACGGCTTCACCGAAGCCGACTGGGACCGCAAGATCTTCATCGACCACGTGCTCGGGCTGGAATTCGCGACGATCCGCGAGATGCTGGCAATCCTCCGCCGGACCTATTGCGAGACGATCGGCTACGAGTTCATGCATATTTCCTCGCCGGCCGAGAAGGCCTGGCTGCAGGAACGCATCGAAGGGCCGGACAAGGAGATCACCTTCACCCGCGAGGGCAAGCGCGCCATCCTCAACAAGCTGGTCGAGGCGGAAGGGTTCGAGAAGTTCCTCGACGTCAAGTTCACCGGCACCAAGCGCTTCGGTCTCGATGGCGGCGAGAGCCTGATCCCTGCCCTCGAGCAGATCATCAAGCGCGGTGGCAATCTCGGCGTTCAGGATATCGTGTTCGGCATGGCGCATCGTGGCCGCCTCAATGTGCTGACGCAGGTGATGGGCAAGCCGCACCGGGCGCTGTTCCACGAGTTCAAGGGCGGCTCCTTCGCCCCGGATGACGTGGAAGGCTCGGGCGACGTGAAGTACCATCTCGGCGCCTCGTCCGACCGTGAATTCGATGGCAACCGCGTGCATCTCTCGCTGACGCCGAACCCTTCGCATCTCGAGATCGTCAACCCGGTCGTGCTCGGGAAGGTCCGCGCCAAGCAGGACCAGCTCGGCTGCCCGCCGGATGACCGCCGCGCCGTGATGCCGCTGCTCATCCATGGCGATGCGGCGTTTGCCGGCCAGGGCGTCGTGGCGGAATGCTTCGGCCTTTCGGGGCTGAAGGGCCACCGGACCGGCGGTTCGGTGCACTTCATCATCAACAACCAGATCGGCTTCACCACCTATCCGCGCTACTCGCGGTCCTCGCCCTATCCGTCGGATGTGGCGAAGATGGTCGAGGCGCCGATCTTCCACGTCAATGGCGACGATCCGGAAGCGGTGGTCTTCGCCGCCAAGGTGGCCACTGAATTCCGGATGAAGTTCCAGAAGCCGGTCGTCATCGACATGTGGTGCTATCGCCGCTTCGGCCATAACGAGGGCGACGAGCCCGGCTTCACCCAGCCGGTCATGTACAAGAAGATCCGCGCCCATGAGAGCACGCTGGCCATGTATGCCCGCAAGCTCGTCGCGGAAGGCGTCGTCACCGAGGGCGAAGTCGAGAAGATGAGGGCCGACTGGCGCTCGCGGCTCGAGGCCGAGTTCGAGGCCGGCCAGGCTTACAAGCCGAACAAGGCCGACTGGCTTGACGGCAAGTGGGCAGGCCTGAAGTCGACCAAGGAAAACGAGGATGATCCGCGTCGCGGCCAGTCCGGTGTCGCGATCGATCGGCTGAAGGAGATCGGCCTCGCGATCACCACTGTCCCGAAGGAAATGAACATCCACAAGACGATCCAGCGGTTCCTCGAGAATCGCCGGAAGATGGTGGAGAGCGGCGAGGGGATCGACTGGGCGATGGGCGAAGCCCTTGCTTTCGGGACGCTCGTGACGGAAGGGCATCGCGTCCGCCTGTCGGGACAGGACTGCGAGCGTGGCACGTTCAGCCAGCGGCATTCGGTGCTGATCGATCAGGAAACCGAAACGCGCTACACCCCGCTCAACCATATCGAGGCCGGGCAGGGGCGCTACGAGGTCATCAACTCGATGCTCTCGGAAGAAGCGGTGCTCGGGTTCGAATACGGCTATTCGCTCTCCGAGCCGAATGCGCTGGTCTGCTGGGAAGCCCAGTTCGGCGATTTCGCCAACGGTGCGCAGGTGCTGTTCGACCAGTTCATCTCGTCGGGCGAGCGCAAGTGGCTGCGCATGTCGGGCCTGGTCTGCCTGCTGCCGCATGGCTATGAAGGCCAGGGCCCCGAGCATTCCTCGGCCCGCCTGGAGCGCTTCCTGCAGCTCTGCGCCGAAGACAACATGCAGGTGGCGAATTGCACGACTCCGGCGAACTATTTCCATGTGCTCCGGCGGCAGATCAAGCGCGACTTCCGCAAGCCGCTCATCCTGATGACGCCGAAGAGCCTGCTGCGCCACAAGCGCTGCGTGTCTGACCTGGCGGAGCTGGCGGAGGGCACCTCCTTCCACCGCATCCTCAAGGATGATGCCGAACTCGGGCGCGCGCCGCTCAAGCTGAAGCCGGATGCCAAGATCCGCCGCGTGATCCTCTGTTCGGGCAAGGTCTATTACGACCTGCTCGAGGATCGCGAGAAGCGCGGTATCGACGATGTCTACCTGCTGCGCGTGGAACAGCTCTATCCGTTCCCGCTCAAGTCCATCGTTGCCGAACTGTCGCGCTTCAAGAAGGCCGATGTCGTCTGGTGCCAGGAAGAACCCAAGAACATGGGGGCCTGGTCCTTCGTGGAGCCCTATTCGGAATGGCTGCTGAGCCAGTCCGGCTCCTCGGCCAAGAAACTGCGCTATGTCGGCCGTCCGGCCTCGGCCTCGACCGCCGTTGGCCAGATGTCGAAGCACCTGCAGCAGCTGCAGGCCTTCCTCGACGAAGCCTTCGCCACCTGATTTTCCATCCAGAGACCGAACAAAGGTTCACCCTTATGAGCACTGAAATCCGCGTCCCGACCCTCGGCGAAAGCGTGTCGGAAGCCACGATCGGCAAGTGGTTCAAGAAGCCCGGCGATGTCGTCAAGGCCGACGAGCCGTTGCTCGAGCTCGAAACCGACAAGGTGACGCTCGAAGTGAATGCGCCGGCCGCCGGCACGCTCGCGGAGATCGTGGCGAAGGATGGCGAATCGGTCGGTGTCGGGGCGCTGCTCGGCATGATCAGCGCCGGCGGCGCGGCGGCTGCTGCCGCCCCTGCTGCTGCCGCAGCCCCTGCCGCCCCCGCTGCTGCGCCGGCGCCTGCGCCTGCCCCGGCTGTCCAGCCGACCACCATGCCGCCGGCTCCCTCGGCCGCGAAGATGATGGCCGAGACCGGCCTGTCGGTGACCGAAGGCTCGGGCAAGCGCGGCCAGGTGCTCAAGGAAGACGTGCTCCGTGCCGCGGCCGCGCCAGCCCCGGCGCCCGCGCCGGCTGCCGCCCCTGCGGCACCGCGCGCGGCTTCGGCCCCGTCGGATGCCTCCCGCGAGGAGCGCGTGAAGATGACGAAGCTGCGCCAGACGATCGCGCGGCGCCTGAAGGAAAGCCAGAATACCGCCGCCATGCTGACCACGTTCAACGAGGTCGACATGAGCGCGGTCATGGCGCTCCGCAACCAGTACAAGGACCTGTTCGAGAAGAAGCACGGCGTGAAGCTCGGTTTCATGAGCTTCTTCGTGAAGGCCTGCGTGCAGGCGCTGAAGGAACTGCCGGGCGTCAATGCCGAGATCGACGGCACCGACATCATCTACAAGAACTACTATCATGTCGGCATCGCTGTCGGCACGGAGAAGGGCCTTGTCGTGCCCGTCCTGCGTGATGCGGATCATCTAGGCCTGGCCGGCATCGAGAAGACGATCGCCGATTTCGGCAAGCGCGCCCGCGACGGCCAGCTCAAGATCGAGGAAATGTCCGGCGGCACCTTCACGATCACCAATGGCGGCATCTACGGCTCGCTGATGTCCACGCCGATCCTCAATGCCCCGCAATCGGGCATTCTCGGCATGCACAAGATCCAGGAACGGCCGGTCGCCATCGGCGGCAAGATCGAGATCCGCCCGATGATGTATCTCGCGCTGTCCTATGACCACCGGATCGTCGACGGCAAGGAAGCCGTGACCTTCCTCGTTCGCGTCAAGGAAAGCCTCGAGGATCCGGCCCGGCTGGTGATGGATCTCTGATCGCCATGGCCGTTGACGGCCGGCGGTTGTGGTTTCTGAACCCTGAGGGAGGCCCCGCATGATCCGAGTTGCGCTCGTCACAGGCGGCTCCCGCGGCATCGGTGCGGCCTGCTGCCGGCTTCTCGCCGCCAGCGGCCATGCCGTGGTGGTCAACTATGCCGGCAACGAGGCGGCCGCGCAGGCGGTTGTCGCCGGCATTGCCGGCGCGGGCGGCACGGCGGTGGCCGTCCGGGGTGATGTCTCGGTGGAGGCCGATGTGCTGCGGATGTTCGAGGCCGCAGACCGGCTGGGCCGGCTCGTGGCGCTCGTCAACAATGCCGGCGTTGTCGACCTGCCGGCGCGGGTGGACGAGATGAGTGTCGAGCGCCTCACCCGCATGTTCTCGATCAATATCACCGGTTCGTTCCTGCCGGCGCGCGAGGCCATCCGCCGGATGTCGACGAAGCATGGCGGACAGGGCGGCGGCATCGTCAACCTTTCCTCGGCGGCGGCCACGCTCGGCGCGCCGGGGCAATATGTCGATTACGCCGCCTCGAAGGGCGCGATCGACAGCTTCACCATCGGCCTTGCCCGCGAAGTGGCGGCCGAGGGGATCCGGGTCAATGCGGTCCGGCCCGGCGTGATCGATACCGATATCCACGCCTCCGGCGGCTGGCCCGACCGGGTGGCGCAGGTGCGCGACAGCCTGCCGATGAAGCGCGAAGGCACGGCCGAGGAGGTGGCGCAGGCCATCACCTGGCTGCTCTCCGACGCGGCTTCCTACGTGACAGGCGCGATTCTCAACGTTTCGGGCGGCCGCGGCTGACCAGACCAACCAAGGAAAAGAACCATGGCATATGATCTCATCGTCATCGGGACCGGCCCCGGCGGCTATGTCTGCGCGATCCGCGCGGCGCAGCTCGGCCTCAAGGTTGCCGTGGTGGAGAAGCGGAAGACGCATGGCGGCACCTGCCTCAATGTCGGCTGCATCCCTTCCAAGGCCCTGCTCCATGCCTCCGAAATGTTCGACGAGGCCGGCCATGGCTTTGCCGCGCTCGGGATTGATGTCCCCGCGCCGAAGCTCAACCTCCCGGCGATGATGAAGCACAAGCAGGACACGGTGGATGCCAATGTGACCGGCGTCGGCTTCCTGCTGAAGAAGAACAAGGTCGAGACTTTCCACGGGCTCGGCACGATCCTCGCGCCGGGCAAGGTGCAGGTCACGGCCGCAGACGGAACCCAGCAGGTTCTCGAGGCCCGGAACATTGTCATCGCGACGGGCTCCGAGGTCGCACAGCTTCCGGGCGTGGCGATCGACGAGAAGCAGATCGTTTCCTCCACCGGCGCGCTGGAACTCGAGAAGGTTCCCGGCAAGCTCGTGGTGATCGGCGCCGGCGTGATCGGGCTTGAGCTCGGCTCGGTCTGGCGCCGGCTCGGGGCCAAGGTCGAGGTGATCGAATATCTCGACCGCATCCTGCCGGGCATGGATGCGGAAGTGGCCAAGCAGTTCCAGCGCATGCTGGAAAAGCAGGGCATTACCTTCCATCTCGGCAAGAAGGTGACCGGCGCCAGCACGGGGGCCGGCGTTTCGCTGACGGTGGAGCCGGCTGCCGGTGGCGTGGCCGAAACGGTTGAGGCCGATATCGTGCTGGTGGCGATCGGCCGGCGGCCGAATACCGAAGGCCTCGGCCTCGAGGCGGCCGGCGTGGCGCTGGAGCGCGGTCGCGTGGTCATCAACGACCATTTCGCGACCAATGTGCCCGGCATCTACGCGATCGGCGACGTGGTGCGTGGCCCGATGCTGGCCCACAAGGCCGAGGATGAGGGCGTGGCCGTGGCCGAGATCCTTGCCGGCAAGGCCGGTCATGTGAACTACGATGTCATTCCGGGCGTGGTCTACACCTGGCCGGAAGTCGCGACAGTCGGAAAGACCGAGGAGGAACTCAAGGCCGCGGGCATTGCCTACAATGTCGGCAAGTTCCCCTTCACCGCCAATGGCCGCGCCCGCGCCAATCGGGCGACCGACGGTTTCGTGAAGGTGCTGGCCGACAAGGTGACCGACCGGGTTCTGGGTGTGCATATCATCGCTGCCGGGGCCGGCGAGATGATCCACGAGGCGGCGGTGCTGATGGAATTCGGCGGCTCCTCCGAGGATCTGGCCCGGACCTGCCACGCCCATCCGACGATGAGCGAGGCCGTCAAGGAAGCGGCGATGGCCGTCGAGAAACGGCAGATCCATCTCTGATGTGCGGAGGGCCGGTTCGACCGGCCCTTTTCTTGTCGCCGCCGGCTTGGCCATGGTCCGCCCTTTCTTCCGCCACAGGCGCATGCAGGATCAGCGCTGCACTCGACGGCATGAGGGCCGATGCGCCGCCTGACCCGCTTCTTCTGGTTCCTTCTCGCGCTGGTCTTCCTCATCGAGGCCTGGCTCTGGGAGCGGCTTGCCCCGGTGGTTGGCTGGATCGTGGCCCGGATCCCGCTGGCGACCCTGAAGGCGGCCGTGTCGGCCGGCATTGCCCGCCTCCCGCCCTATGCGACCCTCCTGGTCTTCGGCATTCCCGGCCTGATCCTGTTCCCGTTCAAGCTGGCCGGGCTGTGGCTCATGGGGAAAGGGCATCTCGTTCTCGGGACCGGCGTTTTCCTTGTGGCCAAGACGGTCGGTCTCGCGGTGACAGCCTTCCTGTTCGAGGCCTGCAAGCCGAAGCTGATGCAACTCGGCTGGTTTGTCCGGCTGCATGACTGGCTGCTGCGCGTGCGGGCCTGGGCCCATGCCCAGACCGAGCCGGCCCGTCGGATGATCCGCGTGATCCGGGCGCGGATCGGCGGGCAGCGCAACCGCCTTCTGGCCCTGGCGGGCCGGATCCGCCGCCGGAGCTGGCGCCGCGCGGGCTAATGCCCGATCGGCAGCAGGAACGGGTTCCAGACCGCAACTCCCATCAGGACCAGCGCGATCACCGACAATCCGCCCGCGCACCAGACGAGCATCATCACACCGGTGATGATGGCCGTCGAGGCCAGCACGATGCCGATCTGCAGCAGGGCGGATGAGATCTCGAAGACCTCCGCGCGCTGCTTGGTGAAGTCCCGGCGTGTTTCCGATTGCTTTGCCCGGGCCATCAGTTCCTTGCGGCCCTCGCCGGTCTCCGGTTCGCTTTCATAGCGCGCGGCCGTGTCGCGCCAGCGTTTCACCTGCGCCTCGAGTGCCGCCTTCGCGGCGGGATCCGACGTCAGGGAGGCGGTGACATTCATTTCCTCGGCTGCCGTCAGGACCGATGTCCGCCGGATGGTCTTGGCCTGGTAGAATGCCCAGAGGTTCGAGGCATCGATGTTCTTGGCCATCGATTCGTTCTCGCTCTGCTTGTTCCCGATTTCGGAGAACGAAAGGATCAGCGCCATGATGGCGATCAGCAGGCCGATCCGCTTGTTTCCGCCGCCTGCATCGTGGCTGTCGTGCCCTGCACTGTGCGACATCGCTTCAACTCCCCCCGCGAATCATGTCGGGGGCAGATTGAGCCACGTAGTTCTACGCGCAAGGGGGTCCGGGATCAGGCCCGTGGATGAGCGGCCCGATAGGTCGCCATCAGGCGGGCCGTGTCGACCTCGGTATAGACCTGCGTGGTCGAGAGTGAGGCATGGCCGAGCAGTTCCTGGATGGTGCGGAGATCCCCGCCCCGCGCCAGAAGATGCGTCGCGAAGGAATGGCGCAAGGCATGAGGCGTCGCGGAATCCGGCAGTCCGAGCGCGCCGCGCAGCCCTTCCATGGCCAGCTGGATGATGCGCGGAGACAGTGGCCCTCCCTTGGCGCCGAGGAAGAGCGGTCCTTCCGGCCCTGTCTTCCAGGGCGAGAGCGCGAGATAGGTTGCGATGCTGTCGACGATCAGCGGCAGCACGGGCACCTGCCGGACCTTGCCGCCCTTGCCGGTGATGGTCAGCACGTCGCCGGCCGAGCGCGGCGCATCGCGGCGTTTGAGGGACAGGGCTTCGGAGATACGGAGACCGCCGCCATAGAGCAGCGCGAAGACGGCGGCATCACGGGCAAGGATCCAGGGCTCGCGCGCCTCGCCTGCCCGCGTGGCTGTGGCGGCCGTCGCGCGGGCATCCTGCGGGGCCAATGGCCGTGGCAGGCCTTTCCGGATGCGCGGGCCCTTCACCGCCTTGAAGGCCGAGGCATGGCCATGGCCCTCGCGCTCGAGATAGCGGGCGAAGGAGCGCAGGCCTGCCAGTTGCCGCATGATCGACCGGCTTTCGATGCCCTTCTCGCGGCGTTCCGCCAGGAACAGGCGCAGATCGGACGGGCGGACGGCCAGGAAGGATTCCGGCGAATGTCCCTCAGGACCAAGAAAGGCAAGGAATTGCAGGACGTCGCGGCCATAGGCCTCGATCGTCTTCGCGGAATAGAGCCGCTCATGCGAGAGCGCGCGCAGCCAGGCGATCCGGCATTCCTCGAGCAGCATCCTTGCCTCCCTTCTCTGCACCGATTGTGGCCTGCCCGGGTTAAGGCTGGGTTCCCGGCCTCGCCAGCACCCGGAATCATGGTAGGAGCGAGCCATGGATGCCGGGATGATCGACGACAGCATGGCGGAAACGCGGGCCCTCGTGGCCGATGTCGCGCTGCCGGTTGCGGTCGAGCATCCGTATTCCTACCGGATTCCAGAAGGCCTGTCTGTCGCGCCGGGTGATTGTGTCCGGGTGCCGCTGGGTCCGCGCGAGACGTTCGGCGTCGTCTGGTCGGTGAGCGAGACAGGCGGCGGCAACCTGAAGCCGCTGATCGGAAAGACGAGCCTGCCGCCGCTGTCCGGGCCGATGCGGCGGTTCATCCAGCGTGTCGCCGATTACACGCTCGCCCCCCTCGGCATGGTGGCGCGGATGGCCCTGCGCGATCCGGACGAGGACATGCACGAGCGGCCGCGCCTCGCCCTGCGGGCAACCGGCAACCAGCCCGCCCGGCTGACGCCGACCCGCGCCCGGGTGATGGCGGCGGTGCAGGGCGATCTCCTGCAGACGCGGCGCGACCTTGCCGAACGGGCCTCCTGTTCCAGCGGGGTGATTGATGCGCTGGTCGATGAAGGTGTGTTCGAAGTGGTCGAGCTTGCCCCGGCCGGCCGCGCCGATCCGCTCGACCCCGGCCATGCCCGTCCCGACCTGTCACAGGAACAAGGCGAGGCGGCCGCGGCCCTGCGCAGGGCGGTCGAGGAGGGAGTTTTCGCTGCCCATCTCCTCGAAGGCGTGACCGGTTCCGGGAAGACCGAGGTTTATTTCGAGGCCATCGGCGCAGCACTCGACAAAGGCCGGCAGGTTCTGGTGCTGCTGCCGGAAATCGCGCTGACCAACGAATTCCTGACGCGGTTCGAACGGCGCTTCGGCGGCCGTCCGAGCGCCTGGCACTCCGGTATCCCGTCCGGGCGGCGGGCCCGGACATGGCATGCGGTGGCCGAGGGCGAGGCGCGCGTCGTCGTCGGGGCGCGATCGGCCCTGTTCCTGCCGTTCCGATCCCTCGGGCTCATCATCGTCGACGAGGAACACGAGGCAGCCTACAAGCAGGATGATCAGGTCCGCTACAATGCGCGGGACATGGCGGTTCTCCGGGCGCAGGTCGAGCCGTGCCCGATCGTGCTGGCCTCCGCCACGCCTTCACTGGAGAGCCAGGTCAATGCCGCGCAGGGGCGATACCGGCATCTCCGCCTGCCCAATCGCGCGCAGGGCCGGAGCATGCCGGAAATCTCGGCCATCGACATGCGCGTGCATGCCCCCGAGCTCGGGCGGTTCCTGTCGCCTGAGCTGGTGCGGCAGGCAAAGGAGGCGCTCGAAGCCGGCGGTCAGGTTCTGTTCTTCCTCAACCGCCGTGGCTATGCGCCGCTGACCCTGTGCCGCAAATGCGGCCATCGCTGGCAATGCCCGCACTGCGATGCCTGGCTGGTCGAGCACCGGTTCCGCCGGGCCTTGGTCTGCCATCATTGCGGGCATACGGAGCGGCGGCCAACCACCTGCTCGGCCTGCGGCGCCGAGGAGAGCCTGACGGCCTGCGGGCCGGGGGTGGAGCGCATTGCGGAGGAGATTGCCGATCTATTCCCGGATCATCGCCGCATCACCCTGTCGAGCGACTTTCCCGGCGGCGCCCAGCGCCTCCGTGACGAGCTCGAATCCGTGGCCCGGCACGATTTCCAGATCGTGATCGGCACGCAGCTCATCGCGAAGGGCCATAACTTCCCGCATCTCACGCTGGCCGCAGTGATCGATGCCGATATCGGTCTGGTCTCGAATGATCCCCGCGCGGCCGAACGCAGTTTCCAGCTGCTGATGCAGGTGACCGGCCGGGCCGGGCGCGGCGAAAGGGCCGGCCGCGGCGTTCTCCAGACCTACCAGCCCCGGCACCCCGTCATCGCCGCGATGCTGGCCGGAGATCAGGAACGGTTCTACGCGGAGGAGATCGCCTCGCGGCGGGCGGCTGGCCTGCCTCCTTTCGGCCGTCTGGCCAGTCTCGTCGTCTCGGCGCGCGAGAAACCGGCCGCCGAAGCCCATGCCCGCCTGCTGGCGCAGGCCGGGCAGGCGCTGATCGCCGAACGCGAACTCTCGGCCTCGGTGCATCTTCTCGGGCCGGCGGAACCACCCATGGCGATGCTGCGCGGGCGCCACCGCGTCCGCCTGATCATCAAGGCGGATCGACAGGCGCCGATGCAGGGCCTCCTGCGGGCGATGGTTGGCCGGGCCGGCCCTCCGCGCGGCGGCGCCCGACTCGATATCGATGTCGATCCGATCAATTTTTTCTGAGTCACGCCCGTTGTTTAAGCGTCGAACAGGGGCTGGCCTTGTGCGTTGCAGCAACACATGGCCCGGATCATCGTGCCCTCGCCGAAGGTCGCGGTTTGCGCGGCGTGAAAGGGGTTGCGCAGGCGGTCAAGTTTTGTTAGCGACCGGCAGCCCGTTGTAGAGCGTGTTGCTCTGGCCGACGGGCATGATCCGTTGATTGATCCCGCCCTGCGGGGCATTCCACCCGGTTCTCCGGTCCGTTGTCGCGGTTTTCCGCATGCAGCTGCCCAACCAGGCGGAATGAGAGAAACGAAAGACGCTTGTCGTGGCCTCATCCAGCCCGATCGTTTCCGGAATTGCGGGGCGCTATGCCTCCGCGCTTTTCGAGCTCGCCACCGAGGCGAAGCAGGTCGATGCTGTCAGCGATGCGCTGGACCGGTTCACCGCGCTGCTGGACGGCAGCGAAGATCTCGACCGGATGGTCCGCAACCCGGTCTTTACCGCCGAGGAACAGGCTGCCGCGATCGGCGCCGTGCTCAAGAAGGCGAAGATCGGCGGTCTTGCAGCGAACTTCCTGCAGCTGGTTGCGGCAAAACGCCGCCTCTTTGCCGTGCGTGGCATGATTGCGGGTTACCGGGCGCTCGTCGCGGAAGCCAAGGGCATCGTTGCCGCGGAAGTGACCGTCGCCGCGCCGCTGTCGGACAAGAACCGCCAGGCAGTGATCGAGGCCCTCGAGGCCCGCGCCGGCAAGACGATTTCGCTGACCGAAAAGGTCGATCCCGCGATTATCGGCGGCCTCGTCGTCAAGATGGGCAGCAAGATGATCGACGCCTCCCTCAAAACCAAACTCAACGCGATGAAACTCGCGATGAACAACGGCTAATACGAAAGGCTTGACCGATGGATATCCGCGCCGCTGAGATTTCGGCGATCCTCAAGGAGCAGATCAAGAATTTCGGCGCTTCGGCCGAAGTGGCCGAGGTCGGGCAGGTCCTGTCCGTCGGCGACGGCATCGCGCGCGTCTTCGGCCTCGACAAGGTCCAGGCCGGCGAGATGGTCGAATTCGAGAACGGCGTGCGCGGCATGGCCCTCAACCTCGAATCCGACAATGTCGGCGTCGTCATCTTCGGTTCGGACCGTGACATCAAGGAAGGCCAGACCGTCAAGCGGACCGGCGCCATCGTGGACGTTCCGGTCGGCAAGGAGCTGCTCGGCCGCGTGGTCGATGCGCTCGGCAATCCGATCGACGGCAAGGGCCCGATCAAGGCGGCCCAGCGCGCCCGCGTGGACGTGAAGGCGCCGGGCATCATTCCCCGCAAGTCGGTGCATGAGCCGATGGCGACCGGTCTGAAGGCCGTCGATGCGCTGATCCCGATCGGCCGTGGCCAGCGCGAGCTGATCATCGGTGACCGCCAGACCGGGAAGACCGCGATCGCGCTCGACACGATCCTCAACCAGAAGCCGCTGAACGCCGGCAATGACGAGAGCCAGAAGCTCTACTGCGTCTATGTCGCCGTCGGCCAGAAGCGTTCGACCGTCGCGCAGTTCGTGAAGGTGCTCGAGGAGCGCGGTGCGCTCGAATACTCGATCGTCATCGCCGCCACGGCCTCGGACGCGGCGCCGATGCAGTTCCTCGCGCCGTTCGCCGGCTGCGCCATGGGCGAGTATTTCCGCGACAACGGCATGCATGCCGTGATCATCTATGACGACCTCTCGAAGCAGGCCGTCGCCTATCGCCAGATGTCGCTGCTGCTGCGCCGTCCGCCGGGCCGTGAAGCCTATCCGGGCGACGTGTTCTATCTCCATTCCCGCCTGCTCGAGCGTGCGGCGAAGCTGAACGATGCCAACGGCGCCGGTTCGCTGACGGCGCTGCCGGTCATCGAGACCCAGGCCAACGACGTGTCGGCCTATATCCCGACCAACGTGATCTCGATCACCGATGGCCAGATCTTCCTCGAAACCGACCTGTTCTTCCAGGGCATCCGCCCGGCCGTGAATGTGGGCCTCTCGGTGTCGCGCGTCGGTTCGGCCGCCCAGACCAAGGCGACCAAGAAGGTTGCGGGCAAGATCAAGGGCGAGCTTGCCCAGTATCGCGAGATGGCGGCCTTCGCCCAGTTCGGCTCGGATCTCGATGCCGTGACGCAGCGCCTGCTGAACCGCGGTTCGCGCCTGACCGAACTCCTGAAGCAGCCGCAATTCTCGCCGCTGAAGATGGAAGAGCAGGTCTGCGTGATCTATGCCGGCGTCAACGGCTATCTCGACGCCCTGCCGGTCAACAAGGTTCGTGCCTACGAGGACGGCCTGCTCTCGCTGCTGCGAGACAAGCATGCCGATCTCCTGGCCGAGATCGGCAAGACGAAGGACCTTTCGGACGCGAATGCCGCGAAGCTGAAGGACATCGTCGCCGCTTTCACGAAGAGCTTCGCGTAAGGGCATTTCCGCCGGCCGGGCCCCGTGCCCGGCTGACGGATCACCGGATCAGGACCTGACATGCCGTCGTTGAAGGATCTCCGCAATCGCATCGCCTCGGTGAAGGCGACGCAGAAAATCACCAAGGCCATGCAGATGGTGGCCGCGGCGAAGCTGCGTCGTGCCCAGGCTGCGGCCGAAGCGGCCCGTCCCTATGCTTCCAAGATGGAAGCCGTGCTTGCCAATCTTGCTGCCGGAATCTCCGGCTCGGATGCGCCGGCGCTGCTGGCCGGCAACGGCAAGGATCAGGTCCATCTCCTGATCGTCTGCACGGCGGAGCGCGGCCTGTGCGGCGCGTTCAACTCGTCGATCGTCCGCCTTGCCCGCGAGCGGATCAACAGCCTGCTCGCTGCCGGCAAGACGGTGAAGATCCTCTGCGTCGGCAAGAAGGGCTTCGAGCAGCTGAAGCGCAACTACGAGCGCCACATCCTTGAGGTCGTCGATCTCCGTTCCGTGAAGTATCTCGGCTACGGCGAGGCGGAAATGATCGCCACCAAGGTGATCGGCCTGTTCGAGCAGGGTGAATTCGACGTCGCCACCCTGTTCTATTCGCGTTTCCGTTCGGTGATCTCGCAGATCCCGACCGCACAGGGCCTCATCCCCGCGGAAATCGGTTCGGGCGAGGGCGGCACGAAGGCCGCCTATGAATACGAGCCGGACGAGGCGGAGATCCTGTCGACCCTGCTGCCGCGCAACATTGCGGTGCAGATCTTCCGGGCGCTGCTCGAAAATGCCGCGTCCGAACAGGGCGCCCGCATGAGCGCGATGGACAATGCGACCCGCAATGCGGGCGAGATGATCAAGAAGCAGACGCAGAAGTACAACCGTTCGCGTCAGGCCATGATCACCAAGGAACTCATTGAAATCATTTCGGGCGCCGAGGCGCTCTGAGCATCGGATCAGGAAACGAGGGTAAAGTCATGGCCAAGCCGCAGGGTCGTATCGCACAGGTTATCGGCGCCGTCGTCGACGTGCATTTCGACGGCGAACTCCCCGAAATTCTCAACGCGCTCGAAACCGACAATCTCGGGAACCGGCTCGTTCTGGAAGTTGCGCAGCATCTCGGTGAGAACTCGGTGCGCTGCATCGCGATGGACTCGACCGAGGGGCTGGTCCGCGGCGCTCCCGTGACCGATACCGGCGCGCCGATCTCGGTGCCGGTGGGCGAGGAAACGCTCGGCCGCATCATGAACGTCATCGGCGAGCCGGTGGATGAAGCCGGCCCGGTCAAGACCGCCGGCCGCCGTGCCATCCACCAGGAAGCGCCGGCCTATTCCGAGCAGTCGACGGAAGCGCAGATCCTCGAAACGGGCATCAAGGTCGTCGACCTGATGGCGCCTTACGCCAAGGGCGGCAAGATCGGCCTGTTCGGCGGTGCCGGCGTCGGCAAGACCGTTCTGATCATGGAACTGATCAACAACGTCGCGAAGGCGCATGGTGGCTACTCGGTCTTCGCCGGCGTGGGCGAGCGCACCCGCGAAGGCAACGACCTCTATCACGAAATGATCGAGTCCAAGGTCAACATGGACCCGAAGGAACATGGCGGTTCGACCAAGGGTTCGAAATGCGCCCTGGTCTATGGCCAGATGAACGAGCCGCCGGGCGCCCGCATGCGCGTCGCCCTGACGGGCCTGACCGTGGCGGAAGATTTCCGCGACAAGGGCCAGGACGTGCTGTTCTTCGTCGACAACATCTTCCGCTTCACGCAGGCCGGTTCGGAAGTGTCGGCGCTGCTCGGCCGCATCCCGTCGGCGGTGGGCTATCAGCCGACGCTCGCGACCGACATGGGCGCGATGCAGGAGCGCATCACCACCACGACCAAGGGCTCGATCACCTCGGTGCAGGCGATCTACGTGCCGGCGGACGACCTGACCGACCCGGCGCCGGCCACCTCCTTCGCCCATCTGGACGCGACGACCGTTCTGTCGCGCTCGATCGCCGAAAAGGGCATCTATCCGGCGGTGGACCCTCTCGACTCGACCTCGCGCATGCTCTCCCCGATGATCGTCGGCGAGGAGCATTACGCGGTCGCCCGCCAGGTGCAGTCGATCCTGCAGCGCTACAAGTCGCTCCAGGACATCATCGCCATCCTGGGCATGGACGAACTGTCCGAAGAGGACAAGCTGACCGTGGCCCGCGCCCGCAAGATCGAGCGCTTCCTCAGCCAGCCGTTCCACGTGGCCGAAGTCTTCACCGGTTCGCCGGGCAAGCTCGTGTCGCTGAAGGACACGATCGCCGGCTTCAAGGGCCTGTGCGAAGGCAAGTATGACCATCTGCCGGAAGCAGCCTTCTACATGGTCGGCACGATCGAGGAAGCCATCCAGAAGGCGCAGAAGCTCGCGGCCGAGGCGGCCTGACCATGGCGACCTTCCCCTTCGAACTCGTTTCTCCGGAACGCGTGCTTTTCTCGGGCGAGGCGACGCAGGTCGTCGTTCCCGCCTCCGAAGGGGAAATCACCGTGCTGGCGAACCATGCGCCGTTCATGTCGGCGCTGCGCAGCGGCGTCGTCACCATCGACAATGCCCAGCGGCTCTTCGTCCGCGGGGGCTTCGCGGATGTCTCGGCGGCCGGCCTGACGGTTCTCGCCGAGCAGGCTGTGCCGCTTGACGAAATCAATGCCGAGGCGCTGAGCGGCCAGATCCGCAATGCCGAGGAAGATGTGCGCGATGCGAAGTCGGACGAGGCCCGCGCCCGCGCGCAGGCCAAGCTTGACGGCCTCAACGCCATGATGGCGGCCATCCGCAACTGAGCGGATCCGGGCCAGCCGGTTTGGAAGGGGCCTCCGGGCCCCTTTTTCATGTCAGAACCGGAAGGTTGCCGAGAGCTGCGGCGCCAGCGTCACGGACCGGAAGCGGTTCGGCGCGTAGGTCGAATAGGTCCGGGCATAGGCGAGGCGCAGGCCCAACTCGCGATCCTTCTGCCATTCATAGGTCGAGGAGAGGAACAGGCTCCAGCTGCGGTCGCGGATGCGCGGCAGGATCGGCGTGTTGTCCTCGAGAAGGTAGGAGGCCGTGCCGCCGATCCGCCAGGTCCAGGCGTTCCATTTCCGCGCGAGGACAAGACCGGAGCGGAAACGGAGGTCGTTCTTCGTGCCGTCCTGGTAGAACCGGCGGGATCCGCCGATGCTGGGGATCAGGGTCCAGTCCGGCGCGAGGATGACGGGGCGCGACAGGCCCAGCGAAATGTCCTGGCTGGCATCGTCATGGGCCCGGAGCGGCTGGTCCATGCTGGTCCGGGCCGCGATGCCCAGCGATAATGTCGCGCCACGCCAGGTCTGGCTGAAGGCCAATGTGCCTGAAAGGCGGTTCGAGCCGGCCTCCTGCTCGCGGGCATACCAATCGGCGCCGGTGCCGAGCGTGCCGGTGAGGGCCGCGCCGTCCCAGAGTGGCTGGCGGTAGCCCAGCCCGACCTGCATGTTCCAAAAGGCATCAGCTTTCTGGCGGCCGGGCAGGTCATTCGGGTTGCTGGTCCAGCCCGGGCCAAGCTGCACGGACAGTGACCAGCCCGGTCGCGGTGGCGTCTGGCCATGAGCGGGGCAGCCCAACGCGACGGCGCCGAGCAGCACGCCTGCCCGGGCCAAGCGCCCCGCTTCCAGCCCGAACCCCTGCCGCCGCATCCGGTCTCCCCTGCGGGGGAACCCTAGCGCGACGCCCCGGCCTTGAGAAGGCTCAGCCGTCCGACAGCGCCATCAGGCTGGCATTGCCGCCGGCCGCAGCTGAATTGACCGAAATGACCTGCTCGGTCGCGAAGCGGAACAGGTAGTTCGGACCGCCGGCCTTCGGACCCGTGCCGGACAGGCCATGCCCGCCGAAGGGCTGCACGCCGACCACCGCGCCGATCATGTTGCGGTTGACATAGATATTGCCGGTCGCAAGTTCGGTTGTAATCCGGGCGATCTCGGCGTCGATCCGGGAATGGATGCCAAGGGTCAGCCCGTAACCGGTGGCCTCGATCGCCTCGACCACCTCGGCCAGTTTCCCGGCGGGGTAGCGCACGACATGCAGGACAGGGCCGAAAATCTCTTCCTGAAGATCCTCGACGCGCTTCAGTTCGAAGACATGTGGCGCAACATAGAGCCCCTCCGGCGCGGCGCCGGCAAACCAGGTCTTGGCCTGACGCTTCATGCTCTCGATATGCGCGTCCAGCCGGGCCTTGGCCTCGGCATCGATGACCGGACCGATATGCGTGGCGGGATCGCGCGGGTCGCCGAGACGGAGTTCCTTGGCGGCGCCGACGATCATCTCGATCATCCGGTCGGCGACATCCTCCTGCACGCACAGCAGGCGCAGGGCGGAGCAGCGCTGGCCGGCGGAGCGGAAGGCCGAGAGCACGACATCATCCGCCACCTGTTCGGGCAGGGCCGTCGCATCGACGATCATGGCGTTGATTCCGCCTGTCTCGGCAATGAGCGGCACGATCGGGCCATCCTTCGCAGCGAGGGTGCGGTTGATCTTGCGGGCGGTTTCCGTCGAGCCGGTAAAGACCACGCCGGCCACGCGGGCATGGCGCACCAGGGCCGCCCCGACGGCGCCATCCCCGAGAACGAGGTTCAGGGCGCCGCCGGGAATGCCAGCCTTGTGCAGGAGCTGTACCGCCAGCGTGCCGATCAGTGGCGTCTGTTCCGCCGGCTTGGCGACGACCGTATTGCCGGCGGCGAGGGCTGCCGCGATCTGGCCGACAAAGATCGCCAGCGGGAAATTCCACGGTGCGATGGCGACGAAGGCGCCGCGGGCGCGGTAGATCAGGCGGTTCTCCTCGCCCGTCGGACCGGGCAGGGCGATCGGGCCGCCGAAGAGCGTCTCGGCTTCGCCGGCATAGTAGCGGAGGAAATCGACCGCCTCGCGCAGCTCGGCAATGGCATCGTCGATGGTCTTGCCGGCTTCCGATTGCAGCAGCGCGAGGATGCGTCCCGTTTCCTCTTCCAGAAGGTCGGCCGCCCGGCGAAGCGCGCCCGAGCGGATTGTCACGGCGGTGCGGCTCCAGGCCGGGAAGGCGGCCAGGGCTGCCGTCATGGCGAGATCGGCGGTTTCAGGCGTGGCCGTTTCGGCAATGCCCACCGACCGTGCATCGATCGGCGAGAGAACCGGCGCACCGGCGCCGGAAACGGGCTTGCCATTGACAAGGCTTGTCGCATGCAACGGGGAGAAGCTGCGGCTTTCGAGCAGGCGGGCCAACGTTGCCGCATGGCCGAGTTCGTAGCCGGTGCTGTTGCGCCGGCCGGCCCCGAGCAGGTCTGCCGGGCGGGCGATACCGGCATGACGGGCCTTCCGGGCATCGCCGATCAGCGCCGCCGGCCGGACCAGCAGCTTCTCGACCGGGACGGCAGGATCGGCTGCCTCATGGACGAAGGACGAATTGGCGCCGTTCTCGAGCAGGCGGCGCACGAGATAGGCGAGCAGGTCACGATGACCGCCGACCGGCGCGTAGGTCCGGCAGGCCGCATCCGGATGATCGCCCAGCAGCGCATTGTAGATGGCATCGCCCATGCCGTGCAGGCGCTGGAATTCATAGCCCTCGGCGTCGCCGGCCAGCGCCCGGATCGTGGCCACGGTCAGCGCGTTGTGGGTGGCGAATTGCGGGAAAAGGCGCGGACGCGCATCGAGGAGCGCCCGGGCGCAGGCCGTGTAATTCAGGTCAGTCATCGCCTTGCGGGAGAAGACGGGGAAGTCATCGAGGCCGCGTTCCTGGCCGCGCTTGATCTCGGTATCCCAGTAGGCGCCCTTGACCAGCCGGACCATGAAGCGACGGTCATTCTCCCGAGCCAGCCTGTCCAGCCATTCGATGACGGCGCCGGCGCGCTTCTGGTACGCCTGGACCGCAAGGCCGAGGCCATCCCAGCCCGCCAGTTCGGGCGCGCGGGCGAGTTCGGCGAAGATATCGAGAGAAAGCTCGAGCCTGTCCGCTTCCTCGGCGTCGATCGTGAAGTTGAGATCGAAGCTCTTGGCCGAGACAGCCAGCTCGATCACCATCGGCACGAGCTCCCGCAGGACGGCGGCGTGGTTTGTCGCCTCGTAGCGCGGATGCAGGGCCGACAGCTTCACCGAAATGCCGGGCCGGTCCGGCAGGGGGCGATTGCCGGCACTGGCACCGATATGCTTGATGGCGTTGGCATAGCTCGCGAAATAGCGGGCCGCATCATCCCGCGTGCGGGCGCCTTCGCCGAGCATGTCGAAGGAATAGCGGAAGGACCGGCCGGGGCCGGTTCCCGCGCGCTTCAGTGCCTCCTCGATGGTCTGGCCAAGAACGAAATGGTTGCCCATCACCTTCATCGCCTGCCGCGCGGCGGTGCGCACCGTCGGCAGCCCGATCCGCTTGGCGAGTTGCGCCAGGATGCCATCGGGCGTCTCGCCGGGCTGGATGATGCGCGCGCCGATGCCGAGTGCCCAGGCCGAGGCATTGATCAGCAGGGCGCCGGATTTCGGTTCGTGGTTGAGGAAGTCGCCCTGGCCGAGCTTGTCCTCGATGAGTTTGTCCGCCGTCAGCGAATCCGGCACCCGGAGCAGGGCCTCGGCCAGCACCATCAGGGCCAGCCCCTCCTTGGTCGACAGCGCATATTCCTGGAGGATCTGTTCCACGCCGCCGATGCCGCCCGAGCCGGCCCGGATCGCCTCGATCAGGCGGCGCGCTTCCCGGTCGATCCCCCGCTCGGTTTCCGGCGCCAGGGTGGCGGAAGCGAGCAGGACCGCCGCGAGTGATTCGTCGTCCGGCGCGTAGGGGGCACGGAAGGGAGGAAGCGGGGATTGCGTCATGGCGCGGGCTCCGGAGGGCTGGAAATACAACCAGGGATTACCCAAGACATATCGCCTGTTGACAGGCGTTTCCACAGCTGTTTTTCCATTGCATTAGTGAAAATCACTAATACAAGTGCTCTACAGCGTGATTTGGAGTGGATGATGGCAGAGCAGCTCGACCGGGCGGATATCAAGATCCTGAGGGCCCTGCAGCGGGACGGACGCCTTTCGACCGTTGCCCTTGCGGAGAATGTCGGTCTCAGTCCAACCGCAACGACCGAGCGCGTCAAGCGTTTGACGCGCGAAGGCTACATCAAGGGGTATCACGCCGTGCTCGATCCGGCGATGCTCGATCGTGCGCTGCTGGTCTTCATCGAGATCACGCTCGACAAGACGACTCCCGATGTCTTCGCCAAATTCGCGCTGGCGGTCCGTGCCTCGCGGGAGATCCTTGAATGCCACCTCGTGGCCGGCGGCTTCGACTACCTGATCAAGACCCGCGTCAAGGACATGGAGGCCTACCGGAACTTCCTCACCCAGACGATCCTGTCGCTGCCGGGCGTGCGCGAATCCCGGTCCTACGCGGTGATGGAAGAGGTGAAGGCCGAGCTGACCCTGCCGGTCTGACAAAAAAGGCGGGCCTGAGCCCGCCTTTCCGGTTTGCTGATGCGCCTGCTGTCAGGCCTTGCCGGCGCCGGCGGCCGGTTCGCCCCGGGTTTTCCAGAGCGAGTAGCCGATGCCACCGAGGATCAGCGCCAGCGTGACGCCGAGCGAGATGGCGGGGTTCAGCTTGCCGACCAGCTCGTTCCAGAAGATCTTCAGGCCGATGAAGACCAGGATCATGGCGAGCGCATATTTCAGATAGTGGAACCGGTGCACCATGGCGGCCAGGGCAAAATAGAGCGCCCGGAGGCCGAGGATCGCCATGATGTTGGCGGTGTAGACGATGAACGTGTCCGTGGTGATGGCGAAGATCGCCGGCACCGAGTCGACCGCGAAGATCAGGTCGGCCACGTTGATCACGATCAGGGCCAGGAAGAGCGGGGTCGCGAAGGACACCATCTTGCCCGTCGCCGGATCCGGCTGGCGGACGAAGAACTTCTCTCCATGGAGCTGCTCGGTCACCCGCATGCGCTTGCGCAGGAAGCGGACGACCGGGTTCTTGGACACATCCGGATCCGCCTCGGGCACCACGAGCATCTTGATGCCGGTGGCGATGAGGAAGGCACCGAAGATATAGAGCACCCAGCTGTATTGCTGCACCAGAGCCGCCCCGAGGGCGATCATGATGCCGCGCAGGATGATGACCGCGAGAATGCCCCAGACGAGGGCGCGGTACTGGTATTTCGGCGGGATGGCGAAGAAGCCGAAGATCAGCGAGATGACGAAGACATTGTCGATGGACAAGGCCTTTTCGATGAAGAAGCCGGTGAAATAGGCGATGCCGGCATGCGTGCCGTCCTCGGTGACCAGGCGGCCGGTTTCATAGGACCACCAGATATAGCCGCCGAAGGCGATGGCGACGCTGATATAGAAGGCCGAAAGCCAGAGGCTTTCCGCCACGCCGAGTTCCTTCTCGTCGCGATGGAGGACGCCGAGATCAAACGCCATCAGCGTGACGATGACGGCAAGGAAAGCACCCCACATCCAGAGGGGCTTGCCCAGAAAGGCATAGCTAAGCAGATCGATCATGATTTGGTACCGATATTTGAGCCCAAGAACGATGGTTCCGACATCGCGCGTCTTTCCGACACGCCAGAGGGGCCCGGCAACCGTCGCGGTGGATAAAGGGCGCAGCGACAATTTGTCAAGATGGGCGCGTTTCGAGCCGCAACCATCGTTGCAATTTGCCTAAGACGCGGGCAGAGAGCGGCATCGCAACGGTACTGGATTGGTTCGATGGCGATTGTTGCGCCCCTGCTCGGCCCCCCTTCCGCCTATGCCGAGGTGATCTCCCGGTTCCGCTGGCAGGTGCCGGCCCTGTTCAATATCGGCGTCGCCTGTGCGGATGCCCATGCCAGCGTGCAGCCGGACCGGCCGGCCCTGATCGAGGTCGGGCCTGATTTCAGCACCGGCATCGTCAGCTATGGCCAGCTCCGGGATGAATCGAACCGGCTGGCCCAGGCCCTCGTCCGCGCCGGCATCCGGCCCGGGGATCGGGTGGCGATCCATCTGCCGCAGGGCTGCCATGTCCCTATCGCGCATTGCGCGATCTACAAGATCGGCGCGATTGCGGTGCCGCTGGCCGCGCTGTTCGGCGCGGATGCGCTGGCCTACCGGCTGCAGGATTCCGGCGCGCGCCTGATGATCACCGATGCGGCCGGCGCCGCGAAGACACGGCCGCTGCTGGCCTCGACGCCGGCGCTGGAGCGCGTGATCTCGATCGATGGCGATGATGGCACAACGACCGGGCTGTCGCGGTTCACCGAGGGGCTTTCCGGGTCATTCGAGCCGGTCAGGACGCAGGCCGATGACCCGGCCCTGATGATCTACACCTCCGGAACGACCGGGCATCCGAAAGGCGCGTTGCACGGGCATCGCGTCCTGCTCGGGCATCTGCCCGGCGTCGAGATGCATCACGATTTCGCGCCGCAGGCCGGGGACCGGTTCTGGACGCCGGCGGACTGGGCCTGGGCCGGCGGCCTGCTCAACATCCTGCTGCCCGGTCTGTGCCTCGGCATTCCGGTCGTCGCCTGGCCGTTCCAGAAGTTCGACCCGGAAGCGGCCTTCGCCATGATGGCTCGGCTCGAGGTGCGCAATGCCTTCATTCCGCCGACCGGCCTCCGGTTGATGCGCAGCGTCCGGGACCCGGTGAAGCGGTTCGGCATGCCGCTGCGCAGCCTCGGCTCCGGGGGCGAGGCTCTGGGCACGCCCACCTTCGAATGGGGGCGCGAGGTGCTCGGCCTGCCGATCAACGAATTCTACGGCCAGACGGAGTGCAATCTCGTCCTGTCTTCGTCCCATGCCATGGACGTGGCGCGGGCCGGGATGATCGGGCGGCCTGTGCCAGGGCATGCGGTTGACGTCATCCGCGAGGACGGGACGCCCTGCGCGGTCGAGGAGCCGGGGCAGATCGCCATCCGCCGGCCCGACCCCGTGATGTTCCTCGGCTACTGGAACAAGCCGGAAGCAACGGACGCGAAATTCATCGGGGACTGGATGACCACCGGCGACCAGGGCTATCGCGACGGGGACGGCTATATCGGCTTTGTCGGGCGGGATGATGATCTCATCACCTCCTCCGGCTACCGGATCGGGCCGGTGGAGATCGAGGATTGCCTGATCAAGCACCCGGCGGTGGCGCTCGCGGCCGTGATCGGCAAGCCCGATCCGCTGCGGACCGAGATCGTGGTGGCCTTCCTCGTGCTCAAGCCCGGATTCGAGGCCAGCGAGGGGCTGGCGGAGGAGATCCGCCTCTTCGTGCGCGAGCGGCTCTCGGCGCATGAATATCCGCGCGAGGTGCATTTCGTCGCGGAAATGCCTTTGACGACCACCGGCAAGATCATCCGGCGTGAACTGCGTCAGCGCCTTTCCTGAGCGCCGGTTTCCGCGCGCACCAGCGCCGACCAGAAGGTTTCGATCGTCTCCCTCGGGATGCCCTGCACGATGAAGACGAGCCGCGTCCGGCGGTCCCGCCCCGGCCAGCGGGCGAGGCGCTGCATCGGATGCATGACGGACTGGACATGATGGATGACGGCCGGGCGCTCCGGATCATCGGCCATGGCGACGAGGCCCTTCAGCCGGAGCAGGCGTGGCCCGTGCAGGATGCGCATCGCCTCCTGGAAGACGACCAGCGATTCCGGCCGCACCGGGTGATACGAGGTGAAGCTGAAGCTTTCGATATCGGAACCGTGCCGGTTCGGATCATGCCCTGCGGCATGGGGCGGGCTGGCGCCCTGCGCCGCGCCCAGCCAGGCCTCCAGTTCCGAGCCTGCTTCCTGCCAAGGCTCGAAGCGATTGGCGAACAGCGTCGCCGCGAAATCCGGCGGCTCTTCCCTCAGGAGGCGGGCGGCCGGGTTGAGGCGCGCGACCATCCCTTCCAGCGCGGCGATCCCGCCCGGTTCTGCCAAATCCTGCTTCGTCAGAAGGATCCGGTCTGCCAGGGCTACCTGCCGGCGCGCTTCCGCATGGCGCCCGAGCGTCTCCGCGCCATGGACGGCATCGACAAGGGTCACGAGCCCGGCAATCGCGAAGCGCTTCGAGAGATAGGGGTGCTGGAGCACGGATTGCAGGATGGGCAGCGGATCGGCAAGGCCGGTCGTTTCGATCAGGATCTGCCGGAACGGCGTGATCCGCCGGTTGTCGCGACGGCGCAGCAGATCCTCGAGCGTGGCGACGAGATCGCCGCGGATCGTGCAGCAGAGGCAGCCAGCCGCCATCAGCACCATGTCGCCGGGTGCCTCCTCGACCAGCAGGTGGTCGAGCCCCACGGCGCCGAACTCGTTGATGATGACCAGCGTGTCGGCCAGGGCCGGATCGGCCAGCCAGTGATTGAGGCGGGTGGTCTTCCCCGCCCCCAGAAACCCGGTGAGGATGACCAGCGGGAGCGGAGGCAGCGGCCCGGTCATCCTTATCCTGCCTCGCCCGTGCTGGCTGCAGGGGCCGGCTTGCGGCCCGAATCGAGCAGGATCTCGCCGGCAAGGGCGGCAAGGATCATCGCCACGCCGCCCAGCTGAAGCGGCGAGAGCGTCTCGCCGATGAACCAGGCCGCGAAGACAATGGCGGTGACCGGTTCGAACAGGAAGAGCAGGCTCGTCCGCGAGGCGCTGATCCGCCGCGAGGCCATGAGCTGGAAGACGAAGGCAACGGCATAGGCGGCCATGGCAATCCCGATCGCCACGGGGGCCTTCGCGAAGGCATCGAGCGGGGCCGGGCCGCCATTGACCAGCATGAAGACGAGCGAGATCGGCGCCACCACTACCTGGATCCAGAACAGGGTGCGCACAGTTGACCCTTCGACATGGCCGGCGACAAGGAACATCGCGGCGCAGGCCATGGCCGCAACCAGCGCGAAAAGCACGCCCTTGACGGTGAGCTGGTCCGCCGAGGGGCCGACCGCAAGGACAAGCCCGGCAAAGGCGATGCCGAAAACGACGATCTGCTGGCGGCTCAGCGGCCGGCCTTCGAGCCGGTTCGAGAGCAGCATGACGATCAGCGGGAAGGTGTAGAAGATCACCACCGTCAGCGGCACGGAGAGGTGATCGAGCGCCGAGAGATAGAAGGTCGCGGTGAGGCCGGCGGCAACGGCAAGGCGGAGAACGGGGCCCCGGTCGGCCGGCCCGAGGCGCAGCGTCTCGCGCAGGGCGAGGGCGATGGCGCCGAGGACCGGCACCATGATGAGCGAGCGATAGAAAATCAGCTCGGCGCCGGGCAAGCCTGCCTGGGAGGCCGCGCGCGCCGCCGGGATATTGGCGCCGTAGAGCCACGCGCCGATCAGGGCGAAGAGCGTTCCGAGAAGCAGCGTGCGCCGTGCCTGGCGACCGGCTTCGCCGGCGAGCGGATCAAAGGTCACGAGCGCGGCTGGCCCTGCTTCGGCGTGTCCTTCTTGCGGGCCGCGGCCTTCTTTTTCTCGGCGGCGGCCTGCGCCTTGGCCTTGCCCGGATCGGTCGCGGCCGGGCGGGTGGCAACACGTGGCGTTTCAGCCGGGCGTGCAGCCGCAGCCTGCGGCCGTGGTGCGGACCGCGTGGCGAGCGAGGCGCCGGAAGCCGGGCGGGGCTGGGCCGAATGACCCTGCCCGATCCGGCCGGCTGCCCCGGGCCGCAGCGGAGCGGTTCCGGTCAGGGCCAGCGGGGCGGCGGTTCCCGTGGCGCGGGAGGCGGAAGCCGGCGCGAAGGCTGTCGCGTTGCCCGGCGCATTGGCTTCGCCCGGCCGGCGTGCGATCTCGGTGCTGCCCGGCGCGCGGCCGAGATAGACCGGGACCGGATCGAAATTGTCCCGTGGGCCGAGGGCAATGCGGCCGCCGACGCGCTGGCCGACATTCAGGGCCTGGCCGGACCGGTAGCCGCCGGCAATCACCATGTCCGGGCGGTCCGGCGCATTGGAGCTGAAGGCGAGGGCCGTGCCGGCATCTTCCTCTTCCGCCACAGGCGGACCGCGCCGGCCGCAGATCTCGGCGCGGCGGTTCGGCGCGGTGGTTTCGGGGCTGGCGGTCAGCTGGGCCAAGCTGCGGCCCGAGCCGGCACCGCTCGCGAAGAAGCCGCCACCACCCGAGGTGAAGCCCTGATCGAGGAGCTGGGCTGCCTTGAGCGTGCGATCAGCGCCCGATGTCGCCCCGAAGACGACGGCGATCAGGGTGCGGCCGTTGCGTTCGGCCGCCGAGACGAGGTTGAAGCCGGAGGCGCAGACAAAGCCGGTCTTCATGCCCATCGCACCGGGATAGCGCCCGATCAGGCCATTGGTATTGCTGTATTTGCGGTTGCCGAGCTGGACCGCGCCGATCGTCCAGTAGTCGCGGTATTCCGGAAATTCCAGCAGGAGCGCGCGGGCGAGGATGGCCATGTCGCGGGCGGAAGAGACATGGCTTTCATGATGCAGCCCGTGCGGATTGACGAAATGGCTTTCCCGCATGCCCAGCCGCGCGGCTTCCTGGTTCATCATTCGCGCGAAGCCGGCCGTGGAGCCGCCGATCCCCTCCGCGACAACGGTGGAGACATCGTTCGCGGATTTCACCATGAGAAGCTTCAGGGCGTTCTCGAGCGTGATTTCCTGGCCGGGCTTGATCCCGATCTTGCTCGGGGGCTGCTTTGCGGCCACCGCGGAAGCGACGATCGGCGTCTCCAGCTTGATCTGGCCCTTCGCCACGGCCCGCAGGGCGACATAGGCTGTCATCAGTTTCGTGGTCGAGGCCGGGAACCAGGGCCGGGTCGCTTCCTCCGTCTGGATGACCTCGCCCGTGGCGGCATCGACCACGACGGTCGGCACCATCGGATCGGCCTGTGCCGGCAGCACGATCAGGCCTGCCAATGTGGCAGACAGCGAAAGCCTGAGAAGCGTTGAAGACGTCACGCGAGCCTCGATTCCCCATCCAGGCCGGCTGATTCGGCCCGCCAGCGATGGCCTTTGCCCTTGGTAGCCCCGGCCGCAAATTTTGAGAAGGGGTGTCAGGGAATGACCTTGCCAGAACCAGCAAATTATGGCTGCGTTGCGGCCTGCTGTTAAACTTTGAACATTCTGCCTGAAATTGCGCCGGTTCGCCCGGCCCGGAGGACGCGACATGTCGGCATCGATCATCGGCTGGGCCCACACGCCCTTCGGCAAGAAGGAAGAAACCATCGAGGAGATGGTCGTTGCGGTCGCGCGAGAGGCGCTGGCCCATGCCCGGATCGACGCTGCGGATGTCGACGAGATCTATCTCGGGCATTTCAATGCCGGTTTCTCGCCGCAGGATTTCACCGCCTCGCTGGTTCTGCAGGCTGACCCGGCTCTGCGGTTCAAGCCGACGACGCGCGTCGAGAACGCCTGCGCCACCGGTTCCGCAGCGGTGCATCAGGCGGCGAAGGCGATTGCCGCGAAGGCCGCCCGCGTGGTGCTGGTGGTCGGCGTCGAGCAGATGACGCGGACGCCCGGCCCGGAAATCGGCGCCAATCTCCTCAAGGCCTCCTATCTGCCGGAGGACGGCCAGACTCCGGCCGGGTTTGCCGGGGTGTTCGGCAAGATCGCCGGTGCCTATTTCCAGCGCCATGGCGACCAGTCGGATGCGCTGGCTCGGATTGCGGCGAAGAACCATCGCAATGGAGTCGAGAACCCCTACGCGCAGATGCGCAAGGATTTCGGCTTCGAATTCTGCCGGACCGAGAGCGAGAAGAATCCCTATGTCGCCGGGCCGCTGAAGCGAACGGATTGCAGCCTCGTCTCGGATGGCGCGGCGGCGCTGGTACTCGCGGATCTCGATACGGCCATGGCCTCGGAGCGAGCCGTCCTGCTGCGCTCGCTGGCTCATGCGCAGGATTTCCTGCCGATGTCGAAGCGCGACATCCTTGCCTTCGAAGGCTGTTCGGTGGCCTGGCGCCAGGCGCTGGACAAGGCCCGCCTCACGCTCGATGACCTCTCCTTCGTCGAGACGCATGATTGCTTCACCATCGCCGAACTCATCGAATACGAGGCGATGGGGCTGACCAAGCCGGGCGAGGGCGCGCGCGCCATTCTCGAGGGCTGGACCGAAAAAACCGGCAAGCTGCCGGTCAATCCCTCCGGAGGCCTCAAGGCCAAGGGGCATCCGATCGGTGCGACCGGCGTCTCCATGCATGCGTTGACGGCGATGCAGGTCTGCGGCGAGGCGCCGGCCGGCATGCAGATCAAGGATGCGACACTGGGCGGCGTCTTCAACATGGGTGGCGCGGCCGTGGCCAACTACGTCTCGATCCTCGAACGGATCCGCTGAGCGAACCGATCCGGGCGGTCCCGGATTCCTGCCGGCGCCAGAGCAAGAGGCTGCCTTGCCCCGATCGACACCGCCTGCTTCTTCACCGAGCCCGTCGGGCCTTTCGCTTGTCCGCAGGAGGCTTGTCTTCTTCGCGGCGGCCTGTGGCTATCTGCTGAGCCAGTTCTACCGCTCCTTCCTGACCGTGATCCATGACGATCTTGTCCGCGATCTCGGGATCGGGCCGAGCGAGTTCGGAGCCCTGGGTTCGGCGTGGTTCTTCGCCTTTTCGCTCGCGCAGTTTCCGGTCGGGATCGCGCTCGACAAACTCGGGCCGCGGCGCACCATTGCCGGGATGATGCTGGCCGCCGTGGCTGGCGCCTTCCTGTTCGCGACCGCCTCCAGCCATCCTGTCGCCCTTGCCGGCATGGCCTTGGTCGGGGTGGGCTGCGCGCCGCTCCTGATGGGGGCGCTCTACTTCTTCGCCAAGACGGAGCCACCGGCCCGTTTCGCGGCGCTCGGGGGCCTCTTCCTCGCCTGCGGGCTGATCGGCAGCCTGATCGCTGCCACGCCTCTCGCCCTGCTGGTCAAGGCCGTGGGCTGGCGCGATGCCATCCGGATCGTGGCGCTGGTCACCCTTGCCGTGGCCGTGCTGAACTTCCTCGTCTTCCGGGATCCGCCGCAGGGCGAGAGCCCGCAGGGCGGCTCGCTGCTCGGCGATCTCTGGGCCATCATGCGGATGCCCGCGCTCTGGCCGATCCTGATCATGAGCTTCGCGATTTCCGCGCCCGTCTTCACGGAACGCTCGCTCTGGGTCGGGCCTTTCTTCGGCGAGGTATACGGGCTCGACCTGATCGAGCGCGGCAATGCCGTGCTGGCACTGGCCGTGGCCATGACCGGTTCGGCAATCCTTTCCGGTCCGATCGCCAGCTGGATCGACAATCCAAAGCGCGTGGTCTTCGTGTCGAACCTGCTCTGCGGCCTGGCCTTCCTGGCGCTGGGCCTGCTGGTGCTGCCCCCGCTCTGGCTGGCCATCGTGCTGATGATGCTCGCCGGGCTGTTCGGGGTCAGCTATGCCGTGCTGATCGCGCATGGCCGCCTGTTCTTCCCCGACCATGTCATCGGGCGCGGCATCACCTTCATCAATTTTGTCTCGATCGGCGGGACGGGCGTGGCGCAGCTGCTCTCCGGGCATGCCGTCGAAGCGATGCGGAAATCGGGCATGGCCCCGGCCGAGACCTATGCCAGCCTTCACGTGGCTTTCGGCGTATTGCTGCTGGTTTCGGTGGTGATCTACGCCCGGGCGCCGGCCAAACCTGCCTGGCGCTGAAACCTGCCGGCCGGGTTCAGGCCGCGTCCTTGCGGCGGAACAGCAACTTGTCGATGCGGCGGCCGTCCATATCCATCACCTCGAGCTGCCAGCCATCGAATTCGGAGATGTCGCCGTCGCCGGGGATCCGGCCGAATACCTCCAGCGCAAGGCCGGCCACCGTCCGGAAGCGTGCATCCTCGGGCACTTCGATGCCGATCCGCTCTTCCAGTTCGTCGATTTCCGTCCGGCCATCGACGAGGAAGCTGCCATCCGCGCGCTCGATGATGGTGCGGCTTTCCGTTTCATGCTCCTCGGGCATCTCGCCCGTGATGGCCTCGAGCACATCGGTCAACGTCACCACGCCCTCGAAGGTGCCGAATTCGTCGAGGACGAACGCGAAATGGTTGCGCTTCTCACGGAAGAGCTCCAGCACCTCGAGAACGGAAGACACTTCCGGGACGAAGATCGGTTCCCGGACACTGGCCTCGATATCGAGCGCCTTGCCCTCGAGAAGCAGGTCGAGCAGGTCCTTCTTGTGCACGAAGCCGAGTGGCTCGTCGATCGAACCGCCCTTGGCCACGACCACGCGGCTGAAGGGGCATTGGCGCAGTTCGGCTTTCAGGACCTTCGGATCATCAGCGACATCGACCCAGTAGACATCGCGCCGGCGGGTCATGATGTCGGAGACCGGGCGCTCCGCGAGGCCGATCACCTCGCGCACCATGGCGCGCTCGGCCGGGTCGATCACGCCGGATTCGGTTCCGCCCTGGAGGATGGTCTCGACCTCCTCCTCGGTCACGGTCTGGTCCCGGGTCTGCGGAACGCGCAGGGCCGTCAGGATCATCGCGCTCGAAAAGCCCAGCAGGTTGACGACCGGCCGGCCGACCATGCCGATCACGGCGATGGGCCGCGCGACCCGCGAGGCCACCACTTCCGGATAGGCCAGCGCAATCCGCTTCGGCACAAGCTCGCCGAGCACGATCGACAGGATGGTGATCAGGAACACCACGATCGTGTAGGCGATGGGTTCGGCGTAATTGGCGGGCACCGAAAGGCCGGCCAGATAGAGGCTGAGCTTCTCGCCGAGGGTGGCGGTGCCGAAAGCGCCCGCGACGATGCCGACAAGCGTGATGCCGATCTGGACGGAGGACAGGAAGCTCGATGGTTCCTCGGCGAGTTCCGCCGCTTTCGCCGCGCCCTTGTTGCCGGCCTCCGCCATGGCATCCAGCCGCGCGCGCCGCGCCGACACGATTGCCATTTCGGACATCGAGAACAATCCGTTCAGCAGCGTGAGGCCGAGAACGATCAGGAGTTCAACCGCTAACATGCGTTAGGACAAGACCACCGGAGCAGGGGGCTCCACGGCCGGTATTCACCATGGCGGCCATGAAAAGTCCAGTACGGTCGAATGCGGAGCCGGGTTCAGGCCGTGCCGCGCGCCTCGATCGCCAGCGCGTGCAGGCCGCCGGCGAACTCATCGGCCAGCATCGCGTTGATCCGGCGGTGACACTCGACGCGCGACAGGCCATCGAAGGCCGCCGTGCGCAAGCGGATCCGGAAATGGGTTTCCCCGCCCTCGCGCCAGCCGCCATGCCCGCGATGCTGTTCGCTCTCGTCCAGAACGACCAGTTCGGCAGGGGAAAGTGCCTGCAAGGCCTGTTCGATCCGTTCTTTCCTGCCCATATCCGCCTCATCGAAATTCTTCGCGGGTGCAAAACATCGTCTTGCCCTCCGTCGGGGTCAGAAACTAGACTTGATCGATGATGAATCTCAACTCCCCCCTCTTCGACCGGATCCGGTCCAAGCCGAATGCGGAGGAGGTGCGCGCCGAACAGGAGCCGGTGTGCCAGCATCCGGCCTGCCGTCGCAAGGGCGAGTTCCGGGCGCCCAAGGGGCGTGACCACGAGGGCGAATTCTACCTGTTCTGCCTCGAGCACGTGAAGGAATACAACCAGTCCTACAATTACTTCGCGGGCATGACGGATGCTGCCGTGCAATCCTACCAGAAGGATGCGCTGACCGGGCACCGGCCGACCTGGAACATCAGTGTCACGGGGGCGGGGCTCGGTGCGGAATCGAAAGTCGATGCCGCGACGCTGCTGCGTGCCAAGCTCGAGCGCCTGCGCCGCGCGCGCGAGGCGGCGGCCGCGGAGGCGCGCGTGCGCCCGGTCGGCAAGGCCGCGCTCAAGGCGCTCGAGGCGTTGGGTCTTGACGAAACGGCGGATAAGGCGCTGGTTCGACGACGCTTCAAGGAGCTTGCCAAGCGGCTGCATCCTGATCTCAATGAGGGTGACCGCTCGCGCGAAGAAAAATTGCGCGCCATCATTGACGCCTATAACTATCTCAAAACCGTTGGCCTCGCCTGAGGTCTTGCCCCAGTGAAAGGAAGACAAGCCCGCTCCCGGCTTGCTCTCGTGTGAACGATGTCCGTGACTGCCCTTGCCGATACCCTGCCTGTCGATCCGTCATCCGGTGAGCCGGATACCAAGGTTTCCGTGCGTGACCTGTTCGGAATTGACTCCGATCTCACTGTTCCGGCCTACAAGACGCGCTCCGAGCATGTGCCGGATCTGGACCCGGATTACCTGTTCGACCGCGACACGACTTTGGCCATCCTGTCCGGTTTCGCGTTCAACCGGCGCGTGATGGTCACCGGCTATCACGGCACCGGCAAATCGACGCATATCGAGCAGGTTGCCGCGCGGCTGAACTGGCCGTGCATCCGCGTCAATCTCGACAGCCATGTCAGCCGTATCGATCTCGTCGGCAAGGACGCGATCGTGCTGAAGGACGGCAAGCAGGTCACCGAGTTCAAGGACGGGATCCTGCCCTGGGCCTACCAGCACAATGTCGCGCTCGTTTTCGACGAATACGATGCCGGCCGCCCGGATGTGATGTTCGTCATCCAGCGCGTGCTCGAGGCTTCCGGCCGCCTTACCCTGCTCGACCAGAGCCGCGTGATCCGTCCGCACAAGGCCTTCCGCCTGTTCGCCACCGCCAACACGGTCGGCCTGGGTGATACATCCGGCCTCTATCATGGCACGCAGCAGATCAACCAGGCGCAGATGGACCGCTGGTCCATCGTGACGGTGCTGAACTACCTCGCCCATGACAAGGAGGTCGATATCGTCCTTGCCAAGGCGAAGCATTTCACCGGCAAGGAAGGCCGCGAGACCGTCAACCGGATGGTGCGCGTGGCCGACCTGACGCGCAATGCCTTCATCAACGGTGAATTGTCGACCGTCATGTCACCGCGTACGGTCATCACCTGGGCCGAGAATGCGGCGATCTTCGGTGATCTCGGCTTCGCCTTCCGGCTGACCTTCCTCAACAAATGCGACGAGCTGGAGCGGAGCCTCGTGGCCGAGTTCTACCAGCGCTCGTTCGGGCAGGAACTGAAGGAATCGGCGGTCAATATCGCGCTGAGCTGAGGCGATGGCCGCGATCGGGGTCGATACGCAGAATTACGACGAGGTCCGGCAGACGGTGTCTGCGGGGTTGACCCGCTACAATGACCACTTTCTTCCGAAGCACCGTGACCGGCACAAGCTGGCCTTGTCGGTACGGGACGAAAGCGGGGCGATTGTCGGCGGGCTGATCGGCGAACTGCGCATGGACTATCTCCATATCGAGCTGCTCTGGATCGACGAGAGCCAGCGCGGACACGGCGTCGGACAGCGCTTGATCGACCTTGCCGAGATCGAGGCACGGCGGTTCGGGGCCACGCATATGCATCTCTCCACCTGGTCCTTCCAGGCGCCCGATTTCTACAGGGCCATGGGTTTCCGGGAATTCGGCCGCATGACCGATCATCCCGCCGGGTTCGACAGCATCTTCTTCGTCAAGGCCTTCACGTGAACGGGATCCGCGCCCTCTTCTTCGACGTGTTCGGTACGCTGGTGGACTGGCGCGGCAGCATCGCGCGCGAGGTTCACCGGTTGGGCCTTGCCGTCGATGGCGCGGCCTTCGCCGATGCCTGGCGCGCCGAATACCAGCCCGCCATGGAAGCCGTGCGCAGCGGCGGCCGGGGCTTCGTGAAGCTCGACATTCTCCATCGTGAGAATCTCGACCGCATCCTGCCGCGCTTCGGGCTGGACGGCATGGACGGGGCGGACCGCGCCGCGCTCAATCTGGTCTGGCACCGGCTCGATGCCTGGCCGGAGGTTCCCGCCGCCCTCGCGCGGCTGCGGAGCCGTTTCCGGCTGGCGCCGATGTCGAACGGCAATGTTTCGCTGATGGCCGACATGGCCCGGCATAACGGGTTCATCTGGGATGCCATTCTCGGCGCCGAATGGGCGCGGGACTACAAGCCCAATCTAGCCGTCTACCGCGCCGGCTGCGCGGCCTTCGACCTCTCCCCGTCCGAATGCCTGATGGTGGCCGCCCATTCCTCCGATCTCGCCGCTGCGGGCGAGGCTGGCCTCAGGACGGCCCATATCGCCCGGCCGGACGAGTTCGGCCCGGGGCTCGGCGAAACCGGGCCTTCCGTTCCTGTCGATTTCGCCGCGCGCGATCTTGCGCATCTCGCGGAGCAATTCCTGTCATGACCATCACCAACCGCAAGCCGGGCCAGCCCGAGAATTCGCCGGTCGAGCCTTTCAAGAAGGCCGTGGCCGGTGCGCTCCGCGCCATGGCCGGCAAGGAAGAGATCGAGGTGCAGTTCGCCGCCGACCGGCCGAGCCTGGTCGATGCCGGGGAGGTGGTGCGCGCCCGCCTGCCGGAGCCGCCGCGCAAGCCGACCGCGCGGGATATCGCGATCCTGCGCGGGCATGCCGATTCCTATGCATTGAAGCTCGCCTGCCATGACGAGAAGCTGCATCGCCGGCTGATGCCGGAAGGGCTGGAGGCGCGGAAGGTGTTCGAGGCCGTCGAGCAGGCGCGCTGCGATGCCATCGGCTCGAACCGGATGATGGGCGTCGCAGCCAATCTCGATGCCATGCTCCAGGACCGGTATACCAAGGCGAACCTCGCCGAGGTCAATGATCTCGCCAACGCGCCGATCGAGGATGCGCTCGCCATGCTGGTGCGCGAGCGGCTGACCGGGGCAAAGCCACCCGAAGCGGCGCGCCGCCTGACCGAGCTCTGGCGGTCGGATATCGAGGAGAAGGCCGGCAAGACGCTCGACATGCTGGCCGGCAGCATCGAGGACCAGCAGGCCTTCGCCAAGGTCGTGCAGCAGATTCTCGCGGGCCTCGGCATGGTCGAGGCCGACCCGCTCGGCTCGGATGACGAGGACCGGAACGACGACAAGCAGGACGAGGACGGCGACCAGGATCCGCAGGAGGGCGAGAGCGGCGAGGCCAAGGAGCAGGACGGCTTCGACCTCGAGGAAACGGACGCGTTGCAGGACGACATGAGCGAGGGCGCGCAGGAAGCTGCCGATGCCCCGCCGGGCGATTTTCCGGACGAGAGCGAGATGGCCGACGCCGAGGAGCCTGCCGAGGCCTCGCGCCCGCCGGTTTCGAAGGATTCGTTGCGCGACGGAGCGGGCTACAAAGCCTACACGACGCGCTTCGACGAGACGATCGCGGCGGAGGATCTCTGCGATGCCGAGGAGCTCGACCGTCTCCGGGCCTATCTCGACAAGCAGCTCAGCAACCTGCAGGGGGTTGTCGGCCGTCTCGCCAACCGGCTCCAGCGGCGCCTGCTCGCCCAGCAGAACCGCTCGTGGGAGTTCGACCTCGAGGAAGGCTCGCTCGATCCCTCGCGGCTGACCCGCGTGGTGATTGACGACATGCGCGGCTCCTTCGCGCCGCTGTCCTTCAAGCGCGAGAAGGATACGAATTTCCGCGATACGGTGGTCACGCTGCTGATCGACAATTCCGGTTCGATGCGCGGCCGGCCGATCACCGTGGCGGCGACCTGCGCCGACATTCTCGCCCGCACGCTGGAGCGCTGCGGCGTCAAGGTCGAGATTCTCGGCTTCACGACCAAGGCGTGGAAGGGCGGGCAGTCGCGCGAATACTGGCTGCAATCCGGCAAGCCGGCCAATCCGGGCCGCCTGAACGACCTGCGCCACGTGATCTACAAGAGCGCGGATGCGCCCTGGCGGCGTGCCCGCCGCAATCTCGGGCTGATGATGCGCGAGGGCCTGCTCAAGGAGAATATCGACGGGGAGGCCCTGGACTGGGCGCATCAGCGGCTGCTGGCCCGGCGCGAGCAGCGCCGCATCCTGATGATGATTTCCGACGGGGCGCCGGTGGATGACACGACGCTGTCGGTCAATTCCGGCAATTACCTCGAAAAGCATCTCCGCCAGGTGATCGAGCAGATCGAGACGCGCTCTCCGGTCGAGCTGATCGCCATCGGCATCGGGCATGACGTGACCCGCTATTACCGGCGGGCCGTCACGATTGTCGATGCCGAGGAACTGGGCGGCGTGATGACCGAAAAACTGGCGGAACTGTTCAGCGAGAACGGACCCGCCGCTGCGGCCAATGCCGCACCGCCGCGCCGGATGGCCGGAGCCCGGGCTTGATCTCCCGCCGCGCGGTCCTTGCCGGCCTTGCGGGAACAGGTCTTGCGGCAACAGGGCTTTCCGGCTCCGCCGGGGCCCTCGACCGGCAGGAGCCGCGGCCGCTGCCGATCGAGGCTGCGCCCTTTGCCAGCTTCTCGGCTGGCGATCGCGATCGCCGGCAATTCGGGGCGCTGACCTTCCTCGGCGGGCTGGAACTCCGGTCAGGCGACCCGGAATTCGGAGGACTGTCCGGGCTTGTTCTCGACCCGAACGGCGAGCGCTTCCTCGTCATCACCGATCATGCCCATTGGATCACCGGGCGGATCAAGCAGAAGGACGGCGTGCCGCTGGGCATCGAGGCGGCGCGGATCGGCCCGCTGCGGGCGCCGGATGGCCGGCGGCTGAAGGATACGCGCTATTTCGATTGCGAGAGTGTCTTCCGGCAGGGCCAGACCCTGTTCGTGGGCGTGGAGCGCGTGCACGATATCCTGCAGTTCGATCTGAATGCCGGCGGCGAGCCGATCGGCCGGGCCCGGCTGACCGGCGTTCCGGCCGAAATGAAGACGCTGATGCCGAATGGCGGGATCGAGGCCCTCGGGCTGGTCCCGCCGGGTTCGGAATGGAGCGGGCATTTGCTCGCGCTGGCCGAGAAAGAGGCGCGCGGGCAGGCGCGCGGGCAGATTCCCGGGTTCCTGGTCGGGCCGAAGCCTGGCCGTCTCTGGCTCCGTCGGATCGGGGATTTCGACGTGACCGATCTCGCCTTCCTTCCCGACGGCGACCTGCTGGTTCTGGAACGCCGATTCGTCCCGCTTTTCGGGGTCGGGTTCCGGATCCGCCGCATCCCGCTGGCCATGATCCGTCCCGGCGCTGTCCTTGACGGCCCGGCGCTGATCGTGGCGGACCTCTCCATGCAGATCGACAACATGGAAGGCCTGGCGGTTCATCGCACGGCACAGGGCCGCACGATCCTGACGCTCGTATCGGACAACAACTTCTCGCTGTTGCAGCGGAACCTGATGCTGCGCTTCGCGCTGGATGGCTGACGCGCCCGACGGGAACAAAAAAGGCGGCCGGAGCCGCCTTGGTTTCGCGAGGGCGTCAGACGCGCTCAGGCCGAGAGCTTCTTCGAGATCTCGCGCTTCAGGTCGAGCGCGTTCGAGGACAGCTCGCCATCGGCGGCCTTCAGCAGGAAAGCATCGAGGCCACCGCGATGCTCGACCGAGCGCAGGCCATTGGCCGAAACGCGCAGGCGCACGGAACGGTTCAGCGCATCCGACTGCAGCGTCACATTGACGAGGTTCGGCAGGAAGCGGCGCTTCGTCTTCCGGTTCGAATGGCTGACCTTGTGGCCGACCTGAACACCCTTGCCGGTCAATTCGCAAACACGAGACATCGTTATCAACCTTCTTCGCCCGGAGCGCGATCTCCGGGGCCCTTCCGACTGGAGGGACTGCGATCACGTGGAAAATCGGAAGCGTGGCCTATAGTCCAAGGAAGGCGGCCGGTCAATCGCGGCTGGGCCGGGTGCGGAGAAAAAAGCAGGCGGTCCGGCCGGTTTGCGGATCCGCGGAGGACTTGCCACGAATCAGCCATCGATTCACATGATAGAGGCAGCAACCAACTGTTGGACAAACTTTTGGACGAACTCTTGGCAGGGATCGGGTTTCGAATGGCAGGCATGTCGATGTGGGCGAGGCGAGACCTGTCCCGGATTCTCGCGGTGACGGCCGTGATCGCCAGTCCGACTGTCGCAGGGTCCGCCATGGCCGCGGATATCGAGGCGCGCTACTCCATCACCCTGGCCGGTCTCTCGATCGGCAAGGCCAGCCTTTCCGGACAGATGAACGGCGCGAACTATGTGCTGAATGTCAGTTCCGCGCTGACCGGGATTGTCGGCGCGGTGTCACAGGGGCGCGGGGCGGCGACGGCGCGCGGCAATGTTTCCGGTGCGAATGTGCTGACCAACGGGTTCTCGCTCTCGGCCACCAACGGGACGGATACGCGCAAGATCCAGATTGCCGCGGCGTCCGGTTCGGTCCGGAATGTCATGATTGACCCGCCCTTCGTGACCCAGCCCGATGATTCCACGCGCATCCCCCTCCGGGACAGCCACAAGGTCGGTGTGCTCGACCCGGTCAGCGCGCTGATCATGCCGGTCCGGAGCGGCAATCCGATGGACAAGGCCAATTGCGACCGTCGCCTGCCGGTCTTCGATGGCAACCAGCGTTTCGATGTGGTGCTCAGCTATGCCGGCACCCGCCAGGTGCGCAGTGACGATGGCTATTCCGGGCCGGTGCTGATCTGCACCGCGCGCTACATTCCGGTCGCCGGCCACCGGCCCGACCGCCGCGTGACCAAGTTCATGGCCGAAAACCGGAACATGGATGCCTGGCTCGCGCCGGTGAATGGCGGCAAGACGCTGATCCCCTACCGCATCTCCGTCAAGACGATGATCGGAACCACGGTGATCGAGGCCGAGACCTTCCGGCCGAACTAGCTCACAGGCGCCGGGCGCCTTCCCCGGATCGGGCCGACGTCGGACCGTCCGGTCCCTGCGTCCTGCACCGCGCACGACGGAATGTGCCTCCCGCTGCCCGGAGCCATGGCAACGGTCTTTCCGGAATACCGCAACCTGCCCCAAACCGGCACGGCCCTACCCGTCGACGCGGAACTCACGCGTGCGATGCGGGCATTCGTGCCGGCTCCGGGGCTGCGGAACCGCTGGAATGGTTCCGTGTGCGAATCATTCCGTGCTGATTCGTCGATGCTTTGTTCCCGGCTTCGTCCAATCGTAAAGGCCGGCAGGTTCCCACCTCCGGGGGGTCTTCAGAAAGAATTAACCACGATTCCGATGTTTTCCGCTTGACCGACAATCGGAGTGGACATCGTGCCCGAGTCGTGAGCCCCGGCGCCGGAATCATTCGGGGCGCCTCTTTTTCGCAAGATCTTGCGTCTTGTTGCTCTTCTCCCGCTTCATCTTGTGAGGGAACAAAGCAAGACTCCTGTCCGGTCGCCGATTCGGCGCCGATTCGTTCCTTTCCTGTTCGAAGTCTTTCCCTGCATGTGATTCGGCGTCGGAAACTGTCCCGATCACGCACAGAATTCAGCGTCGTGCGGCTTGCCGGCCCGGTTGCCTCAGCCCACATAAGGATGCGTGGCAAGCCTGAATGCGGCTCGCCCTTGTGCCGGTCGTGGGGAAGACGATGACCCTGACGTTCAGCCTCCCCGCGGAAGCCCGGAAGCCGGGATCGCCCCCGCGCGGGCGCGGCGTGACCGCCATTCTCGGCCCGACGAATACCGGCAAGACGCATCTCGCCATCGAACGGATGCTCGGCCATGACAGCGGCATGATCGGGCTGCCGCTCAGGCTTCTCGCGCGCGAGGTCTATCAGCGTGTCGTCGACAAGGTCGGTCCGGCGCAGGTGGCGCTGGTGACCGGCGAGGAAAAGATCAAGCCGAAATCGCCGCGCTACTGGATCTCGACGGTCGAGGCCATGCCGCGCGATATCAGCACCACCTTCGTCGCCATCGACGAGGTGCAGATGATCGCGGATTTCGAGCGCGGCCATGTCTTCACGGATGCGTTGCTGCATCGCCGGGGGCGGGGCGAGACCTTGCTGCTGGGGGCCGCGACGGCGCAGCCGCTCATCCAGCGCCTGCTGCCGGGCGTGACCGTACAGACGCGGCCGCGCATGTCGCAGCTCAGCTTTGCGGGCGAGAAGAAGATCACCCGCCTGCCGGCGCGGTCGGCCATCATCGCCTTCTCGGCGGAGGAGGTCTATGCCATCGCCGAACTGGTCCGGCGCCAACGGGGCGGGGCAGCCGTGGTCATGGGCTCGCTCTCGCCGCGGACGCGGAATGCGCAGGTCGCCATGTTCCAGGCCGGGGAGGTCGACCATATCATCGCCACCGATGCGATCGGGATGGGGCTCAACCTCGATATCGAGCATGTCGCCTTCGCCGCTGACCGGAAATATGACGGAAGGCGGCATCGGCGGCTGTTTCCGGCCGAACTGGCGCAGATTGCCGGCCGGGCAGGACGCGCGACGCGGGACGGGACCTTCGGCACGACAGGGCGATGCCCCGCCTTCGACGAGGACCTGGTCGAGGCGCTGGAAGCACACCAGTTCGATCCGATCGCGCTGGCACAATGGCGGAACACCATGCTGGATTTTTCCAGCCTCGACCGGCTGGAAGCCTCGTTGCAACGGGCGCCGGGTGATCCCAGTCTCGTCCGGATCCGCAAGGCGGAAGACGAGACCACCCTCGAGATCGCGACAATGCGGCCGCTCGTCCGCGATCTCGCGACCGGCGAAGCCGCCATCCGCCGGCTCTGGGACCTCTGCCAATTGCCGGATTACCGGAAGGTGTCGCCGCAAAGCCACGCCGACCTCGTGGTCTCGCTCTATGAACCGATCATGCGGCGCGGCGCCATCGATGCGGACTGGTTCGGCAAGGAAATCAAGGCCTGCGATCGGGTGGATGGCGATATCGACGCGCTGTCCTGGCGCCTCGCGCAGATCCGGACCTGGAGCTACTGCGCCAATCGTCCCGACTGGTTGCGCGATCCTTCTCATTGGCAGAACGTCACGCGCGCGCTAGAGGACAAGGTCTCCGATGCGCTGCACGAGCGATTGATGCAGCGTTTTGTCGACCGACGGACATCCGTGCTGATGCGCCGGCTGAAAGAGAATGCGATGCTTGAAACGGAAGTGAAGCCTACGGGAGAGGTTCTGGTCGAGGGGCAGCATATCGGGCGCCTCGAGGGCTTCCGCTTTGCCCCTGACGCCTCGGCTGACACGCAGGAGGCCAAGACCCTGCGCGCGGCCGCGGCCAAGGCCCTGAGCTCGGAGCTGGAGACGCGTGCGACGCGCCTGTCGACCGCCAATGATGACCAGTTCCAGCTATCGCTGGACGGGATCATCCGGCATGTCGGCGAGCCGGTTGCCGTGCTGCAGGCCGGCGCGCGCATTCTCGAGCCCCGCTTCCTGATCCTCGCGGACGAGGGCCTCACGGGCCTGCATCGCGAACTGGTCGAGACGCGGATCGGCACCTGGATCAAGGCGCATGTCCAGAAACTGCTCGGGGCGCTGGTCGCGCTCGAGGCGCCGGAAAGTCTTTCCGGGATCGGCCGTGGCATCGCGTTCCAGGTCGCCGAACATCTCGGCGTGCTCGACAGGGCCGTCGTGGCCAATGATGTCCGGGCACTCGACCAGAACACGCGGGCCGAGATGCGCAAGCTCGGGCTGCGATTCGGCGCGCACCACATCTTCGTGCCTGCGCTCATGAAGCCGGGCCCCCGCAGCCTCGCGGCCCAGCTCTATGCCCTGTCGAAGGGCGGCGATCCGTCGGCGCTGCGGGATGTCTCGCATCTCGCTTTTTCAGGCCGGACCTCGATCCCGGTCGACCCCGGCATCGACAAGGATCTCTACCGCATCGCCGGCTTCCGCGTTGCCGGCCCGCGTGCGATCCGGGTCGATATTCTCGAACGCCTGGCCGACCTGATCCGGCCGGCCATCGCCTACCGGCCCGGCGTGAGCGAAGGGCCGCCGCCGGCCGGTGCCGCGGACGGGGACGGCTTTGTCGTGACCGGGGCCATGACGTCGCTCGTCGGCTGTGCCGGCGCCGAGTTCGGCGAGATCCTGAAGTCGCTCGGCTACCGCCCGGAAATGCGGGCTGGCCCGGCCATTTCCGTTCCGCTGAAAATGCCGGCCGTGACCGGTCCGGTGGAAGCGGCTGTCGAGCCGGCTGCCGCCGAGGTCTCTCCGGATGCCGCAGGCGCGGTCGTGACGGAGGATGCGCCGGCTGCCATGGCAGAGGCACCCGAACCCGAGGCCGGCGAGGCCGAGGAGGTGGCGCCGGCTGTCGAGATTGCCGAAACCCCTGCCATCGGGGAGATTTTGGCGACCGAAGACGCGCCAGCCGAGGCTGTGGCACCGGTCGAGACGGAGATCTGGCGTGTGGCCCGCCCGGAACGGTCGCGGCCTGACCGGCCGCGGTTCAACCCGCGGGACCAGCGTCGGCCCCGCCCGGGCCAGGCCGCGCCGGCCGAGGGTACCCCTGCGCAGCCACGCGAAGACCAGCCGCGCCGGGACGACCGGAACCGGGCCGAGCGGAACAAGCGTTTCGATGCTTTCAAGCGCCCGGACAAGGCAGCCGGTCCGGAGGGGCGTGGTCCGCGCCCCGAACGGCCGCGCCCCGGCCGTGATGCGATGCCCCGTCCGCCCGAGCGCAAGCCGCCGGTGGAGAAGCAGCCGGATCCGGATTCGCCTTTCGCCAAGCTGGCCGCCCTCAAGGCCCAGCTCGAAGGCAAGTCCTGACAGGAACCCATGGCGCGCGGCAGCCGGTCCCCTGAGATCCAGGATGCGGCCGCGGCCGATGACCTGCGGCTCGACCGGTGGATCTGGTTTGCGCGGTTCCAGCGCTCCCGCGAGGCCTGCGCCGATCTTGTCCGTGCCGGGCGGGTGCGGCTCAACGGCCGGCGTGTCCAGCGTCCGGGCGCCGCGGTCGCTCCGGGAGACGTGCTGACGCTGGCCTTGCCGGGGCGGACGGTCGTCGTCGAGGTGCTGGCCCTGGCCGAACGGCGCGGCGGTTCCGATGATGCGACGCGTCTCTACCGGCTGATCGAGACCCCGTGATTGCGCGATCGAGACATCCCTTCGCTTGCATGCGGGCGCAATCCGATCTAGCGAAGGGCGAAACCGTTGACATGGCGCCCGCCGCCATTCCGCATGGCAGGAGAGACCGATGACCTATGTGGTCACCGACAATTGCATTCGCTGCAAATACATGGATTGCGTGGAAGTCTGCCCTGTGGACTGTTTCTACGAAGGCGAGAACATGCTCGTCATCCATCCTGACGAATGCATCGATTGCGGCGTCTGCGAGCCTGAATGCCCGGCCGAAGCCATCAAGCCGGATACCGAGCCGGGGCTCGAGAACTGGCTGAAGGTCAACGCGGAATTCGCCAAGACCTGGCCAAACATCACGATCAAGCGTGAGGCGCCGGCTGATTCCAAGGAATTCGACGGCAAGCCGAACAAGTTCGAGACCTATTTCTCGCCCAATCCCGGCCAGGGAGACTGAGCCGGCGCCACCGTTAACCTTCCGGGCTCCCTGCCGCGCGCGGGGAACCGGGAGCTTTTGATTTTCGGCTGGAATCGTGCTAGTGTCCTTTCCAACAGTCGAAACAGGTGGCCGCTTCCTTGCGCCGAGCTTCCCATTGACGTGACCTTTTCATGGCCTGCACGCGAGCCGCGCGCGGGCCAGACACGTTTTTTTGGCAGTTCCTGGCAAGGCATGCTGTCTTTTCGCTGAATGTGTTCAGGCAAACCGGCAGGGGATGCCTGATCTGAGCGTGGCACAGGCTGCCACAATTCGCGCGCCGGTTGCCTCAACCCGCGCGCGATAGTGAGGGACATGATGAGCACAAAGAAGACGACACAGCGCGATGGGTTCAAGCCGGGCGAATACATCGTCTATCCGGCCCATGGCGTCGGACAGGTGACGGCGATCGAGGAACAGGAGATTGCGGGTTTCAAACTTGAGCTTTTTGTCGTCAGCTTCGCGAAGGAAAAAATGACCCTTCGCGTGCCCGTCGCCAAGGTCGCGAGCGTTGGCATGCGCAAGCTCACCGATGCGGCCGGCATTGCCAAGGCCCTCGATGTGCTGACCGGCCGTGCCCGCATCAAGCGGACCATGTGGAGCCGTCGCGCCCAGGAATACGAGGCGAAGATCAATTCGGGCGACATTCTTGCCGTGGCCGAGGTCGTCCGCGATCTCTACCGGTCGGAAGCCCAGCCGGAGCAGTCCTATTCGGAGCGGCAGCTGTTCGAAACCGCTTTGGCGCGGCTTGTCGACGAGGTTGCCGCTGTTGACGGCTCCACCGAGACCGAGGCGATGAAGCGGATCGAGACCAGCCTTGCCAAGGGTCCGCGCCGTGCGCGCGGTGCGGATGGCAGTGCCGAGCCCGACGCTGACAATGATGATGCGAGCGAGGAAGCCGCCTGAGCGCGGCTCCGATCTCCCGCCTTCAGGAGCCCGCGGTGACCCCGCGGGCTTTTTTGTCGCCGAGGCAGAGATTCCAAAGGGGACCTGTGAACCAGTTGCCGATTTTGCGCGTATCGCCTGAAACGAGAATGACGGGGAGACGTGCATGGCCCAGTTATCAGGGATTAGCCGGTCTTTCGTGCGCGCCGCCATGGATGCGCCCTACCTGTCCCGCGAGGACGAACACGCGCTCGCCGTGCGGTGGCGCGACAATGGCGATCAGGACGCTCTCGAACAACTGACACGCGCCCATATGCGGCTGGTCATCGCCATCGCCGCCCGTTTCCGGAATTACGGGCTGCCCGTGCCGGATCTCGTGCAGGAAGGCCATGTCGGCCTGCTCGAGGCTGCGGCCCGGTTCGAACCCGAGCGGGAAGTCCGCTTCTCGACCTACGCGACCTGGTGGATCCGGGCCTCGATCCAGGATTTCGTTCTGAGGAACTGGTCGATCGTCCGTGGTGGCACCAGTTCGGCCCAGAAGGCGCTGTTCTTCAACCTCCGGCGGCTGCGGATGCGCATTGCGCAGCGGATGGAGCAGGAGCCCGGCCTTGACCTGCATGCCGAGATCGCGGCTGCCGTCGGCGTCCAGAAGGCCGATGTGGTGACGATGGAAGCCCGGCTCAGCGGGCCGGACATGTCGCTCAATGCGCCGGTTTCGGATGATGAATCCGGCGGGGCCGACCGGGGAGATTTCTTCGCCGATACCGGGCCGCTGCCGGATGAACTGGTGGGCGAGGCCATTGACGGCGAGCGCCGCTACGAATGGCTCCAGAGCGCGCTGACGGTCCTGTCCGAGCGTGAGCTTCGCATCCTGCGCGAGCGGAAGCTGAGCGAGGAGGGCGAGACCCTCGAGGCGCTCGGCTCCAAGCTGGGCATTTCGAAGGAGCGCGTCCGCCAGATCGAGAACCGGGCGCTCGAGAAGCTCCGGAAAGCCCTGATCGAGCGCAACCCGCAGCTTGTCTCCGCCTATGGCTGATCGGCTTACGGGCCGATGACCTTGTAGGCCGTGCCGGGCTGGAGGATATCCTCCGGCCCAAGGCCGTTGATCACGTAGAACCGCTCAAGCGCCTGGCTGATCCCGGCCATATGGGAGGCGACGAGGTCCTCCGCCTTGTCGCCCATGCGCGCGGTGACGAGGCGGATCCGCTGGGGCTGGATATCGCGGACCTCGTCATCCGTCATCCGGCGGAAGCTCTGGGCCGCTTCGAGGAAATGCTGGTCCTGAGCCGCGCTCATGCCCTGGGCGGCGAAAATCATGCGGTAAACGATATCCCCCGACCGGATCAGGAAGACGCGGAACGTCCAGTCCGGGCCCTTGGCAAGGCCTGTCGCGGCAGGCAGCTGGTTGATCTGAAGTTCCCGGATATCCGTGACGCCGATGCTCTCGATCGGGTTTTCGGCCAGAAGGACCGCCAGCGACTTGCCCTGATCAACGCGCGTGGAATCGAGGCGGAAGGCTTCCTTTGCCCCGGCCGTCACGCCGAGAACCGCCTGGGCGGTATTCTCGAGGACAAAGCCTTCCGGTGCCGACATGGCAAAGCGCAGCTTGGGATGGAAGAACTGACGGCCCTTCACGACCCCCTGTGTCGGATCGTCGCCGAAGGTCATCCCGTCGACCGCTTGCAGCCAACGTCCCCGATCCGCCTCGCCGATGCCGGGAGCGCCGAATTCGCGCGCCACGGCCAGCGCGCGGGCGATCCGTTCCGGCGTCTGCGGGTGGGTGGCGAGGATGTCGGTCTTGTCGTCCTTGCCGCCGCCGGCAATCTCCTCGCGCATGCGGCTGGAGCGGTCGAGCGCGATCAGGAACCGCGTGGCGCCATGGGCCTCGAACCCGGCCTTCGCGATGGCGCGCACGCCCATCTCGTCGGCATCGATTTCCTGCTGGCGCGAGAAGCTCGCAAAGGCCACGCGGGACTGGTCGCGCATCAGCTGGCCCGCGCCGGGATTGTCGAGCACCTCGCTCATCACGCGGCTGACCAGAACCGAGCGGCTTTCCAGCTCGGCCCGGGCCATGGCGTGGCGGGCCGTGACATGGGCGATCTCGTGGGCGATCACCGAGGCAATCTCGGCCGTGTCGTTGGCGAGGGCCAGGAGCCCGCGGGTGAGATAGACATAGCCGTTCGGCAGCGCGAAGGCATTCACGGACGGCGAATTGAGGACGATGACGCGGTATTGCTCGCTTGGCCGGTCGGAAACGAGGCGAAGGCGTTCGGAAATGGCGTTGAGCTGGGTCTGGATCTTCTGCGAGCGATATTCGCCGCCGAAGCTGGCGACAAGGCGACGGTGCTCGCGTTCCAGCTGCGAGCCGGGCTCGAGCCGCGGCCCGGTTCCCGGAATCTGGACACGCTGTGGCTCGACCGGGGGAACGGAAATCGTGTCGGTGATGCAGGCCGAGAGCATGAGGGCGAGGCCGGTCACGCTGCCGATCGCCATGCCGGATTTCCGGAATGGCCTCGGACCGTCCCTTCTGGGGCCGGCCGGGAGCGGGTTGCCGATCATGCTGGACATCATGGCCGGAGCTTTAGTCGATCGGGAGGAGATGGTCGATGCCCTCGATCCGGATGCGGGTGATTCCCTGCTCGGGAACCACGAATCGCAGGAGGACCCGTTTGCCCTGCCAAGAAAACGGGTCGCGCTGCGCATGCCGGAAGGCTTCCATCTGTCTGGTCGTCAGGAACAGGGAAGGTGAAGCATGCAATGATGGCACGAAATTGACGAAACTTCCCAAGCGGCCGCTGCGGACCGAGCGGATGCGGAGCAGCATCACCACCCGCTTTCCGATCGCGCTGTCCGGATCCTGGCCAAGACGGGCGAGAAGGCCGGCTTGAGCCTCAGGTGCCCAGAGGCCCCGGGCGGCGGCCAGCGCGCGCCGTTCGGCAATCTGCAACCGGGCGAGGCACGCGCCGGGCATGCGGCCCGGCCAGAGCGCGGCCCAGCCGTTCTGCGCGAGCCCGGCCTGAAGCCAGAAGGGCGGTTCGCGTTCTTCCGGTTCCTGAAGGAACAGGTTGGCCGGGATCCGGCCCCAGCGATCCGGCTCGCCGGCCGGCTTCCAGGAAAGCTTCTGGCCGGCCAGCCAGCCCGCGAGCCGGTTCGGTCCATCGCCCGGAGCTTCATCCGGGTGGTGCTCGGGCGGGAGAAGATGGGCGAGCACCAGTTCCCGTCCATCCCGAAGGCGGATTGTGGCCTGCGCGGTCACCGCAGTGATCTCTGCCGTTTCCGCGCCCGCCGGACGGCAATCGGCATCGCCGGCCTGCGCGGGAAGAGCCAGTGCCACCAGGCCGGTGATCACGCCAAGCCGGGCGGATCCCAAAAATGCAGCATATCGGTGCCGGGCAGGGTGCATTTCAGTCGCGAATTCTGCTATGCGCTTCGCATGGGGTCCCGTAGCTCAGCAGGATAGAGCGGCAGTTTCCTAAACTGTAGGCCACTGGTTCGAATCCAGTCGGGATCACCATTCGCGGTCTCGTCATCCGGAAAAACATTCAATATCAATAATCTAGAAATTCATGGATGCGGGAACAGTGCTCCGGCACCGGCGGGTTATCGACATCCGGACCGCGCACGAAGTCAAGTCCGCTGCCGGGGTCGAGGGCGCTGGCTTGACGGCTTCACGGCCATCTTCCACAACCGGGTGGCCGGGCAGGGCGGAGCGAGCTGCTTTTTCCCGCCCCCGGGCCGGAACAGCGCGGCAGCAGCGGGAAAGTGGCATTGATGAGGCGTGTGCAGGGCCGGTTACGCAGATGGGTTGCGAACCTCGCCATGGGGCTCGTCCTGGCCGGCTGTGCCGGTTCCGCCCGGAACGATGTCGCGGTCATCGAGCAGCCGTTGCCCGCGGGCGCCCGGACGGTGGAGCTTTACGTCGCGACGACGCGGGAGCCGAATGGCGCCGATGCCCGCGAATTCTCGAATAACCGGGCCAGCACGCTCCATTTCGCGGCCTATCGGATCTCGATCCCGCCGGGGCATGAATACGGGGCGATCGAGGCCGGCGACGATCATCTCAATCCCGCCAACGGGTTCACCGTGCTGGCCGAGCGTCGGCTCGACAGGGCCCAGTTCGAACGCGAGATCAGGCCGCAGCGTGGTGATCCCCGGCTCGGAATTTTCGTCCATGGCTACAATACCGGCTATCGCGATGCCGTGTTCCGGGGCGCGCAGATGAAGGCCGATTCCAGCTATCCCGGGAAAATGGTGCTCTTTGCCTGGCCGTCGCAGGGGCAGCTGACCGGCTATCTCACAGACCGTGACGCCTCGACCTATTCCCGGCTTTATCTGGCAGAACTGATCGGCATGGCCGCGCAGGGCCGGCGCAATGGCGATCTCAGCATTCTCGCACACAGCATGGGCACATGGCTGACGGTGGAAACGGTCCGCGATCTCCGTCTGGCAGGGCAATGGGCTGCCTTGCCGAAGCCGAAGGTGACGCTGGCCGCCCCGGATATCGATATCGATGTGTTCCGGACACAGATGCAGGCGATCGGGCCGCTGGATCCGCCGATGACGGTGCTGACCTCCCCGGATGACCGGGCGCTCAAGGCGTCCAGCCGGCTGGCCGGCGGCTATCAGCGGCTCGGTGCGATGAGCGTGACCGATCCCCGGCTCCTGGCCATCACCCGGCAGGCCCGGCTGCGCGTGGTGGATATCTCCGCGCTCGATTCCGGGGACAGTTTCCACCATGACCGGTTCGTGATGCTGGCCAAGTACCAGCCCCGCCTGCGTGAACTGGAGAAATCCGGCGGCGCGGTCCGGGAGGCCGGCGCCTATGTGTTCCGCACCCTGGGATCGGTGGTCTCCTCGCCGTTCCAGCTGGTCGAATCGGTGATCTCCGAGTGAGGGCTCCGGCCGCCCCGGGGTATCGCGCCTTGACATTGCGCTGCAACACGCGCATGGAGAGCGCAGAACGTCAGCGCCAGAACGGCGCGTGTGCAAAGCAGCGTGGTTGCGCCGATCCTCGTTTCGAGATGCGGCGCCGGCTTTCCCCTTCAATCGTTCGTTGATCCGACAACCCCATCACGCGGGTTGTTCCCAGACTGCCCGCAGGACTTCCTGCCGGCATGGCGGCCTGCTGGCCGCCTTCCTTGGAAAGTGTTTCCCTTGACCAGTTTCTCCGATTTCCAGCTCCTCGCGCCGTTGCAGCGTGCGCTTGCCGCCGAGGGCTATACCCAACCGACCCCGATCCAGACGCAGGCGATCCCGCAGGCGATGGCGGGCCGGGACCTGCTCGGCATTGCCCAGACCGGCACGGGCAAGACGGCCGCCTTCGCGCTGCCGATCCTGCACCGGCTCGGCAAGTCGGGCACGACCCGCAAGCCCGGCACCTGCCGCGCGCTGATCCTCAGCCCGACGCGTGAACTGGCCAGCCAGATCGCGGAGAGCTTCCGCGCCTATGGCAAGTTCATGCATCTCTCGATCGATGTGGTTTTCGGCGGCGTGCCGATCGGCAAGCAGATCCGCAGGCTTCAGCCGGGCGCGGATATCCTGGTGGCGACGCCGGGCCGCCTGCTCGACCTGATCGATCAGCGCGCGCTTTCGCTGCGCGACCTCGAGATCCTCGTCCTCGACGAGGCCGACCAGATGCTCGATCTGGGCTTCATCGTGCCGCTCAAGCGCATCATTCCGATGCTGCCGAAGAAGCGGCAGAGCCTGTTCTTCTCGGCCACCATGCCGAGCACGATTTCCGGCCTGGCCGATGCCTTCCTGACGGATCCCGTCAAGGTGGCTGTGACACCGGTGGCCACGACGGCCGAACGCGTCACCCAGGGCGTGATGTTCGTGCAGGGCGGGGCCAAACAGGCCCTGCTCGAAGCGGTGCTGCGGGATGAAAGCATCGACCGCGTGCTCGTCTTCACCCGGACCAAGCACGGGGCGGACCGCGTCGTGAAGCATCTGGTGAAGTCGGGCATCGAGGCCAGCGCCATCCATGGCAACAAGAGCCAGGCGCAGCGCGAGCGGGCGCTGGGTGCGTTCCGCTCGGGGGCCTGCCGGGTTCTGGTCGCCACCGATATCGCCGCGCGCGGCATCGATGTCGAAGGCGTCTCGCATGTCATCAATTTCGAGCTGCCGAATGTGCCGGAATCCTACGTCCATCGCATCGGCCGAACCGCCCGTGCCGGCGCGGCGGGGATTGCCCTGTCCTTCTGTGCGTCGGATGAGCGGCCCTTCCTGCGCGATATCGAGAAGCTGACGCGCCTGCCGATCCCGGCGCTGCCGCTGCCGGAGGGTCTGCCCGCCGATGCCGCGATGATCCGGGAAAGCCAGCCGGCCCGTCCGGCCCCGCATGGACGGCAGGGCAAGGAGCAGCCGCGTGGCGGCCGGCCGCATCGCCGCCCGGGCAGCCCGCATCAACGGTCCACCCAGGCGGAAGCCGGTGGCGGCGCGCGGCAGAACGGCCGCCGCTGAGATCCGCGTTCCGGATCAATCGAAGGCGCGGAACCCTTCGCTCATGGCGAGGGGCGGCTGCGCCTTCAGCCATTCGATGTCCGGCTCGGGACGAGCGGTCTCGGCCGAGCCCGCGAAGATCGCCTCAAGCGCCCGGGCGGCGGCCAGTACCCTGAGATCCCCGCCCCTCGGCCCGACAATCTGAAGCCCGAACGGCATGCCCGCATGGTCGCGCCCGACGGGAATCGCGATGGCGGGATGGCCGGTCAGCGTGACCGCATAGGCCAGAGCCAGCCATTGATAATAGGTGCGCGTCGCCCTGCCGTCGATTTCCGCCGGGTAGAGTTCGCGCCAGGCGCGCGGGCTGATCGTGATGGCCGGCGTCACGAGCAGGTCATACCGCTCGAAAAAACCCTGCCAGGACCGGTACATCGCCGTCTGCATCGAGAGCGCGCGGGCCACGTCGACCGCCGTGTAGCGGAGGCCCTCGGCGATCTGAAGGTGGATGTTGGGCCCGACCTGGTCCGGGTGGCGCTCCGCCAGTTCGCGGTGGCGGCCGAGAAACAGGACCCCGCGCAGGATCCCGAAGGCCTCGTCGGCATCCCGGCAATCCGGATGCGCCTCCTCGATTGATCCGACCTCCCGCGCCAGATGCGCGCATTTCGCCGCAAACACGGACCGGATCGCGCGTTCCGTCGGCGCGAAGCCGAGATCGGGCGAGGCGGCGATCCGCAGTTTCCGGAGATCGACGGGAGATGGATCGGCGAAGGCAGCGGCATCGACCGGGCCTTCATGGGCGATGACCGAGATGGAATCCGCGGCATTCCGCTCCATCATGCAGGAGGTCATCAGGGCCGCATCCGCAACTGTCCGGGCCATCGGGCCGAACTGGGCGAGCTGGATCCAGCTCATGTTCCGGCTGTCACTGGCGACAAGGCCCGGCGACGGCCTGTAACCGACAATCCCGTTGAAAGCGGCCGGATTGCGCAGGGAGCCGCCGGTGTCGGATCCTGTCGCCAGCGGCACCATTCCCGTTGCCACCGCGACGGCGGATCCGCCGGAGGAGCCGGCGGCGGACCGGTTCGGGTCGAAGGGATTTCCGGTGGCGCCATGCACGGCGTTGCGCGTATTGCCGCCGGCACCCCATTCGGGCGTGTTGGTCTTGCCGATCACGATCGCGCCGGCCTGCCGCAGCATGGCGACGATCGCCTCGTCCTTCGTCGCCCGGTTCGTGGCGAAAAGCGGCGAACCGAAGGTGGTCGGCAGGCCCTTCGCATCGATGAGATCCTTCACCGCCAGAGGCAGGCCATGCAGCGGCCCGAGCGGATCGCCCCGCAGGATCGCGGCTTCCTTCTCCCGCGCCTCGGCACGGGCGGTCTCGAAGTCCCGCGCGATCATGGCATTGACCGCCGGGTCGACCGCCTCGATCCGGGTGATGCAGCTCTCGAGCAGTTCGACCGGCGACAGCGCGCGCGTGCCGATGGCCTGCCGTGCTGCCACGGCAGGCAGGTCACAGGGCTCGGTCATCGCGCCTACTCGGCCTTGATGCCGGCCTGGCCCGCGATCGCCTTCATCGCGGCGATCTCGGCGGCAATCGTCGCCGGCCAGTCAGGATAGGTCCGGTAGGCGGGTTCGAAGCCGGCCTTGAGCATCTTCTCCCGCATGCCGGCATCCTGCAGCATGGCCGCGACGGCCTCCGAAAGCACCTTGCGTGCTTCGGCCGGAATGCCCTTCGCGGTGACAAGCGCGACCCAGGAGGAGAGATCGATATCCTTGTAGCCGAGTTCGCGAAGCGTCGGCACGTCCGGCATCATCGCCGACCGGCTGGCCATCGTGACGGCGAGCGGCCGGATCTTGCCCGCCTCGACCTGCGGCTTCGCCGCGACGATCGTGTCGACAAGATAGGGAATATGCCGGGCCACAAGGTCATTCATGGCCGGGCCGCTGCCGCGATAGGGAACATGGACCATGCGGATGCCGGCCGCTGCCTTGAACCACTCGCCGCCGAAATGCGACACGGTGGCGTTCCCGAAGGAGGCCATGGTGAGCTTGTCCGGCTCGGCCTTTGCCGCCGCCACAAGGCCCGGAACATCGCGAACGGGGTTGTCGGCATGGGTCAGCAGGGCGAGCCCGATCGTCGCGAGCTGGGCGATCGGTTCGAAATCCTTCGTCGCATCATAGGGGATGGTCGGGATGACCGCCGGGTTGAGGGTAAACGTCGAGTTGGAACTCAGGAACAGGGTGTACCCGTCGGCCGGAGCCGAAATCAGCGCCTGCGCCCCGATGATCGTACCGGCGCCCGGGCGGTTGACCACGATCACCGATTGGCCGAGCCGCTTCTCGAGGTCGCCGGCGATCATGCGGGCGAAGATGTCGGCCGCGCCGCCGGGCGCATAGGGCGCGATGATCTGGATGGTTTTCCCGGGGTAGCGGGATTGGCTGATGGCCGGGGAAAACCCCGGGATGGCCAGCAACAATCCCAGAAACATGGCGGCAAACTGTGTCATAGTGCCCTCCCGAAGATATGAGCCTCGACGGTGTTTTCCGCCAAGGCAGCGCGCAAGGGAAGCCTTATTTATTTGATGAGTCAACAATTGACTAGTCAACTTAATGATCCATCCCTCTAGCTGCGGGTTCTGTGCCATGTCGACCCATGATCTTGAAAACCTGATCACGTTTCGCCTTGCGCGCCTCGTCTCGGAGCTGAACCGGCAGAGCAACCGCCTGTTGAGGCAGACCGGCGGGCTGAATGTTCCGGAATGGCGGGTGGTCTCGCTGCTCGGGGTCGGCGGGGAAATGAACGGCCGGCAGCTCGGCAGCCTGGCCCGGCTGGATCCGGGCCTGCTGAGCCGCACGCTCAACGGCCTCGAACAGCGGGGGCTGATCGTCACGACGCGCCGGCCGAATGATCGCCGCGCCGTCTGGGCCAGCCTCACGCCGGCGGGGTGGGAGGTCGAGAAGGCCACGCGCCCGGTCATGCTCGCCCGGCACGACCGGTTGCTGGCGGCCCTGTCACCGGACGAGCGGGAGATCATCCTGCCGCTGATCGACCGGCTCTACCAGACCATCGCCGCCGAGAATGCCGCGAGCGGCGAGGACTGATCAGAAATCCAGCTCGGCATTGTCGATGACCTCCTTCATGACGAAGAAGGTCCGTGTCTGCCTGACGCCGGGCAGGCGAATCAGCTGGTCGCCGTGGAGCAGGTTGAAATCGGCGATATCGCGCACGCGGATCTTGAGAAAGAAGTCGAAATCGCCGGCCACGAGGTGGCAATCCAGTACGAAAGCCAGCTTCCGGATTGCCGCCTCGAAGGCGCCGAAGCTTTCCGGTGTCGATCGATCCAGTTCGACGCCGACAATCACCAGCGTGCCGCGCTCGACCTTCTGCGGTGCGATCTCGGCCCTGACCTGGCGGATATAGCCGAGATCGAACAGTCGCTTCGTGCGCCTGTGACAGGTGGCCGGGCTGGTATGGACCAAAGCTGCCAGCTCGGCATTGGACATGCGCCCGTCCCGCTGCAGGAGCTTGAGAATCTTGCGGTCGATCCGGTCGATTTCCCCCTGCATGAAAGAATCTCTCATTTTTTCAAAGAATGTGGAGCCAAAGACAAACATATCCGGATCTTCGGTGCAATCTGTCTCGCAAATAGCCGCAACTTCGGGAGCACCTCTCTCAACCGGGATGGTAGAAAGCGCCCTTCGCCATGCCAGGAGAGAGTGCCATGATCCGACTCGACAAGTTCGAACGCTACCCGCTGACTTTCGGCCCGACGCCGATCGAACCGATGCGCCGGATGAGCGCGGCGCTCGGTGGCAAGGTGAACCTCTTCGCCAAGCGCGACGATTGCAATTCCGGCCTTGCCTTTGGCGGCAACAAGTTGCGGAAGCTCGAATACATCGTGCCGGATGTGCTGGCGAAAAAGGCCGACACCCTCGTTTCGATCGGCGGTGTCCAGTCGAACCATACCCGCATGGTCGCCGCCACGGCCGCCAAGCTCGGCCTGAAATGCGTGGTCGTGCAGGAAAGCTGGGTCCCGCACGAGGATGCCGTCTATGACCGCGTCGGCAACATTCTCCTGACCCGCCTGATGGGCGCTGACAGCCGCATCGTTCCGGACGGGTTCGATATCGGGATCCGCCGCAGCTGGGAGGATGCGATCCAGTCGGTCAAGGATGCCGGGGGCGTGCCCTATGGCATTCCGGCCGGCGCCTCGGTCCATCCCTATGGCGGGCTCGGCTATGTCGGGTTCGCGGAGGAAGTCCGCCGGCAGGAGGCCGAAATGGGCATCCGCTTCGACTATATCATCGTCTGCGTGGTCACGGGGTCGACGCAGGCCGGGATGATCGTCGGGTTTGCCGATGACAACCGGGCTGACCGCGTGATCGGGATCGATGCTTCGGGCACGCCGGCCCAGACGCGCGAACAGGTCCGCGCGATCGTCGACAACACGGCCGGGCTTGTCGAACTCGGCCGCCCGGTGCGCGACGACGAGATCGTCATTCTCGAGGATTACGCCTATCCGGCCTATGGCATTCCGAGCGCGGAGACCAATGACGCGATCCGTTTCGCCGCCCGGACGGAGGCGATGATCACCGACCCGGTTTACGAGGGCAAGTCGATGCAGGCGATGATCGACCTCGTGAAAAAGGGCTACTTCCCCGCCGGGTCGAACGTGCTCTACGCCCATCTCGGCGGCGCGCCGGCGATCAACGGCTACAGCTATACCTACCGCAACGGCTGAGAGACCCGGCCCCGGGCATGAACCGGGGCCAGCTTTTCCTCAGGTGAAGGCGAGCTGGACCTTCATGGCCCGGCTCCTGTCCGCCGCGAGATCGAAGGCGCGCTGTGCCTCGCGGAAGGGAACAACTTCGGTCAGCAGCGGCATCGGGTCGATCCGGCCCGAGACAAGCGCCTGCACGGCGGTGCGGAATTCCGTGCCGAACCGGAAGGTGCCGCGCATGTCGATTTCCTTGGCGACGACCGTGTTGATCATCAGCTGCGTCTCCCCGCCCAGACCGACCAGCACGAGGATGCCGCGCGGCCGGATCACGTCCATCGCCGAGCGGATTGCCGACTGGTGGCCCGAACATTCGAAGACCACGTCGAAACTGCCCTTGTTGGCGGCAAAGGCGGTCATTTTCTCCGGCTCGCGGGCAACATTGACCCCTGCATCCGCGCCGATCTTCAGCCCCATCGCGATGGCGCTGTCCGAGACATCGGTGACAATGATCTCCCCGGCGCCGGCATAGCGGGCGGCCATGATTGTCAGCGCGCCGATCGGGCCGCAGCCGGTGACGAGAATCCGCCGGCCGGAAAGCGGGCCGGCGCGCTCCACGGCATGGAGGCAGACGGCCAGCGGCTCGGCGAAGGCCGCGCGGGCGAGGTCGAAATCCGCCGGGAGTTTCTCGCATTGCACGGCTTCCGCCACGAGCGTCTGCCGGAAGCCGCCGCTGACATGCGGGAAGCGCATCGCCGAGCCATAGAACAGCATGTTCAGGCAATGGATCTGCAGCCCGGCCTGGCAATAGGAGCAGGTTCCGCAGGCCCGGGCCGGGTTGACGGCCACGCGGTCTCCGACCTGCAGGGCCGTGACCGCGCGCCCGATGGCGGTGACGGTGGCGGAAAATTCGTGACCCAGCACGAAGGGCTGGCGGACCTCGATCGCACCGATGCGGCCATCGAGATAGTAATGCAGGTCCGAGCCGCAGATGCCGCCGGCCGCGATGGCCAGTTCGACCTGCGAATCACCGATCTCCGGAACGGGAACCGGCTCGACCTTGAGCAAGCGTGCGGCGTGGCAGACCACGCCCAAGGTTGACCGTTGCGATGTTTGGCCGTTCAACATGTTCCCCCGCAAGGTCCCGTGCTTCGGGACCGCACTCGTTATCCTTGTCCCTATCACGGCACAATGCGGCCGGCAGGGCAACCCGAAGGTGCCAGACCATGACCAGCGCGCTCTCCCTTTTCAACCTTTCCGGGCGGCGCGCCCTCGTCACCGGTTCCAGCCGGGGAATCGGGCTGGCGCTTGCCGAAGGCCTCGCGGAGGCCGGGGCGGCGGTGGTGCTCAATGCCCGGGCGGCCGGTTCGCTCGAGGCGCCGCTGGCCGCGCTCCGCGCGCGGGGCTTTTCCGCCGAGGGCGCGGCTTTCGACGTGACGGATCCGGCGTCCAGCCGGGCCGCCATCGATCGCGTCGAGGCGGAGATCGGGCCGATCGATATCCTGATCAACAATGCCGGCATCCAGATCCGGGGACCGGCCGTTGACTATGACCCGGCCGACTGGCGCCGCCTGCAGGCGACGAATCTCGACAGTGTCTTTTTCGTCAGCCAGGCGGCGGGGCGGCACATGCTGGCGCGCAAGCGCGGCAAGATCATCAATATCGGCTCTGTCCAGAGCGAGCTCGGCCGGGCCTCGATCGTGCCCTACAATGCCAGCAAGGGCGGCGTGAAGATGATGACGCGCGGCCTCGCTGCCGAATGGGGGCCGCACAACATCCAGGTGAATGCGATCGGGCCGGGCTATTTCAGGACCGAACTGAATGACGCGCTGGTCAAGAATGCCGAATTCTCGGCCTGGGTGGAAAAAAGGACGCCGGCCGGGCGCTGGGGCGATGTGCGGGAGCTGGTCGGCGCGGCGATCTTCCTGGCCTCCGAGGCTTCCAGCTATGTCAATGGCCATCTCCTGATGGTGGATGGCGGCATGACCAGCGTTGTGTGAGTCAGGTCCTGCATCGCGTTCCTGAATTGAATTCCTGCTGCGAAATTCGGTGCGGATGGCCTGGCTTGGCCCCTGACCCTGCGCCGCTTTCGGGCTAGAAGCTTTGCCATGTCACGGTATGGCCCGATTCGCCGGGCTGGTTGCGTTGCGACGTCAACATACAGGTATCTGCCTTGATGCTTCCCCGCTGGATGGCGCGTTTCGGCGCCCTGCTTCTGTTCGTTTCGATTCTCGCTCCCGGCGCGATCGCGCAGGCGCCCGCCCCGCGGGAGGCGCGCGCGCCGATCGAGACCGGCCGCCTCGAACTCACCCAGATCGAGGCGGCGTTGCAGCGGGATTCGCTGGATGACAAGAGGCTGGCCGATCTCCGGGCGCGGCTCGATCCAATCGCGCAGGCCATCGAGGAACTGATCCAGCGGGAACAGCCGAGGGCAGACGAGATCAAGGCCCGGATCGACCGTCTCGGCCCGGCTCCGGATGCGAGCAAGGGACAATCGGAGAGCGCCGATGTGGCGCGGGACCGGGCCGAGCAGCAGAAGCTCTGGCAGGAAGCGGACGAAACCCTGCGGCTGGCGCGGGCGCTCGCCCTGCGGGTCGAGCAGCTGCGTGACGCCATTGCGGAGCGCCGGCGCGCCAATTTCACCCGGGCCATCCTGGCGCAGGGGCCATCCATCCTCTCGCCTCTGCTCTGGCTCGATGTCAGCAAGGCGCTGCCGCAGGATTTCGCCGCCTTCACCTTCCTGATGCGGCAATGGGCGGAGACGATCTTCGCCAATCTCGACTGGTATGAACTCGTGATGCTGTTTGCGCTGGCCCTTGCAGCGCTGGCCGGACTGCCCAAGGCGCGGCTCTGGATCCGGACGGGTTCGTTCTCGGTCGAGGACGGGCCCGACGAGGCGACCGAACCGCGCCGGTTCGACCGGGCCCTGGCGGGCCTCCGGCGGGTGCTGCTCAGCGCGGTGGCGCCGGCGGCCCTGCTCTACCTGCTACTCTGGATGTTCCGGAGTTTCGGCATCCTGCCGGGGCGGGCGGACCCCGTGCTCGAATCGATCACCAACGGTATCGCCTTCGTGCTCGGCATGAGCGGGCTTGCCGCCGGTGTCCTCTCGCCGTTCCGGGCGAACTGGCGGCTGTTCGACGTATCCGATCGCGTGGCGGTGTCGCTCTGGCGCACGGTCCGCGCGATCGCGGCCATCGTCGCCCTCGGCAAGATGACCGAGGCGCTGCAATCCGCGATTGTCGCCAGCCTGCCACTGACCATCGCGACCAAGGGCATCTTCGCCCTGTTCGTGGCCGGCCGTCTCGTGCAGGGCCTGCGGGCGGCCTTCCGCACCGAGATCGACGAGAAGACCGGCGACGTCCAGGATCGCGCCAGTTCGCACTGGATCCTGCCGCGCATCGCCGGCTGGAGCGTGGCAACCGCCGTCGGCGTCGCCGCGATTCTCGGATATGTCGCGCTGGCCGGGTTCCTCGTCGAGCAGGTGATCTGGCTGCTGATCCTCGCGCTGATCGCCACCCTGCTGCTGGTCTTCATCGACGAGATGGTCGGTTCGGGCCTGTCCTCGCGCGGTAAGCTCGGCCGCCGTGTCCGCGAGGCCACCGGGCTTGCGGCCGGCTCGCTCGACCAGATGAGCGTGCTCGGCACCGGCCTGGCGCGCCTCGTTCTCTATATCTCGCTGGCAATGCTGGCGCTGGCGCCGTGGGGGGTCGATTCGTCGACCCTGTTCGGCAATCTCCGGGCTGCCTTTTTCGGGTTCCAGGTTGGCGGCGTGACGATCTCGCTGTCGACGATCGCGCTGGCGCTGATGCTGTTCCTGATCGGGATCCTGACCACCAAGGCGATCCAGAACTGGCTTGATACGCATTACCTGCCGCATACCGGGCTCGATATCGGGCTCAGGAACTCGATCCGCACGATTTTCGGCTATATCGGCTTCATCATCGCCGCCTCGCTTGCCCTTGGGCAGGCGGGATTCTCGCTCGACAAGATCACCATCGTGGCCGGTGCGCTCTCGCTGGGGATCGGTTTCGGCCTGCAGTCGATCGTCGGCAACTTCGTTTCCGGCCTGATCCTGCTCTGGGAACGGCCGATCCGCGTCGGAGACTGGATCGTCGTCGGGGACGAGCAGGGTACGGTGAAGCGGATCAATGTCCGCGCGACCGAGATCCAGACCTTCGACCGCGCGAGCCTGATCATTCCGAATTCGGAATTCATCAGCGGCCGGGTGAAGAACTGGATGCATGCTGACCGGACGGGCCGCATCATCATTCCGATCAATGTCGACTACCAGTCCGATCCGGACGAGGTGCAGCACCTGCTCCGCGATGCCGCCCTTGCGCATCGCGAGGTGATGAGCGAGCCGGCGCCGGTGGTCATCTTCAAGAATCTCGGCGAATCGGGGCTTGATTTCGAGCTGCGCTGTTTCTGCGATGTCGATTCCATGGCCACGACCCGCAGCGAGTTGCTGTTCGACATCTTCCGCCGTCTGCGTGAAGCGAAGATCGAGGTGCCCTATCCGACGCGCCGGCTCGAGATCACCAACATGCCCGGCGGGGGCGCCGGTTCCCTTGTCGCCACGGAGCGGCCGCCGGAACCTGCCGTCAAGGGCAAGACATGAGGAGCAGGGCCATGTGCAGTCCGGCCGTCCTGGCCCTGGCTTCGGCCCTCGGGCTGGCGGCCTGCTCCGATACCGCGCCGTCGCGGCCGCAGCCGGCTTTCTATGTCGATCTCGCGCGTTCGGGCACGACCCTCGATCCGCAGACCAGTACCACGATCATCAATGGCTACCGGACCAATCTCGGCCTGCCGGAACTGGCGTGGGACCCGGCTCTCGCCGAGCAGGCCCGGGGCGAGGCGGCGCGGCTGGCAGCGCGGGGTGAGCTCTCTGCCGACGCCCTGCAAGGCAACCGCCCCGTCAGGGGGCTGAAGCGGAGCGTTTCGGGCGGCTATCACAGTTTCGCGGATGCGTTTTCGGGCTGGCGCGGCTCGCCGGCGCATGATGCCGTGCTGCGGGCCTCCAAGGGCAAGCGCTACGGGATCGGCGTCGTGGCCCGGCCGGAATCCCGTCATCGGGTCTATTGGGTGGTGCTGGTCGCCGAATAGCGGGCCGCGCGTCACTTCTTCGGCGGAAGCGGCGGTGCCTCGTGCACCAGCATGATCGAGACGCGGCGGTTCGGCGCGAGGCTCGGATCATCCGGGAAGACCGGCTGGGTGTCGCCCCGACCCACGACGGATTCGAACCGGTCATCCGGAACGCCGTTATTGGCCAGGATATCCCGGACGGAGATCGCCCGCTCGGCCGAGAGTTTCCAGCCGGCGCCGCGCTCCTTGCTCGCATTGCGGCCGGACGAGATATGGCCGGTCACGCGGATGCGGTTCGGCAGGCGCCGCAGGGTCGGTGCCACCGCGGCGATGATCTTCCGCGTCCGTTCGAAGGGCAAAGCCGAGCCTTCCGGGAACATGGAGCGGCCATCCTGGTCGACGATCTGGATATCGAGGCCCTCGTCGGTTTCCTCGATCACGACATTGCGGGAAATCTCGGCGATTTCCGGCATTTCCTGCAGGGCCTGGCGCAGCGACACCGCCGCCGTGGTGAAACCGCGATCGGCGAGGAACGTGCCGTTGGCCACCGTATCGCGCTGTGAATTGGCGTAGGGCGAGGTCTGGTCGGCGGCGAAGTCGGTCGAGACCTTGCGGGTATACTTGATCGTCGAGCGCACGGGCACGCCGTCCGTCTCGATCACGCCGGTGGTGCGCGTGTGCTTCTGCATGCCGAAGGATTCGCGCATCGAGCCGGCGACGATCTGCTGCTTCTTCTGGTTCGGCGTCGAGAAGGCGACGAGCATGACGAAGAACGCGACGAGCAGCCCCATCAGGTCGGCGAAGGTCACGAACCAGCCGTGGCCACCCCCGCCGCCATGCGCCGCTCCCCGTTTGCGTGCCATGCTCGAACTCCGTTACGCTGGTCCGCGATCAGGCGGCGGCTTCCGCCTCGACAAAATGCGCCTTGTGGTGATCCGGCAGATAGGAGAGCAGCATCTCGCGGATGATGCCCGGGCTCTTGGCCTGACGGATCTGCATCACGCCGTCGATGATCAGCGAGCGCGAAATGTCCTCTTCCTCGAGCTTGACGTGAAGCTTGTCGGCGATCGGCAGGCAGAACAGGTTGGCGACCAGTGCGCCGTAGAGCGTCGCGAGGAGGGCCGTTGCCATGAACGGGCCCAGCTTGGCCGGGTCTTCCATGTTCGCGAACATGCCGACCATCCCGAGCAGCGTGCCGACCATGCCCCAGGCCGGGGCGCAGTCGCCGATGGCGCGGTAGATCTTCTGCCCTTCGTCCAGATGCGCGAGGAATGTATCGCGATCCTTGTTCATGGTGTTCTGGATGAACTCGGCGTCATAGCCGTCCACGACATAGCGGATGCCCTGGGCGAGGAAGGGGTCGTCGACCTTCAGCGTCTCGAGGGCCATCGGGCCGGACTTGCGCATCACTTCGGCGATCTTGGTGATTTCCTCGATCAGCGCGCGCGGGTCGAGTGCGCGCAGCTGCAGGACATAGCGCATGCCCATCGGGATGCCGTGGACCATGGACGAGAACGGAAAGCGGATCATGGTGGAGGCGATGGCGCCCCCGAAGATGACGATGGCGGCATGCTCCGAGATGTAGATGCTCAGATGCCCGTCCATCAGCATCAGGACGACAACCACGGCAATGCCCAGCAAGGTGCCAACGATGGTAGAGATGTCCATGTGATCCTGTCCCCGGCCGCACAGAAGGTGCGCCGCATTCTGCGGTCCCTGATGGGCACGTTATGCGTTGCAGCTAAAGGAAGGGTTAAGCTTAAGAAGGCTGCCGCTCAGTTCCTGTTCATGTCGCCGGCCGCATAAGCGCGGCCCAGTTTCGCCCCGAGGGTTTCATGTCGCTGCCGCGCCTGTATTTCCGTGTTCTGATGCAACTCGGTCCGGAACTGCGGCTCGGGCTTGTGCTCGTCATGGCGAATCTCGCGCTCGCGACCGCGATGTTCGCCGAGCCCTATCTGTTCGGGCAGATCATCAACCTGCTGACCGGTTCGCAGGCGCAGGGCAGCAAGCCGACGCTGGAAGCGCTCCTGCCGCTGATCGGCCTGTGGCTCGCCTTCGGGCTGGTCTCGATCGTGGGCGGTGTCACGGTGGCGCTGCATGCCGACCGGATGTCGCACCGGCGGCGCCTCGGCGTGATGGCCACCTATTTCGAGCATGTGCTGACGCTGCCGCTCTCGTTCCATTCCGCCACCCATTCCGGCCGGACGCTGAAGGTGATGCTCAACGGCGCGGATGGCATGTTCTGGCTTTGGCTGGGCTTCATGCGCGACCATTGCGCCGCGCTCGTCTCGCTGCTGGTCCTGCTGCCGCTGACCTTGCTCATCAACTGGCGCCTCGGCCTGCTGCTGGTTGGCCTGGTGGTGATCTTCGCCTTCCTGATGGGGCTGGTGATCAACCGGGCCGCCACGCTTCAGGAAAAGGTCGAGGGGTTCCATTCCGAACTGGCCGAGCATACCTCGGATGCGATCGGCAATATCCCGGTCATCCAGAGCTTCACCCGCATCCAGGCGGAGCTGAATGCGCTGCGCTTCGTGATCGACCGGCTGCTCTCAGCGCAGATCCCGGTGCTCTCGTGGTGGGCCCTGGCCTCGGTCGCGACGCGGGCGGCCTCGACGCTGACGGTCACGGCGATCTTCCTGCTGGGGACCTGGCTGCATATCCGCGATCTCGCCACGATCGGCGACATCGTGACCTTCATGGGCTATGCGACGCTGCTGATCGGCAAGCTCGAGGCCGCCGTCGGCTTCGTGAACCAGCTTTTCATGCAGGCACCGAAGCTGCGCGACTTCTTCGAGGTGCTCGACACCACGCCGCAGGTGCAGGACCGGCCGAATGCGGTCGATGCCGGCACGCTGAAGGGCGAGGTCGTGTTCGACCAGGTGTCCTTCTCCTATGACGGCAAGCGCCCGGCCATTGCCGACCTGTCCTTCACGGCCGCGCGCGGCAAGACCATCGCGCTCGTGGGCGCAACCGGTTCGGGCAAGTCGACGACGCTGGGGCTGCTGCACCGCGCGTTCGACCCGCAATCCGGCCGGATCCTGATCGACGGGCAGGATATCCGCGATTTCACGCTGCAATCGCTCCGCCGGAACATTGCCGTCGTCTTCCAGGAGCCGATGCTGTTCGCCCGCACGATCCGGGAGAATCTCGAGGTCGGGCGCGCCGATGCGACCGAGGCGGAAATGATGGATGCGCTCGAGCGGGCGCAGGCGCTGGAATTCATCGGGCGCCAGTCCGAGGGGCTCGACACCGTGGTGGGCGAGCGCGGTCGCTCGCTCTCGGGCGGGGAGCGCCAGCGGCTGTCGATCGCACGGGCCCTGCTCAAGAATCCGCCCGTCCTGATCCTCGACGAGGCGACGTCCGCCCTTGATGCGGCCACGGAGCAGAAGCTCCAGAAGGCGCTCGAGGCGGTGATGAAGGATCGCACCACCTTCGTGATCGCGCATCGGCTCGCGACGATCCGCAATGCCGACCACATTCTCGTGCTCGACAGGGGGCGCATCGTCGAGAGCGGCAATTTCGAGACGCTGGTGGCGGCGAACGGGCGATTCGCGGAACTGGCCCGGGCGCAGTTCATGGCGCAACAGAATCCGGCGCAACAGAATCCGGCCCAGCAGAATCCGGCCCCCACGGCGCCGGTTGCCTCCTAGGCGCATTCCTCCTCGAGGAAATCGCGGATCGCCGTGGCCGAGACATCACGGGCGATGAAGCTCTGGCCGAGGCCACGCGTGAGGATGAAGGTCAGCGTGCCCCGGCTGACCTTCTTGTCCTGCGCCATCATGCCGAGCATGCCATCGGGCGTCCAGGGCCCGTCGATCTGACGCAGCCGCGTCGGCAGGCCGATCTCGGCGAGGTGCCGCTCGACCCTTTCCGGCAAGTCCGCCGGGCATAGGCCGGCCCGCGCGGAATAGCGATGCGCCATGGCCATGCCGAGGGCGACGGCCTCGCCATGGACAAGCCGGCTGGCATCGTAGCGGACAAGGCCCTCGAGAGCATGGCCGAAGGTGTGGCCGAGATTGAGCAGGGCGCGGTCGCCGGTTTCGGTCTCGTCGCGGGCGACAATCGCCGCCTTCGCCCCGCAGGAGACGGCCACGGCCTCCTCGCGCTCCGGGCCACCGGAAAAGATGCCGCGCCACGCCCCGCCTTCCAGCCATTCATAGAAATCGGGCCGGTCGATCAGCCCGTATTTCACCACCTCGGCATAGCCGGCGCGCAGTTCGCGCAGCGGCAGCGTGTCCAGCAGGGCGGTATCCGCCAGCACGAGGCGCGGCTGGTGGAAGGCGCCGACGAGATTCTTGCCCTGCGCCGAATTGATCCCGGTCTTGCCGCCAACGCTCGAATCAACCTGCGCGAGCAGCGACGTCGGCACCTGCACGAAATGCATGCCCCGCCGCGTGATCGCGGCGGCGAAGCCGGCGAGATCGCCGATCACGCCGCCCCCGAGCGCAACCACCGCATCGCCCCGTTCGAGCCGGGCCGAGAGAATCGCCTCGACGGTCTTTTCGAGCCAGGGCCAGCTCTTCGTCTTCTCGCCGGCCGGCAGCACCAGTTCGGCCACGCCGAGGCCCGCCGCCGCCAGCCCTTCGCGCAGGGCTGCGAGGTGGAAGCCGGCGACATTCTCGTCCGTCAGGATCAGGCAGGCCCGGGCCCGCGTGGCACCGGTGATGGCGGAGCCCGCTTCGGCGAGGAGATGCCGGCCGATGAGGATGTCGTAGCTGCGGCCGGCAAGATCAACGCGGACCTTCCGGTGCGGGGTATCGGTCATGGGGAAGCACTTTCGGAAGGCGCCGGCGCGGTGCCGGCGAGGAAGGCCTGCATCGTTTCCAGCACGGTCTGCACCATCTGCTCATGCGGGATTTCCATGCTGGTCACGCTGAGATCGGCCTCGGCATAGACGGGGTAGCGCTTGTCGATCAGCGCCTGCATCGTCGCCACGGGATCGGCGGTCTGGAGCAGCGGGCGGTTCTGGCGTTTCTGGACCCGTCGCATCAGCACGGCGAGATCCGCCTTGAGCCAGACGGAGACGGCCTTCTCGCGGATGCGGGCCCGCGTCTCGGCATCCATGAAGGCGCCGCCGCCGGTGGCAATGACCTGCTGTGGCTCGCCCAGCAGCCGGGCGATGACCTTCCGCTCGCCGGCACGGAATTCCGCCTCGCCGAGCTGGGCGAAAATCTCGGGAATGGTCATCCGGGCCGATTCCTCGATCGCATGGTCGGAATCGATGAAGGGCAGGCCGAGCCGCTGCGCGAGGCGGCGCCCCACCGAGGTCTTGCCGGCACCCATCAGGCCGACCAGCACGACATGCCGGCCCGCGAGAGCTTCGCGCACGGCCGGCGCCAGCATCAGCGGGGCGGATTCTTGGGCCGGAGGTGAGTCCTGGGCCGGGGCGGTCGCTTCGGTCATGCGTGGTTCCTGTCGCGCGACACCTAATGCAAAAACCGCGAGAAATTTCTACCGCGAATTGGCACAAACCGTTAAGCAGGACGGCGTTGCCGGCGGCTCCTGCCGCATTTCCGCGCCCGAGAGTATGCATCGATGCTGTTCCTGCTCCGGATCCTGATCGTGGCCGGTCTTCTCGCCGGACTCGCCTATGGCACGCTCCATGCGCTCGCCACGCTGGTCGAGCCCGAACAGCGCGAGATCTCGGTCCCGGTCGATCCGCCCCGGCCGCGCGGGGCATCATGAGCGAGCGGGCACTCCGGGGTTTCCTTGCCATGCTGGCGGCCGAGCGCGGTGCCGCGAAGAACACGCTCGACGCCTATCGCCGCGATCTCGCCCATTATCTCGAGGCCATCGCGCCGGAAACGGCGGAAACGGTCGCTGTCGCGCGGATCCGCGCCTATCTGCAGAATCTGGCGGCGGAAGGGTTCAAGCCGGCCACTCTGGCGCGGCGGCTGTCCTCGATCCGGCAGTTCCATGGCTTCCTCTATACCGAGGCGATGCGGCCGGATGATCCGACCGTGACGCTGGAGGGGCCGAAGCGCGGCTCCTCCCTGCCCAAGGTGATCAGCGTCGACGATGTCAGCCGTCTGCTCGATCAGGCGCGGTCCGAGGCCGACAAGCCGGGCCTGACCGCCCATGCCCGCCTTGCGGCCTTGCGTCTGCTGGCGATGGTCGAGCTGCTCTATGCCACCGGCCTGCGGGTGTCGGAGCTCGTGGCGCTGCCGGCCCAGAGCATCCGGCCCGACCGCGAGGGGCTGATCGTGCGCGGCAAGGGCAACAAGGAACGGCTGGTCCTGATCACCGGGGCGGCGCAGGAGGCCGTCCGCCAGTACCGGGCAGCGATGAAGCCGGGCGAGTCGTCGCGGTTCCTCTTTCCGGCCGCCAGCGAGCTCGGGCACGTGCCCCGGCAGGTTTTCGCACGGGAATTGAAGCGGCTGGCCGGTGCCGCCGGCATCCGTGCCGACCTCCTCTCGCCGCATGTGCTGCGGCACGCCTTCGCCACGCATCTCCTGCAGAACGGGGCCGACCTGCGCATCGTCCAGCAACTTCTTGGCCATGCCGATATTGCGACAACGCAGATCTATACCCATGTGCTGGATGAGAGGGCCCGCGCGATGGTGCGGGACCTGCATCCGCTGAACGACAGGCCGGAATAACAGCCCGAAGGGCGGGGGGGCTTGACGCCAAGCGCCTCAATCGTCAGGTTGCGGCGCCTTTTCGGGGGTTCCACGCACCGGTCTGGCCGTCTTTCCGCGGCCCGGACATGCCGGCAGCCTGTCTGTACCGAAACATGTTGAAGGTTCATGCGCGCCTATCTGGATTTCGAGAAGCCGGTTGCCGAGCTTGAGAGCAAGATTGCCGAATTGCGGGCCCTCGCGGCCCGGGACGGCGCCACCGCCATCGGCGAAGATGTGACGCGCCTCGAGGCCAAGGCGGAATCCGCCCTGCGCGATCTCTATGCGAATCTGACGCCCTGGCAGAAGACGCAGGTGGCGCGCCATCCCGAGCGGCCGCATTGCCTCGATTACATCGAATCCCTGTTCACGGAATTCACCGCCATCGCGGGTGACCGGGTGTTCGGCGAGGATGCGGCCGTCGTGGCCGGCTTCGCCCGGTTCCGGGGCGAGCCCGTCGCGGTGATCGGACAGGAAAAGGGCTCGAATACCGAGAGCCGGCTGAAGCACAATTTCGGCATGGCCCGGCCCGAAGGCTACCGCAAGGCGCAGCGCGTCATGGAACTGGCTGACCGGTTCGGCCTTCCCGTCATCTCGCTGGTCGACACGGCGGGTGCCTATCCCGGCATCGGCGCCGAGGAACGCGGCCAGGCCGAGGCGATCGCCCGCTCGACCGATGCCTGCCTGGCGCTCGGCGTGCCGAATGTCGCGGTGATTCTCGGCGAGGGCGGATCCGGCGGGGCGATCGCGATTGCCACCTCGAACCGCGTGCTGATGCTCGAACATGCGATCTACAGCGTGATCTCGCCGGAAGCGGCGGCATCGATCCTGTGGCGTGATTCGCAGCGGGCCCAGGAAGCCGCGACCACGATGAAGATCACCGCGCAGGACCTGCTGCGCATGAACGTCATCGACGTGATCATTTCCGAGCCGGTGGGCGGGGCCCATCGCGCTCCGCAGGATGCCATCCATGCCACCGGCGAAGCCGTGGCGCGTGCCCTCCAGGACATGGCCGGGATGGGCCCGGATGCCCTGCGCGAGGCCCGTGCCGAGAAATTCCTCGCCATCGGCCGGCGGCTCGGATAACCGCAGTTAACGAAGCCTTGATCTTATGACGAGGTTTTGATGCAGTGCCCGTGGGCAATCGTCTAGACTGGTTGCCTTAATTCCGCCGGGCTGTGGGCCGAAAGGCTCGACGGGCCGGAATCTGCCGTGAGGTTTTGCCGTGTTGGGTCTGTCGGGTTCCTGGATGTCGCCGGTCGCGGGCAAGGGTGCACGCTATGGACTGGCCTTGGCCGCCCTGCTCGGGCTGGCCGCCTGCGACGAGAATGGCCGGCTGCCGTCGAATTCCCGTCACTACGTGCCGATCTCGCCCCAGATGGAAGCGCTGATGTCGGAGAAGGGCATGAATGCCCGGCAGCCGATCCTCCTCCGCGCCTACAAGAAGGAAAGCGAACTCGAGGTCTGGAAGCAGGATGCCTCGGGCGAATACAAGCTCCTGAAGACCTTCCCGATGTGCCGCTGGTCCGGCCAGCTCGGTCCCAAGAAGACCGAGGGCGACCGCCAGGTCCCGGAAGGCTTCTACGCCATCACGCCTCAGCAGCTGAACCCGAATTCGGCGTTCTATCTCTCGTTCAATGTCGGTTACCCGAACACCTATGACCGTGCCTATGGCCGTACCGGCAGCCTGATCATGGTGCATGGGGCGTGCTCGTCGCGCGGGTGTTTCTCGATGACGGACGAGCAGATCGCCGACATCTACGCCCTGACGCGTGAAGCCTTCGGCGGTGGCCAGAAGGCCGTGCAGCTGCAGAGCTTCCCGTTCCGGTTCACGCCGCAGAACCTCGCCCGTTACCGGGCTGACGAACATATGCCCTTCTGGAAGAACCTGAAGGAAGGCGCGGACCATTTCGATGTGACGAAGCGCGAGCCGCAGGTCTCGGTCTGCGGCCGGCGTTATGTCTTCAATGCCCAGCCGAAGGACGGCGCCCGGTTCGATGCGCAGGCGGCCTGCCCGCCCATCCAGCAGGACGAGGCCCTTGTGGCCGCCGTCAATGCCAAGGCGCGGGGCGACGAGCAGCAGGTGGCTTCGCTTGTCAGCGCCGGCACCAAGGCCGTGAAGCGCATCTACCAGGATGGCGACCAGCATCCCTCGTTCAAGAACACGATCCATGCCCAGGTCGGCGGCAGCGAAGGCAATCGCCTCGCCACCCCGGTGGCGCCGGGCACCTCCCGCGTCGCCGAGGTCTCGCAGCCCGACGCGCTGGATCACGGCCCCGTCGATGTGCCGGCCGAGCAGGCCCGCGGCCTGAGCCGGCAGGCGCTGCTGGCCAAGGCCTCGCAGGTCCGCCTTCAGGAGAGCGGCGTGCTCGCCACACCGGCGGCACCGGCCGCGCCCGCCGCCAGCGCCCGCGCCGTGGCCAATGCGCCGGCCGCACCGTCCACGGCTGTCGTTGCGCCGCCGCGCTCGACAGCGACTGCCCTGGTCTCGTCCGAGCCGTCGCGGAAGCAGGAGCCGGCCTTCTACCAGCGCTGGATCGGTTCCCTCGGCAACCTGACAGCCAGCGCCGCCGGAACGGGCGAGGACGCGCCGCAGGCCGTTACCGCGCCGCTGCCGCCCAAGGCGCCGCCGCGCCGCTGAGCGCCGGCCTCCCCGCGACAGCGTGAAGCCCCCTCTCGAGGGGGCTTTTTCGTGCAGGCCCTGCGACGGGCTCAGACTTCCGGTTCGAGAATGATGATGTTCGCCGTCACGAAGGGCCGGAACCGGCCATGCCGCGTGATCGTCGTCAGGAAATGGCCGAGTTCGGGGTAACCGCCCTCGCCGGTGAAATCGGCCGCATCGTCGATCAGCACCACATGCCCTTCGACCGGTGAATCGAGGATGCAGCGGATTTCCGCGCTGATCGGCGAGGCCTGGGCACCATGGGCGGTTTCGCCGGCCGAATAATGCCCGTCCAGCCAGAACAGGGCCGGTTCCTTCAGCAGGGCGACGATGCGCGGCAGCACATCCGCCGCGTCGCCCTGATGGAGTTCGACGTTGTTCCGGCCGGCGAAGCGCTGGTTGGCCCGGTCAAAGTATTCCGGCGAGAGTTCGACCGAAATCGACCGGATCCCGGTGGCCGCCACGGAGGCAAGGGTGTCGCCCTTGAACGTGCCGGTCTCGATGAAGGTTCCGAAGCCGTAGCTCTCGAGATAGCGATGGATCAGCCGCCGCTTGACGGCCGGTGCCGGCGGGTTCGGCATGCCCGACATCACCCAGCGGAAAATCTGGGCGGCGTTGCGGACATGGTTGAGGCGCTGCAGGACGGACATGGATCAGGGCCGCTTGCCGCCGGTCACGCGAAGCGACCGTGGCAATGCTTGTATTTCTTGCCCGAGCCGCAGGGGCAGGCCTCGTTGCGGCCCACCTTGCCCCAGGTGGCGGGGTCCTTCGGATCCCGTTCCGTGGCCGGTTCATCCGCCGCCAGGCCGAGCGAGAGAGCTGCCTGCTCGAACATGTTCTCGCCGGTGGTCGGATCGAGATGCCGGGCATGCATTTCCGGCAGTTCCGGCGCGGGTGGCGCCTCGAACACAACCTCGACGCGCATCAGTTGCGCCGTGACATTCTCGCTCAGCGTCTCGAGCAGCTTGTCATAGAGCTCGAAGGCTTCCGACTTGAACTCGTTCAGCGGGTCGCGCTGGGCATAGCCGCGCCAGCCGATGACCTGGCGCAGATGGTCGAGCGTGACGAGATGCTCGCGCCAGAGATGATCGAGCATCTGCAGGACGATCTGTTTCTCGATATAGCGCATCACGTCCGGCGTGTTCTTCTCGACGCGCTCGGCATAGGCCTCGTCCGCCGCCTTGATCAGCCGCTCGCGGACTTCCTCGTCGGCGATGCCTTCCTCGCGGGCCCATTCGTCGACCGGCAGGTCGAGCGCGAGGAAACGGCCGACATCCTGCTTGAGCGCATCGACGCTCCAGGCTTCCGGATAGGCGCCCTCGGGAATATGGCGGCTGACGAGATCCTCGATCACGCCGTGGCGCATCTCGGTGATGGTCTCGGTCAGGTCTTCCTTGGCCATCAGCTCGCGACGCTGCTCGAACACCACCTTGCGCTGGTCGTTCATGACGTCGTCGTATTTGAGGATGTTCTTGCGCGTGTCGAAGTTGCGCGCCTCGACCTTCTTCTGCGCGGTTTCCAGTGCCTTGTTGACCCAGGGATGGGCAATGGCCTCGCCTTCCTTCAGGCCGAGCTTCTGGAGCACGCTGTCCATGCGCTCGGAGCCGAAGATGCGCATCAGGTCATCTTCCAGGCTGAGGAAGAACTTCGTGCGGCCCGGATCCCCCTGGCGGCCCGAACGGCCGCGGAGCTGGTTGTCGATGCGCCGGCTCTCGTGGCGTTCGGCGGCGATGACATAGAGCCCGCCCGGCGCTTGGAAGGTCTTGGCCGGCTTGGAGCCTTTGGCGGGTTCCAGCTCGATCAGTTCGCCGGAATTCAGCACCACCTCGCGGTTGCGGGCGATCTCCTCACGGATGCGGGCTATCGCCGCCTCGCGTTCCGCACCCTCGACGCCGTCGAGCTCGCGCTCGATCCGCATCTTGAGGTTGCCGCCGAGCTGGATGTCGGTGCCGCGGCCGGCCATGTTCGTGGCGATCGTCACGGCACCGGGAATGCCGGCCTGCGCGACGATGAAGGCTTCCTGCTCATGGTAGCGGGCATTCAGCACTGCGAAGAGCTTCTCTTCCTTGCCGCCCTGGTCACCATCGAGCAGGGGCTTGAAGGCGTTCGGGTCGCCGAGGTCGATCTGCGTGAACCCATGTTCCTGGAGCAGCTCGCCGAGCGCCTCGGATTTCTCGATCGAGGTGGTGCCGACCAGCACCGGCTGGCGCCGCGCCTTGGCCCGCTCGATCTCGGCGATGATGGCGAGATCCTTCTCGCGTGCCGAGCGATAGACCTCGTCATCCTGGTCGAGGCGCGCCACCGGCACGTTGGTCGGGATCTCGACGACCTCGAGGCCGTAGATCTGCTGGAATTCCTCCGCCTCGGTGCCGGCCGTGCCGGTCATGCCCGCAAGTTTGGCGTAGAGGCGGAAATAGTTCTGGAAGGTGATCGAGGCGAGCGTGACGTTTTCCGGCTGGATCGGCACATGTTCCTTCGCCTCGAGGGCCTGGTGCAGGCCTTCGGAATAGCGTCGGCCCGGCATCATGCGGCCGGTGAACTCGTCGATGATGACGACCTCGTTGATCCGCGTTTCCGGGTTGAACCGGACGATGTAATCCTTGTCGCGCGTGAAGAGCGTGTGGGCCCGGAGCGCGCTGTTGACGTGATGCACCAGGCTGGAATTGGCCGCGTCGTACAGCGTGCCTTCCTTCAGGATGCCGGCCTCGGTGAGAAGCTGCTCGATATGCTCGTTGCCGGTCTCGGTGAGATGGACGGTCCGGGCCTTCTCGTCGACCTCGAAATCTTCCTTCACGAGGCGCGGGATCAGCGCATCGATGGCGTTGTACAGCTCCGAGCGGTCTTCGGTCGGGCCGGAAATGATCAGCGGCGTGCGGGCCTCGTCGATCAGGATCGAATCGACCTCGTCGACGATCGCGAAGACATGGCCGCGCTGGCACATCTGCGCGAAATCATACTTCATGTTGTCGCGCAGGTAGTCGAAGCCGAATTCGTTGTTGGTGCCGTAGGTGATGTCGCAGGCATAGGCAGCCTTGCGCTGCTCGTCGTCGAGCCCATGCACGATGACGCCGACGGACATGCCGAGGAAGCGGTAGACCTGCCCCATCCATTCCGCGTCTCGGCGGGCGAGGTAGTCGTTCACCGTCACGACATGGACGCCCTTGCCGGCGAGCGCGTTGAGATAGACCGGCAGGGTCGCGACGAGCGTCTTGCCTTCGCCGGTCTTCATTTCGGCGATGTCGCCGTCATGCAGAACCATGCCGCCGATCAGCTGGACATCGAAATGGCGCTGGCCGAGCACGCGCTTGGCGGCCTCGCGCACGGTGGCGAAAGCGGGAACCAGCAGGTCATCCAGCGTCTTGCCGCCGGCGGCCAGTTCGGCCCGGAAGGCCTCGGTGCGGCCGCGGAGCTCGTCATCCGAGAGCTTCGCCAGTTCGGCTTCCATCGCGTTGATGGCTGCCACCTTGGGGCGATAGGCTTTCAGCCGTCGGTCATTGGCCGATCCAAACAGCGTCTTGGCGAGCGCGCCGAACATGCACCGTCTTCCTTGTTCTCGCCGGATGGCGGATCGGGCGGGTCGCTGCGGAAGCGATCCGGCCCGGAATGACCTGAAATCAGATCGGATGATCGCCGGAGATAAGGATCGGCACAGGCCATTGTCAATGTTCGCGCTTTCCGGAACGTGCCCCGGAACACCAATCCGTGACCGGAAGACGCGCCGGGCCGGGCCCTGCGGGGGCTCGCCAATGCTGGCGCTTTGCGATAACGGAACTCTACGCACCCGGCCGCGCCGCCCGCCGGGATCAACCCGGAGATCCTCATGTCCAAGACGCTCCTTCTCTCGTTCGCCCTGGCCATCGGCCTTTCCGGCCCGGTTGCGATGGCCCAGGCCCCCGCGGGCAAGGTTCTCGCCCGGGTGAATGGCGAGCCGATCACCGAACTGGATGTCACCACGGCGATGGACGATGTCGGATCGGAATATCCCAATCTGACGCCGGACGGCCTGCGCAACCTGACGCTCGAATTCCTGATCGAGATGAAGATCGTCGCGCAGAAGGCCAAGGCCGACAAGATTGACCAGACCGACGAGTTCAAGCGCCGCATGGCCTATGTCCAGCAGCGCGTGCTGATGCAGCAATTGCTGCTCCGCGAGGCGAATGCCGCCACCAGCGATGCCGCGGTCAAGAAATTCTATGACGAGCAGGTCGCGCAGATCAAACCGGTCGACGAGGTTCGGGCGCGCCATATCCTCGTCGAGAGCGAGGATGATGCGAAGAAGATCGTCGAGCGTCTCAAGGGCGGCGAGGATTTCGCCAAGGTCGCCAAGGAAGCCTCCAAGGATCCCGGCTCGGGCGCGGAAGGGGGCGATCTCGGCTTCTTCACGCAGGACCGCATGGTGCCGGAATTCGCCAATGCCGCCTTCGCGATGAAGCCCGGCGAGCTTTCCGCCCCGGTCAAAAGCCAGTTCGGCTGGCATGTCATCAAGGTCGAGGAACGCCGCCAGCGCCCGCTGCCGGCCTTCGACCAGATCAAGGACCGCGTGGCCCAGTCGCTCGCGGCGCGTGCGCAGCAGGAATACCTGACCAAGCTGCGACAGGCGGCGAAGATCGAGAAGCTGGACGCCCCCGCTGAAGCCAAGCCCGGCGAGCAGAAGAAGAACTGAGGCACGCATCCATGGCCGGAAAGAACGTCCCCGTTTCGCCCCTCGCTCCGAAGAAGACGCCGAAAATGCCGGCGGTGGATGGCGTGGCCTTTGCCACGGCCGAGGCCGGCATCCGCTACAAGGGGCGGACGGATGTGCTCCTTGCCGTGCTGGCCCCGGGCAGCACCATGGCCGGGGTCTTCACCCGGTCGAAATGCCCGTCGGCGGCCGTGGACTGGTGCCGCCAGATCCTGCCGGGCGGCAAGGCCCGGGCGGTGATCGTCAATTCCGGCAATGCCAATGCCTTCACGGGACTCAAGGGCCGCGATGCGGTGAAGCTGACGGCGGAAATCGGCGCGAAGGCCGTGGGCTGCACGCCGGGCGAGATCGCCATCGCCTCGACCGGGGTGATCGGCGAGCCGCTGGATGCGACGAAGTTCAATGGCGTGCTGGCGGAATGCGCGTCCCGCGTGAAGGGCGATGCCTGGCTGGAGGCGGCCCGGGCCATCATGACCACCGATACCTTCCCCAAGGTGGCGACACGGAAGGCGAAGATCGACGGCGTCGAGGTGACGATTTCCGGAATCGCCAAGGGGGCCGGCATGATCGCGCCCGACATGGCGACGATGCTGTCCTTCGTCTTCACCGATGCCGCGATCGATGCCGGCGCGCTTCAGGAATGCCTGGCGAAGGGCGTGCGTGGCAGCTTCAACGCCGTGACGGTGGACAGCGACATGTCGACCTCCGACACGCTGATGCTGTTCGCGACCGGGCAGGCGGCGAAACGCGGCCAGAAGGCGGTGACCGGCCCGGGTGATGCCCGGCTCGGCGGGTTCCGTCGGGCGCTCAACGCGCTCCTGCTCGACCTTGCGGTGCAGGTCGCGCGGGATGGCGAGGGAGCGCGGAAGCTGATCGAGGTGACGGTCGAGGGCGCGACGAGCAGCCGCTCGGCCAAGCGCATCGCGATGTCCATCGCGAATTCGCCGCTGGTGAAGACAGCCGTGGCCGGCGAGGATGCGAACTGGGGCCGGATCGTCATGGCGGTCGGCAAGGCCGGCGAGCCGGCCGAGCGGGACCTGCTCTCGATCCATTTCGGGCCGCACCGCGTGGCCCATCTCGGCGCGCGGGATCCCGGCTATGACGAGGCGGCGGTCACCGCCTACATGCAGGGCGACCATATCCGCGTCCGGGCGGAAATCGGGCTCGGCCGGGGCAAGGCCACCGTCTATACCTGCGACCTGACCAAGGCCTATGTCGAGATCAACGGGGATTACCGCTCTTGAAGCTGGTCCTCGTCGTCGCGGCGGCGCTGGTCGATGCCGACCGGCGCGTGCTCATCGCCCAGCGGCCGGAGGGCAAGAGCCTCGGCGGGCTGTGGGAATTCCCGGGCGGCAAGGTCGAGCCGGGCGAGCGCCCGGAGGAAACGCTGATCCGCGAGCTGCGCGAGGAACTGGCGATCACGGTTAAGGAACCGTGTCTCGCGCCGCTCAACTTTGCGTCGTATGCTTACCCGGACTTTCATCTGCTGATGCCATTGTATGTCTGCCGCCGGTGGGAAGGAATCCCGCAGGCGGTTGAGCATCAGGCGATCCGCTGGGTGCCGCCCAACCGGCTTCGGGACTTCCCGATGCCGCCGGCGGACGAGCCCCTCATCCCCTCGCTCATTGATCTGCTTTGAGCCCGGGAAGGGCTGGACCGGCCGGAGGATGGAATGAAGGCGCTCGTGAGGCGGTTTGTCGAGGATCGACAGGGCGCGACAGCCATCGAATACAGCCTGATCGCGGTGCTGCTCGCCGGTGCCCTGCTTGCGGCCTGGCCCAGTTTCTACGAAGGGTTCATGGCGTCATGGACCAATGCCGGCAACGTGATCAAGAACGCCGTCAAATAGGTCATTCCGGCGCGTCCTGCGCCCGGATCCGCGCCAAGGCTTCCTCCAGCCGCATGGTGCCACTGCCGCGCCGTGCCGGTTTCTGCTGGCTTTCATGCGGCGTCCAGCCCGATATCCAGATGAAGTCGAACGTGGCGCGCAGGCGTCCGTCCGGATCGGCATGGCGTTCCGCGTAAAGCGCGGCTGCCCGCAGGAGAATGGCGCGCGTCAGCGGCGGCTGGCCAGGGCGGAGAAGCGGCAGGGCCGTGGCGCCCATCGCGCGCAGGTCCCGCAGGAGATCAACCATCGTGGCATAGCGCAGGGTGACGCGGTCGAGATCGGCCACCGGCAGCGCGAATCCCGCGCGCTGCAGCAGCTGGCCGGCGCTGCGCACATCGACCATCGGAAAGACCCGCAACCCCGCGGCGCCGCGGATCTCGCTTTCGGCGGTCATCAGGCATTCGCGCAGTTCGTGCAGCGTGTCGCCGCCGGGAAAGGTTGCGACCAGCAGGCCGTCCGGCTTCAGCAGGGCGCGGATGCGGGCGAGCAGGCCGGGCAGGTCGTTCACGCGGTGGAGGGCATGGGCCGAGACGACCAGCGGCAGATCGCCGGGCACTCCGCCGTCGTCGAGCAGCGCTTCCGGACTGGCGGTGGTGAGGTTCCGCGCCCGGCCGGTGCCGGCCAGCCAATCCGCGAGGAACCCGCCGGGCGTGCCGAGATCGAGGCCACCGTCGAAATCCCTGAGAACCGGCGCGAGGCGATCAACCAGATCCTCCGCGCTGCGTTCGAGCAGGAATGTCTCGGCGCCGAGCCGCCGGGCCCGCGCGAGGGCCAGCCCCGCCTTGACGGGATCAAAGAGTTCGGGAACGCTCGCGGCCATTGTTTGATCCTTTACCGGCGTCGGCTTGCGGCGCGACAGCATAGAGATGATGCCGTTTCTTTCCTTTTTGCAGGGCGCTGTCCATCGCGGTGCCCGTTCCCTGGCGGATTTCCTGCTGCCACCGCAATGCGTGCTGTGCCAGGCGGCGACGGCGGACCCAGGCGGGCTCTGCGCGGCATGCTGGTGCACGATGGCCTTCATCCATGAGCCGGTCTGCCAGCGCCTCGGCACGCCCTTCGCTGTGGATTTCGGGGCGGAGATGCTCTCGCCCGCCGCCATGGCCGATCCGCCGGCCTTTGACCGGGGGCGGGCGGCGTTGCGCCATGCCGGTGCCGCGCGGCAACTGGTCTCGCGGCTCAAATACGGCGAGCGGCTCGACCTTGCGCCGCTCATGGCGCGGCTGATGGCCGCCGCGGGCCGGTCGATCCTCGCCGATGCCACGGTGCTGGTGCCGGTTCCGCTCCATCGCGGGCGGCTCTGGCGCCGGCGCTACAACCAGGCGGCGTTGCTCGCCCGGGAGATCGGCCGGCTGACGGGACTTCCGGTGATCGATGACGCGCTCATCCGCCGCCGCGCCACCGCGCCGCAGGTCGGCCTGCGCCGGACCGAGCGGCAGGGCAATGTCAGCGGCGCCTTCGCCGTCGGGCCGGACGGGGCGCGGCGCCTCGCTGGCCATCGCGTGGTTGTGATCGACGATGTTCGGACGACGGGTGCAACACTGAATGCCTGTGCCCATATCTTGCGAAAGGCCGGCGCCGCGCGCATTGATGTGCTGACCTTTTCGCTTGTCACCGGCGCCGAGGCGCTGCCCTGAGGGATGAGATGGCTGAAGTCCTTGTCTATTCGAAGGCCTATTGCCCGTATTGCGATGCTGCCAAGGCCCTGCTGCGGCAGAAGGGCGTGACGTTCCGGGAGATCGACCTCACGCGCGATCCGGCCGGCCAGCGGGCGATGGCCCAGAAGGCGAATGGCCGGTCGACCGTCCCGCAGATCTTCATCGACGGGTTCCATGTCGGGGGCTGCGACGATCTCCATGCGCTCGATGCCCGTGGCGGGCTCGATCCGCTTCTGGCCGGAAAGGAGCAGGCCCGATGAGCCGGATTCTCGCCGCCGTGCTGCAGATGCGGACCGGGCGCGATGTCGCCCGGAACATCGACGATCTCCTCGGCCTTGCCAGCGATGCCGCCGCGCAGGGCGCGCGGTTCCTGCAATCGCCGGAAATGTCGAACATTCTCGAACGCGACCGCGCGCGGCTGTTCGAGGCGGTCCGCCCCGAAGAGGAGGATCCGATGCTCGCAGCCGCGCGCGATTTCGCGCGGCGCTTCAAGGTGTCATTCCATCTCGGCTCGATCGCGGTGAAATCGGGCGACCGGCTGGCCAATCGCGGATTCCTGATCGATGCCGAGGGTGAGATCACCGCGCGCTACGGCAAGATGCACCTGTTCGACGTGGACCTGCCCAATGGCGAGAGCTGGCGCGAAAGCGCCACCTACCAGCCCGGCGACTGCGCGGTGCTGGCTCCGGCGGCCGGCGCCCTTGTCGGCATGGGTATCTGCTATGACCTGCGTTTCCCCGCCCTGTTCCACGCGCTGGCGAAGGAGGGCGCGGACATCCTGACCGCGCCGGCCTGCTTCACCCGCCAGACCGGCGAGGCGCATTGGCAGGTGCTCCAGCGCGCCCGGGCGATCGAGACCGGATCCTACATGATCTCGGCGGCGCAGGGCGGCCGGCACGAGGATGGCCGCGAGAGCTATGGCCATTCGATCATCGTCGATCCCTGGGGCCGCGTCCTGGCCGAGGGCGGTGATGCACCGGGCGTCTTCCTGGCTGAGCTTGATCTCGAGCGCGTACGCGAGGCGCGGGCCCGGATCCCGGCGCTGAAACATGCGCGGGCCATCGCCGTCTCGCGGCAGGGATTCGTCGCGGAGCAGGCGGCCGAATGATCCGCTACGCCCTCATCTGCGATGCGGGCCATGCCTTCGAGAGCTGGTTCCGCGACAGCGAGAGCTTCGACCGGCAGGCCAGGCGAGGGCAGGTGAATTGCCCCACCTGCCACTCGGCGCGTGTTTCCAAGCAGATCATGGCCCCGGCCGTCGCCACCCGGAAGGAAGAAGCCGGGCAGGCCGAAACCGGGCAGCCCATGGTCATGCCGGCCGCGCCCGATGCCGAGATCCGGCAGATGCTCCGCGCCCTGCGCGCGCAGATCGAGGCGAATGCCGAGCATGTCGGCCCGCGTTTTGCCGAGGAAGCGCGCAAGATCCATTACGGCGAGACCGAGGAACGCGCGATCTACGGCACCACGTCGGTCAAGGAAGCGGCCGCCCTGCATGAGGAGGGAATCGAGGTCCTGCCGATTCCCGTGCTGCCGGACGAGCGGAACTGATCAGTCCGCCGGCTTCACCGCCACGGCGAGATAGTTCACGTCGCAATCCTCCGAGAGCTGCCACGCCCCCGTCAGCGGCTGGAAGACCATGCCGCTGCGGGTGGTCGGTGTAAGCCCGGCCGCCATGAAATGCGTGTCGAGTTCGTCCGGCGTGACGAAGCGCTTCCAGTCATGCGTGCCGCGGGGCAGCCAGCGCAGGACATATTCCGCGCCAACAATGGCGAGGCCCCAGGATTTCAGCGTGCGGTTGAGCGTCGAGGCGATGAGGATGCCGCCCGGCCGGAGATGGCGTGCCGCCGCCTGCATGAAGGCCTCGACATCCGGCACATGCTCGACCACCTCGAGCATGGTGATGGCGTCGAACGGGGCTTCGGGTTCGAGATTCTCGACCGGCAGGGCGCGGTAATCGATGGCAAGGCCGCCCGCCTCGGCATGCTGCCGGGCGATGCGGATATTGTCCTCGGCAAGGTCAAGGCCGGTCACATCGAAGCCCATCCGCGCCATCGGCTCGGCGACAAGCCCGGCCCCGCAGCCGAGATCGAGCAGGCGGAGGCCGGAAAAGGCATCCAGCGCGCGCGGGTCGCGGCCGAAATGCGTCGAGAGCACACGGCGCAGGAAGGTCAGCCGGGTCGGGTTCAGCCGGTGCAGCGGCTTCATCGGCCCGTTGGGGTCCCACCATGTCTCGGCCAGCGCGTTGAAACGGCCGATCTCGGCGGGATCGAGATTTCCGGCATCGACAGAAGCGGCGCGGTCAGGCATGGGAAACTCCGTCCGGCGAAAGGCCTGATTGACCGATCTGCCGCCCCCTTCTATACGCGCGCGGTCCGGAATTTCCACCCTCGGGGGTTGTCTTGACCCCCGCATGATCCCGAAGGCGAGTTTCCCGTGTCCTCATCCCGTCCCCGGCTCGTCATGAAGTTTGGCGGCACGTCCGTCGCCAATGTCGAGCGCATCAAGAACGTGGCCCAGCATGTGAAGCGGGAAATCGAGGCCGGCTATGATGTTGCCGTCGTCGTTTCCGCCATGTCGGGCAAGACGAACGAACTCGTCGCCTGGTGCAAGGAGGCCGCGCCGCTGCATGACCCGCGCGAATATGACGCGGTGGTGGCCAGCGGCGAGCAGGTGACGACAGGGCTTCTCGCCATCGCGCTGCAGGCCATCGGCATCAAGGCCCGGTCCTGGCAGGGCTGGCAGGTGCCGTTCGAGACCGACGATGCCCATGGATCGGCCCGGATCAAGGCGATCGACGGGACGCGCATCCTCGAGTCCTTCGCCCGTGACCGAGAAGTTGCCGTCGTGGCCGGGTTCCAGGGCATCCATGCCCCGTCGGGCCGGCTGACGACGCTTGGCCGCGGCGGCTCCGATACCAGCGCGGTCGCGCTGGCCGCAGCGCTCCGGGCGGAACGCTGCGACATCTATACCGATGTGGACGGCGTCTACACCACCGATCCGCGCATCGTCAGCAAGGCCCGCCGGCTGGACCGCGTGGCCTTCGAGGAAATGCTGGAAATGGCCTCGCTCGGGGCCAAGGTCCTGCAGGTCCGCTCGGTCGAGCTGGCGATGGTGCATAATGTCCGGACCTTCGTCCGGTCGAGCTTCGACAATCCCGCCCAGCCGATGCCGGGCACCCTGATCTGCGCCGAGGAAGACATCATGGAACAGCCTGTCGTCACGGGTATCGCCTATTCGAAGGATGAAGCGCAGATCACGCTGCGCGAGGTGGCCGACAAGCCGGGCGTCGCCGCCGCGGTGTTCGAGCCGCTGGCCGCGGCATCGATCGTGGTCGACATGATCGTGCAGAACGTCTCGGCTGACGGCGCGACGACCGACATCACCTTCACCGTCCCCTCGGCCGATTATGCCCGGGCGATGGACGTGATCGAGAAGCGCAAGGCCGAGATCGGCTACAAGCTGGTCCAGAGCGCGCAGGAAGTGGCCAAGATCTCGGCCATCGGCGTCGGCATGCGCAGCCATGCCGGCGTCGCCGCCAAGGCCTTCAAGGCGCTGGCCGAGCGCGGCATCAACATCCGGGCGATCACCACCAGCGAGATCAAGTTCTCGGTGCTGATCGACGTGGCCTATACCGAGCTGGCCGTGCGCACGCTGCACTCGCTCTATGGGCTCGACGCCGCCTGACGGAGGCGGGAAAGCCCGGCTTTGTGGCTTTTCCCACGCAGAAAAGGCATGACTTGCGCTCTGGCCCTGCGGCATTGTAGCAGGAACAGGGAATAATCGGATTCCGCGTTTCCCTGTCGGGCTCGAGCATAAGGATAACGGTTGATGCGAGGCGCGCTCGTCGGTCCCCGCGTGCTGCTGCGGCGCCTGCGCGAGGTCATGAGCGAGCCGGCGAATGCCCAGGCCCGGCTGGACCGCATCGTTGTCCTGATCGCCAGCAACATGGTGGCCGAGGTCTGCTCGGTCTACGTCGCCCGCGCTGACAACACGCTCGAGCTCTATGCCACCGAGGGCCTCAACCGCGAGGCGGTCCATCTCACCACGATGCGGCTCGATGAGGGCCTTGTCGGCCTGATCGCGCGCGAGGCGCAGCCGCTCGCCCTGTCCGACGCGCAGAGCCACCCGGCCTTCTCCTACAAGCCGGAGACGGGCGAGGAGATCTACGCCTCCTTCCTCGGTGTGCCGATCCTGCGCGGCGGCAACGCGCTCGGCGTCCTTGTCGTGCAGAACCGCGCGGCCCGCGTCTATTCCGAGGAAGAGATCGAGGCGCTGCAGACCACGGCGATGGTGCTGGCCGAGATGATCGCCGGCGGCGAGCTCGAATCGCTCGCGCGGCCGGGCAGCGGCGGCACCGTGGTGCGGCGGTCGCTGGCGCTGATGGCCCAGCCGATCGCGGAAGGCGTCGGGCTCGGCCATGTCGTGCTGCATGAGCCCCGGGTCGAGATCAAGAATCTCGTCGCGGATGATCCTGACCACGAACTCAAGCGCCTGCAGAATGCGCTTGAGCTGCTCCGGGCCTCGATCGACGACCTGATGGATTCCGGCGGTCTCAGCCATGCCGGCGAACATCGCGACGTGCTGGAGACCTTCCGCATGTTCGCGCAGGATCGCGGCTGGATCCGCCGGCTGCAGGAAGCCATCCATACCGGGCTGACTGCCGAGGCGGCGGTGGAGCGCGTGCAATCGGATGTGCGGGCGCGGCTGTTGCGCCAGACCGACCCTTACCTGCGCGAGCGGCTGCATGATCTCGACGATCTCGCCAACCGCCTGCTGCACCAGCTCACCGGCGCGGCCTTCACGCTGGCGGCGGAAAACCTGCCGGAGAACGCGATCCTCGTGGCCCGCGCCATGGGACCGGCCGCCCTGCTCGAATACCAGCGCCTGCGCCTGCGCGGGCTGATCCTCGAGGAAGGTGGCGCGACCAGCCATGTCGCCATTGTCGCGCGGGCGCTTGGCATTCCCACGGTCGGCAAGGCGGAGGGGATCATCGGGCTGGTCGAGCCGGGCGATGCGATCATCATCGACGGCACGACGGGCGAGATCCAGGTCCGGCCGCAACCGGATATCGAGGCGGCCTATGCGGAGAAGGCGCGGCTGCGGGCCCGCCGGCAGGAACAGTACCGCGCCCTGCGCGACAAGCCGGCCGTCTCGAAGGACGGGCAGCCGATCGAGCTGCAGATGAATGCCGGCCTGCTGGTCGACCTGCCGAATCTCGACGATACCGGCGCGGTGGGGGTCGGGCTGTTCCGGACCGAGATCCTCTTCATGGTGGCGCCGTCGCTGCCGCGGGCGCAGGCGCAGGAGGCGCTGTACCGGACGATCATCGACATTGCCGGCAAGCGGCCCGTCACCTTCCGGACGCTCGATATCGGTGGCGACAAGGTGCTGCCCTACCTGCGCAAGGTCGACGAGGAGAACCCGGCGCTCGGCTGGCGCGCCGTGCGGATCGGGCTGGACCGGCCCGCCCTGCTGCGCACGCAGCTCCGCGCCCTGCTCGGGGCCGCGCAGGACCGTGACCTCCGCATCATGCTGCCCATGGTCGCGACGCTGGAGGAATTCGACATGGCGCAGGCCATGCTGGCGCGCGAACGCGAACGGCTCCGCCGGCTCAACCGCAGCCAGCCGAGGCAGGTCCAGCTCGGTGTGATGCTCGAAGTGCCGTCGCTGCTCTTCGACCTCGACCAGGTCTTCGAGCGGGTGGATTTCGTCTCGGTCGGCACGAATGACCTGATGCAGTTCATGTTCGCGGTGGATCGCGAGAATGCGCTTGTCGCCAGCCGGTTCGATGCGCTCCATCCCTCCTTCCTGCGGCCGCTGCGCCGGGTGGCCGAAGCGGCCCGCCGGTCCGGCAAGACGGCGAGCATCTGCGGCGAGATGGCGGGAAAGCCGCTGGAAGCGCTGGCCCTGCTGGGCCTGGGCTTCCGTTCCTTCTCGATGTCGCCATCGAATGTCGGGCCGATCAAGGCGCTGGTCCGGGCGGTCGATCTCGAGGCCGTCGAGCGTTTCGTGCAGGAACGCCTCGATTCGCCCGACCGCGCCCGGAATCTCAGGGCGGAACTGGCCGAGTTCGCCGCCGCGCACGATCTCTCGTTCTAGCCTGACATGGCCGAGATCATCCTCCCCGAGGACAAGCTCGATGCGATTCTGTCGCGTCATGGCCAGGTCCAGCGCGATCTCGAATCGGCGGCCGAGCCGGCGGCGATCATCGCCCTGAGCCGCGAGGCCGCGCAGCTCGGCCCGGTTGTCGAGGCGATCGGTGCCTATCGCCAGATCGTGCAGGAACTCGCCGATGCGCGGGTGATGCTGGAGGATGGCAGCCTCGACGAGGCGATGCGCGCGCTGGCGCTGGAGGAAAAGACCGAGCTCGAGCAGAAGCGTGACCGGCTGGCGCAGGAGATCCGGATCGCGCTGCTCCCGCGGGACATGGCCGACGAGAAAAGCGTCATCCTCGAGGTGCGGGCCGGCACCGGGGGCGACGAGGCCGCCTTGTTCGCCGGCGATCTCTTCCGGATGTATGCGCGCTATGCCGAATTGCGCGGCTGGAAGGTCGAGATTTCCTCCGAGAGCGAGGGCACGGTCGGTGGCTACAAGGAAATCATCGCCGAGATCCATGGCGAAGGGGCCTATGCGCGGCTGAAATTCGAGTCGGGCGTGCATCGCGTCCAACGTGTCCCGAATACCGAGGCTTCCGGCCGGATCCACACTTCCGCTGCCACGGTGGCGGTGCTGCCGCTGGCCGAGGAGGTCGATGTGGCGATCAACGAGGCCGATCTGCGCATCGACACGATGCGGGCCGGCGGGGCGGGCGGCCAGCATGTCAACAAGACCGAATCGGCCGTGCGGATCACCCATATCCCGAGTGGCGTCGTCGTCGTGGTGCAGGACGAGCGCTCGCAGCACAAGAACCGCGCGCGGGCCATGTCGATTCTCAGGACGCGGCTGTTCGATCTCGAGCGGCAGCGGCTCGATGCGGCCCGTGCGGCTGACCGGAAGGCCCAGCTCGGCTCGGGCGACCGGTCGGAGCGGATCCGGACCTACAATTTTCCGCAGGGGCGGGTGACGGATCACCGGATCAACCTCACCCTGTACAAGCTCGAGGCGGTGATCGAGGGCGGCGCGCTGGACGAGCTGATTTCGGCCTTGATCACCGACCATCAGGCGCGGCTGCTGGCCGGCGACGACGAATGAGCCCGGCCTTTCCGCCCGGGCTGAGCCTTGCGGCGGCGCAGGCCGTGATCGAGGTGCGGCTGGCCGAAGCGGGGATCGACGAGCCAAGGCGCGAGGCGCGGCGGCTGCTGGCTGCCGCCACCGGCCTCGGCCTTGCCAGCCTGCTCGCGCGGTCGGAGGAGCCGGTCGGCGAGGCCGGTGCGGAGATCGAGCGCTTTCTCGCCGCGCGGCTCGCCCGCATGCCGCTGTCACGCATTCTCGGGCGGCGGGAATTCTACGGGCTGGACCTCCGCCTGAACCCGGCCACGCTCGATCCTCGGGGGGATACGGAGACGCTGGTCGATGCCGTGCTGGGCTGGCTGGATGCCGGGGGAAAGCGGGGAGAGCCACTCCGCCTGCTCGATCTCGGCACCGGGACCGGCGCGATCCTGCTGGCGCTGCTGAGCCGTTTGCCGCAGGCGACGGGGCTCGGCATCGACATCGCGGCGGAGGCGGTCGAGGCTGCCCGCCTCAATGCCGCCGCGCTCGGGCTGGACGGGCGGGCCGAGTTCCGTACCGGCGATCTGGTGGAGGGGCTGGACGGGATGTTTGACGTCATCGTCTCCAACCCGCCCTATATCCCGACCGGCGACCTCGCCGGGCTTGATCCGGAAGTCCGGCTGCATGATCCGGTGCTGGCGCTCGACGGCGGTGCGGACGGACTCGATTTCTACCGGCGGATCACTGCCGGCGCGCCGGCTCGGCTGAGGCCCGGGGGCCTGCTGGCCCTCGAGGTCGGGGCGGGGCAGGCGCCTGCCGTGGCCGAAGGGCTGCGCCATGCCGGCTTTCTCGCGGTATCCGTGCACGCCGACCTTGCAGGAATCGACCGCGTGGTTGCCGGGCGGCCGCCCGACCGCGAAAAAGAACGCGATTGACCCTGCCGCGATCCTTGTAGCGCTTGCGTTGCCGGCCCCTGCGCGCTAAGGGGATGGAAAGCGATGAGTTGCGCGAGGTTGTTCCGACCCTTTGAGCGCGCGGGTCGAACACAGAGCCATTCTTTCCGACATCCGGACCTGCCAAGGCAGGGATCTTGAGGCGGGATCGCAATTCCGGCGAAACGGTGCGAGCGTCGTTTTGGGCCGGTGGCAAGGGGCATGGCCCCATTTGGGCCGGGGGAGCACCGGGTTTATCCGGTTTTGCAGCTGAGACACTCATGAGACCAGGACAGAACAAGCGCATGCGCGGCCGCAATCGGCGTGGCCCCAACCCGTTGACGCGTTCGTATGAGTCGAACGGACCGGATGTGAAGGTGCGCGGAACCGCGCAGCACATCACCGAGAAATATACCCAGCTCGCGCGGGATGCCCATGTGGCCGGGGATCCGGTCATGGCGGAGAACTATCTCCAGCATGCCGAGCATTACTACCGCATCATCGCGGCGGCCCATCAGGCCCAGATCGCGCAGCAGAACGGCACCGCCGATGACCGCGACGACGATGATGACGATTTCGACACGGCGTCGGACCGCTTCACCTACCGTTCGATCCAGCAGACCAATCCGCAGCAGGGCAGCCAGCCCGGTTTCGGCCAGGAGCGCGGCCCCGGCGAGGGCGGCGAGGGGATGGAAGCCGGCGAGGGCGATGACGCGCCGCAGGGCCAGGGCGAACCGCGCCAGAACAACCGCAACGACCGGCCGTTCCGCAATCCCCGCCAGGATCGGAACCAGGACCGCAATTTCCGCCAGGGCGGTGATCGCGACCGGGATCGCAACCGCGAGCGCTTCGACCCGAACCGCCCGCGCCGGCCGCAGGCCGATCTTGAAGGCGCGGAGCAGCCGGTCCTGCCGGCTTTCCTGACGGCGCCGACGCGCACGATCCCGATCGATGCCCCCGAAGGCGAACCGGCCCCGTCGATCGAAGGCGAGGGCGGTTCCGACGAGATGCGCGGGACGTTCCGCACCCGCCGTCGCCGGCGTGGCCGCGGTCCGCGCGAGGGCGGTGACGAGGCGTTCGAGACCGAGACGCCGGGCGCCGATCAGGGCTGATCGACCAGCCTTGCCCCATCTCCCGGACGGAGCGTTCCGCCCGTCCGGATGCGCGCATAGACGCCGCAATCATGATGGCCGTAACGCCGTTCCAGAGTCTCGACGATGCGCGTGTCGCGCCGGCCAAGGCGCGGGTCGACATCGGTCGCGGCGCAGCGGTCGATCCGTTTCAGGATCTCCAGTTCGACCGTGCCGACCCGCAGGATGCGGCCGGCCCAGTCATTCTCGGCAAAGGCCTGCAGGCCTTCCAGCAGGATGTTGCCGCGGAACCGCCGCGGATCCAGCGATTCGCGACCCATCGCTGCGCCGATCTCCGCGATGGTCGCCGCATTGAGGATCGAGACGAAGCCGGAACGCGAATCCATGAAGCGGAAGCCGGGCGGCGCGACGAGCAGCCGGATCGGCCCGCGCCGCTCTTCCGCGCAGAAGGTCTCGAAGAAGCGCTCGATCGCGGCGCGCCCTTCGGCGGTGTCGACCACGCCTTCGGCCACCACGGCGCCGCCCTGACGGATGGTCAGCCGGCGGCTGGCGGAATCGAAGCGCGTCTCCAGACGGGCCAGCCGCTCCTGCCGCATCAGCATCAGGAAGCGCATTTTCGGCAGGTGCTCGGCGGCGGCAGGGTTGAACCCGGACGGGCCGTTTTCCAGCGCGAGGATCCGGTCTTCCGGGAAATGGGCGCCGGGTTCCAAGGTCGCTTCATCCAGTCTTTCCGGGCTGAGCCCCTTGACGGGGTGGCGGTAGAGCGCGGCAATCCGCATCCTGTCATCTCCTTCGGGCAGGTTCTTTGATCTGCCCCCTTTTGTTGCGCTAGGGCAACACCTACATTCCCGTCAAGGTCGCCACGAAGTGGGGCCGAACCAGGACCGGGCCTGCCCGGTCTGCCCCTTCGCCTCATGTCAGGGAAGAGCCATGAATACCGAGAAATATACCGAGAGGGCCCGCGGATTCCTGCAGGCGGCCCAGACCATCGCGCTCCGCGAGGGACACCAGCAATTCGCGCCCGAGCATCTGCTGAAGGCGCTGCTCGATGACGAGCAGGGCGCTGCGGCCGGGCTGATCGACCGCGCCGGCGGGCGCTCGGCCGAGGTGCGGCGGGCCGTCGAGGCGGCGTTGGCCAAGATGCCGAAGGTCGAGGGCGGTTCCGGCCTCTATCTCACGCCGGCTCTGGCGCGCGTCTTCGAGACGGCCGAAAAGGCGGCGGAGAAGGCCAAGGACAGTTTCGTCACGGTGGAGCGGCTCCTCCTCGCGCTGGCGATCGAGAAGGACAACCCGGCCGGCAAGGCGCTGGCGGCGGGCGGCGTGACGCCGCAGGGCCTGAACACGGCCATCGAGGCGATCCGCAAGGGCCGCACCGCCGATACGGCGACGGCCGAGAATGCCTATGATTCGCTGAAGAAATTCGCCCGCGATCTCACCGAGGCGGCCCGCGAGGGCAAGCTCGACCCGGTGATCGGCCGCGACGAGGAAATCCGCCGGACGATCCAGGTCCTGTCGCGCCGGACCAAGAACAATCCGGTGCTGATCGGCGAACCGGGCGTTGGCAAGACGGCGATTGTCGAAGGCCTCGCCCTGCGGATCGTCAATGGCGACGTGCCGGAAAGCCTCAAGGACAAGGCGCTGATGGCGCTCGACATGGGCTCGCTCATCGCGGGCGCGAAGTATCGCGGCGAGTTCGAGGAACGGCTCAAGGGCGTGCTGCAGGAAGTGCAGGCGGCCGATGGCGGCGTCATCCTCTTCATCGACGAGATGCATACGCTGGTCGGCGCCGGCAAGGCCGATGGCGCGATGGATGCCTCGAACCTGCTCAAGCCGGCCCTGGCGCGCGGCGAGCTGCATTGCGTCGGCGCGACCACGCTCGACGAATACCGCAAGCATGTCGAGAAGGATGCGGCGCTCGCGCGGCGGTTCCAGCCGGTCTTCGTCTCGGAGCCGACCGTCGAGGATGCGATCTCGATCCTGCGCGGGCTGAAGGAGAAATACGAGCTGCATCACGGTGTGCGGATCACTGATTCGGCGCTGGTGGCGGCGGCGACCCTGTCGAACCGCTACATCACGGACCGGTTCCTGCCGGACAAGGCGATCGACCTTGTCGACGAGGCTTCGGCGCGGCTGCGCATGCAGGTGGATTCCAAGCCCGAGGAACTCGATTCGATCGATCGCGAGATCATCCGCCTCAGGATCGAGCAGGAGGCCCTGCGCCGGGAAACCGATGCGGCCTCGAAGGACCGGCTCGGCAAGCTCGAGCAGGAACTGGCGGAACTCGAGGAAAAATCGACCGCGCTGACCACGGCCTGGAAGGCCGAGAAGGACAAGCTCGGCGAGGCGCAGCGCCTCAAGAGCGAGCTTGAACAGGCGCGGATCAGCCTCGACCAGGCGCAGCGCCAGGGCGAGTTCCAGCGGGCGGGCGAACTGGCCTATGGCATCATCCCGGCGCTCGAGAAGAAGCTCGCCGCGATCGAGGCCGCCGGCGCTCAGCAGCAGGGGGCGCTGGTTTCCGAGCAGGTGACGCCGGACATGGTGGCACAGGTCGTCTCGCGCTGGACGGGCATTCCGGTCGACCGGATGCTCGAAGGCGAGAAGGACAAGCTCCTGCGCATGGAGGCCGAACTCGGCCGCCGTGTTGTCGGGCAGGAAGAGGCGGTGGAAGCCGTCTCGACCGCCGTGCGCCGGGCGCGGGCCGGGCTGCAGGACCCGAACCGGCCGATCGGCTCGTTCATGTTCCTCGGCCCGACCGGCGTCGGCAAGACCGAGCTGACCAAGGCGCTGGCTGCCTTCCTGTTCGACGACGACCAGGCCTTGGTGCGGATCGACATGAGCGAGTTCATGGAGAAGCATTCCGTGGCCCGGCTCATTGGCGCGCCGCCCGGCTATGTCGGATACGAGGAAGGCGGCGTGCTGACCGAGGCGGTGCGGCGCCGGCCCTATCAGGTCGTGCTGTTCGACGAGGTCGAGAAAGCGCATCAGGATGTTTTCAACGTGCTGCTGCAGGTGCTCGATGACGGCCGCCTGACCGACGGGCAGGGCCGCACGGTGGATTTCCGCAACACGCTGATCATCATGACCTCGAATCTCGGGGCCGAGTTCCTCGTCAATCTCGGCGAGGACCAGGGCGTCGAGGAGGCTCGGGCGGATGTGATGGCGATGGTGCGCGCGCATTTCCGGCCGGAATTCCTCAACCGGATCGACGAGATCGTGCTGTTCGAGCGCCTCAAGCGCGCGGATATGGCGGCGATTGTCGATATCCAGCTCGCCCGGCTGCGCAAGCTGCTGGACGAGCGGAAGATCGAGATCACGCTTTCGGCCGAGGCGCGGACCTGGCTTGCCGAGAAGGGCTACGACCCGGCCTATGGGGCGCGGCCGCTCAAGCGCGTCATCCAGAAGAGCCTGCAGGATCCGCTGGCGCGGCTGCTGCTGGCCGGGTCGATCCGCGATGGCGAGCAGGTCTCCGTCACCGCCAGCCCGGCCGGGCTGGTGATCGGCGATTCGGTGCTCGGCACCGTCGAACCGCCGCCCAAGGGGGTTCGCCTCAACTGATGCGAATCCGATCTGCACGGAGAGGCATGGTCTTCCGGGGCCAACTAAATTAGAGAGGGCGCAACTCGCGTCCTCTCTCGTCTGGCCCAGGGCCAGCCCGGAATGCCCATGTTCCTCCTGGTGCTCGCACCGGCGCTTTTCGTCGTGATCTGGTCAACCGGCTGGATCGTCGCGAAATACGCCGCGCCCTTCGCCGACCCGTTGACCTTCCTCGCGATCCGATTCGCGCTGGCGGCCGCCGTCATCGCGCTGCTGGCCTGGGCGACCGGCGCGCCCTGGCCCCCGGACCGGCGGACGCGGATCCACGCCGCGATCAGCGGCGTGCTGCTGCATGCCATCTATCTCGGCGGCGTGTGGTGGGCGATCAGCCAGGGCCTGCCGGCCGGCGTCTCGGCGCTGATCGCGGCGGTCCAGCCGCTGCTCACCGCCGCCCTCGCCCGGACGATGGGCGAGAAGCTGCTGCCCATCAACCTCGCCGGCATCGTGATCGGGTTTGCCGGGGTGCTGGGCGTGATCGCGCCCAAACTCGGCGGCGTTTCCGTGGCCGGCCTTTCCGGGCTCGGCCTCGCGGTGGCGATCAATATCGGCTCCATGGTCGCGGTTACGGCCGGCACCTACTACCAGAAGCATTTCGTAGCCTCGGGCGACTTGCGCACCACCACGGTGTTGCAATATGTCGGCGCCTGCCTCGCCGTCCTGCCATTCGCGATCCTGCTTGAACCGATGCGGTTCGAGATGCGCCTCGAAACCTGGGCGGCGATGGCCTGGTCGGTCGTCGTGCTCTCGATCGGCGCGATCGGGCTGATGCTCCTGATGATCCGGCGGGGCGCGGTCAGCCGCGTGGCGGCGCTGATCTATCTCATCCCGCCGACCGCCGCGCTGCAGGCCTATGCGATGTTCGGCGAGACGCTGACGCCGGTGCAGGTGGTGTTCATGGCGGTTGCGGCGTTTGGTGTCTTCCTTGCCACGCGCCGGTAGGGTAAAGCCGCGAGGCATCCCGACTGCGAAAGGTTTCCCATGCGCGATCCGCATCTCCACCCGGCGCTGAGCGCCCGCAGCGCGCTGCTGCTGCCGGTGGCCCTCGTGCCGCCGGTGATGGCCAGCATGCTCGGCTCCTATCTGACGGCCGGGGCGCTGATCAGCTGGTATCCGCAGCTGGTGAAGCCGTTCTTCACGCCGCCGAACCTGGCCTTCCCGATCGCCTGGACCTTCCTCTTCGCGCTGATGGCCATGGCCTTCTGGCGCATCCTGCGCGCGCGGCCGGAACAGGGGCCCAAGGGCAGGGCGATTCTCGCCTTCTTCATCCAGCTCGTCTTCAATGTCGGCTGGTCCTGGGCATTTTTCGGCCAGCGATCGCCGGTGCTCGGGCTGGTGGCGGTGGGCCTGCTCTTCGTGTCGATTGCCGTGACAATCCGCGTCTTCAAGCCGCTCGACCGGGCGGCCGCCTTCGCGCTCTATCCCTATCTCGCCTGGGTCGCCTTCGCCGCCGCGCTCAATGCGGGGATCGTGATCCTCAACCCCGGCGCGTGATCAGCCGCCGAGGCCGCGCCGTTCCAGCACAGTGCGGATGGCGGCCCGGAACTCCGCCAGCGGGAAGGGCTTGGTCAGCACGTCCTCGACCAGCCCTTCAAGCTCCCGGGCACGCTCGCGCTGCTCGGCATAGCCGGTCATCAGCACGATGGGGAAGCCGGGACACTCGGCCGCAACGCTGAGCGTGAGGGCGATCCCGTCCATGACCGGCATGCGGATGTCCGAGATCATCAGGTCGAAGCCGATATCGGCATGGCCGAGCTTGTCGAGCGCATCCGCACCATCCGTGGCCTCGGCCACGTGGTGCCCGTCGAGCTGAAGCGCGCGGACCAGCGGCGCCCGGACGGAGGGTTCGTCATCGACCAGCAGGATCCGGGCCATGGCATCGCCTCCGGTCAGTTGCGGGGTTCGACCATGCCGACGAACGGCAATTCGCGGAACTTGTGGGCCACGTCCATGCCGTAGCCGACAAGGAACTTGTCCGGCGCCTGGAAGCCGACGAAATCGGCGGTGAACTGCACGGCACGCGGCACGGGCTTCTCGATGAGCACCGCCGCCATGACCCGGCGGGCGCCGCGCGCGGAGAGGAGATCCTTCGCGAAGGCGAGGGTGCGGCCGGATTCGAGGATGTCGTCGATCAGCAGGACGTCCCGGTCGGTGACCTGGTTGTCGATATCCTTGATGACGGTGACCTGGCCCGACGAGGCCATGCCGGAATGGTAGCTGGCGAGCTGCATGAATTCCACGCTCGGCGCCATGCCGACACGGTGCAGCGCGCGGACGAGATCGGCCGCGAAGATGAAAGAGCCGCGCAGGATCGCGATGACCAGCAATTCGCGGGGCTCGGCATCGCGGATTTCCGCGGCGAGGGCTTCGATCCGCCGGCTGATGGCGGCCTCGTCAAACAGGACATGGATCAGGTGGTCGTCGTCACCGGCCAGCACGGTGCCGGGAGAAAGGGGAGTCGCGGACAAGAAGACCTCGGTGATGAGAATGCGGGCCGCCGGCGATCAGCGGATTGCGGCGACGATATCGTCTTTCGCAACAAAACGCACCATCACCGAATGCGAATCGGCGGGCGGGCTGGCCAGCCGGCGGCGGAAGGTGGTGGTCTCCCCGGGCGCGAGTTCGGGCTGGTCGGCCGTGGCCGTCCAGACGTAGATTTCCTGGCCGCTGGTCGAGCGGATCGAGAGCCGCATGACCGGGATCTTCTGGACGGATTTCGACAGGTTGGCGATGGTGCCGGTGACTTCCAGCGTCTCGAGCCCGTTCTCGCGCGAAAGGCGCGAGCGGACATTGTCGATATCGAGCTGATGCGCCTTCACGCCGAGGCCGATGGCCGCGAAGAGCGGCGCCGTCTGCGGGAAGAGGCGCACGGTCTCGTGCCGGAGGATGCCGAGCATGGCGAGCGAGCCGATTCCGGCCGCCAGCACGATGCCGGTCAGGGAGGTGCGGCCTGCCGCCTTCGCTTCGTGGCGGTGATGGGCATCTGCCGCAGCGAGCCGGCGGCTGCGCCGGTTGGCCCGGCGATCGGGCTCGTCTTCCACGGCGGCGGGGGCCAGCCTTTCGGCCAGCTCTTCCGGGACGCGGATCGGCTCGTCGGAACCGGCGGGCCGGTCCTTCGCGGCAGCCGGTGCCGTGTCCGCCGGTTCCGGAGAGGCCGCGGCGGGGCTGGCCTCCTCCGCGAACAGGGCCTCGAGTTCCTCGGGCGAGATTGCCCGCTCCTCGGCGGGGTTCTCGGCGGGAAGCCCGAAATCCATGGCGTCGATGGCGGCCTGGTCGAGTGCCGGTGCCGCTCCGGCGGCGGGTATGGCCTCGGGTTCGCCCGCTGCTGCGGCGGCGCGGATTTCCGGCGGATTGACCTTCAGGTCGAGCGACGGGATGATCGTGCGCTTCTGCGGCGAATCCGGATCCGAGGCTTCCCAGACAAGGCGGCATTCGGCACAGCGGACCTTGCGGGGGCCGTTGGCGAAGAACGAGCCTTCCAGATCATGGAGGGTGTCGCATTGGGGACAGCGGATCAACGCCATGGGATTGTGAGGCTCGCGCATGAACTGGGGGGTTCACGGGATGTGCTCCCCCCTGCTATTCCTCGCTGATGAGCGTTAAGGGCAGGTAAAACCGTGGTCCAGAACATCGATTCCGGGCCGAATCCGGCACAGAATCCCGGGGATTCGTCCGAATCGCTGGAGCTTGTCCGATTCGAGAATGTCGGCCTCCGCTACGGGATCGGGCCGGAAATCCTGCGCGACCTCTCCTTCTCGATCCCGTCGCATTCGTTCCAGTTCCTGACCGGCCCGTCCGGCGCGGGCAAGACCACGCTGCTGAAGCTCATCCTGCAGACGCTGAAACCCACCCGCGGCCGCGTGACGCTGTTCGGCAATGCCGTCCATGCGATCGACAAGGCGGAACTCGCGCGGCTCCGGCGGCGGATCGGGATCGTCTTCCAGGATTTCCGCCTGCTCGACCACCTGACGACCTACGAGAACGTGGCGCTGCCGCTGGTGGTGCAGGGGCGCGAGGAGGCGAGCTACCGGGCCGAGGTGATCGAGCTGCTCAAATGGGTCGGCCTGGGCGACCGGATGCATGTGCCCCCCGTCATCCTGTCGGGCGGGGAGAAACAGCGCGCGGCCATTGCCCGGGCGCTGATCGTGCAGCCGCAGATGCTGCTGGCCGACGAGCCGACGGGGAATGTCGATCCCTCGCTGGCGCGCCGGCTGCTGCGGCTGTTCATCGAGCTGAACCGCACCGGCACCGCCATCGTGCTGGCGACGCATGACCTGCAATTGATGGATCTGGTGGATGCCCGGCGAATGGTCCTCGCCGAGGGCCACCTGCACATCTATGATTGAGCGATGAGCGCCGAACCGGAAAGCAGAGCGGGCGAGGTCCCCTCACCCGGTTTCGGGCGGGGGCTGGAGGTGCTGCGCCGGCAGGCCACGGCCCTGTTCAGCGCGCCCGGCCGGGGCGAGGCGCTGTCCCCCGTCCTGCCGGCCCGCTCGATTGCCGGGCGCGCGCTGGTACTCGTCATCGTCATCATGACTTTCCTCGCCGGCGTCACGGCCGGGGCCGTCCATCTCATCGCCGATGCCTCGCGCGGCTGGTCGAACGATCTCTCGCGCGAGGTCACGGTGCAGGTCCGGCCGCTGCCGGGGCGCGATATCGAGGCCGACCTGCGCGAAGCGGCAGACATCGCCCGCCGGACGCGCGGCATCGAGGCGGTGCGGATCTTCGCGCGGAGCGAGGCGGAGAAGCTGCTCGAACCCTGGCTCGGCGCCGGGCTCGACCTTTCGGAACTGCCGGTGCCGCGGCTGATCGTGCTCAAGCTCGCCTCGGGCGCGACGCCGGATTTCGCCGCGCTCAAGGCTGCCCTTGCCGAACGGGTGCCGAATGCGGGGCTCGATGACCACCGCCTCTGGCTCGGCCGGCTCAAGCTGATGGCGGATTCCCTCGTGGTGATCGGGCTCGTCATCCTCGCGCTGGTGCTGGTGGCGACCGGCCTCGCCGTGGCCTTCGCCACGCGCGGCGCCATGGCCGGAACGGCGCATATCATCGACGTGCTGCATCTCGTCGGGGCAGAGGACCGGTACATCGCGCGCGAATTCCAGCGCCATTTCCTGCGGCTCGGCCTCCGGGGCGGGATGGCCGGCGGGCTGCTGGCGGTATTTTTCTACCTCTTCATCTCGCTCTCGTCCGAGCGCTTCGCCTCCACCCCCGGCGCAGAGCAGGTGGAGGCGCTGTTCGGGCGGTTCAGCCTGCCGATGGGCGGCTATGTCTCGGTGCTGCTGATCGGGATCGTCGTTTCGGCGGTGACGGCGATCGTCTCGCGCGTCACGGTCTACCGGACGCTCGAGGGGCAGGAATGAGGGCGCCCGGTCCGGAAGCGCCGTGGCGCCTTCTGGCCGGGCTGGCCCGCTGGACCTTCCGCCTCGCCTTGCTGGCCCTCGTTCTCCTCGTTCTCGGCACCGTCCTTTTCGCGGCACGGCTCGAGCGGCGCGAACCGGTGGCCCTGCGGCCGGCAGAGGGCATCGTGGTGCTGACCGGCGGGGCCGATCGCATTCTCGACGGGCTCCTCCTGCTCGAACGCCAGCTCGGCCGGCGGCTCTTCATTTCCGGGGTCAATGCGCAGACGCGGGCCGAAACGCTGAAACGGCAATGGCCGGGCCGGGATGCCCTGTTCGCCTGCTGCATCGACCTCGATTTCCGCGCGCGCAACACCTATGGCAATGCCATCGAGACGCGGGACTGGGTGCAGAGGCATGGCTTCACCTCGCTGATCCTGGTGACTGCCAGCTATCATGTGCCGCGGGCGCAGCTTGAATTCGCGGCGGCCATGCCCGGCGTGGCGCTGCAGGTCTATCCGGTCGTGCCGGAGGCGTCCCGCATCAACCGCTGGTGGCAGGAGCCGGTGCTGACGCGCATCCTCCTGCTCGAATTCGTCAAATATTCCGCCGCGCGGATGCGCATTCTCGTCGGGCTGCCCGGGCGTTCGTGACGCGAATCCCTTGCCGGGGAGGCGGCAAATGGGGCAGGAAGGTCGCCGGCGCCTGCCGCCTTCCTCCCATCCGGGGTTCCTCCGTGCCGTTGATCCTGTTCCGCTCCGTCCTGTTCAACCTGCTCTTCTACCCCTACTGCGCGTTCTGGTTCATCGTGGCCATCGGCACCTGGCCGTTTCCCACCGGGGCGATCATGATGGTGGCGCGGGGCTGGGCGCGCGGGGCCCTGTGGCTCCATGCCCTGACCACCGGGGCACGGTTCGAGTTCCGGGGGATCGAGCGGGTGCCGAAGGGCTCGTTCATCCTCGCGGCCAAGCACCAGAGCGCATGGGAAACGATGGGCCTGCTGCTGCATGTGCCCTATCCCACCTATATCCTGAAGCGCGAATTGCTGCGCCTGCCGCTGTTCGGCTGGCACCTGCTGAAGGCCAAGCAGATCCCGATCGATCGCGGGCAGCGCCAGCAGGCCCTGGCGAAGATGCAGGCCCATGCCCGCGAGGCGGTGGCCCGCGGCGCGCAGATCATGATCTTCCCGGAAGGCACGCGGACGAAGGTCGGTGCGCCGCCGGACTACAAGTTCGGCGTGGCGCGGATGTATGCCCAGCTGAACGTGCCCTGCCTGCCGGTGGCGCTGACCTCGGGCCTCGCCTGGCCGCGCAACACGTTCCTGCATTTTCCCCGGCGGATCATCGTGGAATATCTCGAGCCGATCCCGGCCGGGCTGCCGCCGGAAGTGTTCTTCGAGCGGCTGAAGACGGCGATCGAGGACAATACCAACCGCCTTCTCGCCGAGGCCGGCTATGCGCCGACCAGCGGGTCCGACCGGAGCGCCTCGCCCAGCCAGCCGAGCGCGTGATCGCGGATGCCCAGTTCCTCGATCGAGGCAAGGGTGTTCAGCACATAGTCCCGGCAGGAGCCGGACTGGCCATGGCCCTGCAGGACGAGTTCGAGCAGGCGGGCATGATCGAGCCCGCGGGCATATTGCGGGTGCTTGCGGTCCACCAGATAGGCGAGCGCCTTCACCTGCCGGCCATCGGCGAGGCGGATCGGGCGGAACACCTCGCGATAGACCTTGTTGAGCTGCTCGCGCTCGGTCAGATAGGCATAGGTTGCCTCGACCTCGGCGGCGGGCACGCGGAAGGCAATGCCCTGGCAGGCGCCGCCATGGTCGAGCCCGAGCACGAGGCCGGGCGCCTCCACCGTGCCGCGATGCCGCACCGAATAGACGCAGAGCGCGCGATGGGCGCCACGCAGCAGGGCGGGAATGCGTTCCACATGGGTGAAGCCGGGGCGCCACATCAGCGAGCCATAGCCGAAGACCCAGAGGTCCCGGCCGGCGATCCCGGAGGCGATTGACGAATTTGCGTACGACACGATATCGGGTTTCAGGCGGTGGAGCCGGCTGGCCGGCCCTGACGGTGCAGCAGGACGGGTTTACCGGAACAGGATCAAGACATGGCCGAACATATCGTCCCGCCCGGGGAATCAAAGCGTTTCCGTGCGGGTCTCCACCTTCCCTTCATCGGCCTGGCCGTTCTCTGCCTGATCTGGACCGGAATCTGGTTCTTCAGTGCCAACCGCGCCGAGGCGATTGCCGAAGCGTTCATTGCCCGCGAGGGCGAGCGCGGGCGGGAATGGGTCTGCCCGAATCGCTCGATCGGCGGCTATCCCTTCCGGATCGTGATTTCCTGCAGCGAGCCGCGGCTTGTCACCGTCGAGCCGGATGGCCTGCGGCGCGAGGGAAGGCTCGGCTCGCTCTCGCTCCACGCCCGGATCCTCTCGCCGGGGCATTTCATCGCCATCCTCGGCGCGCCTTTCGTGGCGCGGGAGGGTGAGGCCGGCATGATGGAGATCGGCTGGACGTCCGCCCGCGCGAGCCTGCGGGCCGGTGCCGAGAGCATCACCGAGGCCTCGGTGGAGATTGTCGGCCCGACGCTCGCGGCCGGTGCACCCCAGAATCTCGACATAAGGGCCCTGGCCAAGAGCATCGACCTCCATATGCGCCGTTCGCCCGGCACGGTGGCAGGCACCGATCTCGTCGCGCTGGTGCAGGACCTGACCTTCGCCCCGCTCGACCACCTCGCCGGTACGAAGGATCCGATCCGGATGGAATTCCAGGCCACGGCGCCGGGCCTGCTGCCCGATCCGCGCGCCCGGTTCCAGGATGTGCTGGAGGCCTGGCGGCTCGGCGGGCACAAGGCCCGCGTGATCGTGCTGAAGGCCAGCAAGGGGCCGGCGGTGATCGACCTCGCCGGCGAGATCGGCCTCGACGAGGCAAGGCGGCCGGAAGGCAACCTGCAGGGCCGCGCGCGCGGGCTTGACGGGCTGCTCGGCTCGCTCACCCGCCGCGGCGGGGTGGATATGGGCGGGCTGCTCGGCCGGCTCAGTGGCGGGCAGGGCATGCCGATCGCGCTCAGCCTCGAACGCGGGCGGATGCGGTTCGGCCCGTTCCCGATTGCCGAGCTGGCGCCACTCTACTGAGCCGGGCCGGCCTCAGGCGCCCGGCTCCTTCGGGGCCGAGAGCCCGGCATGGCGGCCGAAATCCGGCGCCGCGGTTTCCTGCCCGGAGGCGATGATGCCGCGCCGGATCGCCCGGGTGCGCGTGAACAGGGCGTGCAGGCCCTCGCCGTCGCCCCAGCGGATCATGCGCTGGAGCGCGGCGAGATCCTCGTTGAAGCGGCCGAGCATTTCCAGCACCGCATCCTTGTTGGTCAGGAACACGTCGCGCCACATGGTCGGGTCCGAGGCGGCGATGCGGGTGAAGTCGCGGAAACCGCCGGCCGAGAACTTGATGACCTCGCTCTCGGTCACCGTCTCCATGTCGGCTGCGGTGCCGACGATGTTGTAGGCGATGAGATGCGGCACATGCGAGGTGATGGCCAGCACCAGGTCATGGTGTTCCGGCGTCATGATCTCGACATTCGAACCGAAGGCGCTCCAGAGCGCGCGCACCCGCTCGACCGCCGCCGGATCGGTGCCGGCCGGCGGGGTGAGGATCGACCAGCGATTGGCGAAGAGTTCGGCGAAACCGGCATCGGGGCCGGAATGCTCGGTGCCAGCGACGGGGTGGGCGGGGACGAAATGCACGCCCTCGGCAAGGTGGGGGGCGATATCGCGCACGACCGCGCCCTTGACCGAGCCGACATCCGAGACGATGGCGCCGGGCGCGAGATGCGGGCCGATCTGTTCGGCAATCGCCGCATTGGCCATGACCGGCACGCAGAGGATCACGAGGTCGCAGCCGGCGACGCCCGCTGCCGCATCCCCGGTCACGCTGTCGGCGATGCCGAGCGCGGAGACGCGGGCCTGCACGGCCTCGTCCCGGTCGATCGCGACGATGGCCCGCGCGCTGCCCGACTTGCGCAAGGCGCGGGCGATCGAGGAGCCGATCAACCCGAGCCCGACAATGCCGACGCGCTCGAAGGGCAGGCTCGTCACCGGAGCCGTCATGACAGGGCTTTCGCGGCGTCCTTGCCGAGGAAGCCGGCGAGAGCCGCCACGACGGCGCGGTTCGCCTCCTCGTTGCCGATCGTCAGGCGGAGGGCGCCGGGCATGCCATAGGCGTCCATCCGGCGCAGGATGATGCCGCGCTCGGTGAGGTAGGCATCGGCCTCGGCCGCGCGCTTGCCGGCTTCCTTCGGAAAATGCACCAGCACGAAATTCCCGACTGACGGCGTCACGCCGAGTCCGAGGCTTTCCAGCGCCGTGGTCATCTTGCCGAGCCAGAGGTTGTTATGGGCCACGGCCTTGTCCTCGTGGGCCGTATCCTCCATCGCCGCCACGCCGGCCGCGATGGCCGGGCCGTTCATGTTGAACGGGCCGCGGATGCGGTTCAGCACGTCGACAATGGCCGGCGGGCCATAGAGCCAGCCGATGCGCAGGTTGGCGAGGCCGTGGATCTTCGAGAAGGTCCGCGTCATCACCACGTTCTGGCTGGTGGCGACCAGTTCGAGCCCGGAGGCATAGTCGTTCCGGCGGACATATTCGGCATAGGCGGCATCGAGCACGAGCAGGATATCGCCACGCAGGCCGGCATGCAGGCGCTTCACCTCGTCGAACGGCAGGTAGGTGCCCGTCGGGTTGTTCGGGTTGGCGAGGAAGATCATCCGCGTCTTCGGTGTCACCGAAGCGAGGATGGCATCGACATCGGCGGTGTGGTCCTTCTCCTTCGCGACCACGGGGGTCGCGCCCGCGGCCAGCGTGGCGATGCGGTAGACCAGGAAGCCGTATTCCGAATAGATCGCCTCGTCGCCGGGGTTGAGATAGCCATAGGCGAGGAGCGAAAGCAGTTCGTCCGAGCCGGCACCGCAGAGGATGCGGCCGGCATCGAGACCGTAGCGCGCCGCAATCGCCTGGCGCAACTTCTCGGCGCTGCCATCGGGATAGAGTTCGAGCCCGGCGCCGGCGGCGCGGAAGGCCTCGATGGCGCGGGGGCTGGGGCCGAGCGGCGTCTCGTTGCTCGAAAGCTTGTGCAGCTTCACGCCGGCCGGGGCCTTGCTCTTGCCGGGCACATAGGCCTCGATCTGGAGAATGCTCTCGCGGGGCTTGGGAACAGCGGTCACGGCCTCAACTCCTTCCAGGATGCGCCGGATCAGGACCCGCTGCCGAGGCGAAAGCGCCGGGCATGGCAGCCGATCTCGATATAGCGCGACGGCGCGCATTTCGCCCCTTCCAGCGCGTCCGTCAATCCTTGAGCGGAGAGTTCCGCCGGATGGGCGATCAAAAGATTGGCGCCGTTCGCATCGCCGGCCGAGGCGACCAGCTCCGCCCCGAGCGTGGCAAGGGCCTCGAGGGCTGGCTGGCGCCAGCGTTCCGCCCGGACCGAAGCCAGCACGGTCTCGCGGGCGAGGCCTTCCTTCTGCGGCCGCGCGATGACGAAGACCGGCAGCCCGACCGGGTGGTCCGGCCGCTCCGCGAAGGGCAGGCGGGCGATGATCTTCGGCGCGGCGGGGTGTTCCAGCCCCTTCCACCAGGCGCCGAGCGTGGCGGACTGGTCGATCCGGAACATGCCGAGATCGCCGAGCGAGGCCGCCACCGCCGCGATGACGGCGCGGGAATCCTCCGCCGGCACGAAGGGCACGGTGAAGCCGAAATGGAAGCGCATGCTCTCGCGGATCGCCACGTCCCCGCCGGAGAGATCGGCATGGACGCGGTAGGGAACCTGCGTCCATGTGGAGGTGGCGACGATGACGCGCCAGATGTTTTCCGGCGCGTCGACCGGCCATCGCCCCGGCGATTTCAGCACGATGCGGCGCATCAGGTCGGCCTCGCGGTCCGGGCGGAAGGCCGAGCCGGTATCGCCGGCGGCGTTCTTGGCCGCGATCACCTGCCCGACAATCTCGCCGCGCTCGACAAGCGCGGCATGGATCGTCGCGTCGATCCGGTCGATCTCCTGGCGCAGATGGGCGAGCGGCGGGGCTGCTGCAGACATGACCTTCCTGTCCTTCCCGGCCGTGTTCCGGCCTCGCATCTTGCATAAGGCCTCTGTTGCCGGCAGAGCAAGCGGGCGGGCAATGCGAGGGAAGCCGGCTTTCCTCTTGTTCGTTTATTCGAACGATATTATCCTTTAAACAGGAATGGTCCGGAAAATCGAATTCTCCGGCGGCGGGAGCAGGACAGAACGCGCATGAACCAGCGCCACCATGAAGCGGATGACCCGCATTCCCTCGTCCTGCGCCTTGCCGCGGACGAGCCGCTGGTGCTCGAATCCGGGGCCAGCCTCGCGCCGGTGCAGATCGCCTACCAGACCTATGGCACGCTCAATGCCGCCCGGACGAATGCCATCCTGATCTGCCATGCGCTGACGGGCGACCAGCATGTCGCCAATGTCCACCCCGTCACCGGCAAGGCCGGCTGGTGGATTTCCATGGTCGGCCCGGGCAAACCGATCGATACCGACCGGTTCTTCGTCATCTGCTCGAACGTGATCGGCGGCTGCATGGGCTCGTCCGGCCCGGCCTCGACCGATCCGAAGACCGGCGAGGCCTTCGCCACCGCCTTTCCCGTGCTGACCATCTCCGACATGGTGCGGGCGCAGGCGCGGCTGATCGACCATCTCGGCATCGAGACGCTGCTCGCCGTGGTCGGCGGCTCGATGGGCGGGATGCAGGTGCTGGCCTGGGCGTCGCTTTTCCCTGGCCGCGTGTTCGCGGCGATGCCGATCGCTTCGGCTGCCAAGCATTCGGCGCAGAACATTGCCTTCCACGAGGTGGGCCGGCAGGCGGTGATGGCCGATCCGGAATGGCGGCGCGGCCGCTACCAGCAGGAGGGCGCACGCCCGGTCAAGGGCCTCGCCGTCGCGCGGATGGCGGCCCATATCACCTATCTCTCCGAGCCGGCCCTGCAGCGGAAATTCGGCCGCAAGCTGCAGGATCGCGAGGCGCCGACCTTCTCCTTCGATGCGGATTTCCAGGTCGAATCCTACCTGCGCCATCAGGGGATCTCGTTTGTCGAGCGCTTCGACGCGAATTCCTATCTCTACCTGACCCGGGCGATGGATTATTTCGACCTCGCGGCCGATAATGGCGGCTCGCTCGGCGCCGCCTTCCGCAACACGCGGACGCGGTTCTGTCTCGTCTCCTTCACCTCGGACTGGCTGTTCCCGACCACCGACAGCCGGCAGATCGTGCATGCGCTCAACGCCGCCGGGGCCTCGGTCTCGTTCGTCGAGATCGAGAGCGACAAGGGCCATGACGCCTTCCTGCTCGAGGAGCCCAATCTCTTCGCGACGACGCGCGGCTTCCTCAACGCGGCCGCGACCGCACGCGGCATTCCCGGAGGCGCGGCATGAGCAGCGAAGCCCTGCGTTCCGATTACCGCCTCGTTTCCGAGATGGTCCGGCCCGGCACGCGGGTGCTGGATGTCGGCTGCGGCGATGGCGAGTTGCTGGCCTTCCTCGCGCAGCACAAGCAGGTCGATGCGCGCGGCATCGAGATCTCGCGCGGGGGTGTCGCGGCCTGCGTTGCCAAGGGGCTGGCGGTGATCCAGGGCGATGCCGATACCGACCTTGCCGATTACCCGGATGATTGCTTCGACTACGTGATCCTGTCGCAGACGATCCAGGCGACGCGCAACCCGAAGATCGTGCTCGAGCAGATGCTCCGGATCGGGCGGAACGCCATCGTCTCCTTCCCGAATTTCGGGCATTGGCGCATCCGCACCCATCTGATGTTCAACGGCCGCATGCCGGTGACGGAAAACCTGCCCGACACCTGGTACAACACGCCGAATATCCATTTCTGCACGATCCGCGATTTCGTCGCGCTGGCCGATGAGCTGCAGGCGCGGATTGTCCGGGCGGATGCGCTCGATGCCGCCGGCAAGCCGGTGGGCGTGAAGATGCCGTGGTGGTTCTGGAACATGATGGGCGAACAGGGGATCTTCTGGCTCGCCCGGCAGGGCGACCGGACCTAGCCCCGTTTCATCCCCTGCCCGCCGCCGTGCCACCGCTGGGCACGAGGATCGGCTGGAGCAGCCCGCGCACCCGCGCGGCCCGCCCGGAAAGGGCGGGGCGATAGACCTGCTTGGTCGCCTCGACAAGATAGACCCCGCCGAAGGGCAGCGGCAGGCTGGCGCCCAGCCGCTCCCACGCGAGCGCCGTGCGCAGGAAGAAGCCGCGCGGAATCGGCGGCACGAACAGGGCCTCGTCCCAATGGGTCGGCGTGAACAGGGCTTGGCGCAGCAATTCGGTCACCTGCCGCTTCGAGAAGGGCTGGCCATGGCCGAAGGGCGTGGTGTCGACGCGGGCCCAGGGGCCGCGGCGATTCGGCACCACCAGCATGACATGGCCGCCCGGGGCGAGGATCCGCCAGATCTCGCCCATCAGCGCGGCGGGATCATCCGAGGTTTCCAGCGCATGGATCATCAGCACGCGGTCCACCACCTGGTCGCGCAGGGGCAGGTCGGTGCCCTCGACAAGGCTGACCGCCGAGAGCTGGCCCGGCGGCCAGGCGATGATGCCCTGCCGGGCGGGCATGAAAGCAATGGTGCGTTCGGTGCCGGTGCGGAGCGTATCGAGATAGGGTGTCGCATAGCCGAGCCCGAGCAGGGCCAGCCCGGAAAGATCCTCCCAGCGCTGCCGGATCCCGCGCAGCACCATATCCCGCGCAACCCCGCCGAGCGGGCTGCCGTAGAAGGATTTCAGATCGACGACATCAAGTTGCATGGTTACGGATGGTTTATGCTATCAGGAGACGCTGCTGCATCGCCCAAGCATTGCCAGAGCGCGGCGGGGCTGTCGATGAGGGATTGGACGCGTGGATATCGAACTGTTTCTGTGCCGGTCGGACAATTACGGCGTCCTGATCCGTGACCCTGCCACGGGCAAGGTCGCGGCGATCGACGCCCCGGATGCCGGCGCGATCGAGGCCGCGCTGAAGCGGCGGGGCTGGACGCTCGATCTGATCCTCGTCACGCACCAGCATGCCGACCATATCGAGGGCATCCCCGCGCTCGTCGCCACGCATGGCGCCATGGTGATCGCCCCGGTGCTGGCACGCGAGGCGGTGCCGCAGGCCTATCGCTATGTCGGCGAGGGCGATGCGGTCGAGGTCGGTGCGCTGAAGGCGGCGGTCTGGCATGTGCCCGGCCATTGCGAGGACCATATCGCCTATCATTTTGCGGGGGCGGGCGTGTTCTTTGCCGGCGATGTGCTCTTTGCCATGGGCTGCGGACGGGTGATCAGTTCGACCATCGAGAAGCTGCATGCCTCGGTGATGCGCATCGCGGCCCTGCCGGAGGAGACGCGCGTCTATTGCGGCCACGAATACACGCTCTCCAATGCCCGTTTCTGCGCCCATGTCGCGCCGGCCGACGAGGCGATTGCCGCACGGCTGGCCCGGATCGAGGCCCAGCGCGCGGCAGGGGAATTCACACTGCCGACGACGATCGGTGCGGAACGGGCGACGAACCTGTTCGTCCGGGCGAAGGACCTCGCGGAATTCTCGGCCCTGCGCGATGCCAAGAACCGGTTCTGAGATACAGGGCATGGCCATGGAGATGACGGCGTCCCTGTCGACCGCGTTGCCGGCGCGCGAGATCATCGCCCGGCTCGGACTGCAGCCCCATCCGGAAGGCGGGCATTTCCGCGAGACCTTCCGCGATCCCGAGGCCGATGCCGCCGGGCGGTCGGTGGGGACGGCGATCTATTACCTGCTCGAGGCGGGGGAAGTGTCGGAATGGCACCGCGTCGATGCGGCCGAGATCTGGCATTACTATGCCGGCGCGCCGATGGTCATCACCATCAGCCCGAACGGCCATGATGCCATGGCGCAGCATCTCGGCCCGGTGCTGGAAGCCGGCCAGCGGCCGCAGATCATCGTGCCGAAAGGCCATTGGCAGAGCGCGACCTCCCTCGGGGCGTGGACGCTGGTCGGCTGCACCGTCGCGCCGGGCTTCACCTTCGACGGGTTCGAGATGGCCCCGCCGGACTGGCGCCCCGTGCCGCGCAAGCCGGGAGGCCGGGCATGAGCGCAGCCCTGTTCGGCGGCCTCGGCGATGTGCAGGCCTGCGAGGAGCGTCTGATCAATTGCTGGCCGAGCCACCAGACCGTGCTGGTCGGGGACTGGCTCTGCCGCTTCGCCGGCGGCTATTCCGGCCGCGCGAATTCGGCCTGCTGCGTCAAGCCGGCCAGCAATCTCGATTCCGAGACGCTGCGGCATATCGAGTGCCTCTACAATGCGGCCGGGCTTCCGCCCTCGATCCGGCTCTCGCCGCTGGTCCGCCCCGCCGTGATGCGGATGCTGGAACAGGATGGCTATGCGGCCGAGGACGGCTCGATCGGCATGATCGGCGAGGCGCGGGCCGGGGAGATTCCGGCCGGCCTCAGGCTCGATACGCTGCCGGGGCCTGACTGGCTCGAAGGCGCATGCCGCTGGCAGATCGGGGCGAAGCGCGATGTGGCCGCCCTGCAGGGCATTGTCAGCAATATCCGCGTGCCGACCCGCTTCGCCACCCTGTTCGAGGGCGGCGAGCCTGTCGGCTATGCCCTTGTCTCGGTGGATCGCGGCATGGCGGAATTCGGTTCGGTCATGGTCGATCCGGAAAAGCGCGGGAAGGGCCATGGCCGCCGGCTGGTGGCCGGCATCATCGCCTGGGCGCATCAGGCCGGCGCGAAGCGGATGTTCCTGCAGGTCGCCAGCGAGAACGCGGTTGCGCAGGGGCTCTATGGCTCGCTCGGTTTCGTGCCGGTCTATTCGGCCGCCTACTGGCGCCGCAAGCGCTGAACCGGTTCAGCGGGGCCGGGCGATCACGGCGCCGCCGACGATGAGCAGGCAGGCGAGGGCCAGCGGCCAGCCGGCTTCCGCCCGGCCTGCCACGACCAGCGCGAGGGTCGAGATGACCGGCGCGGCATAGGAGGCGGTGCCGAGAAACCGGATATCGCCCTTCTTCATCCCGATATCCCAGAGGAAGAACGCCGCGCCGACCGGGCCGAGCCCGAGCGCGAGGATCGCCAGCCAGGTCCCCGCGCCCTGCGGCAGGCCGGCGGGTTCGAGCGCGAGATGGGCGAGGGTGGCGAGCAACGCCGTCACGAGGCAATTGCCGACCACGGCTTCCGTCGGCACGTCGGCAAAGCGGCGCGAGAGCACGGAATAGCCGGCCCAGAGGAAGGCGCAGGCGAGGGCGAGTCCATAGCCGAACCACGGAATGGACGCGCCGGCGCCGATCCCGCCTTTGGCAAGGGCCAGCAGCACGACGCCGGCAAAGCCGGCAGCCGCGCCGAAAACCGGGCGCAGGCCCAGTTTCTCGCCCGGCAGCAGGCCGGAGAACAGCACGATCAGCAGCGGCCAGAGATAGGCGATGAGGCTTGCCTCCGCCGGCGGCGCGGATTTCAGCGCGGCGAAATAGACCGCGTGATAGCCGAAGAGCCCACCGACGCCGAGCGCCCAGGCGCCCGCCGGCTGCCGCAGCCGGCCGAGCTGTCCGCGCAGGACCAGCACCAGGAGGCCGAGGCCGCCGCCGATCGCGAAGGTGAGCGCGGTCAGCAGGAAGGGCGGCACGCCGGCGGTCGAGGCGGTCAGCAGGGCGAGCAGGCCCCAGAGCAGGATGGCGCCGAGGCCGGCAAGGGTGGGGAGGGAGAGCGACATGGCCGCAGGGGATACGCGCCCCGCCCCGGTCTGAAAAGCCCGCGGCGACAGAAAATGTCGCGAGGCCGTGCGCCCGGCTCCGGTCCGATGGGAAAACGCGTGTCCGATCAATGGCCTGCCCAGCCATGCAGCAATCGCCGGGCCCGTGTTGTCCCCGCTATTCCGGAATGGCCTAGACTGCCTGCATCGCCGTGGGATCGGGGCCGGATCCGGACCGTCCTTCCCCGTGGCGAACGGCGGGGGAAGCCGCGAGTTCTCGCAGCCCCCGCCGGAACGGGGTTCCGCACGGAGCCGGGCCGGCCGCACGCCGACCCACCCCTTTCATCCTCGCTGCCGGATCTGTTCCGGCGGAACCCCGGCTTCCTTCCCGAACCGCGCGGCGCAAGCCGGCGCGGCTTCCGGCGTTGGGGGAGAGCAACCTCAGGTAGAAAATACGGCGCGGTTGACCGGTTGCCGAACCGCGCGGTCCGCGGCAGGATTCACCCGGGCCTCGACCAGACCGGGAGGAAGCGGGAATGGCGAAATCGGCGATCGCGCAGTTGCAGCAGGCGCGCCATCCCAAGCGGGTGGAATCCCTGCCCGAGGGCGCGCGCCATTGGGGCCCGCCCGGCGCCTCGATGATCGTCTCCACCCCGAGCGAGGTTGATTCGATCCTGCGGCAGGTGCCGGCGGGCCGGGTCACGACGCTTGACGATATCCGGCAATGCCTCGCCCGGCGGCATGGCACCACCATCGCCTGCCCGGTCTCGACCGCGATCTTCATCGGCATCGCAGCGCGCGCGGCGATGGAAATGCGGGAACTCGGCGCCGAGGCGGTCACGCCGTTCTGGCGGGCGCTCCGTTCGGATGGTTCGCTCAACCCGAAATATCCGGGCGGAATCCGGCTTCAGGCGGCATTCCTCGAAGCGGAGGGGCACCGGATCGGGCAGAAGGGCAAGAACAGCTTCGTGATGGACCACGAGGCCGTGCTCGCCGATCTGGCCTGAGCGTCGGTGCCGGCCCCTCACCCGCCGACGCCGCGCGCCGTCGACCTCTCCCCGCGGGGGAGAGGCGGGAGCCGGGCTGGAGGGCCAGGCCCCTCAGCTCATCAGCTGGCCGCCATTGGCCGAAAGCGTGGAGCCGGTGATGAAACCGGCCTCGTCGGCGGCGAGGAATACCACCGCGCGGGCGATTTCCTCCGGCTCGCCGAGGCGGCCGACCGGGATCTGCGGCAGGATCGCCTTCTCGAGCACGCCCGGATCGATGGCACGCACCATCTCGGTGGCGATGTAGCCGGGGCAGATGGCGTTGACGGTGATGCCGGCCCGGGCGCCTTCCTGGGCGAGGGCCTTGACGAAGCCGATATCGCCGGCCTTCGCGGCGGAATAATTCACCTGGCCCATCTGCCCCTTCTGGCCGTTGACCGAGGAAATGCAGATCACCCGGCCGAACTTGCGGGCGCGCATGCCCTCCCAGACCGGGCGGGTCATGTTGAACAGCGAATTGAGGTTGGTGTTGATGACGCCGTACCACTGGTCCTTCGTCATCTTGTGGAACATGCCGTCCTTGGTGATGCCGGCATTGTTGACCAGCACGTCGATCGGGCCGAGTTCGGCCTCGACCTTCGCCACGCCGGCGGCGCAGGCATCGAAATCGGAGACATCCCATTTGTAGGTCGGGATGCCGGTTTCCTTCGTGAAGGCCGCCGCGGCATCGTCATTGCCGGCATAGCTGGCCGCAACCTTGTATCCCGCCGCCTTGAGGGCCTTCGAGATGGCCGCGCCGATCCCGCGCGAACCCCCCGTAACCAATGCTACCCGTGCCATGATGTTCCTCCTCGAACGCTGCGGCTTCTCTCCGCCGCCGGCTCTTCGTGTCCGGATGGCGGATGGTTGGTGCGGCGGGCAGGCCGGCCCTCACGGGAAGCCCCTCGCCGATGAGAAGGGCGGGGTTGCCCCCGCCCGGTTAACCTCGCCGGATCTCCGGCCTATTCGGATTTCAGGTCGAGATCCGGCGAATAGCCACCGGCCCTGACCTTGATGATCGCCTGACCGGCAATGACCTGCTTGCGCGCGTCATCGTAGGTCAGGCTGGGGCTGCCATGCAATTGCCAGCCCCGGCTGAGCGCTTCGCTGACGCGGTGACAGAAACTCGCGTCATCCGGCCCGGTCAGGAAGCGATACAGCGTTGTCGTCTTTTCCATTCAATCTCCTGAAAAATATATCCAATCAACGTTCGACGCACATGGCGACGCCCATGCCGCCGCCGATGCAGAGGGTCGCGAGGCCCTTCTTCGCCCCGCGGCGCTGCATTTCGAAAAGCAGGGTGTTGAGGATGCGGGCACCCGAGGCGCCGATCGGATGGCCGATGGCGATCGCGCCGCCATTGACGTTCACGATGGCCGGATCCCAGCCCATATCCTTGTTGACGGCGAGGGCCTGCGCCGCGAAGGCCTCGTTGGCCTCGACGAGGTCGAGATCGGAGACCTTCCAGCCGGCCTTTTCCAGCGCCCGGCGGGATGCCGGGATCGGGCCCGTGCCCATGATGGCCGGGTCGACGCCGCAGGTCGCCCAGGAGACGATCCGCGCCATCGGGGTGATGCCGCGGCGGGCGGCCTCGTCCTCGCTCATCAGCACGGCGGCGGCGGCGCCGTCATTGATGCCGGAGGCGTTGCCGGCGGTGACGGTGCCATCCTTCGAGAAGGCCGGCTTCAGCTTGGCCATGCCGTCCAGCGTGGCGCCGTGGCGGGGATATTCATCGGCCTCGACCACGATGTCGCCCTTGCGGGTCTTCACCGTGACGGCGACGATCTCGTCCTTGAACTTGCCGGCCTTCTGGGCGGCCTCGGCCTTGTTCTGCGAGGCGACGGCGAAGGCGTCCTGCTCGTCGCGCGTGAGCTGCCACTTCGCGGCGACATTCTCGGCCGTGGTGCCCATATGGTAGCCGTGGAAGGCATCGAGCAGCCCGTCCTTCAGCATCGAATCGAGCATCTTCATGTCGCCCATCTTGGTGCCGGCGCGGAGATAGGAGACATGCGGCGAGAGCGTCATCGATTCCTGGCCGCCGGCCACGATGATGCGCGCATCGCCATTGGCGATCTGCTGCATGCCGATCGCCACGGTGCGCAGGCCCGAGCCGCAGAGCTGGTTCAGCGCCCAGGCCGTCTTTTCCTGGGGAATGCCGGCGGCCATCGCCGCCTGGCGGGCCGGGTTCTGGCCCTGGCCGGCCGAGAGCACCTGGCCGAGAATCACCTCGTCGACTTCCTCGCCGGCAACCTTCGCGCGGTCGAGCGCGCCCTTGATGGCGAGAGCACCGAGCTGGTGCGCGGGCATTTCCGCGAAGGCGCCGTTGAAGGACCCGACCGGGGTCCGGGCCGCGCTGGCGATGACAATCGATTTCGACATAAGGCTCTCCTCACCTGGTTCCGGCCCGGCCTGTTTGCCGTGCACCGGGCTTAACCGTTCCCTCTATCAGACTTGCCAAGAAACTATCGTCAAGCCAGAAACAAGAGTAAGAAGGGCATACGATGGTTGCGTTTGCGTGATAGGTGCCGCCCGGGTCCCTATGTTCGCAGGGCGAGCGCGTGGCGTGGCGCAGAACCGGCACAGGGAGACGGCATGGCGGAGCAGGGCTCGAAAGAACCGACGGTCATCAAGAAATACGCCAACCGGCGCCTCTACCATACGGGCACCAGTTCGTATGTGACGCTGGAGGACCTGGCGCTCATGGTCCGCCAGGGCGAGGAATTCCAGGTGACCGATGCCAAGACGGGCGAGGATATCACCCGCTCCGTGCTGACGCAGATCATCTTCGAACAGGAGAACAAGGGCCAGTTCCTGCTGCCCATCGCCTTCCTGCGCCAGCTGATCCAGTTCTATGGCGACAACATGCAGGCCCTCGTGCCGCGCTATCTCGAATTCTCGCTCGGCCAGTTCATGGCCGACCAGCAGAAACTGCGCGAGCAATTCGCCAAGGGCTTCGGGACCAATGCCTTCTCCGCCGGCGCGTTCGGGCAGAACCCGATGGCGGCGGCCATGGAAGAGCAGGTCCGCAACAACATGGCGATCTTCCAGGAGGCCATGCGGGCCTTCACGCCTTTCGCCGGCACCAAGGCCGGCGAGCCGGAGGCCGACCCGGCCCGCAAGAAGGGGAAGTAACCCCTCACCCCTCACCCGGCCTCGGGCATCGCCCTCGGCCACCCTCTCCCCGCAAGCGGGGCGAGGGGGCGCTCGCTGCCGTTTCCGCCATGGCGACGAAGCTCTTGAAGGGCTCGCAAGAACTCAACACCCCTTCAGCCCGCCTCTCCCCGCCGGGGAGAGGCCGACGATGCGCAGCATCGGCGGGTGAGGGGGCTGCACGATCGACGGCGGTCCTCCCTGCCGGCGGCCTCAGGCGAGGCGGCGCACGGGCTCTTCGGCCTTGCGGGCGGGCATGCCATCCATGGCGGTGCCGAGGAAATCGCCCTGCAGGTATTCGACCCGCCAGGAGGTGAGGAGCGAGGCGGTCTCCTCGTCCTGCACCCATTCGGCGACGGTCTCGATCTTCAGGTGGCGGGCCAGTTGCAGCAGGGTCTGCACGAAGAACCGGTCATCGGCCGAGCGGGCGAGATTCTTGATGAACGTGCCGTCGATCTTGAGGATGTCGATCGGCAGCAGGCGCATGTTGCGGAACGAGGTATGGCCGGCGCCGAAATCGTCGATGGCGACGCGGGCGCCGCATTCCTTGATCCCCTCGATCAGGCTGCGCGCGGCATTGATGTCCTCGATCAGCGAGGTCTCGGTGATCTCGACGATCAGCCGGGCGGCGACGCTGCGGTCGAGCGCGATCTGCGCGCGGAAGGCCGCCATCCAGTCATGGTGGAGGGCCGTGTCGACGCCGACATTGAAGGTCAGGGTGATGTCCGGCCGCTCGCGCAGGGTCTCGATGGCGAGTTCCATCACGCGGTGGTCGACGAGATGCAGGAAGCCCAGCCGTTCGGCCACGGGCACGATCTGCGAGGCGCCGAGCCATTCCCCTTCGGGCGTGACCATGCGCACCAGCGATTCGTACATCGCGATGTCGCCGGTCTTCGACGAGACGATCGGCTGGAAGGCGAGGCGGATGCGGCGCTCGTTCAGCGCCGAGAGGACGAGATCGGTCGATTCGCGGTTGGTCGAGCGCTGCGAGGCGATATCGGGATTGCGGGAGAAGGCCACGAACGTGGCGTCGCCACGCTCGCCGGCATCGGTCAGCGCTTCCTCGCAGGCATGCAGGGCCTCCATCGTCGTCTTCGCTTCCAGCGGCACGGCGACACCGCCGATATGGACCGAGACGGAGATCGTGCCGGCGCTGGTCTCGATCGGCTGGGAGCGGATGCCCGAGGCCAGCCGGTTGGCCACGAATTCCATGTGTTCGGCCAGGCTGGGCGCGAGAATGAGCCCGATCTTGTTGGTGGCGTAGCGGCCGAGCGTGTCGCGGCGGCGGATCATGCCCCGCAGGCGCCGCACCACGGCGGCGATCACCTCGTCGCCGACCTGGTAGCCATATTGCCGGTTGAGCTGGGCGAGATCGTTGATCGCCACCATCATCAGCACGAGGCCGCGCGTATCCTTGGCGGTGGCGTCGATCGCATGGGCGAGGGCGTTGCAGAAATCAGCGCGGGTCAGGGCGCCCGTCGCGGGGTCGTAATGGCGCTTGGTCACCAGCGCCATCTCCTCGGCGGTCGGCGCGAGGATGCGCCGGCAGACCCCGTGGACGAGGCGCGGCCGGCCGGCCTCGTTGGCGAACCAGCGGCCGCTATCCTCGATCCAGAAGCGCGTTCCGGGCGCCGGGTTGACGAGGTAGCGGGCGGCGAAATTGACGCCGGTGCCGGGATCGCGGCCCTCGCTCTCGAAAATCTCGGCATGGCGGGAGGTGGGGCTGGCCTGGTCGACCAGGGTCGCGAAGACCGTGCCGGTGCTGAGCGGCGAGAGATCCCGGACGCCGAAGATCTGCGCCGCGTCGACGCTCCAGGTCACATGGTCCGTCTCGATGTTCCAGGAATAGGTGGCCTCGCCGAGATCGGTGCCGGCATGGGCAATGTCGAAAGCGGTTCCGGCGATGTCCGGCGACACATCCGAAGCAGGGCCGGCGGGATCCGGCCGAAGGCCATTCTGGTTGTTCATGTGCCCGGTCCGGCCCCTGTTTCTTCTGATATCGCACAATCCCGACATCGTGCGTCGCGGCCGTCGGCAGGCCGGAATCGCAGCCCTGCAACCATGCCTGCCAAGGGTAAAGGTTTGGCTAAGCCGGGCCGGCCGGTGGCATGCCCCTTGCCGTATTCCCGGCATGAGCAAGATCACAGCCCTCGTTCCGTATCAATTTGAAACATTCGGTCGCCGGGCGGGCCAGAACCCGTCCCAAGGTGGCCAGGACCATCCCGACAGTCCGTTCCGGCAGGGGACGGTGCCGCCGCGGCCGGAAGCTCCCGCTGCGACGGGCGCCTCTGCCCCGCGCGAGGGGCGGCGGCAGCCGGCCTTCCTGGTGCAGATGCTGGTCGATGGCGATTCCGACCTGCGCAAGGCCCTGGGACGGCGCGATCTCGCCGGGCAGCGGCAGAACGCCTATGACCAGGCGCTGTCGAGCCGGCCTTCGGCACGGCCGCTCTCGTTCCTCAGGCTGGTCGAGACGGCCTGACCGAAGCGGGGCCGGCACACGAAAAGACCCGCAGCGGGGAAACGCTGCGGGCTGGATTCCGACCATCGGAAATTCGCTGCCCCTTCCGGGGCGGGCGGCAAGGCCCGGAAGATCAGGCCTGTGAGATCAGACCGACGTCTTCGGCGTCAGGACCTGGCGGCCGCGATACATGCCGGTCTTCAGGTCGATATGGTGCGGGCGGCGGAGTTCGCCGGAATTCTTGTCCTCGATGTAGCTCGGGGCGCTCAGCGCATCGGCCGACCGGCGGTGGCCCTGCTTCATGCGCGAGACTTTCTTTTTCGGAACGGCCATTTTCTCAACTCCTGCGGATGTCCGCTCGGCGGACCTGCCAGATTTTCGATCCGGGATAATCGTGAAGCGCGGTCCATAATCGCTTTCGACAGGAAAAGCCAGCCCAAAACGTCATGCTTGTTGCCGGGATGGATTCGCGCTTAATCGGATCCGGGCCCCCTTTCCAGCCGGACGCTGCGCATGACCGAGACCAACGCCATCCTCTCCGCCCTTGCCGGCCGCCTCGATGGCCATGCCCGCGCGGTCGATGCCTGCCTTTCCGGGTGGCTCGACCGGCCGGGCCGGCCTCCGCGGCTGGTCGCGGCGATGCGCCATGCCGCCTTTGCCGGCGGCAAAAGGATGCGGCCCTATCTGGTCATGGAATCGGCCCGGCTTTTCGGCATCACGGGCGAGGCGCCGCTGCAGGTCGCTGCCGCGCTCGAGGCGATCCATTGCTATTCGCTGGTCCATGACGACCTGCCCTCGATGGACAATGACGACATGCGCCGGGGCCAGCCGACCGTGCATCGGGCCTATGACGAGGCCACGGCGATCCTCGTCGGCGATGGCCTGCTGACGCTGGCTTTCGAGATGGTCGCTTCCGACCGTGTCACCCTGCCGCCGGCAGTCAAGGTGGCGCTGGTCTCCGCGCTGGCGCGGGCCTCCGGCGTTGACGGCATGGTCGGCGGGCAATTGCTTGATCTCGCGGCGGAAGGACGGTTCGAGGCCGAGCCGAAGCCGCTCGACATCGCGGCGATCCGGCACCTGCAGGCGCTGAAAACCGGCGCGCTGATCCGCTTTGCCGTCGAGGCCGGCGCGCTGATGGCACCGGAGGCGACCCCGCAGCAGCGCGCGGCGCTGACCCGCTACGGCGAGGCGCTGGGTCTCGCCTTCCAGATCCGCGACGACCTGCTCGATGTCGAGGGCGATGCGGCCCTGGTGGGCAAGGCCGTCGCCAAGGATGCCGCGGCCGGCAAGGGCACCTTCGTCAGCCTGCTGGGCATCGAGGCGGCCCGGAGCGAGGTGGACCAGGTAAGCGCAGGCGGCATTGCGGCGGTCGAGGCGGCGTTCGGCGCGGCGGCGGAACCGCTGGTGGCGCTGATGGTGTTCAACCAGCACCGCCGGCATTGATCACGGAATCCTTACCAAGCTTTCACATGCGCCCTGCCCGGCGAGGTGCTACGCTCCCCCCGTGGGAAGCTCCGGAGCATGCCGCATGAGAATGCTTGTCGGAATGGGGTTTGCCGGATTCGTGCTTGCCGGCGCGGTCGGGCTGGGCGGCTGGGCCGTTGCCTCGCGGCAGGGGCGCCCCGCTGTCGAGCCGCCACCCTCCTATCGCACCGAACGCGTCAGCCGCGGCCCGATCCTCGCCAGCGTCACCGTCGAGGGTGCCCTGGCCGCGCGCGGGGTGACTCATGTTCCCGCGCCCTTTCCGGGCCAGGTGATCGAGGTTTCCGCCGATACGGGGGATTCCATCGTGGCCGGGCAGGTTCTGGCGCGCTTCGATGCGGCGCCGCTCGCGGCGCGGCGGGACGAGGCCCGGGCCGCTCTGGCCGAGGCGCGGGCGGCGCGGGCCCTCGCGGAGGCGCAGGTCGAGCGGTCCCGCCTCGAAATGGGCCGTGCCCGGACAGGCTCGCTGCCGGATGCCCCGCCGCTCGCCGGGGTCGAAGCCGATCTCCGGCTGGCCGAAGCCCAGCGGGCGATCGCCGAGGCGCGGATCGACCGCGAATCGATCCGCCTGCGGGAGAGCGAGGCGGCGCTCGCCATGGCGGAACTCCGCGCCTCGTTCGACGGGGTCATCCTCTCCCGCGCGGTGCAGCCGGGGCAGGTGGTCAACCCGGGTGGCCCGCTCTTCACGCTCGCGCGAAGCCTGCGCCTCGTCGAGATGCAGGCCGCGATCGACCAGGCGGAGACCGGTCGGTTGCGGCCGGAGCAGGAGGCGGAAATCCTTGTGGCGGCCCATCCGGAGCGCCTCTTCCGCGGCCGGCTCCGGAGGATCGGCCCGGAGCCGCAGGAGACCGGCGGGAAGGTGGTCTACCGGGTCATCGTCGATGTCGTGAACGAGGATCTCGCCTTGCTTCCGGGCATGCCGGGCAGCCTGCGCGTCATCACCGACCGGCGGGCGGAAGTGCTCCGCGTGCCGAATTCCGCCCTGCGCTGGCAACCGCCCGCCCGCGCCGACGCCCCGTCGGCATCGCGCGCCCGGCCGGCGGTGACGCTGTCGGTCGAGACCGACAATCCGGCCGGCCCGTTCCTCGACCCGGCCATCTCCGCGCAGGGCGTTGCCTGGTTCGAGGCGATGAAGGACGATCTCTCGCTCTCGCCGGAGCAGATCCGCGAGGTGCGCCGCCACGCGGAGACGATGCGCGCCGCGATCCAGGCAGCGGCGCAGGATCCGGACAAGCGCCGCGAGACGGTGCGGGCGGCGCGGCAGGCTTTCACCCGTGCCATCGAGCCTGTTCTCACGCCGGAGCAGCGCCAGCGCTACCGGGCCCTGCAGGAGGCGCGGCGCAACCGCACCAGCGGCGAGCGCCGCAACCCGGTGGCGGTCGGCCGTGTCCATGTGCTGGATGACCGGGGCCAGCCGCGCCCCGTCCAGGTGCTGACCGGGCTCTCGGACGGGCGCTACACCGAAATCCTCGGCGAGGATCTTGCGCCCGGCGAGGTGCTGGTTCTCGACAGCCAGCCGCCGGCGCCGCGATCCTGACCGTGGGTCTTGTCCATGCTTCCTGCGAAGTCCTGGCTTCCCGCGGAGTCCCGGCTTCCTGCGGCACTCTTGCGCCGAGCCCCGTCTTCGGCGAAGGGAAGAGCCGGCCCGCTTCCGGGCCTGCCTGCCGAGGTTTGCCATGCCCCGCCCGCTTGATGGTCCGCGCCTGAAGCCGAAATCCGGCACCACGCGTTCGCTGGTCGTGTTCCTGCACGGCTATGGTGCGGACGGGAATGACCTGATCGATCTCGGCCAGAGCTGGGCTGACCTGCTGCCCGATACCGCCTTCGTCTCGCCGCATGCGCCGGAGCCCTGCGGCATGGCCCCGACCGGCCGGCAATGGTGGCCGCTGACGATGCGCGATCCGTCCGAGCGCTGGCGCGGCTGCCAGCAGGCCGGCCCCGATCTCGAGGCGTTCCTCGACCAGGAACTGGCGCGGACCGGGCTTTCGCCGGACCGGCTGGCCCTCGTCGGGTTCAGCCAGGGCGCGATGATGGCGCTGCATATCGGCCTGCGCCGCGCGGCGATGCCGGGCGCGATCATCGGCTATTCGGGTCATCTCGTCGGGCCGGAGCATCTCAAGGCCGAGGCGAAGGGCAAGCCGCCGATCCTTCTCGTCCATGGTGACCGGGACGAGATCATCCCGGTCGATGCGCTGTTCGATGCGATGGACCAGCTCGGCAAGGCCGAGATTCCCTGCCAGTGGCATCTCTCCGTCGGCACCGCCCACGGGATCGACGCCGGCGGCCTGCATCATGGCGGGCTGTTTCTCGCGCAGAACCTGCGCTGAGCGGGAGAGACCGGCTCAGTAGCCGGCGCCTTTCTCGGCCACCGGCAGGCCGAGCTTCGCCTTGGCCAGTTCCTGGCGGCCGGCGAGGCGGAGCAGGATCTGGTCCTGGCCGATCGAGAGCAGGTGATAGCCGCGCTGCGCGAGTTCGGCCGCCCGCGCGCCATCCATGCAGAAGGCGCAGGCCAGCTTGCCGCGGGCACGGGCCGCCTCGGCCACGCGGGTCAGCGCCGCGTCGACCAGCGGGTGGGCGGCGTCGACGGTTTCGCCTCCGGTCAGCGTGATGGAGAGGTCGGACGGGCCGACCAGGACGCCGTCAATCCCCTCGACCGCGAGGATGTCATCGAGTGCGGCGAGCGCTTCCTTCGTCTCGATCATGGCGATGGCGAGGGTGAAGCCATTCGCGCCATGGAGATGCTCGATCGGCGCGGTGCGGGTGAGATTGGCCGCGCGGGCCGGGCCCCAGGAGCGGGCGCCCTTCGGCGGATATTTCAGATACTCCACGAAGGCTTTCGCATCGGCGGGCGAGTTGATCATCGGCGCGATGATGCCGGCAGCGCCCCAGTCGAGGAAGCGGGCGGCCTCGGCGAACTGGCCGACGCCGATCCGGACCATCGCGGCCGCGCCATGGGCATGGGCGGCGAGGATGCCGGCCTGGATCGACGAGAAATCATGGAAGCCGTGCTGCCAGTCGAGGACGGCGCAATCGAAGCCCTCGCGCAGGAGGGCCTCGATGATGGCGGGGTCGCGCATGCCGGACCAGGCGCAGAAGGAGGCCGGGCCGGCATGGAGGCGCCGGGCGAAGGAGAGGATCGGATTGGCAGACATGACGGGGTCCAGGTTCGCAAGACCGGGCTGCCTGCTGGCACGCGGGCCCCGGTCGGGAAGGGAGGGCAGCAAAAAGGCGCCACCCGGGAGGGAGGCGCCCATCATGCTGAAAATCCGCAGGCTGACCAGCCCCAAAAGGGGGCGGGCTCCGGCCTCAGGTGCCGGCCTGGATTTCCTCGATGGCCTTGGCCATCAGCTCGTCCATGGTGCGGCGGATGACATGATCCGAGACATCGACCTTCGCAGCGTCGAGATCGGCGCGGATCTTCCGGAAGACATCGTCATCGCCGGCTTCCTCGAAATCGGCCATGACCACGCTCTTGGCATAGGCTTCGGCATCCGCGCCGTCCTTGCCGAGCTGGCCGGCGGCCCAGAGGCCCAGCAGCTTGTTGCGGCGGGCGGCGGCCTTGAACTGGAGCTCCGCGTCATGCGCGAATTTCTTCTCGGCGGCATCCTTGCGGTTGTCGAATGTCGTCATGGCTGGGTTCTCTCGTTAGGCCAGAGGGACGCTAAGCCCCCGATGCGGAGCCCGCGCGGAAAGGCTGAGCATGGGAATAGGGTTCCGGGGGCGGGAAATCAATGGTTGTTAAATCCGGTTATTCGGCGTCGCAACATTGTAACCGCAGGCCGGATCGGCTAGGGTCCGGATCAGCCGGGGGGCTTAACGACGCGGTCATGCGCCAAAATCCCCCGAGCTGTCGCCGCTGCCGGCGCTCATTCACAACAGGAGCCACGGCACCAATGGATTTCATGAAACCACGGTACACCCCGATGAATCGTCGCCGTCGCATTTATGAGGGCAAGGCGAAGGTCCTCTTTGAAGGTCCGGAGCCGGGCACGCTGATCCAGCATTTCAAGGATGACGCGACCGCGTTCAATGCCAAGAAACACGAAGTGATCGATGGCAAGGGCGTGCTCAACAACCGCATTTCCGAATACATCTTCAACCAGCTGAACGCGATCGGCGTGCCGACGCATTTCATCCGCCGGCTGAACATGCGCGAGCAGCTCATCCGCGAGGTCGAGATCGTGCCGCTCGAGGTGGTGGTGCGGAATGTCGCCGCGGGCTCGCTGTCGCAGCGCCTTGGCATCGAGGAAGGCACCCAGCTGCCGCGCTCGATCATCGAGTTCTACTACAAGAATGACAAGCTGAACGACCCGATGGTCTCGGAAGAGCACATCACCGCCTTCGGCTGGGCGACGCCGCAGGAAATCGACGACATCATGGCCCTGGCCATCCGCGTCAACGACTTCCTGACCGGGCTGTTCCTCGGCGTCGGCATCCGTCTTGTCGATTTCAAGATGGAATGCGGCCGCCTCTATGAAGGCGACATGATGCGCATCGTCGTCGCCGACGAGATCTCGCCGGATTCGTGCCGGCTATGGGATATCAAGTCGGCCGACAAGATGGACAAGGACCGGTTCCGCCGCGACATGGGCGGGCTGATCGAGGCCTATTCGGAAGTGGCGCGCCGCCTCGGCATCCTGACCGAGGGCGACAATCCGAAATCGACCGGCCCGAAACTGGTGCAGTAAGCCGCGCGCCGGGTTGCCTCGCGCCGCACAAGCGATTAATCGGGACGCCATCAGGCGTCCCGTTTTCGTTTCCGGGATGCCCCCGCGGAAAGCCTGCCAGACGAGGATCCCATGAAAGCGCGCGTGACGGTGACCCTGAAGACCGGCGTTCTCGATCCGCAGGGCAAGGCGATCGAGGGAGCGCTGAAGAGCTTCGGCCTCGAGGGAATCGACAGCGTCCGCCAGGGCAAGGTGTTCGATATCGAGATCGCCACGCAGGACAGGAGCCGCGCCGAGGCCCTGCTGAAAGAGGCCTGCGAAAAGCTGCTCGCGAATACGGTGGTCGAGAATTACAAGGTCGAGGTGATCGGCTGATGCGCGCCGCTGTCATCACCTTTCCCGGCACCAACCGCGATGGCGACATCGCCCGCGCGCTCCGCATGGCCGGGGCCGAGGTGATCCAGAGCTGGCATGCCGAGCATGATCTGCCGGCGGGCACCGACCTTGTCGTGCTGCCGGGCGGCTTCGCCTATGGCGATTACATGCGCACCGGCGCGATTGCCGCGCGCGCCAACATCATGGATGCGGTGCGGGCGCATGCGGCGCGCGGCGGCTATGTGCTCGGCGTCTGCAACGGCTTCCAGATCGCCTGCGAGGCCGGGCTGCTGCCGGGCGTGCTGATGCGCAATGCCGGGCTGAAATTCGTCTGCCGGATGCAGCATCTGCAGGTCGGCCGGGTTGATACGGCCTTCACGCGGCACTATACGGCCGGGCAGGTGATCAAGGTCTGCGTCGCCCATGGCGAGGGCAATTATGTCTGTGATGACGAGACCGCGCTCCGGCTCGAAGGGGAAAACCGCATCGCCTTCCGCTATTGCGATGCCGCGGGCGACATCACGCGCGAGAACCCCAACGGCTCGCGCCATGCGATTGCGGGCATCTATTCGGACAACCTCCGCGTGCTCGGCATGATGCCGCATCCGGAGAACCTGGTGGAATCGCTCGTCGGCGGAACGGACGGGCAGGGCCTGTTCGCCAGCCTCGTCGCGGCGGAGTGAGCCCGCCTCACACTCCGAAGCGCTTCTCGATATAGTCGGCCACCAGCGTCTTGAACTCGGCAGCGATGGCCGGTCCGCGCAGGGTCATGGCCTTCTGCCCGTCGATGAAGACCGGGGCGGCCGGCGTCTCGCCGGTGCCGGGCAGCGAGATGCCGATATCGGCATGCTTGGATTCGCCCGGGCCGTTCACGATGCAGCCCATCACGGCGACATTCAGCGTCTCGACGCCGGGATAGCGCGTCTTCCATTCGGGCATCGAGGTGACGATCCAGTCCTGGATGTCGCGGGCCAGTTCCTGGAACACGGTGGAGGTGGTGCGGCCGCAGCCCGGGCAGGCCGCGACCTGCGGCACGAAGGTGCGGAAGCCCATGGTCTGCAGCAGTTCCTGCGCAGCGCGGACCTCGAGCGTGCGGTCGCCGCCCGGCTCAGGCGTCAGCGAGAAGCGGATCGTGTCGCCGATCCCGTCCTGCAGCAGGATGCCGAGCGCGGCCGAGGAGGCGACGATGCCCTTCGAGCCCATGCCGGCCTCGGTCAGGCCGAGATGCAGGGCATAGGTCGAGCGCTGGGCGAGCATCCGGTAGACGGTGATGAGATCCTGAACGGCCGAGACCTTGGCCGAGAGGATGATCCTGTCGGCACCGAGGCCGATCTCCTCCGCGCGTTCGGCGGAGAGGAGGGCGGATTGCACCATCGCCTCGCGCAGGACGGCCCGGGCCTCGAGCGGCTGGGCCGAGCGGGCATTCTCGTCCATCAGCGCCGTCAGCAATTCCTGGTCGAGGGAGCCCCAGTTGGCACCGATCCGCACCACCTTGCCGTAGCGGATCGCCGCCTCGACAATGGCGCCGAACTGGCGGTCCTTCTTCTCCCTGAAACCGACATTGCCGGGATTGATGCGGTATTTGTCGAGCGCCTCGGCGCAGGCGGGGTGGTCGGCGAGGAGCTTGTGGCCGATATAGTGGAAATCCCCCACCAGCGGCACCGAGACGCCGCGCTTGAGCAGCTTCTCGCGGATATGCGGCACGGCGGCGGCCGCCTCGTCGCGGTCGACGGTGATGCGGACGATCTCCGAACCGGCGCGGGCAAGGGCCGCGACCTGTTTCACCGTGGCGTCGATATCCGCCGTGTCGGTGTTGGTCATGGACTGGACAACGACCGGCGCCGGCTGGCCGGCGACCATCCCGCCGACCTGCACCTCGCCGACCCGGACGCCGGTGGTGCGGTGGCGCGGGGCGGCTCCGAAGGCGGCCAGCGGCGGCAGGGGGCGGCTGTCATTCACGGCGTGCGGTCCTTGTGGGTCGATGGGGTCTGGCAATGGCGGCAGGTGCCCGCCAGTTCGATGACCTGGCGGCGGGCGGCGAAGCCATGGCCCTGCGCGAGGCGGGCCATCGCTTCCGAAAGCGGGGCGGCGACGGCTTCCTCGACATGCTGGCAGGCCTCGCAGATCAGGAAGACCACCTTCTCGCCGCTGCCATGGCGGTGCGGGCAGGCGATGAAGGCGTTGAGCGATTCGAGCCGGTGGATGAAGCCGTTCTCGCGCAGGAAATCGAGTGCGCGGTAGATGACGATCGGGGCTGGCCCCCTGCCGCCTCCGGGGCGCAGCTCCTCGATGATGTCATAGGCGCCGAGCGGGCGTTTCGCCTCGGCCAGAACCGCCAGCACGGCGCGGCGCTGCGGCGTCAGCCGGAGGCCACGCTGGCGGCAGGTCTCCTCGGCGCGGGCGAGCGTCTCGCCGGCGGGAATGGCATGGCCGGCACAGCAGCCGGCATCGTCGCCATGATCATGGGCATGATCGTGGCGCTGGAGGGCAGGGGAAGGGGCAGCGCGCGAGGCCATGGCTCCTCTATACTGCCGAAATCGCGCCAAAGCGAGATCGACGCCATGGATATTGCGGCGCAGCATGATAAAACGCGTCGGTCCAATCGAGGAGGAATGCGAGATGGCGGGAATGTTCAAGGGCAAGGTGGCCATGGTGACGGGGTCGACGAGCGGCATCGGCCTCGCCATGGCGCGGGCCTTCGCGGCCGAGGGCGCCGATGTGATGCTGAACGGCCTCGGCGATGCGGGCGAGATCGAGACGATCCGCGCCGCCATCGAAACGGAATTCGGCGTCAAGGCCCGCTATCACGGCGCCAACATGCTCAAGCCGGCGGAGATCCGCGATCTCGTGGCCACGACCGAATCGACGCTGGGCCGGCTCGACATCCTCGTCAACAATGCCGGGATCCAGTTCGTTTCGCCGGTCGAGGATTTCCCGGACGAGAAATGGGACCAGATCATCGGCATCAACCTCTCCTCCGCCTTCCACACGATCAAGGCGGCGGTGCCGGGCATGAAGGCGCGCGGGGGCGGGCGCATCATCAACCTGTCTTCCGCCCATGCGCTGATCGCCTCGCCGTTCAAATCGGCCTATGTCGCCGCCAAGCATGGCGTGACCGGCCTGACGAAGACCGTAGCGCTCGAACTCGCGCAGAGCAGGATCACCGTCAACGCGATCGCCCCGGGCTATGTCTGGACGCCGCTGGTCGAGCGGCAGATCCCCGACACGATGAAGGCCCGCAACATGACCGAGGAAGAGGTCAAGAAGAACGTCCTTCTCGCCGCGCAGCCGACGAAGGAATTCGTCACGGTGGAGCAGGTGGCGGCGCTGGCGGTCTATCTCGCCTCGCCGGTCGCGGCCTCGATTACCGGCACCACGATCTCGATGGATGGCGGCTGGACGGCGCAATGAACGCGCGGAAATCGCTCAACCTCGCGCTGCAGGGCGGCGGCGCGCATGGTGCCTTCACCTGGGGCGTGCTCGATGCGCTGCTTGCGGATGAACGGATCGAGATCCGCGCGATCAGCGGCAGCAGCGCCGGGGCGATGAATGCCGTCGCCCTCGCCGAGGGGATGAGCGAGGGCGGCCGCGAGGGCGCGCGCGAGCAGCTGCGCGCCTTCTGGACGCGCATTTCCGACGGCGCGCGCTATTCGCCGATCCAGCGCACGCTGGCCGACCGGCTGTTCGGCCTGTGGGATATCGAGCAGACGCCCGGCATCCTGTGGTTCGAGTGGATGACGCGGGTGGCGAGCCCCTACGAGACCAACCCGCTCGATCTCAACCCGCTGCGCGAGGTCCTGCAGGCGGAGATCGATTTCGGCAAGGTGCGGGCCTGCGTGCAGACGCAGCTCTTCATCGCCGCCACGAATGTCCATACGGGCCGCGTGACGATCTTCGACCAGAAGGCCCTGACGGCCGAGCATGTTCTTGCCTCGGCCTGCCTGCCCTCGCTGTTCCAGGCGATCGAGATCGACGGCGTGCCCTATTGGGATGGCGGCTATACCGGCAATCCGGCCCTGTTCCCGCTCTTCCAGGCCAATGACAGCCGCGACCTGCTGATCGTGCAGATCACGCGGATGATCCGCAAGGAATTGCCGAAAACGGCCCGGGCGATCGAGAACCGGCTGAACGAGATCACGTTCAACGCGCCGCTGCTGGCGGAATACCGCGCGATCGAGTTCGTGCAGCGCCTGCTGGAGGAGAACCGTGTTCCCGCGGAGCGCTACCGCCACCTGCTGCTGCACCGGATCGATGCCGACAAGGCACTGGGCGATCTCTCCGCCTCGTCGAAGGTGAATGCCGAGAAGGGATTCATCGAGCTGCTCTTCGCCCGGGGCCGCAAGGCCGGGGAAAGCTGGCTTGCAAAGCATTTCGAGGCGATCGGCCGGGAATCGACCTTCGATATCGCCGCCCTGCTGCGGAGCGCGAAGGGGTAGGCGCCGCACCCCTCACCCGGCTTCAGGCCGTGACCGCAGCGAGGCGGCGTTCGCGGCGGCGGGCGCGCCACGCGGAGAGATTGGCCACGAGCTGCAGCGCCGCCGGGGTGACGATCAGCGTCAGCACGGTTGCGAAGGACAGGCCGAACAGCATCGCGGTCGAGAGCTGCACCCACCATTGCGTGGCCGGGGCGCCGACGGTGATATCGCGCAGGACGAAATCGATATTGATGCCGAAGGCGATCGGCGCGACGCCCAGCACCGAGGAGGCCGCCGTCATCACCACGGGCCGTGCGCGCTCGGCGCAGGTCTTCAGGATGGCCTCGCGGGCCGCCATGCCCTCGCGGCGCAGCATGTCATAGGTGTCGATCAGCACGATATTGTTGTTCACGATCACGCCGGCGAGGCTGATGATGCCGAGGCCGGTCATCACCACGCCGAAGGGCTGGTCCATCACGATCAGCCCGATGAACACGCCGATCAGCGCCAGCACCACCGAGGAGAGGATCAGCCCGACGCTGGTGAAGGAATTGAACTGCGCCAGCAGGATGGCGAAGATCATGAACAGGGCCGCGCCGAAAGCCTTGGAGAGGAAGGCGGAGGCCTTGGCCCGTTCCTCGTCCTCGCCCTTGAGCCGGAAGAAGATGCCATCGCCCAGCTGGAGCCTGCCGAGCGCTTCGGTCACCTCCTTCTGGACCTCGGCCGATTGCGCGCCGGCGGCAATATTCGCCGACAGGTTGATGACCCGGGTGGCGTTGACGCGGTTGAGCGTGCCGACGGAGCGGGTCGCCTCGCGCTTGACGAGCGTGCCGATCGGCACCGGGCCGGCGGGCGTGTTCACCAGCATCTCGTCGAGCTGGTCGAGCGAGCGGCGGCCGGGCGGGAAGCGCAGCAGCACATCCACCGACTTGTCAGCCGTGGCGGGGCGGTATTCCGTCAGCTTGACGCCGTTGGTCACGAGCTGGACGGCGGTGCCCACCGTGCCGGCGCCGGCGCCGACCTTGGCGGCCTCGCCCCGGTCGAGGCGCAGCGTCCAGTCGATGCCCGGCAGGGGCAGGCCATTGTCGAGATCGGTGATATCCGGCCGGGCGGCGAGCATGGCCGCGACCTTCTTCGCCGCGCCGTCCAGCAGGGCGGGATCGAGGGCGGAAAGCTCGATCTGGATCGGCTTGCCGGTGGGCGGGCCGGCGCGCGGCTTGGTGACGGCAATCTCGATCCCGGGGATATCGGCCGTCTTCTGGCGGATATCCTCCATGATCTCGGTGGCCTTGCGCCGCTTCTGCCAGTCGATCAGCTCGAACTGCATCAGGCCGATCGTATCCGGGGACAGCTCGTCATTGCCGCCGCGCGCCATCTCGCCGAGGCGGGTATAGACGGTGCGGATCTCCTCCATCCCGAGCAGGCGCTGCTCGACCTGCCGGACGATGCGGTCCTTCTCCATCAGGCTGAGATTGCCGCGCGCCCGGACCTGGACCAGCGCATAATCCGGCTCCACTTCGGGGAAGAACTCGACGCCCTTGCCCACTTTCGCATGGATCATCGGAATGGCGACCAGCATCGCGATGGTGAGGAGGATGGTCTTGCCCGGATGGTCGAGCGCGAGGCTGACCGCCCGCATGTAGGGGCCGCGGCGCGACAGGGCGGCGCCATCGTCCGGCGTGCCGGCCCGGCCGATCAGCGCGCCGATGGCCGGCACGAAGAACAGCGCGTAGACGAGGCTGGCCGCGAGCGTGGCGATCAGCGTCAGCGGCAGGTATTTCATGAATTCGCCGACAATGCCGGGCCAGAAGAGCAGCGGCGAGAAGGCGGCGACACGGGTGGTGGTGGCGGCGAGGACCGGGCCGGTCATCCGGCTGGCGGCAAGGGCATAGGCCTCCTTCGGCGCAACACCCTCGGCCATGCGGCGTTCGGCGAATTCGGTGACGATGATGGCATCATCCACCAGCTCGCCCACCGCGAGGATGAGCGAGAACAGCACGACGATATTCACCGTCAGGCCGGAGAGCTGCAGAGCGAGGATCCCGGCGAGGAAGGAGAAGGGCACGGCCAGCCCGACCAGCAGCGAGGCGCGGAAACCAAGGGTGGCGAGAATCACGATGGCCACCAGCAGCACGCCGGAAATCACCGAATTCTGGAGGTCGCCCAGCATGGTGCGGATGGTGATCGAACGGTCCTGCGTGGTGGAGAGCTCGATCGTGGCGGGCATGAGCGGCCGCGCCTTTTCCAGCACGTATTTCACGCCGTCGACCGTATCGATCAGGTTGGCGCCGGCGCGCTTGGCCACCTCGATCGTGATGGCGGGCTTGCCGTCGACGCGGGTGATGGTCGTCGCGTCCTTGAAGGTCGGGCGGACCTCGGCGACATCACCGAGCCGCACCACGGCGCCGGCATTGGCGAGGACGGGCAGGTCGAGAATATCCTGCGGGCGCTCGATCAGGCTCGGCACCTTGACCGAGAACCGGCCGGACTGGTTCTCGAGCGAGCCGGCGGCAATCAGCGTGTTCGAGCCGGAGACGATGCGGATGAGGTCATCCAGCGACACGCCATAGGCGGCGAGCAAAGTCGGCTCGACGATGATCTCGACCACCTCGTCGCGCGCGCCCTTCAGCTCGGCGGAGAGCACGCCCGGCACCTGCTCGATGGCGGTGCGGAGCTGGCGGGCCAGCCGGACCATGGTCTGTTCCGGCACCTCGCCCTTCATGGCGACGATGATGACCGGGAAAAGCGAGAGATTGACCTCGACGACCTTCGGCTCGTCCGCATCGCGCGGCAGGTCGCGCTTGGCGTCGTCGACCTTGGCGCGGACATCGGCGATGGCGCGGCGGGAATCGAAGCCGGGCTGGAATTCCAGCAGCACGAAGCCGCCGCCCTCGAAGGCGGAGGCGCGCATTTCCTTCACATTCGCCACGGATTTCAGCTGCGTCTCGAGCGGACGGAGGATCAGCCGTTCGGCATCCTCCGGCGAGATGCCGCGCTGCGTGACCGAGACATAGACGATGGGGACCTGCACATCGGGCTCGGCCTCCTTGGGAATGGAGAGATAGGCCGAGATGCCCGCCACCAGCAGGAAGAGCATGGCGGCGATGGTCAGCCGCGCATGGGTGATGGAATAATGGATCAGGCCGTTCATGCGGTCACGTCCCGGATTCCGGCACGGCCTCGACCTTCTGGCCCTCGCGGATGAATTCCTGTCCGCGGGTGATGACCCGCGTGGTTCCGGAAAGGCCGGACACCCAGAGATGGGTTTCCTCGTCATCGACCAGCGTGACAGGGACGAACTGGACGACATTCCCCGCATCGACGATCCGCAGGCCGAGCTGGCCCTCGGCGGAGAAGGTCAGCGCGGAACGCGGCACGCGCGCGGCCGGCACCGGGGCCAGCACGAGCGCGACCTCGGCGGCGATGCCGTCGGCGATGACGCCATCGGGATTGGCGAATTCGACATCGACGCGGTAGGTCCGTGTCACGCCGCCCGGCCGGCGGGCGACGAAGCGCACCTTGCCCTGCCGGGTCTCGCCGGTCACCAGCCGGATTTCGGCGGGGTCACCCACCCGGACACCGGCAAGGCGGCGCTCCGGCAACTCGACCACCGCGAGCATCGGATCGGGCGCGATCAGTTCGGCGACAGCCGCGCCGGATTGCATCGTCTGGCCGACTTCCGCCGGCAGGTCATTCACCAGCCCGGCAATCGGGGCGAGGATGGCGGCGCGGAGCAATTCGGCCTCGGCGGTGGCGAGGGCTGCCTCGGCGGCCTGCTTCTCGGCGCGGAGCTGCTCGAGATTGAGCGTCGGGTAATTGCCGCGCTTCGCCAGCGATTCGCGGGCGTCCAGCTCGGCCGCGCGCTGGGCCAGCCGGGCGCGGGCCTGCGCGACATTCGCCTCGCGGGCCTCGTCGGAGAGTTCGGCGATCACGTCACCTGGCTTGACGAGGCTGCCGCGCCGCACAGCGACGCGGGTGACAAGGCCGTTGGTCCGGGCGGAGACGATGACGCGCTGGTCACTCTGCGTCCGGCCGGTGATCACGTAGCGGCGGCTGTGCTCGGATACGGCAACATCGGCCACATTCACCCGGAAGGCGGGCTTGCCGGCATCGGTCCGGGCCGGGGGCGCGTAGGTGGACGGGCGCAGATAGCCCGAGCCGATCCAGAGGCCGGTCAGGAGAACAACGGTCAGAGCGGTCGCGCGCGCCCAGAACATCGAGGGCCTTTCTTGACAGGGTTCCAGCTTGGCCGCACGGGTTCTGCCGATCGCCAGCGATCGATCCGTTATCACGCCTCGCACGCGGTGTCAGGCGAACATGACAGAGCGGGTCCGGGCGGTGCGGTTTTGTTTGCTATCATGGTGAAAGATGGCCGGAACTTGTCCGACGGCCTCCGGGAGACAGAAATGACCGTCCTGCCTGCCCGCACCGAGGCGGAACGCGCCGCCTTCATCCGGGCCGAGACGGAGATCCGTCCCGTGCCACATGTGCCCGAGATCCGGCTGCATGTGGCGCATGAGGCGATCGCACTCTGGCAGAAGACCGAGGAGGAGCTGGAGGCGATGGGCCTGCCGCCGCCGTTCTGGGCCTTTGCCTGGGCCGGCGGGCAGGGGCTGGCGCGCTACCTGCTCGACCATCCGGAGGAGGTGGCCGGGCGCCGCGTTCTGGATTTCGCGACCGGCTCGGGACTGGTGGCCATCGCCGCGGCGATGGCGGGCGCGGGGCCGGTGCTGGCAGTGGATATCGACCCGTTCGCCGTGGTCGCCTCCCGCCTCAATGCCGAGGCGAACGGCGTGGCCCTCGAGGCCGCACAGCGGGATGTGATCGGGCTGGACGAGGGCTGGGAGGTGATCCTGGCCGGCGATGTCTGCTACGAGCAGGCCATGGCGGCGCGGGTGCTCGGCTGGCTGGAGGCGCTCCGGCAGCGCGGCGCCCGGGTGCTGCTGGGCGATCCCGGGCGGAGCTACCTGCCGAAGCAGGGGCTCGCCGAACTGGCGAGCTACGAGGTGCCGGTGGTCGGTGCGCTCGAGGACCATGCCATCAAGCGCACCGTTGTCTGGACCCTTGCGGGCTGACGGCAAGGGTCAGCGGCGGCGGGCATCCAGCGAGAAGGCGCCGGCGCCGGCCGCGAGGATCGCCAGCATGCCGCCGGCCATCGCAACGTTCTTGAAGAACAGGATCGCCTGCATCGGATCCGACAGCTTGCCGTGGAACAGCACGCCCGCCACCAATGTGAAGCCGGCGAGAGCCAGGGCGGCGAGGCGGGTCTGGTAGCCGACGATCAGCAGCAGGCCGGCGCCGAGTTCGAGCGCGATCACGAGCGGCAGCAGCAGGCCGGGCACGCCGAAGGCTTCCATGTATTTCTGGGTGCCGGCAAAGCCGCCGATCTTGGTGTAGCCGCCGATCACGAAAGGAATCGCGACAAGGATGCGGCCGGCGAGCAGGGCAAGGTTGGTGAGAGCGGGATTGTTCATGGGGATTTCCTGAAAGCGAGGGGTGTTGGCGGAAAGTCGTAGCTGGCGCGAAGAAAACAGAAATTTTGCAAAATTCAAGCGAGAAATTGACCAATGATATTGCATTTATGCATAGTTTTTATCCGAATGTATCGGACACTTCCGCAAACGGGTGATTGACCCGGGGGCCAAATCGCGCCACCTCTCCCCAAGCAACCAATCCGACCAAGCTCTTGACCCTGCCTGCGGATCCCCCTTCATGACGCCCGCCCTTGCCCGCCTCATCCTCGCCGCCGGCCTGTCGTTTTCCGCATCCCTCTCGGTTTCCGCTCAGGACCTGTCCGGGCAATCCTGGCTGGTGGTCTCGATGGCCGGAGAGACGATGGCACCGCAGCCGCCGGCGACCTTCCAGTTCGAGGCGGGCGGTCGGGTTTCCGGCAGCACCGGCTGCAACCGCTTCATGGCCCGCTATATCCGCGAGGGCGAGCGCCTGCGCTTTACCCCGGCTGCGGGCACGCGGATGGCCTGCCCCACGGCCCTGATGGCGCAGGAGCAACGGTTCCTTTCCGCCCTGGACAAGGTGACGCGGATCGAGCCGGCCGGTCTGGGCGCGCTCATCCTCGCGGGGGAGCAGGGCGAATTGTTCCGGCTGGTTCCGCTCCGCTGAAGCGGGCCCCGCCCGCCCGGGCAGGGATTGTCCCCGTCTTGACAGTGAATCATCGTATCATACGATGATTTCCCATGAAAACGGGGAGGAGCATCCACACCCAGACGGTCGAGACGATCGCGGGCTGGATCATCAACGGGCGCTTTCCGGTGGGCGAGAACCTGCCGATCGAGCCGGCGATCTGCGCCGAGCTCGGCGTCAGCCGCACGGTCGTGCGGGAGGCGATCAAGACGCTGGTCGCCAAGGGGCTGGTCTCCACCGGGCCCCGGATCGGCACGAAGGTGCTGCCGCAATCCTGCTGGAACCTCTTCGATGCCCGCGTGATCGAGTGGCGGCTCGAATGCGGAGTCGATGCGGCCTTCGTGAAGGACCTGATGGAACTGCGCCTGGCCATCGAGCCGGCCGCCGCCCGGCTCGCCGCCCGGCGCGAGCCCGCCAGCGAGCGTGGCCTCGTGCGGGATCTCTACCGGCGCATGGAGGAGGCGGCCGCCAGCCAGACCTTCCGCGAGGACCATATGGAGGCGGACCTCGCCTTCCATGTCGGCATTCTCCGCGCGACCGGCAACCAGTTCTTCCTGTCGCTGGTGCCGCTCATCTCCTCGGTGCTGCGTGTCTCGTTCCGGCTGTCGACCGGCAGCCTCGAGGCGGTCGAGCAGGCCCTGCCGGTCCATCGCGCCGTCGCCGAAGCGATTGCCGCCGGCGATGGCGACCGCGCGGCCCGGCACCTGACACAGATGATCGAGCATGCCCGGGAGGAGATCGAGGCTGTCGCCTTTCCCCGGCCCGTCGCGATGCCCGACATCACGCCCTGACCCCGAACCGGAGCCCTCCCATGCGCATCGCCCGCGTCGACCCGTTCATCCTCCATGTCCCGGTGACGGGCGGGTCGATCCGGGATTCCACCCACACGGTCACGCATTGGGGCGTGGTCGGCGTGCGGATCGTGACCGAGGACGGGCTCGAGGGCTATGGCTATACCGGCACCCATGCCCATCTGCCCTCGGACCGGCTGATCACGTCCTGCATCCGTGATTGCTATGCCGAGCTGCTTGTCGGCGAGGAGGCCTCCGATATCAGCCGGCTCTGGATGAAGCTGGCGCGCTATCCGGCACTGCAATGGGTCGGCCGGGCCGGAATCACCCATCTTGCGCTGGCGGCGGTGGATGTCGCGCTCTGGGACCTGAAGGCCAAGGCGGCCAGCCAGCCGCTCTGGGCCTTGCTGGGCGGCGCGGCAAGGCCCCGGCAGGAAGCCTACAACACCGATATCGGCTGGCTGTCGCTGAGCCTGCCGGAGATCATCGACGGGGCCCGCCACGCGATCGAGGTGCTGGGCTTCCGGCGGATCAAGGTCAAGGTCGGCCATGCCGATCCGGTGGTCGATTTCCACCGGCTGGAGGCCGTGCGCGAGGCGATCGGCCCGCATGTGACCCTGGCGATCGACGGCAACGGCAAATGGGACCTGCCCACCTGCAAGCGCTTTTGCGCCATGGCGCGGGACCTCGACCTGCTCTGGTTCGAGGAGCCGATGTGGTATGATGATATCGGCTCGCATGCCGAGCTGGCGCGCAACACGGCGATCCCGGTCGCCCTGGGCGAGCAGCTCTACACGGTCGATGCGTTCCGCGCCTTCATCGCCGCCGGCGCGGTGCATTGGGTCCAGCCCGATGTGACGCGCCTCGGCGGCATCACGGAATATCTGCAGGTGGCCGATCTCGCCACGGCCTATCGCCTCCCCGTTGCGCCGCATGCGGGCGAGATGAGCCAGGTCCATGTGCATCTCGCCTACTGGCATTCCGGCACGCCGGTGCTCGAATACATCCCCTGGATCAAGGATGCGTTCGAGGAGCCGGCCGAGGTGCGCGACGGCCATTTCCTGCTGCCGCAACTGCCGGGCGCCAGCACGACGCCGACGCGCGAGGCGTGGGAGCGGTTCGCGAAGCCGGTTGCGTAAGGGGGCGTTCTATCCTCCGAATCGCCGTTGCCGTCATGGCCGGGCTTGGCCCGGCCATCCACGACTTGTCTCCTGCATGGTGAAGTCGTGGATGCCCGCCCCAAGGGCGGGCATGACGGGAATGAGCGTTCTCCCAACTCTCCCCCTCGGGGAGAGGTTTTCCTTTTCCCATCGCCTTCGCTTCCGGCGCATCGCGGCGGCGGGTGAGGGGCCGAGCCAACAAAAAAGGGCCCGGTTTCCCGGACCCTTTGTATTTCCGAATGAACGGATGGATCAGAAATCCATCCCGCACCAATCCCGGCTGTTGCCGGGATTGGATTGATCCTGATTTGGGCGGATGGATCAGAAATCCATCCCGCCCATGCCGCCACCCGGCATGGCCGGAGCGGGGCTGTCCTTCTTCGGCGCTTCGGCGATCATCGCTTCCGTCGTGATCAGCAGGCCGGCCACCGAGGCGGCGTCCTGGATCGCGGTGCGGACGACCTTGGTCGGGTCGATGATGCCGGCCTTGACCATGTCGACGAACTCGCCAGCCTGGGCATTGTAGCCCTGGTTGTAGTCCTTCGCCTCGATCAGCTTGCCGACGATGACGGCCGCGTCGTCACCGGCATTGTCGATGATCTGGCGCGCCGGCGAGGTGAGCGCCTTCTTGACGATCTCGATGCCGATCTTCTGGTCTTCGTTGGCGGGCTTCAGCTTGCCGATGGAGCCGGCGGCGCGGAGGAGGGCGATGCCGCCACCCGGCAGGACGCCTTCTTCCACCGCAGCGCGGGTGGCGTTCAGCGCGTCATCCACGCGGTCCTTCTTTTCCTTCACCTCGATCTCGGTCGAGCCGCCGACGCGGATCACCGCGACACCGCCCGCGAGCTTCGCCAGGCGCTCCTGGAGCTTCTCACGGTCGTAATCCGAGGTGGTTTCCTCGATCTGGGCCTTGATCTGCGAGACGCGGGCCTCGATTTCCTTCTTCTTGCCGGCGCCGTCGACGATCGTGGTGTTCTCCTTCTCGATGCGCACCTTCTTGGCGCGGCCGAGCATGGGGAGCGACACGTTCTCGAGCTTGATGCCGAGATCTTCGGAGATCATCTGGCCGTTGGTGAGGATCGCGATGTCCTCGAGCATCGCCTTGCGGCGATCGCCGAAGCCCGGAGCCTTCACCGCCGCGACCTTCAGGCCGCCGCGCAGCTTGTTGACGACGAGGGTGGCGAGAGCTTCGCCTTCGACGTCTTCCGCGACGATGACGAGCGGCTTGCCGGTCTGGACGACCGCTTCAAGCACCGGCAGCATCGGCTGGAGCGAGGAGAGCTTCTTCTCGAAGATCAGGATGTAGGGGTCGTCGAGTTCGGCAACCATCTTCTCGGCGTTGGTGATGAAATACGGCGAGAGATAGCCACGGTCGAACTGCATGCCCTCGACAACGTCGAGTTCGGTTTCGGCCGTCTTGGCTTCCTCGACGGTGATCACGCCTTCATTGCCGACGCGCTGCATGGCTTCGGCGATCATCTTGCCGACCGAGGCATCGCCGTTGGCCGAGATGGTGCCAACCTGGGCGACTTCGTCGTTCGAGGTGACCTTCTTCGAGTTCTTCTTCAGGTCGGCGACGACGGCTTCCACCGCCATGTCGATCCCGCGCTTCAGGTCCATCGGGTTCATGCCGGCGGCAACCGACTTGGCGCCTTCGCGGACGATCGCCTGGGCCAGGACCGTGGCGGTCGTGGTGCCGTCACCGGCGGCGTCGTTCTGCTTCGAGGCCACTTCGCGCACCATCTGGGCGCCCATGTTCTCGAACTTGTCCGACAGTTCGATTTCCTTCGCGACGGTCACGCCGTCCTTCGTGATGCGCGGGGCGCCGAAGGACTTCTCGATCACGACGTTGCGGCCCTTCGGACCCAGCGTCACCTTCACGGCATTGGCGAGAATGTCCACGCCACGCAGCATCTTGTCGCGGGCGTCGCTCGAAAACTTAACGTCTTTCGCAGCCATCTGTCTTTACTCCTGATCTGCAATTACGGGGTATGGGCGAGGTCGCTCAGGCGGCCTTCTTGGACGAGGCAACACCCTCGATCACGCCCATGATGTCGGATTCCTTCATGATCAGGAGATCCTGGCCATCGATCTTGACTTCCGTGCCGGACCACTTGCCGAACAGGATGCGGTCGCCGACCTTCACGTCGAGCGGGATGAGCTTGCCATCCTCGCCGCGGGCGCCGGCGCCCACTGCGATCACTTCACCTTCCTGGGGCTTTTCCTTGGCGGTGTCCGGAATGATGATCCCGCCCTTCGTCTTTTCTTCGCTGTCGATGCGCTTCACGACGACACGGTCATGCAGGGGACGAAACTTCGTCATGGTGTCCTCTCAGGGTTTCACATTCGGGGGCCGTCCCGGCAGTCCCTGGCGGGCGGATCTCTTCTGCCCGGCCGGCTGCCGGGGAGCAGCCTGGATCTTTAGCACTCGTCCAATCTGAGTGCTAACGCGATATGGGATCGGGAAATCGCGGAGTCAAGAGCCGATATCACGGACCCGGATCGATGGGCGGTGCGGCGGCGGATTTTTGTTCGCGCATGGCTAACGCGGTGCCGGCCACGATCAGCAGCGTGCCGGCAAAGGTGGCGGGGCCGGGGATCTCGCCGAAGACGAGGAAGCCGAGCACGGCGGCATAGATCAGCGCGGAATATTCCGCGACGGCGAGTCTCGACGCCTCGGCCCGCTTGAAGGCCATGCCCATCAGCAGGTGGCCGGCCACGCCCATCACGGCGATGCAGGCATAGATCGCGAGGTCCCATCCCGGCGGCGGAACCCAGAAGGCGGCGGCCGGCGCGGCCATCAGGATGGCCGGAACGACATGCTGGAAGGCGACGATGGTGATCAGCGCATCCTGCTGGGCGCGCTGGCGCAGCAGCGTCAGCGAGAGCGCATAGGTGACCGCCGAACCGATCGCGGCCAGCACGCCGGACAGGGGCAGGAGGCGGCCGCCGGCGCCCTGGCCGAGCACCATCACGACCATGCCGCCGAAGCCGATGGCGAGGCCGACCAGCAGGCGCGGCACCGGCTTTTCCTTCAGCAGCAGGATGCCGAAGGCGGTCAGGAAGAGCGGCGAGAGGAAGGAGAAGGCGATCGTCTCGGCGAGCGGCAGGGTCTGTAACGCGTAGAAGAAGCTGGTTGCCGTGACGAGCCCGATCACCCCGCGCAGGAGATTGGCCTTCACCGCCGCGCGGCTGGGCCTGCCGGGCTGCATCCAGAGCCAGAGGCCGCCGGCCACGAGAAGGCCGAAGGCGAAGCGCAGGAAGACAAGCTGCACGGTCGGGTAGCGCGCGCCGACGATCTTGATCAGCACATCCATGGCACTCAGCACGCCGATGGCGAGGATGGCCAGAGCCATCGGCGGCAGGCGGGCGATCATGGCCAGAGCGCCTTCACCGAAACGAAGACCAGCCGCGTGCCGCCGAGAACCAGCAGGATATTCGTGATCAGCAGGATCGCCTCGCGGGAGAGGCGCTCATGCAGCCGGATGCCGAGCATCACCGCCAGCGGAATGACCGGCGCCAGCAGCAGGGCGGCCGCGGCGGTTTCCGGCCGGGCCGCCATCAGCAGGCCATAGGGGCCGAGCTTGACCAGGTTGCCCAGGGTGAAGATCGCCGTGTTGGTGCCGACGAACAGGCGTTTGTCGAGGCCGCGCCGGACGAGATAGATCGCGATGGGCGGCCCGCCCGCATGGGCGATGAAGGTGGTGAAGCCGGAGGTGGCGCCGGCCAGGAGGCCAAGCCCGAGATGCGGCGGCTTGCCCTCCGCCGCCTGCCCGGCCTGCCGCTTCCAGAACCATTGCGCGGCGAAAAGCAGGCTGATCACCCCGATCAGCAGGCCGACAAGGCGGGGATCCACCGTTTCGAACAGCCACCAGCCGAGGCCCAGCCCGACGATCAGCCCCGGGACGAGCAGGCGGAGATCGGGTTTCGACCAGCTTGCCGGGCCGAAGGTCCGCAGCGTGAACATGTCCATGAGCACGACAAGCGGTGCGACGATGATCGCCGCGCCGATCGGATCGATGAAGAAGGAGAGCATCGGCACGCCGAGCGAGGCTGCGCCCCCGCCGAAGGCGCCTTTCGAGAAGGCGATCATGGCGATGGTGCCGAGCCCGACGATCCAGAAGACCGGATCGGGCGCAAAGCGCATCACGCCTTCCTGAAGAAGCGCGGGAAAGGTCACGGGGGGAGCCAGTGCAAAAGCGAGCGTTGCCGTCTTTCTAGGCGCTTGGCGGGGGGCATGCAACCGGAGCGGTGGACGGGGCCTGCGGCGGGCTTGCCATTTGTGGTCCAAAGGGGAGAGTGGCGACATGGGAATGTCTGCCGCCTTCGTCCTGTCCGCGCTCGTGCAGTTCCTGCTCGGGCTTGTGGTCGCGTGGCTTCTCGGCCCGGCGGAATTCGGCGCCTATGCGCTGGCCGTGGCGGCGGGCATCCTGCTGCAGACATTGGCTTTCGAATGGCTGCGCCTTGCCGCGACGCGGTTCTTCCATGCCGGGGCGGCCGGGCTGCGGCGGCGGCTCGTGCTGGCCTTCCTCGCCTCGGTTGCCGTCGCCCTGCTCGTGGCCGCCATGGGCTGGCGTTTCCTCCCTTCCGCGCGGCCTGTCCTGCCGGCGGTCGCGGTCGGGCTGGCCATTGCGGCCGGTTTCCTCGATCTCGTGGCGGCCATGCTCCGTGCCCGGTTCCGTGAGGCGGATTACGCGCGCGTCCTGCTCGTCCGGAACGCGCTTGGCATCACCCTCGTGCCGCTGGCGGCCGGCCTCGGAGGAACCGCCGAGGCGGCGGCTTCGGCTCTCTTCGCGAGCCTCGTGGTCGCAGCCGGCGCGGCGTGGCGGCTCGAAGCGGCGCGATTCCAGCCGGAAGAGGCAGGAGAGCCGGCGTCCGCGCCGCCATCGCTTTTCGCCATGGCGGGCTATTCCGGGCCGGTGGTGGTGACGAACCTTTTCTATCTCGCCCTGTTCTTCGGCGTGCGCAGCTGGGCTGCGATGACCGGCGGGCTTGCGCTGGCCGGGCAGATCAGCCTCGCGCTCGATTTCGTGCTGAAACTCTTCACCACGTTCGGCTCCGCGCTCGATCTCTGGTTGTTCCAGCGGGCGGTGCAGGCCAACCGTGACAGCGGCCCCGACGCCGGGGAGGAGCAGCTCAACCGCAACCAGGAGATGGTGCTTTCGTTCCTGCTGGCGATGGCGCTCGGGCTGGTGCTGGTGATCGACGGGCTGGAAGTCCTGCTGGTGCGACCGGATTTCCGCGGCTTTTTTGCCGAGGCCGTGATGCTGCTGACGCCGGGCATTTTCCTTTACGCCCTCATCCAGTATGCGGTGCATCCCTATGCGCAGCTGGCGCAACGCACGATCGTGCTGCCCGTGACGGCGCTGGCGGTCGTGGCCTGCGCCGGGGCCGGGGCCGGGGTGCTGGCCTGGCTGCCGCCGGGAACCGGTGGACAGGGAATTGCCGGGATCGGCATCGCCCTGGCGGCATCGATGGCAGCGGGCCTGCTGCTGCTGGCCGCGCGGAGCCCGGGCTATCAGGCGCCGTCACCGCGATTTCTCGGCAAGCTGGCCGTGGCGATCCTTGCCATGGTCCTGCCGGTTGCAACGATCCGTCAGTGGGAGAGCGGCGTCCTCGCGGCGCTGGCCGCCATCGCGCTGGGAGCGGCCGGCTTCGGGCTGGCCGCCTGGCTGGTCGATCTGGCGGGATTGCGGCAGATCCGCCTGCCGCGCCGCAACGTCAGTTGAACAGGGCGTCGATCGCGCTCTGGTCGACATGGTCCTCGGAATTGACCGGCACGGGGCCCGTCAGGAGCGCCGCGGTGCCTTCGGTGGCACGCTCCTCCTCCTTGACCTGGATTTCGGCCTCGATCAGATCATGCAGCGCCTGCAGCCCGCCCCAGGCATCGATCATCCGGTGGATGCGGCTCTCGATGAAGTTCAGCGTGTCCACGACCCGGCTGACGCGCTGGCCGCTCAGATCCTGGAAGTTGCAGGCCATGTAGATCGTGGTGATGCGGTCGGCAATGTCGGCCGCCAGCGCCTTGGCGTTGTCCAGCGTGGTCTCGCTCTGGATGGCGCCGGCAATGGTCTCGATGTTCTCGGCCGCGGCAAGGATGTCGTTGGTGGCCTGCTCGGTCTGGCTGACCACGGTGGTCAGTTCGAGCGCCGCGATGTCGACGCCGCCGATATTGCTGCCGACCTTGATCGCGGCCAGTTCCTTCTTGGTGCCGCGGATCGCCTCGTCGATCTCGCCGATATCGGCCCGCAGGTTGGTGACGCTCTTCAGCTCGGTCCGGTAATTGTCGCTCAGGTTCTCGATAATGCCACGCAGCGGCGCGACGAGGGAGCGAAGGGCCCGCAATTCCTCGAGAATCGGCCCCGAAATGGCTTCGGCCTGCGGGCCGACAGCCACCGCCATCGGCTCGACCGGCGCGAGATCGATCGCCTCCGGCATCACGAAGGAGGGCGCGGGGATCTTGATGGCCGGCCGGGGGGTGCCGCCTTCGATACGGAAACGCCGTGCACTATCGCTCATAGGGATTTGCCTTCTGCATCACTCGGGCTGATCTTTTGCTGCACAAGTTAAACTTAGGTTCATGCGTTCGTCATTCTGTTGAAATAATTCATTAATCATAAACATGGTGTGAAATGACATAGTTTTCCGATCATAAAAAATTAACCCTAAAGACGATGGTTTACAAGAAACTCCACGTTTACTTTCCATTATCCAAGAAATTTAGCCAAACGGTTGTTTCCTTGCGCGAAATCTCGATGAGGACCGCAGCATCTGGCGGTCAGGAGAGCCGGAAAGGGTCTCCCTGGTTGCGAGGACGAATGATGACACACCCGAAACTGCGCGATGCCGCCGCCCCCCGGGCCCGGGCTGCCGGCGCGCCCATGGCCCTGACGCCTTGGACCCTGACCCTCGTCTCCCTGCTTCCGCTTGGCCTGGCCGCCGCGTTGCCGGCCCAGGCCGATCCGTATCGCGGCGGCAGCAATCTCGGCGGCGGCTTCATCGAATTCATGATGACCGGCGCAGCACCCGGCCCGCGCCATGGCGGTGCGATCTACAACGTGCCGCCGCAGCCGGGCTACACGCGGCCGGTTCCGGCCCGCCCGGCCCAGCAGCATGCGCTGGCGAGCCCCTATCTCGAGGACGAGCCTCTGCTCCAGCCGGGCCTTGCCCCGCGCGGTCCGCGCCGTGACCGGGCGCCCGCGCCGATCGAGCCCGGCTTCGACCCGCGCTACGAGAAGCAGGAAGTCTCCTATCCGGGCAACCATGCGCCGGGAACGATCGTGATCGATACGCCCAACAAGTTCCTCTATCTCGTGAAGGGGAATGGCCGCGCCCTCCGCTACGGAATCGGTGTCGGCCGCCCCGGTTTCGAATGGGCCGGCATGAAGACCGTGTCGATGAAGCGGGAATGGCCGGACTGGCGGCCCCCGGCGCAGATGCTGAAGCGCCGTCCCGACCTGCCGCGCCACATGGCCGGCGGACCGGACAACCCGCTCGGCGCGCGGGCGCTGTATCTGGGCTCGTCGCTCTATCGCATCCACGGCACCAACGAACCGGAGACGATCGGCCGGGCAGTATCGTCGGGCTGCATCCGGATGCGCAACGAGGATGTGATCGACCTCTATGGCCGCGTCCGGGTGGGGACGAAGGTGGTCGTGATCTGAGCGCGGCGGCGGGCAAACCCGCCAGACCTGCCCCGTTCATGCAGAAGGGCCCCGGTTCCGGGGCCCTTCCTGTTTCATCACCGGACCGGCCGGCGCTCAGACGTCGTAGCTGTCGCCGCCGTCATCGAAGCCGAAATCGCCGCCATTGTCATAATTGGCGTCGTCATAGCCGGGCTCCTGCGGGGCCGATTCCGAGCCCTGCTGCGCGGACTGGCTGTTCGGCTGGTTCTGGCCACCGAGCAGGTTCTGGGACGGATTGCTCGCGGCGTGGGCGCCGCCGCCGCCGAAGGCGCTCGACAGGATATTGCCGAGCATCATGCCGCCGGCGACACCGGCTGCCGCCGCCGCCGCCGTGCCGAGGAAGCCCATGCCCTGGCGCTGCGGCTGGGCACCGGCCTGCTGGCCCCAGGGGCCGGCTGCCGGAGCGGGCTGGTTCTGCTGGCCACCCCACGGGCCGGGGGCGGCCGCCATCTCGCGGTTCCGCTGGCCATAGGCCGGCTCGGCCCCGGCGGGCTGGCGCTGCGGCTGGGCCCCGCCACCGAACAGGCCGGACAGGAAACCGCCGGACTGGGCGGGCGCCGCAGCCGGAGCCTGCTGCTGGAGGCGCGCATTCTCGGCCTGAAGCTGCTCGATCTGCTGCTGCTGGTTGAGAAGGGCCTGCTCCTGCACATAGATGGACTGCGCCATCGCGTAGGGCGCGTAAGGCTGCTGGCGGAGAAGGTCGGCGATGTAGCGTTCCACTTCGGGATCGCGCGGCTGGTTCGCGACATTGCGAAGGCGCTCGAAAATCCCGTCGATCACGGCACGCTCTTGCGGATTCATCAGAATGCTCCCTGGCTCGGTTGTCTCTCCCTGACAACGCGACCCAGTAGATAGAGACGCATTTTGACAAATTTCAGGGGGTGATCGGATTTTTTCGTGTCCGGGTGTGCCGGGCCATGCGTTGCCACACAATCCGGTTCAGCCGGCCAGCCGTGCGAGACGCCGGAAGGCCCGCGGCGAAACGCCGGCCAGTTCGCCGATCGGGTGCCAGCGCGCCGAGGCCACCTCGTCGAGCTGGGCGGCGAGTGTGGCCTGCGGGTCTGCCACGAACACGAATTGCAGGTCATGATGGACATGCGGCCGCTCGCCGCGTGCCGCCTTGCCCGGCACGTCATGGCTGTCGATCACGAAGGGCCTGTCGCCGCCGGCATGCCAGGGATGGAGCGCCAGGGTGGTCAGTCCGGTTTCCTCCTCCGCCTCGCGCCGGGCGGAATGCCAGAAAGCCTCGGCCGTCTCGTAATGGCCGCCAGGCTGCAGCCAGCGCTTCAGGGTGAGATGATCGATCAGCAGGGTCGAGCCGAGATCGGGCGAGACGATAATCGCGCTGGTGGTCAGGTGGCCGGGATAGGTCTCGCGGCTCTCGAGCCGGTGGCGCTCGGCCATCTGCCAGCGCAGCAGGGAAAGATGCTCGCCGGTTTCCGCATCCCGTGCGAGATAGGTCTCGACCACCGGCGCGAGGCGCGCGAGAAATCCGGGCTCTTCCTGCATGTCCGGCCCCTCTTCCGTCGGATCCGCGTCCGGCGAGGCCATGGCACGGCCGCCGTGGAAAGGAAAGCCGTTCCGGATGGCTGCGGGGGTGCATCCGGCCACAAAAAAGCGGCCTCTGCGGGCCGCTCCTCCGTCGCCGATGATCGACGATGCCTGGCTGGGATCGCCTTACTTGGTCTTCGTCTTCAGCGTATTGCCGATATTGGTGAAAGCAGTCTTCAGATCACCGCCGAAGGCGCCGAGCGCGGTAATGATCGCTGCAGCCATCAGCGCGGCAATGAGGCTGTATTCGATGGCGGTGGCGCCGGATTCATCGGCAGCGAAACGCTTGAAAATCGACATTCTTTTGCTCCAGTTTCTGTTTGACGTACCTTCTGTTCTCCAGAAGGTCTCTTCCGCTCCAAGGAAGATGCGATCTTTCTAACATTCAAATTGTCTGAAATTCTTAACGGGATCGTCGAATGGCCGGTTTCGGCGAGGCAAGAGCGGGCAGGGTTTCCGGAACCTGAATCGCAAAGGCGAGGCGGGCAAACCGGTGCCCTGGACCTGCCATTCGCTGCCAACGAAGAAGGCAGGGCTCGCGCCCTGCCTTTCGGAACCGGTTGGCACCGGAAGAACTTACTTGGTGTTGTTCTTCAGCGTGTTGCCGATGTTGGTGAAGGCGGCCTTCAGGTCGGCGCCGAAAGTTCCGAGAGCGGTGATGATCGCGGCGGCCATCAGCGCGGCGATCAGGCTGTATTCAATGGCCGTGGCGCCGGAACGGTCGCGGAAAAAGCGGGCAATGAGCTGCATGATGAAAAATCCAGTTTCTTTAAAAATCGCTCCCGTTCGTGGAAGCGCCGGCATTCATCGGCGGCAAATCTGGCCAAATCCTTAACCCGGCCCGATTCCCGCCCGAAGGTTCCGCATCGGCATCGGGGCAGCGTTTTCGCATCGTAAACGGATCGGCGATCGCTGATATCTCACCGCGGAGCAGGGCCCGCAAACGAAAAAGGCAGGGCTCGCGCCCTGCCTTTCGGAACCGGTTGGCACCGGAAGAACTTACTTGGTGTTGTTCTTCAGCGTGTTGCCGATGTTGGTGAAGGCGGTCTTCAGGTCGCCGCCGAAAGTGCCGAGGGCGGTGATGATCGCGGCGGCCATCAGGGCGGCGATGAGGCTGTACTCGATCGCGGTGGCGCCGGACTCGTCCTTCACGAAACGGTTGAAAATCGACATGGTAGGCTCCTTACTCTGTTGCTCCAGGTTTCTGATCGCCTGCTCTTTCCGAACCAGTGCGTCTGAACCGAAGCCGACACTAGCCGGCGATTCTTTCGCCTGAGTTAATTTAGAAAATGATTTCGCCATGTAATCATCTGCCGGTTCGATATAATTAAAAATGATAAAATCCAACCAATACTCAATAATGGAGGCCCAATAGGTTGGTTAATTTCAAATGAAAGAATTTGAATACTGAATGTTGTAATCGAGATAATCGAATTTCGCCAAGATAGACTTCCGAAAGTCCGGGCAGCCTGTAGGTTCTTATTCTCGTTTCAGTGCCACACTCTTCACGGGAGCCGATGGCTGGGGGCTCCGACCGGTGTTGAAATGCCGCGGAAATCCCGGATTCTTTTCCGTCAAATTTGATTCATCTCCGTGCGGTCCGCCGGGGCTTTTCCGGAATTTACCGAACATTCACCCTGTTGCGGCAGATTGGGCGCATCCGGAGAGGGTTTTGCGCCCTTCGGCCTTGCGGGAAAGACAGTGATGTTCGGTTTGGTGCGTTCGACCCCTCAGCAGCTTCGGGCCCTTGCCTTTCTCGTGGCGGGCCTGATCCCCCTCTCGCCGGCCGGCCTTCCGGCGCGGGCCGAGCAGCCGGCGGTCGAGACGATCAGCCTGTTGATGGACCAGGCCAAACTCGTGAAGCTGCCCGGCGGCGCGGATACGATCGTCATCGGCAACCCGGCCATCGCGGATGTCACCGTGCAGAAGAACGGCGTGCTGGTCCTGACCGGTCGTTCGGCCGGGCGCACCAACTTCATCGCGCTCAATGCCTCGGGCAACATCATTTCGGAATCCATGGTCACCGTGACCGTGCCGAGCGCCGGGCGGGTGCTGGTCCAGCGTGGCCTCGAGCCGAGCAGCTATGATTGCGCGCCGCTCTGCCTGCCGACCGTGGCACTCGGCGACGAGGAAAAGCATTTCAACCGCTCGGTCGACCAGGCGCAGCGGCGCGATGGCATGGCCAACCAGTCGGCGACCGCGCCGGGCGCCAAGAAGTAGTCGCGCCGGTCGGCCGCGCGACGGGGTTCAGCAGCGCCAGACGGGACGTACGGTACGCGCGCGGGCACGCGAGGCGCCCGGCCCGGGGCCCCGGACAGGGTTAACCGCCGGTTAGCCCCGCGTGTCGGATTTGTGGAAAAAAGCGAAACAGAACAGCAAGCTCTCTTGTGTATACCCGAAACAGGAAGTCGGAGGCCCAGCGGCCCCGGCTGACCCAGTGTTCGGGAGTTGTCCATGTCCGTTGCCAAGGCCGATCGCGCGAAACCCCGGGTTTCGCTGCTGGGCCGTCTCCTCCGGTGTTTCCGGCGTGACCGCCGCGGTGCGACCGCCGTCGAATTCGCGATGATCGCGCCGATGTTCTTCGGGTCGCTCTTCGCGATCATGGAGACGGGCACGCTCTACCTGCGCGTCACCGCGCTGGAGACCGGCGTGGAGGATGCCAAGCGGGTGACCCTGACCGGGCAGGTGGCCGGTGCCGGCGGCGCGCCGCAGCAGCTCACGGCTTTCAAGACCGCCTTCTGCGAGCGGATCAGCTGGCTGATCAGCTGCGGCGAGGTGCAGTTCGATGTCCGGGCCTTTGACGTCTTCGGGAATGCAGCCATGCCCAATCCGGTCACGAGCGGGGTGTTCGATCCCTCGAAGCTGAAATTCGATCCCGGCAAACCCTGCCAGATCGTGGTGATCCGCGCCTATTACGAGGTGTCGTCGATCACGGCGCTGATCCGGAACGACGTTTCGCAGCTGTCGAACGGGAAGGTCCTGCTGGTCGGCTCGGCAGCCTTCAAGAACGAACCCTATGGCGCGTGCTGAGGAATGATGACGATGACCCCCTCCCTGCTTCGCCGCGGCCAGTGCCTCGCCCGCCTCTCGCGGATCCGTGCCCGCGCCCTCTGCCGCCGGTTCCGCCTGTCGCAGAGCGGCGTCGCGGCCGTCGAGTTTGCCCTGATGATCCCCGTCATGATGACGGTCTGGGTCGGGATGGTCGTTTCAACCGACGCCCTCAACGCCGAGAAGAAGGTGACGCTGCTGGCGCGCACCCTCGCCGACATGACGACCCAGATGGTGGCTGTCAGCCAGGCCGACATGGACAGCATTTTCAAGGCGACCGAAGCGGTGCTCTGGCCCCATCCCTCGACCGGGCTTGGCATGCGTGTCGTCGCGATCGATATCGACGGGGCCGGCAAGGCCTTTGTCGACTGGTCGGTCGTGCCGTCGGATTCGTCGATCAAGGGCTCCTTCGCCACCATCGCGCGCTGCACGGAGTTCAAGACGCTGCCGGCCGGCCTCAAGATCCCGCGGACCTTTGTCGTCTTCGCGGAGGTCGAGATGAACTATGCCGCCTCGGTCGCGACGCAGGTCGTCAACGAACTGTTCGGCGGCGCCTTTGCCGGCGGCAAGGTCAAGATGGGCGACAATCTCTACATGCGGCCGCGCCAGGCCAACAAGGTCCAGTTCAACCCGCCACCGACCGGGACCTGCCCGGGCTATACGCCCTGATCCCGGCATGACTTGACGCGGCGGGTCCGGCCCGGCACACCGGGCCGTCCCCGTCCACCCGGCAGATCGGAGCCCCCATGACCGCCAGCCCGCCGATGCAGCTTGTGCTGCCCCCGGAGGACAGGGCGAAACGGCTCGATCGCTGCCTTGCCGACCACCTGCGCGACTTTTCCCGGGCCCGCCTGCAGACGCTGATTGCCGAGGGGCAGGTCCGGGTCGACGGCACCCTCGAGACCAATGCCGCGCGCAAGATGCGGGGCGGCGAGACGGTGACCGTGACCCTGCCGGAACCCGAGCCGGCAGGCCCGCAGCCCGAGATCCTGCCGCTGGAGATCCTGCACGAGGATGCCGACCTGATCGTCGTCAACAAGGCGGCGGGGATGGTGGTGCACCCGTCGAACGGCCACGAGCGCGGCACGCTGGTCCATGCCCTGCTCGCCCATTGCGGCGACAGCCTGTCCGGCATCAACGGCATTCTCCGCCCGGGCATCGTCCACCGTCTCGACAAGGACACGTCCGGCATCCTCGTGGTGGCAAAGCATGACCGCGCGCATCGCCATCTGGCGGCGCAATTCGCCGATCACGGCCGGACGGGCGCGCTGGAACGCCGCTACCAGGCGCTGGTCTGGGGCCGGCTGCCGCGGCAGAGCGGAACGATCGAGGCGGGGATTGCCCGCTCGACCGCCAATCGCGAGCGGATGGTGGTCTCGAACAGCGAGCGGGCGCGCTTCGCCATCACGCATTATGCCGTAAGCGAGAGCTATCCGCCGGGCGAGGGGGCGTTGGCCAGCCTGATCCGCTGCACGCTCGAGACCGGGCGGACGCACCAGATCCGCGTCCACCTGGCCCATATCGGCCACCCGCTTCTGGGCGATTCCCTCTATGGCAGTGGCTTCCGGACCCGGATCGCCCGGCTGCCGGAAGAGGCGCAGGCAGCTTTGGCCGCGCTTGACCGACAGGCGCTTCACGCGGAATGGCTGGCCTTCGAGCATCCGCGCACGCGCGAGGTGATGACATTCGAGACCGCGCCACCGGCCGATTTCGAGCGCCTGCGGGCCGCCCTCGCCAAACTGTGATGATTGCCGCTTTTTCGCCACGGATTCGATGTGGTATAAGCGTCAACAGCGTCGATGGGTGTTTCACCGCGACGGACGAGCCTGCCGCGTTCGGGGGCTCAAAGGAGGTAAGGATGTCAACTGCCACGATGCCCGTTTTCTCGGGTGAGGGGGGACTTTCCCGGTACCTGGTCGAGATTCGCCGGTTCCCGGTTCTCAGCGCCGACGAAGAGTTCATGCTCGCCAAGCGCTACCAGCAATATGAAGATCCGCAGGCGGCCCATCGCCTCGTCACGTCGCATCTGCGGCTGGTGGCGAAGATCGCCATGGGCTATCGCGGCTACGGCCTGCCGGTCGGCGATGTCGTGTCCGAGGGCAATATCGGCCTGATGCAGGCCGTGAAGCGCTTCGATCCCGACAAGGGCTTCCGCCTCGCGACCTACGCGATCTGGTGGATCAAGGCCTCGATCCAGGAATACATCCTGCGGTCCTGGAGCCTTGTGAAGATGGGCACCACCGCCAACCAGAAGAAGCTGTTCTTCAACCTGCGCAAGGCGAAGGGCAAGATCTCCGCGCTGGAGGAGGGCGATCTGCGCCCCGACCAGGTCAAGGCGATCGCGACCAAGCTCGGCGTCGAGGAGCAGGAGGTCATCGAGATGAACCGCCGTCTCGGCGGCGATTCCTCTCTCAATGTGATGATGCGCGACGATGGCACTGCCGAATGGCAGGACATGCTCGTCGATGACACGGACAACCAGGAAGCGATCCTGACCCGGACCGAGGAAGCGGCGAACCGCCATGAGGCGCTCGGCAAGGCGCTGGAGATCCTCAACCCGCGCGAGCGGCGGATCTTCGAGGCACGGCGCCTGCTGGAAGACCCGCTGACGCTCGAAGAACTGTCCGAGGAATTCGGCGTCTCGCGCGAACGCGTCCGGCAGATCGAGGCGCGGGCCTTCGAGAAGGTTCAGGGGGCGGTCCGCCGCAACCTCGCCGAGATCGAGGCCCTCGCTGCCTGATCCTGTGCAGCAGGACGATCCAAGAAGGGCGCCCCCGGGCGCCCTTTTTCATGGGCGTTCTTTTCATGGGCGTTCTTTTTATGGGCGCCCTCATTCATGCGTGCCCCGCCTGCTGCCGGACCGGACAGCTGCGGATTGGCTCGACCCGGCGCTTACTGGCGCCAGTCGCGCAGGGCTTCGGCGATGGCCTGCTCGCCCGCCGCGGATTTCTCGACGAGAACGGCACCGCGCCGGCCTGTTTCAAGCCGGAACTCGAAGACCATCCATTTCTGCGTCCGCAACAGGTCAAGGTTGCGCGTAACGGTTGCTTCGGCCTTGTCCAGACCGATCATGAAAACGTTGGTCTGGACCGGGACAACGATCCCGGCGAGCACGCCACCGACCTGATCCTCCCGTTCGCGCCATTCGACCGCGCTCATCTCCAGCACGTTGCCAAGGCCGTTCCGGCCGTCGAAGATCACCATCACGGTATGGGAGGCACTCAGCGCGGCATCGGCATTCCGGGCGATCGAGAAGTCGATCGACAGGGTCGATCCGGCGAATTCGATCAGGGCGCGCAGGCTCTTCTGGCCGCCCAACGCGGTGTCAGGCAGGTAGGACCAGTTCACGCGGCCCTCGAACTGGTTCGGCACGCCCGGCGCCGGTTCGAGCACCATGAAGGCGCGGCCGATGGCCGGCGCGGTCACGACGGCACCGTTCGTGGCCGGCGGTGTGGCTGCCGGCGGGCTGGCGGCCTGGCCCTGCGCAGGCGGGCCGGCGGGCCGCGTCGGGGCGGGTTCGGCAGGTGCAGGTTGCGGATCGGCCCCGGAAAGCCGGCCTTCGGTCTTGGCCGGGTCGGAGCCGGATTCCGCCGGCGCCGTGACGACCGGCGGCCCGGAAGGCGCAACCGGCTTGCCGTTCCGCGTCAGCGCCAGCAGGCCCATGGCCAGCATGGCGACAATGCCGATGCCCACGAACAGCGAGAGCCGCTTCCGAGGCGTGCCGGCGGCTTCCCCCCGGTTCGGCATGCGTGGACGCAGGATCGGCTCGATCACCGGATCCGGCGGCGGCAGGGGGGCAGGCTCGTCCTCGACCGGTGGTTCCGGCAGTGGCGGTTCGGGCGCGGCGGGGGGCGCCGTGTCGGACCGGGCCGCGGCTTCCCCTGCGTCCGGCGCGGCGTGCTCGGCCTCGACCTGGACGATCACCGCCTCGAGTGCCTCGAGCTGCGCCTGGATCTCGTCCTCGGCGAGCGGTGGATCGAAGCTGCGCAGCTGGCGCTGCAGCGCATCCCGCGCCCGACCGTAGATCGACGCCCTGGCTTCCGCATCGGGATGGCCCAGGCTCGCGATCGCACGGTTGAGGAGCGAATGATAATCCACCATGCGGGATCAGGCCTCGAACGGATTCTTGACGAGGATCGTGTCATCCCGTTCCGGGCTGGTCGAGAGCAGGGCGACCGGCGCGCCGATCAATTCCTCGATTCTCCGGACATATTTGATCGCTTCGGCCGGGAGCTGCGCCCAGGACCGGGCGCCGGCGGTGGAACCCGCCCAGCCGGGGATGGTCTCGTAGACCGGCTCCAGCCGCTTCTGTGCCGATTCGCTGGCCGGGAGATAATCGATGATCTCGCCGTCGAGCCGGTAGCCGGTGCAGACCTTGATCTCGGAGAAGCCATCGAGGATGTCGAGCTTGGTCAGCGCGATGCCGTCAATGCCGGAGGTCTTGATCGTCTGGCGCACCAGCACCGCATCGAACCAGCCGCAGCGCCGGGCCCTGCCGGTCACGGTGCCGAATTCGCGGCCGCGTTCGCCGATCCGGCGCCCGGTCTCGTCAGAAAGCTCGGACGGGAAGGGGCCTTCGCCGACGCGGGTCGTGTAGGCCTTCACGATGCCGAGGACATAGCCGATCGCGCCCGGGCCGAGGCCCGAACCGGTCGAGGCCTGCCCGGCCACCGTGTTGGACGAGGTGACATAGGGATAGGTGCCGTGATCGACATCGAGCAGCGCGCCCTGTGCGCCTTCGAACAGGATGCGCTTGCCCTCGCGGCGGGCTTGGTCGAGCGTTTCCCAGACGCGATCCATGTAAGGCAGGATGCGCGGGGCGATTGCGGTCAGCAGCGCGAGCAGCGCGCCGCCATCGACTTCCTCCAGCCCCATGCCGCGCCGCAACGCATTGTGATGGGCGAGCAGGCGGTCGATCTTCGGCGGCAGGGCTTCCGGTTCCGCGAGGTCGCGGACGCGGATGGCGCGGCGGCCGACCTTGTCTTCATAGGCGGGGCCGATGCCGCGCTTGGTCGTGCCGATCTTGGTGCCGGAATTGCCGCTCTCGCGGAAGGCATCGAGTTCGCGGTGAAGCGGCAGGATCAGCGTGGCATTGTCGGCAATGCGCAAACCTGCCGGCAGGACCTTGACGCCCTGGCTGGCAAGGCGGTCGATCTCGTCGCAGAGGGCGGTAGGGTCGATCACGACACCGTTGCCGATGACCGAGAGCTTGCCGCCGCGCACGATGCCCGAGGGCAGCAGGCTGAGCTTGTAGGTGACCCCGTCGATGACCAGCGTATGGCCGGCATTGTGGCCGCCCTGGTAGCGGACAACGATATCTGCCTGCTCCGACAGCCAGTCGACGATCTTGCCCTTGCCCTCGTCACCCCACTGGGCGCCGACTACGACCACGTTGGCCATGTGAAACCATCCCGGTTCTGGAATCGCGGCAGCCGCAACCGCCCGACCCGCCGTTAAAGGTTTCCGATAGCCAATGCCCTGCCCGGGGTAAAGCCACCCCGGAACCTTTTCCATCCATTGTCGTATTTCCGCCAGCCCGCGAACAGGGAAACGCGGGCCGGGCGGGGGCCGGGAGGCCGGCTCAGCGCGGCAGGGGCTGCGGCCGGATCTCCTTCGCGGCCGGCCAGCGGAGCCGGTAGGCGGTGACGAGGGCGCGCTCTTCCTGCGGCTTCAGCGCGAGCGTCCAGCCGATGACGCCGCGGCGGTCATCCGGCGCCTCCAGATCGGGCTTCGTCATGTCCGGCAGGCGCTCGACCACGATGGACTGGTCCTCGCTGACGGGAATGCGGTCCTCGACAAGGATCTCGACCGGGAAGGCATGCAGGTTCTTCACGGTCGTGCGGAACTGGCTGTCCTCGGTGCGGGTGGAGCCGAGAAGGCCGGGCTCGCGCGCCTGGCGGCTGACGGGCACCCGGCGGATCGTGACGCGGTCATCGGCGCCGAAGCCGAGACGGGCCTGATCGCCGGGGGCGACCAGCGGCACGCGGCCCTTGCCGACAAAGGCGCCGTCCCGCGTCAGCAGCACCTCGCCCGGCAGGATCGGCGCCTCGCCGGCCGCCTTGAAGCTGACATCGAGATAGGCGGTGGGATCCAGCACCGGCGCGGCCCGCAGGGCCAGCTTGATCTCGGGCTTGTCGACTCCGAGCCGGACCGAGCGTTCGCCGGCCCCGGACGCGAGCGTGACCGTGCCGGGGAGGCGGAACTCGGTCTGGTAGCCGCCGGTTTCCAGCCGCGCCTGCGCTTCCTCGGCAGCAACGCGGCGGTCCGCGTCGGCCATTTTCTCGCGCGCGGCTTCCATCCGCATCTGGCCGGCCAGCATCTGCTCCGGGGCCGGAGCAGCCGGCATCGGCATCGAGGCGGCACGCGGAACGGGGCGCTCCCAGAAGACGATCTTCTCGCCGCGCAGGTCGGGCGCCTGCGTGCCGCGCCGGACCATCACGGTCGACAGCGTGACGCGCGTATTGGCCCAGTCCTCGCCGGTCTGCTGGCGGATCATGGCGCGGCGCACCCATTCGAATTGCGGCTGGCCGGATTGCGTGGAAAGCCGCGCATCATAGACCGGCCGCCAGCCGGCGGAATTGACGCGATAGGTCAGGGTGAGCTTTGCCTTCAGCGGCGATGCGGCCTGCACGGCGATCATCGCGACCCGCACCGTGTCGTGGCGGGGGGCGAGCCGGCTTGCATCCTGCTCGAGCGCGGCCATCTCCGCCTCGACCTTCTCGAGGGATTCGCGCAGGCCGCGCATCTCCTCGTTCACGGCCTGCAGGCCCTTGCCGACGAGATCCCAGGCCTTCAGCCACTGATCGGGATCAAGGGCCTTGCCGCCGTTCCCCTCGCCGGAACCGGCGCGCTGGATCATCTGCTTCCGGCCTTCGGCCGCATCGATCCGGTCCTGAAGGCGGTCCCGCTCCTTGCGCAGGGCGGCAAGTTTCTGCCGCGTTTCCGGCTTGCCGGCTTCGCCCGTCGTGGCGCGGCTCGACAGGTCGACATTGCCGATCACCAGCCGCTCGCTGCCCTCGCCCTCGACCCGGAGCGAGGCCGGATCGATCGTGGCGGGGAGATCGTCGATCCGCACGTCATGCTCGCCGGCAGGAATGTCGATCTCGATGGCCCGCCGCACAGTGGCGGCATCCGGATAGACCGTCACCTCCTGCAGGCGGGACGGCGCGTCGATCGTGGCTGCGAGGGCCGCCGAGGCGAGAAGGGCAGACGGGGCGATGCCGGCCATCAGCAGGGCCAGGCGGGGGAACGGGGTCATACGGGCGATCTCCGGAGAGGCGGGAGGTCCGGATCATCGGGCCGGGCGCGGCGAAGTTGAGGCCGCTCCCGGGCCAAAATCAGGCTGCCTTCCGCGCATAGGCGAAGGGCTTCACGCGCGATTCGATGAAGTTGCGCAGTTCCGTCACGCGGAGATGCGGTTCCGTGACATCCGGGCCGAGGCCATGCTTCCAGCCGAGATGGCGGGCTTCCGGAGCTTCGGCCAGATGCCGCAATTCCGCGACATAGGCAGATTTCGACGCCTCGTCGGCGAAGAAGCCCTCCTCGATCAGCGTGGCCATGCGGCGGTCGATCAGGAAGGCCAGATCGGCGAGCGTGTATTCCGGATGATACTGCACGCCCCAGAACGTGCCGCCCTCGAAGCGGAATTCCGCCGCCTGGACGTGCGAGACGGCGTTCGAGGCAAGGATGGTCGCGCCCGGCGGTGGCACGGCCACCTCGTCGAGATGGGAGCAGGGCGCATCGAACACATCGGGCCGGCCGTCGAGCAGGGGATGGGCCTGACCGGCGGCGTTGCGGGTGATCTTGCGGGCGAAGCCGACCTCGCGGCCGCGCGGATTGCGCTGGACATCGCCACCCGCTGCAACGGCCGCGACCTGGAGGCCCCAGCACGAGCCGAAGAACGGAATGCCGGCGCGATAGATGGCCCGCGCCACCTCGACCTGCCGTAACGCCTCCGGTGCGCGCTGCCAGAGATGCAGCGCGGAGCCGGTGATGATGGCGGCATCGTAATCGGCGAAGCCGGCGCCTGCGGGCAGCGATGCATCCGCATCGGCAGCGTGAAGGATGTCGTAGCGCGCATCACCGGCCAGCCCGGCCATGACATTGCCATAGCCTTCCGCCGGCGTGACGCCCTGCCCGGCGCGGTAGCCCTCGCGGACTTCGCGGGTATTGCCTTCGATGATCAGGAAGCGCAGAGACATTCACAACTCTCCATCATGCCGCCTCCCCGGATACATCCGCCCGGGCCGGTGCGCAATCAGGCGGATCCCGACGTGCCCGCGCGCAAGCTCTATTCCAATGCCTATCTCCTGCTCGCCCTGACCATGCTGTTCTGGGGCGGCAACGCCATTGCCGCCCGTCTCGCGGTGGGCGAGATCTCGCCCATGGTACTCACGGCCGGGCGGTGGTTCGTCGTGGTCATCTTCATCGCGCTGTTCCTGCGCAAGGAAGTGCGGGAAGTGCTGCCGGTGCTGAAAGAGCGCTGGCTCTTCGCCCTGATGATGGGCACGTTCGGCTACACGGTGTTCAATGCGATGATGTATGTCGCCGGGCATTACACCAGCGCCGTCAACATCACGCTGCTGCAGGGCGCCATCCCGATCTTCACGCTGATCGGCGCCTTTTTCGCCTATGGCACGCCGGTGCGCGGGGTGCAGATCATCGGCATCATCGTGACCATGATCGGGGTTGCCGTCACCGCAAGCGGCGGCTCGTTCGAGCGGCTCGCGGCGCTCGCGATCAATTTCGGCGATGTGCTGATGGTCGCGGCCTGCGCGCTCTATGCCGGCTACACGGTGGCGCTGAAGAAGCGGCCGGCGATCTCGGGGCTGGCCTTCTTCTCGGGCATGGCCTTCGCCGCCGCCCTTGTCTCCCTGCCCTTTGTCGTGGCTGAGATTGCCATCGGCAAGGCGCAGTGGCCGGGGCTCAAGGGCCTGATGATCCTGACCTACGTGGCGATCGGGCCGAGTTTCCTGGCGCAGGTCTTCTTCATGCGGGCCGTGGAACTGATCGGGCCCGGCCGGGCGGGGCTCTTCGCCAATCTCGTGCCGGTGATCGGTGCCGTGCTCGCCGTGCTCATCCTCGGCGAGCCGTTTGGCTGGCACCATGCCGTCTCGATGGTGCTGGTGCTCGGCGGCATTGCCATTGCCGAGCGCGGCCGGGGTGGAGCAATGCCGGTCAAGCCCTGACCATCGCCATTATCATGGCGCGACTCTTGTTATTCTGGTCGGGCTTGCTTCCTTAAGGCCGGCCTCTTTTCGTCATGGCCGGGCTTGGCCCGGCCATCCATGACTTCTCCTGACAGTGCATCAGGTCGTGGATGCCCGCCCCAAGGGCGGGCATGACGCCGTCCGTTTCAGAACTTCAGCCGCCGTGCCCGCTTCACATGCGGGATGGCGTGGATCGCGTTCAGCACATCGTCCGGGATCGCCTCGTCGACAGCCACGAAGCAGATCGCATCGCCGCCCGGCTTGTCACGGCCGAGATTGAAGGTCGCGATGTTGATGCCCTTCTCGCCGAGCAGCGAGCCGAACCGGCCGATGAAGCCCGGCTTGTCGTCGTTGCGGACATAGAGCATGTGCGGCGCGAATTCGGCATCCATCTGGATCTCGCGGATCTCGATGATGCGCGGCTTGCCATCCTGGTAGACCGTGCCGGCGGCATGACGCGGCATGTCCTCGGCGACGACCTCGATATAGATGCGGCTTTCGTAATCGCCCTCAGCCGAACGCTTCACCTCATCGACCGAGATGCCCTTTTCCTTGGCGGTCATCGGCGCGTTGACCATGTTGATCTCCGGCAGGAACGGCCGGAGCACGCCGGTGATCGCGGCGGCGGTGATCGGCCGGACATTGAGCGTGCCGACCTCGCCCTCGTAGCGGATGCGGATCGCCTTGACCGGGGCTTCGGTGAGCTGGCCGAGGAACGAGCCCAGCTTCTCGCCGAGCGCGACGAAGGGCTTCAGCTTCGGCGCTTCCTCCGCCGTGATCGACGGGAAGTTGACCGCGTTGCTGATCGCGCCGTTGAGGAGGTAATCTGCCATCTGCTCGGCGACCTGCAGCGCCACATTTTCCTGCGCCTCGTTGGTCGAGGCGCCGAGATGCGGCGTGCAGATCACGTTGTCGAGACCGAAAAGCGGGTTGGTCTCGGCCGGCTCGACCGAGAAGACGTCGAACGCCGCACCGGCGACATGGCCGGCCTTGAGCGCGGCGGCGAGGGCTTCCTCATCCACGAGGCCGCCGCGGGCGCAGTTGATGATGCGCACGCCCTTCTTGGTTTTCGCAAGGGCCTCCGCCGAGAGGATGTTCTTCGTCTGCTCGGTCATCGGCACATGGAGCGTGATGACATCGGCGCGGGCGAGCAGCGTGTCGAGTTCCACCTTCTCGACGCCCATCTGCACGGCGCGGTCGGCCGAGAGATAGGGATCATAGGCGATGACTTTCATGCCGATGCCGATCGCCTTGCGGGCGACGATCGAGCCGATATTGCCGGCGCCGATCAGGCCGAGCGTCTTGGCTTCGAGTTCGACGCCCATGAAGCGGTTCTTCTCCCACTTGCCGCCCTGCGTGGAGACATCCGCCGCCGGGATCTGGCGGGCCAGGGCGAACATCAGCGCAATCGCATGTTCCGCCGTGGTGATCGAATTGCCGAAGGGCGTGTTCATCACGATGATGCCCTTGGCGGTGGCAGCGGGGATATCGACATTGTCGACGCCAATGCCGGCGCGGCCGATCACCTTCAGGTTCGGGGCGCTTTCGAGCAGCTTGGCCGTGACCTTGGTGGCCGAGCGGATGGCGAGGCCATCATACTCGCCGATCACGGCGGCGAGCTTGTCCTTGTCCTTGCCGAGGCTGGCATCGAAGGTCACGTCGATGCCGCGGTCCTTGAAGATCTGGACGGCGGCGGGGGAGAGGGCGTCGGAAATGAGGACGCGGGGTTTCCTGGTCATGGCGGGGCTCCTGCGGAGGGGCAGCGGGAATGGGGAAAGGAGGCAGTGGGCAGTTGGCAGTCGGGGAACGATGTCCCGCGACTGCCGAGTGCCGAATTCCGAATGCCTGAAGCGACCGAAGGTCGTGCTTCAGAGCTTCGCCAGTTCCTTGGCGAAGGCATAGTCGATCCAGGGGATCAGCGCCTTGATGTCGCGCGTCTGCACGGTGGCGCCGCACCAGATCCGCAGGCCGGGAGGGGCATCGCGGTAATGGCCGAGATCAAGCCCCGCGCCTTCCTTCTCGAGCGTGGAGACCACGCCCTTGGCGAAGGCCGCCTGCTGGTCGGCCGGAAGGGCTGCAACCTTGGGATGCGTGAATTTCAGGCAGACCGAGGTGTTCGACCGCGTCTTCGGCTTCACGGCGAGGAAATCGACCCAGTCGGTTTTCTTCACCCAGCCGGCGATGGCGCGGGCATTGGCATCGGCGCGCTTCACGAGGCCGTCGAGCCCGCCGACCTTCTTCGCCCATTGCAGGGCGTCGATGTAATCCTCGACGCAGAGCATCGACGGGGTATTGATCGTTTCGCCCTCGAAGATGCCTTCGATCAGCTTGCCGCCCTTGGTCATGCGGAAGATCTTCGGCATCGGCCAGGCCGGCTTGTAGCTTTCCAGCCGCTCGACGGCGCGCGGGCTGAGGATCAGCATGCCATGAGCCGCTTCGCCGCCGAGCACCTTCTGCCAGGAGAAGGTGACGACATCGAGTTTCGGCCAGTCCAGGCGCTGCGCGAAGGCGGCCGAGGTGGCGTCGCAGATGGTCAGGCCCTGGCGGTCGGCCGCGATCCAGTTCGCGTCCGGCACCCGCACGCCCGAGGTCGTGCCGTTCCAGGTGAAGACGATGTCGCGCGTCTTCGTGTCGATCTTGCTGAGGTTCGGCAGCTCGCCATAGGGGGCGGTGACGACATTGCAATCGGTCAGCTTCAGCTGCTTGACGGCATCCGTCACCCAGCCTTCGCCGAAGGATTCCCAGGCCAGCATGGTGGAGGGGCGGGCGCCGAGCAGCGACCACATCGCCATTTCGACCGCGCCGGTATCCGAGGCCGGGACGATGCCGATCCGGTAATCGGCGGGAACCTGCAGCACCTCGCGCGTCAGGTCGATCGCGAGCTTGAGCTTCGCCTTGCCGATCTTCGCGCGGTGCGAACGGCCGAGGGGAGCGTCAGCGAGGGCTTTGAGGGACCAGCCGGGGCGCTTGGCGCAGGGGCCGGAAGAGAAATTCGGCACGCGCGGGCGTGCGGCAGGCGCAGTCGTCATCTGTTGTCTCCATCCTTCCAGATGGGTGTCTCCCGTTGGGGGGAGATGACCCGCGACGAGGGGTATGTGTTTTGCCCCGGCGCGTCAAGGAGAGTTTGGAGGGCGGCGGCCCCACCCCTCAATAGATCAGCTCGTCCTCGGTGCGGTTCTTGCCGATGGTGATCTCGCCCTTGGCGGCGAGTTCCTTCGCGAGGTTGACGATCTTCTGCTGCGCCGTCTCGACCTCCTTGAGGCGGATCGGACCGAGGCCGGCCATCTGGTCCTCGAAATTCTTGGCGGCGCGGGTGGACATCTGGGTGATGAAGAACTTCTTCACCGCCGGGGTCGCGCCCTTGAGGGCCATGGCCAGCTGGTCGCGGTCGGAGAAGCGGATCAGCGTCTGGGTCGAGGCCGGGTCCAGCTTCATCAGGTCCTCGAAGGTGAACATCAGCGAGCGGATCTTGTTGGCCGCCTCGCGATGCCGTTCCTCGAGCAGGCCCATGAAGGTCATCTCGGTCTGGCGGTCGAACGAGTTGAAGATCTCGGCGATCAGCTCGTGGTTGTCGCGCCGGTTGGCCTGATGGAGATTCGAGATGAACTCGGTGCGGAGCGTTTCCTCGATCTGGTTGAGGATGGCCTTCTGCACCGGTTCCATCGTGATCATCCGGTTGATGGCCTCGAGCGCCAGTTCCTGCGGCAGCAGCGAGAGCACGCGGGCGGCATGTTCGGGGTGGATCTTCGAGAGGATGATCGCGATGGTTTGCGGATACTCGCCCTTCAGCCAGTTGGCGAGGATGTTTTCCTGCACGTTGCCGAGCTTCTGCCACATGTTCCGGCCGGCCGGACCGCGGATATCCTCCATCAGCATCGACACGCGATCGCGCGGGAGGATCTTGGTCAGCAGCGCTTCGGTGCGGTCGAAGTCGCCGGTCACGGCCCCGCCCTGCGACATCAGCGAGAGGAACTCCGCCACCAGCGCCTCGACAGCCTCCGCCGTGACCGAGCCGAGCCGGGACATGGCCCGCGAGACGATCCGGATTTCCTCCTCGTCGAGGGCCGACCAGATCTCGCCACCATAGCGCTCGCCCAGGACCAGCAGGATGATCGCGGCCTTTTCCGGTCCCGAGAGAAAACGCGTCAGATCGCTTCCCGGGCGGGGAACAGCCTCTCGATCGGTGCGCGTGGCACTTTCAGGCTTCACTCTCGGCTTCCCATATCCGCCCCCGCGGCACGCCGGACTCGTGACCGGGTAACGCGAATCTCTAATCAATATTAACTTTTAGGAGAATTAGGCGGCAGGTCAAAACCCTCACGTCTGAAACAAATGAGGAAAACACTATTCGCTGGGGATGCGTGGGTATTTCCGGCTTGCTGCCAACAGAAGCCGGAAAGCAAAAGGGGCGCAGTTTCCTGCGCCCCGCTTCATGCGTGATGAGTCAAAGGCTCAGTATTTGCGGACCAGAGGGCCCGGAGCAAAGACCGGAGCGGCATCTGCAAAGATGTAGCGCATGCCGAACTTGATATCATGCGAGCTGAGATCCTTGATCCGGGCATTGAACGTCGTGCAGGGAACGGTACAGACGACGTTGGCCGTGTTGACTGTGCCCATATTGAGGTAGCGATAGCCAACTTCTGCTTTGAGGTTTGTGCTCAGATCATAGCCGAGACCGGCATGGATCGCCCAGGCGAATCGCGTATCCGTCTTGCTGGCGGCGGAGCCCGAGCCGCCGGCGAAGGCCGCATAGCCGACATCGCGGACATCATTGGTGAAGATGGTCGCGAAGCCGGCGCCCGCGCCGATGAACGGGGTGATTCGGTGCCAGGTGCCGAGATCGACATAGCCGTTCAGCAGGCCGACCACGGCGCTGACCTTGCCGGTCGTGACGTTGATGCCGTCATCGCCCCCGCCAGCGGTGCCGCGGGTGTCGAGTTCGGTCACGCGGAACTTGGCCGCGCTGCGATATTCGATCGTGGCATCGGCGCGCAGCCAGGAATTGAAGGCATAGCCGGCACCGACGCCGAGGAAGGCCGAATTGCCGAGGCTGGACGAGATGGTCTGGAAATTCGCTCCGCCCGGTGCAAGGTAGACACCGCCATTGTCATGGTTGCTGACCCCGATATCGCCGCGGAGATAGAAGCCGCCGCCGGCGTCGAGATGGGGCGCCGGCGCCATCATCGGCGGCGGCGGCGGAGCGGAGAGCATGTCCGCCGCGGAAGCCGGAAGCGACTGGGTTCCTGCGACGAGGGCCGCCAGTTGTGCGGTGCGGAGCCATGTCGAGCGACGCATGTGATTTCCCTTCAAGCCTATCGCGCGGCATTGCAGCCGCCAGAATCGATGGGGAAAGCATCGCAGAGCTTGGTTAAGAGGCACTTAACCTTAAAAATTATCCCTAATCCGCCGTAAAGTCCGACCGGTGGCAGGAAGCGGAAAGGCGGGGCGACGCGGCAGCCCGTGGTCGGGCCGCCGCGCCGTCATGTTGTCAGGCGGCCTTGGAGATCACGTCGATCACGTCATCGACGACCTTCTCGACAAGATCGCGGTCATCGCCTTCCGCCATGACGCGGATCACCGGCTCGGTGCCGGAGGGGCGGATCACCAGGCGACCGGCCGCGCCGAGCTGTGCGCGCAGCTGGTCGATGGCGCGGTTGACGGCCTGGTCCTTGAGCGGCTGGCCGCCGCGGGTCTGCACATTCTTGAGGATCTGGGGCAGCGGCTCGAAGCGATGGCAGATCTCGCTGACCGGACGGCCCTCGCGCCGGACCACGGCCAGAACCTGCAGGGCGGCGATCAGGCCGTCGCCGGTGGTCGAGTAGTCCGAGAGGATGATATGGCCGCTCTGCTCGCCGCCGACATTGAAGCCATGCTCGCGCATATGCTCGAGCACGTAGCGGTCACCCACGGCCGTCCGGGCAAGGGTGATGCCCAGCCCGCCGAGATGGCGCTCGAGGCCGAGATTCGACATGATCGTCGCCACGATACCGGGCCTGGCGAGGCGCCCGTCCTGGTGCCAGCTCTCGGCGATGACCGCCATCAGCTGGTCGCCATCGACGACATGACCCTTCTCGTCAATGATCATGACGCGGTCGGCATCGCCGTCGAGCGCGATCCCGATATCGGCGCGCATCTCGCGCACCTTCTGCTGGAGCGCATGCGGAGCCGTGGAGCCGACATCGCGGTTGATGTTGAAGCCGTCCGGCTCGGCGCCGATGGCGATCACCTCGGCGCCCAGTTCCCACAGCGCTTCCGGCGCGACGCGGTAGCCGGCACCGTTGGCGCAGTCGACCACGATCCGCATGCCGTCGAGATCGAGCGCGCGGGGCAGGGTCCGCTTGGCGAATTCGATATAGCGGGCATGGACGCCCTCGAGGCGCCGGGCGCGGCCGATATCCCGCGAGCCGGACAGGCGGATCGTGGCCGCCGGGTCGATCAGGCGTTCGATCTCCGCCTCGATCTCGTCCGAGAGCTTGTAGCCATCCGGGCCGAACAGCTTGATGCCGTTATCCTCGTAAGGGTTGTGCGAGGCCGAGATCATCACGCCGAGATCGGCCCGCATCGAACGGGAGAGCATGGCGATGGCCGGGGTGGGCATCGGGCCGAGCAGCAGCACATCCATCCCGACAGACAGGAAGCCGGCCGTCAGGGCGTTCTCGATCATGTAGCCGGAGAGGCGCGTATCCTTGCCGATCACCACGCGATGGCGATGTTCGCCGCGATGGAACACCATGCCGGCGGCCTGACCGACCCGCAGGGCCAGTTCCGGCGTGATCTTGCCGTTGGCGCGCCCGCGAATGCCATCCGTGCCGAAGAACTTCCTGCTCATGTGAAAACACCCCTGACCAAGCCGGCTAGGGGTGCCTCAAATGCCCTGCAAAGGCAAGCCTTGCCCCCTCCGGGGGTTAACGCATTACCCCTGAGGCTGAGGTTCCAGCCCGCCGCCTTCGGCTTCCGGCGGGCGCGGCTTGCCGGCCGAGGGGACGGCCGAGCCACGCGAGGGCGGCTGCTGGTCCGGATCCTCGCGGGTCGGGCGTTTGCCGTCCATCAGCGCGCGCAATTCGTCGCCGGTCAGCGTTTCGAATTCGAGCAACGCCTCGGCGATGGCGACGAACTGTTCCTTGTTCTCGGTGATGATCTTGCGGGCGGCGGTCTCGCCCTCCTCGATCAGCCGCCGGACTTCCTCGTCGATCAGTTTCGCCGTCTCGTCGGACATGTTGGTCGACTGGCTGACCGAATGGCCAAGGAAGATTTCCTGCTGGTTCGAGGCATAGCGCACGCGACCGAGCTTCTCGCTCATGCCCCATTCCATGACCATGGCGCGGGCGAGGCTCGTTGCCATCTGGATATCGCCGGTGGCACCGTTGGTCACCTTTTCCGGTCCGAAGGTGATGATCTCGGCCTCGCGCCCGCCGAAGAGCATGACCAGCCGCGCGAGGCTCTTCTCGCGTGACATCGAATAGCGGTCGCTTTCCGGAAGCGTCATGACCATGCCGAGCGCACGGCCGCGCGGGATGATCGTCGCCTTGTGGATCGGGTCGATGCCCGGCACCTTGAGCGCGATGATCGCATGGCCGGCCTCGTGATAGGCGGTGTTCCGCTTCTCCTCGATCGACATGGCCATCGACTTGCGCTCGGCGCCCATCATGACCTTGTCCTTCGCATCCTCGAATTCGAGATGCGTAACGAGGCGGCGGTTGCGGCGGGCAGCCAGCAGGGCGGCCTCGTTGACAAGGTTCATCAGGTCAGCACCCGAGAAACCCGGCGTACCGCGGGCCAGCGTCTTCAGGTCGACATCCGGCGCCATCGGCACCTTGCGGCAATGAACGCGCAGGATGCGCTCGCGGCCATTCACATCCGGCAGCGGCACCACGATCTGGCGGTCGAAACGGCCCGGGCGCAGCAAGGCAGGGTCGAGCACGTCCGGCCGGTTGGTGGCCGCGATGATGATGATCCCCTCATTCGCCTCGAAGCCGTCCATCTCGACAAGGAGCTGGTTCAGCGTCTGCTCGCGTTCATCGTTCCCGCCGCCGAGGCCGGCGCCGCGATGGCGGCCGACCGCGTCGATTTCATCGATGAAGATGATGCAGGGCGCGTTCTTCTTGGCTTCGGCGAACATGTCGCGGACGCGGCTGGCGCCGACGCCGACGAACATTTCCACGAAATCCGAGCCGGAGATCGTGAAGAACGGCACATTGGCCTCGCCGGCCACGGCGCGCGCGGTCAGGGTCTTGCCGGTGCCCGGTGGGCCGACCAGCAGAACACCGCGCGGAATGCGGCCGCCCAGGCGCTGGAACTTCTGCGGATCACGCAGGAACTCGACGATTTCCGAGAGATCTTCCTTGGCTTCGTCAATGCCGGCGACATCTTCGAAGGTGACGCGGCCGTGCGCTTCGGTGAGAAGCTTGGCCTTCGACTTGCCGAAGCCCATGGCGCGGCCGGCGCCGTTCTGCATCTGCCGCGACATGAAGATCCAGACGCCGAGGAAGAAGATGATCGGCAGCCAGTTGACGATCAGCGACATGTACCAGGGCGTATCGGCGTTGGGCGAGCGGAACGTCACATTGGTGTTCTTTTCGCGCAGCTTCTCGCGGATCTTGTCATCGACCGGGCCGAAGGTGACGAAATTGCCGCTGCCATCGTTGAAGGAGCCCTGCACGTCCCAGCCGGACACGACAACCTTGTCAACGCGGCCCTTGTCGAGCGACTCGACGAAGCTGGAGAAGGGAATTTCCTGTCCTCCGGTTCGGCCCGACGGGCTCTGGAAAACGGAGACAAGCGCAAGGACCAGCAGGAGGATGATGGCCCAGAGCGCGATATTCCGGAAATTCTGATTCATCTCTGACACTTCTCGCGGTGACGGATTTGCCGGTCCTGCCGGAAACCCTCGCCTCGATATTTAGGCATGCCGGACCGGCTTGCCAAGCGCTCGCGGTAAAACGTCACGTTTTGTGAAAGCAGAAGGTTACCCGCCGCGCCCCTGCGCGCTCCGGCTGTTCTCGCGCTGGGTGCGGCGCGGCGGCGCCGTGCGCACCTCGAGGAAGCCGCCGCCATGGGCGATCACCGTCCAGGCGAGGGTCTGGCGGAAGGGGCGCTGGTCGCGGATCGCCATCCGCAGGTTCTTGAGCAGGCGCTCGAGCTTGGCGAGCGAGATCTGGGTTTCCTGAGGCGCCTCGCCGCCGATGGCCAGCATGGATTTCTTGAGCATCCGCAGGGCCATCTCGAAGGGTTCGGTGAAGAAGGGCTCGGCCTTCATGCGGATGGCGCCGCCATCCGGCGCGCGCCGGACCATGACGCTGTCGAGCGTGCGCCGCGCGATCTGTTCCATCGCGTCCTCCGTCCGACGGGCGCGGGCGGCAAGGGTGCCGAGCCGTTCCGGCGTCAGGCCTTCATCGGCGAGGATCGGGATCAGGGCGCGGAACCGCGTCCGGGCATAGCGCTCGTCCTCGTTGGTCGGGTCCTTCGAGAAGACCCAGTGATTCTGCTCGCAGGTGGCGATCAGCCGGCTCTTGGCGATTTCCAGAAACGGCCGGACATGCCGGATCGCACCACGCGCGACATTCGGGCGCATCGCTCCGAGGCCACCGAGCCCGGTTCCTGAGGCCATGCGCATCAGCACAGTCTCGGCCTGGTCATCCAGCGTATGGGCCGTGAAGAGATGCGTGGCCTCGATGGCGCGGGCATGGCCGACCAGCAGGGCATAGCGGCCCTTCCGCGCGGCTTCCTGGCTGGTGCCGGGACCCGGCGCGTCGAGCCAGGGCAGGGTGCAATGGGCCACCTTGAGGTCCTTGCAGAACTCGGCAACGAAGCGGGCCTCGTCAGCGGATTCGGGCCGGAGCCGGTGGTCGACGGTCGCGACCGCGATCGGGGGCAGGTAGGCCCGTGCGGCCACGGCGAGGCCGAGCAGGGCCATCGAATCCGGGCCGCCGGAAACCGCAAGCAGGATCCCGTTGCATTCGTCGCTCCCGAGGGCGCTCCTGAACAGGGCCAGCGCTTCCTCCGGCGTCAGGGGAAGCTGGTCGATCGGATTGCCGTCGAGATCGTCCTCTAGCATTGCGCGCGCGCCTTTTCCCGTTCCACGGCCGCACGGATCGGCTGTGCGGTGTTGGGATATTTGGACGTAACCTTGTTAAAAATCCCGCAAGCCTCGGCGGTCGCACCGAGCCCGCGCAGGGAAATGCCCAGTTTCAGCATGGCTTCCGGTGCGCGCGGCGCATTGGCGTGCTTGCTGGTCACGTTGAGGAACTGTTCGGCGGCCTCACGGTAGCGCGTCCGCCGGAGATAGCTCTCGCCCAGCCAGAACGTGGCTTCCGGCACGCGCCGGTCCTTGCCGTAGGTGCGGAGAAAATCACGGAACGCGCCTTCGGCCAGTTCGTAATCGCCACGATCGACGAGCGATTTCGCAAACGCGAAATCCGATGCGGCATCGCCCCGCGCCACCGGTGCCGTGGCCGGGGTCGGCGGGCGGCGCTGGCCGGTCACGTCGAGCGGGGCGCCGAGATCGTCATTCGAGGCTGCGGTGCCGCCCGGGGGAAGCGCCCCGGCCGGAAGACTGGCGCCGGGCAGGGGCACACCCGGGGCGGTCGCCACGCCGCCGCTCTGGCCGAGCGGGCGCGGTGCGCCCGGGGCATTTGTGGTCGTGGCCGGATCAAACGCATCGGAGCGCCGCTGCGGGGTGGTGCTGCCGGGCGGCGTGGCCGGGCTTGCCGGGGGGCGTGCGCCCCCCGCTCCAGGCCGGCCCGATTCCAGATCACGGAAGCGGGTATCGGCGTCGGTCTGGAAGCGCTTGAGCTGGTCCTCGACCCGGCGGAGCTGGAACCGCAATTCCTCGACCTGCCCGGTGAGGCGGCGGTTCTCGTTCTCCAGCCGGTCAAGCCGCAGCACGAAGTCGGCGGCATCCTGCGCGAGCAGGCTTCCCGGCATTGCCAGGGGAGCCAGCACGACAACGAGGATCGGCAGAAGACGCATCATTCCAAGCATGTGACGACCTTAGCCCAGGATTCGCCTTCCCGACAGTGTGCCTCAGCTGCCGGCCCCGCCCAGCACGGTGACGGCGCGCCGGTTCTGCGACCAGCAGGAAATGTCGTTGCAGACCGCGACCGGGCGTTCCTTGCCGTAGGAGACGGTCCGGATGCGGTTGGCGCCGACGCCACGGGCGATCAGGTAGTTCTTGGCGGATTCGGCACGGCGTGCGCCGAGCGCGAAATTGTATTCTCGGGTGCCGCGCTCGTCGGCATGGCCCTCGATGGTGAAGGAATAGCGCGGATAGCGGGCCAGCCATTGCGCCTGCTTGTCGAGCGTGGCCTGGCCGGTGGCATTGATCTCCGAGGAATCGGAATCGAAAAAGACCCGGTCGCCGACATTGACGACGAAATCCTGGATCGAGCCCGGCGTCTGCGGGCCACCCTGGCCGAGGGCATCGGCATCATTGTTCTTGGAGGCGCACGCGCCCAGCGTCAAGGCAACGACAATAGCCGCGGCGAAACGAGCGCCGCGCGACTTCAAAAACCCGGGTTCCATACCCAAAACTCCTTCAATGGGCCTGCCGCCCCTCAAAGCAGATAAAATCCGCTGGATTAACGAAAGCTTCCGTAAAGCCTGTCCGGTCGCTCTTTGAATGCCGGGGCATGGCGACTTTGCGGCGAATGGTGAACGAATTCTTGTCGTTTGCGGATTTTCGGGCGGGTCAGGCCGGTTGGAGTCCGATACGGCGGTCGCGTTCGCGCAACCAGAGCAGCAGGGGCAGGGCCGCCATTACCATCAGCGCCTTCCCGAGGACCTGGCCCTCGAGATATTTCAGGCTGCCGAAAGCCAGCCAGAGGAAGACAAGACTGTCGATCACAAGGCCGACGGCGCTGCTGGCCAGAGCCGCCAGCACAAGCCTCCGCTTCTGCAGCGGGGTGAAAACGGCGAGATCGGCCAGTTCCGAGAGGAGAAAGGCCGAGACCGAGGCGACCACGAGCGCGGGAGGTGAGAACAGTGCCGAAAGCAGACCGCCGGCGAGGATCGCGCCGATCGCCCAGCCGAGCCCGAGCCGGCGCTGGACGAGATCGCGCAGCACAAGCGCCACGCCGATCATCAGCACGCCGCTCGGCGCGGTGATGCCCGGAGCAACCGGCACGAGGCAGGGCCCGTTCGGCACGCAGGTCGTGCCCACATTCTGGATGAGCCAGTTGGCCAGCGGGACGCAGGCTGCAAAGGCGACAAGGAAAAGGGCGCCTTCACGCAGGCGCCGGGAATGGAGGTCGGTCATGGAAAACTCGCTTTGGCCCCTTGGGCTTTGAGGGATCAGCCACCCTGTTTCGAACTCAGCGCCCCGCCGCGTAGTGCGCAAAACCCTTCGCGCGCAAGTCACAGGCCGGACACCGGCCGCAGCCATAGCCCCAGTCATGCCGCGTGTCACGCAGCCCCAGGTAGCAGGAATGGCTTTCGTCGCGGATGAGAGCGACGAGCGCATCGCCGCCGAGATCCTGCGCGAGCTGCCAGGTCGCGGCCTTGTCGATCCACATCAGCGGGGTATGCAGCACGAAGCGGCGCTCCATGCCGAGATTGAGCGCGACCTGCAGCGCCTTGATCGTATCATCGCGGCAATCGGGGTAACCCGAATAATCGGTCTCGCAGACTCCGGTCACGAGATGGCGGATCCCGCGGCGATAGGCGAGCGCGGCGGCGAAGGTGAGGAAAAGCAGGTTCCGGCCTGGCACGAAGGTATTCGGCAGGCCCTCCTCGCCCATGGTGATCTCGACCTCGCGGGTGAGTGCCGTCTGCGAGATTGCGCCCAGGGTCGGGACAGCGAGGGTGTGGTCCTCGCCGAGGCGTCCGGCCCATTCCGGGTTCAGGCTGGCCATGCCCCGCCGGAGCGTGTCGCGGCAGGAGAGTTCCACGGCATGGCGCTGGCCATAATCGAAGCCGAGAGTCTCGACATGGGCGAAACGATCCAGGGCCCAGGCGAGGCAGGTTGCGGAATCCTGCCCGCCGGAAAACAGGACGAGCGCGGAATCCGCGGCAGCGGCGGTCATGGCGCGCCTTGCCTCAGCGGGTCGAGAGCAGCGGGGACCAGGCCGGGTCCGAAGCGAAGGCCGGGGTCGGGATCGGCACATCGATGCGGCCGTTCACGTCAACCATATGCAGCTTCGGCCCGGCGCCGCTGTCACGGAAGAACATGATGTAGCGGCCATTCGGCGCCCAGGTCGGGCCTTCGTTATGGTAGCCCTCGGTCAGGATCCGCTCGCCCGAGCCATCCGGCTTCATGACGCCGATGGCGAAGCTGTTCGCCTTCTGGCGGGTGAAGGCGATGAAATCGCCCTTGGGGGACCAGACGGGAGTCGAATAGCGGCCTTCGCCGAAGGAGATGCGCCGCGCGCCCGAGCCATCCGCACCCATGATGTAGATCTGCTGGCCGCCGCCGCGATCGCTCTCGAAGGCGATCTGGCTGCCATCCGGCGAGAAGGAGGGCGAGGTATCGATCGCGCCACCCGAGGTGAGGGGGCGCACGCCGCCCGAGCCGATATCCGCCAGAGCGAGGTTGGTATTGCCGCCATTCTCGACGCTCATCACCACCTGCGTGCCATTGGGCGCGAAACGGGGCGCGAAGCTGGTCGTGTTGGCCGAGCCGACCACGGCCCGCCGGCCGGAGCCGAGATCGAGCACCTGCACATTGGCGCGGCCGTTTTCTTCCAGCGCCATGAAGGCAACCCTGTCGCCGCGCGGACTGAAGCGCGGCGTGATCAGCAGTTCGGAGCCGGAGGAGAGCGCGCGGAAATTCGCGCCGTCCTGATCGATGATGGCGAGGCGCTTGCGGCGCTTTTCCTTCGGGCCGGTCTCGTCGACGAAGATGATGCGCGTGTCGAAAAAGCCGGTCTCGCCGGTCATGCGTTCGAACACGGCATCGGAAGCGAGATGCGCGAGCCGGCGCCAGTTGGCGGGGTCGATGGCATGTTTCTGGCCGATCACCTGCTTGCTCGTGGTCGCATCCCAGAGGCGGTATTCGATGGCGAGGCGGGCGCCGTCCCGCACGACGCGGCCGGTGACGATGGCCTGTGCGCCGGCCTGCTGCCAGGCGGCGAAATTCGGCACCTGGTCAAAGCCGAGGCTGCGTTCAGGGTGGCGGGCCTTGTCGATCGGCTCGAACACGCCGGAGCGCTTGAGATTGGCCGCCATGATCTCGGCCAGCTGCACGCCCTGCGGATCGCCGGAGAAATCGACAATGGCGATGGGCATCGGCTTGAAGTTGCGCGGGTTCAGGTCGATGCAGAGTTCCCCGGCCCGGCAGCCGCGATCCTGCGCGCGGAGCTCGCCGCTGAGATAGAGCGGCGCCGCGAGGGCCGCGATCAGGCCGAAGGCAAAGAAAACGGGGCGGAACAGCTGGAAGGGACGGTTCATGGCGTCGGTCTCGCGGGGCTGGCGAACGGGCTCATTGCATTTCGGACGTGTCGATATTCAACCGGACGTTCTTCCAGTCTTCGTAGGTATCCATGAAGCGGGCCGGGATGCGGTAGGGCTGGCAATTGCGCAGGGCCCGCATCGACGCTTCGGCGAAGGGCACGAAATTCGGCTCGCCGGAGCGGTTGGCCAATTGGACCTGGCTGACGATCGCGCCATCGCGGCCCAGCGTGAAGGTGATCTGCGGCCCGGTCTTCGGAGCCGAGCCGGAATAGTTGATGCAGCGGTTCATCTGCTCGGTCAGGATGCCGATCAGTTGCATCCGGTCTGACGGCGACAGCTTCGAGCCCGTGGCCTGTGTCGTACCGGCGGTCGAGCGGTTGCTGACGGCGGCGCCGGTCGAGCCGGTTGAGGAGGGGGCCTCGCGGGAGGCGAGCAGGCGATTGCGGATCGCGTCGTTGAGCTTCTGCTCCTCGGCCGCCTCGCGGCGCGCCTTTTCCTCGCGTGCCTTCTTCTCGGCCTCGGCCTTGCGGCGCTCCTCTGCCTTCTTCTGTTCCTCGGCCTTTTTCTGCTCTTCCGCCTTCTTCAGGTCTTCGGCGCGCTTCTGCGCCTCGGCTTCGGCCTTGAGCTTCTCGTCGAGCTTGCGCTTCGCCTCGGCGGCGGCTTTCGCTTCCTCGAGCTTGCGCTGCTCCTCGATCTTCTTGCGGCGCATAAGCTCGGCCTGTTCGTCCTCGCGGTCATCCTCCTCGGCCTTGACAGGCGGGGTCGGGACCGGCGGCGCGACGCGGAGTTCGGGCGGGCGGGTCGGCGGGATGATCGCCGCGAGCTGCTGTTGCGGGGGCTGCGGCTCGGGCTTCACCTCGGCCTGCTGCGGCTCGGAGCGGCTCGGCGGAGCCGGAACGTCACGCTTGGCCTGGCCGGGATCCTTGTCTTCCTTCGTTTCGGCGACGCGATCGACCCGGCGTTCCGGAGTCTTGGCGACAACCTTCGATTCCTTGTCGCCGCGCATCATCTCGCTGAACTGGCTGTCGCTGACGACATCCACCGCGATGGCTTCCTGGGCCGGGGTGAAGGGCTTGGCGGAACTGAAGGAATAGAGGCCGAGGCCGAGCACGAGGGCATGGCCCACGGTCGAGAGGAGGGTGCCCGGCTCGCGCCAGGAGATCGCCCCCTTCAGAGTATCGACCAGAGCCTTCGGCACCGTGCCGGACCTCCGTTACCGCGTTTCGGCCGGTGCGTTGACCAGCCCGATCTTCGTGTAGCCGGCGCGCTGGAGCACGCCCATCACCTCGCCGACGCGGCCGTAATTCACCTGCGCGGCGCCGCGGACATAGATCCGCTCGTCATAACCCTGCTTGGCGATGGCGCCGATCTCGGCGGCCAGCGTCTCGATGCGGGTTTCCTTGTCCTGCAGGAAGATGCGCCCGCGCTCGTCGATCGTGACCGAGATCGGCTTCTGTTCGATATTGAGCTGTGACGCCCCGGTCTTCGGCAGGTCGACCGGGACACCGGTCGTGAGCAGCGGCGCGGCGACCATGAAGATCACCAGCAGCACGAGCATGACGTCGATGAAGGGGATCATGTTGAGATCCGCCATCGGCGCCGCCCGACGGGACCGCCGCCTCTTGCCGCCGCCTCCGCCTGCATTCATTGCCATCGCCATGGCCCGCGCTCCTTACGCCGCACCGCGCGCGGCGGTCTGGCCGGCGCGCTCGTCGATCTGGCGCGAGAGGATGGCGGAGAATTCATCGGCGAAGCTCTCCAGCCGGCCCTGCGTGCGGGACACGTCCTTGACGAACTTGTTGTAGAAGATGTTGGCCGGAATGGCGGCCACCAGCGCGATGGCCGTGGCGAAGAGCGCCTCGGCAATGCCCGGCGCGACAACGGCCAGCGAGGTGTTCTTCGAGGCGGCGATCGAGCGGAAGGTCGTCATGATGCCGAAAACCGTGCCGAACAGGCCGATATAGGGGCCGACCGAAGCGATGGTCGCCAGCACCAGCAGCTTGGATTCCAGCCGCTCCACCTCGCGCGAGATCGAGACATCCAGCACCTTGTCGATGCGGGTCTGCAGGCTGGCAAAGCCGCGGCCCGAGCCCTCGAAGGTGCGGCGCCATTCGCCCATCGCGGCCACGAACAGGGCGGCGAACCCGTCCGTCGTCTTCTGGTGGAGCGAGCGATACAGCTCGTCGAGGCTCTGGCCCGACCAGAACGTATCCTCGAACTCGTTCATCCGGGCCTTCATGGCGCGCAGCATCATCGCCTTGTTGATGATGATCGCCCAGGACCAGACCGACGCCGCCATCAGCCCGAGCATGACCAGCTTCACGATGAAATGGGCATGCAGGAACAGGGCAATCAGCGAGAGATCGGGGGTGGCATCGGCGCCTGGCATGAGACTTCCTTCTTTCCGGGGCCCGGGGGCTCCGACAGGGACAGAACGCGGCTCTTGACCCCGTTTTGCGACCAAACTGAGGCGCGGCACGGGAAAAGCCACGGCCCGGACCGGGCATGGGCCGCCGGTTCTATCCATCGCCCTTTATGGTTAACCTTTGGTATATTCAGAGCTTGTGCAATGCAACAAGCTGTGTCCGCAGCGCAGGATCGAACCGTCTCGGCCGCCCTTTCATGAGGAAGGCGATGGTGACGCCAGCCTCGGCAAGGCAGGTGCCGCCGCGCAGCAGGCGCTGATGCATGCGCAGGCTGGCACCGCCGATTTCGGTGATCTTCGTCTCGACCGTGACTTCGTCATCCATCCGCGCGGGCTGGTGGTAATCGATCGAGAGATGGCGGACGACGAAGGCGAAAGGCCCGCCCTCCGCCTCGAACAGGCTGCGCTGGTCGATCCCGGCCGCGCGCAGGGCCTCGGTGCGGCCGCGCTCGAAGAAATGCAGGTAGCGGGCGTGATAGACGAAGCCGGAGAAATCCGTGTCCTCGTAATAGATGCGGAGGGGGAAGGTGGCGGTCATGGCGGGCCGGGCCTTACTCTTCCTCGCCCTCAAAGAGCCCGAACTGGGCCGGCTGTCGCGTCGGCGCGGCCATCCCGAGATGGCTGAAGGCGGCATCGGTGAGGAGCCGCCCGCGCGGGGTACGCTGGAGGAAGCCCTGCTGGAGCAGATAGGGCTCGATGATATCCTCGATCGCATCGCGCGGTTCGGAGAGCGCCGCCGCCATGGTCTCGATGCCCACCGGCCCGCCGGAGAATTTCTCGGCGATGGTCAGGAGATAGCGGCGGTCCATCAGGTCGAGGCCGATGGAATCGACATCGAGCATGGTCAGGGCCTTGTCGGCGATGGCACGCGTCACCCTGTCCGCGCCCTCGACGATGGCGACATCGCGCACGCGGCGGAGCAGGCGGCCGGCAATGCGCGGCGTGCCGCGCGCGCGGCGGGCGATCTCGTTCGCGCCGTCCTCGCTCATGCCGATGCCGAGCACGCGGGCGCCGCGCGTCACGATCAGTTCAAGTTCGGCCACGGTGTAGAAATTCAGCCGGATCGGGATGCCGAAGCGATCGCGCAGGGGCGTCGTCAGCAGGCCGGCGCGGGTGGTGGCGCCGACAAGGGTGAATTTCGGCAGGTCGATCTTCACCGAGCGGGCGGCCGGGCCCTCGCCGATGATCAGGTCAAGCTGGTAATCCTCCATGGCGGGGTAGAGGATTTCCTCGACCGCCGGGTTGAGGCGGTGGATCTCGTCGATGAAGAGCACGTCGCGCTCGTCGAGATTGGTGAGCTGCGCGGCGAGGTCACCCGCCTTCGCGATGACCGGGCCGGAGGTCGAGCGGAAATTGACGCCGAGTTCACGCGCCACGATCTGCGCCAGCGTGGTCTTGCCGAGACCGGGCGGGCCGACGAAGAGCACATGGTCGAGCGCCTCGCCGCGCGCCTTCGCGGCCTGGATGAAGACCTTGAGGTTTTCCTGCGCCTGCTGCTGGCCGATGAATTCACCGAGGGCGAGCGGGCGGATCGATTGATCCACGTCATCGCCGCGCTTTTCGGGATTGAGGAGGCCGGGGCGGGTCATAGCATCTTCTCGAGGTCGATCAGGTCGCGGATGGGCAGGCCGTCCGGATCCGTCATCGGGATGGAGGGTTTCTCCCGGCGGATGGCTGCCACCGCATCGCGATGCAGGGCGGCGAGATGATAGCCGCGTTTCTGGAAGAAGCGGAGAGCGACGAGATTGTTGTTGGTCGTGGCGAGAATCATCCGCGTGGCGCCCTGCTGCCGGGCCTCGCGTTCGGCGGCCTCCAGCAGGGCCGTGCCGATTCCCTGTCGCGGCCGCTCGGGATTGAGGGTGACCAGCTCGCCGAGACCGCCCTCGACCGCGAAGGTGACGAGCCCGGTCACGGCACCGACGGCATCGCGCGTGGCAAGGGCCTGCACCTCCGCCGGGCCATAACGCCGGCGGGGCGTGACGATCCTCTCGCCGCGCCAGTGCCGGCGCCAGCTGTCCAGCAACTCATCGAGGCTGGCGGGGGTCACAGATCGATCTCCAGTTCGATCGCGTCGCGCACGGGGATGCCGTCAACGCCGATCTCGGGCAAGGTCATGAAGACGGGCCGGTAGATGGCAATCGCTCCGGGATAGAAGGCGACGATGCGGAAACCGCGTTTCTGGAAATAGCGCAGGGCCGGGGTGTTGTCGTTCGTGGTCAGAACCCGCAACGAGCGCGCACCCTGATTTCGCCCCTGCTCGATCACGAAATCCAGCAGCAGACGACCGATTCCCTTGTGCTCGACAAAGCTGTCGATCGTCAGGGCCAGCTGCGTGGATCGCTGAAGCGCCGTGGTGACGAGCCCGACAATCGCGCCCTTTTCATCCCTGGCCACATAGCCTTCATATTCGCCCAGCTTCCACGAGCGTCCGAACATCATCAGGGTCTCGCCCCAGCGACGGCGCAGCAGATCACGCAACAGGTCGAGATCAGTCAGCGGCTCGATCCGGAACTCGTGGATAGGCGATTCTGCCCCGTGGCCGGCCTCTGTCATTTCGCCAGTTCCTTCAGCCCCTGCCGGATGAGCTGGCCGGTTTCGGCCGTCTCACCCAGAGCCTTCGCAGCGGCAGCCACGGCGGCGGCGGCCTGTGGCTGGCCATAGCCGAGATTGACAAGGGCCGAGATGGCATCCTTCAGCGGGCCCTTCACGCGGCCTTCATCCGCCTCGCCGGCGAGTTTTGCCACGGCCGGATCGACCGTACCGAAGGCGGGCGCCTTGTCCTTCAGCTCGACGCAGATGCGCTCGGCCAGTTTCGGGCCGACGCCGGAGGTGCGGGCGATGGCGGCCTTGTCCTTCATGGCGATGGCATTGGCGAGTTCGCCGGGCTTCAGCGTGGAGAGGATGGCAAGCGCCACCTTCTGGCCGACGCCCTGCACGCCGAGCAGGATGTTGAACCATTGCTGTTCCACCGCGCTGGCAAAGCCGAACAGGCGGATCATGTCCTCGCGGACGATCGTCTCGATGAAGAGCGTCGCCGCCTCGCCGGCCTGCGGCAGGGCCTGCAGGGTGCGGCTGGAGCAATGCACGAGATAGCCGACGCCATGGACGTCGAGGATCACCGTATCCTCGCCGTAGCTGTCGATCACGCCCTTGAGCTTGCCGATCATGGCTGCCTCGATCCCTGCCTCATCTGCCGCAACGTGCCATCCAGGCGCTGTTTGTTCCGTCTGCCCAGAGAATCCGCAGGGCCGTGCCGCGGGCCTCGAGGCGGAACCGTTTCGGTGCGGGTTTTTCCTCGCCCTCGGCGGTGCACGCCTTTGCCGAAACCGACCACCGTTCCCTGTCCCCGCCGCCGGAGGCTTCCGGCGTGAAGGCGAGGCCGGTGCAGGAGAGAACCGGCAGGTCCAGCCGATCCTTCGCGAGGGTGAGGAAGATCTCGCCCGACCGGCATTCCGCCTGCGTCAGCGCATAGCGGCCGGGAGCCGGCGCCGGCGCGGTCTGGCCAAGGGCGGGAACCACGGGAAGCAGAAGGGCCAACAGGGTGAGAGCGCGCATCCTCATCCTCCACGCCCCCTGTTATGCGCGTGGCAGATGGCGATGGCGAGGGCATCGGCCATGTCGTCTGTGCGAAACTCGGCCTTGGGCAGCAGCACCTTCACCATCATGCGGATCTGCGCCTTCTCGGCATGGCCGGCGCCGACCACGCTCTTCTTCACCTGGTTGGGCGCATATTCGGCAACGCGTAGCCCCGCCTGCGCCGGGACCAGCATCGCCACGCCGCGCGCCGCGCCGAGCTTCAGGGTGGAGCGGGGGTCCTTGTTGAGGAAGGTTTCCTCCACCGCCGCTTCCTGCGGGGCATGGTCGGCGATCACTACGCGCAGGCCCTCGTGGATCGCGGCCAGACGGTCCGCAAGGTCCGCGGAGGGCGTGGGCTCGACCGCACCGCAGGCCACATAGGACAGGCGCGTCCCCTCGCTCTCGATGATGCCCCAGCCGGTATGGCGCAGCCCGGGGTCAATGCCGATGATTCGCACCGATTTGCTCATGCGATATCGGTAGTGCCGGATGCCGCCGCATGCTAGCCGGGTTCGAACGCCCCCGTGCCGGAATCCCCCATGCTTGCCACCCTTTCCCCGCATGACTGGCTCGTCGTCGCCCTCGGCGCGGCTTTCGGCGGGCTGACGCGCGGCTTTACCGGCTTCGGCTTCGCGATGATCTTCATGCCGCTGGCGGCCAGCGTCCTGCCGCCGCCTGTCGCGCTGGCCGTGATCTGGACGATCGATGCCCCATTTGCCCTGTATCTCGGAACGCGCGCCTATCCCGATGCCGACAAAAGCGGCGTCTTCACCCTGCTGGCGGCGGCCACCGTGATGTTCCCGGTCGGGCTCTATGCGCTGATCCATGTCGACGCGCTGGTGGTGCGGTGGATCATTTCCGGGCTGGTCATCGCAGCGGTCGTGATGCTGGCCAGCGGCTGGCGCTATCGGGGCCGGCCGGGCCTCCCGCTGACCCTTTCGGTGGGCAGTCTTTCGGGGCTGTTCAACGGTCTTGCCAGCCTCAGCGGGTTGCCGCTCGCCCTGTTCTGGCTGTCGAGCCAGAGCCGCCAGCCGGCGGAAATCCGGGCGGACATGCAGACGTTCTTCCTGTTCTCGACCTTCGTTTCCGGGGCGATCCTCGCGTGGCGGGGCATCCTGACAGTCGAGACGCTGATGATCGCGCTCAGCGTCATGCCGGCCTATGGCGCGATGCTCTATCTCGGCACGCGGGGCTACCGGATCGCCAGCGAGACGACCTTCCGGCGGATCGCCTATGCGATCATCGCGCTGGCGGCGATCCTGTCGCTGCCGGTTCTCGATGGCTGGATCCGCTGACGCGTCAGGCGGTCAGCTTCGCCATCACCTCTTCCGACACGTCGAAATTCGAGAAGACGTTCTGGACGTCGTCATCATTGTCGAGATTGTCGATGAGCTTCATGACGCTGCGGGCCCGTTCCTCGTCGAGATCGACGGTGTTCTGCGGCTTCCAGATCGCCTTGGCCGTGGCCGGCGCCCCGAGCGAGGATTCCAGCGCCTTCGAGACATCCGACAGGTCGGAAAAGGCACAGAGGATGGTGTGGCCGTTCTCGTCCGAGGCGACATCCTCGGCGCCGGCCTCGATCGCGGCTTCCATCACCCTGTCGGCATCGCCCGCGCTGGCCGGATAGGTGATCTCGCCGACGCGGTCGAACATGAAGGTGGCCGAGCCGGTCGCGCCAAGTTCGCCGCCGGCCTTGGTGAAATACGAGCGGACGGCCGCGCCGGTGCGGTTGCGGTTGTCGGTCAGCGCTTCCACGATCAGCATCACGCCGCCCGGGCCGCGACCTTCGTAGCGCACTTCCTCGTAGCTCTCGCCGTCGCCGCCCGTCGCCTTCTTGATCGCGCGCTCGATATTGTCCTTCGGCATGTTCTCGGCGCGCGCGGCGAGGATCGCCATGCGCAGGCGCGGGTTCATCGCCGGATCGGGCAAGCCGAGTTTCGCGGCAACCGTGATCTCGCGGGCCAGCTTGCCGAACACCTTGGAGCGCACGGCATCCTGCTTGCCCTTGCGATGCATGATGTTCTTGAATTGCGAATGACCGGCCATGGTCAGCCTCCGGGCGCTGGAATGGGTCGAGATGGGCGCGGCTTATAGCAAAAGTGCCGCCCAAGGAAAGAGCGGGATGGCGGAAAGCACGGTCCGGGCGCGTTACCAGTCGGGCAGGGTTTCGGCGAGATGGGCGCCCTGGCGGACAGGGGCAATGCGCTTGGCAAGCCCTGTGCGATCATCGGTCTCGACGAGAATGCCGCTGACGGCGCCGTCACCCGCGGCCGATTCCCAGCGCGAGCCGGGGATCTTCTCGACGAGGCGGCGCGTGGGTTCGCGCCAGTCGAACCCGATGACGGAAAGATAGTCGCCGCACATGCCGGCATCGGTCTGGTAGGCGGTGCCGCCGGGGAAGAGGCGGTGATCGGCGGTCGGGACATGGGTATGGGTGCCGACGGCGACCGAGACGCGGCCATCGAAATGCCAGGCGAGCGCCTGTTTCTCGGCCGTGGCCTCGGCATGGAGATCGAGCACGATGGCATCGGCCATCTCGCGCAGGGGGCAAAGCTCGACCTCGCGCTCGGTGGCGCGGAAGGGGCAATCGACCGCATCCATCGAGATCCGTCCGAGGACGTTGATGACGAGGACGCGGCGGCCATCCGCCAGCTCGACCAGAGCGGCGCCGCGGCCGGGCGTGCCCGGCGGCAGGTTGGCCGGGCGGACAAGGCGCGGGGCGCGTTCGATGAAAACCAGCGTCTCGCGCTGGTCGAAGGCGTGGTTGCCGAGCGTGATCGCATCGGCGCCGGCATCCAGCAATTCCTGATAAATGCCTTCGGTGATGCCGAAGCCGCCGGCGGCATTCTCGCCGTTGATGACCACGCAATCGGGTTTCAGCCGGGCGCGCAGGGCCGGCAGGTAACGCTGGACGGCTTCGCGGCCGGGACGGCCGACGACATCACCGAGAAAAAGAAGACGCATGGAGACCGCCTGCGGAAACGCGTGCCGCGCAAGACGGCTGGAAGGTGCGGAGCCACGAAGACCGGTGGAGTGTCGATCCCGGGAACCTACATAAGTAGGTGGGCGCCGTGTACCCGGACCCACGGGTCCGGATAGGTACAGCTCCCTAAGGATCGTTAAGGCCCCGGGGAATACGTATAACCTGCCGCATCCCGCAGCCCCGCCCGTTCAATGTAGGCGCTGCGACGCCTCAGGGGAAGAGGTTTCGGAGGGGATCCGGAACGAAGTGCGGCCCGTGGGCATGAACGGCGCGGACGGCACTTCGTTGCCCGCGTGGCTTCATTCGTGGCGCGGCTCGGTCTTCGGCGCGGCAAGCATGCGCGCGATCCGGTCGATGCGCTGGGTCATGCTATCGAGGCTCGCCGCGACGGCATTGTCGCGCTGGAGCGCCGCTTCCTGCACGTTCTGGCGGGAATTCCGGTCCTGCTCGGCCAGCTGCCGCAATTCCGCGCCCTTCCGGCGCTCCTCGAACAACTCGTCCGTCACCATCAGCGCGGCCATTACCGTGAGCCGGAGATCGCCGATCTCGCCGAAGGATTCCCGCACCATGCGGATGCGGTTGTCGAGATCGAGCGCCAAGGCTTCGAGGTGCCGTTCCTGCCCGTCCTCGCAGGCCATGCGGAACTGCTTGCCATCGATGGTCACCGTGACATGGGCCATCCGGTCAGTCCTGGGCAAGGCTCTGCCGCAGGGCCGCGATGGCGCGGTCGATGCGGGGGGCGAGATCGGCGAGGTGGGTCTCCGCGAGGAGGCGGGCAGCCTTCTCCTCGTCGAGGGCGCGGGCCAGCTGGTGGCGATCCTCGCGCATGAGGGACAATTCGCTTTCCAGCGTCTGCCGGGCGCGATCGCCGTCGGCATGGCGGAGCGAGGCCGCATCAAGGCGGTCCAGGGCTGCGGACATCCGCGCCAGGGCTTCGCGTATCGGCTCGCTCACCGGTGCATTCCATTCTGCATCGCGGCCCGTGCCGCATGCGCGTTGCCCGAGGCGCCAGCCCGAACAGGCGCTTGGACGGCGAAACTTATGCAGCGCTTGAGCGCCCGGTCAACCGAGGAAACGCGGTTCGGCAAGGTTTTCAGCGCTTGAATGCAAGGTTCCCGGCCAGCGCATGTTCCACAAATTGCCAAGAGAATTTGGTGGAGGAACGCGGTATGGGAAACAATATTCTCAAAAGAAGCCTGCGGAGGAAAACATGCTCCAGAGCCGTTACGCCGATGTCTATTCCCGCTGGCGGGAAGCGCCCGAATCCTTCTGGCTGGATGCGGCCCGCGAACTGGACTGGATCAAGCCGCCGCGCAGGGCTTTCGACGCGGAAGCCGGCCTCTATGGCCGCTGGTTCCCGGATGCCCGCTGCAACACCTCGCAGAATTGCCTGGACCGCCATGTCGCTTCCGGCCGCGGCGACCAGCCGGCGGTGATCTACGATTCCCCGATGACCGATTCCCGGCAGGTCCTCACCTATGCGGAGCTGCTCCGCGCCGTGGAGACGCTGGGGCACGTGCTGAAGGACCGGGGCGTGGCCAAGGGCGACCGGGTCATCCTCTACATGCCGATGATCCCCGAGGCGGTGGTCGCGATGCTGGCCTGTGCCCGGATCGGCGCCATCCATTCGGTGGTGTTCGGCGGCTTCGCGGCGCATGAACTCGCAACCCGCATCGACGATGCCCGGCCGAAGCTCATCCTCGCGGCCTCCTGCGGGCTCGAGCCGGGGCGGATCGTGGCCTACAAGCCGCTGCTCGACCGCGCGATCGACGAGGCCGCGCACAAGCCGGAGACCTGCATCATCCTGCAGCGGCCGCAGGCAGTGGCCGAGCTGGTGCCGGGCCGTGATCTCGACTGGCGGGCGGAGACGGAGGCGGCTGCGGCGAAAGGGCCGCTGGCGCCGGAGCCGATGCTGGCGACGGACCCCCTCTACGTGCTCTACACCTCCGGCACGACCGGCAAGCCCAAGGGCGTCGTCCGCGACAATGGCGGGCATATGGTGGCGCTGCACTGGTCGATGGGCGCGCTCTATGGCGTCGAGGCGGGCGATGTCTACTGGGCGGCATCGGATGTCGGCTGGGTGGTCGGCCATTCCTACATTGTCTATGCGCCATTGCTGAAGGGCTGCACGACGATCCTCTATGAGGGCAAGCCCGTCGGCACGCCGGATCCGGGCGCGTTCTGGCGTGTGATTTCCGATCACGGGGTCAAGGTGCTGTTCACGGCTCCCACCGCCTTCCGCGCGATCCGCAAGGAGGATCCGGAGGCGAAGCATCTCGCACGCTACAACCTCTCGCAGTTCAAGGCGCTGTTCCTGGCCGGCGAGCGTGCCGATCCGGATACGGTGAAATGGGCCGAGCAGGTGCTCGGCGTGCCGGTCATCGACCATTGGTGGCAGACGGAGACCGGCTGGTGCATCGCCGGCAACCCGCTGGGCCTTGGCCTGCTGCCGGTCAAGCATGGCTCGCCGACGGTGCCGATGCCGGGCTATGACATCCATATCGTTGACGAGGCCGGCAAGGAGGTTCCCGCCGGGCTGATGGGCTCGATCGTGGTGAAACTGCCGCTGCCGCCCGGAGCGCTGCCGACACTCTGGCAGGCGGACGAGCGCTGCCGCGAGGCCTATTTCGAGGAGTTTCCGGGCTATTACAAGACGGCGGATGCTGGCTATCGCGACGGTGACGGCTATCTCTTCATCATGGGCCGGACCGATGACATCATCAATGTGGCCGGGCATCGCCTCTCCACCGGCGGCATGGAGGAAGTGCTCGCCTCGCATCCGGCCGTGGCGGAATGCGCGGTGATCGGCGCCCGCGACACGCTCAAGGGCGAGGTTCCCGTGGGGTTCGTGGTGCTCAAGGCCGGCAGCAACCAGGCGCATGCAACCATCGCAAAGGAATGCGTGGCCCTGGTGCGTGACAGGATCGGGCCGGTGGCGGCGTTCAAGACCGCGCTGGTTGTGAACCGCCTGCCGAAAACGCGGTCGGGCAAGATCCTGCGCGGCACGATGAAGAAGATCGCGGATGGCGACGCCTGGTCGATGCCGGCCACAATCGACGATCCGGCGATCCTCGACGAGATCGCCGCGGCGCTGAAGGCGACGACCATCGCCTGAGCGGGCGCATGAAAAAGGCGGCTCTCCCGGAGGAGGCCGCCCGTCTTCCGTTCCTGCCGGTCGATCCGGCAGGCGCTGCGCCTCATTCCTCGTCGGAATCGATCGGCTTCAGGTCCTTCAGCCGGGCGAAGACATGCTCGGCATCCAGTTCGACCTTCTTCTTCGGGGCTTCCGCCGCCGTGGTCAGTTCGGCCGGGATCAGCGTTGCACCGGTATCGACCACCGGCGCCGGCGGCCGATCCTTGGAGGCGCGGCTGACCTCGAGATCGAGATCGATCTGCGAGCAGAGGCCCAGCGTCACCGGGTCGAGCGGCTGGAGGTTGCCGGAATTCCAGTGGGTCCGTTCCCGGACCGACTGGATCGTCGACTTGGTCGTGCCGACGAGGCGGATGATCTGGGCATCCTTGAGTTCCGGATGGTTCTTGATCAGCCACTGGATCGCGTTGGGGCGGTCCTGCCGCTTCGAGACCGGCGTATAGCGCGGCCCCTTGGTGCGCTTCAGATCGGGCAGGCGCACCTTCGGCTCGAGAAGCTTCAGGCGGTAATCGGGGTTGGCCTCGGCCTTCTCCAGTTCCTCGCGCGAAAGCTGGCCCGCCTGGACAGGATCGAGGCCCTTCATTCCGGCGGCGACGTCGCCGTCGGCAATGCCCTTCACTTCCAGCGGATGCAGGCTGCAGAAGGCCGCAATCTGGTCGAACGTGAGCGCAGTATTCTCGACCAGCCAGACAGCCGTCGCCTTGGGCATCAGCAAGCTTGCCATCGATCACTTCTCCTGCTTTTCATCCGCCGGGGCATGCAGATACGTCTTCCCGTTCGCGCCGCCTTCCCCGGGGCGGCCCGCAGCGAGCAAGTCTCGATGCCAATTTGGGAATGCGCCCTTATACTGTCCGGATTTGGTGCATGCAACAGCCCAGAAGGCCAATCCGGGGAAACACGCCGATGTTCGATGATGATGCCACGCCGAAGAAGAAGCCGGTGCACGAGATCGGCCAGGACCTTTCCCCGCTCGCGCTGGCGGAGATCGCCGAACGAATCGCGCAGCTCGAGGCCGAGATCGCGCGGCTGAAGGAAGCGCATGCGAAGAAGCAGAGCAGCCAGGCGGCTGCCGATGCCTTGTTCAAACGGTAGCCGGAAAGCCACAGCATCGGGAAAAATTCGTGAAATCATAGGGTTATCAAAGGATATGTCGCATTTGATGAAAATTGTCCGAATTTAACAGGTCCTTAAGCTTTTTCGCATAACCTCAAATCGTTCCGGTTCGCCGGATCCCGAGTGGCTCCTGCTACTCTGTTTGACGCCTCCCTGTTGGACTCATTCCAGGATCGCTTCGGCGATCCTTTTTTTTGGATTCGCGGTCCGCTCGGCCCGACCGGCGTTAACCATTCGGCAATCGGAGTTCTGTCGAACGCCCCGCTTGGTGTTAGTCTTGCAGAAACCTTCCGTATCAACCGGCCGCGTCCCATCGCGGCACAGAGGATGCGGAGACGGACATGCAGGATATGACACGCGAACCGACACCCCACGGCCTGGACAAGGCCGGCCTCGAAGGCACGGTCTCCTTCACCGAGCGCATGCTGGCCTCCGACGCCTTCATGGCCTTGTTCCGCGAGGGCATGGCGCTCGTCGAGGCGACGGCGGCCTATCTCGACGGTGCCGGCCGGGAGGATTCCAAGGGCCTCGAGCGCAATGTCGCGCTGGCCTATGCGAGCGAGAGCATGCGCCTGACCACGCGCCTCATGCAGATGACCTCGTGGCTCCTGCTCCAGCGGGCGGTCAACGAGGGCGAATTGTCGCGGGACGATGCCGAGCGCGAGCATCGCCGTGTTGTCGTCGCCATGCAGGATACGACGCTGGCTGATGCCGTCCTGTCGCAGTTGCCGGACGCGTTGCGGCTGCTGATCGACCGGTCACTCGTCCTTCAGGCCCGCATCCAGCGCATCGACAATGATCTCAAGGGGCAGACGCCGCCGCCCGCCAGCAATCCGGTCGCCGGCCAGCTCGGGCATCTCGCCGCGGCCTTCGGGGCCAAGCTGGCGTAAGCCCAAAGCAAGAAGCCCGCGCGGAGCGCGGGCTCTGGTCTCTTTCCGGGATCCACCGCGCCATCGGGCGCGGGACCGCCTTACTTCTTGCCGAAGGACAGGCCGCTGAAGCGGGAATTGAACTTCGACACGCGACCGCCGCGATCCATCAGCTGCTGCGAGCCGCCGGTCCAGGCCGGGTGGGAGGTCGGGTCGATGTCGAGGTTCATCGTGTCGTTCGCCTTGCCATAGGTCGAACGGGTCACGAATTCGGTACCGTCGGTCATCACGACCTTGATGTAGTGATAGTCGGGATGAATATCCGCCTTCATGGGACCAGCCTTTCAAAACTCCGCTTGCCGGCCGCTTCCGCTGGCCGCCCAAACGCCAAAATCCTTCGCGAGAGCGCCCCTATACATGAGAGCGCTTGACGCGACAAGCGTCTCGCGGCCAAAGACGCATGAAACATCCGGCAGGGCCGCCAGTCAGCCCGGGCCGGCGGAGGAAACCGTCGACGATGAGTGATCCCAAGGGCGAAGCCAAGGCGCGGGGCGGTGGCCGCTTCTCCCGCCTCGACCTGTCCGCGTTGCGCGTCATGCTGCCCTTTGCCCGGGCCGAGGGGAAGCGGATCGCCATCGCGTTGCTGGCGCTCTGTGCGGCGGCGCTGCTGACGCTCGCCGTGCCGCTGGCCGTTCGGCGGATGGTCGATTTCGGCTTCTCGGCCGAGAACCGCGGCCTTGTCGATGCCTATTTCGGCATGATCCTCGTGCTGACCATCGGCCTCGCGATGGCCGCAGGCATCCGCTACTACATGGTGATGACCATCGGCGAGCGCGTCGTCGCCCGCATCCGCAGCGCGGTTTTCAGCCGGGTCATGCTGCTGGATGGCGCCTTCTTTGACCAGGCGCGTTCCGGCGAGATCGTCTCCCGCCTGACTGCCGACACCACCGAACTCAAGTCCACCTTCGGCGCGTCGGCCTCGATCGCGCTGCGCAACGCGATCCTGCTGGTCGGCGCCATCACGATGATGGTCGTGACATCGCCGAGCCTTTCCATCCTTGTCCTGCTGGCCATTCCGGCGATCGTGCTGCCACTTGTCGCGGCAGGGCGTGGCGTGCGCCGCCGTGCACAGGCGGCGCAGGATACGCTGGCCGAGGCCGCTTCCTTCGCGACGGAGCGGATCGGCGCGGTGCGGATCGTGCAGGCCTTTGCCGGCGAGCATGCAGCGATCCGGCGCTTCTCCGGGGCGGTCGACAGCGCCTACGAGGCGGCCCGCGCCGCCACCGGCGCCCGTGCCGTGCTGACCTCGGTGATCATCTTCATCGCCTTTGCCAGCATCACTTTCGTGCTCTGGACCGGGGCCAAGGCCGTGATCGCCGGCGAGATGACCGCCGGCCGGCTGTCGCAATTCGTGCTCTACGCGGTCTTTGCCGCCTCGGCGCTCGGCCAGCTCTCGGAAGTGTTCGGCCAGCTCAGCCAGGCTGCCGGTGCGGCGCAGCGCCTGTCCGACCTGCTCGCCACGCAGCCGGCCGTGGTCGAACCCGCCGATCCGGCGGCGCCCGCACGCCCGGCGCGCGGCGAGATCATCTTCGAGGATGTCACCTTCGCCTATCCGACTGCGCCGGAACGCCGGGTCATCGGGCCGATCCGCTTCACCATGCGCCCGGGCGAGCGGGTCGCGATTGTCGGGCCCTCCGGTGCCGGGAAATCCAGCCTGATGCAGCTTCTGATGCGGTTCTATGATCCGCAATCGGGGCAGATCCGGATCGATGGCGTGCCGGTCGAGCGCATGCGCCTTGTCGAACTGCGTGGCCTGATGGCCAGCGTGCCGCAGGAGCCGGTGATCTTCGCCGAGACGATCCGCGAGAATATCCGGATCGCCCGCCCCGGGGCGACGGATGCGGAGGTCGAGGCCGCTGCCGATAAGGCCGCGGTGATGCGGTTTGCCGCGCGGCTCGAGAAGGGGCTGGACACGATGGTCGGCGAGCGGGGCGTCACGCTGTCGGGCGGCGAGCGCCAGCGGATCGCGATCGCCCGGGCGATCCTGCGCGATGCGCCGATCCTCCTGCTGGACGAGGCGACCTCGGCACTTGACGCGGAAAACGAGCGGGCCGTTCAGGAAGCCCTTGAACGGGCCATGGCCGGGCGGACAGCTCTGGTCATCGCGCATCGGCTGGCCACGATCCGCCATGCCGACCGCATCCTCGTAATCGATCATGGTCGCATCGTCGAGGACGGGACGCATGATGCGCTCGTCGCGCGTGGCGGCCTCTATGCCGGGCTGGCCAAGCTGCAATTCACCGGCGGCGAGCCCGCCGAAGGCGCCACGGCCTGACCGCCAGCCAGCGCCTCAGCGTTCGGTGAGCTTGAGTTCGAGCCGCCGGTTGCGGGCAAGCGCTTCCGGCGTGTCGCCAAAATCGAGCGGGGCGAATTCGCCGAAGCCTGCCGCGACCAGCCGTTGCGGCGAGACACCCTTCGATTGCAGGTAGCGCACCACCGCGATGGCGCGGGCCGAGGACAGATCCCAGTTGTCCTTGAACTGGCCGGCGCCGGAAAGCGGGCGCTTGTCCGTATGGCCATCAATGCGCGCCACCCAGCTGATATCGGGTGGAATCGTCCGATCCAGTTCGATCAGCGCTGCAGCGAGCTTGTCGAGTTCCTCGCGGCCCGTTGCTTCCATCTCCGCGGCGCCGGATCCGAAGAAGATCTCGGACTGGAAGACGAACCGGTCCCCGACGATCCTTATATCCGGGCGGTTGCCGAGAACCGTCCGCAGCCGGCCGAAGAAATCCGAGCGATAGCGGTTGAGTTCCTGCACGCGCTGGGCGAGGGCAAGGTTCAGGCGCGAGCCGAGATCGGCGATGCGGAGCTGCGCATCCTTCTCGCGCGATTCGGTCTGGGCCAGCGCGCTTTCGAGCGCCTGCAGTTGCTGGCGCATGGCCGTGACCTGCTGGTTCAGCAGGGCGACCTCCCGGAACGCCCGCGCGGCCGCGTTCCGTTCGTCCTCGACGGCGCGGTTGAGCGCGCCGATCCGGGCCTGGTCGGCGCCGGCGCTGCCGAGCAGGCCCTCCAGCCGCTCCCGCTCGGCCTTTTCGGTCGCCAACGTGGCCTGGAGACCGAGCAGGCGCTGTTCGGCGGTTTCCTTGGCATCCTTTTCGAGGGCGAGCAGGTCGGTCAGCGTGGCAAGGCGCTGGTTGAGCTGCTGGAGAAAATCATCCTTGCCGGCAATCTCCCGGCTGATGAAGAACTGCCCCAGCATGAAGACCGCCAGCAGGAAGATGAAGACGAGGAGCAGGGTCGACAGGGCATCGACGAAGCCCGGCCAGTAATCGATTCCGCGCTCGCGGTGCCGGCCCCGTCCCAGCGCCATTACTCGGCCTTCTTTTCCGCCGGGGGCGCGGGGTTTTCCTGCGCCAGCTTCTCCAGCAGGCGCTTCACATCGGCCTGCTGTGCGGCCTGGGCTTCCACCCAGTTCCGGATCATCTGCTGCTCGTTGCGCATATGCTGGACCATGGCCTGGATGCCCTCGGCCAGGTTCGAGATCGACTGCGAGGCATTGCGCCCGGCGCCCGCATCGCTCACCGCGCGCGAGATGCCGTCCAGCGTCTGGCGGAGATCGGCATTGGCCCCGATCGCGGCGGGCTGGTCCTGCACGGTCGAGGAGAGCCATTCCTCGACCTCGTAGAAGAAGCGGCTCTGCGCCTGCCCGGCCTGCAGATCGAGGAAGCCGAGGGTGAGCGAGCCGGCGAGCCCGAACAGCGAGGAGGAAAACGCGATGCCCATGCCGGAAAGCGGTGCGGCGAGATTGCGCTTGAGTTCGTCGAACAGGGCATTGTTCTCGCCGGCGCTGGGCAGTTTCTCGATCACGGTGCCGATGGACGAGACCGTCTCGATCAGGCCCCAGAACGTGCCGAGCAGCCCCAGGAAGACCAGCAGGCCGGTGAGGTAGCGGGCGAGTTCGCGGCTCTCGTCGAGCCGGCCGCCGATCGAATCGAGCACGGAACGCAGGGTCATCGTGGAGATGCCGGTGCGGCCGATCCTGTCACCCAGCAGGGCGGCCATCGGCGCCAGCAGGATCGGCTCCGGCGGCGGGGGGCGCGTCTCGTCGGGTTCGATGCGGCTGTTGACCCAGCGGATCTCGCGGAACAGCCGGCCGACCTGCGCGAAGGAAAAGACGATGCCGAGGAACAGGACGAGCCCGATCACCCCGTTCAGCCCGGGATTGGCCCAGAAGGCGACCTGGATCTGCTTCTGCATGACGGCGAGCAGCAGGCTGCCCAGAACCAGGAAAACGATCATCCGGAACAGGAAAAGCCCGGGTGATGTCAACCGTCGGCCCGAACGCGTCTTCGCCATCCCGTGATCCCGATCCTGCACGCCTACCCTGTCACGGGGGCAGTCAAGCCGGTTCGGCGCCGATTGGCAACCCGTTCCGATACCCGGTCAGGCGGTTGCCTGACCGAGAAGCCGCACCAGTGACTGATGCGCCACTTCGTTGCCGGCAACGACATTCCGGCTTTCGAAGATCCGGGCGGAACCGTCCAGAGCCGTGACGAAGCCGCCGGCTTCCTTCACCAGCAGGATCCCGGCCGCCATGTCCCACGGCGAGAGGTTCCGTTCCCAGAAGCCTTCGAGGCGCCCGGCGGCCACGAAGGCGAGATCGAGCGCGGCGGCCCCCATGCGGCGGATGCCGGAGCAGCGCGGCATGATGCCGGCCAGTTCGCGGATGAAGAGGCCATGATCACCCCGGCCGGCATGGGGAATGCCGCAGCCGATCACGGAATCGGCGAAATCGGTGCGCGGGGAGACGCGAAGGCGGTAATTGTCCCGCGGGGTCGCCCCGACCACGAAGGCGCCCTGGCCCTTCTCCGCAATGAACATTTCCTCGCTGATCGGGTTGTAGATCAGGCCGGCCACGATCTCGTCATCCCGCTCGAGCCCGATCGAAATGGCGAATTGCGGGATGGCGTGCAGGAAGTTCGTCGTGCCGTCGAGCGGATCGATGATGAAGCGGTGGGTCTTGTCCGTGCCTTCCACCGAGCCTTCCTCCTCCATGAGGAAGCCATAGCCCGGTCGCGCGCGGGAGAGTTCCTGGAACAGGATCTTCTCCGCCCGCTTGTCCGCTTCCGAGACGAAATCGCCCGGGCCCTTGCGCGAGATGGTCAGCGACGGCAATTCGAGGAAATCGCGGCGGAGCGACTTGCCGGCCTTGATGGCGGCGGCCGTCATCACGTTCATCAGCGGTGAGCGAAGCATGGTCGGATGGTCCTGGGAAGCAGCGTTGCGCTTGGTTGCGCGATTACGGGCGGGAAGGCAAGGGGCGGACAGGCAAAGCGGCTGGCGGCTCAGGCGCCGGCCGGGCGAAGGCTGCGCTCCTTGACCCGGCGACGGGCCTCGGCGAGCAGGGCGGCAGGATCCTCCGCCTCGAACAGCCAGGGGCCGAGGGCGATGAATTCCGCGCCGGTACGGGTCAGCGCTTCGACGCCGTCAAGATCGGGCGCATAGGCGACACAGGGCACCGTGAAGATCGAGGCCCACCATTCCGCGCGTTCGACGGTCTGGCTGAAGGCAGGCAGGGTCCCATCGGGCCGCGGCTCGCCGAACATCACATAGTCGATATCGCGCTCGCCGGCCTCCATCGCGTCATGCCGGGCCTTCAGCCCGCCGATGCCGACGATGCGATCGGGCTTGAGCGCCTCCACGGCCTCGTCAAGGCGCGGGCCGGGGCCGGCGACATGCACGCCATCGATGCCCAGCCGGGCGACGAGACGCGGATCGGCCGGCAGGTCGATCAGCATGGCCGCGCCGGCTTCCTGGACAAGGCCGCGGATCGCGGTGGCCGGGCCCTTGATCTCGGGATCGCCGGCGGCGCCGAACGTGGCGCGCAGCACGGCCACCGCGCCGGTGGCGAGAACGGGCTCCAGCTTCGGCCGGAAGGCCATCACATCCGTGATCGGCGGGGTCAGGAGGTAGAATTGCGGGATCATGCCGGTATCCATGCCACAAAACGACGAAAAGGGCGAATGCCGGATCCGGCACTCGCCCCTCTCATCCGGGAATGCGGGTCTCAGGCGATCTTCGGGTCGAGCGCGCCCTTGGCGTAGAGCTTCGCCATCTCGCTGAGCGGCAGCACCTTCTTGATCTTCGAGGCCTGGCCAGCCGTGTTGAATTCCTCCAGCCGCTGGCGGCAGAGCTTCGTCATCGCCTCCATGGCCGGCTTGAGATACTTGCGCGGATCGAACTCGCCCGGTTCCTCGGCGAGGATCCGGCGGATCTGCCCGGTCATCGCCATGCGGTTGTCGGTGTCGATATTGATCTTGCGGACGCCGTGCTTGATGCCGCGCTGGATCTCTTCCACCGGCACACCCCAGGTCGGCTTCATCTTGCCGCCGTACTTGTTGATGATGTCCTGCAGCTCCTGCGGCACCGAGGAGGAGCCGTGCATCACGAGATGCGTGTTCGGGAGCTTGCGGTGGATCTCCTCGATCACATGCATCGCCAGCACCTTGCCGTCCGGCTTGCGGGTGAACTTGTAGGCGCCGTGGCTGGTGCCCATGGCGATGGCAAGGGCATCGACCCTGGTTTCCTTGACGAATTTCACGGCTTCGTCCGGGTTGGTCAGCAGCTGGTCATGGCTGAGCTTGCCCTCGGCGCCATGGCCGTCCTCGGCCTCGCCCATGCCGGTCTCGAGGCTGCCGAGCACGCCGAGCTCGCCTTCCACCGAGATGCCGCCGAGATGGGCCATCTCGGTCACGGCCTTGGTCACGCCGACATTGTAGTCCCAGTCACCCGGGGTCTTGCCATCGGCCTTGAGCGAGCCGTCCATCATCACCGAGGTGAAGCCGGCCTGGATCGCCGTCATGCAGGTGGCGGGCTCGTTGCCATGGTCGAGATGCACGCAGACCGGGATATGCGGGTAGATCTCGGTGACCGCATCCATCATGTGCTTGAGCATGATGTCATTGGCATAGGAACGCGCGCCGCGGCTGGCCTGGATGATCACCGGCGCGTCGGTCGCGTCGGCGGCGGCCATGATGGCGAGCGCCTGTTCCATGTTGTTGATGTTGAAGGCCGGCACGCCGTATTCGTGCTCGGCGGCGTGGTCGAGAAGTTGGCGAAGCGTGATGCGTGCCATGGTTGAGCTCCCTGGGAGAAAAAATCAGGCCGAAAGCGCCTTCACGCCCGGCAATTCCTTGCCTTCCATCCATTCGAGGAAGGCGCCACCGGCGGTCGAGACATAGGACAGGGCCTCGCCGACACCGGCATGGTTGACAGCGGCCACGGTATCTCCGCCGCCGGCCACGGAGACGAGCTTGCCAGCTTTGGTCAGCGCGGCAGCCGCGCGGGCCACGGCCACGGTGGCGGTGTCAAAGGGCGTGAGTTCGAACGCGCCGAGCGGGCCGTTCCAGACCAGCGTCTTCATGCTGTCGAGCTTCGCGATGATGATTTCGGTGGCGGTCGGGCCGGCATCGAGGATCATTTCCTCCGGGCCGACCGAGGTGACCGGCGCCGCCCGATGGGGCGGGTTGGCCTTGAATTCCTTGGCGAGCAGCGCATCGGTCGGCAGCAGGATCTCACAGCCGGCAGCCTTCGCCTTGGCCTCGATCTCGCGGGCGGTGGCGACAAGGTCATGCTCGCAGAGGCTCTTGCCGACATTGACGCCGCGCGCCGCGAGGAAGGTGTTGGCCATGCCGCCGCCAATGACGAGGCAATCGACCTTCGCCACGAGGTTGCCGAGCAGGTCGAGCTTGGTCGAGACCTTGGCCCCGCCGACAATCGCCATGACCGGGCGGGTCGGCTTGCCGAGGGCGGCATCGAGGGCCTTCAGCTCCGCTTCCATGGTGCGGCCGGCATAGGCCGGGAGCCGGCGGGCGAGGCCCTCGGTCGAGGCATGGGCGCGATGGGCGGCGGAGAAGGCGTCGTTGACATAGGCATCGCCGAGGGTGGCTAGGGCAGCCGTGAACCCGGCGTCGTTCTTTTCCTCGCCCTTATGGAAGCGGGTATTCTCGAGGCAGAGCACCTCGCCGTCGGCGAGGGCAGCCACGGCCTTTTCAGCATCCGCCCCGATGCAGTTGCCGGCAAAGGCGATCGGTTGGCCGAGCAGACCTGCCAGGGCCGCCGCAACGGGGCGGAGGCTCTCGCCGGGATTGGCGCGTTCCTCGAAGGTCTCGCCCTTGGGCCGGCCGAAATGCGCCAGCAGGATCACCCGGCCGCCACGACCGGCGAGATCGCGGATCGTCGGCAGGATCCGTTCGAGTCGGGTTGCGTCGGTTACCTGCCCGTTTTCCATCGGTACGTTGAGATCGACGCGGACGAGGATGCGCTTGCCCCGGGGGGCGAGGTCGTCGAGGGTCTTGAAGGCGGTCATTTCACGAGGCCGGGGGCGAAGCGGAGCAGCAGGACGAGGAGGAGGGTGGTGGCCACAGCCGTCACCAGCGCCGTGACGATCAGGGCGCCGAAGCGCGGCACCTTCTCGACCCGCGCCTTCAGGGCCGAGACTTCCGTGGAGAGTTCCACGGCATCGACCGAGCGAGCAGCTTCCTCGACGCGGTGGGCAGCGGCATCGAGGCGGTTCTCCACCCGCCCGAACAGGGCTTCGTAGCGGGCGAACTTTTCCTCGATGCGCGCGGCCTTTTCCTCGATCCGCGAGAGCTGGTCGAGGGCGGAGCGCGGCGGCGCCTTGCTGGCGGGTGCGGGAGCCGGTTCGGCAGTCGGATCGACAGTCGGTTCAATGCGATCGTTCATTCTCAGCTCCCGTCAGGGTTGCGCGCGGCGTTCCTTTTTCCGCGCGGTCAGATCAGCTTGGCCATGGCCACGGCGGTATCCGACATGCGGTTCGAGAAGCCCCATTCGTTGTCATACCACGACAGGATGGAGACAAGCGTGCCGCCCATCACCTTGGTCTGATCCATGTGGAAGACCGAGGAATGCGGATCGTGGTTGAAATCGACCGAGACGTTCGGGGCGTTGGTATAGCCGAGAATGCCCTTGAGCGGACCATCGGCCGCCGCCTTGATCGCCGCGTTGATCTCGTCCTTCGAGGTCTCGCGCTTGGCGATGAATTTCAGGTCGACCACCGAGACATTCGGCGTGGGCACGCGGATCGAGGAGCCGTCGAGCTTGCCGTTGAGTTCCGGCAGGACGAGGCCCACGGCCTTGGCGGCGCCGGTCGTGGTCGGGATCATCGACAGGGCGGCGGCGCGGGCGCGGTAGAGATCCTTGTGCATCGTATCGAGCGTCGGCTGGTCGCCGGTATAGGAATGGATCGTCGTCATCATGCCGCGCTCGATGCCGACGGCCTCGTGCAGGACCTTTGCCACCGGGGCGAGGCAGTTGGTGGTGCAGGAGGCGTTCGAGACGACGAGATGGTCCTTCGTCAGCTTGCCGTGGTTCACGCCGAACACGACCGTGAGATCGGCACCGTCACAGGGGGCGGAGACGAGGACACGCTTCGCGCCGGCCTGGAGATGGGCGGCGGCCTTGTCCTTCGATGTGAAGATGCCGGTGCATTCCATCGCGATATCGACGCCGAGGGCGGCATGCGGCAGCTCGGCCGGGTTGCGGATGGCCGTCACCTTGATCGGGCCGGTGCCGACATCGATCGTGTCGCCGTCAACCGTCACGGTGCCGTTGAACTTGCCGTGGACGCTGTCATAGCGGAAGAGATGCGCGTTGGTTTCCACCGGGCCCAGATCGTTGATGGCAACCACCTGGATATCCTTGCGGCCCGATTCCACGATGGCGCGCAGGACATTCCGCCCGATACGTCCGAAACCGTTGATCGCAACCTTCACAGCCATGTCTTTCTCCTCGATCGAAAATTCGCGCGGTCCCCATGCGGTGGCAGACCTGAATATTGCCTGAAGCTCAACGCTTCAGTTTTGCCCTTGCCGCAGAAACAATGGCCGCGGCCGTGATGCCGAAATGGTCGAAGACCTTGCCGGCCGGGCCGGACGCGCCGAAGCCTTCCATGCCGATGAAGACGCCATCGGCGCCGATCACGGCATCCCAGCCCTGACGGACGGCGGCCTCGACGGCGATCTTCACCTTCGTGCGGCCGATCACCTTGCGGCGATAGGCTTCCGGCTGGGCCAGGAACCGGTCGAGGCAGGGCACCGAGACGACCCGGGCGAGGATGCCGGATTCCAGCAGCGTCTTGCGGGCGGCAACGGCGAGGGCCACTTCCGAGCCGGAGGCGAAGAGCGTCACCTCGGCGCGCCCATCGGCACCGAGCAACTCGTAGGCGCCGAGGGCGGAGAGGTTCTTCGCGCCGGCCTCCTGCCGGAGTTGCGGCAGGTTCTGGCGCGTGAGGGCCAGCACGGTCGGGCGGGCGGCGTTGCCGAGGGCGCATTCCCAGGCCTCGGCGGTCTCGATCAGGTCGCAGGGGCGGAACACATCGAGGTTCGGCATGGCCCGCAGCGAGGCAATCTGCTCGACCGGCTGGTGCGTCGGGCCGTCCTCGCCCACGCCGATGGAATCATGCGTGAAGACATAGACGACGCGCTGGTTCATCAGCGCCGAGAGCCGGATGGCCGGGCGGCAGTAATCCGCGAAGACGAGGAAGGTTCCGCCGACCGGGATCGTGCCGCCATGGAGAGCCAGCCCGTTCATGGCGGCGGCCATGGCATGCTCGCGGATGCCATAATGGACGAACTGGCCCGCGAAGCTGCCGGCCTTGATCGTGGCCATGGCCTTGGTCTTCGTGTTGTTCGACCCGGTCAGGTCGGCCGAGCCCGAGACGAGTTCCGGCAGGACGGGCGTCAGCGCGTCGAGGACGATCTCGCCGGCCTTGCGCGTCGCCATCTCCTGCGGGCTGGCGAGGGCGGCGGCTTTGACCTGGCGGATGGCCTTGGCCAGCGCTTTCGGCAAGGCACCGGACGTGACGCGGAGGAATTCCTCGCGCGCCTTCGGCTTCGCCTTGCCAAGCCGCTCCTTCCAGGCCGCATGGGCGGCGGCACCGCGCGTGCCGGTTGCCTTCCAGAGGGCATAGACCTCGTCCGGAACCACGAACGGCGCGTGTGTCCAGCCGAGCTTCTCCTTGGCGGCTGCCAGTTCCCCGGCATCGGTGATCGCGCCATGGGCTGTCGAGGTGCCGGCCTTGGTCGGGAAGCCGTAGCCGATCGTCGTCTTGCAGGCGATCAGGGTCGGCTTGTCCGAGGCGCGGGCCATGCTGATCGCACCGGCAATCGCATCGGGATCATGGCCGTCAATGGCGATGGTGGCCCAGCCCGAGGCCGCGAAACGCGCGAGCTGGTCGGTCGAATCGGTGATCGAGACCGGGCCGTCGATCGAGATGCCGTTATCATCCCAGAGGACGATGAGACGCGAGAGCTTGAGATGCCCGGCAAGCGTCAGCGCTTCCTGGCTGATGCCCTCCATCAGGCAGCCATCGCCGGCGAGCACATAGGTGTAATGGTCGACCACCGACTTGCCGAAACGGGCATTGAGCACGCGCTCCGACAGCGCCATGCCGACCGCTGTCGCCAGCCCCTGTCCGAGCGGGCCTGTTGTCACCTCGACGCCAGCGAGATGGCCGAATTCCGGATGGCCGGCTGTCTTCGAGCCGAGCTGCCGGAACGCTTTCAGTTCCGCCATGCTGGCGTCCTTCACCCCGATCAGGTGCAGGAGCGAATAGACCAGCATCGAGCCATGCCCGGCCGAGAGCACGAACCGGTCGCGGTCCGGCCAGGCGGGGTCCGCCGGGTCGAAATTCAGGAAATCGCGAAAGAGCACCGTGGCGATGTCGGCGGCGCCGAGAGGCAGGCCGGAATGGCCGGATTTGGCCGCCGCGACAGCATCCATCGAGAGGGCGCGAATGGCATTGGCCATCGCGTTGTGCTGGGCGCGATTGATCATGGTCGTCCTTCGAAAACAAAACCGGAGGCTTTCGGCGCCCTCGTTATCAGGCAAAAGCGACGAGTCAATGCGTTCCCGCCGATTTCCGGGCGCGGCTTGTGCTTCGCCGGGCGCTGGGACAGGATCAGGACAAGAAAGGCCCGAAGAACGGGCAGGGAGGCCCCATGTCTGCAGAAGCCTATGGTCGCGATCTCGACCGCCGCGCCGCGAATTTCCAGCCGCTCACGCCGGTGACCTTTCTCGAGCGCGCGGCCAGGGTTTTCCCCGACCATCCCGCGATTCTCCATGGCGGCCTGCGGGTCTCCTATGCACAGTTCTGGCAGCAGTCCCGGCAACTGGCCTCGGCGCTGCAACGGGCCGGTATCGGCAAGGGTGATACCGTGGCCGCCCTTCTGCCGAATATCCCGCTCATGCTCGACCTGCACTATGCCGTGCCGATGACGGGCGGTGTCCTGAACACCATCAACACCCGTCTCGACGCGCCGATGATCCGGTTCATCCTCGAGCATGGCGAGGCGCGGATCGTTTTCGTCGATACGGAATTTTCCGCCCTGCTCCGGGATGCCTTGGCGGGTATGGCCGATCCGCCCCGCGTGATCGAGTTCCGGGATCCGGAATGGCGCGAGGAAGGCCGCGAGATGGCGCCGCCCCGGCTGTTCGACGAGGAGGCGGAGGCGTTCCGCAACACGGGCGATGCCGCGGCCCTGTTCCCGCGCCCCGGGGATGAGTGGGATGCGATCACGCTCAACTACACGTCGGGCACGACGGGCAACCCGAAGGGCGTCGTCTATTCGCATCGCAGTGCCTATCTGATGTGCTTCGCGAACAGTCTCGCCACGGATATCGGGCGTCATCCGATCTATCTCTGGACGCTGCCGATGTTCCATTGCAACGGCTGGTGCTTCCCCTGGACGCTCTCGGCCGTGATCGGCACGCATGTCTGCCTGCGGCATGTGCGGGCCCGGGCGATTTTCGATGCGATCCGACGCCATGGCGTGAGCCATCTCTGCGGCGCGCCGATCGTGATGTCGACGCTGCTGAACGCGAGGGAGGAGGAAAAGACGGCCTTCTCGCAGCGGGTGAAATTCATCACTGCCGCCGCCCCTCCACCTGAATCGGTGCTTGCCGCCATGAAGGGCGCCGGATTCGACGTCGTCCATGTCTACGGCCTGACCGAGACCTATGGCCCGGCGGTCGTCAACGAATGGAAGGCGGAATGGGATGCGCTGCCGGAAGCGCGCCGCGCGCCGCTGATGGCGCGGCAGGGCGTGAACTATCCGGGCCTCGAGGACCTGACCGTGCTCGATCCGGAGACGATGCAGCCCGTGCCGGCCGATGGCCAGACCCTCGGGGAGGTGATGTTCCGCGGCAATATCGTCATGAAGGGCTATCTCAAGAACCCGAAGGCCAGCGACGAGGCCTTTGCCGGTGGCTGGTTCCATTCCGGAGATCTCGCGGTGATGCATCCGGACGGGTACATCCAGCTCAAGGACCGGTCGAAGGACATCATCATTTCCGGTGGCGAGAACATCTCGTCGATCGAGGTGGAGGATGTGCTGTTCAAGCATCCGGCCGTGATGCTGGTGGCGGTGGTTGCCCGGCCGGACGAGAAATGGGGCGAGCATCCCTGCGCCTTCATCGAACTGCGCCCCGGGGCCTCGGTCGATGCCGCCGGGATCATCGCCTTCGCCCGCGAGCATCTGGCGGCGTTCAAGGCACCGCGCACGGTGGTGTTCGGCGACTTGCCGAAAACGTCGACCGGCAAGGTCCAGAAATTCATCCTGCGCGAACGGGCCCGCCAGCTGTGAGGGCGGGTTCGGGCCGGTGCCGGCCTTGCGGGACGATGTGGCGCGATCAGGGCAATGATGGCCAAGCCGGGGCAACCGGGTTCTGGCATGGGCGCGAATTCGGACTTTGCCAGACGTGCGGCTTCACGGCTGCGTGAAGCTGGCTCACGAAGTGTGCCGGTTTCGTGAGCAAAACGACACCGGCTGTTGATTGGCCAGTGACCCGGCGGATCCCTAATTTCAGGTCATCAGAAGGGCGCCGCCGATGCCTCAGGGGTCGACGGGCTCTCAATCACAGGAGATGACAATGAAGACTGTTCTTGCTGCCGCTTTCGCCGCCGCCACGCTGGTTGCCGGCGCCGCCCATGCCGCTGAAGCCACCCATGGTGGCGTGCAGGTCCGCTCGACCGTGGTCCAGCCGTCCGAGCAGGGCCAGAATGCCGGCTTCGCGGGCCTCTCGGTCCAGCGCCAGGCTGGTCAGGCCAATGTCGTGACGGCGAACGACCCGGCCCGCGGCGCTGACAGCAACTGAAGGCTGCCGTCAGTCCTCAGGATCCGGGCAACCCTGCCCGACTGAGCAGACATGGCGAACAACAAGGCGTCATCCCTCCGGGATGGCGCCTTTTTGCCGGGTCGGTGCGCGACGTCTCAGTGCAGGGATGGCGAGGGTCTTGGAGAGCCGGTTCGGAGCCGGGAGATCTCGTCCTTGAGGACCAGTTTCTGGCGCTTCAGGGCGGCGATTTTCACCGTGTCCTTGTTGGGATGCGCCTGCTCATCAGCGATTTTCCTGTCGAGCGCCTGATGCTTGCGCTCCAGTTCGGCAATGTGTGCCGTCATCGACATGTGCAGAACCTCCGTTCCTGATGTCGGGGATCATCAGTCTGTCACAAATGCCACCGTCCACAAGGGGGATTCGCGCGGCATCGAAACCCTTCATGTCGGCTGTGGACAACGCCGTTAGCGGTGGGTTAACGAGAGTCGTGGTGCGGTGTCGACCGCATCGGACGGGCCTTTTGCCGGCATCCGTTCCGTTCCCTGGTGTCGAGAGTGGAAAGCCCCATGCGGATGCAGTTGTCGGACGAGGAGCGTCAGGCGCTGGAAGCGGAATGGCACCGGCTCCAGATCGAGCATCGTGACCTCGATGCGGCGATCGCCGCGCTCGAATTGCTCGGCAGTTACGACCAGCTTCAGATCCAGCGACTCAAGAAGCGGAAGCTCCAGCTGCGGGATCGCGTGGCGGCCATTTCCGATCGCCTGACGCCCGATATCATCGCCTGAGGCCTTTTTGCCGCCTGCCGCCACGATAAGGCTTGCCTTTGGCGGGCGTTCCTCCTATCGCGCTCAACTTCGGGCCGTGGACGTGCCGGAACGGCGTGTTTCGACCGGACTTCAGGGAGGGGCGGGACGTGACGCCAGCCGTTGCCATCATCATGGGCAGCCAGTCGGATTGGCCGACCATGCGGCATGCCGCCGACATTCTCGATGCTCTCGGCGTGGCTTACGAGGCCCGCATCGTTTCCGCCCATCGCACGCCGGAACGGCTGGTCGCCTTCGCGACATCCGCCAAGGCAAAGGGGTTCAAGGTCATCATCGCCGGGGCCGGCGGTGCCGCGCATCTGCCGGGCATGACGGCGGCGATGACGCCCTTGCCCGTCCTCGGCGTTCCGGTGGAATCGAAGGCCCTGTCCGGGCAGGATTCGCTGCTCTCGATCGTCCAGATGCCGGGCGGCATTCCCGTCGGCACGCTGGCCATCGGCAAGCCGGGCGCCATCAATGCCGGGCTGATGGCCGCGGCCATCCTTGCCCTGTCCGACGAGGCGCTTGCCGCCCGGCTCGAGGCGTGGCGGCGGAAGCAGAGCGAATCCGTCGCCGAGTTTCCGGTCGACGGGGCCTGAGCACCGGGCATGATCCTCGCGCCCGGTTCCACCATCGGCATTCTCGGCGGCGGCCAGCTGGGCCGGATGCTCGCCCTTGCGGCGGCGCGGCTTGGCCTCAGGACGCATGTCCTGGCGCCGGAGGCGGACAGCCCGGCCTTCGATGTTGCCGCCGCGGCGACCATTGCCGAATATGGCGATCTCGATGCGCTGTCGCGGTTTGCGGCCTCCGTCGACATCGTCACGTATGAATTCGAGAACGTCCCGGTCGAGAGCGTGCGCTTCCTCGAACGCACGATGACGGTGCGGCCGGGTGCGCTCGCCCTCGAAGTGGCGCAGGACCGGCTGGCGGAGAAGCGGCTGGCGCGGTCGCTCGGCGCGCGCACGGCCGATTTCCACGAGGTGCAGGGCTTCGACGACCTGACGGCAGGCGTCGAGGCGATCGGATACCCCTCGATCCTCAAGACAACGCGGCTCGGCTATGACGGGAAGGGGCAGGCCAAGCTGCTCGGTGCGGGCGACCTCCGGCGCGCCTTCTCGATGCTGAATGGCGTCACCGGCATCCTCGAGGCCTTCGTGCCGTTCCGCTGCGAGGTGTCTGTGGTGGCGACGCGCGGCCGCGACGGCGCCTTCGCGGCCTTCGCGCCGACCGAGAACGAGCACCGGAACCACATCCTGCACCGCTCGTGCGTGCCGGCTGCGCTGACACCGGCCGCCGCGGAGGACGCGGTCGGGATCGCGCAGCGGATCGGCGAGGCGCTCGATTATGTCGGAACCTTCGCGGTGGAGTTCTTCGTGATCGATACGCCGGCCGGCGAGGGCGTCGTTGTCAACGAGATCGCGCCGCGTGTCCATAATTCCGGGCACTGGACCATGGATTGTGCCGTGACCTGCCAGTTCGAGCAGCATATCCGCGCCGTTGCCGGCTGGCCGCTGGGGGAGACGGCCAGCCTCGGTCCGGCCGAGATGATCAACCTCGTGGGGCAGGATGCCGAGGGCTGGATGGATGCGCTGCGCGATCCGCGGGCCCGCCTGCATCTCTATGGCAAGCGCGAGATCCGCGAGGGCCGCAAGATGGGCCATGTCAACCGGCTGCTGACCCGCTGAATCCGCTGTTTTTTCAGCGTCGGCCGCGTGCAGTGGTGGACAAGCCCGGGAAGCTTTGCTATAGGCGCCGCTCTCATTAGCCATATTTGTGGCTAGTCGCCCGAAAATGCACTCACAGATTGGAGCTACCGTGCAGGTTCTCGTCCGCGATAACAATGTTGATCAAGCCTTGCGCGCCCTGAAGAAGAAGATGCAGCGCGAGGGTATCTTCCGTGAGATGAAACTGCGCGGCCACTATGAAAAGCCGTCGGAAAAGAAGGCGCGCGAGAAGGCCGAAGCTGTTCGCCGCGCCCGCAAGCTGGCCCGCAAGCGGCTCCAGCGCGAAGGCCTGCTGCCCGCGCCGGTCAAGAAGGTGAAGTGACGGCGGTTCCGTCACCGGCACGATCGGGAAAGCGCTCGGCAGAACGGGCGCTTTTTTCATTTTGGTTATCGTCTGGTAAGCTTGCGGCAATTTTTCGCTGCAATTGTCCCGCATCTCCAGAACTGGACAGGCAAGGTCCCGGGGACCGGTGAAGACAAGGGGCCGCACCATGGGCCGAGAGGCAGGAGCCATGTACGAGGCAGTGACGATGACCGCTCAGATCAGCGCGACCGAAACCCGTTCCCGCCTCTGGCCTTCCCTGCGCGTCGTGATGCTGGCCGGCGCCATGGCAACGGCCCTCTCCGCCTGCGAGACCGTCGGCGGGATCAACCCGACCGGCATCGCCGAGGTGGATGATCCGCAGGGCCGCGAGGCCGCGCAGACCAATATCGCCTCGCTCTCGGACGTGATCCGCGCGAACCCCAACGATCCGCAGGCGCATAATACACGCGGTGTTGCCTATGCCCGGTCGGGCCGGTTCCAGGAGGCGATCGGGGATTTCAACCGCGCGATCCAGCTGAACCCGAATTATGCGGCGGCCTATACCAACCGCGCGCTGGCCTTCCGCCAGATCGGCCGGAACGATGCGGCGCTGGCGGATTTCAACCGCGCGCTGACGGCCGATCCGAACTATCACCAGGCCTATCTCGGCCGGGGCAATCTCTACCGGGCGCAGGGCGCTGCCGGCGAGGCGATCGCCGATCTCGGCCGGGTGATCCAGCTCAATCCGGCAGGGGCGGAGGCCTATCATGGCCGTGGCCTCGTCTATCAGGCGCAGGGCCAGCACGGGCTTGCGATCGGCGATTTCGACGCTGCGATCGACCGCAACCCCTATGTCGCGCCTCCCTACCAGGCCCGCGGCCAGAGCCTGATCGCGACCGGCAAATACGAGCAGGCGCTCGAGGATTTCAACGCCGCGCTCAGCGTCGACAACCGGAATGCCGACAGCTGGGCCCTGCGCGGGATTGCGGAGGACAAGCTCGGCAAGAAGAGCGAAGCGCAGGAGAGCTTCCAGCGCGCCCTCGCGCTCGACAGCCGCAATGCCATTGCAAAGCAGGGCCTTTCGGGTGGTCGCTCAGGCGGGCTTTTCTGAGGCCGTGCGGACAGGCCGCTCCATCTCGATCGCAGCCGGGGTGAAGCCGGCCCTTTCATACGCCTTCAGCGCCAGCGTATTGCCCGGCACGACCTGAAGCGTGACGCGCGTAGCCCCGGCCTCGCGCGCGATGCCCTCGATCGCTTCCAGCAGAGCCTGCCCATAGCCGCGGCTGCGGGCCGACCGGGCCACGACAAGATTCTCGATATAGATTTCCGGCGAGAAGGCCCCGGGCAGGAAGGGTGGTGCCTTGGTGTGCCGGTAGGCGCAATAGCCCACGACCCGGCCTTCTGCCTCGAGCACGATCTGGCCGCCATCGACGGCGGATTTCCGTGTGTCGTCATCGACGCAGTCAATCGCGGCGAGACGATCGGTCCGGCGGCGGGCGCCCATTTCCGCCTCGTGGTTGTTGAGCTCGTCGATCAGCCCGATGGCGGCCTCGCGGTCTTCGCGGGCATAGGGGCGGATGAGATAATCGGGCATGGCAGGCTCCTGCAGGGCCTCAGCGCAGAGGCGCGAGGAACTCCGACATATCCGGCCAGGGTCCGCGATCCAAGGGCACGACATGCCTTTGCCCGGGATAGAGCTTCCGGATGACGAGGCCGGGCCGCCCGAGCGCCGCCAGCGCCTCGGAATCCGAGGGCGGGATCAGCCGGTCCTCGGTGCCATGCAGGATCAGGATCGGGACCCGGACCTCGCGGATCCAGAGATCGGAGCGGAACTGGTCGACCAGCAGCCAGGAGACCGGCAGCCAGGGGTAGGCCGCCTGCCCGCGGGCGAGGACGGAGAGATAGGGGCTGTCGAGGATGACGCCGCGTACCGGGCGCTGCCGGGCAAGGTTCAGCGCGACGCCGGAGCCGAGGGATTCGCCGAACAGGACGATCCGGTCGGCCGGAACCCGCTTGGCCAGTTCCGTGAGGATGAGCGCCGCATCGGCGTGCAGGTTCGATTCCGTCGGCTGGCCTTCGCTGCCGCCATAGCCACGATAGGACATGGCGAGCAGCCCGTCGCCGGAGGAGGTCATCAGGCCGAACCGCGTCGCCCGCCGCTGCAGGCCGTTCGCATTGCCGTGGAAATAGAGATAGGTCAGCGCATCCGGCCGCTTCGGCGGGATGAACCAGCCCGAGAGGAGCGTGCCATCCGTGGCGCGGATCTCCAGCCGTTCGGCCTGCGGCAGCCCGTGATCGGCAGGCGCGATCCAGCCGGGGGCGGGCTTGTACAGGAAGCTGCGCTGGTTGATCGCCATATAGGCGGCTGCCGCGAGATAGGCGCCGGCCGCGAGGGAAACCAGCGTGAGAAGGCCACGGCGGAGCCATGTCCGGAGCGGCGAGGTGGCAGGCGGGAACGAGGTCGAAACGGGGGTCATGTCCGACGAGGTAAGTCAGGCCCCCGGCACGTCAAGGCAGAAAAAGAGCCGCGCGATGCGCGGCTCCTTCACATTGCCGTGGGGCAAGCCTCAATGGGCGAGGCCCTTGACGATCTCCTCGGTGACCTTCTTGGCGTCGCCGAACAGCATCATCGTGTTGTCCTTGAAGAACAGCTCGTTCTCCACGCCGGCATAGCCCGAGCCCATGCCGCGCTTGATGAAGAGAACCGTCTTGGCTTTCTCGACATCGAGGATCGGCATGCCGAAGATCGGTGATTGCGGGTCGGTCTTGGCGGCAGGGTTGGTCACGTCGTTGGCGCCGATGACAAAGGCGACATCGGCCTGCGCGAATTCGTTGTTGATGTCCTCGAGCTCGAAGACCTCGTCATACGGAACATTCGCTTCGGCCAGGAGCACGTTCATATGGCCGGGCATGCGGCCCGCCACCGGATGGATGGCGTATTTGACCTCGACGCCTTCCTTCTTGAGCGTGTCGGCCATTTCGCGCAGGGCGTGCTGCGCCTGCGCCTGCGCCATGCCATAGCCCGGCACGATGATGACCTTCGAGGCATTCTTCATGATGAAGGCGGCATCGTCAGCCGAACCCTGCTTGACCGGGCGGCTTTCCTTGGCGCCACCGGCCGCCGCTGCGGTATCACCGCCGAAGCCGCCGAGGATCACCGAGATGAAGGAGCGGTTCATGCCCTTGCACATGATGTAGGACAGGATCGCGCCCGAGGAGCCGACCAGCGCGCCGGTGATGATCAGCGCGAGGTTGCCGAGCGTGAAGCCGATGCCCGCCGCCGCCCAACCCGAATAGGAGTTGAGCATCGAGACGACCACCGGCATGTCCGCGCCGCCGATCGGGATGATCAGCAGAACGCCGAGAGCCAGGCTGAGCACGACGACGGCCCAGAAGCTGACGCGGCTTTCGGTGGAGATGAGGCCGATGATGAAGAACAGGATCAGCAGGCCGAGCACGATGTTGATGACATGGCGCTGCGGCAGCATGATCGGCTTGCCGCTCATCCGGCCGTCCAGCTTCAGGAAGGCGATGATCGAGCCGGTGAAGGTGATCGCGCCGATCGCGACGCCCAGCGCCATCTCGAAGAGCGAGGCCGCCTTGATCTGGCCGATCGTGCCGATGCCGAAAGCCTGCGGCGCATAGAGCGCGGCTGCCGCGACGCAGACCGCCGCGAGGCCGACCAGCGCGTGGAAGAAGGCCACGAGCTGCGGCATCTTGGTCATTTCGACCCGCTTGGCCATCACCGCGCCGATCCCGCCCCCGATGCCGAGGCCGAGGATCGTCAGCAGCCAGCCCGAGAAGCCGGAAGGCGGCGCGAGGAGAAGCGTGGTCAGGCCGGCAATGCCCATCCCGGCCATGCCGAAGAAATTGCCCTGGCGCGAGGTGGAGGGATGCGAGAGGCCGCGCAGGGCGAGAATGAAGAGAACCCCCGAGGCGAGATAGAGAAGGTTGGCGATATTCGCGCTCATCGGCTCAGCCCTTCTTCTTGTACATGGCCAGCATGCGCTGGGTGACGAGGAACCCGCCGAAAATGTTCACGCTGGCGAGAACCAGGCCGAGGAAGCCGAAGCCGCGTGCCGCGGTCGTGCCCTCCGAGAGCAGCGGGACCCCGACCGACAGCAGGGCGCCGACGACAATGACCGAGGAGATCGCGTTGGTGACCGACATGAGCGGGGTGTGGAGCGCCGGCGTGACCGACCAGACCACGTAATAGCCGACGAAGATCGCCAGCACGAAGATGGCGAAGCGGAAGACCGTCGGGTCAATGGCGCCGCCGGTCGCCGCGGCGGCAGCAGCACCGCCGGCATCGGCGAGTTTCTCGGCCGCGGCGAGGGCGGCCTGGGCCTTGGCAAGGGCCGCATCGGCCGCCGCCTGGGCGGCCTTGGCCTGTTCAATGAGTTGCTGGGCTGACTGCGTGGACATGACCGCCTCCTCCGGCGTTGGGCTGGGGGTCCGAATCAGGCCTTGGGGGCGAAGATCGGGTGGACGAGGGCACCGTCTTTCGTCAGGCAGGTCGCCTTGACGAGTTCGTCGTCCCAGTTGATCGCGAGCTTGCCTTCCTTCTTGTCGACCATCGTGTCGAGGAAAGAGAGCAGGTTGCGGGCGTAAAGGGCCGAGGCGCTCGGCGCGAGGCGGCCCGGCGTGTTCGACCAGGCGATGATGCGGACGCCGTTATGGTCCGTCACCTTGTCAGCCACCGAGAGTTCGCAATTGCCGCCGCGCTCGACCGCGAGATCGACAACGACCGAGCCGGGGCGCATCGATTCGACCATGGCCTTCGAGACGAGGCGCGGGGCCGGTCGGCCGGGGATCAAGGCGGTGGTGATGACGACATCCTGCTTGGCGATGTGTTCCGCCACGAGCGCGGCCTGTTTCGCCTGGTATTCGGCCGACATCGGCTTGGCATAGCCCGCTGCCGTCTCGGCCTGCTTGAACTCGTCATCCTCGACGGCGATGAACTTGGCACCGAGCGAGAGGACCTGCTCCTTCGCCGCCGGGCGCACATCCGTGGCCGTGACCACAGCGCCGAGGCGGCGCGCGGTCGCGATCGCCTGCAGGCCCGCGACGCCGGCGCCCATCACGAAGACCTTGGCAGCCGGGATCGTGCCGGCGGCGGTCATCATCATCGGGAAGGCCCGGCCATACACCTCGCAGGCATCGAGCACCGAGCGGTAACCGGCAAGGTTCGCCTGTGACGAGAGCACGTCCATGACCTGCGCGCGGGTGATGCGCGGCATGAGTTCCATCGAGAAGCTGGCGACGCCCTTGTCGGCGAAGGGCTGGACGGCCTCGGCATTGCCATAGGGGTCCATGATGGCCAGCAGGACGGCGCCGGATTTCATCTTGCCGGCAAGCTCGCCCCTGGGGCGGCGTACGGCGAGAATGACATCGGCATCCTTGAGCGCATCATTGGCGTTCTTGGCGAGCGTCGCGCCGGCCGCCTCGAAAGCGGAATCGGGGATCGACGATGCGGTGCCCGCGCCCTTCTCCACCACGACCTGACCACCGAAGGCCTTCATCTTGCCGATCGTTTCCGGGGTGACCGCAACGCGCGGTTCGCCGGCCTTGGATTCGTCCAGAACTGCAATGCGCATTCCGCTACCCGTCCTTCGGTTTGGGAAAGGGCTGTTCCCCGGAGCCGGGCCCCGCGAGCGGAGACCCGGGGATGCAGGGGTCAGGCGATCAGAAGAACTTCACCACGATCGCGATCATCGCAACCGTCACCGCGAGGAAGAAGATCCACGAAATCGTGCCCGTGGCCGCGCCGGCCAGCAGCGTCAGGACCAGCGAGGCCACCGTGCCCCATTTCACCAGGCTGGCGAAGAGGTCGAAGGTTTTCTCATGTTCGGCATAGTCCATCGCCGGGACATCGTGGTGATGCGGATCAGCTGCCATCTTTTCCCCCGAAAGCGGTTGTCGAGTGTGTTGCCTGTAGCTGTTGGCCTCTAGCGGAACTCGGCCGGCTTCGCAATTGTTTCCATGGGCTTCGTCCCATGGCTTCGTCGATGTCAGCCGGCCGGCATCCGGTCGAGGCCGACCGCTGCGAAGGCCTCCGCCTGGCGCGTCGCGACGGTATCGACACTGAAATCGGCGATCTCGGTATTGAACAGCCGGTAGAAGTTCAGTTCCGCATCGAGATGCAGGAAGACGCCGCCCAGACCGATGGCGGCGCGGTCCATGAAGACGAATTCGCGCGGGATGGTGACGGGGCCCTTGGCCTTGAGTTCCTGGTGCACCCGCGCCGCTTCGTTCCGCCCGTAGGCGCCGGGCGAGATGCCGTCGGCGATGGTGCGGGTGCGGTCATCCAGCAGCGGCCCGTAGATGAACTTCGCCCAGATGGTCAGGACGTCGATCAGCTCTTTCTTGAGGTTGCGGAAGCCCCAGGTCTCGTAGGCATGGACCATGCGCGCTTGGTCATTCTCGAGGATGCCCTTGTAGAGATCGACCACGGCGCCGACGAATTCCGGCGTGAACAGCCGGATGCAGCCGTAATCGAGCAGGTTGATCCCGCCGGGGGTGCCCTCGCTGTCGCGGAACACCGTGTAGTTGCCGAGATGCGGATCGCCATGGATGACGCCGAAATGGCTGAACGGATGCCACCAGGCCTTGAACATGGCGAGGGCCAGCCGGTTGCGGGTTTCCTTGTCGGCCTCTTTGAAGTTCAGGATCTTCTCGCCATCGAGCCAGCCCATGGTGAGCAGGCGTCGCGTCGAGAGCGGCTCGATGATCGGCGGCACGCGGATCAGCGGCTCGTCGGCCAGCATATGCGCATAGAGCCGGGCATGGCGTGCCTCCCGCCCGTAATCCAGCTCCTCGCGGATGCGGGCGCCGATCTCGACCTTGATCTCGCGCGTGTCGATGGCGCGATCCATCTGCCGGTGCAGCGAGAAGAGGAGGTTGAGCTGGTTGAGATCCGCTTCAACGGCGGATTCCATGTCCGGATATTGCAGCTTGCAGGCGAGGGGCGTGCCATCCGGCAGCGTGGCGCGGTGCACCTGGCCGAGCGAAGCGGCAGCGGCAGGCTCCTTCTCGAAACTGCCGAAGCGGGAGAGCCAGTCCGGCCCGAGTTCGGCGGCCATGCGGCGGCGCACGAAGACATAGGACATGGGCGGTGCTTCGGACTGGAGCTGCCGGAGTTCTTCGGCATATTCCGCCGGAATCGCCTCCGGAATGGTCGCGAGAAGCTGCGCAACCTTCATCAGCGGGCCCTTGAGGCCGCCGAGTGCCTTGGTCAGCGCGGCGGCATTGCGCCGATCGGCCTCGCTCGACCGGCCCGTCAGCAGCGAGCCGGCGATGCGCGCGGCAACGCCGCCCATATTGGCGCCGACGCGGGCATAGCGCGTGGCGCGGGCGGAAAATCGGTTCTGTTCGGAATCGCTCATACAGGGGATATGGGGCTCGCCCGGGCTTTTGTTGAGTCCCCGGGCGTTGCCTGCGCTGTCAGGCCTCAGGCTTCCATGGTCTCCAGTTCGGCGATCATGCCCTCGATGACGGAGAGCCCGATCTGCCAGAAGGCGGGATCGCGCGCATCGAGGCCGAACGGCGCGAGTACTTCCGAATGATGCTTCGTGCCGCCGGCCGAGAGCAGGGCGAAATAGTGTTCCACGAATTTCGGGTCGGCCTTCTGGTAAACGCCGTAGAGCGAATTCACGAGGCAATCCCCGAAGGCGTAGGCATAGACGTAGAACGGCGAATGCACGAAATGCGGGATGTAGCTCCAGTAGACCTCGTAACCGTCCGACAGGCGGATCGACGGGCCGAGGCTGCCGGCCTGCACGCTCATCCAGATGTCGTTGATCGCCTCTGCGGTCAGCTCGCCGTTCCGGCGTTCGGTATGGAGTTTCCGCTCGAACGAATAGAACGCGATCTGCCGGACGACCGTGTTGATCATGTCCTCGACCTTGCCGGCCAGCAGCGCCTTGCGGGCGGCGGGTTCCTTCGTGCGGTCGAGCAGGCGACGGAAGGTCAGCATCTCGCCGAAGACCGAGGCCGTTTCCGCCAGGGTGAGCGGCGTCGGCGCCATCAGGGCCCCGTTCCGGCCGGCCAGCACCTGATGCACGCCATGGCCGAGTTCATGCGCCAGCGTCATCACGTCCCGCGGCTTGCCGAGATAGTTCAGCAGCACGTAGGGATGGGCCGAGGGCACGGTCGGGTGGGCGAAGGCGCCCGGTGACTTGCCCGGCCGGCTCGGCGCATCGATCCAGCCCTCGTCGAAGAAGCGCCGGGCGATATCGGCCATTTTCGGCGAGAAATCCCCATAGGCGTCGAGTACGAGGGCGCGGGCTTCCTTCCAGCCGATCGTCGCCTGCGGGACCTTCGGCAACGGCGCGTTGCGGTCCCAGAATTCCAGCTTGTCCTTGCCGAACCAGCGCGCCTTCAGCGCATAATAGCGGTGCGAGAGACGCGGATAGGCGGCCTCGATCGAGGCGACCATGGCATCCACCACCTCGCGCTCGACCCGGTTCGCGAGGTGCCGGCTGTCGGCGACATCGGTGAAGCCGCGCCAGCGATCCGAGATTTCCTTGTCCTTGGCGAGGGTGTTGGTGATCAGCGCGAACAGGCGGGCATTGGCCTTCAGGGTCTTCGAAATCGCCATGGCGGCGCTGCGGCGCTTGTTCTCGTCCGGATCCTGCATGCGGGTCAGGGTCGGTTCCAGCGTCAGGCTCTCGCCGTCGATCTCGAAGCGCAGGGTGGCCAGGGTCTCGTCGAACAGGCGGTTCCAGGCGCCGCGCCCGGTGGTCGACTTCTCGTGGAACAGCTGCTCGATCCGGTCCTCGAGCTGGAAGGGTTTGTCCTTGCGCAGGTCGGTCAACCAGGGTGCGAAATGGTCGAGCGGCGGCTTGGCCATCAGGCGGTCGACGAGCGCATCGTCGAGCTGGTTCAGCTCGAGCTGGAAGAACAGCAGGTCGCTGGAGGCGGCGGTCACCTTTTCCTGTGTGTCGCCGTAGAACTTGCCATGGGCCGGCTTGGTCGTGTCGCTGGCATAGATCAGCCCGGCGAAGGACATGATGCGGCCCATCCGGTCCTCGATGGCCTCGTAGGTGCGAATCACCTCGCAGAGGGCCTCGGCCCCGTCCGGCCGGGCGGCGAGGCTGGCCAGCTGGCCCTTGTAGCGCGCGGCGAAGGCCGCGCATTCGGCCGCCATGGCGTCGAGATCGGCCAGGAATTCCGGCGATGTCATGCCGGGATAGAGATGATCGAGCGTCCAGACGGGGAGATCGCCGAGCTCGATACCGCCGGAAGCGGTGCTGGCATGGACGGGGAGCGGGGCACGTTCGATCATGAGGGTTCCCGATTCAGCGCCGGCCCCGGCGGGATGGCGGGGCTGCGTCGGCATCATCCATGGCCCAAGCCGGCCGGGCTTTCAATCGGGTCGGTTTCTTCTCGTCAGGATTTACAACCTGTTTACGCGGCTCAGCGACACTGCCTCGAAACGAGACACTGCCCCGTGCTCGCGGGCAGCAACGCAGAAAAGATGTCGATGAGTGCAATTATCCTGGTTGTCGATGACGATCCCGTCCAGCGCCGCCTGCTGACGGAAATGGTCAAGCGTTCGGGCTATACCGCAGAAGCCTGCGACAACGGCGCCGATGCGCTCAGGCGCGTCCAGGACCGCAACCTCGCGCCTGTGGATGCGATGGTGCTCGACCTCGTGATGCCCGAGCTTGACGGCATGGCCGTGCTGGAGCGCCTCGCCCAGATGGAGGCCCGGCCGCCGGTGGTGGTGCAGACGGCGCATGGCTCGATCGAGACCGTGATCAGCGCGATGCGTGCCGGCGCGATCGATTTCGTCGTCAAGCCTGTCGGAGCCGAGCGCCTGCAGGTCTCGCTCACCAACGCCCTGCGCGTCGATGCGCTCGAGGGGGAGGTGCGCCGGCTGGCCAAGCGGGCCAACGGTGCGCTCGCCTTCACCGATCTCACCTCCTCGTCACCCGACATGGCGCGCGCGGTGCGCCTGGGCGAACGCGCGGCGAAATCGGGCATTCCGGTCCTGCTGGAGGGCGAATCAGGCGTCGGCAAGGAGGTCTTCGCCCGGGCTCTGCAGGGCGCCTCCGACCGGCGCGGCAAGCCGTTCGTCACCGTCAATTGCGGGGCGATTCCGGCCAATCTCGTCGAGAGCATCCTGTTCGGCCACGAGAAGGGCGCCTTCACGGGCGCGACCGAACGCCATGCCGGCAAGTTCGTCGAGGCCAATGGCGGCACGCTGTTTCTCGACGAGGTCAGCGAATTGCCGCTGGAGGCGCAGGTCAAGCTGCTCCGCGCCATCCAGGAAGGGGAGGTCGACCCGGTCGGCGGGCGCAAGACCGTCAAGGTCGATATCCGCCTCGTCTCGGCGACCAACCGCGACCTGATCGAGGCCGTCCGGCAGGGCCGGTTCCGCGAGGATCTCTATTACCGCCTCAACGTGTTCCCGATCTCGATCCCGCCCCTGCGCAACCGGCGCGAGGATATTCCCGCCCTGGCGCGGCGGTTCCTCGCCCGGTTCTCCGCCGAGGAGGGCCGGCCGATCCGTGCCATTTCCGAGGACGCGATGGCGCTGCTCTGCCGTTTCGACTGGCCGGGCAACGTGCGCCAGCTCGAGAATGCGATGTTCCGCGCGGTCATCCTCTGCGAGGGCGATACGCTTGCCCTGACCGATTTTCCGCAGGTTGCGCAGGCGGTCGAAGGCTATTCGGTCGAGATTCCGCCGCTGGCCACCGCGCCGCAGATGCCGGCCCGGCCGGAGCGCGAGATTGTCCGCGTCGAGATCAAGGATCCGAGCGCGCTGACCCTGCTCGATCAGACGGGCGATGTCCGCCCGCTCGAGCAGGTCGAGGGTGACACGATCCGCTTCGCCCTCGAGCATTACCGCGGCCAGATGTCGAAAGTAGCCCGCAAGCTCGGGATCGGGCGCTCGACCCTCTATCGAAAGCTGAAGGATCTCGGCATCGAGACCGAGGATTCCGAGGAAGGTATGGAGGATAGCCGCGTCGCATAAATGTCGCGGCCATCCGTTTTTCCGCAGACGGCCCCGGTTTGTGCGCCAGCGCACTTGACGCAAACCGGGATTCACGAGAGCAAGATTCGCATCGTCGAGGGGCCAAAGACGTGATTGCACAGAAGGTTAACGGATCCTCAAAGTTTCGCGCCGGCCCTCTGGCGCTGGTCTCCGCGCTGGCCCTGATCGCGCTGACGGCGCCGCTCTCCGCACAGGGTGACACCCCCGGCGCCGCATCGGCCGAGGCCCTCATCGAGAAGGACGCCTCGGAGCCGCTGCGGCTGGACCTTCCCGCCGTTCCCGAGGTTACCCTCCAGGTCGATGCCGCCGAAGCACCTGCCCGCGCTGCCGAGGCCGATGTCACGCTCCCGGCCGCGCCTGAAATCGAGCTTGCCGAGGATCTGCGCGCGCCGGCCGTTCCCGTGCAGCAGGCCGAAACGCCGGCGCCGAAGCTCGAGCTGCCGGAACCGCCTCAGGTTGTCGTTGCGGTCGAGATCCCGGCGCCGCCGGTTCTGAAACTTGCGGCTGACGAGGCCGGGATCCGCGCGGCCCTCGAGCCGGCCCGGGCCCGCTATCGTTTCCGGGCCGCCGAGATCGAGGCCATTGCCGGCTTCTATGCGACGCGGGATTTCCGTCCGGTCTGGCTCGAAGCCCGGCCGGAAGGCGCCTTTGTCCAGCCGCGCGTCACCGCCCTGTCCAAGCTGATCGCCGATGCCGAGCAGGAGGGCCTCGATGCCGTCCGGCTGCTTTCGGCGCTGCCGGTCCGGACCAATGGCGTCATTCCTGCCGAACGCTTGACCGAAACGGATGTCGCCATCAGCGTCGCGGCGTTCCTCTATGCCCGGGATGCCCGCGGCGGGCGGATCGAGCCGTCGCGGCTCTCCGGCATGCTGACGCCGGAACTGGTCCTGCCGAACCCGTCCGAGTTGCTGGCCTCGATCGCCGATCTGCCGGCGGACCGGGTCACGGCATCGCTGCTTGCCTTTCACCCGCCGCATGCCGGCTACCGCGCCCTGCGGGCCGAATTGATGAAGCTGCGCGAGGAGATGTCCGCGCCGATCCTCACCGGATCCGTTGCCGGTCTGGCCGGTGCGCCGCAGCCCGTCGCGGCGGGCCTTCCGCCCAAATGGCTCGAAGGGCCGGCCCTTGTTTTCGGCAAACCCGACCCGCGCGTGGCGCATCTGCGCAGCCGGCTCGGCCTGCCGGCCGACGGCGGCGAGATCTACGATGCCGAGCTGCGCAAGGCGGTGGAAGCCTTCCAGCGCGTCAACGGGCTGACGCCGAACGGGCGCATCACGCCGAAGACGCGGGCGGCCCTCGAAAATCCGCAGACGCCGCTGACCGAATCCGAGCGCAAGCCCGACAAGCAGGTCCTGGCGAATACCATCATCGCGAATATGGAACGCTGGCGCTGGCTGCCGCCGGATCTCGGCGAGTTCCATGTCTTCGTGAACGTTCCGGATTTCAAGCTGCAACTTGTCCAGGACGGGCGGAGCGTGCACGAGACGCGCGTCATTGTCGGCAAGCCGCAGACTCAGACGCCCGTCTTCTCGGACGAGATGGAGCATCTTATCGTCAATCCGTCCTGGGGCGTGCCGCCGTCGATCCTGAAGAAGGAATTCCTGCCCAAGCTGGCCAGCGATCCGGATTACGCGACACGGCGCGGCTTCCAGGTGATCCGGCGCGGCAATTCGATCTCGATCCGGCAGCCGCCGGGCGAGAAGAACGCGCTCGGCTTCGTGAAATTCATGTTCCCGAACAATCACTCGGTCTATCTGCACGACACGCCGAACCGCTCGCTGTTCGGCAACGAGTTCCGCGCCTTCAGCCATGGCTGCGTGCGCGTCGACAAGCCCTTCGCCTTTGCCGAGAAACTGCTCTCGACCAGCCTCGGTTATTCGGAGGGCTATCTGCGCGGCATGATCGGCAAGGGCGAGCGGATGGTCCGCCTGCCGCGCCGGATTCCCGTCCATCTGAGCTATTTCACGGTGTTCGTGGACGGGGAAGGCAAGCTCCAGGAGCGGCGCGACCTCTACGGCCATGATGCGCGGGTGCGCGCGGCGCTCCAGCTCTGATTTCCCGCAATCTTGTCATCCCTTTCGCCTGCCTGTATCACCGGGCAGGCTTGAGGCTGTGAGCATTTTTTCGCCATGGTTGTCCGGCAAAGCGAAGGATCGGCATCTCAGTCAGGGGGGAGCCCGTTGAGTTTCGCAACTGCTGCCTTCCGGGCCCGATCCGGAGCAGGTCTCTCGCGCGCTCTGCGGATGGCCGGTGCGGTGCTCTGTGCCAGCATCCTCTGCCTGACCTTTTCCACCGCGACCCAGGATGCGAATGCCAATGGCGAGACCCGCTCGCTGACGATGCATCACGCGCATACGAACGAGCTGATCACGATCACCTTCAAGCGGGATGGATCATTTGATTCCTCCGCGCTCGAGAAGCTCAACTGGTTCCTGCGCGACTGGCGCGTCGATGAGCCGACGAGCATGGCACCGCAGCTCTTCGACGTGATCTGGTTCGTCTATCGCGAAGTCGGGGCGTCCGAGCCGATCAAGGTCATGTCGGCCTATCGCTCCCCCGGGACGAACGCGATGCTCCGGCGGCGTTCGCGCGCCGTGGCGAAGGAAAGCCAGCATATGCGCGGCAACGCGATGGACATCCATATTCCCGGCGTCTCGATGGCGCGGGTGCGCGAGATCGGGATGCGCCTGCAGCGCGGGGGGGTCGGGTATTATCCGAGCGCCGGCTCGCCCTTCGTGCATCTCGATGTCGGTTCGGTCCGCTCCTGGCCGCGCATGCCGCGCGACCAGCTCGAGCGCCTGTTCCCCGATGGCAAGACCGTGCATCTGCCGAAGGATGGCATTCCGCTTGCCAATTACCAGGCGGCCCTCGCCGAAGTGCAGGCGCGCGGTGGCTCGGCGCTGGACTACGAGACTGTGACCACCACGCGGGGCAAGAGCCTCTGGGCGCTGCTGTTCGGCGGCGACGAGGACGAGGATATCGCGCGCGATGTCGGCCGCGGCGGGCGCAATGCCCGCGTGGCGGCACGCCGCGGCAATGCGCCGACCGAGCAGGTCGCCGCGCTGCCGAGTTCCGGCGATGGCCCTGGTGCCTGGGGCGTCGCGGGGCTCACCGCGCCGCCATCGGTCCGTCCCTCGCGGGCGCCGGTCATCGCGACTCCGACGCCGACGCCTGACCCCGAACCCGCCGCAGCCGCCCCGGCTCCGGCCACGCCTCCCGCCGCCGAGCCGCAACGCGCGCCGCTTCAGGTCGCCTCCCTGCCGGTTCCGCCGATCCGGCCGAAAGGCTCGCAATTCGCCAGCCTTGTCGCTGCCGCCGAGCCGCTGCCGCCGATCCGCCCTTCGGGGCTTGGCCTGACCTCGCCCGTTCCGAACTTCGCAGCCAGCGCGGCTCCCGCGCCGGCACAGACCGAGCCGGTGACCCTCGCTGCCGCGCCGAACATGCCGCTGCCGCCCGTCAGGCCTGCGGTGGCCTCGCCGGCTGAACCGCCGCCGCCGGCTGTTGCCGCCCCGGTCGCCGTTGCGAATGTGCCGATGCCGCCGCTCCGGCCTGCTGCTCCCGCGACCGTGGACACGCCTGTCGCGGTGGCCGCCGCACCGACACCGGTCGCCGCGCCCCTTCCGCCGCTGCGCTCCGCCCTGCCTGCCACCGAGCCGGCCCTGCCGTCGATCGTCAGCCGCGCTCCGGAACCCGAGCGCCCGGCCGCGCCGCTTGTCCAGGCCTATGCGGCCGTGCCAGCCCCGATCCCCCCGAGCCGGCCGGTTCCCGGGCCGATGGCTGCCGCTGCCGGCGCATCGCCGGCTGCCGTTCCGGCGGCGTCTCCGCCTGCGCCCGCGGCCGCCCCGGTTCAGCCTGCGCCGGTCACTCCCGCGATGCGCCCGCGCGAGTCGCGGCCGGCCTTCGTGCCCCGTCCGACCAATCCGATGGCGATGGTGGCGGCCCAACCTGCGGTCGAGGCCCGACCGAGCCAGGTGACCCAGGTTGCGGAACCGCCGGTTGGCCGCGAATTGCGCAGTGCTGTCACGGCATCGCCGCTCGCGGCCGTGGGGACGGTCGCTGCGCCGGCTTCAGGTTTCACGGGAAGCTTCATCCGGCCTCTCGGCGCCAGCTTCACCCGGTCGGGCGAGTAGGCGCCAACGCGGCGACGCTTATTCCATGCCGAGGGCGCGGAGATAGGTCTCGAGCAGTTCTTCCTGCTCGCGGCGCTCATCGGCATCCTGCCGGCGCAGCGAGACAATCTTCCTCAGGATCTTGGCGTCGAAACCGTTCGCCTTCGCTTCGGCATAGACGTCCTTCACATCGTCGGCGATCTGGCGCTTCTCTTCTTCAAGGCGCTCGATCCGCTCGATGAAGGCCTTGAGCTGGCCGGCGGTGGCGGGGTTCACGTCTTCCATGGAGGGCTCCGAAACTGGGACGAAAGGCAAGAGGGGCCTTTCCTGCGGCCCTTCCTTGGCCCCGGGAGAGGGGTCTGGTCAACCCGGAAATTCACCCCTCTGTCCAGCCTGCCTTGCGAGCGGGCGCGGCTCAGTGCCCGGGCTGGCGGCTGGCGAAGGCGGCCTGCTGGGCGGCGCTGGCTTCCTTCTGGTGGTGCGCCTTCCATTCCTCGTAGGGCATGCCGTAGACATGCAGGCGCGCGCCGTTCCGGTCGAGCGGAACGCCCTGATCCCGCGCGGCATCCTCCATCCAGTTCGACAGGCAGTTCCGGCAGAAGCCGGCGAGATTCATCAGATCGATATTCTGGACCTCCGGCCGGTCGCGCAGGTGCTGCAGCAGCCGGCGGAAGGCCGCGGCCTCGAGGGCTTGGAGCGTTTCCGCATCCAGGGTCTTCGGCGTGTCGGTCATGGGCGCTTTCCTCCCGAGCGGGGTTGCGGATGCGCGCCGAAACGACGCGCTTCCCGTAGATCTGGGTTCGAAACCAGCGGGCGCAAGTGCCGGGCCAGCCGATTCCCCCAGGCTTCGGCGTCTTCCGGCGTCGCGATCAGGTCCTGCCGAACTTCCACGAGGGCATGGGCATAGCCGGCAGAGAGGCAATGCCGGTCGATCGTATCGCCGGTATAGCCGCCCTGATAGGGCTCGTTCTCACCGACAATCAGCCCCGGTTCGCCGGCCAGCGAATCGAGCAGGCGGCGGTTGAGGCGGGGGTCGAAATCCCAGATCACCGTGACGTGCCACGGCCGTTTCACGCCCTTCATCTCGGGGGTGAAGGAATGCATGGCCACGACGATCGGCGGCCGGCCCGTGCCGGCAATGGCGGTCAGGGTGGCCTGGATCGCCGCGTCATAAGGGCGGTAGAACCGGTCGATCCGGTGGCGGATCTCCTCCGGCCCGATCGTGGCATTGCCGGGAATGATGGCGCCGTCGGCGATCCGCATCACCAGGGTCGGATCGTCCTCGCCGCGATTCGGGTCGATCAGCAGCCGCGAGAACCGGCTCAGCACGGCCGGCGCGTCGAAATGCCGGGCGAGACTCCGCGTCACGGCTTCTGCGCCGATATCATAGGCGATATGCCGCCCGAGTTCGCGTGGGTCGAGGCCCAGCCCGGCATGGTCCGCCGGGATCCGCGCTGTGGCGTGGTCACAGAGGAAGACAAGGCCGGATTCGGCCGAACCCTCGACAATCTCGTGGGAATCCTCGTGGAAACGGGCGGCGATCCGGGGCACGGCAGGTCCTCTCTGGTCGTCCTGCCCTGCCGCAATCCGATGGCGCTGGCAAGCCTCGCCCGGCGATTCCTCGGGATTTCAGGCATTGGCCTTGCCCGAGGGATTGGCTAAGGTCCGACGCATGTTTGAAGGCATGAAGATCCGCACGCGTCGCCGCCATTGTCTTTCGATTTTCGAGGCAGCTGTCCAGGCCGTCTCACCCGCGCGTTTCCTGCCGGCCCACCTGCCGGCCCCGCCGGAAACCGGGCGCCTGTTCCTGATGGGGGCCGGCAAGGCCGCCGCTTCGATGGCCGCTGCAGCGGAAGCCCATTACCTCGACACGCTCGGCTTTCCGCGCGAGCGCCTTCGCGGGCTGGTGGCGACGCGGCATGGCTATGGTGTGCCGACGCGCGTGGTGCAGGTCATCGAGGCCGGCCACCCGGTGCCGGATTCGCAGAGCGAGATGGCGGCCAATGCCATGTTGCGGCTGGCGGACGAAGCCGGCGCGGGCGATCTCGTCGTGTTCCTCGCCTCGGGCGGGGCCTCGGCCAATCTTGTCCTGCCGGTCGGCGCGGTCACGCTCGAGGAGAAAAAGGCTTTCAACAAGGCCTTGCTGCGTTCCGGCGCGCCGATCGACGCGATGAATACCGTGCGCAAGCATATCAGCGGCATCAAGGGCGGGCGCCTCGCCGCCCGGATCGCCCCGGCGCGGCTCGAGACCATCGCCCTGTCCGACGTGCCGGGCGACGATCTCGCGACGATCGGTTCCGGCCCCACGCTGCCGGATATTACCACCCTTGCCGATGCCCGGACCATCATCGAGCGCTACGGGATCAACGTGCCTGATTCGGTGCGCGCGGCGCTCGAGGATCCGGCGAACGAAACGCTCAAGCCGGGGGATCCCGCCTTCGACGGATCCCGCGCGGTCATCGCGGCACGGCCGCTCGATGCCTTCACCGCGGCCTGTGCCGAGGCCGAGGCGCTGGGCTACCGCGTCATCAATCTCGGCAATGACCTCGAGGGCGAGGCCCGCGATGTCGCGGTCCAGCATGCGGCGGTCGCGCTGCGCGAAGCCCAGGGCGGCGAGCGGATTGCCCTCCTGTCCGGCGGCGAACTGACGGTGACGATCCGGGGCGAGGGAACCGGCGGGCCCAACCAGGAATATGCGCTGGCACTCGCCATGGCCCTTGGCGGCGCGCCGGATATCGTGGCGCTCTCGGCGGATACCGACGGCACCGATGGCGGGGCCGGCAAGGCGAGCGATCCGGCCGGCGCGCTGGTCGACCCGACCACGCTCACGCGGGCCGAGACTGCCGGGCTCGATCCGCTGGCCGCGCTGGAACGCAATGATTCGACGCCGTTCTTCGCGGCGCTGGAAGACCTGCTCCAGACCGGGCCGACCCTGACCAACGCCAATGATCTCCGTGTCATCCTGCTGGGACCCTAGCCCGATGCGCGCGGCCTGCCTGCCCCTTCTTCCGGATATCCGTTTTTCCGGGCGGACGCTGCGCCTCGCCGCGCTGGCGCTTGTCGCCGGGCTGGCCTGCACGGTCGAGGCGCGGGCCGATCTGCGCGTCTGCAACGCCACATCGGGCCGCGTCGGCGTGGCGATCGGTTATCTCGACGGGCCGGTCTGGGTCACCGAGGGCTGGTTCAACCTGAAGCCGAATCGCTGCGAGACGATCGTCCGCGGGCGGCTGACCTCGCGCTATTTCTACATCCATGCCGTGGATTACGACCGCGGCGGGGACTGGAGCGGGCCGAATATCCTCTGCGTCCGGGATGTCGAGTTTTCCATCCGCGGGCCGCTCGATTGCTATGCCCGCGGCTTTGACCGGGCCGGGTTCATCGAGGTGGATACCGGCCAACAGGCGGACTGGACGGTGGAACTCGGCGATGGCGGCCTTGTCTCAAACCGGTAGTACATTCATCCTATGAATTCGCGGAATCGGGGGGCTCGGCATGCGGCGCAACAGACGGACAAAACTCATCGCAACGCTGGGGCCCGCCTCGCAGGATGATGCCACCGTCAAGCGGCTTTTCGAGGCCGGCGCCGATCTTTTCCGCATCAACATGAGCCATTCCAGCCATGAGGTGCTGAACCAGCGCGTAGCGCAGATCCGCCGGATCGAGCAGGAGCTCGGGCGTCCGATCGGGATTCTTGCCGACCTGCAGGGGCCGAAGCTCAGGGTGGGCACCTTTGCCGCGCCGCCGGTCATGCTGGAGACCGGCCAGAAGTTCATCCTCGATTCCGATCCGACCCCGGGTGATTCCCGGCGGGTTCACCTGCCGCATCCGGAGATCCTGCAGGCGCTCCGCCCCGGCCATCGGGTGCTGATCGATGATGGCAAGCTGATGTTCCGCGTCACGGCCGCCACGGCCAAGCGGGCGGAAATCGTGGTCGAGGTCGGCGGGGCGATCTCGAACAAGAAGGGTGTCAGCCTGCCGGACAGCCTGCTGCCCAGTTCCGCGCTGACGGAGAAGGATCGCTCCGACCTTGCCGCCGCACTGGAGGCGGGGGTTGACTGGATCGCGCTGTCTTTCGTGCAGCGGCCCGACGATGTGGCGGAAGTGCGCAAGATCGCGCGCGGCCGGGCGCTCGTCATGTCCAAGCTGGAAAAGCCGCAGGCGATCGAGAGGCTCGACGAGATCATGGAACTGTCCGACGCGCTGATGGTGGCGCGCGGCGATCTCGGCGTGGAAATGCCGCTTGAAGTGGTGCCGGGCCTGCAGAAGCGGATCACCCGCCTCGCCCGCAAGCTCGGAAAGCCCGTCGTGATCGCGACGCAGATGCTCGAATCGATGATCGTCAGCCCGATGCCGACGCGCGCCGAGGTTTCGGACGTGGCCACCGCCGTGTTCGAGGGGGCCGATGCCGTGATGCTCTCGGCCGAGAGCGCTGCCGGACAATATCCGATCGTGGCGGTCGAGACGATGAGCCGGATCGCCGAGGCGGTGGAGAAGGATCCGAACTACACCGTCCTGCTGGCGGGGCAGCGCTCGCCCCCCGAACCGACCGGCGCGGATGCGATTGCCGCCGCCGCGCGCTCCGTTGCGGAGACGCTCGATCTCAAATGCATCGTGGCGTGGACCGCCAGCGGCGCGACCGCGCTCCGCATCGCGCGGGAGCGGCCCTATCCGCCCATCCTGACGCTGACGACGAGCATGCAGACGGCCCGCCGCCTCGCGCTGGTCTGGGGTGTCCATGCGGTGGTGGGCGAGGATCCGGCGGATGTCGATGACATGGCGCGGCTGGGTGCCCGGGTGGCGCGCGAGCAGGAATTCGCCAATCCGGGGCAGCGCGTCATCCTTGTTGCCGGTGTGCCTTTCGGAACCCCGGGCGCGACCAACATGCTGCGGATTGCCTTCGTCGGGGCCGGCGGCGCGAGCTGACCGGCCTCAGATCGGCTGTCCTTCGACCTCGACCTTCATACGCTCGAGCTGCTGCTTCAGGTCGGCCAGGAAGGGATGGATTTCCAGCGCGCGCGTGAAGGCCTTGTAAGCGCCCTTGGCATTGCCGCTGGCCCGGAGGATGCCGCCGAGGCCCGACAGCGCGATGTAATGGCGCGGCTCGCGCGACAGCACCTCGCGGATATCGCGATAGGCCGCGTCACGGTCATTGCGGAGGAAATGGATCATCGCCCTGCGGTGGAACGGCTCGGCCCATTGCGGCTTGAGCGTCACGATATAGTCAAGCAGGTCGAGCGCGAGATCGAAATCGCGCGCGGTCATCGCGTCCTTGGCCCGGGTGAAAAGCAGATCGGTCGTCGGGCTGCCGGATTGCTCCAGGGCCCGCTCGATATCCGCCGCAACGATCCGGGCGGCGGTCGGGCTTTCCGATTCCTTCAGCTTCTCGAAAAGCTTGTCGAGACGCTGGGCCGCGCGCGTCGTCGAATCGGGCGTGGGGCTCTCGGGTGCCGCAGGCGGCGCGGGTGCAACTGGGGCCTGCGCGGCGGCAAAGGCCGGATGCAGCAGGCTGGCCAGAAGGGCGGCGAGGATCACGGACGAGCGCATGACCCGAAGGTAGCCCGACCGGGCAAGGCGTCAAGCCTCATGCCGGGGCTCGGGGCATCACGAAAACGCGAAAAGCGCCCGCAAGGGCGCTTCGGCAGACGTGACGATGCAGTGAAGGCTCAGCCCTGGCGGGCCTTGTAGCGCTTCTGCGTCTTGTTGATGATGTACACGCGACCGCGGCGGCGAACCATCTGGTTGTCGCGGTGCCGCTTCATCAGCGCCTTGAGCGAATTCCTGACCTTCATCGTCTCAACTCCATCCGGTGACCCGGTTAAAAATGGTGGGCGCGACAGGGATTGAACCTGTGACCCCTACCGTGTCAAGGTAGTGCTCTCCCGCTGAGCTACGCGCCCGAACGCGAAGCCGAAGACGCCGCGTCGAAATTGGGAAGCGCCCGTATAGTCAGAGCGCGGGGAAAGGGCAAGGCTTTTTGGCAGCCGCCCGACGAGAAATTCGACTCAGGCCGCGAGCATCCGCTTCACCTCGTTGACGAGGTCCTTGAGGTGGAACGGCTTCGACAGGACGCGGGCATCCTTCGGCGCGTTCGATTCCGGGTTGAGGGCCACCGCGGCAAAGCCGGTGATGAACATCACCTTGATGTCGGGGTCGAGCTCGGTCGCCCGGCGCGCCAGTTCGATCCCGTCCATTTCCGGCATCACGATATCGGTCAGCAGAAGCTCGAACGGCTCCTCGCGCAGGCGGTGATAGGCCGAGCGGCCATTGTCGAAGGAGGCGACATCGTAGCCCGCATTCTGGAGCGCGCGCACGAGAAAGCGGCGCATGTCGTTGTCGTCTTCGGCGAGGAGAATCTTGCTCATGTCGGTCTCTTCGGGCTTGCCGCGCACACTGGCAACGAGGGTTAGGCCGTCATGGTAAATATAGGGTGTATTTTTCCGGCAAAGCGGCGAGGGGACTGGACCGTCCGGAACGGGCGCGCCATGTTGCATCCGGTATGCAGCATGGAAAGGACGTCCATGGCGGGCCCGATTCCGCTCGATCCGGCCGATCTCTCTCCCTTCATTCTTGAAGGCGAGGAGAACCGCACGACGCCGCTTTTCCTGAATTCGCCCCATTCAGGGGATGTTTTCCCGCCGCATTTCCTCGCCCGGAGCCAATTGTCGAGGGCGGCGTTGCGCCGGGCCTCCGACCTTTACGTCGACAGCCTGTTCCGGCCGCTGGTGGCGACCGGCCTGCCGCTCATGTCGGCGCGGCTGCCGCGCTCCTATCTCGACCTGAACCGCGAGCCCCTGGAACTGGATCCGCGGCTGATCGCCGGGACTCTGCCGGTGGATGCGAATACGCGGTCGCTGCGGGTGGCGGGCGGGCTGGGCACCATTCCGAGGGTGATCGGCGACCAGGTCGAGATCTATGCCGGCAAGCTGCCGCTCGAGGAGGCCCTGGCCCGGATCGAGGCCCATTACGTTCCCTACCACCTCCGGCTGCACCGCGAACTGGCGCGGCGGCACCGCGATCACGGCATGGTGCTGCTGCTCGACCTTCATTCCATGCCTTCACAGACCTTGCCGCGCCCGCATCGCAGCATGCCCGATCTCGTGATCGGCGACCGGTTCGGCAGCAGCGCCGCGACGGTGCTGGTCGAGCGGCTCGAGCATCTTGCCCGCTGCGCCGGCTTCCGGGTGGAGCGGAACCAGCCCTATGCCGGCGGCTATATCACCGAACATTACGGGCGGCCGGACCTTGGCTGGCACGCCATCCAGATCGAAGTGAACCGGGCGCTGTACATGGACGAGGCCCGGCTGGAGCCCCATGACGGGTTTGCCGGCCTGTCTGCGGCCCTGTGCGGGATCGTGGCGCAACTTGTCGCAGAGCAGGCATTCGATTCACGCAAAACGGCCTTGCATTTTTCTCAGAAGGCTGCTGAATAAGGGCGCTCGCTGCCCGATCCGGTGGCGAAACGATCCGAACGGGGCATCCGGAGAACGGGCAGCCCCGCGAAAACGCCGGAATCCCTGATTTTGGCCAAAAAAAAGGCCGCACGAAGCGGCCTGAAAGTCTAGGGAGGAAACGCCCAAGGAGGGCATGTCACGAGGGCGAACCGTCGTGACAAGTCGAATATATATTGCGGCGCACAAAAGACAAGGCCTGTCGTGATCGGCGGGCCCTTTTTTTATTCATCGCTAAGAAAGCGTTCTTTCCTGCGGGATTCCGGCCCGCGCGCGATCCGGCAGTGCGCGGGCTTCTGGCCATGGCAGCCGGTCTCCGCTAAGGAGAAGCACCGAATATCCCTCCCGCGAGGATCCATGCGTCCAGTCGATCTCTCGGCCTTTCTCGAACGGCTTGCCCAGCAATCCGGCGAGGCCATCCTGCCCTTCTTCCGCACCGAACTCAGCGTTCTCGACAAGGGCAGTGACGGGTTTGACCCGGTGACGGAAGCGGATCGCGCTGCGGAAACCGTGATCCGGCGGTTGATCCAGGCTACCTTTCCGACGCACGGGATCCGGGGTGAGGAATTCGACGACGTCAATCCCGAGGCCGAGTACCAATGGGTGGTCGATCCGATCGACGGGACGCGGGCTTTCCTGTGCGGGCTGCCAGTCTGGGGCACGCTGATCGGCCTGATGCGGGATGGCCATCCGGTCATGGGGGTCATGAACCAGCCCTATACCGGCGAGCTGTTCTTCGGTGATGGCCGGCAGGCCCGGCTGAAGGGGCCGCGCGGGCAGCGCGCGCTGATGACATCCGGCAAGACCCGTCTCGCGGATTCCCACCTGATGACCACTGATCCCCGGCTGTTCCGGGGCGAGGAGGCCGAGGCTTTCGCCCGTGTCGAGAAGCAGGTGAAACTCTCGCGCTACGGGGTCGATTGCTACGCCTATGCCATGCTGGCCTCAGGCCAGGTCGAACTGGTCGTCGAAGCCGGGCTCAAGGCGCATGACATTGTCGGGTTGATCCCCGTCATCGAGGGGGCGGGCGGTGTCATCACCACCTGGGATGGCGGGCCTGCCACGGCAGGCGGCGCCATCGTTGCCGCCGCCAACGCGGAACTCCATGCGCAGGCGCTAGGCCTGCTCTGCCAGCGCGGAAGCTGAACGCGACGCGGTCGCCGGCTCTGGCAGGACCGGCTCGCGGCAGAAGGCATCGAAGGCGGCCCAGAATTGCTGCCGGATCCGGCCGCGCTCCATCAGGATCTCGTGCTGTGCCCCCAGAAGCGTGATGGCGCTGGTGCCGCGCATGCGCTTGGCGAGGGCAGCGGCGGCCCGGGAATCGACCACCCGGTCGGCGCCGGCCAGCACGAACAGGCACGGCGTGCGGTTCTCGAGGCCGAACCGGTCATCCTCGAAGCGGGCCATGGCTTCGAAAGCCGCATCCACCCAGCCGATGGTCGGATCGCCGATGGCGAGGCGGGGTTCCTGCTTCTGCCAGAGCGCCATCCGGGCGAAGCGTTCCGGATCGCTCGTCAGCGGGTTCCCCTCGAAGGGGCCGTCCGCAATCGTGATCCGCTTGCCGCCGGGGATGAAGGCCGTCGACAGGCCGAGGCTGGCCAGAAGCCGGGCGAGCACGCGGCTGGCCTCGGGCCAGCGCAGGCCGGCAATGGCGACAAGCGGCGAGGAGAGGATCGCCCGCGTGAACAGTGCGGGCTGGCGGGCCAGCGCGAGCAGGGCAATGGCACCGCCCGTCGAATGGGCCAGCAGGTGAAAGGGCTCCGGCAGGAAGCGGCGGCGGATCTCGGCCATCAGGGCATCGAGATCGAGCAGGTAGTCGTTGAAATCCTCGACATGGCCCTTGCGCGGATTGCCGACCTGCCGGTCGGAGCCGCCCTGCCCACGCCAGTCGAGCGCGGCAACCGCGAAGCCGCGGCCGAGGAGTTCGGAAAAGACCTCGCCATATTTCTCGATATACTCGGCGCGGCCCTGAAGCAGCACCACCGTGCCCGCCGGCCTGCCCTCCGGCAGCGCGAAGGCTGCGCGGATTCCGAGCCCGTCCGCCGTCGTGAGGCCGGCAATCTCGATCCGGTCCGGGAAGGGCACGCCATCCGGCGGCTGGACTAGAAACTCAAGCATGGCCCCTGCGCGTCCCGCCCCTTCCTGTCGCGGCAATCCGGGCGCTGTCCTGGCGCGCTTCCGGTCCGCCGCGTCTAGTTCGCAGGAGTCCGGGCGATCGGCAAGGGGGAGGCGGAACAGGCGGGGCGCGCTTCGCTCGGTTCCAGCAGCCGGAAGCCGATCAGCGTCTGGCTGCGGGCGTCGAGCACCAGCCGCAGGGCCTGGCCATCGCGGGTGCAGACCTCGCCGACGACGCTGTTGCCGCGCCGCTGGAAGCCCGGCAGCGTGCCGAGTTCGGCCATGGTGCGGTTCTCGACGAGGCGGGAGGTGGCCGGTGCATCGGTTGCCGAAGGGCTGCTCGACAGGGCCATCAGGCCGAAGCCGCCGAGAATGGTCGCGACCAGCACGCCCACCAGAAGGTGTCGCGGCCAGAGCCGATCCGTAAAACCTGTTCTCTCCGCGCTGCCCGAAACCGGGAAGCCGGCGCCCTGTGCGCGTGGCATGAAGCAAACCTCGATCCGGGCCCTTTTTGCGCCCGATACTGACGCTTCTGGCAGGTCCGGGCTGAACCGGATGCGAGTCCCGGGTTCATCTGGCATTCATGGGCCGGGCATTGCCGCCGCGCCCGGCGGCACCCGACGGGCCGGCCCTTGAAAACCGGAATTCCGCTTCCCAACTCCTGTCTGTGCCGGCCAGAGCTGGCGGCACATTCCCGGTCCGGCCCATCGGGCGGACCTCAACTGCATGTCGCTTCAAGGAGGATATGCCATGCGTTCCTATGATCTCGCCCCCCTGTATCGTTCGACCGTCGGCTTCGACCGGTTGTTCTCGCTGATGGACCAGGTTGCCGGTTTCGAGCAGTCCGCGCCCAGCTATCCGCCCTACAATATCGAAAAGACCGGCGAGAATGCCTATCGCATCTCCCTCGCCGTGGCCGGTTTCACCGAGGCCGATCTCTCGATCGAAGCCGAGCCGAACTCGCTCGTCATCCGCGGTGACAAGGCCAGCGGTGCTCCGCGGGATGGCGCCTATCTCTTCCAGGGCATCGCCTCGCGCCAGTTCGAGCGGCGGTTCCAGCTCGCCGATTACGTGAGCGTCACGTCCGCCCGGCTCGAGAACGGCCTGCTCCATGTCGATCTGGTGCGTGAAGTGCCGGAAGCCCGGAAGCCGCGCGTGATCCCGATCAGCGCGCCGGCTGCACAGGCTGTCGAGCATCTCGCAGCCTGAACCCGGCTCGATCCGGAAACAGGGAAGGGGCGTCGATGACGCCCCTTTTTCATGTCCGAAGCCTGCTCAGGCCCGTCGCCGGCCTGGCCTGCCTTACTGCGTGCCGGCACCGGGGGCCTGCGGGGCCCAGAGTGACGGATCGCGCGCCGGGGCCACAGGCGCCGGGCGGCTGGTGGCCGCACCCGAGCCCGGCCCCTGCGCGACGGCATCCGGCCGGCGTGGCGGCAGCGGATTGGCGCTCTCGCCGGATTGCGTTTCCGGGCGGGCGCGGGGTGCCTCGCGCGGGAAGCGCGGATCCGGGTTAAGTGCGGCCGTGCCGCGGGAAGGGGGCGTGCCGGCATCGCGCTGGAACCGCTCCAGAACCTCGCCGTCATAGGCGTCGACAATCAGCCGGACCGGCTGGCGGTTGCGGTCGATCGCATCGACAACCAGAACATCCGGGCGGCGGCCTGACAGGACCAGGCTGCGATAGCCCTGATCGCGCAGGTCCTCGAAGATGTCGCCGACCGAGACGCCGATCGGGCGGCGGGGGACCGGCACGACGATGGGGCCGGAATAGTAGCCACCATAGAAAAACGGGCGCGGATAATATTGCGCCGAGGCTTCCGTCGCCGCGAAGCCAGCCATCGCGACCAGCAGGCCGGCGAGGCCAGCCCTGCGCGTTGCCTTTGCAATCACCATCACGAACTCTCCATTGGATGCCGTGGCATCGAGCCGCCCCATTCTGCAAGCATGCCTAACGGGCGATTAAGTTTCGCTGAACAGGCAATGGTTTTGGGGCGAAATGATGGAGCCCGCCGTGCGTTGGATCACGCTGCGGCCCGGAAGCCCCGTGCCTGCAGGATCAGCGCGTCGACATCCTCCGGCCGCGTGGCGAACGACGTGACCAGACGGAGCACCACCTCGCCCTCGTGCAGGGCACTTTCGGGCGGCAGGGACAGGTCCGACCAGTCGACGCATTTCAGGCCGGCGGCAGTCAGGTGGTTCCAGAGCGCCTCGCTGACAATCGGGAAAACCTCGTTGATCTGGGGCTCCCAGCCGAAGCGGATGCCGGGAATGCCGGAAAGCCCGTCGGCCAGGCGTCGCGCCATCGCGTTGGCATGGGTGGCAAGATCGCGCCAGTGATCGCCCTCGAAGAAGGCCTCGAACTGGGCCGAAATCAGCCGCTGCTTGGACAGGGTCTGCCCCGCCCGCTTGCGGCGGAAGCGGAATTCCTCGGCCAGTGCCTCGTCGAAGAAGACCACGGCTTCCGCCATCAGGCAGCCATTCTTGGTGCCGCCGAGCGACAGCACGTCGATCCCGGCCTGCCAGGTCAGTTCGGCCGGCGTGCAGCCGAGCGCCACCAGTGCATTCGAGAAGCGGGCGCCGTCCATATGGGTGCGCATGCCATTGGAGCGGGCGCAGGCCGTCAGGGCACGCACCTCGTCCGGGGTGTAGACCAGCCCGAACTCGGTTCCCTGCGCGATGGACAGCGCCTTGATCGGCGGACGGCGCGTCCCGCCCGGCTCGGCCGCGAGATGCGCCTCGATGATCGCCGGGGTGATCTTGCCGCCGATCCCCGGCAGGCCGACGAGCTTGGCGCCGCCCATGAAGAATTCCGGCGCGCCGCATTCATCGTCGATGACATGGCTTTCGCGATGGGTCAGCAGGCAGCCCCAGGGCGGGCAGATGGCCGAGGCCGCGAGCGCATTCGCGGCCGTGCCGGTCGTGACGAGGAAGGCCGTCACCTTGCGGCCGAAAAAGGCATCGAGCTGGGCGTCGACGCGCGCGGTCCAGGGATCGGCGCCATAGGAGCCGGCGGCGCCTTCATTGGCCGCGACGAGGGCGGCGAGGACCTTGGCGCTGGCGCCGACGATATTGTCACTGACGAAATTCATGGGATTCCGGAGAGGCTGAATGGGGTTGTTGCCATCAAGGCGCAAATCAACCGGCGGTGCAAGCATCGCGGCCTGGATGGAGCCTCCCGGGCCAGAAGGCCGCAGCCCCTTGCCGGGGGCGATTTCGACGCAATATTGTTTCTCGAGGGGTGTCAAAGCAATTTAATTGCGCATATTTAGGCAGTCCTCGCAATAAAAGGGATAAAATTCTTCTAAAGAGTGCTTGTAAGGCCGATTGGTTTCTGGTTATGTGCGCCTCGGATAGGACAGTGTTGCTGACCTACTCTCCGGGCCCGGTTTCCGGTGGTCGGCTGGTCTCCCCCGGCCGGCTGTCGGAAATCGGGCTCGGTGTGTCTGAAAACCAATCAGGGCGCCGGCCAGGCATGGCGGCGGGAACAGAACCACAGATTTCTTTGGGCCTTGAGCCAGGAGCGAGACCATGACGACGAGAGAGACGAAGTTTGATGCCGTGACGCAACGCCCCGTGGCGACTGCGCGCGCCACCAAACGCGCCGTCGCGTCGGCCTCGCGCGGCGCGCCGGTCGTGGTGCGTGATCCCGGCTTCCCGGCCGCAGAAGGTCTGTATGACCCCGCGCACGAGAAGGATTCCTGCGGCGTCGGCTTCGTGGCGGACATCAAGAACCGCAAGACGCACACGATCATCGAGCACGGGCTGAAGATCCTCGAGAATCTCGACCATCGCGGCGCTGTCGGCGCCGATCCCAAGGCCGGCGACGGCTGCGGAATGCTCGTGCAGATCCCGCATCGCTTCTTCCGCGAGGAATGCGCGAAGCTGGGCTTCGAACTGCCGGAGCCCGGGCATTATGCCGTCGGCCAGTATTTCCTGCCGCGGGATGCCGAGGCACGGGCGAAGATCGAACAGATCATCGAACAGACCATCGTGGCGGAGGGGCAGAGGGTGCTCGGCTGGCGCGACGTGCCGGTCGACAACAGCGATCTCGGCGAGAGCGTGAAGCCGACCGAGCCCTATCACCGGCAGGTCTTCATCGGGCGCAGCCCGGACATTGCCGACGAGGAGAGCTTCGAGCGGCGCCTCTTCATCCTGCGCAAGGTCGTCTCGCATACGCTCTATCTCGGGCAGGAGCGCGCCAAGGCTTCGTATTACCCGGTTTCGGTCTCGTGCCGGACCGTGACCTACAAGGGCATGCTGCTCGCCACCCAGCTTGGTGGCTATTTCAAGGACCTTACCGATCCGCGCTTCGAGAGCGCGCTGGCGCTCGTGCACCAGCGTTTCTCGACCAACACCTTCCCGACCTGGCAGCTCGCCCATCCCTACCGGATGGTCGCGCACAACGGCGAGATCAACACGCTCCGCGGCAACGTCAACTGGATGGCGGCGCGGCAGGCCTCGGTCGACAGCGAACTCTACGGGATCGAGATCGGCAAGCTGTGGCCGATCTCCTATGAGGGCCAGTCGGACACGGCCTGCTTCGACAACGCGCTCGAATTCCTCGTGCGCGGCGGCTACAGCCTCGCCCATGCGGTGATGATGCTGGTGCCGGAAGCCTGGGCCGGCAACCCGCTGATGGATGAGGAGCGGCGGGCCTTCTATGAGTATCACGCGGCGCTGATGGAGCCGTGGGACGGCCCGGCCGCCATTGCCTTCACCGATGGCCGGCAGATCGGTGGCACGCTGGACCGGAACGGCCTGCGGCCGGCCCGCTATTACGTCACGAAGGACGATCTCGTCGTCATGGCGTCGGAAATGGGCGTGCTGCCCTTCCCGGAAAGCGAGATTGTCACGAAGTGGCGGCTCCAGCCCGGCAAGATGCTGCTGATCGATCTCGAGGAAGGTCGCATCGTTTCCGACGAGGAGGTCAAGGCCAGCCTTGCCAAGGCCAATCCCTACAAGGAATGGCTGCAGCGCTCGCAGATCGTGCTGGAGGATCTCCGGCCGGTCGAGCCCCGCGCCTCGCGCACCGATGTCAGCCTGACGGATCGGCAGAAGGCCTTCGGCTATACCCAGGAGGACACCAAGCTCCTGATGTCGCCGATGGCGGTGACCGGCCAGGAAGCCGTGGGCTCGATGGGCACGGATACGCCGCCTTCCGTCCTCTCGGACAAGGCGAAGCTGCTCTATACCTATTTCAAGCAGAATTTCGCGCAGGTCACCAACCCGCCGATCGACCCGATCCGCGAGGAGCTGGTGATGAGCCTCGTCTCCTTCATCGGGCCGCGGCCGAACCTGTTCGATCTCGAGGGCAATGCCCGCCGCAAGCGGCTCGAGGTGCGCCAGCCGATCCTCACCAACGAGGATCTCGAGAAGATCCGCTGCATCGGCCATTTCGAGGACCGGTTCGACACCAAGACGCTCGACATCACCTATCCGACCCAGCAGGGCGCGAAGGGCATGGAAGCCGCGGTGAAGCTGCTCTGTGACCGGGCGGAAGCGGCGGTGCATGGTGGTTACAACATCATCATCCTGTCCGACCGGATGGTCGGGCCGGACCGCATTCCCGTGCCGGCCCTGCTGGCCACGGCGGCGGTGCATCATCACCTGATCCGCAAGGGGCTGCGCACCTCGGTCGGGCTGGTGATCGAGACCGGCGAAGCGCGCGAGGTGCATCACTTCGCCTGCCTGGCGGGCTACGGCGCCGAGGCCATCAACCCCTATCTCGCCTTCGAGACCCTTGTCGCCATGAAGGCCGACATGGAGTTCCCGGACGAGGTGGACGAGACCGAGATCGTCAAGCGCTACATCAAGGCGGTCGACAAGGGCCTGCTCAAGGTCATGTCCAAGATGGGCATCTCGACCTACCAGAGCTATTGCGGCGCGCAGATCTTCGATGCGGTCGGGCTGTCGAGCGAGCTGGTCAACCGGTTCTTCTTCGGCACGGCGACGACCATCGAGGGTGTCGGCCTCGCAGAAATCGCCGAGGAAACCGTCCGCCGCCACCGCGAGGCGTTCGGCAACCTGCCGGTCCTGCGGAAGTTCCTGGATGTCGGCGGGGAGTACAACCTGCGGCAGCGCGGCGAGGACCATGTCTGGACCCCGGACGCGGTGGCGGACCTCCAGCATGCCGTCCGGCTCAATGCCAAGGACCGGTTCGAGGCCTATTCGAAGCGGATCGACGAGCAGGAGAACAAGTACTCCACCATCCGTGGCCTGTTCCGGATCAAGTCGGCGGCCGAGATCGGTCGCCAGCCGGTGCCGGTCGATCAGGTCGAGCCGGCCGTCGAGATCGTCAAGCGCTTCGCGACCGGCGCCATGTCCTTCGGTTCGATCAGCCGTGAGGCGCACGAGACGCTGGCCAAGGCGATGAACGCCATTGGCGCCAAGTCCAATACGGGCGAGGGCGGCGAGGAATCGTCACGCTTCGAGCCGCTGCCGGATGGCTCGCCCAATCCGCGTCGCTCGGCCATCAAGCAGGTGGCGTCGGGCCGGTTCGGCGTGACGACCGAGTATCTCGTCAATTCCGACGTGATGCAGATCAAGGTGGCGCAGGGCGCGAAGCCCGGCGAGGGCGGCCAGCTGCCCGGGCACAAGGTGGATGCGACCATTGCCAAGGTCCGGCATTCGACGCCGGGCGTCGGCCTGATCTCGCCACCGCCGCATCATGACATCTACTCGATCGAGGATCTGGCCCAGCTGATCTTCGACCTGAAGAACGTCAACCCGAAGGCGGATGTCTCGGTGAAGCTCGTCTCGGAAGTGGGCGTGGGCACGGTCGCGGCCGGCGTCGCCAAGGCCCGGGCCGATCACATCACCATTTCCGGCTACGAGGGCGGCACGGGCGCCTCGCCGCTCACCTCGATCAAGCATGCCGGCAGCCCGTGGGAAATGGGCCTCGCGGAAACGCAGCAGGTGCTGGTGCGGAACCGGCTGCGCGGCCGTGTCGCCCTGCAGGTCGATGGCGGTCTCCGGACCGGTCGCGACGTGATGATCGGGGCGCTGCTCGGGGCCGACGAGTTCGGCTTCTCGACCGCGCCGCTGATTGCGGCCGGCTGCATCATGATGCGCAAGTGCCATCTCAACACCTGCCCGGTCGGCGTGGCGACGCAGGATCCCGTGCTGCGCAAGCGCTTCAAGGGCCAGCCGGAGCATGTCATCAACTTCTTCTTCTTCGTGGCGGAGGAAGTGCGGGCGCTGATGGCCGAAATGGGCTTCACCCGGTTCGAGGAGCTGATCGGCCGGTCGGACCTGCTCGATACCCGCGAGGGCGTGGCGCACTGGAAGGCCAAGGGGCTGGATTTCTCCCGCCTGTTCGCCCAGCCCGATGTGCCTGCCAACGTCGCCCGCAAGCATGCCGAGCGGCAGAAGCACCCGATCGACGATGTGCTTGACCGCAAGTTGATCGCGGAGGCCCGCGAGGCGCTCGAGCATCACAAGCCGGTCCGGCTCAGCCATGGCATCCGCTCGGTTGACCGGGCGGCCGGTGCGATGCTTTCGGGCGAGATCGCCGCGCGCTATGGCCATGCCGGCCTGCCGGACGACACGATCCATGTGTCGCTGCGCGGCACGGCGGGCCAGTCCTTCGGGGCCTGGCTTGCGGCGGGCGTCACGCTCGATCTCGTCGGTGAGGCGAATGACTATGTCGGCAAGGGGCTTTCCGGCGGGCGGCTGATCATCCGGCCGGCCGAGGATGCCGCCATCGTTCCGGAAAAGTCGATCATCGTCGGCAATACGGTGCTCTACGGTGCGATTTCGGGGGAATGCTATTTCCGCGGCGTCGCCGGCGAGCGCTTCGCCGTCCGCAATTCCGGCGCCATCGCGGTGGTGGAAGGCACGGGCGACCATGGTTGCGAATACATGACCGGCGGCGTGGTGGTGGTGATCGGCGAGACCGGGCGCAACTTCGCCGCGGGCATGTCCGGCGGCGTGGCCTATGTGCTCGACGAGGACAAGACCTTCCGGTCGCGCTGCAACCTGTCGATGGTCGATCTCGAGCCGGTCGAGGAGGAGGAAGTCCTGCTCGAGCGCGATTACCATCACGGGGGCGATCTCGAGTTCAAGGGCCGCATCGACATCATGGGCGACATGTCCCGGCATGACGAGGAGCGCCTGCACCAGCTGATCGCCAACCATCTGCGCTATACGGGTTCGGCGCGCGCCAAGCATATCCTCGACCATTGGGCCGAATTCCGGACCAAGTTCGTCAAGGTGATGCCGGTCGAATATCGCCGCGCCCTGCGCGAGATGGAGAAGGCCCGCCAGCTCCAGGCGGCGGAATAAGGACGATCCGGTCGGGCGGCGCGCGGGAAGCGCCGCTCGCGATCCACGCGAAAACAGGGTATCGAGGCGCCGGAAGCGGGGCTTTCAGGCTGCCGGAACAGAGGTTTGCCGAAGGGCAAGGAAAAGACATGGGCAAGGTCACTGGGTTTCTCGAGATCGACCGGCGGGAGTCGAAGTATCAGCCGGCTTCCGACCGCATCCGCCATTTCCGCGAGTTCGTCCTGCCGATGGACGAGAAGGACGTGCGCGAGCAGGCGTCGCGCTGCATGGATTGCGGCATCCCGTATTGCCATGGCCCGACGGGCTGTCCGATCCATAACCAGATCCCGGACTGGAACGACCTCGTCTACCAGGACGATTGGCAGCTGGCGCTGGACAACCTGCATTCGACGAACAACTTCCCGGAATTTACCGGCCGCATCTGCCCGGCGCCGTGCGAGGAAGCCTGTACGCTGAACCTCGAGAATTCGCCGGTGACGATCAAGACGATCGAGCAGGCGATTGCCGATAATGGCTGGAAGAATGGCTGGATCCGCCCCGAGGCGCCGGAAAAGCTGACCGGCAAGCGCGTCGCCGTCATCGGGTCCGGCCCCGCCGGCCTCGCGGCTGCGCAGCAGCTGGCGCGTGTCGGGCACGAGGTGCATGTCTTCGAGCGCGAGCCGCGGGCCGGCGGTCTGCTCCGCTACGGCATCCCGGATTTCAAGATGGAGAAGCACCATATTGACCGCCGCGTCGCGCAGATGACGGCGGAAGGCGTGACCTTCCATTACGGCGTCAATATCGGTGTCACCAAGTCGATCGATGACCTGAAGCGGGATTTCGACGCGGTGCTGATGGCTGGCGGTGCCGAGGCCCCGCGCGATCCGGAACTGCCGGGGCAGGAACTGGAGGGCGTGCATTTCGCGATGCCCTATCTCGTCCAGTCGAACCGGCGTGTCGGCGGCGAGCCGGAATCCGAGCGGCCGATCCTGGCCGGCGGCAAGAATGTCGTGGTGATCGGCGGGGGCGATACGGCGTCGGACTGCGTCGGCACCGCCTTCCGTCAGGGGGCGCTGTCGGTGACGCAGCTCGATATCCGCCCGCGGCCGCCGGAACTCGAGGACAAGCTGGTGATCTGGCCCTACTGGCCGACAAAGTTCCGCACTTCCTCCAGCCAGGCCGAGGGCGCGGAGCGGGAATTCCAGGCAGCGACCTTGGGCGTCGTCGGGAAGAACGGCCGGGTGACCGGCGTGCAATGCGCGCGTGTTGACGAGAAGCGCCGTCCGATTGCCGGCAGCGAGTTCATCATCAAGGCGGATCTGGTCTTCCTGGCCATCGGCTTTGCCGGCCCGGTCAAGGAAGGGCTGCTCGCGCAGTCAGGCGCGGCGCTCGACAAGCGGGGCAATGTCGTCGCGAATGACGAGAATTACCTGACCTCGCAGGAGAAGGTGTTCGTCGCGGGGGACATGCGCCGGGGCCAGAGCCTGGTCGTCTGGGCGATCCGCGAGGGGCGGCAGGCGGCACGGGCGATCGACGAATTCCTGATGGGCTCGTCGGTGCTGCCGCGCTGAGCGGCGAGGGCATGCGGAAGGCGGAACCCGGCAGGCCAGGTTCCGCCGGGTTCGTCAGCCGACTTTCAGGACGAGCGTGGTCTTGGCCGGAACATCGACCATCGCGCCGGTGCGCGGATTGCGGGCCTTGCGGGCCGGCTTGGTCACGGCCTTGAAGCGACCCAGATCCGGCAGGACCGCGAAACCGGTCTTTGCCTGCGCGACCGCCACTTCCGCATAGGCGCGGGCGATGCGATCCGCCTCGGCCTTGGTCAGGCCTGCGGACTTGGCGAAGGCATCGATAAATTCGGCTTGCGTGGCCATGGTGGCTCTCCTCTCTTCAGCGACATGCCCGCTGCACTGTTCTTGCTCTGAAGCAGCGGACGCGGAGCGGGATCCTTAGCCATCACTTCCGGTTTCGCCAGCGAAAAGGCCCTGATTCCGGGCGATATCGGGAAAAAGGGTGTGGTTAACCCCGGAAAATCGAGCGGTGGTTGTAGCGCATAACGGCCTTTGGCCACGGGAGCCTGGCATGCGGCAGCGGGATTCCGGCGGATCCATGAAAAACGGCCCGCGTGAGGGCGGGCCGTCCAGATCGTCGGGGAGAGGCGGTCTCAGGCTGCCTTGCTGCGCGGCTGGATCAGCTTGCGATTGATCAGGCATTCCGCAATCTGGATCGCGTTGAGCGCGGCGCCCTTGCGAAGATTGTCCGAGACGCACCAGAAGGCGAGGCCATTCTCGACCGTGATGTCCTCGCGGATGCGCGAGATGTAGGTTGCATCCTCGCCGGCTGCCTCATGCGGCGTGATGTAGCCACCGGGCTCGCGCTTGTCGATCACCAGCACGCCCGGGGCGGCACGCAGGATGTTGCGCGCTTCCTCGGCCGTGACCGGCTTCTCGCATTCGATGTTCACCGCCTCGGAATGGCCGACAAAGACCGGCACGCGCACGCAGGTGGCGGTGAGCTTGATCTTCGGGTCGAGGATCTTCTTGGTCTCGACCGTCATCTTCCATTCTTCCTTCGTGAAGCCATCCTCCATGAAGACATCGATATGGGGGATGACGTTGAAGGCGATGCGCTTGGTGAACTTCTTGGTCTTCGGCTCCCCGGCCGAGAAGATCGCGCGGGTCTGGTCGAAGAGTTCGTCCATGCCGTCCTTGCCGGCGCCGGAAACCGACTGGTAGGTCGAGACAACCACACGGCGGATGCCGAAATGGTCATGCAGCGGCTTCAGCGCGACAACGAGCTGGGCCGTGGAGCAGTTCGGGTTGGCGATGATGTTCTTCTTGGTGAAACCGCGGACCGCCTCGGCATTCACTTCCGGCACGATCAGCGGGACATCGGAATCATACCGCCAGGCCGAGGAATTATCGATGACGACGCAGCCCTGAGCGCCGATCTTCGGCGACCAGGCCTTCGAGGTCTCGCCGCCGGCGGACATCAGGCAGATATCCGTGTCGGAGAAATCGTAATGCTCGAGCGACTGCACCTTCAGCGTCCTGTCGCCGAAGGAGACTTCCTTGCCGATCGAGCGGCTCGAGGCGAGCGCAATGACTTCCGAGACCGGAAAGGCGCGTTCCGCCAGAATATTGAGCATTTCCCGGCCCACATTGCCGGTGGCACCCGCGATAGCGACCTTGTAACCCATGATGGACTTCCTGTTCTGATCGAGATCTCCCCCGGGGTGGTGGACCCGGTTGCCGGGTCTCGCCCTATCCCCCGCCGGGGGAGGGCCCGAGAGCGAGGACAAGCGTCAGCGCACGAAGCCGCCTTTGGCGGTCGTGGTTGTCGTCGTCGGTTTTTTCGTCATCTGGGCCGACATCGAACGCTTTCCCCGGCTGGAATGCCGATGCGCCAGCACAAACACGCAAAGGGCCCGAAAGTCAATCCGACCTAGGATCGAAGGCTGCGGAACGCCGCATTTACCATGCCGAGACATTGCGGCCGGCCGGTAAGGCGGTGCTGGCAATTTCCCGTCACTCTCGGGCGCCACAGGGAAGCGGGCGAAGCTCGCGGGGGGCGTGACGATCATGAGCGATGCAGCGGGAATGGCCGCGGGGATCCCTGATCCGATACCGGGGCAGGGCATGACGCTGGAACAGGCCCTTGCGCGTCGGCACGCCGGCTCGCGTCTTGCCGCGTTCACCGCGGCTGGCTGGCTGGCCCTAGTCGCGCTGGCTGCCGGCTTCTCGCTGATGTTCGCCCGGGCCGCCCGGAACCACCGCGCGGCGACCACGATCACCATCGTCCTGTCGCTCGTCTTCTCGGCCTGGCTGGCTGCCATGATCCTGCCCGAGCGCGAACCGGAAACCCTGGCATCGCCCGCTCTCCAACAGGCTGTGGCGCCTCCCGCCGTCGAGCCGGCTCCGGCGTTGCCCGCCCCGGCTCCGGCGGCGCAGGCCGCGGGCGAGCCGTTCCGCGTCCAGCTCGCGCCGCCGGCGCGTGATGCCTGGATCCCCGTCCGCAAGCCGTTTCCGGTCTATCATGTCGAGGCGGCGGAGATCGAACAGGCAGAACTCGTCCACCGGGTTGCAACCAGGGACCGGCAGACAAGGCAGGACAGCTTCCTCTGGACCAACAGCCAGCCGAAGCCGAATTCATTGCAGCGCCCGGCGATCCACCTCGTCATCGAGCGCTACGAGAACGGCCTGCCGACGACCCGGCCGCTCTTTCCCGATCTCGCCCGCCGCGCGGCGGAAATCGGTGTTTCGATCGAGCGCCTGCAGGCGGCGCAGGAGGTCATGACGAAGTTCGGTTCGATGGAGGTTGCCGAGGCGCATCTCGCGTCGGACAGCAGCCGAATGGCGTGCCTGGCTTTCCGCCGGAACGATACGTCCGGCCTCGTTCTGGCCGGCTGGTATTGCGGCACGAAGGAGCGCCCGGCGGACCGGGTCAGCTTTGTCTGCTTCATCGACCGGATCGACCTGGTCGGCGCGGGGCAGGACCAGCCGCTCCGCCGCCTGTTCGCGCAGGCCGAGCGCCAGCGGAAAGGGTGCCCGACCCAGCGCCAGCCGGGCCGCAAGATGACCTGGCTGGACCACGAGGCTCCGGTGCCTGCGCTGAAAACATCACAGCGCCGACCTTGATGCGAACCCGTGCGGGATTCAGAATTGCGTTACGCTAACGAGGTGTTAAGCACTGCTTGTCATGGTTAATCCAGCCATACAAGGAGAGTTCCATGCGCGTCGTTGCCCTAGCCGTCTTCACCCTCGCTCTGGCCGGCTCCGCATTCGCGCAGAGCTCGAACCGCCTCGTCATCGAGGTCAAGCCGCGCTCCTGGCTCGATGCCGGCCGGCAGGTTCCCGTCGGGTCGATGCAGAATTACATGTATGACACGCAGGGCCCGTCCGATGCCGCCCGCTTCGGTGCGCGCGGCAGCTCGCCCTCGATCCTGCCGGATCGCTTCTCCTCGGGCCGCGGCATCCCGTTTGAATCACCGGTCTTCTGGCGCTGATCCCCGCCGCGACCGGCCGGGTTTCCAGCAAAAAGGGCGCCTTGCGGCGCCCTTTGTCGTTCCGGCCACCCGGGAGCGGTGATCAGAGCCGCTTGCGCAGGGCCGCAACGATGGCATCGCCCATCTCGGTCGTGCCGACGGCATTGGCGCCCTTGGCGGCGATATCGCGGGTGCGGAGCCCGGAAGCCAGCACATCGGCGATCGCGGCATCGACGAGATCCGCCGCCTGGCCAAGGCCGAGGGAATAGCGCAGCGCCATGCCGAAGGAGCCGATCATCGCGATCGGGTTGGCGAGCCCCTGGCCGGCAATGTCCGGTGCCGAGCCATGGACCGGCTCATAGAGCGACTTGCGCTTGCCGGTGGCCGGATCCGGTGCGCCGAGCGAGGCGGAAGGCAGCATGCCGAGCGAGCCGGTCAGCATGGCGGCCACGTCGGAGAGCATGTCGCCGAACAGGTTGTCGCAGACGATCACGTCATATTGCTTGGGCCAGCGGACAAGCTGCATGCCGCAGGCATCGGCGAGGTGATGTTCCAGCTCGATGTCCGGGTATTCCTCGGCGCCCACGCGCGTCACGACTTCCTTCCAGAGCACACCCGAGCGCATGACATTGTGCTTCTCGGTGGAGGTGACCTTCTTGCGGCGCACCTTGGCGAGGTCGAAGGCGACGCGGGCGATGCGCTCGATTTCGTGGGTGGTGTAGACCTGCGTGTCGACGGCGCGCTTCTGGCCGTTTTCCAGTGTCACGACTTCCTTCGGCTCGCCGAAATAGACGCCACCCGTCAATTCGCGGACGATCATGATATCGAGCCCCTCGATCACCTCGCGCTTGAGCGACGAGGCCTCGGCGAGGGCCGGGTAGCAGACCGCCGGGCGCAGGTTGGCGAAGAGGGCAAGGTCTTTCCGCAGGCGCAGGAGGCCGGCTTCCGGACGGTGCTCGTAGGGCACCTTGGCCCATTTCGGCCCGCCGACCGCGCCGAAGAGAACAGCATCGGCCGAGAGGGCAAGCTGCATGGTGCTGTCGGCCACGGCCTTGCCATGGGCGTCATAGGCTGCCCCGCCGACAAGATCGGTCTCGGTTTCGAATGTGCCGAGCCCGGCCTTGCCAAGCGCATCGGCCACCTTCTTCACCTCGGCCATCACTTCGGGCCCGATCCCGTCCCCGGGCAGCAGCAGGAGGTTGAAGGAGGCCATGGTCAAACCCTTTCCGACAGAAACCGACTGGCGCCATCCCGGCGCGGCAGGGGTTGACTACAGAAGCCGGGGGCCGGCGGCAAGCGCCTTTCGATTAAGGTAAATTCTTCCTCGCGCTGGCTCCTTTCCGCGGCCTGTGACAAGGAAGTCCTGCTGCAAGCGGGCAGGAGGTGAACCATGCCGATTCGAGCCTTCCTGGCCGGCGCCGTGTTCTCGCTGATGCTTGCCGCGCTGGCAGGGGCTGCCATCGTTTTCGGGCCCGCCGTCCTCGCCTCCGCGCCGGACGCATCCCCGGTGCCGGTTTCACGGGCGCCGATGGTCGATTACGGGGCGCAGCGGGTTGTCTACCATGTCTCGACGCGAGGCTCCTGGCGCGACCGCGAAAGCGAGGCCCGCCGGCTGATCGCCGTGCTCAACAACCATCTCCAGGCCGTCGAGCCGGACCCGGCCGAAATCCAGGTGATCCTCCAGGGCGATGGCATCGATATCCTCCGCCGGGCCAGCAGCAATCCGAGGCTCGCCCGCTCGGTCGATGCCCTGCGGCAGCGCGGCGTGAAGTTCCGGGTCTGCGCCAACACGCTCGAGGCCTACCGGGTCGGACTCGATACGCTGCATGGCGTGCGCGAAGCGGATCTCGTCCAGGCCGGGGTTGCGGAACTGGTCCATCTCCAGCGGCAGGGCTTCGGCTACATCAAGTTCTGACCGGGGGTTGTCCCGCCCGCCGGGGGCATCGCCTAACGAAGCGAATCAAATACCTTCCCGCCGGCCCGTCCGGTCTGGGGCATGCCGAGCTTCGCCTCGACATCCTTGATCGCGGCGCGGGTGAGGGCGCCGATGGCTCCATCGGGCTTGCCGACATCATAGCCGGCACGGGTCAGCCGCTCCTGCAATTCCTTGCGCTCGGCGCGCGACAGGCCGCGATCATCGGTCGGCCAGGGCGTGCGGATGCCGGGGCGGCCGCGAAGCCGGTCGGACAGGATCGAGATGGCGAGGGCATAGCTCTCGGCGGCATTGTAGGCATAGGCCGCATCGAAGTTCCTCGTGACGAGGAAGGCCGGGCCATTCCGCCCCGCCGGCAGCAGAAGGCCCGCCGCCGGCAGGCCGGCGAGTGCGCTGCCATCGACCCGCGTGATGCCACGGCCGGACCAGCTGGCGAGATCCTGTTTGCCGGTGCGGCCGGAGGGCCCGGCATATCCGGCGGGAAGACGCACCTCGTAGCCCCAGCTGGCGCCGGTGATCCAGCCGGATTTCTTCAGGTAATTGGCGGTTGAGGCGAGCGCGTCGGGGATCGAATCCACAAGGTCGCGCCTTCCATCACCGTCGAAATCGACGGCGAGGCGGAGATAGGTCGAAGGGATGAACTGGGTATGCCCGAACGCACCGGCCCACGAGCCGCGGAGCTTCTCGGCGGCGAGATCGCCGCGCTGGACGATCTTCATCGTCGAGACGAGTTCGGTGCGGAAGAATTCGCGGCGGCGTGTGCCGAAACAGGCGGCGGTCGAGAGCGCCTGCGGCAGCGACCAGCGGCCGGGGACCTGGCCGAAATCGCTCTCGACGCCCCAGACCGCGACCACGGTGTGCCGGTCGACGCCATAGGCCTGCTCGATCTGCGCGAGCACCGAGGCGTGCTTCTGCAGCATGGCGCGCCCCTCCGCGATCTTCTGGTCATCGACAAGGGTAGCCAGATAATCCCAGATCGGCGTCCGGAATTCCGGCTGCGCATTCATCGCCTCGATGATCTTCATGTCGGGCGTCACGCCGGACATCATCCGGTCGAAGGTCGCGCCGCTGATGCCCTGTCCCAGCGCATGGCTGCGCAGGCCGGCGACGCAGGATGCGAAATCGGCGCGGGCCGGAGTGATGGCCGCAGCCAGGGCGAGGGCAAGAAAGGGCAGGCGGCCGAAGCGCTTCATGCGGGTCAGTCTCCAAAAGCAACGGCGCCAAAATAAGGCGCCGTCGTTAACGGAGATTCACCATGCCGGGCTTTTCACCTTCGCGCGGCGCCTCGCCGCAGCTCAGAGCCAGGGACGCTCGGTTTTCGCCTTGGCTTCGTAGCTGTTGATCTTCGGCGCCTTTTCCATGGTCAGGCCGATATCGTCGAGGCCTTCCATCAGGCATTTCTTGCGGAAGGGATCGATCTCGAACTTCACGGTGCCGCCATCCGGGCCCCGGATCTCCTGCGCCTCGAGATCGACCGTCAGCGTGGCATTCGAGCCGCGATCGGCATCATCGAAGAGCTTGTCGAGATCTTCCGGCGAGACGGTAATCGGCAGGATGCCGTTCTTGAAGCAGTTGTTATAGAAAATGTCGGCGAAGCTGGTGGAGATCACGCAGCGGATGCCGAAATCGAGCAAAGCCCAGGGGGCGTGCTCGCGGCTGGAGCCACAGCCGAAATTGTCGCCGGCGATCAGGATCTCGCTCTTGCGATAGGCCGGCTTGTTCAGCACGAAATCCGGGTTCTCGCTGCCGTCTTCCCGATAGCGCATCTCGAAGAACAGCGACTTGCCGAGGCCGGTGCGCTTGATCGTCTTCAGGAACTGCTTGGGGATGATCATGTCGGTATCGACATTGACCACCTTCATCGGGGCCGGGGTGGAGGTGAGCGTCTTGAACGGCTGCATGGCGGGAACTCCTGATCCCGGCGTGATACCGCATTCCGCCATGGATTCAAGCCTTGGCATGGGGCGGTATCATGACGAAGCCGAGCGCGTGGCGGCTCAGAACCGCGCCGTCAACAGCTTGACGCCCGCAAAGGCAAAGATGCCGGCGAGAGCGGCCTCAATGCCGCGCCGCGCCCGGCGATAGCCTCGGACCATCGGGGCGGAGGAGAAGATGATGGCGTAGCCACAATTCAGGCAGAACGAGATCACCAGGCAGCCGGCCAGCAGCGCGACCACGACCATCTGCGGCATATCCGGCTTGAGGCCTATCGCGATGATCGCCGTCCAACTGAGGATCGCTTTGGGGTTGGTGATGTGCATCAAATAGCCACGCAGAAGGGTGCGCGCCGGCGAGACCGGTTGTCCGGCCCGGACGGATGGCGCGATGTCGCCAGCGCGAAGGGCCGAGCGGGCCGAACGCCAGGCCAGCCACAGCAGGTAGAGGCCGCCGAGGATCTTGATGATTGTGAGGCCGGCCGCATGGGCCGCAATGAGCGCGGTGACGCCGAACGCCGCCAGCAGCCCCCAGGTGAAGGAGCCCGCGGTGACGCCGAGGGCCAAGATCAACCCGGCGCGCCGGCCCTGTTCCATCGAGGTCGCCATGATGGCCATGTTGCTGGGCCCGGGGCTGCCGACCGCGATCGCAAAGGCGGAGAAAACCAGCATCAGGCCGGGGAGATAGGGGGTCAGCGTGTCCATGTGTGCTCCTCAAGGATCTCGGGTTTATCCCGCTTGGTTTATGCCGGCTGTGTTATCCCGCCTGTGCCTCGATCTTTTCCATATCGGCATCGGACAGGCCGAAATGATGGCCGATCTCGTGCACGAGGACATGGGTGATGACCGCGCCGAGGGTTTCCTCGTTCTCGGCCCAGTAATCGAGGATCGGGCGGCGGTAGAGCCAGACCATGTTCGGGCCCTGCCCGGTCTCCGGCATGGCGCCTGCTTCCGTCAGCCCCTGGCCGTGGAACAGGCCGAGAATGTCGAACGGGGTCTCGAGTTCCATCGCCTCGATCACCTCGTCATCCGGGAAATCCTCGATCCGGATGATGACGGTGCCGCAGAGGGTGCGGAAGGACTCGGGCAATTGCCGGAAGGCCTCGTCGGCCATCGCTTCGAAATCCTCGAGCGTGGGGGCCTGCATCGGCGCCCAGGAGGCGGAGGGGAAGCGGGACGTTGCCATGGTCTTCGGGTGCACGCTTTAAGGAAATACACGACAGGGTTGCCGCGCCTGTTGCGCCGCACAGGTCCTTTCTAGCCCGTTGCACCCGCGCGGGGAAGGGCCGGCTCACCACCATTTCAGCTGGTACCCGAAATACCAGGCGAGCGCGACGAAGCCGACGAGCGACAGGCCGCGCCCGATCCGCGTGGCCCAGCGCTCCACGCCATCGGCCTTCTCGGTATCCTTCGCGGCGAAATGCTCGCCCGCCCGCGCCAGCGAGGAGGAGAGGAAACCACCGGAATCATCGGGGCGCTTTTCGATCATGGGGCGACATCTCCGGTCATTCGCCTGATCTTGGCTTTCCGCGCTTTGCGGTCAACCCCTCCTCCCGCGTGCAGCAGCGCACCGCAACGGGGAACAATCCGGGACAGGCTGCCCTCGTGCGGCAATCCCGCCGCGACGGAGGAGGTTCCGATGAAACGTTCGTTCCTGATGCTCGCCCTCGTGGCGGGCGGAACCCTGTCGGCGGGGCTGGTCGCGGCCCCGCGCGAGGCCGAGGCGCGGGTCTGCGTCGCCCGGCATCACGATATCCGCGGCACCTGCGCGCGCTGGGCGCCGGGCTGGGGCCCGGGCGCGATGCACCCGATGCCGCGTCCCGGCTGGGCCGGGCTCGGCCCTTATCATTGCCGCTGGGTGGCTGTCGCCGTTCCCACCCCCTGGGGGGTGCGGGTCGAGCGCCGGCGTGTCTGCCGGTAAGGGTTTACCCGATCGTGCGGATATCCACGAACCGGCCGGCAATCGCCGCGGCGGCCGCCATCTGCGGCGAGACAAGATGCGTGCGGCCCTTGAAGCCCTGCCGGCCCTCGAAATTGCGGTTCGAGGTCGAGGCGCAGCGCTGGCCCGGCTTGAGCTGGTCCGGGTTCATGCCGAGGCACATGGAGCAGCCCGGCTCGCGCCACTGGAAGCCGGCGGCGATGAAGATCCTGTCGAGACCTTCGGCCTCGGCCTGTTCCTTGACGAGGCCCGAGCCCGGCACGACCATTGCGTAGTCGAGGCGCGAGGAGACTGTCTTGCCTTCGAGGATCTTCGCGGCGGCGCGCAGGTCTTCGATCCGGCCATTGGTGCAGGAGCCGATCCAGACCACGTCAAGCTCGATATCGGTCATCTTCGTGCCGGCGGTCAGGCCCATATAGGCGAGGGCGCGGATCTTCGATTCGCGCTTGGTCTCGTCCGGGATGACGGAAGGATCCGGCACGGCGCCGGTGATCGAGACCACGTCTTCCGGCGAGGTGCCCCAGGAGACGATCGGCGGCAGGTTGTTCGCGTCCAGCGTCACCACCCGGTCGAAATGCGCGCCGGCATCGGTGCGCAGGGTGTCCCAGTAGCGGCGGGCCGCATCCCAGGCGGCGCCCTTCGGCGCCTTCGGGCGGCCCTCGAGATAGGCATAGGTCTTCTCGTCCGGCGCGATCAGGCCGGCGCGGGCACCGCCCTCGATCGACATGTTGCAGACGGTCATGCGGCCTTCCATCGAGAGCGCCTCGATGGCCGAGCCGGCATATTCGATCACCGAGCCGGTGCCGCCGGCCGTGCCGATCTCGCCGATGATGGCGAGCACGATGTCCTTGGCGGTGACGCCGCCCTGCAGGGTGCCATCCACCTGCACGCGCATGTTCTTCGCCTTCTTCTGGATCAGCGTCTGGGTGGCGAGCACATGCTCGACCTCCGACGTGCCGATGCCATGGGCGAGCGCGCCGAACGCGCCATGGGTGGAAGTGTGGCTGTCGCCGCAGACGATGGTCGTGCCCGGCAGGGTGAAGCCCTGTTCCGGCCCGATCACGTGGACGATGCCCTGGCGCTTGTCGCGCTCGGAATAATACTCGACGCCGAAATCGGCCGCGTTCTGCGCCAGCGTCTCGACCTGGATCCGGCTTTCCTCTTCCGCGATGCCCTTCGAGCGGTCGGAGGTGGGCACGTTGTGGTCAACCACGGCCAGCGTCTTTTCCGGGGCGCGGACCTTGCGGCCGGTCATCCGGAGGCCTTCGAAGGCCTGCGGCGAGGTGACCTCGTGGACGAGATGGCGGTCAATATAGAGCAGGCAGGTTCCATCCGGCTGGCGATCCACCACGTGGTCGTCGAAGATCTTGTCATACAGGGTGGTGGGCGCGCTCATCTCATCTCTCCTTCGCGTCGCCGGGACTGGCGGCGGCGTGGCGCGGCAGCTTCCCGCCGCGCGGCGCCGTGATTTACGCCAATCGCCGGACGGATTCCAGCCCCTTCTTGGGAAGGGTTCCAATCCGGCCCGCCGGCGCTGTTATCCGCAGTGCGGACAAAACCGGGCTATCCGCTGTCGGGCGATGGGTGTATAAGGCGCGCCGCCCCGACCGGATTGTCTTGCGTTGCAGCAAGGCCGGGCAGGGCTCCGGGCAGGAACAAGCGGGGGCTTTTCCTGCCGGCCAGAGCAACGAGGGAATTCCGGCATGGGCGATCTTTCGTCGACGGGCGGGCCGCATGAGGATCATGGCGGGCACGGGGCCGGGCTGTCGGGTCCGATGCGCACCTTCGCGCTGGCCGTGGGCTCCGTCGGGGTCGTCTATGGCGATATCGGCACCTCGCCGCTCTATGCGCTCAAGGAATCGGTGCATCACGCCGCCAAGGATGGCATCACCCGCGCCGAGGTGATCGGCATCGTCTCGCTGCTGATCTGGGCCGTGATCGTCGTCGTCACGATCAAATATGTCATCTTCATCATGCGCGCCGACAACAAGGGCGAGGGCGGTACGCTCTCGCTGATGGCGCTGGCGCAGCAGGCGTTCGGGCGGCGCAGCCCGGTCATCTTCCTGCTCGGCGTGATGGGCGCCGCATTGTTCTACGGTGATTCGATCATCACGCCCGCGATCTCCGTGCTGTCGGCGGTGGAGGGACTCAAGCTGGTCCATCCGGCCTTCACCGACCAGTGGAACGTGATCATGCTGGCGATTGCCATCCTGTTTGCGCTTTTCCTGGTGCAGAGCCGTGGCACCGAGAGCGTGGCCCGCTTCTTCGGCCCGATCATGGTGGTCTGGTTCACCGTGATCGCCGTGCTCGGCATCATGCATATCGAGGATGACCTCGGCATTCTCGCTGCGTTCAGCCCCTATTATGCGGTGGAATTCGTTGCCGGCCATGGCGTGATCGGGCTGCTGGTGCTCGGCTCGGTCTTCCTCGCCGTCACCGGCGCCGAGGCCCTCTACGCCGATATGGGTCATTTCGGCCGTCGCCCGATCCGGCTCGCCTGGCTGCTCTTCGTGTTCCCGGCGCTGACGCTGAACTATCTTGGCCAGGGCGCGTTCGTGCTCAAGAACATCTCCGATCCCAAGGCGATCGAGAATCCGTTCTTCCTGCTGGCGCCGGAATGGGCGGTGCTGCCGCTGGTCATCCTGTCCGGTGTCGCCACCATCATCGCCAGCCAGGCAGTGATCACCGGCGCCTTCTCGCTGACACAGCAGGCCGTGCAGCTCGGCCTGCTGCCGCGCATCGAGATCCGCCATACTTCCGAGACCACACTGGGCCAGATCTACATCCCGCAGGTGAACTGGCTGCTGGCGCTGGGCGTCTTCGCGCTGGTCCTGTCGTTCAAGACCTCCAGCTCGCTCGCATCGGCCTATGGCATTGCCGTGACGGGGGCGATGCTGGCCGATACCGGGCTGTTCTTCATTGTCGCGCGCTATGTCTGGCAATGGCCGAACTGGCGCGTGGCCCTGTTCGGCATCCCCTTCCTTGCCATCGACCTGATCTTCTTCGGCGCGAACTGCCTCAAGATCCCGGATGGCGCCTACATGCCGCTGATCTTCGGCGCGGCTTTGATCCTGATGATGTGGACCTGGGTCCGCGGGACGCGGATCATCAACGAGAAGTCGCGCCGCGATTCGGTGCCTCTGGTCGACCTGATCAAGATGCTCGAGAAATCCAAGCCGGTACGCGTCGCCGGAACGGCCGTGTTCCTCACCGCCGATCCGGAGACGGCACCGGGCGCGCTGCTGCACAATCTCAAGCACAACAAGGTGCTGCACAAGCGCAACATCATGCTGACGATCCGGACCGAGGACATGCCGCGCGTGGCGGAATCGGAGAAGCTCATCATCGAGGAGCTGAGCGAGGACGTGAAGCGCATCGTGGTCCGGATCGGCTATATGGAAACGCCGCGCGTGCCGCATTTCCTCGCGCTGGCCCGCCGCCGGGGGCTCGATTTCGATATCATGCAGACCTCGTTCTTCCTCGGGAAGCGGACGATCAAGGCCGCCGCAACCTCGGGCATGCCGCTCTGGCAGGACAATCTCTTCATCTTCCTGTCGCGGACGGCCGCGAACGCGACGGACTTCTTCCATATCCCGACCGGGCGCGTGGTCGAGCTCGGGGCGCAGGTCACCGTCTGAGCGCAAGGCGGGTGCTTGCCATCGGCGCGCCTGCTTGCCACTCTCGGTGGCAACGCGAGGTTTGACCATGGATCCGAAGAAGCTCGAAGCGCTCCGCGCCCGCTATGGCGGGGCGGGCGCCACCGATGTGCATGACCCCGAATTCCGCAAGGTGATCGACCTGCTTTTCACCGGCAAGGACCGCCGCGCGAAGCCCTATGAGGGCATCTCGACCTTTCTCGATGCGCCCTACCGGCCCGAGATCGCGGCGGAGAAGGCCTTTTCCGCGCTGGACGTGCCGCTGATCGGCGTGCCGATGGATCTCGGGGTGACGCATCGGCCCGGCTCGCGTTTCGGGCCGAGGGCGGTGCGACAGGTCGAGCGGATCGGGCCCTATCACGAGGTCCATCGCATCGTGCCGCTGGCGGAATGCCGGATCGCCGATATCGGCGATGTCCCGTTCCGCAGCCGCTACAATCTCGCGGAGAGCCACGAGGATATCGAGGCCTTCTACGGGCCGATCGCCGCGGCCGGCTGCCGGCCTGTCTCCATCGGCGGCGACCATTCGATCACCCTGCCGATCCTGAAGGCGCTGGGGCGCGAGCGGCCGGTGGGGATGATCCATATCGACGCACATTGCGACACGAGCGCGCCGTATGAGGGCACGCGATTCCATCATGGCGGGCCGTTCCGGCAGGCGGTGCTGGAGGGCGTGCTCGATCCCGAGCGGGTGGTCCAGATCGGCATCCGCGGCAATGCCGAATATCTCTGGGAATTTTCCTACGAGAGCGGGATGAGCGTGATCCATGCCGAGGAATTCCACCGCCTTGGCGTGGACGAGACCATCGCCCGGATGCGCAAGGTGGTGGGGGACGGGCCGGTCTATGTCTCGTTCGACGTAGACAGCCTCGACCCGGCCTTCGCGCCGGGCACCGGCACGCCGGAAGCCGGCGGGCTCTCCACCCGCGAGGCGATGGCACTGCTGCGTGGCGCGGCCGGGCTCGACATTGTCGGGGGCGATGTCGTCGAGGTGGCCCCGCAATATGATGCGACGACCAACACGGCTCAGGCCGGGGCGCAGATCCTGTTCGAGATCGTGAGCCTGATCGCGCTCAGATTGCGCAAAGGCTGACCAACCGGTCAGTCAATTCGCTGTCCGGGTCAGCCAATCCGGCGATCACGGTGAAATGGTTCGCCCCCGCAATTTCGACGCCGGTGGTGCGGGCACCGTGGTTCTGCCAGATGCGGCAGATCTCGCGGCTCTGGCGGAGATATTCCGCGCTTTCCGCACCGCCTACCGCTGCGACAAGCCGGCGACCGGCGGGCGGTGTATGCACGACCGGCGAGAGGCGGCGCGCCTCGGCTTCGGACAGGCCCAAAGCCTTGTTGATCGAGGTTCCGACCAGCGGCACCAGGTCGAACAGACCCGAAATGGCAAGACCGGCCGGTGTCAGGTTCCCCGGTGCGGCCGAGTCGAGCGCCTTCCAGTCAACTGCCAGCGCCATGGCGGTGAGGTGGCCGCCGGCCGAATGGCCATAGGGCACGACGGGACGGCCGGTCCGGCGCCAGAGATCGAGGATGGCCTGCCGCGTCTGCTCGACGATCGTTGCCATCGGCACGTTCGGGCAGAGATCATATTCCATGATCGCCGCTGTCAGCCCGCGCGCATTCGCGCCCGCCGCCATGTGGCTGAAGAAGCTGCGGTCGAGCGCCTGCCAGTAGCCGCCATGGATGAACAGGACGACCGGCCCCGCGCCGGCGCCCGGGAAAAGATCGTAGCGGTGCCGTTCGCCGGGCCCGTAGGCAAGGCCGGCCTCGTGCGGGGTTGCGGCGCGATAGGCGGCGGCATCGGCCGCCCAGCCGGCGATGAGGGCGGGGTGTTCCGGCACGCGGGCCCGGTTGTTGTACTCGGCTTCGTAATCGGGCGACATCGGCAGGGACCCTGGCATGGTGGCTCAGACAGAGCGAATCGGCAGCGAGTATCCGTCTTCCTGCTGATGCTTGCGAACAAAATCGATGAAACGGCGGGCCACCGCCGAGGGCGGCATCATCGAGGGCAGGACGAAGGAGGTCTGGTAGGGAATGGTGGGCCGGAACGGCACGAAGCGGATATCCGGATCCTGCCGGAGCGACATCGGGAACGGATTGATGATCGTCATGCCCACGCCGGCCCGGACGAATTCGTAGGCGGCGACGGCGGTCGAGACCTCGATCAGGATCCGCGGCTCGACGCCGGCCCCGAGGAAGAGGCGCTCCAGCTGGGTCCGGGAGGGAAAGCGCCGGGCCAGGGCGATGAAGGGCTGGTCATGGAAATCCTCCGGCGTCAGGAAAGGCCGGTCGGCCAGCGATGAGCCGGGTGGCAGGATCGCATGGGCATCCGAGGAGCGGAAGGTCAGGTAGCGGACGCCGGCATGGTCGGGCCCGGAATCCACCAGCCCGAGATCCATGTTGCCATTGGCCATCATGGTCACGACTTCCGGCCCGGAGCCGATCTCCACATAGATCCGCGTTTCCGGTTCGGAGCGCGAGAATTCGCCCAGAAGGCGATGCAGGAACCAGTGCGCCAGCGTCGGCGGCGCGGCCACGCGCAGGATCGGGCTGGCATCCTCGGGACGCCAGCGCACCCGCTCCAGACGCTCGAAGGTCAGGAAGATCGGCTCACTTTCCTGATGCAGCGCGAGGGCCTCGGCGGTCGGCAGCAGGCGCCCGCCCTCGCGCCGGAACAGCGTCAGCCCGGTGCGTTCCTCGAGCTGGTGGATCGCGCGGGAGACGGCCGGCTGCGAGATCCCGAGCTTCTTGGCCGCGGCGGTGGCCTTGCCGAACAGGATCAGCGTGCGGAGGACCTCCAGCTCGCGGAGCGTCGGGCGGCGGCCGGGATTTGCGGGTTCCTGCATAGACCCATGCTTTCCAGTTATATCAATTTCAGTGACAATAACCGAATTGAATATTAGTGTCACCTCATCGTGCCGGCCTCACACTTTCCGCTTGGACTTTCATCCGGGCTGACGTGAGAATGGCGCATTGCCGGCTGGGAGACGTCCTCAAGGAGCCCCGGCCTGTCTGCAGGGAGACGATGATGCACCATGTATGGAAACCCGCCGTGATGGCGGTTGTGCTCGGTTGCGGCTGGGCGATGCCTGCCGCTGCGCAGGAGCTGAAGATCGCGATGTCCTCCGAGCCCAGCTCGGCCGATCCGCATTACCACAATCTCACGCCGAACAACCAGATCGCGCGGCATGTCTACGAACCGCTGGTCTTCATGGACGAGTACCAGGCCATCGGGCCTGGCCTCGCCTCGAGCTGGAAGATCGTCGATGACAAGACCTGGGAGTTCAGGCTCCGGGCCAATGTCAAGTTCCATGACGGGTCGCCGCTGACCGTCGACGATGTGATCTTCACCTTCAACCGCGTGCCGAACGTGCCGAAATCCCCGGCGCCAAAGACGTCCTACATCGCCGGGAAGACAATCGAGAAGGTCGATGACCTGACCTTCCGCGTGAAGACGCCCAATCCAGAAGCGCTGATGCTGAACCATCTCGCCAATATCGAGATCATGTCGGCCAAGGCCTCGGGGAATGTCACGACCGAGGATATCAATGCCGGCAAGGGTGCCGTGGGCACCGGCCCGTACCAGTTCGTCGAGTTCGTGCCGGGCGACCGCCTCGTCCTCAAGCGCAACGATGCCTATTGGGGCGCCAAGGAGCCCTGGGAAAAGGTGACGTTCCGCTTCATCAAGTCGGACCCGACCCGCGTGGCGGCGCTTCTCTCGGGCGATGTCGACGTGATCGAGACCGTCCCGACGGCCGATGCGCAGCGTCTCTCGAAGGACCCGAAAGTGTCGGTCGCGAGCGCGCTCTCGAACCGCCTCGTCTATCTCCACATGGACCGGTATCGCGCCGAGACCCCGTTCGTGAAGGGCAAGGATGGCAGCCAGATCAAGAATCCCTTCCATGATCTGAAGGTCCGCCAGGCCATCAACAAGGCCATCAACCGCCCGGCCATCGTCGAGCGGATCATGGAAGGCGAAGCCGTGCCGGCCAGCCAGATGCTGCCGGATTCCTATGCCGGCACGTCCAAGAAGCTGAAGCCGGTCGCCTATGATGTCGAGGGCGCCCGCAAGCTGCTGGCGGAAGCCGGCTTTCCGAACGGCTTCAAGCTGACGATCCATGGGCCGAACGGCCGCTACACCAACGATACCAAGATCATCGAGGCCGTGGCCCAGATGCTGACCCGCGTCGGCATCGAAGCCAGCGTCGAGACGCTGCCACCGGCCGTGTTCTTCTCGCGCGCCTCCAGCGGCGGGCCGGACAAGCAGCCGGAATTCTCGATGATCCTCGCCGGTTGGTCTGCCGGCACGGGCGAGCCGAGCCACTCACTTCGTGCTCTGCTCGGCACGTTCAACCCCAAGATGGGGAGTGGTTCGGCCAATCGCGGCCGCTACTCGAACCCGGCCATGGATGCCGTGCTCGACCGGGCGCTCTCGACGGTCGATTTCGACAAGCGCAACGTGCTGCTGGCTGAAGCTGCGGAAATCGCCATGGGCGATGTCGGGCTGATCCCGATCCACTACCAGAAGAACACCTGGGCGGCGAAGAAGGGTCTCAAGGTCACGCCGCGGACCGACGAGTACACCCTCGCCATGTCGGTGCGTCCGTAACCGCCACCAGGCAGCGGGGCCGCGTGGCTCCGCTGCCTTTCCTGGCGCGTGTCCGTTCTGGCGCGAGTTCCTCCCCGGGGAGTTTTCCATGCTGGCCTTTGTCATCCGGCGGCTTGCGCAGGCGTTCTTCGTCGTCGTCGCCATGGTCGTTCTTGTCTTCTTCGGCACCTACGTTATCGGCGACCCCGTCTGGATGATGGTGCCGGGCGATGCCACGCAGGAGCAGGTCGAGGAGGTGCGCCGCACCTTCGGCTTCGACCAGCCCGTCTACATGCAGTTCCTGACCTTCCTCGGCGATGTGCTCCGCGGCGAGTTCGGACGGTCCTATGTGCATGGCTCCTCCGCCATCGGGCTGATCCTCGACCGCATGCCGGCCACGCTGGAACTGGCGCTCGCGGCGCTGATCCTCGCCATCGTGATCGGCATCCCGCTCGGGCTCTTCGCCGGGCTGAAGCCGGATCACCCGGTTTCCCGCGGGATCATGGCCGTCTCGATCCTCGGCTTCTCGCTGCCGACCTTCTGGGTCGGGCTGATGCTGATCATGCTGTTCTCGGTCATGCTCGGCTGGCTGCCGGCCACGGGACGCGGCCCGGTCATCTCGATCCTCGGCATCGAGACCTCGCTGTTCAGCCTCGAAGGCTGGCGGCATCTCTTCCTGCCGGCGCTGAACCTCGCGCTGCTGAAGATCAGCCTGGTGATCCGGCTGACGCGTTCCGGCGCCCGCGAGGCCAGCCTGCAGGATTACGTGAAATTCGCCCGGGCCAAGGGGCTCAGCCCGCGCCGCATCATCGGCGTCCATATCCTGAAGAACATCATGATCCCCATCGTCACCGTGCTGGGGCTGGAATTCGGCTCGCTCGTCGCCTTCTCGGTCGTCACCGAGACGATCTTCGCCTGGCCGGGCATGGGCAAGCTGCTGCTGGAAGCGATCCAGCGCCTCGATCGCCCGCTCATCGTCGGCTACGTGATGGTGGTGGTGCTGCTCTTCGTGACGATCAACCTGATCGTCGACATCCTCTATTCCGCGCTCGATCCGCGCGTCCGCCTCACCGGGAGCCAGTCATGAGTGCCGCGACGTCCAACCCGGCTCCGGCGCAGGGCGAATTCGCCCGGTTCGCCGCCCGATTCGCCGAGGACCGCGTGGCCGTCTTCGGCCTGGTCCTGCTGCTCGTCATCGTCGCGATGGCGCTGCTGGCGCCCTTCATCTCGCCGCAGAACCCCTATGATCTCGGCAAGGTCGACATCATGGATTCGCGACAGCCGCCCGGCACCAAGGCCGGCGACGGGTTCGCCATGCTGCTCGGTTCGGACGGGATGGGGCGTGACCTGTTCTCCAGCATCCTCTACGGGCTGCGGATCTCGCTGACCGTCGGCGTGCTCAGCGGTGTGCTGGCCGCGACGCTCGGCCTCGTGCTCGGGCTCGTTGCCGCCTATGCCGGCGGCCGCATCGAAACGCTGATCATGCGGATCGTCGATCTCCAGCTCTCGTTGCCCTCGGTCCTGGTGGCGCTGATCCTGGTCGCGTTGCTGGGCAAGGGGATCGACAAGATCATCCTCGCGCTCGTGGTCGTGCAATGGGCCTATTACGCCCGGACCGTGCGCGGTTCTGCACTGGTGGAGCGGCGCAAGGAATATGTCGAGGCGGCGCGATCGCTCGGGCTCTCGCATGCGCGGACGGTGTTCCGCCACATCCTGCCGAACTGCCTCGCACCGGTCATTGTCATCGCCACGGTCCAGACGGCGCATGCGATCAGCCTCGAGGCGACCTTGTCCTTCCTGGGCGTCGGCCTGCCGCAGACCGAGCCCTCGCTCGGCGTGCTCATCGCCAACGGCTTCCAGTACATGCTCTCGGGCAAGTACTGGATCTCGTTCTTTCCCGGTCTCGCGCTGCTGCTGACGATCGTTGCGATCAATCTCGTCGGCGACCGGCTGCGCGACGTGCTCAACCCGCGGCTGGAGAAATGACCATGGCCGAACCGGTTCTTGCGGTCGACAATCTCGCCACGCATTTCTTCACGCGGGACGGGGTGGTGAAATCGGTCGATGGCGTCTCCTTCACCGTGGCGCCCGGCGAGGTGCTGGGCCTCGTCGGTGAATCCGGCTCCGGCAAGTCGGTGACCGGCTTCTCGATCATGGGGCTGATCGACCCGCCGGGGCGCATCGTGTCCGGTTCCATCCGCCTCAAGGGCGAGGAACTGGTCGGGCGGACAGAGGCGGAGATGCGGGCCGTTCGCGGCCGTTCGCTTGCCATGATCTTCCAGGATCCGATGATGACGCTCAACCCCGTCCTGCGGATCGACACGCAGATGATGGAGGCCGTCCATGCCCATGAAAAGGTGTCGGAAAAGGCCGCGCGTGACCGGGCGGTGCAGGCGCTGGCGCAGGTGGGCATCCCCTCGCCGGAGGAGCGCCTCTCCGCCTATCCGCACCAGTTTTCCGGCGGCATGCGCCAGCGCGTCGCCATCGCCATCGCGCTCATCCACCGGCCGGCGCTGATCATCGCGGACGAGCCGACCACCGCGCTGGACGTGACGATCCAGAGCCAGATCCTCGCGGAGGTGCAGAAGCTCTGTGCCGAAAGCGGCACGGCCCTGGTCTGGATCACGCATGACCTTGCCGTCGTGGCCGGCCTCGCCGACCGGGTGGCCGTCATGTATGCCGGCCGCATCGTCGAGCAGGGGCGGGTGGATGACGTGCTCGACCGGCCGCTCCATCCCTATACGCATGGCCTGATCGGTTCCGTGCCGGGCGAGGCCATGCCGGGCAAGCGGCTGGCCCAGATCCCCGGTTCGACGCCCTCGCTCGGGCGGTTGCCGCCGGGCTGTGCGTTCGAGCCGCGCTGCAGCCGGGCCGTCGAGGCCTGCCGCGCCGGTGCGCCGCCGCTGGCCGAGGGTCCTCAGGGCCGGGCCTATCGCTGCATCAACCCCGTTCCCGCCGAGGAGGCCGCGTGATGGCCGCGCAAGAGCTCCTGCGCATCGAAGGTATTTCGAAGCGCTTCGTGAAGCCGGTCGATCTGGCCGGCCGCATCGCCAACATGATGGGCGCCAGCAACCGGGAAGCCGTGGTCCATGCCGTCGATGGCGTGGATCTCTCGGTGGCGGAGGGCGAAGTCGTTGCCCTGGTCGGTGAATCGGGCTGCGGCAAGTCCACGCTGGGCCGCGTCATCGCCGGTATCCACGAGCCGACGGAGGGCCACGTCTTCTGGCGCGGGCAGGACATCGCGATGATGGATTCCGCAGCGCGGCAGGCCTTCACGCTGGGCGCGCAGATGATCTTCCAGGATCCGATGTCCTCGCTCAATCCGCGCATCCGGGCCGGCGAGATCGTGGGCGAGGCGCCGCGTGTGCATGGTCTTGTCGATGCAGCCGGGCAGGCGGAGTATGTCGCTACCCTGTTCCGGCAGGTCGGGCTCGATCCGGAGTATCGCCGGCGCTTTCCGCACCAGTTCTCGGGCGGGCAGCGCGCCCGCATCGGTATTGCCCGCGCGCTGGCGGTGAAGCCGAAGCTGCTGGTCTGCGACGAATCCGTCGCCGCGCTCGACGTGTCGATCCAGGCGCAGGTGCTCAACCTGTTCATGGATCTGCGCGAGGCGCTTGGCCTCGCCTATGTGTTCATCAGCCATGATCTCGGCGTGGTGAGGCACATTTCCGACCGCATCTTCATCATGTATCTCGGCCGCGTCATCGAGAGCGGGCGGACCGACGAGATCTTCCGTGAGCCGGCCCATCCCTATACGCGGGCGCTGCTCGACAACGTGCCCCGGCTCGATGCCCGCAAGCGCAGTTTCTCGACGGTGAAAGGCGAGATCCCCTCGCCGCTCAATCCGCCGCCGGGCTGCCATTTCCATCCGCGCTGCCCGCTGGCCGGCCCACGCTGCTCTGTCGAGGTGCCGCGCCGGACCAGACTTGCCGAAGGGCGGATTGTTGCCTGCCATCTTGCCGATGGCGGAGTGGCAGCTGCAGCCTGAGCAGGGCGTAGTTCTCCTCCGGCGAGAGGGTTAGCGCCAGCGGAAATCGTCGGCACGGCCGGTGCGGGGTTCCGGGGCGAGCCCGCGATCGAACAGGTCCCGCGTGACCGGATCGGCAATCGCCGGGGCCTGGCTTGCGGCGAGGGACGAGGCCGAATTCTGCACCAACAGCGGGCGGATCTCGCCGATTTCCGGGCGCTGCCGGATTACGGCCGGGGGAGCGGCGACCGGCGCCGGAATCGTGATCATGCGTTCGGCCGGCGGTGGTACGATGCCGGCAGGAAGCGAGGCGATCGCCTCGCCCGGGGTGGAGGGCGGTGCAGCCAGCGGTGCGGTGACCTGCGCCGCGGCGGCATTGAGCCGGTCCTGGATGCGCAGGCGGAGCGGTTTCTCGACGAAGAAGGCCAGTTTGCGCTGCCCGGCCGGCGTGAAATGGATGCCGTCCGGCCCGCGCAGGCGGACGATATCGCCGATCACGTCAGGGCCGGTGGCGGTGAAGCCGCTGCTGCCATCCGCGAAGCTCTCGTAGGTTTCGACGAAGGTCTCGCCGGCCTGGGTCACCCGGTCCCGGATCAGCGCGTTGAGGGTCGCCATGTCCTGCGACAGCCGCGGCGATCGCATGACCGGCAGCCCGACCCAGACCAGCGGAACCCGGGCTTCCTGCGCCAGGCGGATGATGGTGTCGACGCGCTGGCGATAGGCTTCGAGCCACGCCTCGCCGAGGGGTTCAAGGCTGGTCTCGCCGCTGCGGATCGCCTGCCTGTCGTTCAGGCCGATCATGATGAGGATCGCGGCCGCATCCGGCGTGGCGGAAACCATCTCGCGCAGCGTCTTCGGCCAGTCATGGTAATCCTCGCGCACGAGGCCGGACGAGCTGACGGTTTTCGGAAAGAGGGCGAGATCGGCCTTGATCGCGGGGTCGGCATTCATGCCGGCGGCAAGCGCATCGGCCATGGAATCGCCGATGACGAGAATCCGCGGGCGCGTGCCCTCGGCCGGATCGGGCAGGGCGACCGTGATCTCGGGCAGGACCAGGCCGAGCGTGGCGTCGTCGGGGTAGAGATTGCGCGGCGTATCGTAACGGCGGCGGGCCCGGTACGTCTGGCCCGGCTGGGCCGGGGCGACGCGCGGTGCAGCCTGGATGATCCGCCAGCTCTGGACGGAAGAATCGCCTTCCGCGCGCAAGGGCAGCGCCGGGGCCAGGACGAGGCAGGCCCAGGCGAGCAGCAGGCGAGGGATGGCATGCTTGAGCCGTATCATGCGCGCACTCTGGCGAGGGCCGCGCGTGCTGGCAAGGGCAAGGCGTGCGCTCAGGGCGCCTTCTTCAGCCGGGCGAGCAGGGCGTGGTCGGGGTAGCCATCCGCCGGAAGGCCGAGTTTCGCCTGTGCCTTGCGCACGGAATCACGCGAGATCTCGCCGATACGGCCATCGACCTTGCCGACCGGCAGACCCATGGCAACCAGCTTGCGCTGCACGTCCTTGACCTCGTCCATCGTCAGGCGCTTCTCGTTGCGCGGCCAGCCAGCCTGAAAGGCGGCACCGCCCAGCAAGCGGTCGCCCAGATGCGCGACGCCGAGGGCATAGGCATCCGAGGAATTGTATTTCTTGATGACGCGGTAATTCTCGGTGACCAGCAAAGCCGGACCGCGAATCCCGGCGGGCAGGTACAGCATGGCCTGGCCCTTCCGCGGCAAGGCGCCGCCGCCGATCCGGGTCAGCCCGGCCTCGCCCCATTTCGCGAAATCATGCATGCCCATCGCGCCGGCAAGGTTGAACCCCTCGGGCAGGCGAACCTCCACCCCCCAGGGCACGCCGCTCTCCCAGCCGAAGCTGGCGAGATAGTTTGCTGTCGAGGCCAAGGCATCCGGGATCGAGCCCCAGATATCCCGTGTGCCATCGCCGTTGCCGTCGACGGCATATTTCATGAAACTCGACGGCATGAACTGGGTCTGGCCCATCGCGCCGGCCCAGGAACCGCGCATGGCCGAGCGTTCGACATGCCCGTCCTGCAGGATCCGCAGCGCGACCAGCAATTCATCGCGGAAGAAGTCATCGCGGTAGCGCTTGAAGGCGAGGGTCGCGAGCGAGCGGATGACATCCTTGTCGCCGGTGAAGGAGCCGAAATTGGTCTCCATGCCCCAGACGCCGAGCACCACGCGGCGGTCGACGCCATATTTGCGCTCGAGCGCAGCGAGGGTGCCGGCATACTGCTCCGCCGCCGCCCGGCCGCGCTCCATGCGCGAGGCGGAAATGGCGGAATCGATATAGGACCAGATCGGCCGGACGAACTCGCTCTGCTTGCGGGTCAAGGCGATGATCGAGGCATCGGGGGTAACGCCGCGGAACGCGAGATCAAAGGTCTGCCGGGTAATGCCCTGCTTCTGGGCGTCGGGCCAGAGCCGGTTGAGGAAGGCCTGGAACCCGGCCGTATCCGGCTGGGCGGCCGGTGCCGCCGCACGCGGTTGCGTCGCTCCCGCGGGCAGGGCCGACAGGGCCGCGAGCCCTCCCGCGACAAGCACCGCCCGGAACGCCTTGCGCCCCCGGTGCAGGAGCTTGCTGAGACGGCTGGCAGGCGCGGTCATGTCGGATTCGGGCATGGCTGGCCTCATGATGGAATCAGCAGAGTGTAGGCGGGCGGCATGCGGGATCAACCGTTGCGTCCGGCCAGCGTGCGCTCCCACCGGAACGCGCTCGAGACGATCTCCTCGAGGTCGTCGTGCTTCGGCGTCCAGGCGAGAGCGGCGCGGATCCTTTCCGACTTGGCGACGATGGTTGCCGGATCGCCCGGGCGGCGCGGAACAAGCCGGGCCTCGAAATTGACACCGGTCACCTTGCGGACCACGTCGACCACTTCCAGCACCGAGAAGCCACGGCCATAGCCACAATTGAGGATCATGCTGTCGCCGCCCCGGCGGAGATGGTTGAGTGCATCGACATGCGCCGCCGCAAGGTCGGTGACGTGGATGTAATCCCGGATGCAGGAACCATCCCGCGTGGCATAGTCGGTGCCGAAAATGTCGAGATGCGGGCGCTGGCCGAGCGCGGTCTGGACCGCCACCTTGATCAGATGCGTGGCATTGGGAAAGCTCTGGCCGGTGCGGCCCTGCGGATCGGCGCCGGCGACGTTGAAATAGCGCAGGATGATGAATTTCAGCCCATGCGCCGCCGCGGCGTCCTGCAGCATCCATTCCGTCATCAGCTTCGAGCGGCCATAGGGCGAGACCGGCAGCGGCGGGGTGGCCTCGTCCACCGGATCGCCGGAGACATCGCCATACACGGCGGCTGTCGAGGAAAAGATGAACCGCTCCACGCCGCAACGGATGGCGGTTTCGATCAGCACCCGGCTCTTGGCGGTGTTATTGCCGTAATAGAGCATCGGGTTGGAGACCGATTCCGGCACGACGATCTTCGCTGCGAAATGCGCGATCTCGGTGACGTTGAACTCGCGGATCACCGATTCCAGGAACGCGGCATCGCCGATATCACCGCCCCGGAGGACGATTCCCGGTGGCAGGGCCCAGGGATGCCCGGTGGAGAGATTGTCGACAACCACGACGGTTTCGCCGCGGTCGACCAATGCCAGAACCATATGCGAGCCGATATAGCCCGCACCGCCCGTGACCAGAATCGCCATGCCAAGTCCTTTGCAGCATTAAGAATAACAAGAGTAGCGCCTTGTTGTTCAAGGAGCGTTAAGGCAGTAATCCCTAGCACCCGTATGTGTCGACCCGACCCCCGGGTCGTGATCATGAGGCAAGATCCGATGTCCCACCGTATCCGCAAGGCCGTGTTCCCGGTGGCCGGCCTTGGCACGCGTTTTCTGCCCGCGACGAAGGCGATCCCGAAGGAAATGCTGACCGTTGTCGACCGTCCGGTGATCCAGCATGTCGTCGACGAGGCCCGGGCAGCGGGGATCGAGCATTTCGTCTTCGTGACCGGCCGGAACAAGCAGGTGATCGAGGATCATTTCGACCGGCAATACGAGCTGGAGGCCACGTTGCGCCAGCGCGGCAAGGCGGCCGAACTCGCCAAGCTCGACCAGGATACGCCGAAGGCCGGCGCGACGAGCTTCACCCGGCAGCAGGAACCGCTCGGCCTCGGCCATGCGGTCTGGTGTGCGCGGGACATCATCGGCAACGAGCCTTTCGCCCTGCTTCTCCCGGACATGCTGCATCTCGGCCAGAAGCCGTGCCTTGCCGAAATGATCGAGGCCCATGACCGGCAGGGTGGCAACCTGATCGGCGTGTATTCGGTCGCCGATGACGAGACCCATCAATACGGGATCGTCGATGTTGGCGGCTCGCGCGAGAAAGTCGCGCGGATCGAGGCGATGGTCGAGAAGCCGCCGCGCGGCACCGCGCCGTCCAATCTCGCCATTTCCGGCCGCTACATCCTCCAGCCGGAGATCTTCGACCTGCTCGAGAAGCAGGAACGCGGCGCAGGCGGCGAGATCCAGCTGACGGATTCCATGCTGACGCTCGCCCGGAGCCAGGTGTTCCATGCCGTGCGGTTTGACGGCCAGGTCTATGATACCGGCTCGAAGCTGGGCTTCCTGGCGGCGAATGTCGCCTATGCCATGGCCCGCGAGGATATCGCGCCGGAATTCCGCAAGCAGGCCGCCGCGATCCTCGGCCTCTGAGCCGATCCGGCCTTGCGTCATCGTGTCAGGCGCATTCCCAGCAGGAACGTATGCGCCTGATAGTTCTCACCCGGCGTGTTGACGTGCAGGCGCTCGAACGCATAGGAGCCGCGCAGCGCGACGAGGCGGTTGAAGCGGTATTCGAGCCGCATCCCGGCATTGAGGCCCGTCTCCACCCGGTTGACGCCCTCGTAGTCGGTGCGTGACAGGCCCAGAGTGGCCGTCGCCGTGAAATTCCTCAGGAAGGCATGGGTCAGCGTCATCGTGCCGCGATAGGCGATGCCGCCGGCCGAATTGGCGAGCGTGGTCTCGACGATCTCGCTCTGGGCGCGGAGGTTGAGCGTGGTCAGCGGCGAGGCCGACCAGGTCAGCGCGGCATCGACGACCGGCGCCCGCAGATAGGCAAGGCGCGCATCCTCGTAATGACGGAACGTGTAGCCGGCGCCGGCCTCGCCGGTCAGGTTCCGCGCGAGTTCGAAGGTCGAGCCGGCCCGCAGCGTCACCCCGCGGGAATCCCGGCGGAACCCGCCGGCATCGACCCCGAGGTCATGTACGCGGCTGTCGAGCCCGATCTCGGCGAAGGGTGTGATCCCGGGTGTCACCTCGTAGCCGGCCCGCAGGCGCAGGCCATAGGTCACGAGGTTGCGGCTTTCCTGCGAGACCGTCACCCCGCCCGATTCGACATCGGAATAGAGCGCCCGGTCCAACGTGCCGCGCAGGCCGATGCTGAGGCGGCCGAAACGCTGCGTCGCGCCCAGGGCCGCGCCGAAATTGTAATAGGGCACGCGCTTCGAGGTGCCGGCCGGCAGGTTCACATTGGTCGGGTTCTCGGTGTCGACCCGGGCAGACAGGGCGGCCTCCAGCGCGAGATCGCGCGTGGCGTCAAGCCGCAGGGCCGCGCGGGCATCGCCCTCCGGCCGGTTCGCCGTCTCGATCGCGGTGTAGCCGGAATAGGCCCCACGCAGGGCAAGGTCGAGCTGGTGGCGCGTCCAGTCCGAGGTGGCGGCCAGTTCGCCTTCGGTGCGATAGAGCGGCGAGCCACGCGCCCCGGTGGCGGATCGGGCGGCATTGGTATCGTAGCCGCCGGAAATCTCGATCGCCGGCCGCAGGATGAAGCCGCCGGCTCGGATGCCGAGCGGGGCATAGGGATCATCCTCGCGCGGGGCGCGGCGCGGTGCGGGCGTGACCGGAGGCGGCAGGCCGGGGGCAACCGAGTACGGCACGCTCGGCCGGCCGAGCGGCGGCGCGGCACCGGCCGGATCCGGCAGGGTGCCGAGGCGCGTGGCGGTGAGATCCCGCGGGGAGCGAATCGAGGGATTGGCCGAAACGCCCGGGTTGCCGCCGGTCGGCGAGGCGCCGGGAAATCCGCCGGGGCGGGTCTGGCCGGACCCGAGCTGCCGTTTCGCGGCGGGATTGGGGTTGCGCTTCAGGCCGAAGCGGCTGCTGGCCGAGGGGCCGACGAGATCCGGGTCCGGACCGCGGAGACCGGCGCCATTCGGAGCCGGTGGCGGAGTGGCGGGCCGGGCCGGCCGGAATTCGCCGTCCAGCGCGCCCGGCGTTCCGGGGGTCTGGTTGCCGAGGATCTGCGCCCGTACCGGATCGGGCAACGCGCCCAAAAGGGCAAGACCCGTCACCATCGCAGGGAGGGTGCGGGCTATCCAGAACGATCCGAAGCGCGTATCAGAGCGGCGCGGCAAGAGGCAGTTTCCCCGGTGGCTGGCCGGGAGCGGCCAGCAGAGAAGGGTCCGGACATCGGTCCAACCCTTGATAGGAAGTAAACAGAGAGGGTTAACGCTTGGTTTCCGCCTGGGCAGTTTCTGCCCTGTCCGGGGCCAGGCCTGACCGGGAGCTTGATCATGACCCATCCGCTTGACGGCGCGCGTGCCAGTGCCTTGCGGACCATCCGGACCGAGATTGCCGGGCTCGACGCGTTGCGGGCCTCGATCGAGAACGGGATGGGCGCGGCTTTCTCGGAGGCTGTCCGGCTGATCGCGTCCGCTACCGGCCGCGTGATCGTGACCGGCATGGGCAAGTCCGGCCATGTCGGCCGCAAGATCGCCGCGACCTTCGCCTCCACCGGCACCGCCGCGCATTTCGTCCATCCGGGCGAGGCGAGCCATGGCGATCTCGGGATGATCCGCAACGAGGACGTGATCCTCGCCTTGTCCTGGTCCGGCGAGACGGCGGAACTGTCGGATATCATCGCCTATTCCCGGCGCTACGGCGTCGGCCTCGTCGCGGTCACCTCGAACCCGGACTCAACCCTTGCGGTCGAGGCGGATATCGCGCTTGTCCTGCCGAAGGTGGAGGAGGCCTGCCCGAACGGCCTTGCCCCGACCACCTCCACCACGATGCAGATCACGCTCGGCGATGCGCTGGCCGTTGCCCTTCTGGAGGCGCGCGGCTTCACGCCGGAGGATTTCCGGACCTTCCATCCCGGCGGGAAGCTTGGCGCCAAGCTCGCCTATGTCCGGGACATCATGCATCAGGGCGAGGCGCTGCCGCGCATCGTCGAGACCGCACGGATGGGCGAGGCCATTGTCGAGATGAGCTCGCGCGGGTTCGGCTGCGTGGCGGTCGTGGACGGCGAAGGCCGGATGACCGGGGTGATCTCGGATGGTGACCTGCGCCGCCATATGCGGCCGGACCTCACGACGGTGCCGGTGACGGAGGTGATGACGCGCAACCCGCGGGTCGTGCGCGAGCAGACGCTTGCCGTCGAGGCGCTCGACCAGCTCAACAAGAGCAAGATCACCGCCTTGTTCGTCGTCGATGCCGGCCAGAAGCCGGTCGGCATCGTGCATGTGCATGACCTGTTGCGGATCGGCGTCGCCTGACGGTAACGCTCACACCGCTTCCGGCGCCGGTCCGCCCTTCGGCGCGACGATCAGGGTCGCCCCGTCCAGCGCCTTCACCTCGACCAGCGAGCCGGCCGGCAGATCCGGGCCGGAGACGCGCCAGATCGAATCGCCGAACCGGACCTGGCCGATGCCGTCCTGGATGTCGGTGGCGAGGGCCAGCTCGCGGCCGATCATCCCGGCGGCCGGATCGTCAAGCCCGGCATTGGCCGTGCTGCGGCGACGGGAGCCATAGACCTTGACGCCGATCATCGCCGCCGCGAGGGCGAGCACGCCGAACAGCACCATTTCCGTGCCGGGCCCCAGTGACGCCAGCAGCGAGATGAGGGCCATGGCAAGGGCGGCAAGGCCAACCCAGAGCAGGTAGGAGCCCGGAGCAACCAGCATCTCCACCGCGATGAGGATCATGCCGAGTCCGAGCCAGCCCGCGGTTGCGGGTATCCCCAGATAGATCACCGGATCACTCCTTGCTGCCCTTGTCGGACCAGGGCCGCCGCTGGGTTTCGCTGCCCGCGGAACCGCCGCCATTGCCGAGGGCGGACTTGGCCAGTTCCGCGATGCCGCCGAGCGTGCCGACCAGCCCGCCCATCTCGGCCGGGACAATGACGACCTTCTGGTTCGGCGCCGTGGCCAGCTTTGCGAAGGCCGCGACATATTTTTCCGCGATCAGGTAATTCACGCCGGCCGTGTCGCCCTTGGCGATCGCTTCGGAGACGGCCCGGGTGGCATTGGCTTCCGCCTCGGCCTGACGTTCGCGCGCTTCGGCATCGCGGAAGGCGGCTTCCTTTCGGCCTTCCGCCGCGAGGATCTGGGCCTGCTTCTCGCCCTCGGCCTTGAGGATGGCCGATTGCCTGGCCCCCTCGGCCTCGAGGATGGCGGCGCGGCGTTCGCGCTCGGCCTTCATCTGCCGGCCCATGGCCCCGACCAGATCCGCCGGCGGAACGATGTCCTTGATCTCGATGCGGGTGACCTTGACGCCCCAGGGCGACGCCGCGGCATCGACGACCGTCAGCAGGCGCGTATTGATCTCGTCACGATGCGAGAGGAGCGAATCGAGATCCATCGCCCCCATGACGGTGCGGATATTCGTCATGGTCAGGTTGAGCAGCGCGTAATCGAGCTGGGCGACCTGGTAGGTGGCCCGGGCGGCATCCACGACCTGGTAGAACAGCACGCCATCGGCACGCACGGTTGCGTTGTCCTTGGTGATGACCTCCTGCGTCGGCACGTCGAGCACCTGCTCCATCATGATGACCTTGGCGCCCACGGTCTCGATATAGGGAATGACGAGGCCGAGGCCGGGCGTCAGCGTCCGGCTGTAGCGTCCGAATCGCTCGACCGTGTAGTGCCGCCCCTGCGGCACCTGACGCACCATCGCGGCCAGCGTGATGATCGCGAAAACGAGGAAGATCAGGGCGACAATCTGCCCGGTATCGAAAATCATGACGGAACCTCTCCTTGCTGGCCCTGAGCTTCAGCGTGTCCCTGATCGCCTGTTGTCGATCCTTCCACAAGTGCGCCGGCACACGCTGCGGGTTTCCTCACATTACGACGATGGCTTCACGATGACGCCCTGTTTGAGGCTGTCGCCCAGTCGGCGCATCAGCGTGCCGACGAGGTTGCATTCCTCCTCGGTGAGCACCTGCATCATCTCGTCCAGCAGCCGGGTTTCCTCGGCCAGGGCCTGACGGGCCAGAGCCTCGCCCTCGGCGGTCAGGTAGAGCCGGCGGACGCGGCGATCCTCGGCATCCGCATCCCGGCGCACCCAGCCGCTGGCCTCGAGGTCCGGCAGGGCCATGGACAGGTTCGAACGGCCGACGAAGATCTTCTCGGCCAGCCGCTGCTGCGTCATCCCCGGTTCGTAGAGCAGGTTGGCCATGATGTCGAACTGGGCCATGCGGAGGCCGAGCGGCTGCAGGGCCTGCGCCATGCGCTGGGCCCAGAGCGAATGCACGCGCGCCACCGCAAGCCAGTTCCTGAAGCGCGGGCGGTCCCAGGGGAGATCGGATTTCGGCGGTTCGGTCATGACAGATTCGGATACGGGTTTGGCGGGCACGGAAAGACGGCTTGACTTTGTTCAGGATTGAACAATAATGTTCAACATTGAACAAAGAAGCTGAGGCCGTCACCATGGCATACCCTGCGCTCAAGGTCATCCGTCCTGTCATCCGCCTGTCGAGCGCGCTCTCGCCGCGCCTGACCGGCCGCCTCGCCTTCCGGCTGTTCTGCACGCCGATCGGCCATGCCCGTGTCGATCCCGCCAGTCCGGCGATCCGCAAGGCCCTGACCCTGTTCGAGCGGGCCGAGACACGGATCGTCGGCCATTGCCGTGGCTATGTCCGCAGCTTCACGTTCGAGCCCGCCGGGACCGCCCGTGGCACGGTGCTGCTGATCCATGGCTGGACCGGGCAGGCGATCTTCATGGGGGGGTTCGTCGAGGCCCTGCTGGAGGAGGGGTTCCGCGTGCTGGCGCTTGACCTTCCGGCCCATGGCGGCTCGGGCGGGCGGCAGCTGAATGTTCCGCTGGCGGTGGAGGCGGTCAGTGCCGTTGTCCGCGATCACCTGCCACTTGCGGGCATTGTCAGCCATTCCTTCGGTGGCGCGATCGCGATGGCGGCGGTGGCGGGCGGGGTCGAGAATTTTCCGGCCCTGCCCTGCGAGCGCCTCGTGACGGTGGCGGCACCGGACGCCATGCAGGATTATGGCGAGGCCTTCTCCCGCGCCGTCGGCCTGACGCGCAAGGGACATCATGCCTTCGAGAGCCGCGTGCTCGAGCTGGCGGGGCGGCCGATGGCCAGCTTTTCCGGCCGGGCCTATCTTGCGCAGACGCAGATCCCGACACTGGTGATCCATGCGCCGGATGACCGGGAAATCCCGTTCGCGGATGCGGAGAAACTGGCCTCCGCAGGACCGCAGGTCAGCCTGCTCCCGGTGCCGGGCTTCGGGCATCGCCGGATCCTGATGGCCCCTTCGGTGCACCGCGCCGCCGCACGCTTTCTCGCCTCGGGCGAGGCGTGAGGCGGGCCGGTCCGCTCAGAGCCAGCCCATCAGTTCCCTGCGCGTGATCGCCTCGATCACATCAACGCCCCCCTCGCTGGCATTCAGCGCGGGGATATAGGTGAAGTGCTCGCCGCCGGCATGTTCGAAGATCTCGCGGTTTTCGCCGTCGAGTTCCTCGAGCGTTTCGAGGCAGTCGGCAGAAAAGCCCGGCGCGACGAGGGCAAGCTTCTTCACGCCGGATTCGGCGAGGGCTTTCACGGTCTCGTCGGTATAGGGCTGGAGCCAGGGGTCGTTGCCGAAGCGTGACTGGAAGGTGATCCGGAACCGGTCCTTTTCCCAGCCGAGGGCCTCGCGCAGCAGACGCCCGGTCTTCTGGCACTCGCAATGATAGGGATCGCCCTTCTCGAGATATTTCTGCGGCATGCCGTGGAAGGTCGCCACCAGCACCTCGGGCTCCCAGTCGAGCGTGGAGAGATGGTCGCGCACGGATTTCGCCAGTGCCTCGATATAGACCGGCTCGTCGGCATAGGCCGGGGCGACCCGGACGGCCGGCTGCCAGCGCATCTTCATCAGCGCGCGGAAGGCCTCGTCACAGGCCGTGGCCGTGGTCGCCGCAGCGTAATGTGGGTAAAGCGGCACGAGGAGGATGCGGTCGCATCCCTGGTCCTTCAGCGCCTGGATCCGGCTCTCGGTGCTCGGGTTCTGGTAACGCATCGCGAAATCGACGATGACCCGGTCCTCGCCGCCGAACCGCGCGGCAAGCTTCTCCGCCTGCTCGCGCGAGATGGTCTTGAGCGGGCCTTCGTTGCGTTCGTTGTTCCAGATCGTGGCGTAATCCTTGCCCTTGCGGCCCGGGCGCGTCGTCAGGATGATCAGGTTCAGCAGCGGCCACCAGAGCAGGCGCGGCACCTCGATCACGCGGCGATCGGAGAGGAACTGCTTCAGGTAGCGGCGCATGGACCAGTAATCGGTCCCGTCCGGCGTTCCCAGATTGAGCAGAAGCACGCCGACCTTGCCCTTGCGGACAGGCGGGTGGCCTTCGGGAAGGCGGATGCGGCGCATCTCGGCCTCATTGGCCGTGGCGGCAGGCAGGATCAGGGGCTTGTTCATGCCCGCATCACATAACGCGATGCGGCGATTTGTTAAGGGGCTTCTCGCAGCGCAGCGGAATTCGGGGCCGGGATATCAACCAACCGGCCGCTCGTCGGCAATCACCTTGCCGTCATTCGGGAGCGAGCCGAGCGGGACAAGCTCGACATCGCCCTTCAGGTTGGTGGCCGAACGCAGCGCCTCGCCGATGGCGGAGGAAAGATCCTCGCCGAACTGTGCGGTCTCCACGCGCAGCACCATCGTGTCCTGCTCGTTCTCGCGCCGGACAACCAGCCGCATCCGGCCGAGGCCGGGATGCTTCTTGGCGACGGCATCGACCTGGGCGGGATCGACGAACATGCCCTTGACCTTGGTGCGCTGGTCGGCCCGGCCCATCCAGCCGGCGAGGCGGCGGTTGGTGCGGCCGCAGGGAGAGGCGCCGTCGAGCACTTTCGACAGGTCGCCGGTGCCGAAACGCAGCAGCGGATAATCCCGGTTCAGGCGGGTGACGACAATCTCGCCGACCTCGCCGTCCGGCACCGGATCATTCGAGCCCGGCCGGACGATCTCGACCAGGATGCCTTCGTTGATGACAAGGCCTGCGCGGGCCGGCGTCTCGTAGGCTATGATGCCGAGATCGGCCGTCGCATAGGCCTGGTAGGCCTCGACGCCCCTGGCCGCGATGGCCTGCTGGAGGCTGGGCGGGAAGGCGGCGCCGGAAACCAGCGCCTTGCGGATCGAGAGCGCCGGCTTGCCGGCTTCCTCGGCCTTGTCGAGCAGGATCTTGAGAAAATCCGGCGTGCCGCAATAGCCATTCGGCTTGAGCGCGGCGATCGCCTCGATCTGCATCTCGGTCTGGCCGGGGCCGGCGGGGATCACGGCGCAGCCGACAGCATGCGCGCCGGATTCCATGATATGGGCGCCGGGCGTGAAGTGATAGCTGAACGTGTTCAGCACGATATCGCCCTTGCGGAAGCCGGCGGCGAAGAGCGCGCGACCGGCGCCCCACCAGTCGGCGGCATAGCCTTCAGGGTCGAAGATCGGGCCGGGTGACATCAGCAGGCGCTTCAACTGCCCCGGCGGCGTGGTCGTCAGCCCGGCAAAGGGCGGAGCGACCGCCTGCATGCCGAGCAGATCACCTTTCCGGAGCACCGGAATCTGCGCAAGGGCCGCCCTGTCGGTCAGGCTGGCGAGATCGATTCCGGCGAGCTGCCGGTCGAGATGCGGGGCCGCCGGCCGGGCCCAGGCCAGGAGATCCCGCAGATCTCCCAGAAGGCCGAGCTCGCGCGTTTCCGGGGTGCGGGTCTCCACCGAATCGAAAAACTCGCTCATCGTTCCTCCGGTCGGTCTCGCGGCAGCCCTGTGTCATGCTCAGGCGGGGGGGCGAACGGTTTCCAGGAACTGCTTCATCCGCACAAGTGCGCGCTCGATATTCTCGAGCGAATTGGCATAGGAGAGCCGGATATAGCCCTCGCCATGCACCCCGAAGTCGGGCCCGCCAATGGTGGCGACCCCCGCTTCCTCCAGCAATTGCGCGGCGAGCTTCTTGGCCTTCCAGCCCGTCGCCTTGACATTAGGATAGGCATAGAAGGCCCCCTTCGGTGTCAGGCAAGTGACATTGGGCAGGGAATTGAGCCCGGCGACGACCGCCCTCCGCCGACGGTCGAATTCAGCCAGCATCGAGGCGACGGCATCCTGCGGGCCGGTCAGCGCGGCGATCCCGGCCCATTGCGCCGGGGCGTTGACGCAGGAATAGGAATTCACCGCGAGCTTGCGGGCCGCTTCATAGGCGGCTTCCGGCCAGACCGAATACCCCATGCGCCAGCCGGTCATGGCATAGGTCTTCGACCAGCCATTGAGCAGGATCAGCCGGTCGCGGATCTCCGGGTAGTTGAGGAGCGTGACATGTTCCTCGCCGTCATAGGTCATCTGGTCGTAGATCTCGTCCGACATGATGGCGACGCGCGGGAAGCGGGCGAGGCCGGCAACCAGCTTGTCGATCTCGGCACGCGGGGTGACGCCGCCGGTCGGGTTGGCGGGCGAGTTGATGATCAGCAGGCGTGTGCGCGGCGTGATCAGGCCAAGCGTTTCCTCGGCCGAGAAGGCGAAGCCGTTCTCCTCGCGGATCGGCACCGGAACCGGCGTGGCCCCGGTAAACTCGATCATCGAGCGGTAGATCGGGAAGCCCGGATCCGGATACAGGATCTCGACGCCCGGCTCGCCGAACATCGTGATCGCCATGTACATCGTCACCTTGCCGCCGGGCACGATCATCACCCGCTCGGGCGAGACCGTGGCCCCGAAGCGGCGATGCAGGTCTGCCGCCACGGCTTCACGGCATTGCAGGATCCCGGTGGCCGGCGTGTAGCCATGGTGCCCGTCCCGCAACGCCTTGATGGCCGCTTCGACGATATGAGGCGGGGTGGGGAAGTCGGGCTGGCCGATCCCGAGATTGATGATGTCGCGGCCCTGCCGTGCCAGCTCGGTGGCGCGGGCAAGGACAGCAAAGGCATTTTCCTCGCCGATGCGGGCGAAGGACGGCACGATATCGAGCATGGCGGTTTCCTGTTTCCGGGCCCTTCAAAATATCTGCACGATCCGTGCGGGACGTGCTTGATTTTTGGAAGCATCGTGAGCGATCTTGCGCTCAAGATCAATCATCATACGATAGCGCCCGGCGAGATTGCCGGACGTGTCGGCGCGGCAGGGCAGAACCTGCCGTCATGGGAGGCTCGGAGATGGCGAAGAAACCCACCAAGGCGAAGATCGCGCGGCTCAGATCGCGGGACTGGTTCGACAACCCCTCCAATCCGGACATGACCGCGCTCTATCTCGAGCGCTATCTGAATTACGGCCTGACGCGCGAGGAGCTGCAATCGGGCAAGCCGATCATCGGCATCGCGCAGACGGGTTCGGATCTCTCGCCCTGCAACCGGCACCACATCGTGCTGGCCGAACGCATCCGCGAAGGGATCCGCGAGGCAGGCGGCATCGCGCTGGAATTCCCGGTTCACCCGATCCAGGAAACCGGCAAGCGCCCGTCCGCCACTCTGGACCGCAACCTCGCCTATCTCGGCCTGGTCGAGATCCTCTACGGCTATCCGATCGATGGCGTCGTGCTCACCACGGGCTGCGACAAGACCACGCCGGCCTGCCTGATGGCGGCAGCCACCGTGGATATCCCGGCGATCTCGATCAATGCCGGGCCGATGCTCAATGGCTGGTTCAAGGGCGAGCGGACCGGCTCCGGCACGATCGTCTGGAAGGCCCGCAACATGATGGCGGCCGGCGAGATCACCTACGAGCAGTTCGTGGAACTCGTCGCCTCCTCGGCGCCCTCGACCGGGCATTGCAACACGATGGGCACGGCCTCGACCATGAACAGCCTGGCCGAGGCGCTCGGCATGTCGCTGCCGGGCTCGGCCTCGATTCCCGCGCCCTATCGCGAGCGTCAGCAGGTGGCCTACGAGACCGGCAAGCGCATTGTCGAGATGGTCTGGGAAGACCTGAAGCCGTCGAAGATCATGACGCGCAAGGCCTTCGAGAACGCCATCCGCGTGAATTCCGCGATCGGCGGCTCGACCAATGCGCCGATCCATCTCAACGCGATTGCCCGCCATCTCGGCGTGAAACTGGACAATGATGACTGGGAAAAGATCGGCTACGAGGTTCCGCTGCTGGTGAACCTGCAGCCGGCCGGCGAATATCTCGCCGAGGAGTATCACCGCGCCGGCGGCGTTCCGGCCGTTGCGGCCGAACTCATCGCCGAGGGGCTGATCCATGAGGATGCGCTCACGGTCAACGGCAAGACCTTCGGCGTCAACAACAAGGGCAGGTTCGCCTCCGACCGGAACGTGATCAAGCCGTTCAGGCAGCCGCTCAAGGCGAAGTCCGGCTTCCTCAACCTGTCGGGCAACCTGTTCGACAGCGCGATCATGAAGACCAGCGTGATCTCGGAGGAGTTCCGCAAGCGCTATCTCGAAAACCCGAAGGACCCGATGGCTTTCGAAGGCACGGCCTTCGTGTTCGACGGGCCGGAGGATTACCATCACCGGATCGACGATCCCAAGCTCAAGATGGGCGAGGATGCCGTCCTGTTCATGCGCGGCACCGGCCCGATCGGCTATCCCGGCGCGGCCGAGGTGGTGAACATGCGGCCGCCGGCCTACCTGATCAAGAAGGGCATCACGGCGCTGCCCTGCATCGGCGATGGCCGGCAATCCGGCACGTCCGGCTCGCCCTCGATCCTCAACGCGACGCCGGAAGCCGCGATCGGCGGCGGCCTTGCCATTCTCCGCTCGGGCGACCGGGTGCGGATCGACCTCAACAAGCGGTCGGCCGACATCCTCATCTCGAAGGAAGAGTATGACAGCCGCCGCGCCGAGCTTGCCGCCAACGGGGGCTACAAGTATCCGCGCAGCCAGTCGCCCTGGCAGGACATCCAGCGCAAGCTGGTGGGCGGGCTGGCCGAGGGCATGGTTCTCAAGCCGGCGGTCAAGTACAAGCGCATCGTGCGCACGCATGGTACGCCGCGGGACAATCACTGAGCCATGGCCGGCAAGCCCGAACGGCCCCCGCGCCAGTTCCGGTTGATGCCGGAATGGCTCGGGCAATCCGGCCTGTGGATCCGTGATCCCGCCGATGGCGTCTTTGACGCGATCGGCGCGGAGGAGGCCGGGTTCAGCGAGGCGCTTGCCGACCGGATCGAGGACTGGATGGACGAGTTCGATTCGATCTTCGACGAGGAGGATCCGAAGGCCTCCCGTTTCGCGAGCGCGGGCGATTTCGAGGCCTGGTGCCGGGAGGGCGAGGTGATCGCTGCGGCGCTCCGGGCCGAACTTCGCCCGGGCGAATCGCTCGAGGTGATCCTGCCGGAAGGACTGGGGCCGACATCATGAGCGAGCTGACCCACTGGACACCACGTCCGCTGCCGGAACGGCGCATCCTCGAGGGGCGCTATTGCCGGCTCGAGCCGCTCGATGCTGCGCGGCATGGCGACCAGCTCTTCGAGGCGTCCATGGCGCCGGGCGCCGAGGCGCGCCATCGCTATCTGTTCGAGAGTCCGATGGAGCGCGCCGCGTTCCAGACCTGGCTCGAGGGCCGCGCGGCCTCGCTGGATCCGCTTTTCTTTGCCGTGATCGACCGGGCCACCGGCCGCGTCGAGGGCCGGCAGACGCTGATGCGGATCGACCCCGCCCATGGCGTGATCGAGATCGGCTCGATCCTCTGGGGGCCGGCCATCGCCCGGAGCCGTGTGGCGACGGAGGCGCTCTATCTGTTCGCCGCCCATGCCTTTGACGCGCTCGGTTACCGGCGTTTCGAATGGAAATGCAATGACCGGAACGAACCGTCCAAAAGGGCCGCGCTGCGGTTCGGCTTCACCTATGAGGGCCTGTTCCGGCAGCACATGGTGGCCAAGGGCGAGAACCGCGACACGGCCTGGTATTCGATGATCGACCGCGAATGGCCGGCCCTGCGCGCCGGTTACCAGGCGTGGCTCCACCCCGACAATTTCGACAGCAACGGCCACCAGAGGGCTCGCCTCGAGACCTTCCTCACGGCCTGACAGGAGGACAAAGCATGGCAGGACGCTTGAAAGGAAAGGTGGCGGTCGTCACCGCGGCGGGAGCCGGGATCGGGCAGGCCATCGCCATGGCCTTCGTGGCCGAGGGGGCCAGGGTCTTCGCGACCGACATCAACCGGGCGGCGCTGGACGCCATCCCCCGGGCGCGGAAGATGAAGCTCGACGTGCTCAGCGACAAGGCGGTGACACGGTTCGCGGACAAGGTTGGCCCGATCGACATCCTCGTCAATGCGGCCGGTTTCGTCCATCACGGCACGATCCTCGACTGCGACGACAAGGACTGGGAATTCTCCTTCAATCTCAATGTGAAGTCGATGCACCGGATGACGAAGGCGTTCCTGCCGGGCATGCTGGAGAAGGGACGGGGTTCGATCGTCAATATCGCTTCGGGCGCCGGTTCGGTGCGCGGCATCCCGAACCGCTATGTCTACGGGGCCACCAAGGCGGCGGTGATCGGCCTGACCAAGGCGGTCGCGGCGGATTTCATCAAGAAGGGCATCCGCGCCAATGCGATCTGCCCGGGCACGATCCAGTCGCCCTCGCTTGACCAGCGGATCGCCGACCAGGCGAAGGCCAGCGGCCAGAGCCTCGACGCGGTGCGGCAGGCCTTCATCGACCGGCAGCCGATGGGCCGGCTCGGGACGGCGGAAGAGATCGCCATGCTGGCGGTCTATCTCGGTTCGGATGAAGCCAGCTACACGACCGGCCAGATTCATCTTGCGGATGGAGGCTTTGCGCTATGAAGATCCTGATCCTCGGTGGCGCCGGGATGGTTGGACGGAAGCTGGCCGAACGGCTGGCCCGGGACGGGCGTCTTGGCGGAATCCCGGTCAGCCGGGTCGTGCTGCATGACATCGTCATGCCCCAGCCTCCCAAGGCAGCGCCTTTCCAGGTGGAATGCCTGGCCTCCGATTTCTCCCTGCCGGGCGGGGCGGAGCGCCTCGTGGCGTCCCGGCCGGATGTGATCTTCCATCTCGCCGCCATCGTCTCGGGCGAAGCGGAAGCGGATTTCGAGAAGGGCTACCGGATCAATCTCGACGGCACGCGGATGCTGTTCGATGCGATCCGGCGGATCGGCGACGGCTATCACCCCCGCGTGGTCTTCACCTCCTCGATCGCGGTGTTCGGCGCGCCGTTCCCGGAGGCGATCGGCGACGAGTTCTTCAATACGCCGCTGACCAGTTATGGGACGCAGAAAACCATCGGTGAATTGCTGCTCTCCGACTACACGCGCAAGGGCTTCTTCGACGGGATCGGTATCCGCCTGCCGACGATCTGCGTCCGGCCGGGCCTGCCCAACAAGGCCGCCTCGGGGTTCTTCTCGAATATCTGCCGCGAGCCGCTGGCCGGGAAGGAAGCCGTGCTGCCGGTTTCCGAGGAGGTGCGCCACTGGCATGCCTCGCCGCGCGCCGCCGTCGGATTCCTGATCCATGGCGCGACGATCGACACGGCCAAGGTCGGCCCGCGTCGCAACCTGACGATGCCGGGCCTGTCCTGCACGGTCGGCGAGCAGATCGAGGCGTTGCGCCGTGTCGGTGGGGAGAAGGTGGTTGCGCGGATCCGCCGCCAGCCCGATCCGGTGATCGAGAAGATCGTCGCCGGCTGGCCGCGCAACTTCGATGCGAAACGGGCAATGGCGCTCGGCTTTCGCGCCGAAGCGACGTTCGACGAGATCCTCAAGGTGCATATCGAGGATGAACTCGGCGGCGAGATCGCCTGAGCGAAACAGGAAGGGGAGCCGCCGGCTCCCCTTTTTCGTCAGCGCGCGACCGGCCAGGGTGTTTCGGACACCGGGGTCAGCGGGCCCTTGCCTTCCGAGAAGCTGACGATGTTGTCGACGACCAGCTGGCCCATCTTGTTCCGGGTATAGTGCGAAGCTGAGCCGACATGCGGCAGCAGCACGACATTCTCCATGCCGAACAGCGCCTCGGGAACCTGCGGTTCGTTCTCGAAGACATCGAGACCCGCCGCACCGAGCTTGCCAGAGGCGAGGAGTTCCACCATGGCGGGTTCGTCGACCAGGGTGCCGCGGGCGACATTGACCAGCGTTCCGGCCGGGCCGAGGGCTTCCATCACGGCGCGGCTGACAATGCCCTTCGTGCCCGGGCCGCCGGGCGCGATGACCATCAGGATGTCGACATCGCGGGCCATCTCGACCAGATCGCCGTAATAGCGATAGGGGATTTCCGGCTTCGGGTTGCGACTGTGATAGGCAAGCGTCAGCCCGAAGGCAGCCGCGCGCTGGGCGATGGCCGAACCGATCCGACCGAGGCCGAGAATGCCCATCTTCTTCTCGCGCAACGATGCGGTGAGCGGGAACGGACCTTCCTTGACCCAGCGGCCTTCGCGCAGATAGCGATCCGCCTGCGGCAGGCGACGGATGGTGGCGATCAGCAGGCCAAGCGCAAGATCGGCGACCTCGTCGGTCAGGACATCCGGCGTGTTGGTGACAACAATGCCGTTCTTCCCGGCCCAGGCCGCGTCGACGCTGTCATAGCCGACACCGAAATTGCCGACGATGCCGAGATTGGGAAAACGTTGCATCAGCGCCGCGTCGATCTTGCCATGTCCGGAACCGCCGACCATGCCGCGGATCCGGTCACGATGGCTGGCGAAAAACGCTTCCTTGTCCGCGATCTCGTGCAGCTTGTGCACAGTGAAGCGCGCCTCGAGACCTTCCCGGATCAAGGCCATGACCGGGCCGGTCATCAGGATTTCAAAATCGGACACCCGAATTCTCCCTTAACGGTTCTGTCCGCCTGCTGAGCCGGCGGCGTTGGCTCCACTAGAGCCTGACAGGCAGGACAATTCAACCGGGGGAGGGAGGATTTCGCCCGGTGGCCCGGATTACTCGGTGTCGTCCGCCTCGTCCTCGGCAAGGGCTTCGGCTTCCTGCTCGGGATCGAGCTGATCGCCCAGCTGCCGGGTGATCCGCCGCAGCGACTTGCGCAGCCGCTTGGCCTCCTTGCTGTCGAAAATATCGGAGATCTCGGCCTCGAGCTGGAGCGTGGCGGCGTCGATCTTCTCGAGCTTGTCGATGCCTGCCTCGGTAAGCCGGACGCGGACAACGCGGCCGTCGGCTGATTTGGCCTCGCGTTCGACAAGGCCCTGCGCCGCCAGCCGGGCGATGGTTTTCGAGGCCGTCGGCGGCCGGACATGCAAGGTGCGCGAAAGATCACCCATCGACATGCCATCCCGGTTCTGTGCGAGAATCTGCAGCGCCTGCTCCTGACCGGGGAAGAGGCCGATCTCGCCCAGCAGCGTCGCCATCCGCGTCCGGTGCAGCCGCGCCGCCAGGACAAGCTGGAATCCGATCGACTTGCGTCCAGGATGCTTCATGCTGCGCCCCCTTGGTCGGGTTCACCCGGAACCCATGCCCGGGCCTTGATCAAGCCCAAGGCCGTTTGCTTTCGTTTCGCCGATACTCTGGCTAAATACCAGAGGATCTCCCAACCGAACGACACAATTCGATGACAGGACGATGACAAAGCCGGCTTTTTCTCTCGATATCGGCGGAATGACCTGCGCGGCCTGTGCGCAACGCATCGAGCGGATGCTGGCCCGGGATGGCGGGTTTTCGTCGATCGCGGTCGACCTTGCCGCCGATCGCGTCGTGCTGATGCCCGGGGATGCGCTGGCGGAGGACGAGGCCACGCGCCGGGCTGTCGCGGCGATCGAGGCCGCAGGCTACCGGGCCTTTCCGAGAGGTGGCTCGCTCGAGGAGCGGCGGCGTGCACGGGACCTGCGCGAGGCCGAGGCGCGGGCGTCGGCCCGGTGGCTTTTCCTGAGGGCGGCCGTCTCGCTCGCCGCTTTCGTTCCGTTCGGCTTCGCGATGGTGATGGAGACCGTCGCGGGGGGCGGGCATCACTGGATTCCGCCGCTCTGGCAGCTTGGCCTCGCTTCCGTGGTGCAGACCTTCGGGGCCTGGCCTTTCTACCGGCAGGCGTGGCATGCGTTGCGCGGCCGCACGGCCACCATGGACGTGCTGGTCGTGCTCGGCACGGGCGCGGCTTTCCTGCTCAGCCTCTGGCACCTGTTCGACGGGTCGGCCGCGCATGGCGCGCCGCTCTATTTCGAGGGGAGTGTCGCAGTCATCGCCTTCGTGCTGGCGGGCAAGCTGGTGGAGCAGCGCGCGAAACGCGAGGCCGGCGCGGCTCTGGTTGCGCTGGAGGCGTTGATCCCCGAGCAGGTCGAGGTCCGGGACGGGGCAGCCTCGCGGGTGGTCGCCAGGCGGGAGGTCCGGCCGGGCATGGTGGTCCTGGTCCGTCCGGGCGGGATGTCGCCCGTCGATGGCGAGATTGTCGAGGGCGTGGCTTTCCTCGACGAATCCAGCCTCACCGGCGAAAGCCTGCCGATCCGGCGCGGGCCCGGCGAGCGGGTGCAGGCCGGTGCAGTCGTCAGCGGGGGCGCTCTGGCCCTCCGGGTCGAGGCGGTAGAGGACGAGACCCGGATCGCCCGGCTGGCCCGGCTGATCGAGGATGCCGGCTCGGGAGCCTCCGGGCGCGTGCCGCTGATCGATCTCGTCACGCGCATTTTCGTGCCGGCCGTGCTGGCCATTGCAGCGCTCGCCTTCGGGTTCTGGCTCCTGCAGGGCGTGGGGTTCGAGCGCGCCGCCATCATCGCCGCCTCCGTTCTCGTGGTGGCCTGCCCCTGCGCGCTCGGGCTCGCCACCCCCATCGCGTTGATGGCCGGGCGTCGTGCCGGTGCGCGGCTCGGCCTCATCGTCGTGGATCAGGGGGCGTTCGACCCGGGCTCCCGGATCGGGACAATCGCTTTCGACAAGACCGGCACGTTGACCCGGGGGCAGCCGGAACTGCTGGCGATCCATGCGGCGGGCGATGCCGATGCCGCCCTCATGCTCGCTGCCGCGCTGGCGGAGCGTTCCGACCATCCGCTCGATCTGGCCTTGAGGAAGGCCGCCGACGCACGCCAACTTGCCGTGCCGGCCGTCGAGGGCTGGCAGGCGGAAGCCGGCGGTGGCCTTGCCGGCCGTGTCGGCGACGTGGCTGTCCGGCTCGGTTCGCTGGCCTTTGTTCAGGCGGAAGGCGGCGGGCGCTTCGATGCCCTGCTCGCTGGCATGCCCGAGGCCGACAAGGCGCAGCCGAACAGCTTTCTCACCGTCGACGGGCAGGCTCGCGCGATTTTCGTGGCCGGTGATTCGATCCGCCCCGAATCGGGCGAGGCCATCGCCATGTTGCGGGCAGAAGGATTGGAGACGGTGATGCTGTCCGGTGACCGGCAGGCGGTAGTCGACCGGGTTGCCGCCCAGCTCGGGATCGACATGGCGCTCGGCGCCATGAAGCCGGAGGACAAGCTTGCCTGGCTGCAGGCGCGGATCAGCGGGGGGCGGGTCCTCGGCTTTGTCGGGGACGGGCTGAATGACGGGCCGGCGCTGCAAGCCGTAAGCGTCGGCTTCGCGATGGGGACCGGAACCGAGGTGGCCAAGGGCGCCGCTTCGGTGATCCTCGCCCGGCCCGATCCGCGGCTTGTTGCCCGGTTCGTGGCACTGGCCCGACGCGTCCGGCGGGGAATCGGGGAGAACCTGTTCCTGGCTTTCGTGTTCAATGCGGTGGCGATTCCGCTCGCGGTGCTGGGGCATCTGTCGCCGGCCATCGCCGGCGCGGCGATGGCGCTTTCGTCGATTTCGGTGGCGCTGAACGCGCTGCGGCTGGCCCGCTGGAGGCCCACGGAAGCGGGCTGAATCCCGCGGAAAAATTTTCTCCGGCGGGGTCCGGTTTTTCTTGCATCGCCGGAAGGTTGGACCTATACAGCGCTTGCCCAATTTCGCACGTGCCTGTGGTTGCGTGCTGGTCGGCGGATCTCCGGACAAGAGGCCGGAAAAACGCCAGTCGTTGGGGACGACGAGTTTCGTCGAGCCCTGAAGAACGGACCAGTAGCCGGAGGCGAACCGGCGGCCCCGCCCGAAGCGGGTGACGCAGCTCAAAGCAACGACGGAGCGGGCTTTTTTGGTCTCAGCCGGGTTCCAAGTCCGGCGAACTGAAGAGGCTTGTCCATCTTGCCGGGCGTGCGGTCGGGTTTTCCCCTTCCAAACGATGGCTTCTTTGACGCGGTGCCCGTCCGTCCGGATGGCAGCGTGGCAAAGTCGTCCAACGGCGCAGCGTCACCGCCGTAACGGAACCTCTCCGGTTCCCGCACGGCACGGGATGATCGGAATTGCCTGCCGCGTTTCCACCCTGCGGCGTGCATGAACGAGACGTCCCATGTGTCCATCGCCCATGCGGGAGAGCTCCGCAAGAAGGGGATGCTGCCATGACTGATCGTATTCGCGAGTTCCTGCGGACCCGTCGTGATGAAGGTCCGCGTCTCATCATCGACCTCGATGTTGTCCGCGACAATTACAATGCGTTTGCCGGCGCGTTGCCCGATACGCGCGTCTTCTATGCCGTGAAGGCCAATCCGGCTCCGGAAATCCTGGAGCTGCTGACCAAGCTCGGCTCGTGCTTCGACACGGCCTCGATCGGCGAGATCGAGATGGTGCTGGCGGCCGGTGCCACGGCGGAGCGAATTTCCTTCGGCAACACGATCAAGAAGGAACGCGACATCGCGCGGGCCTATGAGCGTGGCGTGCGCCTCTTCGCGGTGGATTGCGAGGCGGAAGTCGAGAAGATCGCCCGTGCCGCGCCCGGCTCGAAGGTGTTCTGCCGTATCCTCTGCGACGGCGAGGGCGCGGAATGGCCCCTCTCGCGCAAGTTCGGCTGCGTTCCGGAAATGGCGCCGCGCGTGCTCGAACTCGCGCATCGCCTTGGCCTCGTGGCGCATGGCGTCTCGTTCCATGTCGGCTCGCAGCAGCGCAACCCGCTGATGTGGAACCGCGCACTCGCCTCGGCGGCGTCGATCTTCCGCGAGATGGCGGAGCGCGGCATCGTGCTGTCGATGGTCAATCTCGGCGGTGGTTTCCCGACGAAGTATCTCAAGGACGTTCCGGCCGTGAAGGCCTACGGCCAGGCGATCTTCGCGGCGCTCCGTGCGCATTTCGGCAACCGCATTCCGGAAACGATCATCGAGCCGGGCCGCGGCATGGTGGGCAATGCCGGCATCATCGAGGCCGAGGTCGTGCTCGTCTCGAACAAGTCCGATGATCCCTCGGATCTCCGATGGGTCTATCTGGATATCGGCAAGTTCCACGGGCTGGCCGAGACCATGGACGAGGCGATCCGCTATCCGATCCGCACCCCGCGGGATGGCGATGACCTCATTCCCTGCGTCCTCGCCGGGCCGACCTGCGATTCGGCGGATGTGATGTACGAGAAGGAGCCGTATCTGCTCCCCTTCAGCCTCGAGATCGGCGACAAGGTGCTGATCGAGGGCACGGGGGCCTATACGACGACCTATTCGTCGCAGAACTTCAACGGCATGACCGGCCTGCGCCAGATCGTCATCTGACCCCACCCCATCCTTTCCCGTTCGGCGTGGGCGCGGCAGTAGCCGCGCTCATGGTGCGAGGGTTCTCTCTTGCAATGGCGGAGCTTCCGCCAGGGAGGACCATCCCATGGCCTTTATCGACACCGAAAAACTGTTCGACATTCCCGCCCGCGAGGGGCTGCTTGACCGTTCCTTCGGCCCGAATCGCCGGGCGAAGACCTGCGAACGGCTGCGCGAGGGCCGCCTTGCTGCGGATGGTCTGGCCTTCGTCGCGCGGGCGGATGACCGTGTCGTCGGCACCTTGCGCTTCTGGCATGTCAAGGCCGGCGACTGCCCTGCCCTGATGCTCGGTCCGATTGCGGTCGATCCGCTGTTCCGCAGTCAGGGTCTCGGCGGCGCGATGATCCGGCACGGGCTGTCGCGCGCGGCGGAAATCGGGCATCGGGGCGTGATCCTGGTCGGGGATGCGCCCTATTACCGGCGCTTCGGCTTCGACCGCTCCCTTGCCGCAGGGCTGGAACTTCCCGGGCCGGTGGATCCCGCGCGGTTCCTCGGCCTCGAACTGGAAGCCGGTGCGTTGGCCGGCGCCCGGGGCTTCGTGGTGCCGACGGGTGCGATCCCGCTGGTGCCGGCGCCGCAGCCGGTGGGTCATCGACGGGCCGCCTGACTGCCACGCGTACGTTTCCGCCCTTGACGAGGGCCTCCCCGCTCCGCATTAGGCGGGGCGAAACATTTCTGTTCTCACGCACGAGGAAAGATCCGCGACCATGACCGACTGGCCAGTTCACGGCACCATTTCCGGCCCGATCGTGATGATCGGTTTCGGCTCCATCGGGCGCGGCACCCTGCCGCTGATCGAGCGGCATTTCCGGTTTGACCGGTCGCGGTTCGTGGTGATCGATCCGGACGATTCCGACCGGCGCCTGCTCGACGAGCGCGGGATCACCTATATCCAGGCGGCCGTCACGCGCGAGAATTACCGCGACATGCTGAAGCCGCTGCTCACCAGGGGTGATGGCCAGGGTTTCTGCGTCAACCTGTCAGTCGATACCTCGTCGCTGGACATCATGGAATTCTGCCGCGAGATCGGGGTCCTCTATATCGACACCGTCGTCGAGCCGTGGCTGGGCTTCTACTGGGATACCTCGGCCGGTGCCGCAGCGCGCTCGAACTACGCCCTGCGCGAGACCGTGCTTGCCGCCAAGCGCCGGAACCCCGGCGGCACAACGGCGGTTTCCTGCTGCGGCGCCAATCCGGGCATGGTCTCTTGGTTCGTGAAGCAGGCGCTGGTCAATATCGCCTCCGATATGGGCCTCGATTTCGAGGAGCCGAAAACCCGTGAAGGCTGGGCGCAGCTCATGCACAGGGCCGGTGTCAAGGGAGTGCATATCGCCGAACGAGATACGCAGCGGGCAAAAAACCCGAAGCCGGCAAATGTGTTCGTGAATACGTGGTCGGTCGAAGGGTTTCTCTCCGAGGGCATGCAGCCGGCAGAGCTCGGCTGGGGCACGCATGAAAAGTGGATGCCCGAGAACGGCCGCACGCATGAAAGCGGCTGCGGCGCGGCGATCTACCTGCTGCAGCCCGGCGCCAATACCCGTGTCCGGACCTGGTGCCCGACGCTCGGCGCCCAGTATGGCTTCCTCGTCACGCATAACGAGTCGATCTCGATCGCCGATTTCTTCACCGTCCGGGACGGTGCAGGCAAGGCGGTGTACCGTCCGACGTGCCATTATGCCTATCACCCGGCGAATGACGCGGTGCTCTCGCTGCACGAATTGTTCGGCAATGGCGGCAACCTGCAGGAAACGCATCATATCCTCGACGAGCATGAGATCGTTGACGGGATCGACGAACTCGGCGTCCTGCTCTTCGGCCATTCTCGCAATGCCTATTGGTATGGCTCGCAGCTCTCGATCGAGGAGACGCGGCAGATCGCGCCCTACCAGAACGCGACCGGCATGCAGGTGACCTCGGCCGTGCTGGCCGGGATGGTCTGGGCGCTCGAGAATCCGAATGCGGGCATCGTCGAGGCTGACGAGATGGATTACAAGCGCTGCCTCGAAGTGCAGTTTCCCTATCTCGGCCCGGTGCGCGGCTTCTATACGGATTGGAAGCCGACCGACGGCCGCGAGAAACTGTTCCCGGAGGATGTGGATTATTCCGATCCCTGGCAGTTCCGGAACATTCTCGTCCGGTAAGAACAGGCGGGCTCCGGCCCGCCTTTTTTTGTTCCCGGAACACTTTCAGGAGCCGGCTTACAACCGGCGCTGCATCATCAACTCGGTGATCGAGCGTCCGTCTTCGAGACGGAGGTAATCCTCCTCGCGCCCGAAGACCTCGAAGCCGAGACGCTCGTATGTCCGGCGCGCGGCGGCATTGTGCTCGCCGACCTGAAGCTTCAGCCAGGCAAAGCCGAGGCTGCGGGCGAGATCGATGGCATGCGCCAGCATGGCCTCGGCGATGTGCCGGCCGCGCGCTTCGGGGATGACATAGACCGACCAGACCTCGCATTTGTGGCGGGTCTTCACGCCGGTCGCGAGATGGGTCGGCAGGAAGACATGGCCGAGCAGGATTCCGGTTTCCGGGTCGAAGGCGCCGATGACATGGCCGGCCTCGATCCGCTCGATATAGGCCTCCAGCGGGAGGTCCCAGTCCTGCGCGGTCGAAGTGAAGGCATCGGGATGATCGGTCAGCCCGCGCAGGCGCACCGCCCGGAAGGCGGGGGCGTCATCCCGGCCCAACCTGCGGATCGTGACGGGGCGTGCATCCGGCATGGGGGTTCCCTCGCTCACAGGTATCGCAGGGCCTCGTCGATATCGTCCTCAGCGATCTCGACCAGCGGCTTGCGCACCTTGGCCGCCTGCATCGCCTCGCCGGGGCGCATCACGAGGATGAAGGTCTCGAGGCCGGGGCAGGCAGGATCGGCGCATTCGACCTCGGAGATGGTGAGATCGGCCTCGCCTCCCAGTGCCGACAGGCACCAGCCCCGGACCCGTTCGAGGGCTTCCGCATTCCGCGGAGGTTTCTTCCGGAAGGGGCCGGAGAACAGCGGCATGTCACACCGGCAGGGCGAGCAAACCGGCGCCGCCGCTTTCCGAGCCGAAGGCGAGGCGCTTGCCGTCGCGGTCCCAGCCGAGTGCCGTGATCGGCGTGCCGTCGCCACCGGCGCGCACCAGCAGCTCCGAGGCATCGGTCAGGCGGACCAGCAACACCCAGCCATCCTCGTAGCCGATGGCAAGGACCAGCGCGCGCGGATGGAAGGCGACGGCCGTCACCTTCGCCGGGCGGATGCCGCATTCCCGAGGGGCCTTCCCGGTCGGGCCTTCCTTGGCGAAGGGCCAGATGATCGCGGCCTCGGCACCGGACGTGGCGAGCCAGAGCCCGTCATGCGACCATGACCACGACCGGGTCTTGGCGGGATAGCCGGACATGCGCATATGGCCCTTGTCCGCGAGGCGCCAGCCATGGAGCTGGTTCTCCTGCATCGAGGTGATGAGGAAGCGGTTGTCGGGCGAGAAGCTCGTATCGAGATGCGGGCCCTTCCAGGTCAGCCGCTCGGGTTCGGCATCGACATTCGGGAACCAGAGCGTCACGCCATCGATATGGGCGATGGCGAGACGGAAACCCTTCGGCGCGAAGGCGAGGCCCTGCGGTGTCGAGGGGGCTGTCAGCGTCTTCAGCCGGCCCTTGCCGTCCCGGACGGTGACCGTCTTTCCGGCCGACCAGGCGGCGCTGCCCTCCGGCCCGATCGCCACGGCATCGATCCAGCGGCCCTTCTCGTTGCCGATCTCGGCCGGCTTGCCGGCCGGCCCGGTCTCGAAGACCCGGCCGTCATCGCCGCCGGTGACGAGCCGTGTGCCGGCATGCGCCGCCACCAGGATTGAATCCGCATGCGGATGGAGCGGCGCGGCCTCGCGGCCGAGCTGGATGCCGCCATCGGCAAAAACGAACAGCAGGTCGTCGCCGAGGAAGCCGGCCTTGAGGACAAACCGGTCGAAGGCAAGCGTGGTGACGCGGTCGACCAGCGTCTGGACAGGAGCGGCGGGCATCAGGCGACGCAGGACAGGAAGCCCTTGCGAAGGGCGTCCTCGTTGAGGTTGCGGCCGATGAAGACGATCCGCGAGACGCGCTTCTCGTCCGGCCGCCATTCGCGCTGCAAATCACCGTCGAGGATCATGTGCACGCCCTGGAACACGAAGCGCTTCGGTTCCTTCGCGAAGGCGAGGATGCCCTTGGAGCGGAGGATGCTCGGTCCCTCCGCCTGCACGAGATCATTGATCCAGGGCATGAATTTCTCCGGATCGACATCCCCTTCATGCGCGATCGAAACCGATTGCATCTCCTCGTCATGGTAGTGCTTCAGCCCGCCATGATGGTGGTGATGCCCATGTTGATCATGACCATGGTGATGATGGTCATGCGTGCAGCCCGGGCCGCATTCATGATCATGGTCGTGGTGGTGATGGTCGTCGGCTTCGAGGAAGGCCGGCTCGATCTCGAGGATGCGTTCGAGGTCGAAGGCGCCGCGATCAAGCACCTCGGCCAGCGGGATCTGGCATTTCTGCGTGCGGTGCAGCCGGGCATAGGGATTGATGCCACGGATGCGCGCCTCGACCTCGCGCAGTTCCTCCGGCGAGACGAGATCGGTCTTGTTGAGAAGGATCACGTCGGCGAAGGCGATCTGGTTCTTGGCCTCCGGCGCGTCCTTCAGCCGGGCCGCGAGCCATTTCGCATCCGCCACGGTGACCACGGCGTCGAGCCGCGCCTTCTCGCCGACATCCTGGTCCACGAAGAAGGTCTGCGCCACGGGGGCGGGGTCGGCAAGGCCGGTCGTCTCGACGATGATGGCGTCGAAGCGGCCCTTGCGCTTCATGAGGGTCTCGATGATGCGGATCAGGTCGCCGCGGACGGTGCAGCAGATGCACCCGTTATTCATCTCGAAGACTTCCTCGTCGGCGCCGACGACGAGGTCATTGTCGATGCCGATCTCGCCGAACTCGTTGACAATGACCGCGTATTTCTTGCCATGCGGTTCCGAGAGAATCCGGTTGAGCAAGGTGGTCTTGCCGGCGCCGAGATAGCCCGTCAGGACCGTTACAGGGATCTTGTCCGTCATCGTGGTGCTCATGGCTCTTCCGCGCGGCCGCACTGGCCGCTTTCGTTGTGGCGTGTTTGAAACGAAACGCGAAGCGCTTCAAGTCCTGACGGTCATTCCGCCTTCAGGGCATCGAGAAGCGTCTTCGCATTGTGACGCATCATGGCGATGTAGGTAGGGGCCGGGCCTTTTTCATCGGACAATGCATCAGAAAACAGCGTACCACCGATTTTCGCGCCGGTTTCCCGGGCGATCTGCTCGGCGATCCGGGCCGAGTTCATGTTCTCGACGAAGATCGCACGGGCTTTTGTCTCACGCGTGAGGCGGATGATCCGGGCGACATCCTTCGCAGAGGGCTCTGCCTCCGTCGAGACGCCCTGCACGGCCTCGAGGGTGAAGCCGAATTCGCGCGCGAAATAGGCGAGGGCATCATGGCTGGTCACGGCCACGCGACGCTCTTTCGGCAGGATGGCAAACCCCTGCTCGATTTCCGCTTTCAGGGCCGAAAGTTCGGCGAGATAGGCCTCGGCGTTCCGGCGATAGGCGGCTTCGCCGGCCGGGTCGGCCTTGATCAGCCCGTCCCGGATATTGGCGATGTAGGTCTTCACCGCCTCGATCGACTGCCAGGCATGGGGATCATTGGCGCCATGGCTGTGGCCATGGCCATGCCCGCCCTCGGCCTTGATCGGACGGATGCCGGCGGTGGCGGTGACAACCGGGGCCCTGGCGCCGGCACTGCGGATCAGGCGGGGCATGAAAGTCTCGAAGCCGAGGCCGTTCACGACGATCAGCCCTGCTTCCTTGACCTTGCGGGCGTCGGCGGGGCTCGCCTGGTAGACATGCGCATCGGCATTCGGCCCGACCAGCGGCGTGACATTCGCGCGTTCCTTCGCCACCTGGCGGGTCAGGTCGGCAAGGATCGAGAAGGACGTCACGACCTCCAGCGGCCTGGCCGGTGCGGTCTGGCCGAGGGCGATTGCCGGTCCCATGGCCAGGACAAATGCTCCGGCCAGCAGTAACCGACGAGAGGTTATAACATCACGAAAATGGAGGGTGGGACTGGCCATGGCAGGCACTCCGTTCTTCAGGCTTCGAGGTGACGCTGGGGGAAGTAACGCCGCACGATGCCGTGCGGTCCAAGCGCGAGGGAGACGCCGTAGATCACGCCGGCAACGAGGATGATGGCCGGCCCGGAAGCCATGCCGAGATGGTAGGAGCCCAGCAGGCCGACCAGATTGGCGATCATGGCCATGGGGATGGCGAGGGCGATCATGGTCGAGACATCGTCTGTCCAGAGCCGGGCCGAACCGGCCGGCAGCATCATGATACCGACGACGAGCAGGGTGCCGAGCGCATGGAACCCGGCGACCAGATTGAGCACGACGAAGGTGAGAAACCCGAAATGGAACACCCAGCCGAAGCGGGTGACGCCGGCGGCGAAACCGGGATCGAGGCATTCCATGACCACGCCACGATAGCCGAGCGCGAGGGCAACCAGCGTCGCGGAGGCCACGGAGACGATCAGGATCAGCGTTGGATCATCCAGCGCGAGGATCGAACCGAAAAGCAGGGCCAGCAGGTCGAGATTCGAGCGGCTGGCCGAGATCAGGGTGACGCCGAGGGCCAGCGAAACAAGGTAGAAGGCGGCGAGGGCCATATCCTCCTTGACCAATGTCGTCCGCGAGACGAAGCCGGAGGCGATGGCCACGCTGAAGCCCGCCACGAGGCCGCCCAGCGTCATCATGCCGAGCGACAGGCCACCCACCAGGAAGCCCAGAGCCGCGCCGGGCAGGATGGCATGGGCCATGGCATCGCCGATCAGGCTCATCCGGCGCAGCATCAGGAAAACGCCGATCGGTGCGGCAGCGAGCGAGATGGCGAGGCCGCCCACCAGCGCGCGGCGCATGAAGGGAAATTCGACGAACGGGGCCAGCAGCAGGTCGTACAGCATGTCAGGCCGCCCGGTGACATTCGGCGGCGCTGCGGTCAAAAGCCTCGGCCATCTGCCGCGCGGTTTCGAGCCGGTCCGGTGTCAGGACCGACGCGGTCGGGCCCCAGCCCAGCGCATCGCGGGCCAGCAGCAGGGTGTCCGGAAAATGGTGGCGGACCAGTTCAAGGTCATGCAGCACGGCCAGGATGGTCCGGCCTTCGCCATGCCAGCGGGCGACGATCTCGAGCAGGTCGTCGATCGTGCGCTGGTCGATGGCGGTGAAGGGCTCATCCAGCAGGATCAGCGGGGCATCCTGCAGCATCAGCCGCGCGAAGAGCAGGCGCTGGAGCTGGCCGCCGGAGAGCGTGCGGATCGAGCGCTGCTCGAAGCCGGACAGGCCAACGAGTCCGATCGTCTCGATGGCGCGGTCCCGCTCGGAACGGGAGATCCGGCCGAACATGCCCCGCCGGCCGCAGAGCCCTGTCAGCGCCAGATCGAACACGGTCACCGGGAAATCGCGGCTGAGATCGCCGACCTGCGGCATGTAGGCCATGTGCGGGAACGTGTTGATAATCCGCCCGGACAAGGGTGCCAGCCTGCCGGCGATCCCCTTCAGCAGGGTCGACTTGCCACCGCCATTTGGCCCGACAATCGCCAGCAGCGTGCCGGGGGCGATCCGTCCGTCGAGATGATGGACGGCAGGGTGCCGGTCATAGCCGAGCGTCAGGTCCTCGAAGGCGAGAATCGGATCAGCCATCGCGCATGGCCCAGAGGGTCAGCGCCCAGAGCAGCGCAATCGGCGGCAAGGCCAGCAGGAGGCGCTGTCCGGCGGAGAGCGCCATCAGCGACAGCCGGGGCGGATCCGCCCGTTCCCGCCGCAGGGCCGGGATGCCGGCCGGCGCATGGCGATGGCCGGCATGGTCGTGCGCATGGGAATGGTCATGGTGGTGGTGGCCATGATGGGCATGGCCAGCCTGGTCACGCGCCGGTTCACGGGCAGCGACGGGGGCGGCAGGGTTCACCAGGAGGGGCGTCGGTTCCGACATGCCCGACGTTATAATGTAACAGATGGCCCAGGGCAACCGGGCCGCGCGGTTATTCGTAGACCGGCTCGGCCTTCAGGGCGGCCTTCACGAAGCGCCAGCAGAGATAGACCCCGAGGGCGAGCGACAAGCCGATCAGCCCCATTGTCACTTCCTCGCCCCAGCCTGTCAGGCCGCCAACGGCCCAGCCGAGCGCGAGGGCCGCGGCAAGAATCTCCGTTCCGACGAGGATGGTGGCGCAGATCACGGTCAGCGCGTTCTGGCGGTTCATCGATTTTCCGGCCATCGGCTCTTCCTTGTGCAAGGCGTCTTTCCTGATGGTGGGGAGCGGTATAGCGTTTGGCAACCCGGCGCAATTGCCGAACCGTGATTTTCTGCAGGATCCTCATGCCCGTTACACCCCAATTCGGACACGCGGCCGTTGCCGCGCCGCATTATCTCGCCGCCGAGGCCGGGCGCGATATCCTCGCCGCCGGTGGCAATGCCATCGAAGCCATGGTGGCCATGGCCGGCGTCATCGCCGTGGCCTATCCGCACATGAATGGCCTCGGGGGCGACGGGTTCTGGACGATCCGCACGCCGGACGGCAAGGTCCGCTGCATCGAGGCCTGCGGTTTCGCCGGGGCGAAGGCGACGATCTCCCGGTATCGCGCCAAAGGGTACGAGACGATCCCCGTCCGCGGGGCCGATGCCGCGCTGACCGTGGCCGGCGCTGTGGGCGGCTGGCAGGCCGCGCTCGAACTTGCGGCGGCATTCGGGGGCAAGGTGCCCGTTCCCGACCTGCTCGCGGCGGCCCGCCGCCATGCGGCGGAGGGCGTGCCGGTTTCGGAGAGCGAGGGGCGCTACATCGTCAAGGAGCGGGCGGAAATCGTGGCCGTACCGGGCTTCGCGACACATTTCCTCGCCGAGGATGGCGGCCAGGTGAAGGCCGGCACGCTGCGGCGCCAGCCGGCCCTTGCCGGTGTTTTCGAACAGATGGCCCATGCCGGGCTGGATGATTTCTACCGTGGCGATGTCGGTCGCGAGATTGCCGCTGATCTCGAACGGGCCGGCTCACCGGTCACGCGGGAGGACCTGAAGGCCTATTCCGCCCGCTGGCGCGAGCCGTTGCAGACGCGGATTCCCGGGGCCAGCCTGTTCAACGTGCCACCGCCGGCGCAAGGCCTAGCCTCGCTGATCCTGCATGGCGTGTTCGCCCGGCTGCCGGAGGCACGGCCGGAGAGCTTCGAGCATCTGCACGGGCTGATCGAGGCCTCCAAGCGCGCCTATGCGATCCGTGATCGGGTGGTCACCGATTTCGACCATCTCGCCGTCGATCCGGCCCGCTATCTGACGGAGGCGGCGCTCGCGAAGGAGGTCGCCGCCGTGAAGGGCGACCGTGCCGCCGGCTGGCCGATCCCTTCGGCCGAGGGCGACACGATCTGGATGGGCGCGATCGACGACAGGGGGATCGCCGTCTCCTTCATCCAGTCCCTCTATTGGGAGTATGGATCGGGCGTGGTGCTGCCGCAGACCGGGCTGATCTGGCAGAACCGGGGCATCGCCTTCTCGCTCGACCCCGATGCGCTCAACCCGCTCCAGCCGGGCCGCCGGCCCTTCCATACGCTGAACACGCCGCTGGCCGTGTTCGACGACGGCCGCGTCGCGAGCTATGGCGCCATGGGTGGCGATGGCCAGCCGCAATTCCAGGCGCAGGTCTTCTTCCGGGCTTTCGCCTATGGGCAAAGCGTGGCCGAGGCGCTGGACCGGCCACGTTTCCTGTTCGGCAAGACTTGGGGCAAACCCTCGGCGACGCTCAAGGTCGAGAACCGGTTCGACGGGGTGGTGCTGGAGAAGCTCGACCGGGCGGGGCACCAGATCGAGCTGGTCGACAAGCCCTATGCCGATATGTTCGGCCATGCCGGGCTGCTGGTCCGCGACAGCCGCGGCCGGATCGAGGCGGGGCATGATCCGCGCTCGGACGGCCGGGCAGAGGGGTTCTGACTTCAGCTTCCGGCGGCGGTCAGTCCCCAGACGAGAAGGAATCCGAGGGCGGCGAGGGCGAGGCCGGCCAGCATTTCGAGGACAAGGCCAAGCCGGGCCCAGCCTGTCCCGCCCTTCGAGATCAGGTTGAGGGCCAGCAGCTTGGCCTTGACCGCGAGCAGCGCGAAAAGGCTGGTGCCCAAAGCGGTGCCGATCGCCATCACGATCACCGACAGGGCCCCGGCGAGGAACAGGCCCTTCGACAGCGCGAAGACCAGCAGGATGATCGCGCCGGTGCACGGGCGGATTCCGGCGCCGATGGCCATCAGGGCGAGGTCGCGCCGGGAGGCGGTGGCCAGCGCGCGCGGATCGCCGCCATGCTGGTGGCCGCAGAGCGGATCGGCGCAGGCAGGGTCATGGGTGAAGCCGGCAAACAGCAGCCTTGCCTTGCGCCAGGCCAGCCACAGCCCCATCAGCGCGATCAGGGTGAAGCCGGCCTTCTCGATCCAGGCGATGCTGGCATTCATGGTGCGGGCCGTGCCGCCCATGAAACCGGCGACGATGCCGACAATGCCGAGCGCGATGATTGCCTGCACCGCAGCCGCGGCGAAGGCGAGGCCGATGCCGCGCTTCAGCGCGCGCTCGTTCGCGAGCAGGTAGGAGGCGATCACTGCCTTGCCATGGCCGGGTCCGACGGCATGGAGCACGCCATAGGCAAAGGCGAGGCCGAGCAGGGTGGCGAAAGCGGCCGGGCTGGTCTCCACCGCGCCGATGGCGGCTGTCAGCGCCTTGTGGAACGCTGCCTGCTGGGCGAGCAGCCAGCCGCCGAGGCCGGTCGCGGCTTCCGCCGCCGGTGCGGGCGGGCCGGCGCCGAAGGGCGAGCGGGTCTGGGCCAGCGCGGGCACGGCAATCAGGGCCAGCGCAAGGGCCTGCAGGCCGAGGGAGCCGGGAAGCAGGGCCGGTCGGATTGGCAGCCTTTTCCGAGGCGTCACGTGCAGGAAATCAATCACTTGCAGGAGAACCGGACCGGAATCGCCCAGTCCGGATTGGCATTGGGCCCCATGCTCTGGAAGAAGCCCTCGCCCATCTGCGACAGGCGCGCCATCACGCCGGGATTCGGCGGCGTCACCTTGGCCTCGCACGGCTTCGCCGTTCCCTCGACGGTGACGGGGGTGCCTTCCTGAAAGCTGAAGGCGACGAAGAAGGTCGGGTCATAAACCTCGAGCCGCGCCTCGGCGAGTTTCGGCTTCGCGCCATCGACCGGCAGCGTGAAATGCAGCGTCAGCGCCTTGCCGTCATGGCTGAGGTAATAATCGCTCACCGCGCCGAATTTCGTGGCCGCACGGCCCTGTTTCAGGAAACTGAAATACTCGTATTCGTTGAGTGACTCGACATTGACCTGCGCCAGCTCGGCCAGTTCCTCGCGGTCGAGCTTGCCGTCCTTGTTCCTGTCGAGGCCGGTGGTCGAGAAGGCGGAAAAGGCCTCGTCAAAAGTCCAGGCATGCTTGAGGGCGGTGATTGCGCCGTCAGCATCGGCCATCACCACCGTCCGCACGCTCACCAGCACATGCGGATGCGCCGCGGCAGGCATCGCGGTGCCGGCCAAGGCCGCGGTGGTCCAGAACAGAATGGCCGGTAGCCGGAACATCAGGCAGAGCCTCCATTACCCAACTGAGTTTAGCAGAACCGGCTGCAAATCCTCAATGGCAGCATCCTGCAGCATGCGAGATTTCAGCGCAGTGGCAGCCATTCCACGGCCTCCTCGGGCGTATTGCCCGGGCCGAAGGTGTAAGCCCCGTCGGCCCTGTACGTGAAAACGTCCGTTCGAGAGAAGAACATCCACTGCTCGAATTCCGGCTCATCGTCATAGGGCCAAGTCTCGACTGTGAAACCTGATTCGAAAGCGAAGGTGGAAGTGCCATGTTCCGGATCGACCGTTACTTCCATCAGCTTCAGTCCATTCAATCTGGACGAGATGCCCCCGATCAATTCGCGCGTGTCTTCGCTCCAAGCAAGTTGCATCCCGTCGAGACGGATGCACCAATGGCAGCAGTAAATCCAAAGGTGCCAATCGCCGCGTTCCTGGGCCGAGGTTTTCAACCCGCGTTTTACCGAATTGTATTCGTTGACGACGAGCTGGGGCACTCCAAAATCAAACGTCAGGAAGCTGCCATGCCCCTGGGTAACGCCCCAAGCGGGGAGGCTCAGGACGGGGCTCACGAATGAAGTCAACGGGCTGGAACGGGTGATCTCGACTGTCACTTCGGAGCCGGGCGCCTGCATTGGAGTTTGCTGTGGGTGATTGACGTTGCGGGCGCTTCAAAACACGCGCATTTTTGATGTCTCTGGTCGCTGCCTCGCAACCACGGGCACCCTTATCAGGCTTTACGGCAAAAATAGGTCACTTTCGATCCTTTCGAAACTCCCTCTTGAAAAGGTCAGCATTGCTGACGTATACGAAGGGACAAGAAGCGCGCACACTCGCGATGGCCGTGAGACGAAGGCGCCGGGAATGGCAAGGGAGAATGCCGGATGGGCAAGCCTGTTCCGCTGAAGGATGTCACGCTGGACGACAAGTATGACCTCGCCGCCGAGCAGGTGTTCCTGTCCGGCACGCAGGCGGTGGTCAGGCTGCTGCTCATGCAGCAGGAGCGGGATCGCCGGGCCGGGCTCAACACGGCAGGCTTCGTCTCGGGCTATCGCGGCTCGCCGCTGGGCGGGCTCGACCAGCAGCTCTTCCGGGCCGGCAAGCAGCTCAAGCGGCACGAGATCGTCTTCCAGCCCGGCCTCAACGAGGATCTCGCGGCCACGGCCTGCTGGGGCACGCAGCAGGCGGAAATGCGCGGCGAGGGCAAATATCAGGGCGTGTTCGCGCTGTGGTATGGCAAGGGCCCGGGCGTCGACCGGACGGGCGACGTGTTCCGCCATGCCAACATGGCGGGTTCATCGAAATATGGCGGCGTCGTCTGCCTTTCGGGGGACGACCATACAGCGGAAAGCTCCACCAACGCCCACCAGACGGAGTTCAACTTCGTCGACACGATGATCCCGATCCTGAACCCGGCCGGGGTGCAGGAGATCCTCGATTTCGGCCTCCATGCCTTCGCGCTCAGCCGCTATGCCGGGGTCTGGGTGGCGGTGAAGGGCGTGAAGGACAATGTCGAATCGACCGCCTCGGTCGATGGCCGGATCGACCGTGTCTCCATCGCCATCCCGAATGATTTCGAGATGCCGCCGGGCGGGCTCAATATCCGCCCGAAAGACAATTTCCTCGAGCAGGAGGCACGGCTGCACGAATACAAGCGCGCGGCCGTGCTGGCCTATTTCCGGGCCAACAAGCTCGACAAGATGATCTATACCGGCGGACGGAAGCCCCGGATGGGCATCATCTCGGTCGGCAAGAACTATCTCGACGTGATGCAGGCGCTCGACAATCTCGGCATCGATGCCGCGAAGGCCGACAGGCTGGGCCTCAAGCTGCTCAAGCTGGCCTCGCCCTGGCCGGTCGATCCGGAGCTCCTCAAGGATTTCGTGCAGGATATCGATCTCTGCATGGTGGTCGAGGAGAAGCGCTCGCTGATCGAGGTGCAGGTCCGTGAGGAGCTGTATGGCTCCAAATACCAGCCGGTCGTCGTCGGCAAGAAGGACGAGCAGGGCCAGTGGCTCTTCCCGGTCAAGGGTGCGCTCGATCCGAACGACATCGCCATCGCCATCGGATCGCGCCTGCTTGCGCGGCAGGATGATGCGGATCTCGCGCAGCGTGTCGAGCGCATCCGCCGCGCGCAGGGCGTGCTGACCGAGACGGTCGATCTCGCCACCCGCACGCCGTATTTCTGCTCGGGCTGCCCGCATAACAGCTCGACCAAGGTGCCGGAAGGCGGCCGCGCCTATGCCGGCATCGGCTGCCATTACATGGTCCAGTGGATGGACCGCGAGACCGAGGGCTTCACCCAGATGGGCGGTGAAGGCACCAACTGGATCGGCGAGGCGCCGTTCTCGACGCGCGACCACGTGTTCCAGAATCTCGGTGACGGCACCTACAACCATTCCGGCGTGCTGGCCCTGCGCTGGGCGATCGCGACCAGGACCAACATCACCTACAAGATCCTGTTCAACGATGCCGTCGCCATGACCGGCGGGCAGCATCACGAGGGCAATCTCACGCCGGACATGATCGCGCGGCAGGTGCGGGCGGAAGGCGTCGAGCGGATCGCCGTTGTCTCGGACGAGCCGGACAAGTACGGCCCGAACTATACCTGGCCCGCCGGGGTAAGTTTCCATCACCGCTCCGAGCTGATGCCGGTTCAGAAGGAACTGGCCGGCATCCCGGGCGTCACGGTCATGATCTATGACCAGACCTGCGCCGCCGAGAAGCGCCGCCGCCGCAAGCGCGGGCTCTATCCGGATCCGGACAAGCGCGTGCTGATCAACGAGCTGGTCTGCGAAGGCTGCGGGGATTGCGGCAAGGCCTCGAACTGCGTGTCCGTGCAGGCCGTGGATACGGAATTCGGCCGCAAGCGCCGGATCGACCAGTCGAGCTGCAACAAGGATTTCTCCTGCCTTGACGGGTTCTGCCCGTCCTTCGTCACCGTCTCCGGTGCGAAGCCGCGCAAGCTTGCCGGCTCGAGCAAGGGCACGGCGCTGCCGCGCCTGCTGGAACCGGCGATCCCCGATCTCGACAAGGCCGCCTGGGCCGCCATCGTCACCGGGGTCGGTGGCACCGGCGTGGTGACGATCGGCGCCATCCTCGGCATGGCCGCGCATCTCGAGGGGCGCGGCTGCGGCATGATCGACATGGCCGGCCTCGCGCAGAAGGGCGGCGCAGTGTTCTCCCATATCCGCCTCGCGAAGACACCGGAGGATATCCACGCCATCCGCGTCTCGGCCGGGATGGCTGACCTCGTGCTCGGCTGCGACCTTGTAGTCTCCGGTTCGAAGAAGGTGCTGGCCAGCGTCAAGCCGGGCGAGACGTTCTTCGTTGTCAACACGGCTGAAGTGCTGCCGGGCGATTTCACCCGCAACCCGGATTATTCGCTGCCGACCGAGCGGCTCCGCCGGGGTATCACCTCGGCCGCCGGCAAGGATGCATCCGGCCAGCCGCTGGCGCATTTCCTCGACGCAACCACGATCGCCACCGCGCTGTTCGGCCAGTCGATCGCGGCGAACATGTTCCTGCTCGGCTATGCGTTCCAGCGCGGGGCGGTGCCGCTGCATGCCGATTCGCTCGAGCGGGCCATCGAGCTCAACGGCGAGGCCGTGGCGATGAACCGCGAGGCCTTCCGCTGGGGCCGGGCGGTGGCGCATGATCCCGAACTCGCCAGGGGGTTTGTGGCCAAGGCGCAGGCCATGCCGGGCGCAGGCCTTGCCGCCACGCTCGACGAGGCCATCGCCCGCCGGGTCGAATTCCTGACCGGCTATCAGGACAGGGCCTATGCGGAAACCTATCGCCGCTTCGTCGAGACGGTCCGTGCGGCCGAGGCGAAGGCGGTGCCCGGCACGACCGCGCTGACCGAGCAGGTGGCCAGGAGCCTGTTCAAGCTGATGGCCTACAAGGACGAATACGAGGTGGCACGCCTCTATGCCGGTACCGCCTTTGCCCGCCAGCTGAAGGATGCCTTCGAGGGCGAGGACATGCGGCTGACCTTCCATCTCGCGCCGCCGCTCCTCGCCAAGGTCGATCCGGCCAGCGGCCATCCGCGCAAGATCACCTTCGGGCCATGGATGATGAAGGCCTTCGGGATGCTGCAGCATTTCAAGGGCCTGCGCGGCACGCGGCTCGACCCGTTCGGCTACACGGCGGAGCGCCGCGACGAGCGTGCCCGGATCGGGCGTTACCGGGAGACGATCGAATCGCTGCTCGCCGCGCTCGATGCCGGCAACCATGCGCTGGCGGTCGAGATTGCCGGCCTGCCGCAGCAGATCCGCGGCTTCGGCCATGTCCGGGCGCGGAATGCGGCGGAGACGGACCGGCGCGAGGCCAGCCTGCTGGCCCGTTTCCGGAACCCGGACGCGCCGGCGCAACTCGCGGCGGAGTGACCGGCTCCGCCCTTCGGAGCGGTTGCCACCCGGGGAGCCGGGCGCGATAGTCGTCGCGCGGCTCCGGACCTAAACGGACAGGTCTTTGCCAGAGGACGGGATCTCACGTGATTTCTCTCGATGCCCTTCGACAGATGGCGGCCTGGGCCCGCGACCTGACCCCGGAAGAGGCGGAAAAGGCGCGTCGCGGCATTGTCGAGCGCACCTATGGCAAGGGCAATTACATCTGCCATCAGGGCGACCGGTTCGATTGCTGGGGCGGGGTCGTGTCCGGCCTCGTCAAGCTCTCCACCGTGTCGGATTCCGGCAAGCAGGTCAGCCTTGCCGGGCTGGCGGCCGGGGCGTGGTTCGGCGAGGGGAGCCTGCTGAAGAACGAGCCGCGGCGCTACGATCTCGTGGCCCTGCGCGAATCCCGGCTGATGCTGATGGACCTGCCGACCTTCAACTGGCTGTTCGAGCACAGCGTCGGGTTCAACCGCTTCCTCGTGCACCAGTTCAACGAGCGGCTCGGCCAGTTCATCGGCCAGGTCGAGAATGACCGGATGCTCGATGCAACCGGCCGGGTGGCGCGGGCGCTGGCGAGCATCTTCAATCCGCGGGTCAATCCGGGCGTCGGCACCCATCTCGCGATCACGCAGGAGGAGATCGGCCTTCTTTCGGGCCTGTCGCGGCAGGTGACGAACCAGTCGCTCAAGGTGCTCGAACAGGCGAAGGTGCTGCAGGTCGAGCGTGGCGGAATCGCGATCCGGGACTGGCTGGATCTCGTCCGGTTCGGCAATTCCGGCAGCTGACCACGCGACCGAACGCCGCGCCACCCCGGGCGAGGGAGGCCAGCAGGACAACGATGTTGCGGGAAACCTTGGCGTCTTGAGCAAAAATGACGCGCAGGCTTGATAGCTTAAGACCAAAAGACCGGCATGTCTGTCAAGGCCCATCTTGCGCAATCGGGCCTGTGCTGCGAACGTGAAGGCAAGAAAAAGCGGAATTCAACGAAATTTCGCATCGGGGTCGAAACAGATCGAGGGAGAGCGTGCGTGACGGCAGATGCCACCGCCGAGTTGGACACGTTTCCGAAACTGCTTCTCCGCAATGAGGCTGTCCGGCCGCATCGCCCGGCCATGCGCCACAAGGATCTCGGCATCTGGCGGGAATGGAGCTGGGCCGATGTGGCGCGGCAGGTGCGCTGCTATGCCCTCGGCCTGATGGCGCATGGCCTGCAGCGCGGCGACAAGGTGGCCATTATCGGCACCAACCGCCCGAAACTCTACTGGTCCATCATGGCGGCGCAATCGGTGGGGGCGATCCCGGTGCCGGTCTATTCCGACGCCGTGGCCGACGAGATGGCCTATGTGCTCGACCATGCCGAGGTGCGCTTCGCCTGCGTGCAGGACCAGGAGCAGGTCGACAAGATCCTCGGCGTGGCCGACCGCCTGCCGAAGATCGAGATCGTCTTCTATGACGAACCGCGTGGCCTGAGGGATTACGATCATTCCCGCCTGCAGGCGATCGACGCGGTGATCGCGCAGGGTGCGGGCATCCTGCTGAGCGACCCGGCCGCCGTGAAACGGCTGGACGAGGCCATTGCCTCGGGCAAGGGCAGCGACACCTCGGTGATCCTCTACACGTCCGGCACGACCGGGCGGTCGAAGGGCGTGATGCTCTCGGCCGGGGGCTGCGTGAAGGCGGCGACCGACACGGTGGAATTCGACCGGCTGACCGACCGCGACAATGTCATCGCCTATCTGCCGCTGGCCTGGGTGGGCGACCATTATCTCAACTACGCGCAGGCGCTGGTGGCCGGTTTCACGATCAACTGTCCGGAAAGCCCGGAGACGGCGGTCGAGGACCGGCGCGAGATCGGCACGACCTTCGCCTTCGCGCCGCCCCGCGTCTACGAGAGCATGCTGACCCGCATCATGATCCGCATGGAGGATGCCGGCTGGCTGAAGCGGAAGATGTTCCACTATTATCTCGGCGTGGCCAAGAAATGGGGCGAGAAGATCCTCGACGGCAAGCCGGTGCCGCTCGGCGCCCGGCTCAACTATGCGCTCGGCGAGGTGCTCGTCTACGGTCCGCTGAAGAACGTGCTCGGCATGACGACGATCCGCATCGCCTACACGGCGGGAGAGGCGATCGGGCCGGAACTGTTCTCGTTCTACCGCTCGATCGGGCTCAACCTGAAGCAGCTCTACGGCCAGACCGAGGCCTTCCTCTACGTGACCGTGCAGGGCGACCGCGAGGTGCGGGCGGACTGCGTCGGCCCCGCCACGCCGAATGTCGAGATCCGCATCGACGAGAATGGCGAGGTTCTCTACAAGTCGCCGGGCCAGTTCATCGGCTATTTCAAGGAGCCGGAAAAGACCGCCGAGGCGATGACCGAGGATGGCTATGTCCGCACGGGCGATGCCGGCTTCTTCGAGAAGGATGGCCAGCTCCGCATCATCGACCGGGCCAAGGATGTCGGCAAATTGCGCAGCGGCGCGCTGTTCGCGCCGAAATATCTCGAGAACAAGCTCAAGTTCTTCCCGAATATCCGTGAGGTTGTTGCCTTCGGCCAGGGCGAGGAATTTGTCACCTGCTTCATCAATATCGACCTGACGGCAGTGGGCAACTGGGCCGAGCGGAACAACGTGTCCTATGGTTCCTACCAGGAACTGGCCGGACATCCGCAGGTCTATGACATCATTGCCGGGCATGTGGCTGAGGTGAACCGCCAGCTGGCCGAGGAGCCGATGATGGCGCATGCCCAGATCCGGCGCTTCCTCGTGCTGCACAAGGAACTGGATGCCGATGACGGCGAGTTGACAAGGACCCAGAAGGTGCGACGCGGCTTCATCGCCGATCGTTACGGGCCGCTTGTCACGGCGTTGTATGACGGCTCGACCGAGGCGGATATTTCGACCGAGGTGACGTTCGAGGATGGCCGCAAGGGCGTGATCTCGGCGCGGGTGCGCGTCATGGATGCCAGGGTCGTGCCGGTCTCCACCCCGGCCGCCATGCCGGCCCGCGCCGCCTGAAACCGCCGGAGGGACCCATGAACGCCATGAACCATTCCGAGTTCCGGCAGGACATCGCCCCGGGCGAAACCCTTCTGGCAGTGGACAATGTCACGCTCCGCTTCGGTGGCGTGAAGGCCATCACCGATGTCTCGTTCGATATCCGGAAGGGCGAGGTCCGGGCCATTATCGGGCCGAACGGCGCCGGCAAGACCTCGATGCTCAACGTCATCAACGGCTTCTACCACCCGCAGGAGGGCCGGATCACCTATCGCGGCCAGACGCGGAGCAAGATGCGCCCCCATGTGGCGGCCTCGCAGGGCATTGCGCGGACCTTCCAGAACGTGGCGCTCTTCAAGGGGATGACGACGCTCGACAATATCATGGTCGGCCGCACCCTGAAGATGCGGACGCCGTTCTTCTGGCATCTGTTCCGGCATGGCCCGGCCATGCGCGAGGAAATCGAGCACCGGAAATTCGTGGAGGAAATCATCGACTTCCTCGAGATCGAGCATATCCGCAAGGTGCCGGTCGGCAAGCTGCCTTATGGCCTCCAGAAGCGGGTGGAGCTGGGCCGGGCGCTCGCCATGCAGCCGGAACTGCTGCTGCTGGACGAGCCGATGGCCGGCATGAACCTCGAGGAGAAGGAGGACATGTGCCGCTTCATCCTCGACACGAAGGAGCAATACGGCACCACGATCGCGCTGATCGAGCATGACATGGGCGTCGTGATGGACCTGTCCGACCGGGTGGTCGTGCTCGAATACGGCCAGAAGATCGCCGACGGCACGCCGGACGAAGTGAAAAAGAACCAGAAGGTCATCGATGCCTATCTGGGCGTCGCGCATTAACGGGGGCGGGCATGGATCTTCTGTTCAAGGTTTTCATCGATCCGTTCCTGCAGATGGGCGCCATGCCCGACCTGCTGGTCCAGACCCTGTGGGAAGGCCTCGTCTCGGGGGTGCTCTATGCGCTGATCGCGCTCGGCTTCGTGCTGATCTTCAAGGCGTCCGGCGTGTTCAATTTCGCGCAGGGCATCATGGTGGTGTTTGCCGGGCTGACGCTGGTCGGGCTGCACGAGAAGGGCGTTCCGGCCTGGCTGGCGGTTCTGCTCACGCTCGGGGTGATGCTGGCGCTCGCGGTGGCGGTGGAGAGGGTGGTGCTGAGGCCGCTGGTCAACCAGCCCGACATTATCCTCTTCATGGCGACGTTCGGGCTCACTTATGTGCTGATCGGCATCGGCGAATTCATCTTCGGCGGCGAGCCGAAGCAGATGATCACCGAGGAACTGGGCCTGCCGCGCGGCGCCATCGACGTGGCGATGCTGGGCGGCCGCGTGACCTTCCAGAAGATCGACATCGCGGCGGCGGTCATCGCCTCGATCATGATCGCGGCTTTGGCCGTGTTCTTCCAGTATACCCGGATCGGCCGGGCCCTGCGCGCGGTGGCCGACAGCCACAAGGCGGCGCTCTCGGTCGGTATCTCGCTGAACCAGATCTGGGCGATCGTGTGGTTCGCCGCCGGCATCGTGGCACTGATCACCGGCATCATGTGGGGCGCGCGCTCGGACGTGTCCTTCGCGCTGCAGACCATCGCGCTCAAGGCGCTGCCGGTGCTGATCCTCGGCGGCTTCACCTCGATCCCCGGCGCGATTGTCGGCGGGCTGATCATCGGCATCGGCGAGAAGCTGGCCGAATTCTACTGGGGCCCGCTGGTCGGCGGCGGCATCGAGAACTGGATCGCCTATGTGATCGCGCTCGGCTTCCTGATGGTCCGGCCGCAGGGCCTCTTCGGCGACAAGATCATCGAGAGGATCTGACGATGCGGCAATCGGCGCTCGGCACTCGGCAATCGGATGTTGGCGGCAGGGCTCTCTGCCGACTGCCCTTTCCCCTCGGCCTTCCAGACGGAGTCTGACCCATGTTCTACCGCGAGGCGGGCCAATACAAGAAGACCTACTCGGCCGATATGGCGGTGTTCCCGATCCTGCAGGACCGGATCGGCATCGGCCTCATCCTGCTGACGGCGGCGGTGATCATCCCGATCTTCGGGTCGAACTTCTTCATCTCGACGGTGATGATCCCGTTCCTCGTCTTCAGTCTGGCGGCGATGGGGCTCAATATCGTCACCGGCTATACCGGGCTGATCTCGCTCGGCACCGGCGCCTTCATGGGCGTGGGCGCCTTCGCCTGCTACAAGCTGACCACCTATTTCCCGAACGTGAACATCATCATCTGGATCCTCGCTTCCGGGGTGTTCTCGGCCGCGATCGGGGCGCTGTTCGGCCTGCCCTCGCTCCGGATCAAGGGCTTCTACCTTGCGGTGGCGACGCTGGCAGCGCAGTTCTTCCTCGAATGGTGCTTCGTGCGCGTGCCGTGGCTGTTCAACTACAATGCCTCGGGCGCGATCGAAGTGCCGACACGGACGCTGTTCGGCGTGGCGATCACCGGGGCGAATGCGACGCCGACGACGCGCTATCTCGTGCTGCTCGGGATCGTGGTGCTGATGACCTGGGTGGCGTCGAACATCCTGCACGGGCGGATCGGCCGCACCTTCATGGCCGTGCGCGACATGGATATCGCCGCCGAGCTGATGGGCATCCGGCTGCTGCCGGCCAAACTGACGGCTTTCGCCATGTCGTCCTTCTATTGCGGCGTCGCCGGGGCGTGCATGATGTTCCTCTGGTATGGCGGCGGCGAGGCTTCGGATGCGTTCAACATCAACCAGAGCTTCAACATCCTGTTCATGGTCATCATTGGTGGCCTCGGCAGCCTGATCGGCTGCTTCTTCGGCGCGGCCCTGCTGAACATCGTGCCGATCATCCTGAAATTCGGGCTGCCCGCGATCGGCGTTCCGCTGGCCGGCGCCACGGCCGAACATATCAACCACCTCTTTGTCGGGTCGTTGATCATCTTCTTCCTGATCGTCGAGCCGCATGGTCTGGCGCGCCTCTGGCAGATCACGAAGCAGAAACTGAGAACCTGGCCGTTCCCCTATTGAGGAAACGGACTTGAGAAATGCCCGGCGGCACCGGCCACCGGGAAGCGAAAGAGGCCCGCAAAAGGGCCGGAGCAAAGGAGGAAGTGCACATGTTACGTCAACTCACGCTCACAGCGCTGGCGGCGGCAGGCTTCGCCTCGCTGGCCGCGCCTGCGGTTGCGCAGGACACGGTCTATGTGCCGCTGCTCACCTACCGCACGGGGCCGTTCGCGGGTTCGGGCATCCATATCGCCAACGGCATGCGCGACTATCTCGAGATGCTGAACCAGCGCGATGGCGGCATCGGCGGGGCCAAGATCATCATCGAGGAATGCGAGACGGGCTACGACACCAAGAAGGGTGTCGAATGCTATGAATCGACCAAGGGCAAGAACCCGGTCCTCTACAATCCCTATTCGACCGGCATCACTCTGCAGCTGATTCCCAAGGCGGCGGTCGACAAGGTTCCGATCCTCTCGATGGCCTATGGCCTCTCGGCCTCGGCGGACGGCACCAATTTCCCGTGGGTCTTCAACCCGCCGGTCACCTACTGGGATGGCGCCTCGGTGTTCATCCGCCACGTGCTGCAGGCGGAAGGCGGCAACCTCAAGGGCAAGACGATCGGCCTGATCCATCTGGATGCGCCGTTCGGCAAGGAGCCGATCCCGGTTCTCGAGGCCCTGGCCAAGGAATATGGCTTCAACCTGAAGCTCTATCCGGTGCCGGCTGCCCAGATGCAGAACCAGGGCTCGGTCTGGCTGTCGATCCGCCGCGACCGCGTGGACTGGATCTACAACCAGGGCTGGGGTGCCATGAACCCGACGGCCGTGAAGGAAGCGGTGAAGAACGGCTTCCCGATCGACAAGCTGGTCGGGGTCTGGTGGGCCGGCGGTGATGACGATGCCCGTGCGGGCGAAGCCGGCGCCAAGGGCTACAAGACGCTGAACTTCCACAATACCGGGGCGCAATTCCCGGTGATGCAGGACATCCTGAAGCACGTTTTCGACAAGAATCTCAGCCAGGCCAAGCGCGAGCAGGTGGGTGAGAACCTCTATAATCGCGGCGTGTACAACTCGATGCTGATCGCCGAGGCCATCCGCACGGCCCAGCGCCTCACCGGCAAGAAGGCCGTCAACGGGGCCGATGTGCGCCGGGGCCTCGAAGCGCTCAACATCACCGAAGCCCGGCTGAAGGAAATGGGCATGGAAGGCTTCGCCGCGCCGGTGAAGGTGACCTGCACCGACCATAACGGCCACAACAAGGTGTTTGTCTCGCAATGGGATGGCACCAAGTATGTGAAGGCCTCGGACTGGATCGAGCCGCTCAAGAACATCGTCCGTCCGCTCATCGAGGAAGCGGCCAAGGAATATGTCTCGAAGGATGCCGGCTGGCCGAAGCGCACCGAAGCCTGCGACGCGCCGGCGTAAGCCTGCGGTTCTGAAAACCGGGGTGGGCCGCCGGCCCGCCCCATTCTCCCGTCCCCCGTTGTCAACCCGCCTCAACCGGAGCGCGTGATGCAGAATGCCGCCGATGTGACCGAGCCGATCCTGTCGGTCAACAATATCGAGGTCATCTACGACCACGTGATCCTGGTGCTGAAGGGTGTTTCCCTCACCGTGCCGCGCGGGGGCATCGTGGCCCTGCTGGGCGCGAACGGTGCCGGCAAGACCACCACGCTCAAGGCCGTGTCGAACCTGCTCAAGGCGGAGCGCGGCGATGTCACCAAGGGGTCGATCATCTTCGAGGGCGAACGCGTCGATGCGATGAGCCCGGCTGATCTCGTCCGCCGCGGCTGCATCCAGGTGATGGAGGGCCGGCATTGCTTCGGCCATCTCACCATCGAGGAAAACCTGCTGACGGGCGCCTTCACCCGTCGCGATGGCGGTGCGGCGATCAAACGCGATATGGAGATGGTCTATAATTATTTCCCGCGTCTGCGCCAGCGCATGAAGTCCATGTCGGGCTACACGTCCGGCGGCGAGCAGCAGATGTGTGCCATCGGCCGGGCGCTGATGTCGCGGCCGAAGATGATCCTGCTCGACGAGCCTTCGATGGGCCTCGCGCCGCAGATCGTCGAGGAGATTTTCGAGATCGTGAAGGATCTCAACGCCAAGGAAGGTGTGTCCTTCCTGCTGGCGGAGCAGAACACCAACATGGCCCTGAAATACGCCACCTACGGCTACATCATGGAAACCGGGCGCATCGTGATGGACGGCGATGCGAAGTCGCTGCGCGAGAACGAGGATGTCAAGGAATTCTATCTCGGCGTGTCCGAGGGCGACCGCAAGTCCTTCCGCGAGGTGAAGAGCTACAAGCGCCGCAAGCGCTGGCTGGCCTGAAGGGCGGGGTGAGGGGGAGAGCTACTCTCCCCGCATCCGCTTTCTCCGCAATCCGGTTGCCACTTTGCGGGCGGATGGTCTTTTTTTGCCCGCATCCGCTTTCTCCGCAAACCGGTTGCCACTTTGCGGGCGGATGCGTCAGCGCACCAGCATCGTCAGCCAGGCGGCGAGGAAGGGCAGCGGCAGCGAGACGATGACCCGGACGGTGATCAGCCCCATCGGCATCGAGGGCATTTCCCAGGTCAGCATCCGGTTCAGCGTCAGCAGCGACCAGGCCGTGACATAGGCGATGACCTGTGCGAAATCCGCGCCGGCCTTCAATGCCGCCGCCCCGAGCGCATAGCCGACCACCGGCCCTCCGGGCGTCAGCGCGCCGGCAATCGTGGCGAGCAGGGTGCCGGTCCAGCCGGAATTCGGGCCGAACCAGGCGAGCACGGTCTCGCGCGGCAGCAGATGGGCCAGGAATCCCGAACCGAGAATGCCGATCAGCAGGCGCGGCAGCAGATGCAGGAACTGCGAGCGGGCATCGGCGAGGCCCTTGTCGAAAAGCGGCCGGCCGCGCCGCCAGGCCACGGTGCCGAGGGCCAGTGCGATGAGGAAGAGCAGGGCGGTGAAGAAGGCGATGATCACGCCGCATCCTCCGGCCGTTCCGGGGCTTTCGGCGTGGGCGCAAGCCGCTCGAAGACGGGCGCCCGCGCCATCAGGCCGAGCAGGATCGGCATGGGCATCGAGAGCAGGAAGCGGAACAGCACGAAATCCGTGCCGAAGAACGGCATTTCCCAGATGATCGCCCGGTTGATGCCCACCAGCAGCCAGGCGGAAATGAAGGCGATGGCCGCGCCGCGATCCGCGCCGCTGGCCATCAGCACCACGGCCAGCGGGAAGATGGTGAAGGGGCCGGCCGGAAACAGCATGCCGATCAGCCCGGCAATGGCGAGGCCGGGCAGGCCCGACCCGCGGCCGACATAGCGCTCGATCATCTCGCGGGCGATGAGCAGGCGCACGAAGGCGCCGATCAGGCAGCCAAGCGCCACTTTGGGGAGGATGCTGGCGAAGAGCCAGGCATCCTCCATCAGGATCTGCAGCCAGAGGGTCGGCCCCTCCTTGACCAGAACATAGCCGGCGGAGCCGAAAGACAGGATCGCGACGATCGCAAGGCCCCAGTCGATCCGCGCATACCAGGGGCGGGGTTCCTGCGTCGGGGCGGGCGCTTCCGGCAACGCAGGCTCACCCCTTGGCGGAGGCGGCGGCCGCGTCGATATGGGCGACGAGGCCGGGCTCGAGGTTGAGGCTGCGCGCGAGGGCGGCGAGGAAATCCTGCTCTTCCTTGAGGTCGGGATCGATGGCCAGCCGCGCGGCGGCATAGACCTCCGCCGCCTCCTCCGCCGTGCTCAGGCCTGCGGCGAGGGTGGAAAGATCGGCCGGGTTGGCGAATTCCTGCTCCAGGAACTGCGCCGCCTCGGCGTCGAGCCCCGCCGCCTTGAGATTGCCGGCGATCGTGGCGCGTTCGGTGGCATCGACAATGCCATCGGCGGAAGCCGCCGCGATCATGGCGCGGACGAGGCGCAACGCCCGTTCCTGCTCGGCGGTCGGGGCCGGCAGCGCCGGCGGCTGGCCCGGGAGCGTGTTGGCCGCGCCCTGCAGGTCGAGCAGGGGCTTGCCGGCCTGGTAGTTCTGCAGCGCCTTGTAGGCGAGGCCGCCGATCAGGGCGAGGCCGCCCATCTTGGCCGCGGAGCTGGTGATCGACCGGCCGGTCTTCGTGCCGAGCAGCACGGCGGCAAGGCCGCCGATCGCGGCGCCGGTGGCGAGCTGGTTCCGCGCGGCAAGGTCCTTCGCCTGCGTGAGGAAATCCGACGGCGACCGGCCGGTGGCGCCGGTCACCATCTCGCTGGCGCGGGTGGAGGCGCCGGTGCGGTTGTCGAGTTCGGTGGCGGCCTGCCGCACGCCGCCGCCGGCCTGGTTCAGCACGGCACCGACGACGCTGCCGACCTGGCCGAGCAACGAATTGGCGTTCTGGCCGCCTGCCGCAGCACTGCCGCCGGATTGCACCAGCATATCAAGAAGCTTCTTCGCGTCGAACATCACCGATCTCCTGCAGGGGTTCCGTCCCCTGATCTGGGGACGGGATGTGGCAATTGCGTGACGGGCGGTCAGTCGCGCAGCAGCTCGTTGATGCCGGTCTTGGAACGGGTCTGGGCGTCGACCGTCTTGACGATCACGGCGCAATAGGTGGCCGGCGCCCAGTTCTGGCCGGGGATCGGCTTGCCGGGCATGGTGCCGGAGACGACCACCGAATAGGGCGGCACATAGCCGACATGGACCTGGCCGGTCGCGCGGTCGACGATGCGGGTCGAGGCGCCGAGGAACACGCCCATCGCGATGACCGAGCCCTCGCCGACGATCACGCCCTCGACCACCTCCGACCGGGCGCCGATGAAGCAGTTGTCCTCGATGATGGTCGGGTTCGCCTGCAGCGGTTCGAGCACGCCGCCGATGCCGGCCCCGCCCGAGAGATGCACGTTCTTGCCGATCTGCGCGCAGGAGCCGACGCCGGCCCAGGTATCGACCATGGTGCCTTCATCGACATAGGCGCCGACATTCACGAAGGACGGCATCAGCACGACATTGCGGGCGATGAAGGCGGAACGGCGGACAATGCTGCCCGGCACGGCGCGGAACCCGGCTTTCGCGAAATCCTCGGCTCCCATGCCGGTGAGTTTCAGCGGCACCTTGTCCCAGTAATTCGCGCCGTCCGGGCCGCCCGGCATGACCGCGTTGTCATTCAGGCGGAACGAGAGCAGCACGGCCTTCTTGAGCCATTGATGGACAGTCCAGGCGTCCGGGCCCGACTTGCCGGGCGCCCGCTCGGCGACGCGGAGGCGGCCGGCATCGAGCTCCGCGAGCGCCGATTCCACGGCGTCACGCACCTCGCCGCGCGTCTGGCTGTTGATGCTGGCGCGGTCTTCCCAGGCCTTATCGATGATCGACGAGAGGGACATGGTCTCTTCCTGTGTTCGTGGGGCGTTTCGTGGTTGCGTTGGTTCCGGGATCGGCGTGGCCTTGTCAAGCGCGGGGCGGGGTCAGGGACCGCTCCTCCCGAGCTCCCGTACCAGATGGGTCAGGAATTCCGGCAGGTCAGGGGTGACAGCGTCGAAGCGGATACCGATGGCGCCGGGCCCCTCGGTGATGAACCGCTCCCACTCGTCCTTGTGGTCGCCGCGGCTGTCCGGCACGACGAGCACCGTGCGCATGCCGAGTTCGGCCGGGATCTCGAGATTGCGCGGAATATCCTCGAACATTGCCGCGCGGACAGGCGCGATGCCATGGCGGGCGAGGAACTTCTCGTAAGGCTGGCGCGCCGGCTTGGGCACGAAATCGGATTCGACGATGTCGAACACGTCGTCGAACAGGCCGGCAATGCCGAGCTGGTCGATCGTTGCCTCGGCATGGCGGCGCGAGCCGTTGGTGAAGATGAAGCGGCGGCCGGGCAGCAGGCCGATCGCCTCGGCCAGCCGGGCATCGGGCGGCAGGGACGAGCGGTCGATGTCATGGACGAAATCGAGGAAGGCATGCGGGTCGATCGCATGTTCCTTCATCAGGCCGTTCAGCGTGGTGCCATGGGTCTGGTAGTAGTATTTCTGGATGGCCCGGGCCGTCAGCCCGTCCACGCCGAGGAGGTCGGAAATGTATTGCGTGATCTTCTGGTCGACCTTCGGCCAGAGATCGGCATGGGGTGGGTAGAGCGTGTTGTCGAGATCGAAGATCCAGGTGTCGATCCCCTCGAAGCGCGCGATCGCCTGTACCGGATGGTCCATCGGCGGCCTCACACGGTGGTCCGGCTGAGCAGGGCAGCGGAGAGCGTGCCCTCGTCGAGATAGTCGAGTTCGCCGCCCACCGGCACGCCATGGGCGAGCCGCGTGACCTTCACCCCGGCCTCGGAGAGGAGGTCGGTGATGTAATGCGCGGTGGTCTGGCCCTCCACCGTGGCATTGAGCGCGAGGATCACCTCGCGAACCTCGCCGCTCGTGGCGCGCTCGACAAGGCGCGGCAGCGCGAGGTCCTCGGGGCCGATGCCGTCGAAGGGCGAGAGCGTGGCGCCGAGCACGTGGTAGCTGGCGCGGATGGCGGCGGCGCGCTCGAGCGCCCAGAGATCGGCCACGCTCTCCACCACCACGATGATCGACCGGTCACGCCGCGGGTCGCGGCAGATGGTGCAGGGATCCTGCGTATCGAGATTGCCGCAGCTGGTGCAGGTCACGATCCGCTCCGCCGCCACGCGCATTGCCTCGGCGAGCGGCGCCAGCAATTCCTCGCGCTTGCGCATGAGATGCAGCACGGCCCGCCGGGCCGAGCGCGGCCCGAGGCCGGGCATGCGCGCGAGGAGCTGGATCAGCCGTTCGATTTCCGGCCCGGCAAGGGATTGCGCCATCGGAATCCCGTCAGAAGGGCAGCTTGAAACCGGGCGGCAGCGGCAGCCCGCCCATCAGCCCCTGTGTCTTCTCGGCGATGACCGATTCGATCTTGGCGCGGGCATCCTGATGCGCGGCGACGACGAGATCCTCGAGGATTTCCTTCTCGCCGGGAACCAGCAGCGAGGGATCGATGGCGATGCCCTTCATCGTGCCCTTGGCATTGAGCGTGATCTCCACAAGGCCGGCCCCGGCGCGACCGGTGATCTCGGTCGATTCCAGCTCGGCCTGCATGGCCTCCATCTTGGCCTTCAGGCCTCCCATTTCCTTCATCATGCCGAGGAGATCGCGCATGAAACACTCCCTGTCTGGTGTGGCGGGCCCATCCGGCTGGAGGTCCCGTGCCTAGAGGTCGTCATCGGTGTTCCGGGTTGCATCATCCAGCGCTTCCGGCAGTGCCGGAAGCACTAGAGGTCGTCATCGGTGATTTCGGCTTCCCGATCAAGCGCATCGGGTTCGGCCGGCGGCAGGCTTTCCTCGGCCGGCTCGCGGATGCCCACGATCTCGGTGCCGGGGAAGCGGTTCAGGATCGCCTGGATGGTCGGCAGCGCCATCACGCCCTGCCGGGTCTCGGCCTCGGCGGCCTCGGCTTCCTCGTGCAGCGTTTTCGGCAGGGCGCTGGCCGGCATGTCCGACACGACCGAGACCATCCAGCGGCGGCCGGTCCAGTCCAGCAGGACCTTGTGCAGCCGGTTCGGCAGGTCCGGCTCGGCCAAAGGCAGCAGGACCAGATCGATCTTGCCCGGCTCGAAATTCGTCACCCGGACATGGCGTTCCAGCGCCGTCATCATCCGGATGTCGCGGTTCTGGCGTGCAAGCGCAACGAGATCGGTCAGACTGGCCGGTTGCGGCCGCCCGTCGGCAACCGGTGCGGCCACCGCCTCGACCGGCAAGGCCGGCGCGGCATTGTCGGCCACAAGGCGCGGCAGGCTGGCGCCGGGCCCGCCGGAGGGCGGTGCGGGCGCAGCAGGGGCAGGGTGGGCGGGGGCAGGGCCTGCGCCGATCGTGCCGTTGCGCAGGTCGCGGATCATGTCGCCCGGGCTCGGCAGGTCGGCCGCATAGGCGAGGCGGACCAGCACCATCTCCGCGGCCATGCGCGGGCGCGCGGCCGCCTGCACTTCGCCGAGGCCCTTGAGGATGATCTGCCAGGCCATGGTGAGGGCGCGGATCGGCACCTGCTTGGAAAAGGCAAGGCCGCGCTGGCGTTCGGTTTCCGAGAGGGCGGGATCGCGCGCCGCTTCCGGCACCAGTTTCAGCCGGGTGACGACATGCACGAACTCGCCGAGATCGGTGAGGATGGCGAGCGGCTCGGCGCCTTCGTTGAACTGGCTTTCGAATTCAACCAGCGCGCGCGCGATCTCGCCGGACATCACCGCCTCGAACAGGTCGATCACGCGGGTCCTGTCAGCGAGGCCGAGCGAGGCGCGGACTTCCTCCGCCCGCACGGTGCCGCCGCCATGGGCGATGGCCTGGTCGAGCAGGGAGAGCGCGTCGCGCATCGAGCCTTCGGAGGCGCGGGCGAGCAGCATCAGCGCCTCGTCCTCGACCGTGACGCCTTCCTTCGCGATGATCGTCTCGAGATAGGCCATCATCGCCGGGATCTCGATGCGACGCAGGTCGAAGCGCTGGCAGCGCGAGAGCACCGTCACCGGTACCTTGCGGATCTCGGTGGTGGCGAAGAGGAATTTCACATGCGGGGGCGGCTCCTCCAGCGTCTTCAGCAGGCCGTTGAAGGCCGCCTTGGACAGCATGTGGACCTCGTCGATGATGTAGACCTTGGTCCGCGCGGAGACGGGCTTGTAGCGCGCCGCCTCGATGATTTCGCGGATATCGTCGATCGACGTGTTCGAGGCGGCGTCCATCTCGATCACGTCGACATGGCGGCTCTCGATGATCGCCTGGCAATGGAGGCCAAGCTCCGGCATGTCGATGGTCGGCGCCTTGATCGTGTCGGTCTCGTAGTTCAGCGCGCGCGCAAGGATACGGGCGGTGGTCGTCTTGCCGACACCGCGGACGCCGGTGAAGATATAGGCCTGGTGGATGCGCTTCGTCGCGAAGGCGTTCGAGAGCGTCCGGACCATGGCTTCCTGGCCGATCAGGTCGGCGAAGCTCTGCGGCCGGTATTTCCGGGCGAGGACGCGGTAGGCGCTGTCGGTCGGGAGGCTCGCAGGGGAGGCGGTTTCGGGGCTGTCAGCCATATCGGAAACGGCCTCTTCCCTCTGGCCCCGCGCTTATCCGGGCCGCGCGGCACCCGCGCGGCGTGATCGGTGGGAGGCTGGAACAATGACCCGCCCGGTCTCGTTAGGGCTGCTTCCTTCCGGACCTGACCCGGTTGGCGAGGGATGCGTCCATCGCCAACCTCCCGCTCGCTATATCGGGCATCTCGCGTCCGAAAACAAGGGCGCTGTGGCGGCAGACTGTGCAACGTAGCGGATGCATTCGCGTTCGACTCGTCCTAGAAAAGCGGTAACGTTCGAAAGGATTTTCCATGCCGGAAGCCGGTTTCACGCTCGACCCCCGCCTCGAGGCCAGCGGGATGGTTCTCGGCGACCTGCCGCTCAGCCGCGTTTTCCTCGTCGATGATGCGCGGTTTCCATGGCTGACGCTCGTGCCGCGACGGGCCGGGATCGTTGAAATTCTTGATCTGATCGAGGCCGATCGTCAAAAATTATTTGACGAAATCCTGCGCGTTTCAGAGGCCGTCCGCGCGCATTTCCGGCCCGACAAGCTCAATATCGGCGCGCTCGGGAATGTCGTGCCGCAGTTGCATGTGCATGTGGTGGCGCGGTTCGCCTCCGATCCGGCCTGGCCGGGGCCGGTCTGGGGCCATGGCGAGCGGGTGCCCTATCCTGCGCATATGGCCGGGCCGTTGATGGACAGGCTCGCCAAGGCTCTGGGTTTTCAAGGATAATTCCGATGAGTGAAGGCAAGGCCGGGCGCCGCCCGGCGATCGAGGCCCTGTTCTCGCCGTTGATGGAGGTGAAGCCGCCGCCGGGGCTCGGTTTCGCCCATGGCGCGCTTGACCGGTCGGCCCAGCTGCGCACCCGGCCTGACCTCGTCGAGGCGCTGAAGCAGGCGCCGGAGGCCCGTTTTTACGTGTTTTGCGGTGATAATGCCGTGCTGAAGCGCGAAAATGATCCCGGAACCGCGCTTTTCGCGGCGGATGAGCTGCCCCCGGGGCAATATCAGGAAACCGTGTTCCTTGGCCGCGAGGGCGAGGCCGGCCGCTTTGCCGTGCTGATCGCACCGGAAGCCGAGGAAGCCCTCAAGGGAAAAGAGGAATTCCTGCTGGTCGGCCTGCGTGCGCTGGCGCTCGATGGCCGCCTCCCGGCCGACCAGCTCGGTGCCATCGCGCAGGGCAAGGCGATGCTGCACTGGCATGCGACCCATCGCTTCTGCTCGAAATGTGGCCAGCCTTCCGCCGTGGCGGAGCAGGGCTGGAAGCGGATCTGCGCCGCCTGCCAGGCCGAGCATTTCCCGCGGACGGACCCGGTGGTGATCATGCTGACGGTGGATGGTGACCGCTGCCTGCTGGGCCGCTCGGCCCGGTTTCCGCCGGGCTGGTATTCGACCCTGGCCGGCTTTGTCGAGCCGGGCGAGACGATCGAGGATGCCGTGCGCCGCGAAACCTTTGAAGAGGCAGGCATTCTCGGCGGCCGCGTGACGATCATGGCGAACCAGCCCTGGCCCTTTCCGGCCAGCCTGATGATCGGCGCCTATGTCGAGGCCCGCTCGACGACGATCGCCGTCGATCTCGACGAGCTGGAGGATTGCCGCTGGTTCAGCCGTGACGAGGTCCGGCAGATGATCGCCGGGACGCATCCCGAAGGCCTCGGCGTGCCGGCGAAAATGTCGATCGCCAGCCATCTCATCCGGCATTTCGTCGGTGAGGCGTCCGTCATTTCAGGCAACAATATTTGAGAAAATATTATTAGGTAACAATATGCTTTTCAGCTTTGGCTCTATGTATTTTTCATGATCTGACACATAAAAAACAAATCTATACTCATTCTCATTTTTAAATTTCTCTGGTTTTATGAATGGGATATTGGTGAGCGTATCAATTATTCTATTTCTATTGTATTCAATTTGATCATTAAAAACAAGATTTCTGCTTTCGTATCTAACACGACCATGTTCAAATCTTATATTAATGTCTCTCAATTTTATTATCTTCGAATTGGGTTGCAATTTGATGTCGTTGATTTCGAGGTTTTCAATTAGCAATCGCGAAATCTTGGAGGCAAATTGGCTTATTTTGTGGTCTGGAATTGACCAAAAATCATCATAACCATCAAAAACCTTTTTTGGCTCATCTTGATCTGACATACAAAATATAAAAGAATTTTGAATTGTACGGTGTATTTCAGATTCAGCGCATTCAATTTCAACATATTCATCAGTTATTTTGTTAATTTTAATGTTTTTAACTTTTGCATTAACATATCCAGGCAAGAAAACTCTTTTTCCTTCTCCAAATCTTGCTACGCCGTGGAAAATTAAGTTGGCAATATCAAGGTCAATTTTTGTGTTCCTTTCAAATTTAATATTGAAAAAGAATTGACCTTCGCCGGTGTCGGCAATTTCATGATTTTCAATTTCTTTATACAAGTCTAGGGTTCCAAGAAATATCCCAGAAGAAGTTTTAATGTTGTGCTCTTTTTTGCAGTATTTAAACAAGGGCATCGAGTTTCTCCACAAATTACTCCGCCGGCGGCACGACCTTTGCGCGATAGGGATGGGCCGGATAGGTGCCGAGGATGCGCAGTTCCTTGGAGAAGAACTCGAGTTCCTCCAGCGCCCGCTTGAGGGCGGGGTCGTCGGGGTGGCCTTCCACATCGGCGTAGAACTGGGTGGCCGTGAACTGGCCTTCCATCATGTAGCTCTCGAGCTTCACCATGTTGACGCCGTTGGTCGCGAAGCCGCCGAGCGCCTTGTAGAGCGCAGCGGGAACGTTGCGCACGCGGAAGACGAAGCTCGTCATGACCGGGCCGGAGCCCTGCGCCGCATCCTTCGCTTCGCGCGAGAGGATGATGAAGCGCGTGGTGTTGTGGTCCTCGTCCTGGATATCCTCGGCGAGGATGTTGAGGCCATAGACCTTCGCGGCGAGGCGCGGGGCGATGGCAGCCCGGGTGATATCCTGCATCTCGGCAACCTGGCGGGCCGAACCGGCGGTATCGGCGGCGACGATCGCTTTCAGGTTGAGCTTTTTCAGCATGCGCCGGCACTGGCCAAGCGCCATGACATGGCTCTGCGCGGCTTTCAGCGTGGCAAGGCTCGCGCCCTCGATCGCCATGAGGTGAAAATGGATGGGCAGGAAATGCTCGCCGATAATGTGGAAGCCCGAGGTCGGCAGCAGGTGGTGGATATCCCCCACCCGGCCGGCGATCGAATTGTCGATCGGGATCATCGCGAGATCGGCCGCACCGTCGGCAAGCGCGGCGAAGGCATCCTCGAAGGTCGGGCAGGGCAGGGCTTCCCAATCCGGATAGACCTCGTTGCAGGCGATCTCGGAATTGGCTCCGCGCTCACCCTGGAAGGAAATCACCTTCGCCATCGTCCCTGCTCCCAACGCCCGTTCATGCCCCGCCGGCCAGCATGGCCCGCGCCCGTTCCAGATCCTCCGGCGTGTCCACTCCGAGGGGCACCGTGTCAACCCGGATGATGTCGATCCGCATGCCCGCCTCGATCGCGCGGAGCTGCTCCAGTTTTTCACGCTGTTCGAGCGGCGAGGGTGGCATGGCCACGAAACGGGCCAGCGCCCGGCGGCGATAGGCATAAAGGCCGATATGGTGCAGCAGGTCGCCCTCGCCCCAAGGGGCGGTCGCGCGCGTGAAATAGAGGGCGCGCAGCCGGCGCGCCGCAACAGGCGTGCCGATGGCCTTGACGACATGGGTCGCGGTCCGCTCCTCCTCGCGCACGATGACCGAAGCGAGGGTGGCGATGTCGACAGCGGGATCGGAGAGGGGAATCAGCGAATCCGCGATGATGCGCGGGTCGATTGTCGGAAGGTCGCCCTGGACATTGACGACCACATCATGCCGTCCCTCCGGGTCGAAACGCTCGATGGCCTCGAAAATGCGGTCGGAACCGGAGGGATGGTCCGCCCGCGTCATGATGGCGATGCCGCCGGCGGCTTCGATGGCCGCGGCGATTTCCGGCGCATCGGTGGCCACCACGACCGGGCCGATGCCGGCTTCCTCCGCGCGGCGCCAGACATGCACGATCATCGGAGCGTCGCCGATCATGGCGAGCGGCTTGCCCGGCAGGCGGGTGGCAGCGAGGCGGGCGGGGATGACGACGACAGGATCGGACATTGAAGTGCTAACCGGCTGTGAAGGACGGCAAAAAGTAGCAAACGGAAGGCGCTTATACGGGTTGCCTTTCCCTATTGAAAGCGGGTAATCAGCCGGGTGAATGCGGTGGCGTCGACCCGTGCGTGGTGGCGGCGTCCGGAAAGACCCAGAGGTTGCAGGCATGGATGCGAACGAAGTCAACAAGGTAGCCGGTGCCATTCTCGGCATGCTCACGCTGGCCATGGGCATCGGGTTCCTGTCGAGCGGCCTGATGTCCCCGAAGCCGCCGGCCAAGGCGGGCTACGAGCTGCCGGACAATACCGCCACGGCCAGCAGCGCGGCGGCCCCGGCCGCCGAGAAGGCCGAGCCGATCGCAGCCCGCCTCGCCAAGGCGGATCTTGCCAAGGGCGAGACGGCCGCGAAGAAATGCGTCAGCTGCCACCAGTTCCAGAAGGATGGCAAGAACGGCCAGGGCCCGGCGCTGTGGAACATCGTCAACAAGGCCAAGGCCGGTGCGGCGGGCTTCAACTATTCGGCGGGCCTGAAGGATATGGGCGCCAAGGGCGGCAAGTGGGATTACGAGGCGCTCGACGCCTTCCTCACCAACCCGAAGGCCTATGTCGCCGGCACCACGATGGGCTTTGCCGGCATCAATCGCGGCGACGAGCGCGCGAACATCATCTTCTATCTGCGCAGCCTGGCCGAGACGCCCGCCGCGCTGCCGTGAGCGGCTTTCCGCTTTGCGTGTGAACAAGGGGCCGCATTCCGGCCCCTTTTTGCTGTCTCCTTCGAAAATCACGCCCGAAACGAGGCTTGGCGCTGGCCTTCCCGCGAGGCTGCGTCATATTCCCGGCATGGGCTCGGTGGGTGATTCGATCACAAGGGGAGACGAGCATGACGCATGAGTTCCGGTTCCTGTCGCGTCCGACGCGCCGCGGCGCGCTGGCGCTGGGTGCCTTTGCCGGGATCTCCACCCTGCTGCCGCGCAGCCCGCTGACCGCGCAGGAAGCCGCCGAACTCGGCCCGCCCAGCCATGGCCTCTCGATTTTCGGCGACCTGAAATATCCGGCGGATTTCAAGCATTTCACCTATGTGAACCCGCAAGCGCCGAAGGGCGGGGAAATCGCGCTCCAGGTTTCCTCGACGGCCGGCAACCAGAATTTCACGACCTTCAACACGCTGAACATCTATTCCCAGCGCGGCGATGGCGCTGCCGGGATGGGCCTGATCTTCGACAGCCTGATGGCTGGCTCCTCCGACGAGGAGGATGCGCTCTATGGCCTCGTGGCCAGAAGCGTCCGCCGTTCGGCCGACGGGCAGGTCTACCGGTTCCAGTTGCGCCCCGAGGCGCGGTTCCATGACGGTTCGCCGATCACGGCGGCGGATGTGGTCTTCACCATCGAGACGCTGAAAAGCACCAAGGCCTATGCCACCTACCGGCTGATCCTCCAGAAGGTGACGGGCGCTTCCGCTCTCTCGCCGCAGGAGGTGGAGATCCGCTTCGCACCCGACCGCTCGCGCGAATTGCCGCTGATCGTGGCCGGGCTGCCGATCTTCTCGAAGGCCTATTACGCCAATCGCGAGTTTGATTCCGCCACGCTGGAGAGCCCGCTCGGTTCGGGCAGCTATCGCGTCGACAGGATCGAGCAGGGCCGTTCCATCAGCTTCCGCCGCGTGCCGGACTATTGGGGCAAGGACCTGCCGGTGGCCGTGGGGCAGGCGAATTTCGATACGGTGCGCTACGAGTATTTCCGCGACCGCGAGGCGGCGTTCCAGGCGTTCACCGCCGGGGTCTATACGTTCCGCGACGAGTTCACCTCGGTGATCTGGTCCACCCGCTACGATTTTCCGGCGATCCGCGAGGGCCGCGTGAAGCGGGATACGGCGGTCGATGGCCGCCCCTCCGGCACGCAGGGCTGGTTCCTCAATACGCGCCGGCCGCAATTCCGGGATCCGCGGGTGCGCGAGGCGATCGGGCTGGCCTTCGATTTCGAATGGATGAACCAGAACCTGATGTACGGGCTCTACAAGCGGACGACCTCGTTCTTCGAGAACTCGCCGCTCAAGGCCGTCGGCAAGCCGGGGCCGGAAGAACTGGCCCTGCTCGAGCCGTTCCGCGGCAAGGTCCCGGACGAGGTGTTCGGCGAGCCCCATGTTCCGCCGGTCTCGGACGGATCCGGGCAGGACCGCACCCTTCTCCGCCAGGCGCAGCAATTGCTGCAGCAGGCGGGCGCGAGGCGCGGCGATGACGGCGTCCTCCGGCTGGCGGACGGGACGCGGCTGACGCTCGAATTCCTCGAATTCGATGGCGGGCTGACCAAGCATGTCGAGGCCTTCGGCAAGAATCTCCGGCTGCTTGGCATCGGCTTCTCGATCCGGCAGGTCGATCCGTCGCAATACCAGCGCCGGGTGCAGGAATACGATTATGACGTCGTGTCGGCGCGGTTCGTCATGTCGCTCACCCCGGGCGAGACGCTGAACACCCTGTTCGGTTCGCAGGCGGCGCGGACGCCCTCCTCGCGGAACCTTGCCGGCATCGCCGATCCGTCGGTCGATGCGATGATCGCCAAGGTGATCGCAGCGAAATCGAAAGCCGACATCACCCATGCCGCGCGGGCGCTCGACCGGCTGCTGCGCGCCGGGCGCTACTGGGTGCCGGCCTGGTATGCCGCCGAGCACAAGTTTGCCTATTGGGACATGTATACCGCGCCGGGCCCGATCCCGCCGCTGGCCGGCGGGGCTTCTTCCACGGCGCTGGCGACCTGGTGGTATGATGCCGACAAGGCGAAGCGGATCGGCAAGTAATGGCGGCCTATATCCTCCGACGCCTTGCCCTGATGGTGCCCACCCTGCTGGGCATCATGCTGCTGTCCTTCATCATCATCCAGTTCGCGCCGGGCGGGCCGGTGGAAAAGATCATCGCGCAGCTGCAGGGGCAGGACTCTGGCGCGAGCGGCCGCGTCGGCGGCGGCACGGGTGGCGATATTTCCGGCGCGGCCAATGCTGCGGCGGATGCCAGTTCGACCTATCGCGGTGCGCAGGGGCTCGACCCGGCCTTCATCAAGGAACTCGAGAAGCAGTTCGGCTTCGACAAGCCGGCGCATGAGCGCTTCGCCAAGATGATCTGGGATTATGCCCGCTTCGATTTCGGGCGGTCCTTCTTCCGCGATGCCTCGGTCATCCAGCTGATCAAGGAGAAGCTGCCGGTCTCGATCTCGCTCGGCCTCTGGATGACGCTGATCGCCTATGCGATTTCCATTCCGCTCGGCATCCGCAAGGCGGTGAAGGACGGATCCGCCTTCGATGTCTGGACCTCGGGCGTGATCGTGATCGGCTATGCCATTCCCAGCTTCCTGTTCGCGGTGCTGCTGGTGGTGCTGTTTGCCGGCGGCTCGTTCTTCCAGTTCTTTCCCCTGCGCGGGCTGACCTCGCCGAATTTCGAGGAACTCAGCCTCGGCGGCAAGATCCTCGACTATTTCTGGCATCTCGCGTTGCCGCTGACGGCGATGGTGATCTCGCAATTCGCCACGCTGACGCTGCTGACCAAGAATTCCTTCCTTGACGAAATCCGCAAGCAATATGTGCTCACGGCCCGGATGAAGGGGCTGTCCGAACGCGGCGTGCTCTATGGCCATGTTTTCCGCAACGCGATGCTGATCGTGATTGCCGGTTTTCCGGGTGCCTTCATCCATGCCTTCTTCACCGGTTCGCTGCTGATCGAGAACATCTTCTCGCTGGATGGCCTCGGCCTGCTGGCCTTCTCCGCCACGCTTGACCGCGACTATCCGGTTGTCTTCGCCACGCTTTACATCTTCTCGCTGCTGGGCCTCGTCATCACGCTGATCACGGACCTGACCTACACGTTGATCGACCCGCGGATCGATTTCGAGGCGCGCGATGTCTGATCAGGCGCTCCGGGATGACGGTCTGGCGGCAGGGTCGCGCGCGCCCGAGGCGCCGCCGCTTCCGCCGCAGCGCGGGCTGATCCGGCTGTCGCCGCTGAACCAGCGCCGGCTGCAGAATTTCCGGGCGAACCGGCGCGGCTACTGGTCGTTCTGGATCTTCATGATCCTGTTCGTTCTTTCACTCTTCGCGGAATTCATCGCGAATGACCGGCCTGTCCTTGCCCGCTACAAGGGCGAATGGCTGTTCCCCGTGCTGGTGGATTACCCGGAGGAAAAGTTCGGTGGCTTCCTTGCGGTCACGGATTACCGCGACCCCGTGATTGCCGATGAAATCAACGCGCATGGCTTCATGCTGTTCCCGCCGATCCGCTTCCATCACCGCACCATCCAGCGCGACCTGCCGGTGGCCGCGCCCGCGCCGCCGACCTGGATGCTGACGGATGCGCAATGCGCCGTGGTGGCGAAAAAGCGCGGCGGCACCGGCTGCAAGGATATCGAGTGGAACTGGCTCGGCACGGATGATCGCGGCCGCGATGTCGTCGCGCGGCTGATCTACGGTTTCCGCATCTCGGTGCTGTTCGGGCTCATCCTGACGCTGGCCTCCTCGGTGATCGGCATTGCGGCCGGGGCGGTGCAGGGCTATTTCGGCGGCAAGGTGGATCTCTTTTTCCAGCGCTTCATCGAGATCTGGACCTCTATGCCGCTGCTTTTCCTGCTGATCATCCTCTCCGCGGTGATCACGCCGAGCTTCCTCGTTCTGCTGACCATCCTGCTGCTGTTCAAATGGACCTCGCTGGTCGGCGTGGTCCGGGCCGAATTCCTGCGCGCCCGCAATTTCGAATATGTGAAAGCTGCGCGGGCGCTCGGGCTGTCCGACCGCCAGATCATGATGCGGCACATGCTGCCCAACGCCATGGTGGCCACGCTCACCTACATGCCCTTCGTGCTCAATGCCTCGATCACGACGCTGACTTCGCTCGACTTTCTCGGCTTCGGCCTGCCGCCGGGCTCGCCCTCGCTGGGCGAGTTGCTCCAGCAGGGCAAGGCCAACCTGCAGGCGCCGTGGCTTGGCCTGTCCGGCTTTGCAGTGATCGCGCTGATGCTCTCGCTGCTGATCTTCATCGGCGAGGCCGTGCGTGATGCCTTCGACCCACGGAAGAGTTTCGCATGACCGGCACGCGGCTCGTCACGGTCCAGGATCTTTCCGTCGCCTTCCGTCAGGGCGGGAAGGACAGCCTTGCGGTCGATCGCGTGTCCTTCGAGATCCATCGCGGGGAAACGCTGGCGCTGGTGGGCGAATCCGGCTCCGGGAAATCGGTGACCGCGCTTTCCCTCGTTCGCCTGCTGAACTATCCGGCGGCGCATCATCCGGGCGGGTCGATCCGGTTCGAGGCCGAGGGCGGCGCGGTCGATATCCTCAAGGCCGAGGACAGCGCGCTGCGGAAGATCCGCGGCAACGCGATCTCGATGGTGTTCCAGGAGCCGATGACCTCGCTCAATCCGCTCCACACGATCGAGCGGCAGATCGGCGAGATTCTCGGCCTCCATCGCGGTCTTTCCGGCGAAGCGGCCCGGCGCCGCATTCTCGACCTGCTGACCAAGGTGGGGATCCGCGATCCGGAGAGCCGGCTTGGCGCCTATCCGCACGAACTTTCCGGCGGGCAGCGCCAGCGCGTCATGATCGCCATGGCTCTGGCCAACGAGCCTGACCTGCTGATCGCCGACGAGCCGACAACAGCCCTCGACGTGACCGTGCAGGCGAAGATCCTCGACCTTCTGGCGGAGCTTCAGCGCGAGACCGGCATGGCGATGCTGTTCATCACGCATGATCTCGGGATTGTCCGCCGGATCGCCCATCGCGTCGCGATCATGCGGCGCGGGCAGATCGTCGAACAGGGCGCCGTGAACGAGGTGTTCGCTGCACCGAAGCACCCCTATACGCAGGCCCTGCTGGCGGCGGAGCCGAAGGGGGATCCGGCCGTGCCGCATCGCGAGGCGCCGGTCGTGGTGGAGGTGCGCGACCTGAAGGTGCATTTCCCCATCCGCACCGGCCTGATGAAGCGCGTGACCGGCCATGTGAAGGCGGTGGACGGGATCGACCTGACCATCCGCGCCGGCGAGACTTTGGGCATTGTCGGCGAATCCGGTTCGGGCAAGACCACGCTCGGCCAGGCCATCCTGCGGCTGATCCGCTCGGAGGGTGCCATCCGCGTATTGGGCCGGGACGTGCAGGGCGTCGGGTTCACGGCGATGCGGCCGATGCGCCGGGACATGCAGATCGTCTTCCAGGACCCGTATGGCTCGCTTTCGCCGCGCATGTCGGTGGCGGAGATTGTCGCCGAGGGGTTGCATATCCAGCAACCGGGGCTGAGCGACGAGGCGGTGCGGGCAATCGTGGCCCGGGCGCTGCATGATGTCGGGCTCGATCCGGCGGCGATGGACCGCTATCCGCATGAATTCTCCGGTGGCCAGCGCCAGCGGATCGCCATTGCCCGCGCCATGGCGCTCGATCCCAAATTCGTGGTGCTGGACGAGCCGACCTCGGCGCTCGACATGAGCGTGCAGGCGCAGATCGTCGATCTGCTGCGGGAATTGCAGGTCAAGCGGCAGCTCGCCTATCTCTTCATCAGCCATGATCTGAAGGTGGTCCGGGCTCTGTCCAGTCATGTCATCGTCATGCAGAACGGGCAGGTGGTCGAGCAGGGGCCGGCTGCGGAGCTGTTTGCCCGGCCGCGCACCGAGTATACCCGTACTTTGTTCGCTGCGGCGCTCCACCGTTAGACGCCTCGGTTGTTGCTGAAAATTCAGGAATTCTCCTGTAGAGAACGGCCAACCCACAAACAGGATCCTGCATGTTCTCCTTTCCCAAGCCGCTGACGGCCATCGAGCCGAATACCCGTGCCTTCGAATCGACTCCGCTCGTGAAGCCGACCGGTTTCCGGGAATATGACGCGCGCTGGTGGTTCGGGCATCCGGCCTCGCCCAAGGCGCCCGAGATCAACCTGATGGGCATCCAGGCCCTGGGGATGGGGATCGGCACGTTCCTGAAGGAACGCGGTGTCGAGCGCCGGATCGTGGTCGGCCATGACTTCCGCGGCTATTCCGCCTCGATCAAGCTGGCGCTGGTGGCCGGGCTGATGGCCTCGGGCTGCAAGGTCGTGGATATCGGTCTCGCCCTCTCGCCGATGGCCTATTTCGCGCAGTTCGCGCTCGATGTGCCGGCCGTCGCGATGGTAACGGCCTCGCATAACGACAATGGCTGGACCGGCGTGAAGATGGGCTGCAACCGCCCCGTCACATTCGGACCGGATGAAATGAGCCGGCTCAAGGAAATCGTTCTTGGCGGAAATTTCGCGCTGGATGGCGGGGGCAGCTACACCTTCCATGACAATTTCTACGACCTGTATTTCAAGGACCTGACGAGCCGGCCGAAGATCACGCGCAAGCTCAAGGTTGTCGCGGCCTGCGGCAATGGCACGGCCGGCGCCTTCGCGCCGCAGATCCTCGAGGCCCTGGGCTGCGAGGTCATTCCGCTGGACACCAAACTCGACCACACGTTCCCGCGCTACAATCCGAACCCGGAAGACATGGAGATGCTCCACGCCATCGCACATGCGGTGAAGGAGCATGGCGCGGATGTCGGCCTCGGCTTCGATGGCGACGGTGATCGCTGCGGCGTGGTCGACAACGAGGGCAACGAGATCTTCGCCGACAAGATCGGCGTGATGCTGGCGCGCGACCTCTCGACGCTGCATCCCGGCTCGACCTTCGTGGTCGACGTGAAATCGACCGGCCTGTTCCATACCGATCCGGAACTGATCCGGCTCGGCGCGAAGACCGATTACTGGAAGACCGGCCACTCGCATATCAAGAAGCGCGTGACCGAGCTCAAGGCCTTGGCAGGGTTCGAGAAATCCGGGCATTTCTTCTTCAATGCGCCGGTCGGCCGCGGCTATGATGACGGCGTCGTCACCGGGATCGCGGTGATCGACATGCTGGATCGCAACCCCGGAAAGTCCATGGCGGATCTCTATCGTGCGGTGCCGAAGACCTGGGGCTCGCCGACCATGTCGCCGCATTGCGACGACGAGATCAAGTATGAGGTGGTCGAGCGCGTCGTGAAGCGCATCCAGGGCATGGCGGCCGCGGGCGAATCGATCACGGGCCAGAGGATCCGGGATGTCGTGACCGTCAACGGCGTGCGGGTCACCGCCGAGGATGGCACCTGGGGTCTCGTCCGCGCCTCGTCGAACAAGCCGGAGCTCGTTGTCGTGGTCGAAAGCCCCGTCTCCGAAGCGCGCATGCGCGAGATGTTCAAGGCCGTCGACACGATCCTGCGCGAGAACCCGGAAGTCGGTGCCTATAACCAGACGATCTGATGGGCGAAGCCGGCACGGCGCCGGCCGAATCCCCCATCATGAGCCGGCTACACATCGAAGCCGTGACGACAGATTTCCTGCGCGAGATCCGTCGTTGCCGTGACATGGATCGTGGCAAAGCCAAGGCGCTCGGCAGCAGCGATGTTCTTCGCGCTGTCATCCATGAACAGGCAGGATGCGGCGTCGAGCCCGTGCCGGTGCAGGAAAGCGGCATAGATCGCCGGATCCGGCTTGAGAAGGCCAAGCTCCGCGGAAACGACCGTCCCGGCAAAGCGGGAGAGAAACGGGAAGCGTGCCTGCGCCTCGGCGAAGGTGTCCGCCGCGAAATTGGTGATCGCGTAACAGGGGATGGCGCGCGCCAGTGCCGCTTCCAGTACCGCGACATTGGGCGCGATCGGCCCGGGCACCATCTCGTGCCAGTGACGGCGGAAGGCGCGGATCAGGTCGGCCTTGTCCGGATGGAGGGCGATCCGCTCGGCCTCGGCTACCGGCCACGGCCGGCCGCGATCCTGTTCGAGGTTCCATTCAGGCGGGAGCACTTCCGTAAAAAAGCGCCGCCGTTCCTCGGGGTCGGGGATCAGCCGGCGATAGGGGATTTCCGAGTCCCAACGGATCAGGACATTGCCGATATCGAAGACGAGGTTCGTGGGCATCATGCAGGGGCTCCGGTGCGGGCTTTGCCGTAGTCACGGGTTGTGAACCCTTTTCGCTCATAAATTGTGAAGGCCGGCCTCCTGTTGCGAGGCCGGCATGAGCGAGTGAGTTCTGTCATGCGTCCGCTTCGCCTGCCCCTTGCCGGAGGGCTGCTCGGCCTGCTTGTGCTTCAGCCGGCTTTCGCGGCCGGTTTCGCCATCGATCCCGATCCGCGTTCGCCGACCCTTGGCGAGATCCTGGACAGCGAGGAACGGGCGCGCCTTCCGGCCGCACCGGTCCGTCCTGTGCGGACGCAGCCCTATGTTCCACCGGGCGCCGCCACGGTCTGGGCGCCGGGTGTCCGCGCCCGCGGCGTGCGCCCGCGCTGATCGCCTCCGCTTCCTCTTGGCAAAGCCCGTCCCTGCTGGAATAGGATAGGGCGCTCGCCCGGCCCGTTTTTCCGGGTCCGGAAGGGGTTGCCGATGTCCGCCGCTTTTCTTGACCAGATCCGCTCCATCGTCGGCGAGGCGCATGTCCTTGTCGACGAAACCGCGATGCTGCCGGCGCTGACCGAGCTGCGCGGCCTCCACAAGGGGCATGCGCTGGCCGTGATCCGTCCGGGCTCGACAGCGGATGTCGCGCGCGTGATGCAGCTGGCCGATGCAGCGGGCATTCCCGTGGTGGCGCAGGGCGGCAATACCGGGCTGGTCGGCGGCGGCGTGCCCTTCGGCGGCATCGTGCTCTCGCTGGCACGGCTGAAGGCGATCCGCGCGGTCGATCCGGTCAATGCGACGATGATTGTCGAGGCGGGCGTCGTGCTGCAGGCGGTGCAGGAGGCTGCCGCCGCGGCCGGCATGCTGTTCCCGCTCTCGCTGGCCTCCGAGGGCTCCTGCACGATCGGCGGCAATATCGCCACCAATGCCGGCGGAACGGCGGTTCTGCGCTATGGCAATACGCGCGATCTCATCCTCGGGCTCGAGGTGGTGCTGCCGAATGGCGAGATCTGGAACGGGCTGACCGGCCTGCGCAAGGACAATGCCGGCTATGACCTGAAACATCTTTTCATCGGGTCCGAGGGCACGCTGGGCATCGTCACCGCGGCGGTGGTGAAGCTGTTCCCGGCACCGCGCTCGCGCTGCACAGCCTTTCTCGCCGCGCCGGATCCGGAGGCCGTTGTCCGGCTGTTCCATCGCCTGCGCGGCCGGGCCGGCGAACGGCTGACGACCTTCGAGATCCTGCCGCGCTTCGGGCTGGAAATCGTGCTGCGCCACGCGCCCAATGTGCGCGACCCGTTTGCCGCCGCCTATCCCTTTTATGCGCTGGTCGAGCTGACCTCGCCCGAGGCGGAAGCCGGACTGGAGCCGCTCCTGCTGGAGACGCTGGAATCGGGCATGGAGGCCGGGGAGGTGCTCGATGCCGCCTTGGCGGCCAGTTCCGCGCAGGCGGCGGATTTCTGGCGGCTGCGCGAGCAGCTGTCCGAATGCCAGCGCCATGAGGGCGGCTCGATCAAGCACGATGTTTCCGTACCGATCTCGCGCGTTGCGGATTTCCTGACCGAGACCAGTGCGGCCTGCGAGGCGGCGATGCCGGGCATCCGCGTCTGCGCGTTCGGGCATATCGGCGATGGCAATATCCATTTCAACCTGAGCCAGCCCGTGGGCATGGACAAGGGCGAATTCCTTTCCACCTGGCATCGGTTCAACCGCCTTGTCCATGATGCGGTGGCGGCTCGCGGGGGGTCGATCGCGGCGGAGCACGGGGTCGGGCTGATCAAGCGGGACGAGCTGCCCCAATACAAGGATCCGGTGGCCCTCGCCCTGATGGCGACGGTCAAGCGGGCGCTTGATCCGAAGAACCTGCTCAATCCGGGCAAGGTGATCGCGCTTGGCAACGACCTGCCGGCCTTCACCCCCGGACGGCCCGCTGCCTGACCTCCGCATCGGGTCGGGCCAGCGCAAGTGCCGCCTTCCGCTGCAGCAGCTCGACCGCAATGCCGGCCGCGATCACGGCGGGGTCCTTGCTGCCGAGATCCTTGACCCCGACCGGGCAGATCATCCGTTCGATGGCGGGTGCCGGCAGGCCGAGCCGCGCAAGCTGGCCTGCGAAACGGGCCCGCTTGGTGGCGCTGCCGATGACGCCGCAATAGGGCAGGTCGGGCCGGGCGAGGGCGGCGGCCATCAGATCAAGGTCGAGGGCATGGCTGTGCGTCATCGCCAGGATGAAGGCGCCCGCAGGGGCAGCGGCAATCTCGGCGACAGGATCGATCGCCGCAACAGCCACGGTATTTGCCGGGCGATGGGCAGGGAAAAGTCCGCGTCGCGTGTCGATCCAGCGGATGGCGAAAGGCAGCGGTGCCAGAGCCAGCACGAGGGCGCGGCCGACATGGCCGGCGCCGAAAAGGAGCAAGGATTGTCGGGGTTCGGCGCCCGGCTCGAGCCGGGCATCCTCCTGCGGGGATACGCCCGGTTCGAGCGCCACCCGCTGGCCGATGCCGCGGGCATCCGGCCGCATGACGACCGGCTGTGCCGGATGCTCCCGGAGCGCGGCGACCAGCGGTTCCACCCAGCCGAGATCGACGCGGGAAAGCGCCTCGATCCGCAGGGAGACATGGCCCCCGCAGCATTGACCCATATCCGGGCCAAGGGCGAAGGCGCGCGTCTGCCCATGACCCTCGGGGTGGCGTTGCATGGCCTGCTGGGCCAGCGCGATGGCCTGCCATTCCAGCGTGCCGCCACCGATCGTTCCGGCGATGCGGCCATCGGCGCGGACCATCATCCGGGTTCCCGCCTCGCGCGGGCTTGACCCGCGAACGGCGTCGATGGTGACGAGAGCCACCTGTCCATCCGTGGCAAGGCTGGCACCGATGCGCGCCCAGTCTGCCATCAGCCACCATTCCACTGGCTGTCGATCGCATCGAGGATCGCTTCCGGTGTCGCCGGCGCGCGCAACCGGGTCGGGCGGCCGGGCTTCACCGCATGGATCGCATCGGCAATGGCGGAGAAGGCGGAAATGGCCAGCATGACCGGCGGCTCGCCGACCGCCTTCGACCGGTAGATCGAGTCCTCACGGTTGTCCTCGTGCCAGAGATCGACCCGGAAATGCGCCGGGATGTCCGAGGCGACCGGGATCTTGTAGGTCGACGGCGCGTGGGTCCGGAGCCGGCCCTCGCGGTCAAAGACGAGTTCCTCGGTCGTCAGCCAGCCGAGGCCCTGCACGAAACCGCCCTCGATCTGGCCGATATCGATGGCCGGGTTCAGCGAGCGGCCGCAATCATGAAGGATGTCCACGGCCTCGAGCCGCATCTCGCCGGTGATGGTGTCGATCAGCACTTCCGAGCAGGCAGCACCATAGGCGAAATAGAAGAAGGGCCGGCCGGTCTTGCTGGCGCGGTCCCAGGTGATGCCGGGGGTGCGGTAATAGCCGGTCGAGGAGAGCGGGATCCGTTCCAGCACGCAGGCCTTGGCCAGTTCGGGGAAGCTGATCGACGCCTCGCCCGCGAAGACCCGGCCATGCCGGAACAGGATCCGGTCCGGCCTGTCGCCAAGCCGCCGGGCCGCTTCTTCAGCCATCCGGTCGCGGATCGTCCGGGCAGCAATCCGGGCGGCCATGGCGTTGAGATCCGAGCCGGAGGAGGCGGCAGTCGGGCCGGTATTCGGAACCTTGGCCGTGTTGGTGGCCGTGATCTTCACCCGCTCCAGCGGCAGGCCGAATTCATCCGCCACCACCTGCGCGACCTTCACGAACAGGCCCTGGCCCATTTCCGTGCCGCCATGGTTCAGCATGACGGAGCCATCGGAATAGACATGGACCAGCGCGCCGGCCTGGTTGAGATGTTTCAGCGTGAAGGAAATCCCGAACTTGACGGGCGTCAGCGCGAGGCCGCGCTTGAGAACGGGTGACTGGGCATTGAAAGCCGCCACCTCGCGCCGGCGCTCGCGGTAGCGGCTGCTGGCTTCGAGCGTCTCGATCAGCGGCAGCATGGTCGCATGGTCGAAGACCTCCATGCCATAGGGCGTGACGAGATGGCCGGGGCGATAGAGATTGTCCTTGCGTACATCGAGCGGATCACGGCCGAGTTGCCGGGCGATGGCATCCATGATCGTTTCGATGGCGAGCATGCCCTGCGGCCCGCCGAAGCCGCGGAAGGCGGTGTTCGAGACCGTGTTGGTCTTCAGCCGGCGCGAGGCAATGCGCGAGGCCGGGATGAAATAGGCGTTGTCGGTGTGGAACATCGTCCGGTCGACGACGCCGAGCGAGAGATCGGCCGAGTAGCCGCAGCGGGCATCGTGCCGGATATCGAGCGCCCGGATGAGACCCGATTCGTCGAAGCCGACCGCATAGGCCGAAAGGAAATCGTGGCGCTTGCCGGTGAGGGCGAAATCGTCGTCCCGGTCAAGCCGGAGCTTGCAGGGCCGTCCGGTAATCTGGGCCGCGAAGGCGGCGAGGGCGGCCCAATGGCTGGCCTGGCTTTCCTTGCCGCCGAAGCCGCCGCCCATCCGCCGGCATTCCACCGTGACAGCATGATCCGCCGTGCCCATCACCCGCGCGACGATATGCTGGACCTCGCTGGGATACTGGGTCGAGGAATGGATGAACATGTCGCCGTCCTCGCCGGGAATGGCGAAGGCGATCTGCCCTTCAAGGTAGAAATGTTCCTGCCCGCCGATTTCCAGTTCGCCTTCGAGCCGGTGCGGGGCTGCGGCCAGGGCCGCATCGGCATCCCCGCTCTGCCAGGCATAATCCGGCAGCACGGTGCCACCGGCCTGACGGGCATCGGCCACAGTGACAACGGGGGCCTCGGCGCGCGTCTCGAAGCGGGCGAGGCGGCTGGCTACGCGCGCGGCCTTGCGCGATGTGGCAGCCACGAGGAAAACCGGCTGGCCGTGAAAGCTGATCTCCCGCGTGGCCAGCATCGGCTCGTCGCCGAGGGCCGGGGAGACATCGTTCTTGCCGCGGATATCCTCGGCGGTCAGCACGGCGACGACGCCTGCCGCCGCGCGGACGGACGCCAGATCAAGCGACAGGATCTCGCCGGCGGCGATGGGGGCCATGCCGATGGCGAGATGCAGCGTGCCTTCCGGCTCGAGAATATCGTCGATATAGGGCGCGTTGCCCTGCACATGCCGGAGCGCGCTGTCATGCGGCAGCGGCTGGTGCACCACTTCCAGAAGCGAAGGGGCGGCGGCGCCGGCCCCGCCTGCCGGCAAGCCTTCCTGCGACGATTCGGGCAGGTCGTTGAGCGGCGTCTCAGCCATGGGCCGCCTCCGCAACCGGGCCGCGCGGCTGGATCCGCGTCAGGCTGCGCGCGCCGCCGATTTCGGTCAGCGCCTTGCCGAGCAGGGCCCGCGCCACGCGGGAGCGATAGCCCGCGGAGGCCCGCATGTCGCTGATCGGCTGGAAATCCTCGGCCAGGGCCCGCAAGGCCGCCGCCCATTCCGCCGGCGCGGCGATCGGAAGGCCGGTCAGAGCGGCCTCGGCCCGCGCGGCGCGGCGCGGCGTTGCGGCCATGCCGCCGAAAGCGATCCGGGCCGAGCGGATCCGCCGCTCCTCGTCCAGTTCGATCCGGAAGGCTCCCATCACGGTGGAGATGTCCTCGTCGATGCGCTTCGACACCTTGAAGCACCGGAAATGCATCCCGGGCCCCGGCTTGGTGATGGTAAGCCCGCTGACCCATTCACCGGGCCGGCGGTCCTGTTTCCCGTAGGCGACGAAGAAATCCTCGAGCGGGAGATCGCGGCTTTCTCCGCCGATCCTGAGATGGAGCGTGCAGCCCAGCGCGATCAGGGCCGGCGCGAGATCGCCGATCGGCGAGCCATTGGCGATGTTCCCGCCGATCGTGCCCGAGGCGCGGACCTGCCGGGAGGCGAAGCGCTTCATCAGCGTATCGAGATCGGGGTCGATCCGGCCAAGGGCCGGCATCGCCTCGGCATGGGTGACGCCGGCGCCGAGGAACAGGGTGGCCTCGTTCTCGGCGATCGTCCGCAGCGCCTCGATGCGGTTGAGCGCAATGACCTTCGGCAGGTCCTGCAGCTTCTTGGTGATCCAGAGACCGACATCGGTGGCGCCGCTGACAAGAGTGGCCTCGGGATGGCTGGCTGCCATATCCGCGAAGGTTTCAAGCTGCGCCGGGGACGCGAAGAACCTTTCGTCATGCCCGAGCAACAGGTCGCGCCCGTCCGCCAGTGCCTGCAGCGCGGCGGCCTTGTCGGGGATGCCGATGCCGGGATCCGCCGGGACCGGATCGGCTAAGGCTTCCGCTGCCGCATCGACAATCGGGCGATAGCCGGTGCAGCGGCACAGGTTTCCGGCAAGGCATTCGGCGATCGTCTCGCGGGAGACCGGGCGGGGTTCGGCGAGATAGGCCGCGACGAGGCTCATCACGATCCCCGGCGTGCAGAAGCCGCATTGCGCGCCGTGATGGCGTGCCATGGCCCGCTGGACCGGGTGGAGCGCCCCGCCTTTCGCCAGATCCTCGACGGTGAGCACCTCGCAGCCATCGACCATGCCAAGCAGGAGGATGCAGGCATTGACCGGCTGGTAGCGCACCGCCCCGTCGCGCCAGCGCGCGAGAATCACGGTGCAGGCGCCGCAATCGCCCTCGTTGCAGCCTTCCTTGGTGCCGGTGGCGCGGCGCGTCTCGCGCAGCCATTCCAGCAGCATGCGGTTCGGGTCGATCTCGTTCAGTTCGACCAGCGAACCCTGGAAGATGAAGCGAAGGCTGCGGCGCATGGGACCCGGGACCGGAGAGAACAGCAAGACTGACAAGGGACGGCGGAAATGTGAACCCCGAAAGGCCTGAACAGGACGAAGCACTTGCATGCTTCATCGCCTTTGCCGAAACTTCAAGTCTCAGGACGGACCCGCCCGAACGAAGAGCGCCGAAAAGGCACCGGGCCGTCGACCCTATCGGAGGAAACGATGCAGAACGGACCCGAATTTTCACGACTTCGAACCCGCCTGATGCGAATCACATCGGCGCTTCTTTTCGGATTCCTGGCCCAGAACGCGGCACAGGCCTTCCCGACCAAGCCGATCACCTTTGTCGTGCCTTTCGCCGCCGGCGGGCCCAGCGACACGATCGCGCGCCTTTTTGCCGCATCGATGAGCCAGAAGCTCAACGGGCAGATCATTGTCGAGAACGTGGCCGGCGCCGGCTCCACCGTCGGCATCGCCCGCGTCGCCAAGGCTGACCCGGATGGCCACACCCTGCTGGTCTCGCATATCAGCCACGCCACGACGGCGACCCTGTACCGCAAGCTGCCCTATGATCCGGTTGCCGATTTCGCGCCGGTCGGAATGATGACGGACGGCGCCTTCGTGCTGGTCAGCCGGAAGGATCTCGGGACCGACTCGCTGCCGCAGCTCTTCGCGAAGATGAAGGCGGATGGCGAGAAGATGTCCTATGCCCATGCCGGGGTGGGCTCCGGCTCGCATCTCTGCGGGCTCATGCTGATGGGCCAGCTCGGCGTGAAGATGACGCAGATCCCCTATCGCGGCACCGGGCCGGCGATGAACGATCTCGTCTCCGGGAAGGTCGATGTCCTCTGTGACCAGATCACCTCGGCGCTGCCGCAGATCCAGGGCAATGTCATCAAGGCCTATGCCGTCACCTCGACCGAGCCCGTGAAGGGGCTGAACCTGCCGACACTCGCTGCCTCGGGCCTGCCGGGCTTCCGGGCAACCGTGTGGCACGGGCTCTATGCGCCGAAGGGCACGCCGCCGGCGGTCATCAGCCAGCTCAACAAGGCGCTGAAGGAGGCCCTGAAGGATCCCGCGATCCTGCAGCGTCTCGCGCAGCTCTCGACGGACGCAGCCACCGAAGCGCAGGCGGATCCGGCTTTCCTCGGCAAGCATCTCGTTTCCGAGATTGCCGCCTGGAAGAAGATCATCGACACGGCCGGCGTCTACGCGGATTGATGCGGAATTCCGGGAGCGGGGCCCTCCCGCTCCCGGCCTATGACATCCCGAGATAGCGCCCGGGCTTGTGGTTGATCGCCAGGATCAGGTTGACCACCACGGCCCCGAGGATCGAAAGCGCGATCCCCGCGGGATTCAGCACGAAGAAGGCTGCTGCGAGGATCATCATGTCGAGGCCAAGCTGGACATAGCCGGCCCGCCAGCCGAGCCGTTCCTGCAGGAACATGGCGAGCACGTTGATGCCGCCAAGCGCCGTCCGGTGCCGGAACAGCATCAGCAGGCCGTTTCCCATCAGCCCGCCGCCCAGGATGGTGGCGAAGACCGGATCCAGCCGGGCGAAGCCGATCCAGTCCGGCAGCCAGCGCGCATAGAGCGAGACCAACGTCACCGCGAGGAAGGTGCGCGCGGCGAAGCGCCAGCCCATCCGCCAGGTGGCCAGCGCGTAGAAGGGCAGGTTCAGGAGCGAGAAGACCAGCCAGAAGCCGAGGCCGGTGGCATGGTGGATCAGCAGGCCGAGGCCCGCCGTTCCGCCGGTCACCAGCATCGCCTTCTCATAGAAGGCAATGCCGACCGCCACGAAGAGCGTGGCCATGGCGATGGCCAGTGCGTCTTCGTAGAGTGCGTGCCGGCTGACCGGCAGCGCCTCTGTCTCGTCCCGCATCAGGCGATGCCGCCGAGGCAGACATATTTCATGTCGAGGTAATCCTCGAGCCCGTGGCGCGAGCCCTCGCGGCCGACGCCGCTTTCCTTCACGCCGCCGAAGGGCGCGACCTCGGTGGTGATCAGCCCTTCATTCACGCCGACCATGCCGTATTTCAGCGCTTCCGAGACGCGGAAGGCCCGGGCGAGATCGCGCGTGTAGAAATAGGCGGCGAGGCCGTATTCCGTGGCATTGGCGAGGCCGACGACTTCCGCTTCCGTCTCGAACCGGAAGATCGGAGCGAGCGGGCCGAAGGTTTCTTCCGTGGCGACGCGGGCGCCCTGCGGTACGTTCTTCACCACGGTCGGCTCGAAGAAGGTGCCGCCGAGCGCATGGCCCTTGCCACCGGTGACGACCTCGCCGCCCCGGGCAAGGATGTCATCGAGATGGGCCTTCACCTTGGCGAGGGCGCGGGTATCGATCAGCGGGCCGATCTGCACCCCCGCCTCGAAGCCGCTGCCCACGCGCATCTTCGCCACTTCCTCGGCGAAACGGCGGGCGAAGGCATCGTGGATGCCGGCCTGCACATAGAAGCGGTTGGTGCAGACGCAGGTCTGGCCGGCATTGCGGTACTTCGCCTGCAGCGCGCCCTGTACCGCGCGGTCCAGATCGGCATCGTCGAAGACGATGAAGGGCGCATTGCCGCCGAGTTCCATCGAGATGCGCTTCATCGTGCCGGCGCTCTGCTGGGCGAGAAGCTTGCCGACCGGGGTGGAGCCGGTGAAGGTGATCTTGCGGACCAGCGGGTTCGAGGTCAGTTCCGCGCCGATCTCTGGCGCATCGCCGGTGACGATGTTGACCACCCCGGACGGGATGCCGGCCTCGGCGCAGAGCACGCCCCAGGCGAGGCCCGAATAGGGCGTGAGGTCTGCCGGCTTGATCACGATGGTGCAGCCTGCCGCAAGGGCGGCGCCGAGCTTCCGCCCGATCATCGAGGAGGGGAAGTTCCACGGCGTGATCGCCCCGACGACGCCCACCGGCTCCCGCGTGACGAGAATGCGCCGATCCGCCCAGGGCGAGGGCACCACCTCGCCATAGGCGCGGCGGGCTTCCTCGGCGAACCATTGCACATAGGCCGCCGAGCTGCCGATCTCGCCGCGGGCTTCGGCCAGCGGCTTGCCCTGTTCCTGCGTGAGGAGATGGGCCAGAGCCTCGCTGTTCTGGCGGATCAGCTCCGCCAGCTTCAGCAGCAGCGCCGCCCGTTCGGCGGCGGTCTTCGCGCGCCAGGCCGGGAAAGCGGCATGGGCCGCCTGGATGGCGCGGCGCGTTTCGGCCTGGCCGGCATTCGGAATGGTGCCGATCGTCTCGCCGGTAGCGGGATCGGTGACGGCGATGGTCCGGCCGGAATCGGCTGCGATCCACTGGCCATCGACGAGGATGGCCTGCTTCTTGAACTCGAGTTTGGTCAGCATGTCGGTCTCCTGCCGCCCGCGCCCGGCGCGGTGGCGATATGATCCCCTCACGCCTTCCTTACAGCGCCTCGATTTCCGAGACGAGGGCCTCCGCGACGGCCAATCCGTTTTTTTGCGCCTTCGCGCGCAAGGTCAGGCGGCGTGATCCGGGCAGGCGGGCGCCGGGCTGGCTGCGGATCTGTTCCGCGAGGCGCGCGAAATGCGCGAGCGTGCCCTCGCCACCGAACAAAGCGGGATCGAAGGCGAGCAGCAGCTGGCCGGTCGCCGGCGGATCGCCCTTGTCGTCGAGGAAGGACGAGGCATCGGCCGCAAAGCGGGCGCCGGTCAGGCCGGCGGCAAGAAGCTCGATCATCAGGGCGAGGGCCGTACCCTTGGCGTCGCCGAGGGGCAGCATCGTGCCTTTCAGCGCCGCATCGGCATCGGTGGTCGGGCGGCCCTCGGCATCGAGCGCCCAGCCTTCCGGAATCGGCTGGCCCTTCTGCTTCGCCGCGAGGATGTTGCCCCGCGCCACCTTGGACAGCGAGAGATCGACCACGATCGGCGGCTCACCGGGCAGCGGACAGGCGAAGGCGAGCGGGTTCGTGCCGAAGGTCGCGCGGCTGCCGCCCCAGGGCGCCATGGCGGCGGGGGTGTTGGCGAAGAGCATCGCGACAAGGCCCTTCTCGGCCAGCCGCTCGACCGGCGCGCCGGCCACGCCGCAATGATGCGAGCGGCGGATCGCCGCCGCGGCGAGGCCCATCATCGGGGCATGCTCGGCCAGCATCGCCTCGGCCAGAGCAAGGGCGGGATAGGCAAAGCCGAAGCCGGCATCGATCCGGCCGAGAGCCGGCGTGACCATTTCGAGGCGGGGCTCCGCATCGCCGCGGATCTTGCCGTTGCGGGCCTGGGCGGCGTAGCTCGGCACGCGGGAGAGGCCATGGCCTTTCAGCCCGTCGGCCTCGGCCGCCACGAGGGCGCGCGCCACGCAACGGGCTGTTTCCGGCCGTGTCTTGCAGCGGATGAAAGCAGAGGCGGCGAGGGCCTCGGCTTGCTCCAGGGTGAGGATGCGCTCGGACATGGTGCTTTCCTTCCGGAGGGCGGGCTCTTCAGCCGGCTTTCCCGTTCCCGAGATGGTCGAGGATGCGCGTGGCGATGAGATCGGAAACGCGCCGGTTCGATTCCTGTGTGACCCCGGCAATATGCGGCGTCAGGATGAGGTTGGGGCAACCGGCAAAGACGGCGCCTCGGGCGGCTGACAGCGGCTCCTCGTCGAAGACATCGAGCGCTGCGCCAGCGAGGCGTCCCTCGCGCAGGGCGGCAGCCAGGGCCGCTTCATCCACCACGCCGCCCCGCGCGGCATTGAGCAGGATCGCATCCGGCCGCATGCGGCGAAGCCGCAGGTCGTCGATCAGGTTTCGGGTCTCGTCGGTCAGCGGAACATGCAGCGAGATGACATCCGCCTCCCGCAGAAGCGGTTCGAGGCCGTGCCGGCGCGCCATCGACCAGCAGGGATCGGAATCCGAGAGGAAGGGATCATAGGCCATGACATCCATGCCGAGCGCCCGGGCCCGCAGCGCCACCTCGCGGGCAATGGCTCCGAACCCGACCAGCCCCATCACCCGGCCGGACGCCTCGCGGCCCATCAGGCGCTGGCGCGGCCAGGTGCCGGCGATCACGTCCGCCGTTGCGCCATAGGCGCCGCGTAGCAGGATCAGCGTGGAAGCGATGACCCATTCGGCCACGGCGAGGTCATTCGCGCCGGTGGCGGGGTAGACCGCGATGCCGCGGTCCTTGCAGGCGGCCACGTCGATATTGTCGAGCCCGACGCCAAGCCGGCCGACAGCCTCCAGTTTCGCGCCCGCCGCGAGCAGGGCCGGCCGGACCTGCGTCCGGTTGCGGACGATCAGGGCGCGGGCCGAGGGCAGCAGGCCGGCCAGCCGGGCCGGGTCATCCACCAGCGCGGGGTCGTAGAGCGTATCGTGGCGGGCGGACAGCCGGGCGACGGCTGCCTCGTCCATGAATTCAGTGACAATGATCGTGCTCACAGGACCCTCATCGCGAAAATGCCGGCCAAAGCCAGCGCCAGGATGATCAAGGTGGCGCCGAGAAAGACGGCGAGGTGGCGCCAGCCCGTGGCCATGACGGCACCGGCGGAGGTGCCGAGACCGAGCGCGGCAATGGCGATCATCATCAGCCAGCCGGAGATCGAGGATAGCACGCCCTTCACGCTCGCATAGGTTCCGGCGAGCGCGGTGCCCGGCAGGATCGAATTGACGACCACCAGCGCGAGGAAGACCAGCGCGAAGCCCGGCAGCGGCACCCTGGCCTTTGCCGTGCCGTCGCCGCCTTCCTGCCGCATCAGCACCCAGCCGATGCCGAGCACGACGGGCAGGAGCAGGAAAACGCGGAAGAGCTTGATGATGACGGCATTGTTGCCCACCGGCTCGGACATCGCATAGCCGGCGCCCACCACCTGCGCCATGTCATGGATGGTCAGGCCAAGGAAGAGGCCGGTTTCCCGGATGTCGAGGCCAAGGGCGACCGCGAGTGGCGGATAGGCGATCATCACGACAGTGGAGAGCGCATTGGCCATCACCACCGTGAAGGCGATGTCGGCCGCCTTCTGCCGGTAATCCGGGACCACCGTGGCCGTGGCGAGCGTGGCCGAGGCCCCACACACCGCGCAGGCGGCGCCGGCCAGCGCGCCATAACCGCGGGCGAGCCCGAGCAGGCGCGCCAGCATCATCGCGCCGGCGACCGTGCAGGCCATGGCGAGGATGGCGAGCAGGGCGGCCGGCCAGCCGAGGCCGGCAATGTCGGACAGCGCGATGCGCAGGCCGAGGAGGGCGATGGCATAGCGGAGGAGCTTTTTCACCGCGAGGTCGAACCCGGCCTTGAAAACGGGCTTGCGAGCGACCGGGTGCAGGAGAATGCCGATCACGAGCGCCAGCACCATGCCCGGCAGGCTGGCGCCGAAGGTCCGGCGGAGCCAGGGTTCGAGGGCCATGGCGGCCAGGGCCACGGCCAGAGCAAGGGCCAGGCCGGGCAACCACGCCGCCGGGCGCGGGGCGCCCGGCGATACCGTTGCGTCGGGCATGCGTCAGGCCGAGCGGTAAAGCTTGGTCATGACGAATTCCCGGTGGCCGAGCGCTTCGGCGGCGGTCAGGCGGCCATTCGCGGTGCGGATGATCGAGGCGATCAGCGCGTCACCGGCTTCCGGGATCGTGAGGTCGCGCCGGAGGATGCCGGAGACATCGACATCGATATGTTCCGGCATGGTGCGCATGGTCTTCGGGTTGCCGGTGATCTTGATCACGGGAACGATCGGGTTGCCGATGACATTGCCCTGTCCGGTCGGGAAGGTGTGCACGACATAGCCGCCCGCCGCCATCAGGGTCACGCATTCCGCCGCAGCGGAGGATGTGTCCATGAAGTAGAGGCCGGGTCCCTTCGCCGGCGCCTCGGCCGGATCGAGAATGTCGATATACTTGCACTCGCGGCCGATCTTCTCGAGGTTGCCCAGGGCTTTTTCCTCGATGGTCGTCAGGCCGCCGGCAATGTTGCCCTTGGTCGGCTGGCTGTCGGAGAGGTCCGAAGTCTTGTGGGCTTCGATGACGTCGTCCTGGTAGGCCTTCCACATCCTGTACCAGCGCTCGCCGACGTCCGGCGTCGCGGCGCGGGCCTTGCAGAGATGCTCGGCGCCGGTGATCTCGGAGGTCTCGCCGAACACGCCGTAGATGCCCTTGGGGATCAGCTTGTCATACATGTTGCCCACGGTCGGGCAGGAGGACAGCCCGGTCGTGGTGTCGCTCTCTCCGCATTTGGTCGAGACCCACAATTCGGAAATGTCGCATTTCTCGCGCTGGAGCTCGCTGGCCCATTGCACGAATTCCTTGGCCACATAGGAAGCCTTCGCGATAACCGCGATATCGCCATGGCCCTCGATGCCGAAGCCGACAACCGGCTTGCCGGTTTTCGCGATGCCCTCGACCACCACCTTGGTCCAGCTGTCCTCGATGCCGATCACGATGACCGCCGCGACATTCGGGTTCGAGCCGGTGCCGATCAGCGTGCGGAAATGCAGGTCGAGATCGGCGCCGAATTGCAGGCGGCCATAGGCATGCGGCAGGGCCATCGTGCCCTTGATGTTGTTCGCCACGGCCTCGCAGGCCGCGTTCGACAGGTCATCCAGCGGCAGCAGGACGACATGGTTGCGGACGCCGACGCGGCCATTCTCGCGGCGCCAGCCGAAGAAATGGTCCATCGCGGCATCGGCCCGGCGCTTCCGGCGAATCGGCGCCTTGAAGGACGGGGCTTCGATCCAGCGGCCCTTGACGGGCTTGAGCTTGTTCCGGTTCAGGGAGAAATTCGCAACGATCGGGGCGCTTGCCATGTCGGTTCTCCTATCACCAGCGCTTGGTCTTGACGTTGTGCACGTGGACATGCTCGCCCTTGGCGATATCCGCCACGGCCTTGCCGATGTCCTGTCCGTATTTCCAGATGGTGTCGCCCTTGCGGATATCCTTCAGCGCGACCTTGTGGCCGATCGGGATGTCAGCCCGCGAGGCCAGCGAGAAGCTGGAATTGTCGGCCGTCACCACGGCCAGCATCTCGGTGCCGGCCTTGAGGTTTTCGACAACGACAACGCCCACGGTGTCCTTGTGTTCATGGACAAGAAGATGGGGAATGGTCATGGCTCTATGCCTTCCTCGCGATACGCCCTCGGGCGCTTGGGGGGATGGTGGCGTACCGGCACCGTGACGGATCAGGGCTTCGAACGCTCAGGTCTTGTATAAGACATAAGACTTGTTAGAGTGTCAATCATGAACGAGAAGACAAATTCTCAGGACGAAGCGCGGGGGACGCCGGGATTCCTGCCGCTCTACCGGCAGGTCAAGTCCCTGTTGGTCCGGCGGATCGCCGAGCGTTTCTGGCAGCCGGGGGAAATCCTGCCTTCCGAGATGCAGATCGCGGCGGAACTCGGGGTCAGCCAGGGCACGGTGCGCAAGGCGCTGGACGAGATGACTGCCGAGCGCCTTCTGGTGCGGCGGCAGGGGCGGGGCACCTTTGTCGCGCGGCATGACGAAAGCCGGATCCTGTTCCAGTTCTTCAAGATCGTGCCCGAAACCGGCATCCCGGTGTTCCCGGAGAGCCATCTCCGCCGTGTCGAGACGGCGCTGGCGAGCCCCGAGGAAGTGGCCCGGCTCGCGCTTCGACCCGGCGACAGCGTGATCCGGATCGCGCGGGTCCGCTCGCTCAACGGTCGGCCGACCATTTCGGAATATCTCGCGCTGCCGCTCGAGCGCTTCCCCGGCCTTGTTGGACAGGCCGATATCCCCAACAATCTCTACGATCATTTCGCGTCGGATTACGGGATCACCATTGCGGGCGGCGACGAATCCCTCCGCGCCATGGCTGCGCCTGCGGAGGATGCCGCGCTTCTCGGCATTCCGGAGGGCACGCCGCTGCTTGCCATCGACCGGGTGGCGCTGGATCTCGATGGCAAACCGGTGGAATGGCGCTATTCGCTCTGCGATACACGCCATTGCCACTATGTGAGCGGCCTCAGATAGCGACCAGCCGTCTCGGTACTGGCAGGCCGGGCAGGGCGGCCTCGACCTCCCGCCGGTCCGGCGCGCCGGAACTGCCGCCCGGCTTCAGGCATTTCAGGGCGGCGGTGACATTGGCCCACTGGATGGCATCCAGCAGGTCGAGTTTCTCGGTCAGCGCCCAGGCGAAGGCCCCGTGCCAGACATCGCCGGCGCCGAGCGTATCCACCGCGTCGATATCCAGCGACGGCACGTGCCAGAGGCCGTCGGGGAGCAGCGCGAGCACGCCGTCGCCGCCATCCGTGACCGCAAGGAAGCTTTCGCTCTCGCGGCGGATCGCGAGAAGGCCCTGATGGAGATCGGGCATGCCCGTGGTTTCCCGCAGCCCGATGGCGGAAAAGATCACGTGGCTCGCCCGCGCGAGCAGGCTGCGATCCTGCGGAGCGCGATCCCCGTCGAAGACCGACGGGATCCCGGCCTGCCGTGCAAGGTCGAACAGATGGCCGGCCCCGGTTTCCCAGCGCGTATCGCCCAGCACGGCCGCGGTTCCGGCCGGCAGCGACCCGGGAAGCCAGTCCGGACGGTCCGGCATGCGGGGGTCGAGATAATTGACGATCGTCCGGTCGCCGCCGGGTTCGATGATGATGCTCGACCGCGACGTGACGAACCCGGGCATGGGCGGGGAAAGCGAATCATCGATGCCGAACCCGGCCAGCTTCTGCCGGAGGATGTGGCCACTGGCATCGTCGCCGATCCGCGCGACCAGCCGGGCCGAGCCGCCCAGCCGGGCAATGGCGAGGGCGGCATTGGCTGCATTGCCGCCCATGACGCTGTCGGACCGGATGGCGCGGTGCTTCTCGCCGGGCTTCAGCGCCAGCGGGATCGTCATCACTTCATCCAGCACCACGATGCCGATGGTCATCAGGCTGTGCATCGCCGCTCCTTCCCCGCTCCCGGGCATCCGGGCCCGGCATTGAACCGGCCCGGGAATCCTGCCATCACCCGTCGGGGAGGTTGTGGCATGCGGAAGTGCGGAACGGAAGCATCGGCACGGCAGGAGGGTGGGACAGCGCGCCTTGCCGGCCTGCTGGTCGGCCTGCTGCTTGTCGGGCTGGCCTTGATGACCCCGGCCCGGGCGCAAACCCATCTCAAGGTCTTCGCGGCCAATTTTCCGAAGATCGACGTGCTGCGCGCGCTGGCCAATGCCTATGGTCAGACGCGCCCGGGCGTCACCCTCGAGATCGAGACAGGCGGTGCGACGCTGGACAGCCAGCAGCAGGCACTCAACGCGCTGCTCGGTGCCCGCGATGCCAGCGTCGATCTTGTGCTGATCGACGTTCTCCGGCTTCAGCAATGGACGCTCGGTCAATGGCTCGAGCCGCTGGACCCCGCCTTCGGTGCCGAGCGCGAGGCTTTCCTCGGGCGGCTCTTCCCGGTCTACCGGCAGGCGGCCATGGCTGGTGGCCGGTTGATGGCGGTCCCCTATTCAGCGGATGCACAGGCCCTGCTCGTGCGCGGCGACCTTCTCGACAAGCACGGCGTTGCGGTTCCGGCGACGCAGGTAGCCCTGCGCGAGGCCGCGGCGCGCATCCTTGCCGCCGAGAACCAGCCGGGCCTCCGCGGGATCGACCTCCCCTCGGCGCCGGTCGAGAGCAGTGTCTGCACGGCGGCGATGGCTTTTTGGGGCAGCGGGCATGATTTCATCACCGAAGGCAGGCCGGCGCTGCTTGCCGAGCCGGCGCGCCGGGCCCTGCAGGGACTCCAGGCGCTGAAGGATGCGAAGCTGCTGACGGTTCCTTCGGGCGAGGGCCATCCGGAACGGGTCCGCCTTGCCATGCAGGCCGGTTCGCTCGTCTTCGGCCATGGCTGGAGCTATGCATGGCAGCGGATGCAGACCGATATGGACAGCGCGGTGGCCGGGAAAGTGCGGATCGTGCCCGTTCCGGGCGAGACGGAAGATCGCGCCTCGAGCTGTGCCGGTGGCTGGATGGTGGGCGTCACGGCCTTTTCCGGCCGCAAGGCGGAGGCGCTCGCCTTCCTGCGTTATCTCGCCTCGCCCGAGGCGGCGCGACTGCAGGCAGAACTCGGCGACCTGCCCGCCCAGACCGGGCCCTACCGGGATGCGGCCATCGTGACGGCCCGGCCCTTCCTCGGCCAGATGGCGGCGGTGCTGGCCGTGGCACGCCTGCGGCCGCAGAGCGCCCGGTATGCCGAGGTATCGGACATCGTCCGGACCAACTTCTCGGCCTTCATGGCCGGCGCCAAGACCGCCGAGGCGGCCTTGCAGGACATGCAGGCCAGGCTCTCGCTGATCTTCCGCTGATCGCGGCAGGCCGGGGTTCAGCGCGCCGGGCGATAGGGCGCGAACCAGTCGAGGCCAGCCTCGGTGCCGGAAGCCGGGCGGTATTCGCAGCCGATGAAGCCGGCATAGCCGAGCCGGTCCAGTTCGGCGAAGATCAGGGCATCATTCAGCTCGCCGCTGCCCGGCTCGTTCCGGAGCGGGATGCTCGCGGTCTGGATATGACCGATGATCGGGGACATCTCCCTGAGGCGCATGGTGATGTCGCCATGCAGGATCTGGCAATGGTAGATGTCGAATTGCAGCTTGACGTTCGGCAGGCCGAGCCGGCGGATCAGGGCAGCGGCGCGGCCGAAATCGTCGAGCAGGTAGCCGGGCACGTCGCGGCGGTTCAGCGGTTCGAGCAGCACGTCGATCCCCATCGGCGCGAAGAAGGCGGCAGCCTCGCGGATGCCGGCCTCGTAGCGCGCCTGCGCCGCGGCGTCCTCCGGCGAAGCGAGCCCGGCCATCATGTGCACGCGGCGCACGCCGGTCGCCTCGGCATAGGCCCGAGCGGTTTCGAGGCCCTGCCGGAATTCCGCGCCGCGCCCTGCCAATGCGGCGATGCCCCGCTCGCCGGCCGCCCAGTCTCCCGGGGGCAGGTTGAACAGCGCAAGGGTCAGGTTGTGCCGGCGGAGCTGTTCGGCCACCGCCTCGGGCGGGTACTCGTACGGGAAGAGAAATTCCACGGCCTCGAAGCCCGCTGCCGCCGCGCGGCCGAAACGCTCGAGGAACGGGACCTCGGTGAACATCATGGTGAGGTTGGCGGCGAAGCGCGGCATGGGACTCTCCTTCCACCCTGTTTTCCCGCGTCGAAGCCGTTCACGCAATTGCGAAATGCGGGTGATGCCGGCATGAGGCAAGGAAGGGGCAGGGAGAATGCCATGCCGTCCGGAGCCGATATTCTTGCTGCCCGCCTCGCCCGGCAGGGGTGCCGCCTCGCGTTCGGCATGCCCGGCGGCGAGGTGTTGGCCCTGATCGAGGGGCTGGAAGCCGCCGGTATCCGCTTCGTGCTGACGAAGCACGAGAATGCGGCCGGCTTCATGGCCGAAGGTGTCTGGCATCGCCAGAGTCTCGCCGATCCCGCTGCGCCGATGGCGCCTGGCATTCTTGTCGCCACGCTGGGGCCGGGCGCGGCGAATGCCGTCAATGTCGTGGCCAACGCGCTGCAGGACCGCGTGCCGCTGATCGTGCTGACCGGACGCGTCGATCCGGCCGAGGCCGAAAGCTACACCCATCAGGTCTTCGACCATCAGGCCCTGTTCCGGCCGATCACCAAGGCGAGCCTCTCGGCCAGCCGCGGCGCCGTGCACCGGGTTATCGACCGGGCGGTGGCGATCGCGATTTCCGGCCAGCCGGGCCCCGTCCATGTCGATGTGCCGATCTCCGTTGCGGAAGGCGAAGAGCCGTCCGACATCTTCTTCCGCCCGACTGGATCTCCCGGGCTTCCGCCGCCGGCCGATCTCGACCGCGCCCGGGCGATGCTCGCCGCAGCGCGCCGGCCGATCGTTCTTGCCGGTGTCGATGCGGTGAATCATCATGCCGGCGCTGCGCTCGGCGCCTTCATCGAGGCAATCGGCGCCCCCCTGGTCACCACCTACAAGGCCAAGGGGCTGGTGGATGAACGTCATCCGCTGGTGCTCGGCGGCGCCGGCCTATCGCCCAAGGCGGACCGTATTCTGCTGCCTGCCTTCGCCGCGGCGGATTGCATCATCCTCGCCGGTTACGATCCGATCGAGATGCGCATCAACTGGCGTGATCCGTTCCCGCCGGGCATCCCGGTGATCGACATTTCCGCCACCCTGCCGCAACACCAGATGCATCGTGCCGACCTCGCTCTGGTCGGGGATGTCGGGCTGATCCTTTCCACACTTGCGCCGGCAGCCGGTGCGGGCCGCGATGCCGGAGCGGTGCGGACGGAGCCGTTGCGGGAGGCGTTGACGGATGCCTTCCCCGATGCGCCGGATTGGGGTCCCCATGCCGTGTTCCACACGATCCGTCGCCTGGCCCCCGAGACTGCTCTCGCCAGTGCGGATTCGGGCGCGCACCGCATCCTGCTGAGCCAGATCTGGCGCTGCCATGCCCCGCGCGATCTCGTGCAATCCTCCGCGCTCTGCACGATGGGATGTGCGCTGCCGCTGGCGCTTGGCATGCAGATGGCCGAGCCGGACCGGCCGGTCATCGCCTTTGTCGGCGATGCCGGGCTGGAAATGGGCATTGGCGAACTGGCCACTGCCCGGGATCTCGGCCTGCCGGTCATTGTGGTGGTGCTGCAGGATGAAAGGCTGGCGCTGATCGACCTGAAGCAGCGGGCCTCGGGACGCAAGGAGGCCGGCGTGCGCTTCGGCGGCACCGATTTCGCGGCCGTCGCCGCGGCCTTCGGCGGCGTCGGCGTGACGGTCGAATCCCGCGCGGCGCTTGCCGAGGCCTTCGGTGCTGCGCTGGCGCGGCGCGACCGGTTCAGCCTCATTGCCGCCCGCATTGCCCCGGATGCTTATCAGGGAGCCTTCTGATATGACGCCCCCGATCATCCTGCCCGGCCAGCGCGATGTCCGCCTCGATTTCTTCCGCGGGCTGGCGATGTTCATCATCTTCATCGCCCATATGCCCGGCAATGCGTGGTTCCTGTTCATTCCCGCGCGGTTCGGGTTTTCCTCGGCCGGGGAATTGTTCGTGTTCTGCTCCGGCCTCGCCTCGGCCTATGCGTTCGGGCGGGTTTTCGAGCGCAAGGGCGCGCTGGCCGGGCTGCAACGCGTCGCCTTCCGCATCTGGCAGGTCTACTGGGCGCATATCGGGCTTGCGCTGGTGATGGTCACACTCAGCCTTGCCGCCGCGCGGCTGACCGGTATCGACTATGCCCGCCAGCTCGGGCTGGACTGGTTCCTCGCGCAACCGGCTGATGGTCTGCTGAACCTCGTCGCCCTCGGCTTCACGCCGGCCTTCCTTGATATCCTGCCGATGTATCTCGTGCTGCTGGCGATGCTGCCGGTCATGGCCCTGCTCGGTCGCCTCTCGCCGTGGCTGCCGCTCGGCCTGATGGCGGGGCTGTGGCTCGCCGTGCAGGTGACCGGCCTCAACCTGCCGGGCGGGCAATCTCCCGGCATGGTCTGGTTCTTCAATCCTTTCGCCTGGCAGGCCGTGTTCTTCACCGGCTTTGCCTTCGGGATGGGCTGGCTGAAGGCGCCCGCCCTCGAACGGGGCTGGCTGTTCCGGCTCTGCCTTGCCTTCCTGATCGTCTCCGTGCCGGTGAACTTCTGGGCCTTCACGGAGAATGTCGCCGTGCTGGGCGCGATCCATGACGCGCTGGTTCCGCCGGATGGCAAGACCAACCTCGTCCTGCCGCTCTATCTCCACTTCCTCGCCAGCGCCTATGTCGTGCTGGTGCTGGTGGAGCCCTTCCGCGACCGGCTCCACCGGGCCGCGCCGATCGTGCTGGTCGGGCAGCAGGCCCTCGCCACCTTCATGGCCGGCATCGTGCTCGCCTGGCTCGGCGGCATGGTGCTGGATGCGACCGGGCGGGGCCCGGTGCCGACGGCTTTGGTCAATCTTGCGGGATTTGCGGGGCTTGTCGCCGTGGCGGCTCTGGCCCGGCGCTACAAGGGCGGGGCCGAGACCGTGACTGCAAGGAAAGCCGACCGGCGCGAGGCCGCGCGGCCCGCGCAGCCTGCGGCCGTCCCCCATCCGGCGGAGTGATCGTCAGTCCAGCCGGAAGAGCGGCCGCAGATGCGTGCCGACGATATTGCCGGCGAAGGCGAAGACAAGCCACACCCAGCCATGCAGGCTGCCGGAGGCGATGCCCGAGAAGAACGCCCCGATATTGCAGCCCGTGCCCAGCCGCGCGCCGATGCCGAGCAGCAACCCGCCGATCATCGCCGCAGCCAGCGACCGGGCGGGAATCGCGAGGACCGGCCGGAACTTGCCGGCCAGCATTGCGGCGAGCATCGCCCCGAGGATGAGGCCGAAATCCATCACGGAGACCGGATCGGCAAAGACCGAGGCCTGCAGGGCTGCTTCCTGCCCCTGCCAATAGGGCCAGCTGGCCGGCGCGAAGCCGATCAGGCCGGCCAGTTTCGAACCCCAGAGCGCGAAGGCGCTGGTGATCCCCCAGGGCCAGCCCCAGGTGAGCAGGACGAGAACGTTCACGAGCGCGAGCGCCAGCGCGCCGGCCACGAGCGACCAGGGCCCGGTCAGCCATTGCGTTTCCGGGGCAGTGATCGGGGCGGCCGCGCCATGGCGCGCGGTTTCGACCCGGTGGACCAGCAGGAACAGGGATGCGAGCACGGCGAGAACCAGCGCAAGGCCAGGAAGCGCGCCGAACGCGCCGATGACGGAGACCGGCGGCAGGGCGGGCCAGCTCATCCAGCTGCCGGATAAGGCGGTGGCGAGCGTGCTGCCGAGGATGAAGAAGGCGAGGGTGATGACCATCCGCGTCGATCCGCCGCCGATCGTGAACAGCGTGCCCGAGCCGCAGCCGCCGCCCAGCTGCATGCCGATGCCGAACAGGAACGCCCCGGTAACCAGCGCCAGCCCGATCGGGAAGACGAAGCCACCGACCGGACGTCCGAATGCCGTGCCGGCGCCGATCAGCGGGAAGAAGACGAGGCAGGTCACGGCCAGCATCACGAGCTGTGCCCGCAGGCCGGCGCCCTGCCGCGTCAGGATGAAGCGGCGCCAGGCCGCGGTGAAGCCGAAGCTGGCATGATACAGGGCCAGGCCCGCAAAAACGCCGATCGCGCCCATGGCGACGACGATGCCGCCCCCCTTCGAGGCCGCAAGGGTGATCAGCAGGGCGAGCGGCAGGGCGACGAGCAGCGCCTGCCGGGCATGCCTGCCTGCCGGCAGGGCGAAGGCGGAAGAGGCCATGGGATGCTCCGTTTTGTTCTCTTTAGCCTCCGTTTTGTTCTTTGAGAAGGAATTTTGCGGTCATCTGCGCAGTCTCACAAAGCCTTGATCCAGCCGCGAGCGCTTGTGTGAAGCGCCCGTGCATCCGGGCAGGCATGGTGTCCGGGCGAGGGCAGGCGCCCTCCTTATCCGGGGAGAATGCGATGTCGGCCATCAGGCAGATCGAGTTGCGTGGCGAAAGCCCGAGCCGCGAAAGGGCCGTCACGGAGGCTTTCCTCGCCCATGGGCGCGAAACCCCTGTCCTGCTGCAGCAATGGCTGGATGCCGAACCCTGTTCGCCGCGGGCCCATGCGACCAAGGCGATGATGCTGACCCTGCTGGCGCGGTGCGAGTTGCGCGCTGCCGCGCAGGAACTCTCGGCCCGGGCCGTGGATCTCTTGCCGCCCTGCTCGAAGGTGGGCGCGCGTGCCTTTGTCGAGGCGGCCTCTGCGGCGGCACACGGGGCGTGGTGGGCGGCGATCGACCAGCTCGAGGCCGCGATCCGGGACAATCCGGAGGATACGCTCGCGATCAAGCTGTCGCATGCCTTCCGTTTCATGCTGGGGGACAAGGCGGGGTTGCTGCGCTCGATCAGGCAGGCGCTTGCGGCGCTTCCCGCCGATCATCCGGATACCGGATTCATGCTGGGCTGCCATGCCTTCGCGCTTGAGGAAAACGGCCAGTATGCCATGGCCGAACGGGTGGGCCGGCAGGCCGTGGCGATGGAGGCCCGCGATGCCTGGGGGCTCCATGCGGTCAGCCATGTCCACGAGATGACGGGCCGCGTCGAGGACGGGATCCGATGGATCGAGGGGCGGGGCCATGTTTTCGGGGCCTGCAACAATTTCGGGGGCCATCTCTTCTGGCACCTCGCGCTGTTCAAGCTGGAAAAGGGCCAGGTCGGGGATGTGCTGGCGCTGTATGACGAAAAGATCCGCTCCGAGAAGACGGATGATTTCCGGGATATCGCCAATGCCGCCTCGCTGCTCAGCCGGCTCGGCCTCGAGGGCATCGATGTCGGAACGCGCTGGGAGGAGCTTGCCGACAAGGCCGAAGCCCGCCTCGAGGATCGCTCGCTGGTCTTTGCCGATCTGCATTACCTGCTCGCGCTGCTGGGTGCGGGGCGGCAGCAGGCGGCGGCCCGGCTGGCGGAATCGCTGGCCGGAGCGGTTCCAGCCCATGCCTCGCAGGGGCTCGCGGCCCGGCGGGCCGGGCGGCTGGTCGCGCGGGGATTGATGGCGTTCCAGAACGGCCGGACGGGCGAGGCGCTGGAGCATCTGCTGCCGGCCCGTGCGAGCCTCGTTCTGATCGGCGGCAGTGACGCCCAGCGTGACGTGTTCGAGCAGATGCTGATCGAGAGCGCCTTGCGGTCCGGCGAAAGCCGGCTGGCCCGCTCGATCCTGTCGCGCCGGCTTGCCGAACGCGGCGGGCGGAACCGCTTCGCCAGCGAGCGGCTTCAACAGTTGCTGCAGGCCGAGGCGCGTCCGCGCGGCATCTTGGCGGTTGCGGCGGCTCTGGCCTTCGCCCAGCCGGCGCATTGACGCCCGGACGGCTCAGGCCTTCTCGATCTCGAAGACGAGGCGATCCGGCTCGCGCCGGCTGGCAAGCAGCCGGTCGCCGGTCTCGCGGAGCAGATTCGGGATATCGATCTCCGCCAGCGGATCATTGGCCGTCACGACAAGGCGGGTGCCCGCAGGCAGGCCTTTCAGGGCCTTCCGCGTCTTGAGCGCCGGCAGCGGGCATTTCAGCCCCATCAGGTCGAGTGTTGTGCCGCTCACGCGATGGCCCCCTGTGGCAAGTTGGATCTTCCCGTCCCGAAACCCCTTCGCATATGTTGAGGCATGTCGTCGACGTCGAGAGGCCTCGCCTCGTTTTTCCTGCTGATCGCCGCCGCTCTTGCCGGCGGTGCGCTGCCCGCCCCGGCGGCGGATCTGCGCGGTCATGGCGGCCCGGTCCGGGCGATTGCCGTCGGTGAAGGCGATGTCGTCACGGGCAGCTTCGATACCACGATCATCCGGTGGGACCTTGCGACCGGGCGGGCCCTGCTGGTCCATCGATTCCATGACGGGGCCGTGAATGCCGTGCTGCGGCTGCCGGATGGCGGCTTCGCGACGGCTGGCGAGGACCGGCGGATCGCGCTCTGGCGCGCCGGGGAAAGCCAGCCCTACCGCGTTCTCGAAGGGCATGGCGGGCCGATCGCCGGACTCGCGCTCGCGCCGGAGGGCGGGATGCTCGCTTCCGCCAGCTGGGATGGAACGGTGCGGCTCTGGCCGCTGGCCGGCGGCGAGCCGCAGGTGGTCGAGGGCCATCGCGGGCCGGTCAATGCCGTGGCCTTCCTGCCCGACCGGACGCTTGTGACCGCCGGCTATGACGGGCTGGTGCGGATCCTCCGGCCGGCTGGCAGCCCGATTCAGGTGGAGATCGGCCTGCCCGTGAATACGCTCGCCATTCTGCGCGGCGAGATCCTGGCCGCGGGGGCGGACGGCCAGTTGCGTTTCATTGATCCGGCCAGCGGGGCCTTCGAGGCCATGCCCGTGGTCGAGGTGCCGATCGTGGCGCTGGCGGTGGAGCCGAAGGCCGATCTCGTGGCGGTTGCCGGGTTCCGCGGCGCGCTGGTGATGATCGAGCGCGGGCCGCGTACGGTGTTCCGGCGGATGGCCGGCCCGGCCTTTCCGCTCTGGTCACTGGCCTTCTCGACCGACGGGCGGGAAATCCTGACCGGCGGGGCCGACCGGCTGGTCCGGCGCTGGCTGGTCGCGACGGGTGAGCCGGTCAATCCGGTGATGCCGGACCAGACCGACGCCTTGCTCCAGCGCTTTGCCCAGCATCGCGGGGCGGAGGTGTTCAAGGCCTGCATCGCCTGCCACACGCTGACGCCGGATGACGGCAACCGTGCCGGCCCGACCCTGCACGGGGTGATCGGCCGACGGATCGGAACCGTGCCGAACTACGCCTATTCACCGGCTCTCACCGGGATGGACATCGTCTGGACCCGCGAGACGATTGCGAAGCTTTTCACGATCGGGCCGACCGTCTACACGCCCGGCACGAAGATGCCGGAGCAGCAAGTACGCGACCCGGCCGATCTCGAGGCGCTCGTCGATTTCATCGACAAGGCCACGCGCTGACGATCAGCTCTTGTCCGTGTCCTCCGGGTGGGCCCGGAAATAGTCTTCTGTCGTCCGGACGCGCGGCCGCTCCGGTCCGGCATAGGGGTCGAAGCCCTGCAGCGTGGCGGTCTCGATCCGGCAATCGTCACAATAGCCGATCAGCTTGAGGCGATCGGCATTCGGGCCGGAGAACATCCAGTGCCTGCCGCCCAGCTTGGTCTTGATCTTCTCGATCGTGGATTTCGTGCCGAAGAGCTTGCCGCATTTGTCGCAGGGATAGGGTTCCTCCTGTTTCAGCGAGACCGGAGCGGCGTTGATCCGCGTGAAATCCAGCTGAGGAACGAGGGTGATGACCTTTTCCGGGCAGGTGGCCTGGCAGAGACCGCATTGCACGCAGAGATCCTCCTGGAAGCGCAGTTCCGGCCGGTCCGGATTGGCGCTCAGGGCATCGACCGGGCAGGTCGAGACACAGGACAGGCAGAGGGTGCAGCCCTCGGCATTGACCTCGACCTTGCCGAAGCCGGCGCCCTTCGCCAGCGGCACGATGGCCGGCCGCTCCGGGGCGATGGCGTGCCATTCGCGGAGGGCAAGCATGGTCAGCGGGCGCTTTGCCCCGAGCGGCAGGAAGCTGGCCTTGCCCGCCTTGCTGCCGGCAGGCAGGGCGCGGAGCCCGGCCAGCAGGGCGTCGGGATCGTCGGTGCCGAGGATGGCAAAGGCTTCGGGAGCGTAGCCGAGCGCCGGGAGCAGGCTTGACAGCGTCTCGCCGAGCCGGACCAGCGGGGTGATGTCATGTTTCGGCTTCGCACGCGTCAGGACGGCAACCGCGGTCGCACCATAGGCGAAGCTGCCGGCAACCTCCGCCAGGTCGAGCTGTGTCACCTCGTTGAGCGCAACCGGAATGACCCGGGCCGGCAGGCCATCGCCGAAGCGGGCGAGGGCATCGATCATCGGCTCGCCATGTCCGGCATCGTGGAAAAGCAGCACGGCGTCGCGGCCACCGGCCTGATGATAGGCGCGGAGCATGGTCCGCACCTTTTTCAGCAGGTAATCCGTTGCCGGCAAGGCGTAGCTTGCCGCTCCGGTCGGGCAGACGGAGGCGCAGCCGCCACAGCCGGCGCAGATCTGCGGATCGATCGCGACATGGTCTCCGGCCGGGGTGATGGCGCCGGTCGGGCAGATCTCGAGGCAGCGGGTGCAGCCGGTGATGGTCGAGCGCGAATGCGCGCAAAGGCCGGTATCGAAGGTGATGTATTTCGGCTTGTCGAAGGTGCCGACCAGATCCCGTGCGCGGCTGACCAGCCGGTCCAGCGCGACCGGATCCCGCGGATCGGCGCGGAGATAGCCGTCGCGCAGGTCGTCGGCCGCGAAAAGTGGCCGGTCACCCGTCACGTCGATGATCAGGTCGCAGTTGGAGCGGGCCTGGTCGCGCGGATCGTCGAAGGCGAGCGCGGCGCGGGAGGAGGGACGCGACAGTGCGAAATCATCGACAACAAGCTGGAAGGCCCCGAGATAGCCGCTGGCCTGCCGGATCCGGCCTCTGGCGATCGGGAATTCCCGCTTCGCCGGCGGCGCGACATCCTTCGGGCTGCGCAGGATGACGGTGACATCGAGCGTCTCGGCAAGGCGGGCCGCGATATCGATGGCGGTGGCATCGGCGCCGTAGACCAGCGTGACGCCCTGGCTTTCGAGCGTGACGAAAGGCAGGGCCGGTGGTTCGAGCATCGATCCCGCCAGCAGCGCGGCCATTTTCGGTCCTGCCGAACCGCCCTCGGTCGACCAGCCGCCGGCATTGCGGATATCGAGATAGGTCTGGCTGCCCGAATATCCGGCATCCTCCAGGACGCCGCGCAAGGTCGCCTCCTCCTGCCGGCAGGCGAGGACGAGCGAGCGGGACGCGCCAGCGAGGCGGGCGAGCCGGTCCTGTTCGGCACCGCAAAGATGCGTGCAGGCCGCGATGGACGCTTCCGGAACGCCGAGGCCGGCGGCCATGGCCGCGAGATCGGGCGCGAAGGTCTTTTCGCAGGAGCAGACGACGATCTGCGTCGCCTTGCCGTCCGAGAGCGTGCCTTCTGGTGCGCTGGGGGCCATGGGATGCCGGCTCCTCTCCGGTCGGGCATCCTGAATGCCCGCTCTTGTCTTTTTTGGAATGTCTTCAAATAAGAATGTCTCGCCGGAAGCAAGGGGGGATATTCGGGGCACTCCCGATCCGGGGCGGGCCTCCCGGCACAAGAATGGCCTCGAAAGCTGGACCATGGACGATATCGCACGGTTTCCTCCGCTGATTTCCCCGTACCGCCTGCGCGAACGCGAGGATGCGTTCCAGGCGGCTGTCGCCGGTGCACAGGCGTCGGGCGAGGCCCATCGCGGGGCGGGGAGCCTCTATTATGTCGGCCGTTTCGAGCTCATCGAGTTCGCCCTCGTGCTGGAGCCCGAGGAACCATTATGGCTCGCACGGAAAATCTTCTTTGCCGGAATGAATGCCCTCGCCGAGGCGCTTTCCGTGCTCTCGCCACCGGAAAAGCCGATCACGATCCGCTATCCCGGCTCGCTGTATTTCGACGGCGCGCTGGTTGGCGGCGGGCGGCTCGCCCATCCGGCGGGAGCGGATGAGCAGACCCCGCCGGACTGGCTGGTCTTCGGCGCGATGGTCCGGGCCGGCGGCGTGCGCGAACTCGGCGTTGGCCTCGCGCCCGAGATCACCACGCTGGATGACGAGGGGTTCGAGGCATGGAACCCGCCGCAATTCGCGGCTTCGTTCTCGCGCCATTTCCTTGTCGAGGTGGATTCCTGGCACGAGCGCGGTTTTTCCGGAATCGGGCCACGCTACCTCTCCTTCCTCGAGAAGGACGAAGCGAAGGGGCGCCGCGGCATCGACGAGAATGGCGATCTGCTGATCCAGGGCGCGGGCGGCGAGGCGAAGGCCCGGGAAGCTCTCGTGCCGGCGCTTGCGCGGCCGGACTGGTTCGATCCGCTGCTCAACGAACCGCGGGGCTGACATGCCGAAATTGCTGCGCACGATCCGCCTCGATCCATCCGATGCCTTCGTCTTCACGCGGGCGGCCGAGCCCGGCGAATGGGCCGTGCCGGGCACGTTCCTGTTCTGGGAACAGCCGGTGGACGGGCTGCTCGGCAAGGAACGGGCGGCCTTCCGCTCCGGCCTGCTGGGCGTGGAAAGCTTCGGCTGGTCGACCCTGGCCACGATCGTCGAGGCGACCGATCTCGAACGCTCCCTGCTTGTCCGGCAACTGGCCGAGCAACTCGTGGCACGCTGCGGCGCGCCCGATCTCGCTGCGGCCCTGCCGGCCGCCGAGAGCGAGGTCGCCTATGCGGAGGAACTCGCGGCACCCGGGCCCGGCGTGCTTGTGGCGATCCACCGGGCGGTCGAGGATGGCGAGATCATCGAACGGTTCCGGACCCTGCTGCCGGGGACGGACGAACGGCATTCGCGGGCCTTCAGTTTCATGGAGGTGCCCGACGAGGCGCCCGACGAGCAACTCGATCTTGCCGGCATGGCCGGCCTGAAGGGAACGGACAGGACATGATTCCGGAACGGCCTGATTTCTGGGTGGCGAGCGGCCATCACCTTGTCGACCGGATCGAGGGCGGTGGCCTCGTGGCGACGGATGCGTTCCTGCGGGCCTATCTCGCTAGGCCGGAACTGGTGCCGCCGCCCGAGGCCTGCCCGGTCGAGCGCGGGCTCCATGCCAGCCTGCTCGAGACGCCGCGGCAGGTGGTGACGGCCGACGAGATCGCGCTGATCGCCGATGCGGATGCCCGCGAGAATCTCGGGCTGTTCCTCGCCTTCCGGGACAGGATCCTCGCCGCGCCGACGCTGGAGGCCGCCTATCTGTCGCTCGTCCGGGGCGATCTGTCCGGCATCCCGCCGCTTTTCCTGCAGCAGCTGGTCCATCTTGTCGCGCGGAATGCCTTCGACGAGGAGGAGGATGCCCATGTGCTGCGGGCCGCCGAATGTTTCTGGCGCACGCAGCGCGTGACATTCCATGAGGGCTCGGTCCTGCTCGCGGACCAGGAGGCGATCGAGCAGCATGAGCATGCGCGCGATCATTCGCCCCTGCTCTCGATGCTGGGCGGACCGGCTGTCTCGGAACTCGAGGTGCTCTCGCCCGGGATTGCTGCAGGCTATCATGGCCGCAGCGATGCCCACGATCTCGTCTTCGACCTCACCGACCCGACCCATGGACGCCCGGCCCTGGCCCGCGCGATGACGCGCTGGATCCGGCATCTGCTCGGGGTCGAGATTGCCTTCACGCCGGTCGATTCCTTCTCCGAGGAGCGCTTCGCCTGGTTCATGGCGCTGGATGCCGAGGGCACCGCCATCGGCAACCGGGTCTGGAACGGCGAGGCCCTCAGCGAGGACCAGCGTGCGCGGCTGCTGGCGCTGTTCACCTTCACCCTGCCCGACCATGCCCGGATCCGCGCCGACAAAAGGGGCCGAAAGGCCTTTGCCCTTCTGGGGTCAACCACGGACCGGCTGGTCCGGATCAAGCCGCAGAACCTGATTGCCGGCCTGCCGCTGGCGCCGGATGCCGGCTGAGGAGTTGAGCGATGGCCGAGGACAGCATTGCCGTGGGTGTCATCGTCGAGAAGCGCAAGGCCGCCAGCCCGTGGATCGACCATACCTGGTCGCCGGTGGCGGTCCTGCCGGGGTTGCCGGAAGCGGCGCCGATGACGCTGATCGAGACACTGCCGGAGGGCGAGCGCTACTATGTCGGCGCTGCGCGGATCACGCTCGCCTCGGTGGATACGGCGAATTACCGTGACAACATGATGAGCGGCGCGCCGAAGCTCTGGGTGGCGATGCGCGAGGATCATCCCGAGGCCGGGCTGGTGCTTGTCGCCGTGACCGCAGATCCGGCCGAGGGCGAGGCCCATACCGAAACCGGCACGAACATTGTCGATACCGTGCCGATGGTGCCGGAAATCGCGCATTTCGTGGCGCAGTTTGTCGATACCCACCATCTCGAGCGGGAATTCTTCAAGCGCAAGCGCGACCGGGCCGATCCCGACCGGCTTGGCCGGCGTCGCCTGACGGACGAGGCCTGACATGAGCGGGGGCGAGGGATTCCTGAGCCGCTGGTCCCGACGCAAGCTGGCGCCGGAGCCCGAGGCCGATGCAGCCTTGCCGGAAGCGGCATCGGTCGGTGAGCCGGCCGGCCCCGCATCGCCGCCGGTCGAGGAGCCGGAATTCGATGTCTCGACGCTGACGCCGCTCGATGCCCTGACCTCCGAGAGCGATTTCACCCAATTCCTGCAGAAGGGCGTGCCGGAGGCCTTGCGCAATGCCGCCTTGCGCAAGATGTGGGTGCTCGATCCCGTGCTCAGCGCGCCGGATCGCTTTGCGGAATATGCGTGGGATTTCAACGATCCCAACGCGATGCTCGGCTTTGGGCCGATGGAGGCGGGATTCGACCCCTCGGCCATGCTGCGGCAGATCATGGGCGAGAAGGAACCGGAGGGGCCGGCGGAAGACGTGATTGCGGAATTGCCAACTGCGAATCAGCGCGACGTGCGCGAGGAGCCGCCCGAACCGGCCGCCCTGACGGACGCATCGGCTGCGGGGCAAATTGTCGCGATTCCGGTCGATTCCGGGGAAGAGCCGTTGGTTGCCAGGGAAACAGCCGATGAAAGGCTTGAAACTATCGCGCCTCGGCGGCGACATGGCGGCGCTTTGCCAAACTGAATAATGAATATGCTTGCGCGCCATAGGGGCATCCTATAGTCTTGAACCGTTCCAGTTTAGAAGACGGCAAAAGCCGCAAACTCGGGTTCGGGATGAGAGACGCAGGCCTTCAAGAAGCCATTCGCGCGGTTGGTGGCATTTCCGCCCTTTCGCGCTTGCTTGGTATTGCCCAGCCCTCGGTTTCGATCTGGACGAAAGTGCCCGCCGAGCGGGTCATCGCGGTCGAGAATGTCACCTCGGTTCCCCGGCACGTCCTGCGCCCGGATCTCTACCCTTCCGCCGACGAGGAGCAACCGCTCGATGCAATCGACGAGGCGCGCTCGCGGCTCTACCTGCTGCTTTCCCATCTGCTGCTGAAGGTTCCCGACGAACGCGTCCTGATCGACCTCCGTCGGTTGCAGGGTGATGACAGCGCTCTCGGCCAGGCGCTCGTGGCGCTGGCTGATGCGGTCGATGTGCCGGGTGCCGACCGGATTGCCCGCGAGCATTTCGATCTTTTCATCGGCGTCGGCCGTGGCGAGTTGCTGCCCTATGCCTCGTATTACCTGACAGGCTTCCTCTACGAACGGCCTCTGGTGCGCGTCAGGCAGGACATGCGCCGACTGGGTGTCGAGCGCTCGGACGGCATGTCGGAGCCGGAAGACCATCTTGGTTTCCTGCTGGAAACGATGGCGGGGGTGATTGCCCGCCGCTTCGTTGCGGAACCGACCGAGCAGAAGCGATTCTTCACCCGCCATATCGAGCCCTGGGCAGAGCGGTTCTTCGCCGATCTCGCCAAGGCCGATGCGGCAAATTTTTACCGCAAGGTCGGCGCTCTCGGCCTTGAATTCATGCGGATCGAGCGCGAGGCCTTCGCCCTCGATCCCGATGTGACCGAACCATCCGATGCGATCGACGCCAGCCAAGGAGCAAGCGCATGAGCACGAAAAAAGACGACAATCCGGAAAAGGTTGACCGCTCCCGCCGCAGCTTCCTGCAGGCCGGTCTTGCGGGCGCATCCGCCGCTGCTGCCGCGACCGGGGCCGCGGTCGTTCCGGCGGCGGCCAGCGAAAACGATGCCGACAAGAAGAAGGCGCGCTATCGCGAGACGGATCACGTCAAGACCTACTACGCAACCAACCGTTACTGAGGGGAACGCCATGCTGATCAAGCGCAAGGAAGGGCAAGCCGCCCGTCAGGGCCTCGCTGCAGCGTTGGCCGCAACCGGTGCCGAACGTCTTGACCGCCGCGCATTCCTGCGCCGGTCCGGGCTCGCTGCCGGGGGGCTCGCCGCCATCGGGTCCATCGGGTTCGGCTCGGTCCGCGAGGCCAGGGCCAAGATGCCGGTGCCGGGCAAGCCGGTCGAGATGAAGAAGAACATGTGCACCCATTGCTCGGTGGGCTGCACGGTGAAGGCCGAGGTGCAGGAAGGCGTCTGGGTTGGCCAGGAGCCGGCCTGGGAAAGCCCGATCAACCGCGGCACGCATTGCGCCAAGGGCGCGGCGGTGCGCGAACTGGTCAAGGGCGAGCGCCGGATCAAGTATCCGATGAAGCTCGTCAACGGCGAATGGCAGCGCATCTCCTGGGATGTCGCCTTCGACGAGATCTCCAAGAAAATGCTCGAGATCCGCGAAAAGTCCGGCGCCGATGCGATGTGGTTCCTCGGTTCGGCGAAATTCTCGAACGAGGGTGCCTACCTGTTCCGCAAGTTCGCGGCCTATTGGGGCACGAACAACGTCGACCACCAGGCCCGTATCTGCCACTCGACCACGGTGGCGGGTGTGGCGAACACCTGGGGCTATGGCGCGCAGACCAATTCCTACAATGACATCCGCAATGCCAAGACCATGATCATCATGGGCGGCAACCCGGCGGAAGCGCATCCGGTCTCGCTGCAGCACGTGCTGAGCGGCAAGGAAGTCAACCGCGCCAACATGATCGTCATCGATCCGCGCATGACCCGCACGGCGGCGCATGCGACGGAATATGTCCGCATGCGGCCGGGCACCGACATTCCGGTGATCTGGGGCATGCTGCACCACATCTTCAAGAACGGCTGGGAGGACAAGGAGTTCATCCAGCAGCGCGTCTACGGCATGGACATGGTCCGCAAGGAGGTCGAGAAGTGGACCCCGGCGGAAGTCGAGCGCGTCACCGGCATTCCGGGCGCCCAGCTCGAGCGCGTCGCGAAGACTTTCGCGACGGAGAAGCCCTCGACGCTGATCTGGTGCATGGGCGCGACGCAGAAGACCGTCGGCACGGCGAATGTCCGCGCGTTCTGCATCCTGCTGCTGGCCACCGGCAATGTCGGCGGCATGGGCAATGGGGCGAACATCTTCCGCGGCCATTGCAACGTGCAGGGCGCGACCGATCTCGGCCTCGATGTCACGACGCTCCCGCTCTATTACGGCCTCGATGCCGGCGCCTGGGCCCATTGGGCGCGCGTCTGGGAAACCGAGATCGGCTGGCTGCGTGGCCGCTTCGACGTGACCAAGGCGCCGGATGGCAAGGAAACGTCCATGATGGAAGTTCCCGGCATCCCGTCGACCCGCTGGTTCGACGCGGTCAGCCTGCCGAAGGATCAGGTTGCCCAGCGCGATAACGTCAAGGGCGTTTTCGTGATGGGCCATGGCGGCAACACCGTCACCCGTATGCCGGAAATGGTGAAGGGCCTCGAGAAGGCCGAGCTGCTGGTCGTTGCCGACCCGCATCCGACCACCTTCGCCCATATCTCGAACCGCAAGAACGGCACCTACCTGCTGCCGATCTGCACGCAGTTCGAATGCGCGGGCTCCCGCACGGCCTCGAACCGTTCGATCCAGTGGGGCGAGAAGGTCGTCGATCCGATCTTCGAAAGCGCCAACGACTACTGGGTCATGCACCAGTTCGCCCAGAAGCTTGGTTTCGCCGACCGGATGTTCAAGAACATCACGATGGTGAAGGGCAAGTACGGCATGGAACCGGAGCCCGAATCGATCCTGCGCGAGATCAACCGCGGGGGCTGGTCGACCGGCTATTGCGGCCAGTCGCCGGAGCGGCTGAAGGCGCATATGAAGCACCAGGAGAAGTTCGACCTGGTTTCGCTCCGTGCACCGAAGGATGCCCCGGCCGAGATCGCCGGCGATTATTACGGCCTGCCCTGGCCGTGCTGGGGCACGCCGGAATACCGCCACCCGGGCACGCACCAGCTCTACAACACCAACCTGCACGTCAAGGATGGTGGCGGCACCTTCCGCGCCCGCTTCGGGGTGGAATACGAGGAGCCGCAGGCCGACGGCTCGAAGAAGAAGGTCAACCTGCTCTCGGAAGGATCCTTCTCCAAGGATTCCGAGCTGAAGGACGGCTACCCGCAGTTCACCTACGGCATGCTGAAGCGCCTCGGCTGGGACAAGGACCTGACCGAGGCCGAAAAGGCCACGATCGAGCGGATCGGCGGCAATGCCCCCGACAACGTGTCCTGGGCGATCGACCTTTCGGGCGGTATCCAGCGCGTCGCTCTCGAGCATGGCTGCATCCCGTTCGGGAACGGCAAGGCCCGCGCCAATGCCTGGAACCTGCCGGATCCGGTTCCGGTCCATCGCGAGCCGATCTACACGCCGCGTACGGACCTGGTCGCCCAGTACCCGACCCGGCCGGATTTCCGGCAGTTCCGGATGCCGAATATCGGCTTCACGGTGCAGAAGGGCGCTGTGGACAAGGGGATCGCGAAGGAATTCCCGATCATCCTGTCGTCCGGCCGTCTGGTCGAATACGAGGGCGGCGGGGAAGAAACCCGGTCGAACCCGTGGCTGGCCGAGTTGCAGCAGGACATGTTCGTCGAGATCAACCCGGCGGATGCCGCCGATCGCGGAATCAAGGACGGAGCCTGGGTCTGGGTGTTCGGACCGGAGAACGGTTCGAAGGCCCGTGTGAAGGCCCTCGTCACCGAGCGCGTCGGCAAGGGCGTCGCCTGGATGCCGTTCCACTTCGGTGGCTGGTTCCAGGGCGAGGACCAGCGCGGCAAGTATCCGAAGGGTACCGATCCGTATGTCCTCGGGGAAAGCGTCAACGCCGTGACGACCTATGGCTACGATCCCGTCACCGGGATGCAGGAAACCAAGGTCACGCTCTGCCAGATCCGCGCCGCGTAAGGGAGGAATTGAACAATGGCTCGCATGAAATTTCTCTGCGACGCGGACCGCTGCATCGAATGCAACGCCTGCGTGACTGCCTGCAAGAACGAGCATGAAGTGCCGTGGGGCATCAACCGCCGGCGCGTCGTGACCATCAATGACGGCAAGCCGGGCGAGCGCTCGGTCTCCATGGCCTGCATGCACTGCACCGACGCGCCCTGCGCTTCGGTCTGCCCCGTGAGCTGCTTCTACACGACCGCCGACGCGGTGGTTCTGCACTCCAAGGACCTGTGCATCGGCTGCGGCTACTGCTTCTACGCCTGCCCGTTCGGCGCGCCGCAATATCCGAAGACCAGCAACTTCGGATCGCGCGGCAAGATGGACAAGTGCACTTATTGCGCCGGCGGTCCGGAAGCTGATGGCAGCCAGGCCGAACTCGACAAGTATGGCCGGAACCGTCTCGCCGAAGGCAAGCTGCCGCTCTGCGCCGAGATGTGCTCGACCAAGGCGCTTCTGGCCGGGGATGGCGACATCATCGCCCAGATCTACAAGGAGCGTGTGGCCAAGCGCGGCTATGGCTCCGGTGCCTGGGGCTGGAAGGTCGCCTACAAGGAAACCGTGGCGCTCTGATCGCCGAATGCCGGTGCGCGGGGGCAACCCCGCGCCAATCCAGACCATGAGATGAGAAGGAGGCCACGATGGCTTCAAAACTCTCCAAGGCGTTTCGCGCGCTTGCTTTCGGCTTCGTCGCCCTGTTCGCGGCTTCGAGCCTTCCCGCCCTCGCCCAGCAGCCGACCAGCGTCAATCCGACGGCACAGTCGGTCAAGGAAGAACAGCTGCTTCAGGCTCTCAAGCCGGGGGCCCCGGTGGCTGGTCGTATCTCCATCCCGGACAAGCAGGCCGCCAACCTGATCCAGCCCGGTCGGGACTGGCGGGCCTTCAACCAGGAGACGCTGCCGAAACTCGGGGCCTATTCACTGATCGGCATCGCCTTCGTCCTGGTGGCGTTCTATGCCCTGCGCGGCAAGATCCGGATCGATGCCGGCCTGTCGGGCATGAAGATCCTGCGCTTCGGGGCGCTGGACCGGTTCACCCACTGGCTGACCGCGACAAGCTTCATCGTGCTGGCGATCACCGGCATCAACGTCACCTTCGGCAAGTTCGTGCTCGCGCCGGTGATGGGACCGGAGGCTTTCGCGGCCTGGGCCGGCTTCGCCAAGCTCCTGCACAATTATGTCGGCTTCGCCTTCATGGCCGGCGTGGTTCTCACCTTCCTCATCTGGGTGAAGGACAACATCCCGAACGCGGTTGACCTGCAATGGTTCGCGGCGGGCGGTGGGCTGCTCGGCAAGGGGCATCCGCCGGCCAAGCGCTTCAACGGCGGCCAGAAGATCATCTTCTGGAGCGTGGTTGTCGGCGGCTTCCTGCTCTCGCTCTCGGGCTGGCATCTCCTCTTCCCGACGGCCGAATCGATCGAACATGTCCAGTGGCAGGCCACCCTGCATGGCACCACGGCCTTCGTGATGATCGCCATCATCATCGCCCATATCTATATCGGCTCGGTCGGTATGGAGGGTGCCTTCGATGCGATGGGCTCGGGCGAGGTCGATCTCAACTGGGCAAAGGAGCATCACTCGCTCTGGGTCGAGGATGTGATGAAGGGCAAGCGCCCGGCCGGAAATGCCGCGCCGCAGCCGGCAGAATGATCGCGCCTGACAAGGCTTGAAAAAGGGCGCGATTCGCGCCCTTTTTTCGTGAGGAGGCAGGGATGCGGATCATCGGGCTGGCAGGCTGGAGCGGTGCGGGCAAGACCACGCTGGTCTCGAGGCTCGTTCCCTACCTTGTCGCGCAGGGCTTGCGCGTTTCGACCCTCAAGCACGCCCATCACCGGTTCGACATCGACCAGCCGGGGAAGGACAGCTACCAGCACCGCATGGCCGGCGCGACGGAAGTGCTGGTCAGTTCGGCCAACCGTTTCGCGCTTGTCCATGAATTGCGCGGGGCGCCGGAATGGACCCTCCAGGAGCTGCTCGGCAAGCTCGCGCCGGTCGATCTGGTGCTTGTGGAGGGCTTCAAGCGCGAGCGCCATCCGAAGATCGAGGTCTTCCGGGCCGGAAATGGAAAGCCGGCCCTGCATCCGGGCGATCCGCATATCGTCGGCATTGCCACCGACCAGTCCTTTCCGGACGTCGCGCTGCCGCAGGTCCATCTTGACGATATCGCGGCCATCGCCCATCTGGCCCGGGACAAGGCCGCGCCCATGCGCGAGATCTTTCCGGCCTGACCTGGCGGTCGGCCAGCGGGGAGCCCTGATTTGGCGCAGCTTTCGAATGATTGTTTTGCCTTCGGAGGCGCGCTGCTCCGTCTGAACACGGCGCTGGACGATCTCATGGCCCGCCTTGTCCCGGTGGCGGATATCGAGACGGTTCCGCTTCGCCTTGCCCAGGGGCGAATTCTCGCCTCGTCCCTCGGCGCGCCCGTGCCGGTGCCGGGCTTCGACAATTCCGCCGTGGATGGCTATGCCGTCCGCCATGCCGACCTCAACGCGGAAGGTCCGACGCGTCTCCCCGTTTCCGGGCGGATCCCCGCCGGTGCGCTTGCCGTGCCGGCTCATGTGCCGGGCCATGCGACCCGAATCTTTACGGGCGCGATGATGCCGGCCGGCGCGGATACCGTATTCATGCAGGAAGACGTGACGCTTGATGGCGACGGGGTCATCCTGCCGCCCGGGCTGAAACGAGGCTCCAATGCCCGCGCTGCCGGGGAGGATTTCCCGGTCGGCGCTTCCGTGCTGCCGGTTGGGGTGCGGCTGGATGCCCGCGGGATCGCGGCGCTCGCGGCCCTTGGCATTGACGCCATTCCGGTGCGAAGGCCCATGCGGGTTGCGGTCTTCTCGACAGGAGACGAGCTACGCGATGTCGGTGATGCCGCGCTGCTGCCGCCCGGCGCCATCCGGGATGCGAACCGGCCGATGCTGCTGGCCCTGCTCCGGAACCGGGGTCTGGTCGCAACCGATCTCGGGATCCTGCCGGATTCCCGGGCGGCGATCCGGGAGGCGCTGGTGGCCGCTGCGCGTGACCATGATGTCCTGCTGACCAGCGGGGGTGTCTCGACCGGCGAGGAGGACCATGTCCGTTCCGCGGTCGAGGAAGCGGGCCGGCTCGATTTCTGGCGGCTGGCGATCAAGCCCGGTCGCCCGGTCGCCATGGGGCATCTCGGCGCGGCGGTGGTGCTCGGCATGCCGGGCAACCCTGCGGCGGTTCTGGTGACCTTTGCCCGCTTTGTCGGCCCCGTCCTCGACATGCTCGCAGGAGCGCGGCCCGTGCGCCCGCTGCCGCGCTGGCTGCCGGCCGGGTTTTCCTATCGCAAGAAGGCGGAACGGCTGGAATATGTCCGGGCCAGCCTTACCGGACAGCAGGGTGCCATCGAGGCCCGACGTTTTCCCCGGGACGGGGCAGCCCTGATTTCCTCGTTGATCGAGACCGATGGTCTGGTCGAACTGGAAGAAGAAAGGCTCGCCGTTCAACCGGGCGAGCCTGTGGCCTTCTACAGCTATGCTGACCTGATGGTCTGAGCGTCAATTGGCCCGATCGAGGCGGGCACCCGTCGTTGCATAGGCCTGATCCGCCGATTTCTGGAAATTGGCGTTCAGCACGAAAGACGAGCCGATCGAGATGACGAGGATTGCGGCAATCGCCAGGACGAAAGACTTCATTTTTCTTCTCCTTGGTCCGGCCGATGGCCGGCGTGAATACCGTTGAAATCTAGGATATTCCGCGCCCGTTCACAAGCGGAAGCAGGGCTTCGGCCTGCTGCAATTCGTCCGGGGTATTCACGTTGAAGAAGGGGTCGTGCCCCTCGATCGGCCATTCCACGGCCGCGCAGCCGTAACGTCCGGTGAAGCGGTCGATCTTCCGTTCGCCGCCGGCCAGGCCGGCGCGGAGGTCGTCACGGCAGGAAACCGGCCAGAGCCCGATGACAGGGTGCGTCCAGCCGCCCGAGGCTGCGCATGCAAACGGCGTCCCCTTCGCCGCACGCCTCTCGATCATCCGCGAGGCCAGATCCCGGGGGATGAAGGGGCAGTCGCCGGGTACGGAGAGCAGATCCGTAACTCCCGCCTGCGTCGCGGCCCAGTCAAGGCCGGCGAGGATGCCGGCGAGGGGGCCGGGATGGTCTGCCATGGCATCCGCGACCACCGGAAAAGAATAGCCGGCGAATCGAGACGGATCGTCATTCGCGTTGAGGACGAGCCTGCCTGCCGGCGCGGCCAGACGTTCGATGACGTGATCGAGGATGGTGCGGTCGCCCAGGCGCCTCAGCGGCTTGTCGCCACCCCCCATCCGGGTCGCCTTCCCACCGGCGAGAATCGCATAGGCCAAGGTCATTCCGTGGCGCCCTTCCGGCGATGTCGTGCCGATTCTTCGGGAATATAGGCCAGATCCTGATCGTAGATCAGCCTTTCCTGCCCGGAGAGCACGATGAATCGTTTCCCGCGCGCCCTGCCGATCAGCGTCAGTCCGGCCTTGCGGGCGAGTTCCACACCCCACGCGGTGAACCCGGACCGCGACACCAGGACGGGAATGCCCATGCGCACGGTCTTGATCACCATCTCCGATGTCAGCCGGCCGGTCGTATAGAAGATCTTGTCCGCCGGATCGGTTCCATGGCGGTACATGTAGCCGGCAATCTTGTCGACGGCATTGTGACGTCCGACATCCTCGAGATAGACCAGTGGCCGGTCCTCGCGCGCGAGGATGCAGCCGTGAATCGCTCCGGATTCGAGATAGAGCGACGGTGTCTGGTTGATCTTGTGCGAGAGGTGGTAGAGCCACGAGGTGCGCAGGGGTGTCTGCGGCAGGCGGGCATTCTCGATCACATCCATCAGGTCGCCGAAGACGGTGCCTTGCGCGCAGCCCGAGGTCTGGACCTTTTTCTTCAGTTTCTCCTCGAAATCCGTCTCGGTGGCCGTCCGTACCACGACGACGCCGAGATCCTCGTCATGATCGATCCCGGTCACCTCGGTGTCCGGGGTGAGCATGTTCTGGTTCAGCAGGTAGCCGAGCGCGAGATAGTCGGGGTAATCGCCGATCGTCATCATGGTGACGATCTCACGCGAATTGAGGAAAAGGGTCAGCGGCCGCTCGACCGTGACGCGGGTCTCGATGGTCGCGCCGGTCTCGTCATGGCCGGAAACAGCCTCGGAGAGGCGCGGATCGGCCGGGTCGGGCCTCAGCCAGTATTCGTCGAGAAAATCCATCATCCTGCGTCAGATCCGCGCGAGCCGGGCTGGCACCATACCGCAAGCGCCCGCGAAGGCGAGAGGGATGCAAGGAAAGGATGCCGCAGGGTGCGGGATCAGCTGAACTGCACGATCCGGGCGGAAACGGCCCGCGCGAGGACCAGCGTCGGCACCGAGAAAAGCGCATTCGGTGCACCGGCAGGGCACCAGACGCGGGCAAAGCGCGTCAGCGAGATATCCATGAGCACCGGCACGCGGTTCTGGTGACCGACCGGCGGCACACAGCCCATCGGGTAGCCGGTAAAGCGCAGGGTGAAGTCGGCATCCGCCCGCTGGAGGTTCTCGCCGACCATCGGGCCGAGAATACGGTCATTCACCCGTGTGGCGGCGGAATGAAGGATCAGGAAGTTCTTCTTGGTCGCCTTCCCGCGCATCAGCATCGCCTGCACGATGAAGTTGACCTCGCAACCGCAGGCTTCCGCCAGATCTTCGGGTGCAGTCATCGGACGGGGCAGCAGCTTGAGCGTGAAGGGGATGGCCGCGCGGTCCATGGCTTCCGCAACGCGGCGGACGATGGCCGGCGCGGTCGAAACATCGGCGCCAGCCGGGGGCTGATGCTCGCTCAGGAGGTCTATCGGTTGCGCGGCCGTCACGTGGTCGATCCCCAAAGTCCGAAAACGGGTTCACCATGCGCCCATTCCGGTTAAGGTTTTGTTCCCGGAACCGGGTTTGCCGGGAAGCAGAAGCCGCCGAGATCGTCGATCTGGCTCTTCCGGCCGGCAAAGCCGCGGCGGCGCAGCTCGAAACTGCGGGTTTCCGGGTCAATCCGGATCAGGTGATATTCCGCCTTGTGCAGCGGCGTGCCCGGTACCGCCGAGGCCGAACCGACGCCGACGACCGGAACCGGTCCCGAGGCGGATTCGATCACATTGAGCGAATGCCGGTGGTTATGGCCGTGCAGAACAAGCTCCGCGCCATGCTCGGCCAGAAGCCGCGTGAATTCCTTGTTGTCCTTCAGGCTGCGTCCGAATCGCGATGCATTCCGGACCGGCGGGTGATGGATCATCAGGACGCGGTAGAGGCCGGCCTTCCGCGTGTCGTCAAGCATCGTGGCAAGGGCCTGCCGCTGGGCGCGGCCGACCTTGCCGGTCGCCATGAAGGGGAGGGTGGGAATGCCGGAATTGACGCCGATCAGCGCCACGGATCCGCGCTGGCGGAGATAGGGGAAAGCATGGCTCTCGGCCGTGTCGCCCGACATGAAAGGGCTGAAGACCGCCGCCATGGCGGGCAGGGATTCGCGGATATACGCGTCATGGTTCCCGGGGACGATGCTCACCCGGTCCGGACCGCCGAGAATCTCGGTGGTCGCGAGCGCCTGAGGGAATTCATCCTCATGGCCGATATTGACGAGATCGCCGGTCAGGGCAATGTGGTCCGGCGCCTGCTCGAGGATATCCGCCATGATGGCGGCCAGCACGTCCATGTTATGGATCGTCGCACGGGCACTGTGCCAGTTGAGCGCACCGGTCAGGCGCTTGTTCAGCAACTCCCGGAAGGGAATGCGGGGAAGCGGCCCGATATGGGGATCGGAGAGATGGGCGAGGGTAAAGGTCAAGCAGGCCTCGAAACCGGTCGCGACGCCACGGGGCGCGATACGTCCCTGTCGCGTGTAACCCCTTTCCCGTCAAGCCTCCAGAGGCCGCAGGGGTCCTCCATGCCGTTGCGGACGCGCATCCTCCGCCGTGTCCTCCATCTCTGGTTCTACCTGTCCCGGGGCATGACGCTGGGCGTGCGGGCGATTGCGCTGGACGGAGACGGCCGTGTTTTCCTTGTCCGGCATACCTATGTGGCAGGCTGGCACCTGCCGGGAGGCGGCGTGGAATGGGGGCAGAGCCTGCTGGATGCCCTGGAGACGGAACTCCGCGAGGAGGGCAATCTCGTCGCGGCAAGCCCGCCGGAGCTGGTCGGGCTCTATTGGAACCGCCATGTCTCGCGACGTGATCATGTGGCTGTCTACGGCATCCGGCAGGTGCGCCAGACCGGGCCGCGGCCACCCGACCGCGAGATTGCCGAGGCGGGCTTTTTCCCGCTGGATGCGCTGCCGGAGGGAACCACCACGGGCACGCGGGCACGCATCGCCGAATGGCTCGACGGCATGCCCGCCTCGCCGTTCTGGTGAAAGCGCTTGACGTCGGGGCCAAGTCCGGTGATCACGCGGCCATGCAGGGCCTGGAATTCATCATCACCCACCAGAAGCCGAAGGATGACGAGGCCGTCGAGCGGCTCCATGCCCGCGCCTTCGGCCCGGGCCGCTATGCCCGGACCGCCTTCCGGATCCGCGAACAGGCCGGGCAGTCCGAAGGGCTGGCTTTCGTCGCCCATGTCGGGTCGTTGCTGGTGGCAGCGGTGCAACTCACGCCGATCCGGATCGGAGCGCGCCCGGCCTTCATGCTGGGGCCGCTGACGGTTGACCCGCCCTTCGAGGGCAAGGGGATCGGCCGCGCGCTGCTGGAGCGCTGCGCCCATTCCGCTCGTGCCCTCGGATCCACGCTGATCCTCCTTGTCGGGGATGAGGCCTATTACAAGCGCAGCGGCTACCGACGCGTCCCGATGGGTCAGATCACGCTGCCCGGGCCCGTCGATCCGATGCGCCTTCTCGCCCTCGAGCTGGAACCGGGGGCGCTCGCCACGATGCGGGGCGAGGTGCGCGGCGGTGTCTGAGCGGCGCTGGCGCGGATGATCAGCTGCCTGCCGGCCGGCGACGACGGAGGCCTTCCGCCAGCCAAGTCGCCAGGATGGGAATCAGCAGCAGCCCCAGTCCGAGGAAGCCGAGACCCAGCGGGAGAACGCTCACACCCCGCAGGATGGAGGCCTCGGTCGGCCTCAGGCCGATATAATCGCTGCCACTGAAGCGTGTTCCCGAGCGGATATCGACGAGCCTCGGCAGGACGAGCGTGCCATTCGGATAGAGGCGGCGCACCGACCCGCCGGTCGCTTCGGCAATCGGTGCCAGGTCGGAGGTGGTGCTGACCACCTGCCCGAACTCCCTCGGGTTGGGCTGGCCCGCATTGACGAAGGCGACGAGGCCGCCATTCTCGGCCCGGTAGAGCCCGGCTCGCCGGATGGCGATCTCCGCGCGCCAGATCCCGGGCTCGGCCTCGCTCAGCGTGACCGGCAGCGCCTCGCCCGAGGGTTCGATGATCCGGGCGTCACCCGGCGGCCCGCCGATGGTGCGTCGCTCGATCTGGATGCGACCGGCCGCGACCGAAAGCCGCAGCGCCTCCTCCTCGAGTTCCGGTTCCTTCATCAGCCAATGCGAGAGGCGGCGCAGAAGGTCGAGATAGGGGCCGCCACCGGCATAGCCACGGGCCCAGAGCCAGACATGGTCGGACAGGAACAGGCCGACGCGGCCCTTGCCCTCGCGCCGCAATTCGAGCAGTGGCAGGTTGTCGATGCCGTTGAGCAGGCTCTGGCCCTCGCGACTCCGGGCGGCGATCTGCCGGAACCAGGGCGACCAGACCGGCGTGCCCTGCGGCCCGGTCGCGCCTTCGAGGTTCCGCGTCACCGGGTGCTTGCGTCCGAGATCCGTCACTTCCGCACGATAGGCGCGCTCGACGATCGAACCTGTCGGCTCCGCCGGCATGATCTCCCGCAGGGGGGTCGTCAGCAGGCCGCCCCGTGCGACGATTTCCGGCCCGACCGCGAAGAGGATCGCTCCGCCCTCCCTGACATAGCGCACCATATTCTCGAAATAGAGCGTCGGCAGGAAGGTCTGGTTCGAATAGCGATCGAAGATGATCAAGTCGAATTCGGAGATCTTGGTGACGAACAGTTCACGCGTAGGGAAGGCGATCAGCGACAATTCGTTCGTCGGCGTGCCGTCCTGCTTCTCCGGCGGCCGGAGAATTGTGAAATGCACGAGATCGACATTCGGATCGGCCTTGAGCAGGTTGCGCCAGGTGCGCTCGCCGGCATGGGGCTCGCCCGAGACGAGCAGCACGCGGAGCTTCTCGCGCACGCCGTCGATCGGCAAGGCGAGCAGGTTGTTGAGCGGTGTCAACTCGCCCGGGGCGGTCTCGACCGAGATCTCGAACAGGTTCATGCCTGCGCGGTCAATGCGGAGAGGCAGCCGGGCCGGCACGCCGGCAATGACGTTACGCGTGCCGAGGACCTGCCCGTTCTGGCGGATCGTCATCCGGACAGGGCCGGCCGGCGCGCCCTGATTCTCGACCCGCACGCTGACCGTGACATCCTTGCCGACAATGCCGAAGCGCGGCGCCTCGACCAGTTCGATGCGCCGGTCAAACTCGCCCGAACGCCCGGTGACGAGCGCATGCAACGGTGCCGTGAAGGGCAGGCGCGCCCTGTCTGCCGGGATGTCATGAACGACCCCATCGGTAATGGCGATGACGCCGGCGAGCCGGTCCTGCGGAATGTCCCGCGTCGCGCCGGCAATCGCATCGAAGAGGCGGGTACCGTCGCCATTGCCTTCCCGGTCGAATACCTCGATCAGGCGGATCTCGGTATTCGGCCGGTCCTTGAGGGTATCGGTCAGCGCCTTGAGCGCGGCCTCGGTTTCCTGCTGGCGGTTGCCGATCGTCTGGGATCCGGAACGATCCACCGCGATGGCGACAATGTCGGTCAGCCGGTCGCGCTTCTCGTTGATGATGCGCGGATCGGCAAGGCCGGCCAGCACGAGCACAAGGGCCGCAAGGCGAATCCAGGCACCGCGCTTGCCGCGCCAGAGCAGCAGGGCGACCGCAACGAGCCCGACCAGCGTCAGCACCGCGAGAACCGGCCAGGGCAGGAAGGGCGAGAACGCGAGGCTCCAGCGATCCGCGCTCATTGGCCGAGCCTTTCCAGCAGGGCCGGGACATGGACCTGATCGGCCTTGTAGTTGCCGGTCATGACATACATCACGATGTTGACGCCGGTGCGGAACGCCATCTCGCGCTGGCGTGGCTCGCCGGGCACGAGCGGAAACATCGGATTGCCCAGACGGTCCACGGCCCAGGCGGCCGCAAGGTCATTCGAGGTGATGATGATGGGCGAGACGCGGTCGCCCGCACGGGCCGGCGTCTTCGCATCCCGCGGGCCGGAAAGCGTTTCGACCCAGGTGTCGCCGGCGGCGTAGCGGCCGACGAACCGGTCCAGCAGGTAGAAGGTCTTGGTGAGCACGTGATCCGGCGGGATCGGCTCGAGGGCGGGAATATCGAGCGAAGCGAGCATGGCGCGCAGGGCGCGGGTCTCGGCTGTCGGCATGCCGCCGGGGCGCTGCACGAAGGCATCACGCGTGTCGAAGATCACCGTGCCGCCCTGCTTCATGAAGGTGTCGATCGCCCGGATGGCGCGCTCGGGCGGGGCGGCCTGGCCGGCGAGGATCGGCCAGTAGATCATCGAGTAGAAAACGAGTTCATCGCGGGCCGGGTCGAGGCCGATCGGCTCGTCAAGCGAGATGGAGGTCCGCTGCTGGAGGATATTGCTCAGCCCCGCGAGGCCGGCGCGGCTGGCCTCGTCGATCCGGGAATCGCCGGTAATCACGTAGGCGAGGCGCGGCCGCAGGCTCGAGCGGATATCCTCCTGCCGGATCGAGCGGAGATCCTGGCCGGATCCCTGCGCCTGTGCCTGGGCATGTCCCGGGATCGGGGTGACCAGCGGCAGAAGGCCAAGACCCAGTACCATTGCAGCAACGCGGGTGGCGAGGCGCCCGCGGCCGCGCAGGGCACCGGCAACGCCGCCGAGCAGCGCGACGGCAAGGGCATCCGCCACGAACAGCGCCACGGCGAGCAGCATCAGCCAGGGCCGGAAATCGACCACCGTGCCTTCCGACAGGGCGGTGACGCGGGCCGCGCCGAAGCGGATCGGTTCGATGGCCGTGGCCAGCGTCAGCGCGTTGACGGCGAGTCCGGCCTCGGCAGGGCCATAGAAGCCCGGCGGATGATCGAGGCTGCCCGGCTGGGCAAAGCGCGGGTCGACCGGGCGCGCCGTGGGCGAAGGACCGCCGAGCTGGCCGAACCCGTCCAATGTGTTGCGGGCCGCGAGGCGTTCACGGCCGGTGGTTGCCGTGCCGGCATCGGCAGCGCCAGCGCTCCGGGCGATGAGCAGCGTCCGGCGCAGCATGTCAACGAAAGCACCGGACAAAGGCAGGGTTGACCAGCTGGTATCCCCGGTCACGTGGAACAGCACGATATGGCCTTTCCCGCGCGCGATGCCGGTGACCAGCGGCGTGCCATCCTCGAGCACGGCCCAGCTGGCGCGGCTGAGTTCGGCATCGGGCTCGGCCAGCACCTGGCGCTCGACCTGGATATCCGGGCTGGCGGCGAGGCCGAAGAACGGCGATGCCTCCGGATAGGCGCCGAGGCGGCGCGGCTTGTCCCAGGAGAGGGCGCCGCCAAGGATCCGGCCGCCACGGCGCAGCTTGACGGGCAGGAGATCGTCGGATGCGGCGGCAAGGCCCGGGCCTGCAAAGCGGACCAGCATGCCGCCATTCTCCACGAACCGCGTGATCGAGGTGGCGGTTTCCCCGGCCAGCGTGCCGATATCAACGAGGACGAGCACGTCCGGCCGTTCCTCGAGCGCGCGGGCGATCGGATCCGGCACGCCGCGCGGCGGTTCGCGCAGGTCGGCGAAGGGCTGCAGCGCCCGGCTGACGAAATAACGCGCCGAGACGAGCGGCTGCGCGGTGTCGGTCGTCTCGCCGGAGATCAGCGCGACGCGGCGCCGGCGATGCGCGGAATCGAGCAGGTGGACGGCGCCGGCATGTTTCTCGTCGGCGATTTCCAGCCGGGTGATGTCATTGACCAGTTCGATCGGCAGGGCCAGCCGGGCGCGGGCCTCGCGCGCCTCTGCGGCCAGCGCGAAGGTGGTGTCGCCGAGCAGGCGGCCCTTGTCATCATAGGCGCGGATCAGCCCCTGCCGGGCCTGGCCGGTGGCGACGGGGCGACGGATCACCGCCTCCAGTCCCTCGGCATTCTGCGTCAGGCCGGCCAGTGCGAGAACAGGCGAAGGCTGCATGGCGATGATGTCGAGGCGGTTCCCGGCCGCCGCGATGAAGCGGTCGATGCGGGGAGCTTCCTCCTCCTGCCGGACGCCATCGCTGATCCAGACGATGCTGGCATTGGCGCCAGCCGAGAGCGCGGTGTCGAAAGCCGGTTCGCGTTGCGGGAAATAGGGTTTCGGGCGCAACGAGAGCAGCCGGCTGAGCGCCGTGGCCGCCGTCTCGGGCTGGAGGCTCGGCCGTTCCTCGCTCGTCCCGATGACCTGGACCGGCCGGCTGGCTGCCTGTTCGATCAGCGCTTGCGCCCGCGAGATCCGGGTCGGCCAGTCCCCCGCCGCGGCCCAGCCATCATCGACCAGCACGATCAGCGGTCCCTGCCCCGGTGCGAGCTGGAGATCCTCGCTCGGCTGCCAGCGGGGGCCGGCGACAGCGAGGATGACCGCCGCTGCCGCCAGCAGGCGCAGAACCAGCAGCCACCACGGCGTGCGGGCGGGCTCGCGCTCCTTGCCGAGGATGTCCTTCACCAGCGGCAGGGTCGGCAGGGGCAGCCGGCGCGGCGGCGGCGGCGTGATCCGCAGCAGGAACAGGATGGCCGGCAGCGCGACCAGCGCGATCAGGGCCAGGGGGGCGAGGAAGGACAGGCCGGCGATCATGGCGTCGCCCCCAGGGCCGAATGGGCCGGCAGGACCTGCCCGCCGATCATCGCGGCGAGCGCGAGCAGCGTTTCCGCCGCCGGCCGGTGCGTCAGGTGCCGGACGAAACCGAAGCCGTGCTTGAGCGCGATCCGGCGCATCTCCTCGTTGATCGAGGCCATCCGCTCGCGGTAGCGCAGGGCGATGTCCTGCGCCTCGCCGACGCGCCAGGTCTCGTCGGTTTCAAGGGCCTCGAACTCGAACTCGCCGGAGAAGGGAAATTCCTCCTCGACCGGGTCCCGGACGAGAACGATCGTTCCCTTCGCGCCGCGATGGGCAATCCGGGCGATCCGCTCGGCGAAAAGCGGCATCGGCATGATGAAATCGCCGATCAGGATCACATGGTCATGCCGCTTCACCGGCAGGCTCTCCGGCAGGGCTTCCATGGTCAGCGGGTCGATGCCGGACCGGTCCTGCCGGAGCAGTGCCTCGGCGAGGCGCATGACGATATTGCGCGAGGCCATCGGATGCGTGCGGCCGGGCAGGCCGACCCGTTCTCCCGCATGGACCAGCAGATCGGCAAGGGCGAGGCCGATCAGCACCGCGCGGTCACGCTTGGCGCGTCCGGCGAGGCGCGAGCCGAAATGCATCGAGGCCGAGAAATCGATCCAGAGCCAATGCGCGGAGGCGCTTTCCCATTCGCGCTCGCGGACATAGAGCCGGTCATCGCGGGCGGAGCGACGCCAGTCGATCCGGTTGGTGGATTCGCCGGCCACGAAGGGCCGGAACTCCCAGAATTCCTCGCCGGGGCCGGGCCTGCGCCGGCCATGGATGCCGAGCTGGAGCTGGGCTGCCACGTTCCGGGCCTCCACCACGAGATGCGGCAGCACTTCGGCGAGCTGGGCAGCCTCGCTGGCCAGCGAAAGGGGCACCTTGCCGGCGAAGGGGGGAACGGAATGGGCTTCCTCGACCTTCATGCAGGCTGTCCTTGCCGCTTTCAGGCGAAGCGGTCAGTGAGGGAGCGGATGATCTTGCTGATGGTCTCGCCTTCCGCGCGGGCCGCAAAGGACAGGGCCATCCTGTGTTTCAGGACCGGTTCCGCCAGCGCGACAACATCGTCGAGCGAGGGCGAGAGGCGGCCATCGATCAGGGCCCGGGCCCGGATCGCCAGCATCAGCGCCTGGCTGGCGCGCGGGCCGGGACCCCAGACCAGTTTCTCCGCGAGGGGCGTTCCCGGCAGCGGACGGGCCGAGCGGACGAGATCAAGGATCGCCTCGACGATGCTGTCCCCCACCGGCAGCCGGCGGACGAGACGCTGGGCGGCGAGGATGCCTTCGGCCGAGAAGACGGCCTGGATCTCGCTGGCCTCGGAGCCGGTCGTCTCGATCAGCATCCGGCGTTCCGCATCGCGGTCGGGGTAATCGACATCGATCTCGAGGAGGAAGCGGTCCAGCTGGGCTTCCGGAAGCGGATAGGTGCCTTCCTGCTCGATCGGGTTCTGCGTGGCCAGCACATGGAAGGGCTTCGGCAGGTCATGGCGCTGGCCGGCAATGGTCACGAAGCCTTCCTGCATCGCCTGGAGCAGGGCCGACTGCGTGCGCGGGCTGGCGCGGTTGATTTCATCCGCCATCAGCAACTCGGCAAAGACGGGGCCCTTCACGAAGCGGAAGGCCCGCTTGCCGGGGGTCGGCTCCTCGAGAATCTCGGTGCCGAGAATGTCCGAGGGCATGAGATCCGGCGTGAACTGGACGCGGCGCGCATCGAGACCGAGCACCTTGCCCATGGTTTCGACAAGCTTGGTCTTGGCGAGGCCGGGCACGCCGACCAGCAGCGCATGACCGCCCGAGAGAACAGTAACGAGGGCTTCCTCGATCACGCGTTCCTGCCCGAAGATCGCCTTGCCGATTTCCGCGCGGGCCCTGACAAGGTTACCGGCCGCATCCTCGGCCATCCGCACGAAGGAGGCCGCAAAATCCGCCGGCTGTTCCGACGAGGTGGGTGCTTCCCGCATGGCCGATTCTCCTTGCCGCCTGTCAAACCAATCTGGAACGGCACCGCCCGGTCGGCAATGCGCGAAACGTCACGACCCCTGAATTTGCGGTACACAACTTTGTGTCCCGCGCGGGCTCCGGAGCGTGGTTCCGCAATTCCGGTGCCAGTCGAGGGGGCAATCATGGCGGGGACAAGGCGGAATGCCTTTGCGTTTGCCGCGCCGCGTCTTACATCAACGGCCATGAGTTCCGAGCTCCGCCCCTCCGACCTGCCGCCCGGGCTGCCCTCGCGCTTTCTCGAGGCGGCGATGGCGCATGGCGGCCGCGCGCTGCCGCCGGTCGAACGCTGGAACCCGGCCTATTGCGGCGAGATCGACATGCGGATCGCGCGGGACGGGCGCTGGTTCTACATGGGCACGCCGATCACCCGGCCTGCCCTGGTGAAGCTCTTCTCGACGATCCTGCGCAAGGACGAGGAGAGGCATGTGCTGGTCACGCCGGTGGAGCGGGTGGGGATCGAGGTGGAGGATGCGCCGTTTCTTGCGGTGGAGATGGCGGAAATCGCTGCTGAGGGCGCGCCGGGCCTCGTCTTCCGGACCAATCTCGACGAGATCGTGACAGTCGATGCCGCGCATCCTCTCCGGTTCGAGTTCGAGCCGGGCGGCGGGCTCAAGCCCTATGTGCTGGTCCGGGGCGGCCTCTGGGCGCGGCTGACCCGCGCGCTTGCGATCGACCTTGCCGAGCGGCTGTCGGAAGGTCCCGACGGGCGGATCGGGCTTGCCGTCGGCGGCGAGATCTTCACCGTGCCGGAGGCCGGCCATGCGTGACACGATGTCGCGTCCGCTCGACCCGCCCCGCTTCGCTGCCCGGGCGCGCGAATTGCTGCTGCCCGAGCCGCGCGATGCCCATGCCGGCGCGGCGCCCTATGGCGACCACGTGATCGCCGGGCTGCCGATGGAACCCGGCATGCTTGAAAAGGCCCGGCCGGCGGCGGTCCTCTATCCCGTCATCAAGCGCCCGACGGGGCTGACGGTGCTTCTGACCGAGCGTTCCGGCCATCTCTCGACGCATGCGGGACAGGTGGCCTTTCCGGGCGGGCGGATCGAGCCGGGCGAGACCGCGACGGAGGCCGCCCTGCGCGAGGCCGAGGAGGAAATCGGACTGCCGCCGGACCGGGTGGAGCCACTGGGCTTCCTGCCGAACTATTTTTCCGGGACCGGCTTCCGCGTGCAGCCTCTGGTGGCCCTGGTGGAGCCGGATCTCGAATTCCGGCCCGATCCTTCCGAGGTGGCCCGGGTCTTCGAAGTGCCGCTCGCGCAGGCACTGGACCTCGCCCGCTACCGGCAATCGACGATTTTCTGGCGGGGCCGCGAGCGCATCTTCTATATCCTTGACCATCACGATGCCTATATCTGGGGGGTGACGGCCGGGATCCTGCGGTCGATGGCGGAACGTTACTGATCAACGAGGCTTCATGGCGCGCATTGTCTTCGAACTGGCCGGCTTCTTCATCCTGCCCTTCCTCTGCTATGCCGGCTTCCTGATCTGGCAGCAGCGCAATCCGCGGGCGGCCAAGAAGATCCTGACGCGGAAGGCGCTGCAATGGCAGACGCTGGCCGGTGTGGCCCTGATGGCGTTGGTGCTCGTGGTCTATGCCCTGCTGGATGAAGCGCATACGGGCGCCTATTCGCCGGCCGTTTTCAAGGATGGCCAGCTTGTGCCGGGACGGGTCGAGTGAGGGAGGGGCCCGCCATCCGCCGCCTTGAGGCGCTGCTGGCGGACCCTGTCCTGTCCAACCTGATGGTTGCCCTGAACCCGCCCGGCGAGGAGACGCGCCTTGTCGGCGGGATTGTCCGGAACACCCTGCTCGGCGAGCCGACGGAGGATGTCGATCTCTGCACGACGCTGCTGCCGCCGGGCATCCTGGAACGCGGCCGGGCGATGGGCTGGAAGGCCGTACCGACCGGGATCGAGCACGGGACGGTCACGCTGCTGCGCGAGGGGCGGAGCTTCGAGGTCACCACGCTCCGGCGCGATGTCGAGACCAATGGCCGGCATGCCCGCGTGCTGTTCGGCCGGGACTTCCGAGAGGATGCCGCGCGGCGTGATTTCACCATCAATGCCCTGTCCCTCGGGCAGGACGGGCGGCTGCACGATTATTTCGGCGGCGAGGCCGATCTTGCCGACCGGATCGTGCGGTTCATCGGCGATCCGGAAACCCGCCTGCGCGAGGATTACCTGCGCGGGCTGCGCTTTTTCCGGTTTTCGGCGCGCTATGGTGGCGGGCGGCTTGATCCTGCCGGAATGGCCGCGATTCTCCGGATGCGCGCGGGGTTCGGGGGCCTGTCGCGGGAGCGCGTCCGCCAGGAGCTGTTCAAGCTGCTGATGGCCGGCGAGGTCCTGCCGGTGTTCCGCCAGCTCGATGAGGCCGGGCTGCTGCCCGACCTGCTGGGGATCCGGATCGATCTCGCGCGTTTCACGGCACGCGCGGACCTGCAAAGCCGCCATCCCGACCTTTCCTGGCCGGCTCTGGCGCGCTTCGCCGCGTTGTTGCCGCGCGATGTGCTGGCCGACCCTGCCCTGCAGGATGCGTTCCGGCTGTCGAACGAGGAGATGCGCTGGCTGGAGCAATGCGCCGGCGCCGAGGCGCTGATCGCCCGGGGCGCGGCCCATCTTCCGAGTTGGCTCGCGGAAGATTTTCCGCTCGCCGCCGGCGAGGCGATCGCACTGGCTGCTTCGGTCGCACCGGACCCGGAGGCAATCCTCGCGCTTGCCGAGAGGGCGGAGGCCCATCCGAAGCTGCATGTCTCGGGGCGGGATTTCCTTGCGGCCGGCTTCACGCCCGGGCCGGTGATCGGCGCAAGGCTGGCGGCTTTCCGCGCCGCCTGGATCGCGGCCGGCGCGCCGGGATCGGAAGCCGAGCAGCGCGCGCTGTTCTCCCGCTTCCTCGCCGGCGCCGGGCATGGCTGAATCCGGTGTTTGCCGCCGAGTTCAGGGCCAGCGAACCGAGGGCGGCATCGAGGAGAGGATCGATTCGACATTGCCGCCGGTGCGCAGGCCGAAGATCGTGCCCCGATCATAGAGCAGGTTGAACTCGACATAGCGGCCGCGCCGGACCTGCTGTTCCTCGCGGTCGGCTTCCGTCCAGGGTTTCGCGATATTTGCGCGCAGGATCGGGAGATAGGCGTCGAGGAAGGCCTCGCCCACCGCCCGCGTGAAGGCGAAATCGGCCTCCCAGTCGCCCGTGGCGACGTAATCGTAGAAGATTCCGCCGATGCCGCGCGGCTCGTTCCGGTGCTTGAGGTGGAAATACTCGTCGCACCAGGCCTTGTAGCGCGGGTAGTCCCGGCCATGCGCGTCGCAGGGCACCTTCATCGCCGCGTGGAAGGCCTGCGAATCCGGATCTGACTGCTCGCGCCGGCGCACCAGCACCGGGGTCAGGTCCGCACCCCCGCCGAACCAGGCCTTCGAGGTGACCACGAAACGGGTATTCATATGCACGGTCGGTGCATTCGGGTTCCAGGGATGGGCGATCAGCGAGATCCCCGCCGCCGCGAAATTCGGATCGGCATCGGCGCCGGGAATTTCCTTCGCGAATTCCGGCGCGAAGGTACCGTGGACGTGGCTGACATGGACGCCGGCTTTCTCGAAGACGCGGCCCCGGATCATCCCCATCGTGCCGCCTCCGCCGGGCGAGCCGTCATGATTGTTGCGGCTCCAGGGCTTGAAGACGGCCTTTCCCGGCGCTGTCGCCTCGGGGAAGAAGGGACCCGCGGCCTCGGCCTCGACCGCCTCGAAGGCTGCCATGATCCGCTGCTGGAGGGAGAGGAACCATTCCGAGGCGCGGGCACGGCGGGCGACGAGTTCAGGCTGGTCGGCAAGGGTCATGCAGTCCTCGTGTCCTCTCAACTTTACAGTTTACCGTCCGGTTGTGCATCCGCGGACGCGAAACCGTCAAGCTGGCGCAACGCTTCCGCCACCAGAATGGCGCCGGAAACCGCGACATTGAGCGAACGCAGGCCGGGCCGCATCGGGATGACGATGCGGGCATCGGCATCGCCCTGCACGGAATCCGGCACGCCGGCGCTTTCCCGGCCGAGCATGATGATGTCGCCGGGGCGGAAGGCGAAGCGGTGATGCGCCACCGCGCCGCGCGTCGTGGCAAGCACCAGGCGCTGGCCCTTCGCCCGGGTGGCGGCCCGGAAATGGCCGTAGGACAGGTGCCGTGTGAGGTCGAGCCGGTCGAGATAGTCGAGGCCGGCCCGCCGCAGGTTACGGTCGGAGGCGTCGAATCCTGCCGGTTCGATCAGGTCGACCGGCACGCCGAGGCACGCGCCGAGCCGGAACAGCGTCCCGGCATTCTGCGGAATGTCCGGCTCATAGAGGGCAAGCCTCAGGAGCGATGGCGGAAATGCGGTTTCGCGGGGGTCGACCATTGTTCAGGGGGCAGGGAACGCGGAAAGGGATGGACAAGCGGTATAGACGGTGCCATGAGCCTTGCAATTCAGGATCGTTCCAATATGCGATCCGGCCGGGCATCGCCCGGGACCGGGTGGGACGGCTGAGGCAATTCGCCTCTCCAATCCGGATAGCCGAATGCTATCTGCACCGGAACGGTTCTGAGGCTGTCGCCGGGCATCTCCATGGTCGCGGTGCGCCAGGGTGAAGGAAGGATTAGGATTGTGGCTGATCAATCGATGAGCGAACCGAACCGCCGTGATTTTCTGTTTCTGGCCACTGGCGCTGCCGGTGCCGTCGCCGTGGGCGGCGTGGCATGGCCGCTGATTTCCCAGATGTCGCCGGATGCCTCGACCATTGCGGCTGGCGCGCCGGTCGAAGTCGACCTGGCGCCGATCGCCGAGGGTCGCGCGATCACGCTGAAATGGCGCGGCAAGCCGATTTTCGTCCGGCACCGCACGGCGGCCGAGATCGAGGCGTCCAAGAAGGATGATGCGTCCGGCCTGCCGGACCCGCAGGCCGATGCCGCCCGCGTCCGCGCCTTCGAGGGCAAGGCCCAGGAACAATGGGTCGTCGTCTATGGCAACTGCACCCATCTCGGCTGCGTGCCGATCGGGTTCTCGGGCGATTACAACGGCTGGTACTGCCCCTGCCACGGCTCGCATTACGACAATGCCGGCCGCATCCGCAAAGGTCCGGCGCCGCGCAACCTTGATATCCCGGAATTCACGTTCCTGTCCGCGTCGAAAATCCGCATCGGCTGAGCGAATTCAGAGTGAGAGACCCGAATGGCTGAGCATCATTCCTCCTATGTGCCCAAGACCGGGTTCGAGCGCTGGCTCGATGCCCGCCTGCCGATCGTCCGGCTGATGCATGATTCCGCCGTATCCTATCCGGTGCCGCGGAACCTGAACTATTTCTGGACCTTCGGCGGCATCCTCATGTTCATGCTGGTGTCGCAGATCGTCACCGGCATCGTGCTGGTCATGCATTACACGCCGCATGTCGACCATGCCTTCCAGTCGGTCGAGCACATCATGCGCGACGTGAATTACGGCTGGCTGATGCGCTACATGCACTCCAACGGTGCGTCGATGTTCTTCATCGCCGTCTATATCCACATCTTCCGCGGCATGTATTACGGCTCGTACAAGGCCCCGCGCGAAGTGCTGTGGATCCTCGGCGTGGTGATCTTCCTGCTGATGATGGCCACGGCCTTCCTCGGCTACGTGCTGCCCTGGGGCCAGATGAGCTTCTGGGGGGCCACCGTCATCACCAACCTGTTCTCGGCCATTCCGGTGGTCGGCGAGACCATCGTCGTCTGGCTCTGGGGCGGCTATTCGGTCGACAACCCGACGCTGAACCGCTTCTTCTCGCTGCATTACCTGCTGCCCTTCATGATCTTCGGCGTGGTCATCCTTCATGTCTGGGCGCTGCACCATGTCGGCCAGAACAACCCGTCGGGTGTCGAGGTGAAGAACTACAAGAAGGATACGGTGCCGTTCACGCCGTATGCGACCGTGAAGGACCTGTTCGCGATGGTCTGCTTCATGATCTTCTTCGCGTGGTTCGTGTTCTATCATCCGAACTTCCTCGGCCATGCGGACAACTACATCCCGGCCGATCCGCTGAAGACGCCGGCGCATATCGTGCCAGAATGGTACTTCCTGCCGTTCTACGGCATCCTGCGCGCCATCCCGGACAAGCTGGGCGGCGTGGTGGCGATGTTCGCCTCGATCGCGATCCTCGCCTTCCTGCCGTGGCTCGACACGTCGAAGGTCCGCTCGGGCAAGTATCGCCCGTGGTTCAAGTTCGCCTTCTGGACCTTCGTGCTCGTCTCGGTGCTGCTCGGCTATACCGGCTCGCAGCCGACCGACAAGGTCGTGCTCGCGATCGGCGGCCGTACTGTGATGGACATGGTCTTTTTCGCGCAGATCCTGACGGCGATCTATTTCGCCTATTTCCTTATCATGCTTCCGCTGCTCGGCCTGATCGAGAAGCCGAAGGCGCTGCCGGCCTCGATCGCCGATTCGGTGCTCGGCCCGGCGGGAAGCGGCCATATTGCCGGCGCGCATGCGGCGCCGCCCAAGCATTGAGGACGGGAAGGAACCTATCATGACGACGTCTTCTCGTTTCCTGCTCGCGGCTCTTGCCCTCTCGGGATTCGCCGCCCTGGCCCAGCCGGCCCTCGCGGCCGGCGGGGCTGAAAAGCCGCCGCGCCAGAGCTGGAGCTTCTCCGGTCCGTTCGGCACCTTCGACCGGGCGCAGCTCCAGCGCGGCTTCAAGGTCTATCGCGAGGTCTGCGCCTCGTGCCATGGCCTCGAAAAGCTGTCCTTCCGGAACCTGTCCCAGCCGGGAGGCCCGGGCTTCACCGACGGCCAGGTCCGCACGCTGGCCACCGAATACAAGGTGATGGACGGCCCGAACGAGGCCGGCGAGATGTTCGAGCGCCCGGCCCGCCCGTCGGATCGCTTCCCGAAGCCGTTCCCGAATGCGGAAGCGGCCAAGGCGGCGAATAACGGCGCGGTCCCGCCGGATTTCTCGGTCATCGCCAAGGCGCGCACCTATGAGCGCGGCTTCCCGTTCTACCTGTTCGACATCGTGACCCAGTACCAGGAGCAGGGCGTGGATTACATCACCGCGCTGCTGCTCGGCTACGAGGAGCCTCCGAAGGGCGTGACGGTGGAGGCGGGCCTGCACTGGAACCGCTATTTCCCGGGCAACAAGATCGCCATGGGCAATCCGCTTGTTGCCGTGTTCGACGATGCCGGCAAGCCGCATGATCCGGGCTTCTACACCGATGGCACCCCGGTAACGCGCGAGCAGGTGTCCCGCGACGTCACGGCCTTCCTGATGTGGGCGGCCGAACCGAAAATGGAAGAGCGCAAGCAGACAGGCGCCAAGGTGATGCTCTGGCTGATCCTGCTGGCTGGCCTGCTCTACCTCACCAAGAAGCGGATCTGGTCGCGGCTTGAGGGCGCGCACTGAGCCGCATCCCCGGGGATTGACGGAAAAGGGGCCCCGGCCCCTTTTTTGTTGCGCGTTTCCGGCTTGCCAAGGCCGATGCAGGACGTGACAAAGGCATGACGATGCCCTGATGGAACGACGAGTGATGGACTTCCTGCGCAACACGATCCGCACCATTCCGGATTACCCCAGACCCGGGATCCAGTTCCGGGATATCTCGACCCTGCTCGGTAATCCGCGCGCGTTCCGGCGCGCGGTGGACGAGCTGGTCCAGCCCTATGCCGGGGCGCGGGTGGAGAAGGTTGCGGGCATCGAGGCGCGCGGCTTCATCCTCGGCGGCGCGGTGGCCCATCAGCTGTCCTGCGGCTTCGTGCCGATCCGCAAGAAGGGCAAGCTGCCACATCGCACTGTCTCGATTTCCTATGCGCTGGAATACGGCACCGACGAGATGGAGATCCATCTCGATGCCGTGGCGCCCGGCGAGACGGTGATCCTCGTCGATGACCTGATCGCCACCGGCGGCACGGCCACGGCGGCGGTGCAGCTTCTCCAGAAGATCGGCGCGAAGGTCGAGGCGGCCTGCTTCGTGATCGACCTGCCGGAACTGGGCGGGCGGGCGAAGATCGAGGCCCTGGGCGTGCCTGTCCGCACGCTCGTCGCCTTCGAGGGGCATTGAGCGGCCGTCAGCCCGGCAGCAGCAGGCTTTCCAGGCGGTCGATGATCGCCGCCCATTCCCGATCCAGATGCCCGAGAAGGGCGGTCCAGTCGTCGTAATGGCGTAGCTCCTCGGCGCCGTCGGAAATGCCGCGCAGGCCGATCATCGGCACGCCGAAATGCTGGCAGGCACGCAGGACGGCATAGGTCTCCATATCGACCATGTCCGCGTCGATCGCGTCATAGGCGGGGCCTGAGACGATGTTGGCGCCGGTGGAGAGCCGCGCGGCGGGCACCTGGCGCAGGCGCAGGGGCAAGGCGAGCTCGGCCGGCAGGTCGAGGAACGGCGTGCGGCCCTTCTCGAAGCCGAGGGGCGAGGCATCCATGTCGCGGTAGGAGACGGCGCTCACCTGATAGATTGCGCCCTGTTCGAGCCGCCGCGAGCCCGCCGAGCCCAGCGAGAGCACGAGATCGGGGAGGCCCTGATGGTCGAGGCAATCCTGCAAGGCGCGGGTTGTGCCGATCGCCGCCTCGACGGGGCCCAAGCCGGTGATGACCGGCGTGATCCGCTCCTGCAGGGCCGGGCCATATTCCACGCTGGCGGCCATGACGACGAGAATGCGATGGCTGGCGGTGCGGAGCAGGCGCGGCGCACTCATTCCCGGGCGCCCCAGAGCACGGCGCCGGTGAAGGCGAAGACCGGGATACCGTTCTGGTTGATGGCGTAGTTGCGCTGGGTGACGATGCCCCAGCCCGGTTTCGACTGCGAGGGCCGGGCCTCGAGGATGCGGGCATAGTAGGTCAGCGTATCGCCGGCGAGGACGGGGCGGATCCAGTGCAGGTCGGTGAAGCCGAAACCGGGGCCACGCTTGGGCAGGGGGGCTTCCTGCTCGCGGGCCTGCCAGAACCGGATCACGGTGCCCATCCAGGCCGAGGCCGTGTGCCAGCCCGATGCGGAGAGCCCGCCGAAATGGCTGTTGCGTCCCGCTTCCTCGGAGAGGTGGAATTCCTGCGGATCGTAACGGCGGGCAAAGCGCAGCATGACCTCCGGCGTGAAGTCATAGGTCCCGAATCGGATGATCATGCCGGGATGGATCTCCTCGACCGGGCCGAACCGCTCGACATTCGGTTCGGGCAGCAAGGTCTCGGCGGGCGGGCGGGCAATGGCGGTGGCGGCCTGTTCGGCCGTCCCGCGCTCTCGGCGGCCCATCATGATCAGGTTGGTCTGCTCGAGAACCAGCTCGCCGTCCTGGTTGTGCAGGTCGAACCGGTACTGCACGAAGCCGCGATCCGGCCTGGTGGCAGAGGGCTTGCGGTCAAGGATGTGCATCCGGCCGGTCAGCCTGTCGCCGGCACGCACGGGCCGGGCCCATTTCAGCGACGAGACTCCGGGCGAGCCCATGCCGGAGGAATTCAGGATGAAGTGATCGGCCATCAGGCGCATGTTGGCCGAGCAGGTATACCATCCCGAGGCGATCACCCCGCCCATGCGCTGCGCCTGCTCCGAACCCGCGTCGAGATGCATGGGCTGGGGGTCGAATTCGGCGGCAAAGGCCAGCATCTCGTCTTCACGGATCGTGATCGAGCCATAGGCTTCCGAGGTTCCGACCTCGAAATCTTCGAAATAGCGCATTCTCTCCGGTCCGTATGGAGGGACCGGGGGAAGGCCCACGCCGGTCGTCAGGAAAACAGGGTTTTCAAGCCATACACGCTCGCCAGCCCGAGGGCGAGGGTGCAGACCATGACGAAGGCGAGAAGCGCCCCCTCGGCAAAGCCCCGGACCCATTCCCGCGGGACGGCTTCGAGGGCGGTCCAGAGGAAGACGAACGGAAAGAGCAGCAGCATCAACGCGCGATAGTAGACCGAGCGGATTTCAGCGACGATCACAGCCATGACCACCTCCCGAAGGTTACCCGGAAGATAGACTAAAGTCGCATTGGTTAATGACAAGCTGAGATTTGCCGGGTCGAGGCCAGCCGCATCAGTTGGCGAAGCGGAAATGCAGCACGTCACCGTCCGCGACGACATATTCCTTGCCTTCGAGGCGGAATTTTCCGGCATCGCGGGCACCGGCTTCGCCCTTGAGGGTGACATAATCCTCGTAGGCGATGGTTTCGGCGCGGATGAAGCCCTTCTCGAAATCGGTATGGATGACCCCGGCTGCCTGCGGCGCCTTCGTGCCGGCCATCACCGTCCAGGCCCGCGCCTCCTTCGGGCCGACCGTGAAATAGGTGATGAGACCGAGCAGGGCATAGCCTTCGCGGATCACCCGGTTGAGGCCCGGTTCCTCGAGGCCGATTGCCTCGAGATAGTCGCGCTGCTCGTCCGGCGCGAGAACGGCGATCTCGCTCTCGATCTTCGCGGAAACCACGACCGCACGGGCGCCTTCCTCCTTCGCCCGCAGGAAGACGCGGTCGGAAAAGGCATTGCCCTTGTCCGCAGACGCTTCCTCGACATTGCAGACATAGAGGACCGGCTTGGCGGTCAGCAGGCCGAGCATGTCGAAGGCTTTCGCCTCGGTCGGTTTCACCTCGACCAGCCGGGCCGGCTTGCCCTCGCGCAGCAGGACAAGCGCGCGGCTCATCAGGTCGAAGGTTTCCTTCGCTTCCTTGTCGTTGCCCTTGGCCTTCTTCTCGATGGCGACGATCCGCTTCTCGAGGCTGTCGAGATCAGCCAGCATCAGCTCGGTCTCGATCGTCTCGATATCGGCGATCGGATCGATCTTGCCCTCGACATGGGTGATGTCGGAATCCTCGAAGCAGCGCACGACATGGGCGATGGCATCAACCTCGCGGATATTGGCGAGGAACTGGTTGCCGAGACCCTCGCCCTTGGAGGCGCCCCGCACCAGGCCGGCAATATCCACAAAGGTCAGGCGGGTCGGGATGATCTCCTTCGAGCCAGCAATGGCGGAGAGTTTCTCCAGCCGGTCATCGGGCACGGCGACATCGCCGACATTGGGCTCGATCGTGCAGAACGGATAATTCGCCGCCTGCGCTGCCGCCGTCTGCGTCAGGGCGTTGAAGAGGGTCGATTTGCCGACATTCGGCAGGCCGACGATACCGCATTTGAAGCCCATGGCGTGGTCCGCTCAATTCTGTGCAGGGAGAAGGAATTCGGCAGGGAGAAGGAAATCGCGGTCTTTTGACCTTCGATCACTCCGGAAGTCCAGTCTTTTTCGCGGGGCGGCCAAGGGTTTCGGGGCTGCCGTGGCCCGCGGCCTCCATCGCCAGATGCACCTTGCTCTGGAAGCCGGCGGCATCGCCCGACAGCAGCCGCGGCGCCTCCTCGGCCATGGCGCGGCAGAGGGTGTCGACCCAGCTTTCCTCGGCCTTGGCAAAATCGTTCAGCACATAGGCATGGACCAGTGCCTTGTCGCCGGGATGGCCGATGCCGAGCCGCAGGCGCGGATAGTCGTTGCCGCAATGGGCCGTGATGGAGCGCAGGCCATTATGGCCGGCATTGCCGCCGCCGGTTTTCACGCGGAGCTTGCCGGGCGGCAGGTCGAGCTCGTCATGGAAGACCAGCACCCGGTCGAGCGGGATCTTGTAGAAGCGCATCGCCTCGCCGACGGCGCGGCCGCTCTCGTTCATGAAGGTGGTGGGCTTGAGCAGGATGGCGCGGTCAGCGCCGACCGTGATCTCGCTGGCCTCGCCCTGGAAACGCGCGCGCCAGGGTGTCCCGCGCCAGCGGGAATGCAGCGCGTCGAGGGCCATGAAGCCGATATTGTGCCGATTCCCGGCATAGCGGGGGCCGGGATTCCCGAGGCCGACGAGGAGATGCATCGCCTGGCTCCGCTCAAGAAAAAGGCTGCAGCGCGGGATCGCGCGGCAGCCGGGTTGGCAGGGGAGGGCCCGTCAGGGCGCCTCCTTCCGGAAGGGATCAGCCTTCGCCGCCCTTGGCGCCGGTACCGGCGATCGTGACGACGGTGAAGTCACGGTCCGAGATGACCGGCTTGGCACCGGCCGGCAGCTTGACCGCCGAGATGTGGATCGAATCGCCGAGCTTGGCCTTCGAGACATCGACTTCGATGTATTCCGGGATGTTGTCGGCCGGAACGTTGAACTCGACCGCATGGCGGACGAGGTTCAGCGCGCCGCCGGCCTTCAGGCCCGGCGAGGATTCCTGGCCGACGACATGGACCGGGATTTCCACGCGAACCGTCGCGCCTTCGCCGAGGCGGAGGAAATCGACATGGATCGGGAAGTCGCGGACAACGTCGAGCTGGTAATCGCGCGGGATGGCGCGGATCTTCTGGCCCTCGACATCGATATCGAAAACGGTGGTCAGGAAATGACCGGCATAGATCAGCCGGTTGGTTTCCCGGAAGTCGAGCGAGATCGAAACGGGGGGCTGGCCGGCGCCGTAAATGACGGCCGGGACACGGCCTTCACGACGAACAGCACGGGCGGCCCCCTTACCGGCCCGCTCACGGCGCGAGGCCGAGAGGTTCTTGATGGTGGACATCTGATTCTCCAAAAATGAAAACCGGGGCGCTTGGCCCCGCTTCCGTGCCGCTTCCTCCAAGGGTGCAAGACCGGCACGCCGGGTCCATAGGCGAAAAACGCCTGCCACGCAACCCGGAGGGTGCAGTGCACCCTTTCCGGTTTGTTGCCAGCGCTGGCCGCCGGTGCTATCTGGGCGCATTGCTGACGTGCTGTTTTTGCCCTGTTTTTTGCTTTGTGAGGTTTCCGATGCTCAGCCACGTGACGCTCGGCACGAACGATCTCGAACGCGCCGGCCGCTTCTATGATGCCCTCCTTCAGCCGCTTGGCCTGATGCAGCGCCCGGTCACGCCCGATGGCGGACCGCCTTTGCTGTGCTGGATCAAGCCCGGACAGACGCTGCCGCGCCTCAATATCTACCGGCCCTTCAACGGCGCGCCCGCGACGGCCGGAAACGGCACGATGGTTGCCTTCGAGGCAGCCTCGCCGGCTGCCGTCGATTCCGCCTATGCGGGTGGCATGGCCGGGGGCGGCACCTGCGAGGGTGCGCCGGGCCCGCGTCCGCATTATGGCGAGGGCTATTACGGGGCCTATCTGCGCGATCCCGACGGCAACAAGCTGCATGTCGTGTTCCGCGGCGATATCCGGGGCTAGCCTGTTTCCACCCGGCTCCGGGGCTTGCGGCCTGCCTCAGTAGATCGTGCGCTCCATCCGGGCCGGGTATTCCGCCTCGTAGGTCTCGGCATCGAAGGCAGGGTCGATCGCCCGCATCATCTCGCCGGTCGAGGGCAGGGCCGAGCGCGGGATCTGCGCCTCCGGGTTCCAGAGCCGCGAGCGGACCAGCGCCTTGGGACATTGCGGATAGATCGACTCGACGGTGACGGCGATCACCGTCGTCGCCGGGTTGCCGCGCATGGCGAAGCTGGCACAGAGTTCGGGGTCGGCCGAGATCCGGGCGCGGCCATTGACGCGCATCGTGTTGCCGATGCCGGGGATCATGAAGAGCAGCGCGATGCGCGGGTCGCGCACGAGGTTGCGCAGCGTGTCGACGCGGTTATTGCCGCGCCGGTCCGGGATCAGCAGGGTCTTCTCGTCGAGGATGCGGACGAAGCCGGCCGGGTCTCCGCGCGGCGAGCAATCCAGCCCTTCCGGGCCGGCGGTCGAGATCACCACGAAAGGCGCGGCCTCGATGAAGCGGGCATATTCGGGGATGATCCGGTCGATCTCCTTGAGGATCGCGGTCGGGTTGACCGGCGAGTAGAGCGCGTCCAGCTCGGCGAGGGTCGTCACGTCGTGGCTGGCGCTCATGCGGCCTCCGGGATCAGTCGAACAGGCTGGATACGCTTTCTTCACCCGCCGTCCGCTTGATCGCCTCGCCCAGCAGCGTGGCCACGGAAATGACGCGGATATTCTTCGCAACCCGCACCGCTTCGGTGGGCTGGATCGAATCGGTCAGGACCAGTTCCTTCAGCTTCGAGGCGGTGATGCGGGCCACGGCGCCGCCCGAGAGCACGCCATGGGTGATGTAGGCCGAGACATCGCGCGCGCCGTTGGCCAGCAGGGCCTCGGCGGCGTTGCAGAGCGTGCCGCCCGAATCGACGATGTCATCGACGAGAATGCAGGAATAGCCCTCGACCTCGCCGATGATGTTCATGACTTCCGATTCGCCGGCCCGCGGGCGGCGCTTGTCGACGATGGCGAGCGGGGCATTGATGCGGTTGGCGAGCGCGCGGGCGCGCACCACGCCGCCGACATCCGGCGAGACCACCATCACCTTCCCGGCCTCGAAGCGGGACTTGATGTCCTGCACCATGACCGGGGCGCCGAAGAGATTGTCCACCGGCACGTCGAAAAAGCCCTGGATCTGGGCGGCATGGAGGTCGAGCGTCAGCACGCGGTCGGCGCCGGCTTCGGTCATCAGGTTGGCGACCAGCTTGGCCGAGATCGGCGTGCGCGGTGCCGATTTCCGGTCCTGCCGGGCATAGCCGAAATAGGGCACGACCGCCGTGATGCGCTTGGCCGAGGAGCGGCGCAGCGCATCGGTGATGATCAGCAGTTCCATCAGGTGGTCGTTGGTGGGGAAGGATGTCGACTGGATGACAAAGACATCCTCGCCACGTACATTCTCCTGGATCTCGACGAAGATCTCCATGTCGGCAAAGCGCCGGACCTGGCACTTGGCCAGAGGCTGCTGGAGATAGGCGCCGATGGCTTCGGCGAGCGGCCGGTTCGAATTGCCCGCGACGAGCTTGATCCTGTCCATGATCTCGATTCCCGCTTGTGCCAAGCCGGTGGCCCCGCGCCCCCGAGGCAGGCCAGCCGGAAGCACGCTGGTAGCGCGCGACGCCGCGCGTTTCAACATGACAGGCCTGTTACAGTACGGGAGAACCCGGCGGCGTGGCCAAAAATCAACGCCGGCGGATGCCGCTCACTCGGATTCGGTGGTGGCGGCCGCGGCGGCGGCCGTGTTGCCGGCCGATTGCCGGGCGAGGTCATCGAGGCTCATCTGCGCGATCTGCCGCATGGCCGTCTCGTCGAGCGAGGCCCAGGGCGTGCCGGTTGCCGTGCCGAGCGCCGCCGCGCCGCGGACGCGGTTCGACCGGGTCTGGCCATTTTCCGAGGTGTCGAGCACCCAGGAGAAGCCGGCCTTGCCATCCGCCGCCTGATAGGCGTCGAGATAGGTCTTCACGCGAAGCGCATTGCCGGGCGTGGCCGGGCTGACCACCTCGAAGCCGCGCTTGCGGGCCTCCTGCGCGAGAATCGATTCGAATTTCTGCGCGAGATCCGGCGAGGGGCCCTGCACCGCGACGAAAGCAAGCGGCGTCGCCGAGCCGTTCTGCCCCGTGGCCGGCGCCATGGCGGTCATGCTCGACTGGCAGGCAGCAAGGCCGAGAGGCAGCAAGGCCACAAGCAGTGCCCGCATGATCCAGCGTCGCGCCATTCCCCGTTCTCCCTCATCGTTCCGTTAACGCTTTTTTAACGTCCGGATCCCGGCAGGGGAAGGGGGCCGCGCCAAGGCGGGGCAAACGTGGTTAAGGCGCGCGGTTCGGGCAGGGCGTGGTGGCGCTGCCGGCGGTGGCGGCGGGCCGGCCATTGATGAAGACATTCGAGGATCCGCCGACAATCACGCCGCCGCAATCGGTGCGGCTGCCCTGGATCGCTGCCGGCCGCCCGTTGATGAAGACATTCGGCGAGGTTCCGCCGGACACGCCATCGCCCTGCCGCGCGGCCGGCTGGCCGCCGATCGTGACATTCGGCGAGCCGCCGACCGGATCCGGCGGCTCGTTCGCCGCCTGCGCAGGCAGGGCGGCGAGGGCCAGCAAGACCAGCGTGGCGGGGTGGAGAGGCAGGCGGGTCATCGGATTACCAGCGAAAGATCGGGGGCGTTGATCGGCCGGGCGCCCCTCTCTTCGATGAGGTAGGTCCGACCGAGGCACATGGCGGTTTCCGAGGCGGAATCCATCAGGATCATGTGCGCGAACATGACCATTCCGGGCTCCAGCAGCCAGGGATTGTTCTCGAAGAACATCGGCCAGTCCATCCAGGAGGGCGTGAATTTAGCGCCGAGGGAATAGCCGCAGGCATTGAGCCGGTGCGCCGAGAGGCCGTGCGAATCAAGCACGCGGGCATGCGCGGCGAAGACATCGCCGGCGATATTGCCCGGCTTCATCGCGGCCTGGCAGGCATGGAGGGCCTCCTCCGCCGCTTCATGGTAGCGCGGGTGCAGCGGTTTCGGCGTCCCGACAAGATGCGTCCGCATGATCGCGGCATGGTAATGCCGGCTGGTGCCCGCGAATTCGAGCGTGATCTGGTCATCGGCATCGAGCCGGCGCCGGCCGGATTTGTAGCGGCAGAGCAGCGCATCGCCACCCGAGCCGATGATGAATTCATTCGCGGGATAATCGCCGCCGGCCGCAAAGACCGCGTTATGCTGGGCGGCGAGGATGACGCCCTCGTCGGCGCCGGGGGCGAGATGATCGATTGCAGCCTTGTCTGCTGCATCAGACAAACGAGCCGCCTCAAGCACATAGGCGATTTCCTCGGCCGATTTCACGGCCCGGAGCCGGGTGAGCATGGTGGAGGCATCGACAAGGGTCGCAAAACCGTCAAACGCCGCCTCGAGCTTGCGTCCGTTCGAATGCACGAGGCCGTAGCTCTCGAATTCGGCGCCGATCCGGGCACCGGCGAGGCCGAGATCTGCGGCGAGGGCGCGGAGATCGAGCGCGGGATTGGCGGTCGCGGAATCCTTCCAGATCCGGATGTCCGTGATCGTCGAGGTGCGCTGGGCCTGCCGGAAATCCGCCGAGCGCGTCAGCAGGGCCAAGCGGCCATCGGCCTTCAGCACGAGGCACTGGAAGAAGCAGAAGCCGAACGTGTCATAGCCGGTCAGCCAGAACATGCTCTCCTGCTGGAACAGGAACAGGGCATCGAGATTGTCGCGCGCCATCGCAGCAAGGGTTGCCTGTTTGCGGCGTCCGAATTCGGCGGGGGAGAAGTGCAGGGCCATCAGCCGATCCTGTGTCGTTGGGTTGGCGGCACTCTATCGGGAAGGCCAGGGCCTGCCAACGAAGCCCGAAAAGAAAAGCCCCGCTTCCAGCGGCAGGAAGCGGGGCAGTCCAGGCGCCATCGGGATTGGCAGGGGCTGATGGCGCCGGGGGAGAAGGGAGGGGGCTTATTCGCAGACGGTCTTGCGGATGGTCACGAAGCGGCCGCGGTAATCGTCCCAGACGCGCTCGCGGACGCGGTAGCAATCCGGGCCGACTTCCGGCGCATGGTAGACCGGGGCGGCATGGGCGCTGTTGGCGGCGATCGCGGTGCCGATGACGGCGCCGCCGATCAGGCCGGCGGCCAGCCAGCCGTTGCGGTGGAACTTGGCTTCGGCGGCGGGGGCGAAGGCCACGGCCAGGGTGAGGGCGGCGGCGGTGGCGGCGAGGGTCTTCTTGATCGAGGTCATGGTCGGTCTCCGGGGGGTATCTGGGGGTCAGGGGCAGGCGGTTCGGGTTTCGGTCTTTCGGGGCGGCGGGGCTTTCGTCTCGTCGTTGAAAGGACCCTAGACCGCCCCCTCCCGGTCTGCGGTGCGTTTGCGCACAGGAGGAAACGGGACCGGAACCCTGTCGTTGCGCGGCGTGTGACCCCGCGAGCCTCTCCGTCGTTCCGGCGCGGCCGGCTCCGGCGCGCCGCCTTGGCGTTCCCGGCAAGGGACGGCCCGCGCGATGCCATCGGCGCCAACGGAAAACCCCGCCTCGGGGGGAGGCGGGGTTCCGGGGGCGGGGTGAGGGGGCAGGTTCAGGCGGGGGCGGGCTCAGTTGCAGACCGTCCGGCGGACCACAACGAAGCGGCCGCGGTAATCGTCCCAGACCCGTTCGCGGACGCGGTAGCAATCCGAGGCGTAGCCGCCGTGATAGTAGGCCGGGTGGCCGTAGGCGCCGCGGGCGGCGAGCGTGCCGCCGATGACGGCGCCGCCGATGAGGCCGGCGGCCAGCCAGCCGTTGCGGTGGAACCTGGCTTCGGCGGCGGGGGCGAAAGCCACCGACATGGTGAGGGCGGCGGCAGCGGCGGCGAGGGTTTTCTTGAAGGTGGTCATGGCAGGTCTCCTTTGGGGGCAGGGTTTGTTCGAGGTCGGGTTCGTCGGGTTCGGCAGGTGTCTCGGGCGGTCGTCTCGGTCTCCCGCCGGTTTCTGTCTCGGCGATGATGTGAAGCTAACCCGCCCCGTCCCGGCCCGCCGTGTGATGCCGCACAGGGAGAAAATCGGGCGGAAAAGCCCGTTTCCTCCCTTTGCGATCGACCCGCCAGGGCCTATCTCTCGCCGCCATGAGCCCCGCCAGACCCCCTTCCACATCCGAGGACGACGTCGCTTCCGGGAACGACTTCGCTTCCGGGAAAGACCTGCCCGATCCGATCGAGGAGACGGGCGAGGACGAGGCTGTCGAGGAGCTGGAGACCGAGCCCCTGCCGGTCATCGAGGCGACACCGCAGCGCCTGGCCAGCGGCATGGCGGTGATCCGCGCCTTCTGGGAAACGCTGCCGGGTTCGCCCGGCGTCTACCGCATGCTCAATGCGGCCGGCGAGGTGCTCTATGTCGGCAAGGCCCGCAACCTGAAGGCGCGGGTCTCGTCCTATGCGCGCGGCGATGCGCCGAACAACCGGATCGCGCGGATGATCGCCGAGACGGCGGCGATGGAATTCATCACCACGACGACGGAGACCGAGGCGCTGCTGCTCGAGACCAATCTCATCAAGCAGCTCAAGCCGCGCTACAACGTGCTGATGCGGGACGACAAGTCGTTCCCCTACATCATGATCACCGGCGATCATGCCGCGCCGCAGATCCGCAAGCATCGCGGCGCCCGCAACCGGAAGGGGCAGTATTTCGGGCCCTTCGCCTCGGCCCAGGCGGTGAACCGCACGCTCAACGCGCTGCAGCGCGCCTTCCTGCTGCGCACCTGCGCCGATTCCTATTACGAGAACCGTTCGCGGCCCTGCCTGCTGTTCCAGATCAAGCGCTGCGCCGCGCCCTGCACGGGCGAGATCTCGCTCGAGGACTATGCCGCGCTGGTGGGCGAGGCGAAGGCGTTCCTTTCGGGGCGCAGCGGCACGATCCGCGAGAAGCTCGGCGCCGACATGATGGCGGCTTCCGAACGGCTCGATTTCGAGGCAGCGGCCCGCTACCGCGACCGGCTTGCCGGCCTGTCCAGTGTGCAGGCCAGCCAGGATATCAACCCGGCGGGAATCGAGGAGGCGGATGTCTTCGCCATCCATGCCGAGGCCGGGCATTTCTGCATCGAGGTGTTCTTCTTCCGCACCGCGCAGAACTGGGGCAACCGCGCCTTCTTCCCGCGCGCCGACCGGGCGCTGGAGCCAGGCGAGGTGCTCGATTCCTTCCTCGGCCAGTTCTATGACGAGCGGCCGGCGCCGCGCCTCGTGCTCCTGTCCGAGGAGGTGGAGAACCGCGTGCTGCTGGCCGAGGCGCTGGGCGAGCGGGCGGGACACAAGGTCGAGATCCTCGTGCCGAAGCGCGGCGAGAAGCGTGACGTGGTCCAGCACGCGCTGACCAATGCGCGCGAAGCTCTCGGGCGGCGCCTGAGTGAAACCGCCAGCCAGGCGCGGCTGCTGGAGGGCGTGGCGGAGGCGTTCGGACTGAAGGCGCCGCCACGGCGGATCGATGTTTTCGACAATTCCCACATCATGGGCACGAATGCCGTCGGCGCGATGATCGTTGCCGGGCAGCGCGGTTTCTCGAAGACGCATTACCGCAGCTTCAACATCCGCTCGGAGGAACTGGTCCCCGGCGATGATTACGGCATGATGCGCGAGGTGATGCAGCGGCGCTTTGCCCGGCTGCTCAAGGAAACGCCGCGACCGGAGGTCGTTGACGATCCCGAGGCCCTGCCCGCCTGGCCCGATCTCGTGCTCATCGATGGCGGCAAGGGCCAGCTCGAAGCCGTGCGCGGCGTGCTGGCCGAACTCGGGATTTCCGATGTGCCGCTGGTCGGGGTGGCCAAGGGGCCCGACCGCGATGCCGGGCGCGAGACCTTCTTCGTGCCGGGCCGCGAGCCGTTCAAGCTGCCGCCGCGGGATCCGACGCTGTATTTCATCCAGCGCCTGCGTGATGAGGCGCATCGCTTCGCCATCGGCACCCACCGGGCCAAGCGCAAGCGCGATATCACGAAGAATCCGCTCGACGAGATCCCCGGAATCGGGCCTTCGCGCAAGCGGGCGCTGCTGCTGCATTTCGGGACGGCCAAGGCCGTCAGCCGCGCCAGCTATGCCGATCTCGCCCGCGTCAACGGGATCAACGAGGCCACGGCGCGGCTCGTCTATGACTTCTTCCACGAGAAGCCCTCGTGAGCGTGAATTCGCGCATTGGCCGCTTGACCCGCCCGCCGCTGCATGGTGCTAAGGCGATATGAGGGAAGGCGCGTCGAACTCCTTGCGGCAATCGGGATCCGGTCGCGGAAGACGGCTTGCCGTGTCGCTGCCGAACCTGCTCACCTATGGCCGTATCGCCGTGATCCCGATCATTGTCGGCCTGCTGTTCTGGCCGGGCGACCCGGCGATGCGCTGGTATGCCCTCGGGCTCTACGCGCTGGCCGGCATTTCCGACTATCTCGACGGCTATCTCGCCCGGGTCTACGAGCAGCAATCCTCGCTCGGCCGCATGCTCGATCCGATCGCCGACAAGCTGCTCATCGCCGCCTGCCTGCTGATGCTGGTGGCGGTTGGCTCGATCCAGTCCTGGTCGATCTGGGCGGCCATCGTCATCCTCAGCCGCGAGATCCTGGTGTCCGGCCTGCGCGAATTCCTGGCCGAGGTGAAGATCTCGGTGCCCGTTTCCAAGCTCGCCAAATGGAAGACCACGGCGCAGATCGTCTCGGTCGGGTTTTTGGTCGCCGGGCCGGCCGGCGATGCGATCCTTCCGGCGGGCTGGACGGGTCATATCGGGATCGCGCTGCTCTGGGCCGCGGCGATCCTGACGATCGTCACCGGATATGACTACATGAAGGCCTCCATCCGCCATCTCATGGATGAAGACGGGGGCAGCGCATGAAGATCGTCTATTTCGCCTGGCTCCGCGAGCGCGTGGGCGTGCCGGAAGAGGTGGTCGCGCTGCCGGACGGGGTGCGCACGGTCGGCGAGGTGATCACCCATCTTTCCGGGCTCGGCGAGAATTATGCCTATGCCTTCGAGCGGCCTTCCGTCATCCGGGCCGCGCTCGACCGCAAGCATGTGCCGCTGGATGCGCCGCTCGGCGAGGCGCGCGAGCTGGCGCTGTTCCCGCCGATGACGGGGGGCTGAGATGGCGCCGCTGGTCGTGCGCCTCCAGGCTGCTCCGATCGATGTCGAGGCCGAGACCCGTCTTCTGTCAGTAGGGCGTGGCGATGTCGGCGCCATTGTCACCTTCACCGGCCTCTGCCGCGACGAGAAGGGAACGCTGTCGGGGCTGGAACTCGAGCATTATCCCGGCATGGCCGAGGCCGAGATCACCCGGATTGCCGAAGAAGCGGCCGGCCGCTGGCCGCTGCTCGGGATCGTGGCGATCCATCGCCACGGGCTGGTGGCGCCGGGCGAGGTGATCGTGCTGGTGGCGGTAGCTTCGGCGCATCGGCAGGCGGCTTTTGCCGGCGCCGAATTCATCATGGATTTCCTGAAATCCCGCGCGCCCTTCTGGAAGAAGGAGCATCGATCCGATGGCGGCGAAGGCCAGTGGGTCGATGCCAAGGAAAGCGATGAGGCCGCCCTGTCCCGCTGGTGAATTCCCGGCGGCCGCCATGTGGCCGCCGGGATCATCATTCCGATCGGATCAATCTCAGTTGGCACCGACTTCGGCGACGTAGTCTTCCATCAGCACGCGGCTGATATTGCCCGGCGTGAAGCGATAGGGGCCGATTTCGGCCACCGGCGTCACCTCGGCGGCGGAGCCGGTGATGAAGCATTCATTGAAGCTCGGCAGTTCGTCCGGCAGGATCCGGCGCTCGATCACGTCCATCCCGCGGCGCTTCGCCAGCTCGATGACGGAACGGCGGGTGATGCCGTCAAGGAAGCAATCGGCCTTCGGCGTGTGGATGGCGCCATCCTTCGTGAAGAAGATGTTCGCGCCGGTGCATTCGGCCACGCGGCCCTGCCAGTCGAGCATCATCGCATCGGCATAGCCGCGCTTCTCGGCGCGATGCTTGGAGATGGTGCAGATCATGTAGAGGCCAGCCGCCTTGGCATGGACCGGGGCGCAGGCCGGGTCCGGGCGGCGATATTCGGCGATGTCGAGCCGGATGCCCTTCATCTTGGTCGCCGGATCGAACATGGACGGCCAGTTCCAGGTGGCGATCGCGACATGGATCTTGTTGTGCTGGGCCGAGACCGCCATCATTTCCGAGCCGCGGAAGGCGACCGGGCGGATATACTGGTCGCCGCCGCCGTTCTTCTCGAGCACGGCCATCTTGGCGGCCTCGATCTCGTCCACCGTGAAGGGGATCTCGAAATCCATGATCTCGGCCGACTTGAACAGCCGCTCGGTATGTTCGCGGCTCTTGTAGACCTTGCCCTTGTAGGCGCGCTCGCCCTCGAAGACCGACGAGCCGTAATGCAGGCCATGGGTCAGGACATGGACCTTCGCATCGCCCCACGGCAGCAATTCACCGTTCATCCAGATGTAGCCCTCCCGTTTGTCGAAGGGGATCACGGCGGGGGCGGCAGCAGTCGACATGGCATTTCCTTCCGTTTCGAGGTGATTTTTCGGGCCTTTTAGTTGCTCGCGCGGCCGAAAGCCAGAGGCCGGCCCGGTTCCGCGCGCGGCGGCTCCGACTTGAAGCCGCTGCCGTTGCAATGCATAAGCCTGAAAGATCTCTTCGGCGCATTTTCATTGCGCGCGAATTGGCTTGACGAGTAACAATCGATCTGAAATATGTCAACATCATTGACGTAATTTTTCTGGGCAATGCTCGCATCCGGTGCTGTTGAGGCAGGAAACCCGTGAAATCGACCCTCCTTTCCGCTGCTGCTGTCGCCCCGGCCCTGCCGGGTGATGCGCGCGCGCTTCCGCCGGCCCTGCCGGATTTCGAACTGATCGAGCTGCTGTTCTTCGCCTATCGGGACTTTGTCGGCGAGCCGGACCGGCTGCTGGAGCGGCACGGATTCGGCCGCGCCCATCACAGGGTGATCCATTTCATCAACCGCCATCCCGGCCTGACGGTGGCGGAACTGCTCGACATCCTCGAGATCACCAAGCAGAGCCTCGCCCGCGTTCTGAAGGACCTGATCCATGGTGATTTCGTGGAGCAGAAGGCCGGGGCCGAGGATCGTCGCCAGCGCCTGCTGTTCCTCACGGACAAGGGGCGTGCCCTTGCCGACGGGCTGGCTGCGATGCAGCATCAGCGGATTTCCCGGGCCGTCGCGGCGATCGGCCCCGAGCATCGCCCCATGATTGCCCGGTTTCTCGCGGAACTGATCGACAAGGAACGCGGCGCAGCCCCCGCGACAGCGCCGTCCGCGTCGTGATAGGAGGGGCGGGGCCCCCACGCCCAGCGAGAAAGCCTGCCCATGCGCAAACCGGTGGTGACCGACGAAGCCCCGCATATCCTCATCGTCGACGATGATGACCGGATCCGTACGCTGCTGTACCGGTTCCTTTCCGAAAACGGATATCGCGTCTCGACGGCCGACAATGCCCGCGAGGCCCGCGCCCGGCTCGAGGGGCTGCTCTTCGACCTGATCGTGCTCGACGTGATGATGCCCGGCGAGAGCGGGCTCAGCCTCGCGCAATGGATCCGCACGTCCTCCGCCGTGCCGATCCTGATGCTGACGGCACGGGCCGAGATCGATGACCGTCTGGCCGGGCTCCAGACCGGCGCCGACGATTACCTGACCAAGCCGTTCGATCCGCGCGAGCTGCTGCTGCGCATTTCCTCGATCCTGCGGCGGGCAGCGCTGCCGCCGCCCAACCCGCGGGAGAACGCGCCGGAAACGGTCCGGTTCGGCCCGTTCCAGTTCCATTTCGCCCGTGGCGAATTGCGGCAGGAGGAGGAGCATCTGCGCATTACCGAGCGCGAGCGCGAGATGCTGCGGGTGCTGGCCGGGGCCCTGGGCGAGACGGTGCCGCGCGAGGCGCTGGCGGAGAATGGCAGCGCGTCCAACGAGCGGACGATCGATGTCCAGATCAACCGCCTGCGCCGCAAGATCGAGCCGGATCCCGGCAACCCGGTCTTCCTGCAGACGGTGCGCGGCATCGGCTACCGGCTGGTCATCGACCGATGAGTGCCTGGCGGACCACGTTCGATCAGGTTGCCGCGGCCCTGGCGATGCTGGCGAGACTGGTCTGGCGCATGCTCCGCATGGTGTTCGATCTCGCGCGCTGGATGTTCCGCGTGCTGATGCATGTGGTGGTTGTCCTCTGGCAGCGGCCGGAGATCCAGCGCATCTTCCAGCCGCTGTTCCAGCTGGAGGCGCGGATCGGGCGCTGGCTCAACCGCATCCTGCCGAAGCGGCTCTACACCCGCGCGCTGATGATCATCATCGTGCCGATGGTGCTCCTCCAGGCCGTGGTGGCCTATATCTTCATGGAGCGACACTGGCAGGCGGTGACCGCCCGGCTGTCGGCGGCGATCACGCAGGATATCGCCGCGCTGATCGATATCTACGAGCGGCCGACGCCGGGTATCGATGGCCGGCTGCTGGCGCAGATCGCGGAGCAGCGGCTTGGCCTCGATGTCGATTTCCTGCCGCTTGAACCGCTGCCGCCGCCGCTGGAAAAGCCGTTCTTCGACATTCTCGACCAGGCGCTCTCGGCGGAATTGCGCACCCGCGTCCGCAAGCCGTTCTGGATCGACACGGTTGGCTCCTCCTCGATTGTGGAGATCCGGGTGCTGCTCGACAATGCGATGATGCGCGTCACGGCCCGGCGGAGCCAGGCCTATGCCTCGAATTCGCATATCTTCCTGATCTGGATGGCGGGGTCCTCGCTGGTGCTGATCACCGTGGCAATCCTGCTGCTGCGCAACCAGATCCGGCCGATCCTCAGCCTCGCCGATGCTGCCGAAAGCTTCGGCAAGGGGCGGGACGTGCAGTTCCGGCCACGCGGGGCGCGCGAGGTGCGGCGGGCCGGCCTCGCCTTCCTCGAGATGAAGAACCGGATCGAGCGTGCGATCGAGCAGCGCACGACGATGCTCAACGGCGTCAGCCACGATCTCCGCACCATCCTCACGAGGTTCCGGCTCTCGCTGGCGCTCCTGCCCGAGGGGCCGGAAGTCGAGGACATGAAGCGCGATATCGACGAGATGAGCCGCATGCTCGAGGATTATCTCGCCTTCGCGCGCGGCGAGGCGGCTGAATCGGCGGCGGCGACCGATATCCGGGCGCTGCTGGAGGATTTCCGCTTCGATGCCGAGCGGACCGGGCATTTCGCCACGCTCGCTGTCGAGGGTGATCCGGTGGTCAGCGTGCGGCCGCAGGCCTTCCGGCGGCTGCTCGGCAATCTCGTCGCCAATGCCGCCCGCTATGGCGACCGGATCGAGATCCATGCCGTCCATGACGAGCGCTATCTCACCGTGACGGTGGATGATGACGGGCCGGGCATTCCCGAAGACCTGCGCGAGGAGGTGTTCAAGCCCTTCCTCAGGCTCGATGCCTCGCGCAACCAGGATCATGCGGGGACGGGGCTTGGCCTCGCGATTGCCCGCGGGATCGCGCGGGGGCATGGCGGCGACATCACGCTCGAGGATTCGCCGCTTGGTGGCCTGCGGGCGCGGGTGAAAGTGCCGGCCTGAGGTTCAGAACAGCCGGCCGCCATTCGGAACGGGCCGTTCCGGCGAGACCAGCACCACCTCGCCCTGTTCGTCCGGAAAGCCGAGGGTCAGCACCTCGGACATGAATTTTCCGATCTGGCGCGGCGCGAAGTTCATCACGGCCGCGACCTGGCGACCGACGAGGGTTTCGGGCGTGTAATGGACGGTGATCTGTGCCGAGGAGCGGCGTGTGCCGAGCGGGCCGAAATCGATCGTCAGCTTCCAGGCCGGCTTGCGCGCTTCCGGGAAGGCCTCGACGGCGATGACGGTGCCGACACGGATATCCAGCGCCGCGAACGTGTCGAACGGGGTGACAGGCTGAAGGGCAGTCGACAGCATGGGGCTCAGGCCGCGTCCCGTTCGCTGCTCCGGCCGGGCCGCCGGAGGTCCTTTGCTGCCCGGCAGAAGCCCCGGAACGGCGCCATCAGCCGGTCGAGTCCCTCGGCCCGCCGGAGCACCCATTCCCCGCGGGACAGTTCACGGTCAAGCGCAGCCATCGTCTTCGGCAGCGTCTCGTCATTCTCGTCGAGGAAAACCGGCATGACCCGGGTGAAAACGAGAATTGCACCCTGCAGCTTGACAAGGCCCATCGGCCCTTCCGTCTCGATGCCGACCGAGGCGAGCAGGTAGCGCCAGGAATTGAGCGCCTGCTGGTTCAGCGCCAGAAGGCCCGGCACATCGCCCCGGAAGGCGCGGTGGATGCTGCGGAGCGCGTGTCGATAGGGCCGCAGCGCATCGAAGCGGCGCAGCATCAGGTCAAGCACGCGGTCCCGCGCGGGCTGGTCGATCAGGTCGGCGGGCGTGCCGTCGAGCGTGATCCGGTCGATGCGCCGGATGAACCCGCCCAGCATGGCGCCCTTCGAGGGGAAGAGATCGCGCAGGTCGGCGAGGCCGATCCCAGCCTGTTCGGCAATGGCCTCGAGCGGGATATCCGACCATTCCCGCTCGGCGGCGAGGGCCATGAGCGCATCGACGACGCGATCCCGCGGTGAAGCGGCCGGTTCGGGGGATGAAGCCTTGCGTGCCATGGGATGCCTCCTGATGTCAGGCCATTGTCGGTGCAAGGTAGGCGACATTGCGGCGGACGCAAGCCCGCCGCGTCAGCGTGTCAGCCCGCCAGCGCCTTTGCACGGGCGCGGGCCGCCTTCACCGCCTTCGTCATCAGCGGCTGCAGGCCGTCCGGTGCCATCAGCACTTCGAGCGCCGCCGCCGTGGTGCCGCCGGGCGAGGTGACATTCTGGCGCAGCGTGGCTGGCGGCGTGCCGGCCTCCTGGAACAGCAACTCCCCGGCGCCCTCCACCGTGGCGCGGGCAAGGCGCATGGCGAGATCGGGCGCAAGGCCCAGCTCCTCGCCGGCCTTCGCCATGGTCTCGACCAGATGGAACACATAGGCCGGGCCCGAACCGGACAGCGCCGTGACCGAATCGATGTCGCCCTCATGGTCGAGCCATTCGAGGCGGCCGGTTGTTTCCAGCAGGGCGAGGACCTGCGCCTTTTCGGCGTCGCCGAGCGCAGCGCCGGCATAGGCGCCGGTAATGCCGCGCCCGATCGCCGCAGGTGTGTTCGGCATGGCCCGGACAATCTTGCTGATGCCGGGCAGTCGGGCGCGCAGGTCGGCGATGCTCTTGCCGGCGAGGATCGAGACGATCACCGTGTTGGTGTCGACATGCATCTTCAGGGTAGCGGCGGCCGAATCGAGCATCTGCGGCTTGATGGCCAGCAGGACGAGCCCGGCCGGGGTGCCGGCGGCCGGATTCAGCGCGAAGCCATGGCGGGCGGCATCGGCACGCAACGCGTCGGACGGGTTGGGATCGATCACGCGGATCCGCGCGGCGGGCCAGCCGGCCTTCAGCGCGCCGTGGAGCATGGCGCCGCCCATCTTGCCGGCGCCGAAAATCAGAAGATCAACAAAGGTGTCCATGAAAAATCCGAAGGGTTGGCGAATGATCCGCGAGGCGGGGAAACGGTTCCCGGCCGCCGGTCCTGCCCCCGTCCGGATCAGGCCTCGCCGGCCGTCTCGAACATGGCGGTATCCAGCGCCTCGGCGGCCGTCTTACCCGCCCAGACCACGAACTGGAAGGCCTGATAATAGCGTTCGCAGGCCTCGACCGCGATTTTCATCGCCGCCTCGCACTGGTCAGGCGAGGGATCGACCCCGCCGACCAGCAGCAGGGAGTGGCGGAACACCACGGCATTGCCGCTCGACCAGACATCGAAATGGCCGACCCACATCTGCTCGTTCAGCTTGGCGATGAGCTGCAGCACCTCGGAACGGCGGCGCTCCGGAACCTTCAGGTCGAAGGCGCAGCTCAGATGCAGGGCTTCCATCTCGGAAAGCCAGGTGAAGCTGATCTGGTAATCGCACCAGCGCCCGGTCACGCCGAGGGAGATCTCGTCCTCGTCGTCCCGTTCGAACGACCAGTGATGCCGCAAGGCAATCTGTTCGATCAGATCGACCGGGTTCTCGGCACGGGCAGGGTCGCGATCGACAAATGTCATCACAGGCCTTTTGTTGTCGTTTTCATGTGCGTGCCGCCGGAGAACGGGCGCAGGAACCCGTCGCGCCGGATGGCACGCTGCCAGACTTGAGACTACTCGGAACGCGGGGAACGCCACGCTACCCGGCCGGACCGGCATGCCGGAACGGCCAACGCGGACTTGACTCGGGCCGTTTTCTCCTGCCGCGAATCACCCTTATCGAACCTAGCATGGCCAGATTCGCGCTGTCGCCGCCTTTCTGCGGCGATACTCACAGCGACGTTGGGGAAAAACCGCGACCGGAAAACCGGTGGGACGGGAAGTCAGCGTCAGGCACGACCTTCCGGGATTCGGGGGGCTGCCACAACCGTCCGGCCCTCGCCGATCCACAGTTCCGGCGATGTCCACAGGGGCCAAGAAACCCTTTGACGACACCGCGCTTTGCGGAAAGCCGGCTCAGCCTCCGGCTGATTCCTTGCCGGCTTTCGCGCCCTTGCCCTTGCCGGCTCCGGCGGCTTCCAGCGCCTCGATCCGGGCGAGCAGCCGTTCATTTTCATCCCGCGCGGCAATGGCCATCAGCCGGACGGCTTCGAATTCCTCGCGCGTCACCAGATCGGAATCGCGCAGGATCCGCTCGATCTGGCTGCGGGCGAAACTGTCAGCCTCGCGCTGGACGCCCTGCGCCAGACCGACGGCGCCGGTCATCACGCGCGACAGTTCATCGAGCAGGCGGGTCGGGGGTTCACGCATGGTCGGCTCCGTGAGGGCAGGGTCGGGGCGGCGGGGCGCCGTTCGGGACGAGCTTCTAGCATGGCGGAGCGGGTTTCGTTAGAGAAGATTCGCCCGTGCGACGTGAAGGACCTCCCGCCCATGCTGCTCCCCGAGATCGACCCCGTCGCCTTTGCCATCGGGCCGATCGTGGTGCGCTGGTATGCCCTCGCCTATATTTTCGGGCTGGTCGCCGGCTGGCTCTATGCGCGGCATCTGGCCGCAAGCGCGCGGCTCTGGGGCGGGATGCGGGCGCCGAGTCAGGAAGAGCTGGACGACCTGCTCGTCTTTGCCGCGCTCGGCGTGGTGATCGGCGGGCGGCTCGGCTTCGTGCTGTTCTACAAACCCGGCTATTATCTCACGAACCCGCTCGAGATCCTGCAGACCTGGAAAGGCGGGATGTCGTTTCATGGCGGCTTGTTCGGGGCTGCCGTCGCGGTGGCCCTGTTCGCCCGGCGGCGCGGGCTCGATCCCTATGCCATGGCCGATCTCGCTGCCGTCGTCGCGCCGATCGGGCTACTGCTCGGCCGTATCGCCAATTTCATCAAGGGCGAGCTCTGGGGACGCCCTGCGGATGTGCCCTGGGCGTTCATCTTCCCCGATGCCGGGCCGGAGCCGCGCCACCCCTCGCAATTGTACGAGGCCGGGCTGGAGGGGTTGCTGCTGCTGCTGGTTCTCGCGGTCCTCGTCTGCCGGACCGGGTTCCGGGCGCCGGGGCTGCTGGCAGGAATTTTCGGGAGCGGCTATGCTGCGGCCCGGTTCTTCGTGGAGTTCTTCCGCGAGCCGGACCGCCATCTCGGCTTCATCGCCGGCGGATGGCTGACCATGGGCATGGCCCTGTCGATTCCGATGTTCCTGGCCGGACTCTGGCTGATCCGGCGGGGGCTTGCGGCCCGCAGGACAGGTTTGGCAGGGGCGGAGTGAGTATGCTCGAGAACGAGATCGTCGCCGAGATCCGTGCCAATGGCCCGATGGGGATCGACCGGTTCATGGCGCTGGCGCTCGGCCATCCGCGCCACGGCTATTACATGACGCGCGATCCTTTCGGCATGGCCGGGGATTTTGTCACTGCGCCGGAAATCAGCCAGATCTTCGGGGAATTGCTGGGGCTGTTCACCGCCATTGGCTGGCAGATGCTGGGCGAGCCCTCCCGCGTGGCGCTGGTCGAGCTCGGGCCCGGGCGCGGCACCCTGATGGCCGATGCGCTGCGGGCGGCGCGGGCGCTTCCGGGCTTCACCTCCTGCCTCGACGTTCATCTTGTCGAGATGAGCCCGGTTCTCCAGCGGGCGCAGGCGGATACGCTCAAGGACAGCGGCCACCGCGTGACCTGGCATGCCTCGATCGAGAGCCTGCCGGAGGATCGTCCGCTGCTGATCCTCGCCAATGAATTCTTCGATGCCCTGCCGATCCGCCAGTTCCAGCGCCATGGCACGGAATGGCGGGAACGGCTTGTCGGCATCGGGGCGGACGGCCAGCTTGCCCTCGGGCTCGACCGGAACGCGGCGGAAGGGCTGACCATCGAGGCGCCGGAAGGCACGGTGTTCGAGACCTCGCCGATCTCGCTCGATATCATGAAGCGGCTGGCAGGCCGGCTCGTCGCCCAGAGTGGCCTGCTGCTCGCGGTCGATTACGGGCATGCGCATTTCGCCTTTGGCGAAACGCTTCAGGCCGTCAGGAAGCACCAGTTCGCCTCGGTCCTGGCCAATCCCGGCGAGGCGGACATCACCGCCCATGTCGATTTCGCCAGCCTTGCCATAGCCGCACGCCGGGCAGGCGCCAAGGACCACCCGGTGCTGACGCAGGCCACCCTGCTGGAGCGGCTGGGCATTCATCACCGCGCGGGTATCCTCCGGCCGAAAGCCGACAACCCCGCCGAGATCGACGCAGCTGTCGAGCGGCTGGCCGGGACCGGTACGGGCGGAATGGGCCAGCTCTTCAAGGCCTTGGCCATTTCTAGCCCGGATATGGCGGCCTTGCCCGGCTTCGACCAGCCGGATCCCCGCCTCGCCGGAACCGTTCATCGCTGAAAGCCCGCCATGCCCACGCCCCTGACGTCGCCCGCCCTGTCCCGTGCCGGAATCCGCCATGCTTTCTTTACCCGCGAGGGAGGCGTTTCCACCGGTGTCTATGCCAGCCTGAATGGCGGGATCGGCTCGAATGACGACCCGGCCGCGGTGGCCGAGAACCGGCGACGGATGGCGGCACATCTCGATGTCCTGCCTGCGAATTTCCTGTCGCTCCACCAGATCCATTCCGCCATCGCGGTGGATGTGAACGAACCCTGGCCGGTTTCTGAACGGCCGCAGGCGGATGCGATGGTCACCGTGAAACCGGGCATCGCGCTGGGGGTCGGCGCGGCGGATTGCGGGCCGATTCTCTTTGCCGATCCTGGGGTTGGCGTGGTCGGCGCGGCGCATTCAGGCTGGAAAGGCGCAATCGGCGGCGTGCTCGAGGCGACGATCGAGGCGATGGAGCGGAAAGGCGCGCAGCGGTCGCGCATGATCGTTGCGCTCGGGCCGATGCTGGGGCCTGAAAATTACGAGGTCGGGCCGGAATTCCGGGCGCAGTTCCTCGCCGAGGAGGCCGGAAATGCCCGGTTCTTCCGTCCGGGAATGCGCGAAACGCACCCGTTTTTCGACCTTCCGGGCTATATTTCGGCGCGTCTGGAGCGCGCCGGGATCGGTGAAATCGACAAATTAAATTTGTGCACCTATGCCGATCCTCAAAGATTTTTTTCCTATCGACGCAAGACCCATCTCAACGAGTCGGATTACGGAAGGCTCATCGCCGCCATACGGGTGTAATCCTTCTTCCCCCGCAACGGCTCCTGACGGAGCCTGCCCGGCGGCGCGTTCGCGAGGGTTTTCTCCTCTGGGTCCCCCGCAACGGCTCCTGACGGAGCCTGCTCGGCGGCGCGTTCGCGCCTAGCCAAGGCCCTTGGCCTTGGCCCCACGGTCAATCCTGCGGGCCGTCGGGGGCTTCAGCCCTCGACAATATCCGGCGTGCGCCAGCCGAGATGCTGGCCGGAATCCACCGCGATCATCTGGCCGGTGACGAAGCGCGCGCGGGCGAGGTAGAGCACGGCCTCGGCGATCGCTTCCGGTGCGATGGCCTCGCCCAGCAGGGTGCCGGCCGCTTCCTGCGCGAAACCCTCGGCGCCGTCATGGATATTCGGGACGGTGGGGCCCGGCCCGACGCCGTTGACGCGGATCCGCGGCGCCAGCGTCTGGGCCATCGTCTGCGTGGCCGTAAACAACGCGGCCTTGGCGAGGGTGTAGCTGAAGAAATGCGGGTTGGGCCGGAAGACGCGCTGGTCGATCAGGTTGACGATGGCGCCGCGCTCGCCGGGCGGCAGGCCCTCGGCAAAGGCGCGGGCGAGCAGGCAGGGGGCCTGCAGGTTCACGGCGAGATTGGTGGCGAAGCGCCCGGGCTCGAGGCTGCCGAGGCGGTCATCGAGGAAGGCCGAGGCATTGTTGACGAGCAGATCGGGCGGGCCGAAAGGGCGGCTGGCCTCGGCCATCAGGCTGCCGAGGCTGTCGAGGGCGGCCAGGTCTCCGCCGATCGTGGCGGCGCGGCAGCCCGTGCCGGCCAGCGCGGCCGCCAGCGTTTCCGCGTCGTCCCGCCCGCGATGATAATGGATGACGACCGCGAAGCCGGCCCCCGCGAGGTGCCGGACGATGGCCGCGCCGATGCGCTTCGATCCGCCGGTGACGAGGGCGACCTGCCGCGCCGTCATGGCTGGCGGTTCCGCTTCCGCTCCAGCGAACGGCGTTCGTAATCCTTGGCGACCCGCAACCAGCGATAGAAGGCGAAATTCATGGCGGTGATGAACCCGTAGATGCCGCGCACGAAATGGCGGCGGATCAGATAGGCCTTGAAAAAGGCCAGCGGGAACTCCGTGAAGATCCGCCATGTGCCGATACGCTTGCCGCGCTGGGCCAGATCAGCCACCTGCTGGTCGGCATAGGCGTTGAGCTTGGCGATCTGGTCGCCGATCGAGCGGACCGAGAAATGGTGGACGATGCCCCGGAGCCGCGCGACTTTCGCGCCGGGCACGAGATCGACCCGGTCATGCACGATCGAGGCCGAATAGCTGCCCTTCTCCCGGTGATAGAGCCGGACCGGGGGCAGGGCATAGGCGAGGGGATGCGGTGCGTCCTCGCCGGGAAAGACCTCGGCAATGCGGATCTCGTAGGCATCGGCGGGCGGTGCGCCGGAGGCGAAAAGCGCGCGGATCTCGGCCACGAGTTCCGGCGGCAGCCATTCATCGGCATCGAGATTGAGCAGCCAGGGATGGCGGCACTGCGCTTCGGCGAAGCGCTTCTGCGGGCCGTAGCCCGGCCAGGGATTGAAGAGGACGCGCGCACCCGCCGCCTCGGCGAGCGCGACGGTGTCATCGGTCGAGCCGGAATCGACCACGACGACATCGTCGCTGAGGGCCGCGAGCGGTTCGAGCGTGCGGGGCAGGCGGTCCGCCTCGTTGCGGGCAATGATGAAAATCGACAGCGGCAGCGTCACACAAGGCGTCCCGGCGGTGAACCTGCCTTCGATTCGCATGTCGCGCTGGCAAGGGCAAGCGCCTGAAGTGACGGCCTTATGTTTTCAATAACCTTAACCGTGGGATGGCGGGATTAATCAAATGTTTTCCCTCAATTCAGGGTCCTGTTCAGCTTAACAGATGCTTGTGCTAGATCACAATCCGAATGAATTTCCTCTTATCGTCCTGTTGCTTGAGCAAGGAGGCCATAATGCGTGGTATCGTCAGGACTATTCTTGCGACGACTGTCTGCGTCGCAGGTTTCGTGACGGCGGCTCAAGTCCAGGCGGCTGATCTCCAGCGTCGTTCCGGCTATTCACCGACGCCGGTCTTCGCGACCAACTGGGCCGGTTTCTATGCCGGTGCGCATCTCGGCTATGCTTTCGGGCGTTCGCGCTCCGCTGATCTCGACGGCTTCAAGGGCGGCCTGCAGATCGGGCACAACTGGCAGATGGACCGGCTGGTTGTCGGCGGCGAGGCCGATCTCGCCTATGCCGGCATCGATTATCGCGGCTTCACAGAGAGCTTCCGGCAGAAATGGATCGGCTCGGGCCGTGTCCGCGTCGGCTATGCCTTCGAGCGCTTCCTGCCCTTCGTGACCGGCGGTATCGCCTACACGACCGGCACCATGAAGGCCGGCGGGGCAAAATCCTCCAACGGCCATATCGGCTATGTCATCGGCCTCGGCGGCGAGATGATGCTGACCGATCGCGTGTCCGCCTCCGTGCAGTACCTGCATTATCGTTTCGAAGGCCAGACCTACAACGTGGTCCCGGCCCGCAACGCGAATATCGTGAACAACGAGATCCGCGTGGGCGTCAATTACCGCTTCTGAGCGCGCCGGGCGCGGCGCGATTCCCAGCAATGCCGGGGGGCGACGGGGGTCCGGGAAACCGGACCCCCTTTTTCGTTTTGAGTCCCTCGCAACGGCGATTTTTTGTCTTGGGTCCCTCGCAACGGCCCCTTGCGGGGCCTGCTCGGCGGCGCCTTCGCGCCTAGCCAAGGCCGTTGGCCTTGGCAGGAAGGCAGGTGCAGAGAGGGCGGCGGTTACGCGTGCGGCTTGGTCTTCCCGAAGGCCGGCACGAGGCGGTTGAAATCGGCCACGAAGGCCGAGAGCTTCGGATATCTGCCGCTCGACAGGCCGGAGAAGCGGAACTCGTACCATTCAAGCATGCATGCCGTGGCAATGATGCCGATATCCGGCGTCGCGCTGGCCTTGGGCGGGTTCGCCTCCAGCGTGCCGAGCCCGCGTTCCACCTTGCCGCCCTGATGGGCGATCCAGGCCGGCTCGTGCTTTTCCGGCGCGCGGAAGCGGCCTTCATAGAGCTGCAGGATCGCCGCATCGGTGATGCCGTCGGCCAGCGCCTGCAGTTTCAGCGCGGCAAGCCGGGCCGGCCAGGCCGCCGGGATCACCTTGCCGCCGCCGGCCTCGTGGTCGAGATATTCGACGATGACGCGGCTGTCATAGACCGTGCTGCCATCAGGCAGGATGAGGCAGGGAATCTTGCCGAGCGGGTTGTCCTGCCGCAGCGGATCAGCCGGGTTCATCGTGTCCGTCGGCAGGATCTCGAGGCTGTCGGCATGGCCGGTGAAGAGCGCCGCCACCTTGACCTTGCGGCCGAAAGGCGAGGCGGCGGAAGAGCGCAGTTTCAGCATGGGCGTTTCCGTTTCCTGGGGCCCCGTCCGGGGCGTTGGATGGCCTGACCATTGCCGCTTGCCCGCCAATCGGCAAGGGCTTTGTTGGCCGGCCTCTCCGGCGGTGCGGCTCAGGCGCTCTTCAGCCAGTCGACCCGCCAGCGGGCGATGCCGCCGCGCCCCAGCCGTTCCGACAGGGCGGGCAGCAGGGCCAGCAATTCCTCATCGAGCCGCCAGGGCGGATTGACGATCGCGAGGCCGCAGGCCGCCAGCGGCCCCTCGGCTTCGGGCTCGTCGACATGCAGCTCGACGATCAGGATCCGGGTGAAGGCACTCTCGACGAGGCCCGCCTCGAACAGCGAGACGCGGCGCTGGTTCTTGACCGGGTACCAGAGCATGGCGAGACCGGTCGCCCATTTGCGCGCCATGACCTGCACGCCCTCGATCATCCGGTCGAACTCGTCCTCCTTCTCGAAGGGCGGATCGACCAGCACGAGGCCGCGCCGTTCGGGTGGCGGGATCTGTGCCTTCCAGGCGATGTAGCCGTCGAGCTGGTTGATCACCAGCCGGTCATCCCGCGGCAGGGCGCGGCGCAGGTCGCGCAGGGTTTCCGGGTGCAGCTCGTTGAAGGAGGCGCGGTCCTGCGGGCGGAGCACGTGCCGGATCAGGGCCGGCGAGCCGGGGTAGAGCCGGCCATCGGGCGAGAATGCCGCGAGGGCGTTGCGATAGCCGGCGAGGATCGTCTCGGCCGCGCTGTCCAGCGGCCCCTCGTTCAGCCGGCCGATGCCGTCGACCCATTCGCCCGTGCGGCTGGCCGCATCCCCCTTGAGGTCATAGAGGCCGGCGCCGGCATGGGTATCGATGACGCGGATCGCGGTGTCCTTCTGCATGAGATGCGCGAGGATCCGCATCAGCACCGCATGTTTCAGCACATCGGCGAAATTGCCGGCATGGAAGGCGTGGCGGTAATTCACCGGCCTCTACCGCGCTGCCGGAACGATGATGTCGCGCGTGCGGCAGACATCGCGGCTCACCTCGTCGCAGGAGCGGAAGCCGCGCAGGTCCCGCGTGAGGCAGAGCCGCACTTCCTCCAGCATGCCCTTCCTGCAGGTCACGGCCATCATGTCCGGGCGCAGGCCGGGATTGGCGAGGGCGAAGGCGCGCTCGATCTCCGGCACGGACCAGCGGCGCGGGGCTTCCGGCGCTTCGAGCTCCTTCGGCACCTTCACCCGGTTCCGCGCCGTCTCGGTGGCGGTGAAATAGCCGGCCGGGCTCTCGCCCGAGCAGGTGCCGTGCTTGCGCCATTGATGCCGGGCGAGGCCGCTCGTCGGCAGGACCCGCTCGCCGATATCCATTGCGTTGCGGGAGGGGTTGCGCCCGTCCGGCGTGCAGAAGGAGGGATAGCCGCGCTCGTATTGCGGCCAGAGCCCGTGCACCACGAAGCCGGGATTGCGCCCCGGCTCGCATTGCGGATTGCCGCGGCGCTCGCCCGTCAGGTCGCAGAAAGTGGCCGACCAGGAAAGCGAGAGGACGTAGAAATCGAAGCGGCCCATCGGGGCGCCGCGATCCTCGCGCGGCTGGCCGGAAGCCGGCAGCACCAACGCCGCCAGCAGGGCAAGGAGAGCCGGGAGGCGGGGCATCAGCGGTCGAGTCGGTAGCAGCCCGGCATCGCGGTGTGGTTGCGGTCATAGCCGGCGAGGCAGAACTGGACGCCTTCGGTCATGCCGATGATGCCGGTTTCCTCGATGATCGCGTAGCGCATCGTCAGGCGGCGGCGATCGGCCATCACGGCCTCGGCCTGGCAGTAGCGACGGGGGATCAGGTCAAGGCCGTGCGGGCGGAAGGCTGCCTGCCGGACCTTCTCGAACCCGACGATCTCCGCCGCGCTGTTCCAGTAGCGCCGCTCGGTCGCGTTGAACCGGTGCTGCAGCTTCGACAGCACGCCCGGGCTGTCGCAGGAGGAGACCTGCCCCGACCACGGGATGATCCGGGTTTCGGCCGGGATTTCCTCCCGCGCGGTGGCGGGCAAGGCGGCCACGAGCAGGCCGAACACGACGGGAAGCAGGCGCATCGGAACCTCCTGATTGATCCGGCCTAGCCTTCGCCTGCAAGCCCGCGCCGGTCAAGCCCGGGCTGGCCGGCGCGCGGATTTTCAGGCAGGTTGCGGCATGGCCGCAACGTTACGGGCGCAAGACTTTTGGATTGACAGAGCGTAGGACGAAGCGAGCTCACCACTAAAGCAGCAAAGCACTGTCATGCGCTACGATCTGGAAATGATCACCCAGCTTTGCAGGGAAATCGGACTGTTGGCCTGGCGGGTCGACGACCAACGCGTTGACGTGGACCTCTGTCAAGGTGCCGTCCTGTCTTTCATCAATGACGAACTTGAGGACGATTGCCGCATTGGCTTTCTCGATACGCCATGGCACGTGCACGGCGATCTCATGTTCCTCGATCGGTTGGGGTACCGCCTGGAATGCGACTATCTCAATCTGCTCACCTCCATGAAGGAGGGGCGAGTGCTGATTTGCGAACGGGAGGTAGACGGGCAAGTGGTGGACCGCTGGCTCGCCCACAGCGAGTACAATGACGAGTTCGGTGATTTCGAAGAGGGTGAGCGGATCATCGTACGTCGTGCGGGCTATTCAAACCAAGCTGGATGATCGGGCAGGGCATGCCGCCACTTCTTCTGTCGCTGAAATGAAGATTCCCGCTCCAAGCGGATAGTATGGTTTCCCCTTTCGCGGCAGGTTTCGACCAAGCTAGGCTGACAGCGAATTAATCAGAGAGATTCGATGCCAGATTTCCAGACCCTCATGCTTTTCAGCATCGCCTGCTTGGCGCTTACCGCGACGCCCGGACCCGACATGCTCCTGATCGCTTCGCGCAGCGTCAGCCAAGGTCGATCGGCGGGCTTTGCGTCGCTCGCGGGGATACAGGCTGGCACTTACATCCATGCCTTGGCGATGGCACTGGGGTTGTCGCAGCTGTTTCTTGTTGTGCCACTGGCCTACGACATCGTGCGTTATGCAGGAGCCGCCTATCTGTTGTACCTCGCCATTCAAGTATTCCGTTCTTCCGCTCAGCCGGCGCTGTCGGCTCCTGACACGCAACGATACCCTCTCACTCAAATGTTTTGGCAGGGCATGCTCACGAACTTGCTGAACCCGAAAATGGTTCTGTTCGTTCTCGCACTCTTCCCGCAGTTTGTCCGGCCGGAGGCGGGTTCTGTTGCGGTTCAAGTCCTTGTCCTTGCAACCGTCCTCAATCTTATAGGCCTGCTCGTCAATGGCATCGTCATTCTGATGGCAAGCCGGATGGGCCTGATGTTCGCGGGACGGGGCCGGTTTCGCCGCGTTTCACAGCTATTTCTCGGAACTGTGTTCGCGGGCCTCGCTGTTCGTCTGGTGCTTGAAGAACGACGTTGAAGCATTGCTGCTGGTGCAAACCTCAACGTGACTTCCCGCCTCCTTCACTGATGGCCCACCACCTCGCGCGGGCGATAGGGCGCCTCCAGCCGGGCCCAGACGCGCGGATCGACCTTGAGGGCGAGCGCGGCAAGGGCATCGTCGATATGGCGCATCTTCGAGGCGCCGAGGATCGTGCTGGTGACATAGGGCTTCGCGAGCACCCAGGCCTGCGCAAGGATGGCCGGCGTCGTGCCGAGCTTCTCCGCCTCCTGCACCAGCCGGCGGCGGATGCTCTCGTCCTGCGGGGTGCCGATCTTCAGCGCGCCGACATGCTGGTCGGAGCGGCCGCGCACGGTGGTCTCGTTCGTGATCGGCTTCGAGAGGCCCGATCCGGCGAGATAGCCCCGGGCGAGGGGAGACCACGGCGTCATGCCCAGCCCCTCGGATTGCAGGAGCGGGATCATCTCGCGCTCTTCCTCGCGATAGACGAGGTTGTAGAAATTCTGCATCGAGACGAACTCGGCATAGCCCTGCGCGCGCTGCAGGCCGATCAGCTTCATCAGCTGCCACGCATACATCGAGGAAGCGCCGAGATAGAGCACCTTGCCGGCGCGGACGACATCGTTCAGGCCCTCGACGATCTCCTCCATCTCGGTCTCGTGGTCGAGGCGATGGATGATGTAGAGGTCGATATAGTCGGTGCCGAGCCGCCTGAGCGAGGCATCCACCGCCTCGCGGATATGCTTGCGTGAAAGGCCGCGCTGGTTCGGTTTCGGGCCCATCGGGTTAAAGACCTTGGTGGCGATCACCACCTCGTCGCGGCGGGCATATTCCCTGAGCGCCTTGCCGGTAATCCGCTCGCTCTCGCCGATCGAGTACATGTCGGCCGTGTCGAAGAAATTGATGCCGACCTCCAGCGCGCGCCGGAAGAAGGGCATCGACTCCTCCTCCTCCAGCACCCATTCCCGCCAGGAGGGGTGGCCATAGGTCATGCAGCCGAGCGCGATGCGCGACACCTTGAGGCCGGTATGGCCCAACCGTACGTAATCCATGGAAAATCCTCCGTTGGCCGGAGGATGGCCCGTCACGCTGCCGCCCGCAAGGGCTCAATGCCCGCGCTCAGTTTCCGCGCGGGTTTGCCATGGGCAACGGCTGGCGGAACGGGGCGGCGGCACGGGGACGCGGTTTCGGTGCCGGGATCGTCTCGGTCTCGACCGGGGCGGCGGGGATCGAGCCGGTGCGCTCCGGCGGCAGGCCCGACACGCGGCGGGGCGGCAGGTCGGGGATCGAGCCGGTGGCGAGATCGAACTGGGAGGGATCGAAATCGGGCTCGATCTCGAGATCCTGGCCCTGCGCATCCTGCCAGCGGCTGCCGGCGGGGGCGGGGCTGCGCGGGCCGGGCAACATGCCCCCGGCCGGAGCCGGCAAGGGGCTGGCCTGCAGGGAGGCGGGCGGACGCGGGCCGGCGGCGATCTGGCCCTGCTGGGCCTGGAGCGTTCCGGCCGGATAGGGCGCAGCGGGCGCCTGGCGGAAGGCATAGGGATTCTGCGGGCCGCCGAACGGGTTCACGGCCGGTCCGTAGGTGCCGGGCAACGGGCGCTGTGGCGCGGCGACCTGCGGCCGGCAATAGCGGCGCTGGCCGCGGGCATCGTGCCGGGCGAGATCGAAATGGAAGTGATCGTAATGGAGTGCGTCCGAACCCGGGCCCAGAACCGTGCGGAAACGCTGGCACGCACCGTGGAACACATCCCGCAGGAAGCCCTGTTCCTGCTCGGTCCCGCGCCAGCCGCCCTTCACCGTGACGACATTGCCGTCGTTGAAGACGAAGCTCATGATATCGATGGCATTGCCGAAGGCATGTTCGGACAGGCGGGCATTTGCCTGGTGGTTGCGCCGGCGGCAGGCATAGGAGCCGGCGGTGCGGATCTCGCGGATGCCCTGGCCGAACCAGGCGATGGCGGCGGGCTGGACCGCGGTGGTGATCCAGTCATCGGTCCAGGCGACCATCGGGCAGCCGAGGGTGGCTTCCGGCTTGATCACCGTCATCTCGACGAGGCCGGGCGTGAAGCCGGCCTGCTGGCCGCCGGTGGAGGCGAGCGCCAGCGCCACGGACTGGCTGTCATTCGGGAAGGCCGCGACCTTCAGCGGCAGGTCCGCGCCGCAGGGGCCGGGTCCGTCGATCGGCTTGGTCGGCCGGATGAACTGGCTTTCGCGGATGATGCCGGCCTTCATGCAGGCCATCTCGGCTTCGGCCCGCCACGGCTCGCGCGGCTCGAACCGGGCGAAGCCGCAGCCGCTGAGGAACGCGCCGAGGCCGGCGGACAGCAGGACCAGCCGCGACAGGAGGCGCGGGCCGGGACAGGCCGGACGTGCGGAGGCATGGTTGAAACGCAACATCCGCTAAAAATGACGCGATCCCGGTAACCTTCTCTTAAGAGAAAGGGTTACGAAGCGGTAAACGCTGCGTAACGATGCCCGCCGATCCAACTTCTTCCGTTCCGGAGTAAGCCTCATGCAGGGCAAGGCCCGATTCATCTTTCCCGCCATCCTTTCCTGCGTGATGGCGTTCCTGATGACGGCGGTGGTGACCTATCTCAATGTCGGCACGCCGCCCGATTTCGTCGCGCGGTGGCTGCATGCCTTCGTCATCGCCTGGCCGCTCGCCTATCTCGCGGCGCTGATTGCCTCGCCCATCGCGCGGCGCGGCACGATGCTGATCCTCCAGCTGATCGAGGGCAAATCCGATGCTCCGCGCGCTTGACCTCGCCGAGGCCCTCGACGAGGGCGACATCACGCCGCAGGCCGTGCTCGAACTCTGCGCCGAGGCCATCGCCGCGCGCGAGGCCGAACTCGGCTGTTTCCAGCATCTCGATCTCGAGCGGGCCCGCATTCTCGCCGGCCGCCGGCCGAAGGGGCCACTCGGTGGCCTGCCGGTGGGGATGAAGGACATCATCGAGACCGCCGCCATGCCCACCGCCTATGGCGTGCCGTTCTACCGCGACCACCGCCCCGTGGCCGATGCGCCGATCGTGGTGCTGACCGAGGATGCCGGCGGGATCGTGCCGGGCAAGACCGTGACGACCGAACTCGCCTTCCTGAGCCCGCCGAAGACGCGGAATCCGCATGATCCGCGCCGGACGCCGGGTGGCTCCTCCTCCGGTTCCGCCGCCGCCGTGGCCGCCGGCATGCTGCCGCTGGCCTTCGGAACGCAGACCTCCGGCTCCGTCATCCGTCCCGCCAGCTTCTGCGGCGTCGCCGCGATGAAACCGAGCTACCGGCTGCTGCCGATCAGCGGCGTGAAGCCCTTCGCGCCGCTGCTCGATACGCTGGGCCTGTTCGGCGCGCGCGTGGCCGATATCGCCTTCGGGCTGGAGGCGATCACCGGGCGGGCGCTCCGCGTCGACGGGCAGGATTTCGGCACGCCGACCTTCGGCGTCACGCGGATGCCGTTTGCCGGTTCGGCCGAGCCGGAGGCCGAGGCAGCCCTGCGACGGGCCATCCATGCGCTGGGCAAGGCCGGCGCGACCGTGGTCGACGTGACGCTGGATGCGCGTTTCGCTGCGGCGCATGACGCGCAGCGGACGATCTCGCTGTTCGAGGCGGCGCAGCATCTCGCCTTCGAGCACCGGCGGCAGCCGGAGGAACTTTCCGCGATGCTCCGGGCGGCTCTGGACGAGGGAGGGGCGATCCCGGTCGCCGAGTTCGATGCGGCGCGCTCCACCGCCAACAAGGCCCGCAAGGCGACGCATGCGCTGTTCGAGCCGATTGACGTGCTGCTGACCTATTCCGCGCCGGGGCCGGCGCCGCTGGCGGAGACGACCGGCGATCCGCGCTTCAACCGGCTGGTCACCCTGCTCGGCCTGCCGGCCGTGAATGTGCCGGGATGCCGGACCGATGACGGCCTTCCGGTGGGCCTGCAGGTGGTGGCCGCGTTCGGCGACGACCAGCGCGCGCTGGCGGCGGCGTCGTTCCTCGAAGCGGCCCTGGCGGCGTCTTCCGCGGCCTGACATGCATTCTCCGGATGGCCTTGGGGCCGGGTTAACCGTCCTGTGAAGCGGCTGCGGAAATCCGTTGCCAACTCGTTAACAAAAGGTAAGCTTTCCGGGTCTCCACCGAGGAGTGTCCCATGAGCGCGGTTCTTCGTCTCGATCTGCTCGCGTTTCTCGCTTCCTTCGCCCTGCTGGCGGCGATCGTTTTCGGACTGGTGTGAGTGTGCCGGCGGCCTCCGGGCCGCCAGGTGGTAAAAGCTCCGGATGGCTCCGCTCAGGATTGCGGGCAGGGCTGTTCGGTCTGTTCCCATGATGTGACATTGATCGCCATCGTGCAGCGCATCATGCGATTGCCGAGGCAGATCTCGCTGCCGACCTCGAAGGACCGGCCTGCCGCCCGGCAGGTGCAGGGCGTCTTGCTGCTGGCCCGGGAAACCGGGATGTCCGGTGCCGCTCGCGGCGGTTCGGCCGCGAAAGCCGGAATGGTCAGCAAGCCGAGAAACGCGAAAACGGGCAAAGCGGCGAAGTCAGGGAATGCACGGACAGACATGGGCGCCTCCGCTTCTGCCGGCGCCAGCCTGAATCGGTCTGGTGACCGGGTCAACGCGTCGAGAATGATCCTCCGCCTGCAACTAGTCAAATTCGAGCAAAAGGCCGCGCGTGCGATGAGCAAAGTCTTCAAACGCGGTGTCTAGATGTCGCAGCGCTCCAGAACGGTCCTGCTCCAGAATAGGAAATCCGCGATGCTCCGACTGACCCTGCCGCTCCTTCTCGCCTGCGGTTTCGCCAGCTCTGCCACCGCTGTCCAGCCTTCCTATGACCCGTATTGTGCGCGGATCCCCCGGGTGCATTGGCTGTCCTCGTCGGAAATCGCGCTCGAATTGCAGCAGCGCGGCCTGCGGCTTGTCGAGATCCGGCTTGCCGAACAGAAATGCTATGCGGTGCGCGTCCAGAACGCCGCCGGCCAGCGCGAGGAGCTGATCCTCGATCCCATGACCGGCGACGTGATGCGATAACCTCAGCGCCGCCGTGGCGAGGGCCGTCCGCCGCCCTTTGCGCGCGGGGTGCCGGAAAGCGGCACTTCGCGATCGGTGCCGGGGCCCATCGCATCCAACGACGGTTTGTTGGCACGCGTCGGGGGTAAATTCGCCGCAGCGCCATATTGCGACGCGGCCGCCTTGCCGGCTTTCGCCGTGACCTGGGACTGCCGGCCCGAGGGCTCCTCGAACACCGCCATCTCGGTTTCCTTGAGGCGTTTGATCTCGTCGCGCAGGCGGGCGGCGGTCTCGAATTCCAGGTCGGCAGCGGCGGCGCGCATCCGCTTCTCGAGATCGGCGAGCACCGCCTCGAAATTGTGGCCGATGGAGATCGCCTGGTCCGCCACGCCCTTGTCCACGGTGACGCGGTCGCGCTCGTAGGGCGAGTTGAGGATATCCTCGATATTGCGCTTCACGCTCTGCGGCGTGATGCCGTGCTCGGCATTGTAGCGCTCCTGCTTCTCGCGGCGGCGGTTGGTCTCGGCGATGGCGCGCTCCATCGAGCCGGTGATCTGGTCGGCATAGAGGATGACGCGGCCATCGACATTGCGGGCAGCGCGGCCGATCGTCTGGACCAGCGAGGTCTCGGAGCGCAGGAAGCCTTCCTTGTCGGCATCGAGAATGGCCACCAGCGCGCATTCCGGGATATCCAGCCCCTCGCGCAGCAGGTTGATGCCGACCAGCACGTCGAAGGTGCCGAGGCGGAGATCGCGGATGATCTCGATCCGCTCGAGCGTGTCGACATCCGAATGCATGTAGCGCACGCGCACACCGTTCTCGTGCAGGTATTCGGTCAGATCCTCCGCCATGCGCTTGGTCAGCACGGTGACGAGGGTGCGGTAGCCGGCGCGGGCGACATCGCGCACCTCGCCCAGCAGATCGTCGACCTGCGTCCGGGCCGGGCGGATGATGACCTGCGGGTCGATCAGCCCGGTCGGGCGGATGACCTGCTCGGTGAAGACGCCGCCGGTACGCTCCATCTCCCAGTTGCCCGGCGTGGCGGAGACATGCACCGTCTGCGGGCGCATCGCCTCCCATTCCTCGAAGCGCAAGGGGCGGTTGTCGAGGCAGGAGGGCAGGCGGAAGCCGTATTCCGCCAGCGTGGCCTTGCGGCGGAAGTCGCCCTTGTACATGGCGCCGATCTGCGGAACCGTGACATGGCTCTCGTCGGTGAAGACGAGCGCATTGTCCGGCAGGTATTCGAACAGGGTGGGCGGCGGTTCGCCCGGCTTGCGGCCGGTGAGATAGCGCGAGTAATTCTCGATGCCCTGGCAGACGCCGGTGGCCTGCAGCATCTCAAGATCGAACTGCGTGCGCTGTTCCAGCCGCTGCGCCTCGATGAAACGGTTCTGCCGGTTCAGCTCGTCGAGGCGGATCTTCAGCTCGTCCTTGATGCCCTTGACGGCCTGGTCGAGGGTCGGGCGCGGCGTCACGTAATGCGAATTCGCGTAGACCTTCACGAATTTCAGGTCGGCATTCTTGTGGCCGGTCAGCGGGTCGAATTCGGCGATGCTCTCGACCTCGTCGCCGAACAGGCCGATCCGCCAGGCGCGATCCTCCAGATGGGCCGGGAAGAGTTCGATGACATCGCCGCGGACACGGAACGTCCCGCGCGAAAAATCGGCATTGGTCCGGCGATATTGCAGGGCGACAAGATCGGCGATCAGCTGCCGCTGCGCGATCTGCTCGCCGACCTCCACCGAGAAGCTCATCGCCGTATAGGTTTCGACCGAGCCGATGCCGTAGATGCAGGAGACCGAGGCGACGATGATGACGTCATCGCGTTCGAGGAGCGCCCGCGTCGCCGCATGGCGCATCCGGTCGATTTCCTCGTTGATCGTCGATTCCTTGGCGATGTAGGTGTCGGTCCGCGGCACATAGGCCTCGGGCTGGTAGTAATCGTAATACGAGACGAAATACTCGACCGCATTGTCCGGGAAGAAGCTCTTGAACTCGGAATAGAGCTGCGCGGCGAGGGTCTTGTTCGGCGCGAGGATCAAGGCCGGTCGCTGCGTCTGCTCGATCACCTTCGCCATGGTGAAGGTCTTGCCCGAGCCGGTGACGCCGAGAAGCACCTGGTCGCGCTCGCTGGCCTTGACCCCGGCCACGAGTTCGGCGATGGCCTGCGGCTGGTCCCCCTTCGGCTCGAACGGCGCCTGCATGCGGAAGGCGATGCCCCCTTCCGATTTCGCAGGCCGGGCCGGGCGGTGCGGCACCCAGAGCTTCTCGTCCCTGAACAGCGGGTTGCCGGTTTCGAGCAGGGCCTTGAGGGCATCGGCGGTTGCCTTCACGCCGATCGAGGAGGCCTGCGTATCGGCTTCCGACAGCCCGTCCAGCCCGCCGCCCATGCGGATCTCGTCCGGCAAGGCGGGGGCGACATTGCCCTGCATGACGCGGCGGGGTTTCGCCCCGGCAATGTCCGCGTAGCTCGTCGCTTCGGTTTCGCGCGTGCGGCGGCGGGAGGGCGGCGGTTCCGGTTTCAGGCCAAGCGCCTGGGCCAGAGCGGGATCGACGCCGGCCGGGGCCCCGGCCTGGTAACGGGCCTGCGGCGCCTCGCCGAAGCCCTTGCCCCGATCATCGCCCGCGAGGGCGGGATTCAGCAATCGCGCCAGATGCTGGTCAAGCGGCTGCAGGGCCGGTTTCGAAGCCTTGGAGCGCGGAGTTCCGGGGGATTTCGCCATGGCGGCAACATGGCGCGCAGACCCCGCGCTTACAAGCACTCTTGAATATTGGCGCTGACAATTCCTGTCAGCAGCCGGGCGGGCTCACCCGGTGATGCGCTTGCCGGTTTCCGCGATGATGCGGGGCAGGGTATCGACGAGGGTTCCGGTGGTGCGTTCCATCTCGTCGGCGACGCCCTGCACGGATTCGGCCGAGGCATGGGCATCCGAGCCGAGCTGGGCAATCGCGTTCACCTGGTCCGCCACCGTGCGCACGGCATCGGCGAGCGAATGGATCGACTGGCCGAAGCCCTCGCTCGTCATATGCTGCTCGTGGACAGCGGCGGCGATGGCGGCGTTCAGGCCCTGGATGGTGCCGACTTCCTGCGACAGGGCGGAGGCCTGTTCGGAGGCCTGGCGGGCAATGTCCTTCAGTTCCGCCACCTTGGCCTCGATGGTGCGCGTGGCGCCCATGGTGCGGGAGGCGAGTTCCTTCACCTCGCCGGCGACCACGGCGAAGCCCTTGCCGGCATTGCCGGCGCGGGCGGCCTCGATCGTGGCATTGAGGGCAAGGAGATTGGTCTGGCTGGCAATGGCGTTGATGAGATCGACGATCGAGCCGATCGCGATGGCGACCTCCTCGAACTTGCCGGCGGAGACGCGGGAACTGTCCGCGCGGCCCATGACTTCCTGCGCAAGCTGCGCCGTCCGGCTGGTCTGCTCCGCGATCTCGGCGATGGACTTGGCCAGCTCGTCCGACAGCCGGGTGACTTCCTCGACCGTCGCGCGCGAGGTTTCCGTGGCGGAGAAGGCCTCGTCCTGCGCCTGGCGGACCGCGTTCACGGTGCCGAGCATGGCGATCGATTTCTCGTTGAGCGTGGCGGCGGCCATCTGGAGCGTGCTGGTGGCGGTCTGCGAGGCCTCGTTGAACTCGCGCTCCATCTGCTGGAGGATCGTGCGGCGGCTTTCGCCCAGCCGGGCCTCGGCCGCGGCGCGTTCCTCGATGAGCTTCTGGCGCTCGGCGGCGGCCTCGATGAAGCGGCCCACGGCGTTCGAGATCAGGCCGATCTCGCTGCGTTCCGACATGGCCGGCGGGGCCACGACATCCGGATCTCCGCGCAGGGATTGCTCCAGCGCATCCGAAGCCCGCCGGATCGGCCGCGACAGCGAGGCACCGACCCAGGCGGTGAAGCCGACCCCGAGCAGGACCGCGAGGAGCTGCAGGCCGATCATGAGCGCCATCTGGTTCCAGGCGGCCTGCCCCTCGGCAGCGCCCAACGCCTTCAGGCGATCCGTCACGGCCGCGAGCATGCCATTGTAGGCGTCGGTGCGCTGGCCGGTCAGCGTCCACCATTCCTCGGAGGTCATGGCTGTCTTGGTCTGGCTGCGCGTCGCTTCAAGCAGGTCGCGCCGCTTCTGCAGGAAGCTCGCCGTCGCGGCCGGCGGGAGGAAGTTGTCCATGGAGAAGCCATCGAGGGAGGCGGAGGCCGCCTCGAACAGCGAGAGGAAGCGATCATGCAGGCGGATCGTTCCGATGAAGCGCTCGCGCAGGGTGTCATCGAGCCCTTCCTCGTTGATCAGCGCGACGCCAATGGCGCGCTCGATGCCGAGATTCTCGTTGGCGAGCAGCAGCGCATCCAGCGCCTGCCGCGTCCGCGTGATCGACTCGTTGCTGGAGGTTGCGCTGAGCGCGGAAGCCCCCGAGGACAGCTCGTCGATGATCTCGCTATAGGCGAGCAGCATCGTGCCCATATCCGCGCTCGACCCGAAGACCTTCTCCCGGATGACCTTGAGATTGTCGACGATCTTCGTCCGCGCTGTCTTCAGCCGGTCGACGCCGCCGGCGAGACGCGGCTCCTTGCCGGCTTCCTCGAGCAGGTCCATGAAGGCCTCGAGCGCCTTGTCGGTGCCGTCCTGCATCTGCACGAACCGGTTGCGATGCGCGGCGCGGCCTTCCGTCGCCGAGATCAGGCCGGCAGCCGAGGCGCGTTCGGCCTGCATGCCGTGCATCAGCGTGGTGGAAACCCCGGCGATCCGGATGCCCATATCGAGCAGGCGGGCCCGGGCCAGCTGGTCCAGAGCCACAGGTGCGATCTGCCAGAGCGAGAGAATTGCCGAGAGCAGCGGAACGAGGAGAAGAAGCCCGAGATTCTGACGGATCGTGAGGTGCTGCATCGGAATTCCATAAAATAATATCTGCTTGCCGCATGATCCGATGCAACCCCTAAGAGAGGCTTAAACCACCGTGGTTTCGCCTATGGTTGCAACCGAAGAGCGGGAGATTCGGGAAGACTGCAACTTTGGATAGGCGAATTTGCCGCTGCCGGTGGGCAAGGCGACGGCAATCTGGCGAAAATCCGGGCAGGAACCCAGTCCGCACCGAAGCGGGGCAGATTTCGTTTGGCGCGAATCGCGAGACAGGGCAGTCAGGCGGGAAACGCGAAGGAGGCTCCGTGTCCGTTGCCGTGGAACTCATCGGCGGTGTCGCTGCCGTCATCACCACCCTGTGCTGGGTGCCCCAGGCGATCAAGGTGATCCGGACGCGGGACACCCGGTCGCTGTCGCTGGTGATGTACCTGATGCTCGCGGCGGGGATCGTGCTCTGGCTGGTCTATGGCCTGCTGATCCTGTCCTGGCCGCTGATCGGGGCCAACCTCGTCACGCTGGTGCTGGTCGGCATCATCCTCGGCATGAAGCTGCGCTTCGGCTGAGGCCGCTCAGCGCGGCACGAGGCGCAGCATCTGGCCGTCGCTCTCGTCGGTCAGGAGATAGACATAGCCGTCCGGCCCCTGCACGACATCGCGAATCCGCTCCCGGCGGGCTTCAAGGTAGCGATTTTCACCGGTGACCTGGCCGTTCCGGAATTCCAGCCGCACCATCAGCCCGGCCGCGAGGGCGCCGGTCAGCAGGTGACCGCGCCAGGCGGGGAACTTGTCGCCGGTGTAGAACGTGCCGCCGGAAGGGGCGATCGAGGGATCCCAGTAGAAGAGCGGCTGTTCCATCCCCTCGCGATGCGTGCCGCTGCCGATTTTCACACCGGAATAGTCAATTCCGTAGGTGATGACGGGCCAGCCGTAATTCCTGCCCTTTTCCGGGCGGTTGATCTCGTCGCCGCCGCGGGCGCCATGCTCGATCGTGTAGAGCTGGCCGGTTTCGGGATGGAGCGTCGCGCCCTGTACATTGCGATGGCCATAGGACCAGATCTCCGGACGCGCATCCGCCCGGCCGACAAAGGGGTTGTCGGGCGGGACGCTGCCATCGGTCCGGATGCGGATGACCTTGCCGATATGATTGGCGAGGTTCTGCGCCTCGGCTTCCATGTTGCCGCGGTCGCCGAGCGTGATGAAGAGATGGCCCTTCCGGTCGAAGACGAGGCGGCACCCGAAATGCCGCGTTGTCGAACCGGCCGGGTTCTGCCGGAAGATCACCTGGCCTTCCTCGAGCATGGCGCCGTTTCCGGAGAGTTTCGCCCGGAACACGGAGGTACCGACCCCGCCGTCGCGCGCCTCGGCGAAGCAGAGGAAAACCTCCCGCGTGCGAACGAAATCCGGATGGAGTGCAAGGCCGAGCAGGCCGCCCTGACCCCGGGCCGCGATGGGCGGAAGGCCGCCGATCGGCCCGGAGAGGGAGGCTGTCCGAAGGTTGACGATGCGCAGCCGCCCGGCCCTCTCGGTGACGAGGGCCCGCCCGTCCGGGAGGAAGGCCATGCCCCAGGGATTGGCCAGCCCGCGCACGACCACCTCGACCCGGGGTTCGTCGGGCGCGGCGGCCTGGCTCGCCGGGGCAAGGAGGACAAGGCCGCCGGCAAGGGCGGCCCGGAGGGCGTTGCGGGACATGATCACCTCGTTGCTGTGCGGGGCCTCAGCGTCATTCCGGCTTGATGCCGAGCGTCCTGATCACATCCGCCCAGGTGTCGATTTCCTGTTTCAGGTAGGCTCCGAATGCATCTGGAGCGCGGACATCCAGTGCAAAGCCCAGAGCGGTGATTTTTTCGGCCACCGGCGCTGATTTCAGCGCGGCGACGATCGCGCCGGAGAGCGTGTCGAGCGCCGGCTTCGGCGTTTTCGCCGGGGCAAAGAAGGCGGCCCAGGATTCCGCATCGGCATTGGTGATGCCCTGCTCGCGGAAGGTCGGGATGTTCGGCACCTGGCCCGGTCGCTTCGCGCTGGCAATACCGATGCCGCGCATCTGGCCGGCCTCGATCTGCTTGATCACGCTCGGCAGGGTCGAGAGGGAGACATCGATCGTGCCGGCGATGATGTCCTGCACCAGCGGCGGGGCGCCGCGATAGGGCACGTGCTGCATCGTCGTGCCGGTGCGCTTGAGCAGCAGTTCCATCGAGAGATGGGAACCGGAACCGACGCCGGTGGAGCCGTAATTCAGCTTGCCCGGATTGGCCTTGGCATAGGCGACGAGATCCGGCAGCGACTTCACGTCGAGCGCGTTCTTGACAACGAGCGCATGCGGGAAGGCCCCGGCACCGGCCAGTGGCGCGAAATCCCGGATCGCGTCGTAGCCGGGATCCTTCAGCAGGAACATGTTGTTCCCGTGCGTCTGGTTGTTGCCGAAGATGATGGTGTGGCCGTCCGGATCGGCCGTGGCGACGGCGCGCGTGCCGATGGAGCCCGAGGCGCCGGCCTTGTTCTCGACGATGACCTTCTGCTTCAGCGGTTCCTCGATGGCCTGTCCGACCAGCCGCGCGATGACATCGGTCGGACCGCCGGCCGGATAGGGCACCACGAGCGTGACCGTTTTCGAGGGAAAGCCACCCTGGGCCCGGAGGATGCCCGGCATGGCGACCATGCCGCCGGCAAGGGCGAGGAGGTGGCGGCGGTTCGGGCGGGTAAATCGGGATGTCATCGGCGGTTCCTCTCCTTGTTTCGGGGCCGGGCCGGCGCATTGGCCAAAAAAGCACGGAGGGTGCCGTCTTTTTGCCCGGTTTCGGCTTGATGCCTCGGGGCAACAGACATAAAGCGTGGGGCCGCGCTTGGCCAGCCATGCGGATGCCTGTCCGGTTCCGCGACACGCCCGGCGTCCCGCAACCGCTCCAACGGAGAATCCGACCATGGCCTTCCTTGCCGATGCCCTGTCCCGCATCAAGCCGTCCGCGACGATCGCGATCACCCAGATGGCCCGGGACCTCAAAGGCAAAGGCAAGGACGTGATCTCGCTCTCGGTCGGCGAGCCGGATTTCGATACGCCGCAGAACATCAAGGATGCGGCCGTCGCGGCGATCCAGCGCGGCGAGACGAAGTACACGCCCGTGCCGGGCATCGTGCCCCTGCGCGAGGCGATTGCCGCCAAGTTCAAGCGCGAGAACGGCCTCGACTACAAGCCGACCCAGACGATTGTGGGCACCGGCGGCAAGCACGTGCTGTTCAACGCCTTCATGGCCACGATCAACCCGGGCGACGAGGTCGTCATTCCGGCGCCGTACTGGGTGTCCTATCCGGAGATGATCCTGCTCTGCGGCGGCACCCCGGTCTATGTCACGACCAAGATCGAGAACAATTTCAAGCTGACGCCGGAAGAACTCGACCGCGCCATCACGCCGCGGACGAAGTGGTTCATGTTCAACTCGCCGTCGAACCCCTCGGGCGCGGCCTATACCCGGGCCGAACTCAAGGCGCTGACGGATGTGCTGATGAAGCACCCGCATGTCTGGGTGCTGACCGATGACATGTACGAGCACCTCGTCTTCGGGGATTTCGTCTATACCACGCCGGCGCAGGTCGAGCCGGGGCTGATGGACCGGACGCTGACGATGAACGGCGTGTCGAAAGCCTATGCGATGACCGGCTGGCGGATCGGCTATGCCGCCGGGCCGGACAAGCTGATCAAGGCGATGGAACTGGTGCAGGGCCAGCAGACCTCGGGGGCCTGCTCGATCGCCCAGTGGGCGGCTGTGGAAGCCCTGAACGGCCCGCAGGATTTCATCCCGCAGAGCCGGAAGGTCTTCGAGGAGCGGCGTGATCTCGTCGTGTCGATGCTCAACCAGGCCAGCGGCCTGAAATGCCCGAAGCCGGAAGGCGCCTTCTATGTCTATCCGTCCTGCGCGGCGCTGATCGGCAAGAAGGCTCCGTCGGGCAAGGTCATCGAGACCGACGAGGATTTCGTCATGGAACTGCTCGCGACCGAAGGCGTCGCCACGGTGCATGGCTCGTCCTTCGGCCTCGGCCCGAATTTCCGCGTCTCCTACGCCACGTCGAACGCGGCGCTGGAAGAAGCGTGCCGGCGGATCCAGCGCTTCTGCGCCTCGATCGCCTGAGACGGACCGGCAAGGCGCTGCATTCCATGACGTTGTGGTCGCGCCTTGCCCTTTCGCTTCTGCTTGCCGGCCTGCTCGTGCTGCCGCCGCAGCTTGCCTTCCGGGGCGATGGGGTGTGGGCGCAGGAAAATCCGATGACGGCCACCATGGTCCCGCCGGATGACGAGCCCGAGCCCCAGCCCGACCCGCAACAGCCGCTCCAGCCCGGCGCCACACCGCCCGTGCTCGATGTCGATCCCGGACGGCGCCTGCCGGTGGTGACAGCGCCGCTGCCGCCGCCGCGGCCCTTCTTCGCCGCACCGGCTCCGGCCCAGGCGACGGCACCCGCCGCGGCTGCAACGCCTGCGAGCGGGATTCCTGCACCTCCGAATGCGGCAACGCCCAGCCCGGCACCGCCCGCCGCCGGAGCGGCTCCCCCTGCCGTGCCCGCCCCTGCCGAGCCTGAAGCGCCGGCCTCGCCGCCTGCCGTGGCCGCGCTGCCGGACGAGCCGGAAATCGAGCTGACACCGAACATGCGGATCATTTCGCTGCCGATCGTCACGCAGCCCGCGACCACCGAGGAGATCGAAGCGGAGGAGGAGCGCACGCCGGAGCCGACCCTGGTCGAGAAACAGACCGACGCCGTGGATATTGCCTGCCTCCAGCCGGAATTGCTGCGTCTCGTGAAACAGGCCGGCGACCATTTCGGCGCGACGCCGGTCATCACCTCCGGGCAGCGCGAACGCGGACGGCGCAATTCCTACCATCGCCGCTGCATGGCGGCGGATTTCTTCGTGCCGGGCGTCGAACGGGCCCGGCTGGCACGCTATCTGCGCAGCCTGCCCGGCGCCGGCGGCGTCGGCACCTATTGTCACACCAAATCGGTGCATATCGATACCGGCGAGCCGCGCAACTGGTGGCAATGCGGCTTCCGCACCCGATTTGCCCTGCGCTGAGCGGTACGCGGAATCGGGTGGCATTGCCCTGCCTGCCGTGCGAGGGTCAGCCAACCTGACCTGATTCCGGACTTCCGATGACCTCGATCGACCCGTCGGCCGGTGCCTCGCGCCGGCCGCCTTCCATGGCGTCCAGCGAATGGGCGATGCTGGTGCTGCTCTCCATGTTCTGGGGCGGTTCCTACCTGTTCAATGCCCTTGCCCTGCGCGATTTGCCGGTCTTTACCGTGGTCGCCTTCCGCGTGCTCGTGGGCGGGCTGGCGCTGCATCTTGCCCTGCGGGTGATGCGCATCCCGTTCCCCCTCGACCGGGCCTCGCTCAAGGCCTATTCCGGCATGGCGATCCTCAACTGCGCCCTGCCCTTCTGCCTGATCGTGTTCGGGCAGACCCGCGTGCCGAGCGGGCTGGCCTCGATCCTCAATGCCACGACGCCGATCTTCACCATGGTGCTGGCGCATCTTTTCCTGGCCAGCGAGCGGCTCGATCTCCGGCGGGCAGCCGGGGTGCTGATCGGCTTTGCCGGCGTTGTCGTGCTGTTCCGGGACCGTCTCGGCGCAGGCACGGGCGAACTGGTCGGCCTTGTCGCCTGCCTCGGTGCGTCGCTGTCCTACGGCTTTTCCAACATTTTCGGCCGCAAGGTGATCGTGCCCGGCGCCCACCCGCTGGCCATGGCCGCGGGGCAGCAGACCTTCGCGCTGGTGCCGCTGATGCCGCTGGCCCTGATCGTCGACGCGCCGTTCTCCGGTCCCATGCCGGGCCTGACGGCGATCGGCGCCGTCGTCGCGCTCGGGCTGTTCTCCACGGCCATTGCCTATTCGCTGTTCTACCGCATCCTCGCCCGGGCCGGCGCCACCAATGTCTCGCTGGTGACGCTGCTCATCCCCTGTTCGGCGATCCTGTTCGGCACGCTGTTTCTCGGCGAGAGGCTGGAGGAGGAGGCCTTTCTCGGACTCGCCATCATCGCGGCCGGGCTGCTGGTGATCGATGGCCGCCTGATCGGTCTTTTCCGGGCCCGATCGGGCTGAATCCGGCTGCCAACCGAAATTGTTGCCGGAGCGCTTGCCAGAACCACTGGACAAACTACCCTTCGATGGTATGTAGACATTGGTTTACATATGAACAATCGGCGAGCATACGCCGATGCGCCTGGTTCCAGGCATCAAGGGGAGGTCGAAACCATGTCCATGCACGCGATGCCGTCGCGGCCCTGGCTTGCACATTATCCAGACAATGTCCCGGCCGAGATCGACGTCAACCGGCTGCCGGATCTCGCAACGCTGATCCGCGATTCGATCACCCGGTTCGGGGATCGCCGCGCGTTCGAGAGCTTCGGCAAGTCGCTGACCTACCGGCAGGTGGGCGAGGTGGCGGAGGCTGTGGGCGGCTGGCTGCAGGCGCAGGGTTTCCAGAAGGGGGACCGCATCGCGATGATGATGCCGAATGTCATGGCCTATCCGGCCGCGATGTTCGGGACCCTGCTGGGCGGGTTCACGGTCGTGAACGTCAATCCGCTCTACACCGTCCGCGAGCTGATCCACCAGATCAACGATTCCGGCGCCGAGGCGATCTTCGTCCTCGAGAATTTCGCCCATGTCGTCGCGGAGGCGCTGCCGCATACCTCGCTCAAGAAGGTGGTCGTGGTCTCGGCCGGCGACCTGCTCGGCTTCAAGGGCAAGATCGTGTCCTTCGTGGCCAAGTATGTGAAGAAGGTCGTGCCGCCCTATTCGCTGCCGCAGGCGATCCGGTTCGAGGAGGTGGTACGCATCGGCCGCGGGGCCGGGCTCCGGCCGGTCCAGATCAGCCTCGATGACATCGCCTTCCTGCAATATACCGGCGGCACGACGGGTGTTTCCAAGGGCGCCACGCTGACGCATCGCAACATTTCCGCCAATGTCGCGCAGGCTGAAATGTGGCTCGGCCCGGCGGTCAATTCCATCCCGGACAACGTGATGGTCACGGCGCTGCCGCTCTACCACATTTTCGCGCTGACCTGCTGCTGCCTCTACATGATGAAGATCGGCGCAGCCTGCCTGCTGATCGCCAATCCGCGCGACATTCCCGGGTTCATCGCCACGCTGAAGAAGTCACGCTTCACGCTGATGTCGGGCGTGAACACGCTCTACAACGCGCTGGCCAACCACCCGGATATCCGGACCGTGGATTTCACCAACCTGAAATTCTGTGTCGCCGGGGGCATGGCCACCCAGAGCGCCGTGGCGAAGAACTGGAAGGCCGTCAGCGGCTGCGCGATCATCGAGGGCTACGGCCTATCGGAGACGTCGCCGATCCTCACGGTCAACCGTGTGGATCTGGAGGAATTCTCCGGGACGATCGGGTTCCCTGTCCCGTCGACCGATCTCCAGCTGCGCGATGCCGAGGGCAAGCCGGTGCCGGTGGGCGAGGCGGGCGAGATCTGCGCCCGCGGACCGCAGGTGATGCAGGGCTACTGGCAGCGGCCGGACGAGACCGAGAAGGTCATGACCGCCGACGGGTTCTTCCGCACCGGCGATATCGGTGTCCAGCTGCCGGACGGCACGTTCAAGATCGTCGACCGGCTGAAGGACATGATCCTCGTCTCGGGCTTCAACGTCTATCCGAACGAGGTCGAGGAAGTGATCGCCCGGCACCCGGGCGTGCTGGAAGTGGCGGTGATCGGCGTGCCGGATCCGCAATCCACCGAGGCCGTTGCGGCCTATATCGTGAAGAAGGATCCCGACCTGCAGGCCGAGACGATCCGCGCGCATTGCCGCTCGGAACTGACGGCCTACAAGGTGCCGAAGGTCATCCATTTCCGCGATTCCCTGCCGAAGACCAATGTCGGCAAGGTGCTGCGCCGGATGCTGCGCGAACCGGCGGCGTAAGGCGCGTCTTCCGGGCACGGTCTCGTGATTATGTCGCGAGGCCGTGCTGCGCTACGTCTCTTTCCGAGCCTTGGTCAGGGAGAGAGCCATGCCGATCATTCGCCGCCGCCGCTGGGAACTGCCGGAAAGCGCCGTCACGCCGGAATCGGCCTTCCTGTCGCGACGGGAGAGCCTTGGCCTCGGCGCCGGGCTGATGGCGATGCTGGTGGCCGGAAAGGCGCGCGCGGCCTCGCAGGCCGAGACGGATGCGCTGCACCCCTATCCGCGCAACGCCGCCTATGCGCCTGGCCGCCCGGTAACGGACGAGAAATTCGCGTCGCAATACAACAATTTCTACGAGTACGGCACGACGAAGAGCATCGCCGCCGCCGCGCAGCAGCTCGTGACGCGACCCTGGGACATCCAGATCGACGGCATGGTGGAGAAGCCCGGCCCGGTGGCGATCGACAGCCTGATCATGGCCATGCCCCGCGAGGAGCGGATCTACCGGTTCCGCTGTGTCGAGGGCTGGTCGATGGTGGTGCCATGGTCCGGTTTCGGCATGAAGGCGCTGGTGGAGTACTGCAAGCCGCTTTCCGGCGCGAAATATGTGCGGATGGAAACCTTCTTCGATCCGAAGATGGCGCCGGGCCAGCGGGCTCCCTTCTACCCCTGGCCCTATGTCGAGGGCGTCACGATCGAGGAAGCGCGCAACGACCTCGCCTTCATGGTCACCGGGGCCTATGGCAAGGTGCTGGGCAAGCAGTATGGCGCGCCGATCCGGCTGATGCTGCCGTGGAAATACGGGTTCAAGTCGATCAAGTCGATCCGGCGGATCACCTTCACCGACAAGCGGCCGAAGGGCCTTTGGGAGGCGCTGCAGCCGGCCGAATACGGGTTCTGGGCCAATGTGAACCCGGAGGTCGCGCATCCGCGCTGGAGCCAGGCCAGCGAGAATGTCCTCGGCACGAATGATCGCATCCCGACCCAGCTCTTCAACGGCTATGCCGAGGAGGTGGCCGGACTCTACAAGGGGCTGGAAAAAGAACGGCTCTGGGCGTGATGTCATTCTTTCCGTCCTGGGCTTCGCCGGACGGAACAGGACCCTCGCACAAGCCCGGACGGCCATCCGGCCCAGGTTTCTTTCTTTCCGTCCTGGGCTTCGCCGGACGGAACAGGACCCTCGCATAAGCTCGGACGGCCATTCGGCCTACGTTGGGCAGGGCCGGACGACCGGCCTCAATAGACCCAGCGTTGCGCCTTGCTGACCAGGAAGTCGCGGAAGACCTGCACACGGGCCACCTGCTTCAGCGCCTCGGGGAAGACGAGGTAGCAATCGAGATGCGGCATGGTCTCGCCCTGCAGCAACTGCACCAGCGTCGAGGATTGGTCGACCACGTAATCCGGCAGGACCGCAATGCCCGCCCCGCTGTTGGCGGCATGGAGCAGGGCCGTGATCGAGTTGACGACGAGGGCCGGAATGCGCGGCTCGCGGCGCTCGCGCCCGGCCGTGCAATGCCAGTTCACATCCTCGAGATAGCCCGGAATGTCGCCGCCGAACGCGACGAGGCGATGCTCGTCGAGATCGCCGACCACCCGTGGCGCGCCGAAACGCTTCAGGTAGTCCGGCGAGGCGTAGACGTGGAAATGCACTGCGAAGAGCCGCCGGCGGATCAGGTCGGCCTGCACCGGGGCCCGCAGCCGCAAGGCCACATCCGCCTCGCGCATGGCCAGGTCGAGTTCGTCATCGGTGAGGATCACCTGCAGCCGGATATCGGGGTAGAGATCGAGGAATTCCGAGAGGCGCGGCGTCAGCCAGTTGCCGCCGAGCGCGACATTGGCGGTGATCTTCAGCTCGCCATTCGGCTTCTCGCGGCTGTCCGACAGGCTGGCGCGGGTCTGTTCGAGCTTGGTCACCAGCTCGCGGGCGGTGCGGAACAGCAGCTCGCCCTGTTCCGTCAGGACGAGGCCGCGCGCATGGCGATGGAAGAGCGGGACGTCAAGTTCCGATTCCAGCGCCGAAACCTGCCGGCTGACAGCGGATTGCGACAGGCCCAGCACCTCGCCGGCCCGGGTGAGGCTGCCGGCTTCCGCAGCGGCGTAGAAAATTCGGACGCGATCCCAATCCACGGCACTTCCCCTCTCGGCCGCGCTTGGTTGGCGGCTCAGTTATGCGCTTTCGGCATAATGGCACAGCCATGCCCTGCGGCAATGCCCCCGTGGGACGATGTCGCAGGTTTCGTGGCGAGGAACCGGAGCTTACTCGGCGGCCACTTTCGCCGGGGCATGCGCGGTGAGGTAGCGGTCCGCCTCGAGGGCGGCCATGCAGCCGAGCCCGGCCGCGGTGACCGCCTGGCGATAGACATCATCCGCCACGTCGCCAGCCGCGAAGACGCCGGGAATATTGGTCTGCGTCGTGCCCGGGACGACTTTGAGATAGCCGTTCTCCTTCATATCGAGCTGGCCGACGAAGAGTTCCGAGGCGGGCTGGTGGCCGATGGCGACGAAGAGGCCGTCGGTCTTCAGCTCGGTGATCGCGCCGGTCTTCACGTTCTTCACGCGGAGATGGGTCACGCCCGGGGGCTGCTGCTGGCCGCAGATCTCCTCGACGGCGGAATCCCAGATCACCTCGATCTTCGGGTGGGCGAAGAGCCGCTCCTGCAGGATCTTCTCGGCCTTGAAACTGTCACGCCGGTGGAGAACGCGCACCTTGCTGGCGAGATTGGCGAGGTAGAGCGCTTCCTCGACGGCCGAGTTGCCGCCGCCCACGACCACGACCTCCTTGCCGCGATAGAAGAAGCCGTCGCAGGTGGCGCAGGCCGAAACGCCGAAGCCCTTGAACTTTTCCTCCGAGGGGATGCCGAGCCATTTCGCCTTGGCCCCGGTGGCGATGATCAGGGCGTCACAGGTATAGGTGGCGCCGCCATCGCCGGTGAGGCGGAAGGGGCGGCGCTGCAGCTCGACCTTCGTGATGTGGTCCGAGATCATCTCGGTGCCGACATGCTCGGCCTGGGCGCGCATCTGCTCCATCAGCCACGGGCCCTGGATGGCTTCGGCGAAGCCGGGATAGTTCTCGACATCAGTGGTGATCATCAGCTGGCCGCCCGGTTCGAAACCGGAAATGAGCAGCGGCTTCATCATGGCGCGGGCGGCATAGATGGCGGCGGTATAGCCGGCCGGGCCGGAGCCGATGACAATGACCTTGGCGTGGCGGGTAGGCGTGCTCATGCGTGACTCCTGGCGGCTTGCCGCGGCAGGCGGCTTCGAAAATCAACGAGATGCCGGGCAAGCGCAGCGGCAATTGCCGGCGTGGCATCCATGGGCTCATAGCTATACAAGACCGGCCGGCCAAAGAAGGGGCAAATCGCCCCGATCTCTTCAAGTTCTGTGAGGAACCGGTCGATTTTCCGTGATCCGCCATTTGGCCGGACAAGATGGACCGGACGCCCGGTCGCCAGCGCCTCGCCGACCATGTTGACCGAATCCGCCGTGACGATGATCGCCTCGCTGCAGGCCAGCAAAGCCGGGTAGGGGTTCTCGCCCGTGCCGTCCCAGATCCAGCCGCCGGAACGCGCCAACCGTTCACGCACGGCATCAACCAGGGCGGGCGGCGTGCGCCGCGACGGGGTGGCCCGGATGACCGCGCCGCTGGCGATCATCCGGTCCAGCCGACGCAGGAAGCCGCGGATATCGTCTTCGGTGAAGGTAAAGTCCTTGCTGTTGCCGCCCAGCAGGAGCGCCACGCGATAGCCCGGCCAGTCGGCCAAAGGCGCCGGCGGTGCCGCGGCCGCGGCGGCCAGCCGCTCCGGCGGGAACCGGTGCGGCGAGAGCAACGTGGTCATGACATTGGGGCCGCGCAGCCGGTCATGCTCCGGAACCCAGAGAAAATCCGCGATGGCCGGGCTGGTGCGCGGATCCTTCAGGAAGGCGGTGAAGCAGCGCCCGCCGCTGGCCCGCTTGATTGCAGGGAGATAGGCGGCAGCCCGCCGGCCCGATGCAATGACGAGGTCGGGGAAGGGGCCGGCCAGCGGCGAGCCCGGCTGGCCGGGCGCCTCGCGCGGGTCGATGGCGAGGCCGGGAATGCGCCAGCTGCGCGGCATCAGCCATGACCAGGGTGCATGCGGGGCGACCAGCCGTTCCTCGACAGCAAGGCCGAGCCGTTCTGCGATCCCGAGGGCGTGCGCCCGGTCGCCGGCCTTGCCATCGGTCAGGATCCAGCAGGCGAGGCCACGCGCGGCGGCCAGAGCCTCGGCCGCGACGTCTCCGGCGGCTTGGGCTGGGCTGGTCGCGGGTGTGCGGGCGGCGTGGCTCATGCGCCCGGGTTTATCCACGCTCCGGCGCGACTTGTCCACCGAATCGGCTTGAGGCGGCCCGCGGCCTCGCGGAATAAGGAGGCGTCCGGATTGCCGGACATGCCGGATGTGTTTCCATGACGTTTTTTCAACGCCCTCTCGCTTTTTGTGCGGCCTCTGCCTATGCAGGATCAGGCGGGCAGGATTGCTTTCAGATCGGTTTCCAATGCTCAAATCCCTCGAACTTGACGCCATTGACTGGAAAATCCTCGGCGAGCTCCAGGCGGATGGCAGCCTCACCAATGTCGAACTGGCCCGCCGCGTCGGATTGACGCCGCCGCCCTGCCTTCGCCGGGTCCATGCCCTGCGCGAGGCGGGCTTCATCCGAGGCTACCGGGCGATGCTCGACGCGCCGCAACTCGGCTTTTCGGTGGTCTGTTTCGCGTTCGTGCATCTCGCCAGCCAGGCCGAGGGCGACCTTGCGGCCTTCGCCGAGCGGATCCGCCTCTGGCCGAGCATCCGCGAATGCTGGACCCTCTCGGGCGATATCGACTTCCTGCTCAAATGCGTGACGAAGGACCTGCCGAGCCTGCAGGTTCTCGTCGGGGATCTGACGGCGACGCCGAATGTCCGCAATGTCCGGACCGCTTTGGCCCTCGGCAAGCTGAAGGATGAGGGGCTGGTGCCGGTTCCCGGCCTGCCGCGCTGAGCCCGGCCGTCCAGGCTCACATCTCGCGGACGATCCAGTAGGCGAAGACGCCGATCAGCGCCTCGACACGGCGCGGTTCATTGTAGGGCGAGGGGGCCAGTCCACCGGAATTGGCCGGAGAGCGGCCCGCAGCAGCGCGGCGCGACAGGACACGGCCCTGCCGGTCGAGCAGGATTGCCTCTCCATCGATGGCGTCGCCGGCAGAAAAGTTTCCGAAGCCACCCCGAACACCGGGGAATGGATCACTGGACAGGTATACCTGCGAGACCCGAACAACCAGCCGCGTTCCTGCCGGCAGGGTCTTGCCCTGTTCGGCCATCTCGCGGGCGAGCGCGCGCGGCAGGCTGCTGCGGATATGGGCGGAAATGGCCGGAAGCCCGATGCCGCCGGCCTCGACGGCAATCCGGGGCGCGCCCTGGGCCGAGGCCGGCAGCGGGGCTGCGGCGGCCAGCAACAAAGCGAGCCAGAAGGCGGCGTTAACGGAAGGAAATCTCCACGACTTCATAGCTCTTGCCTCCGCCCGGGGTGTTGACCTCGACGGTATCCCCGACCTTCTTGCCGATCAAGGCGCGCGCGATGGGCGAGGAGATCGAGACCCGGCCGCTGCGGACATCCGCCTCGACATCGCCGACGATCTGGTAGGCCTTCTCTTCCTCGGTATCCTCGTCGACGAGCTTGACCGTGGCGCCGAACTTGATCGTGTTGCCCGAGAGCTTGGACACCTCGATCACCTCGGCACGCGAGATCAGGCTTTCGAGTTCGCCGATCCGGCCCTCGTTGAGCGACTGCGCTTCCTTGGCGGAGGAATATTCCGCGTTCTCGCTGAGGTCACCATGGGCGCGGGCCTCCTGGATCGCGAGGATGATGCGGGGGCGCTCGACCGTCTGGCGGTGCTTGAGCTCCTCTTCCAGCATCCGGTAGCCATTGGCCGTCATCGGAATGCGTTCCATGGCGGGTTCTCCTTAAACAGTCTCCCCGCCATGCGGTCGCCGCCGGCGGGGAGGAATTCGATCAAGGGCCGGCAGGACCGACCATTCCGGTTTCGGCGCCGCAGCCCGGACCCGTTTCAGGCAAAGTATTCCTGAAGCGCGCGCACCTCGAGGTCCCCGGCCCGGTAGGCCCGAATCCCCTCGGCTGCGGCAATCGCCCCTGCCAAGGTGGTATAATACGGCACCTTGTGCAAGAGGGCGGCCCGCCGGAGCGAGCGCGAGTCGGTCAGGGCCTGTGCACCCTCGGTCGTGTTGAAAACGAGCTGGATCGAGCCGTTCTTGATGGCATCGACGATATGCGGCCGGCCCTCCAGAACCTTGTTGATCCGCTCGCAGGGCAGGCCCTGCTCGACCAGGAAGCGCTGGGTGCCGGTGGTCGCGACGATGGTGAAGCCTTCCTCGACCAGCATGCGAATCGTCGGCAGGATGCGGTCCTTGTCGGCATCGCGCATCGAGACGAAGACGCGGCCCTGCGACGGCACCTTGGTGCCCCCGCCGAGCTGGCTCTTCGCGAAGGCCACGCCGAAGCTGCGGTCGAGGCCGATCACCTCGCCGGTCGAGCGCATTTCCGGCCCGAGCACCGTATCCACGCCCGGGAAGCGTGCGAAGGGGAACACCGCCTCCTTGACGCCGACATGCGCCAGCTTCTTCGGACGCAGGCCGAAATCGCCCAGCGGTTCGCCGGCCATGACGCGGGCGGCGATCTTGGCGATCGGCTCGCCGATCACCTTGGCGACGAAGGGAACCGTGCGCGAGGCGCGCGGATTGACCTCGAGGACGAAGATCTCGCCGTCCTTGATGGCGTATTGCACATTCATCAGCCCGCCGACGCCGAGGGCGAGGGCCATTTCGCGTGTCTGGCGTTCGAGTTCCGCGAGGATTTCCGGCGAGAGCGAGCGCGGCGGCAGCGAGCAGGCGGAATCGCCCGAATGGATGCCCGCTTCCTCGATATGCTCCATGATGCCCGCGATGAAGGTGTCCTTGCCATCGCAGAGGCAATCGACATCGACCTCGATCGCATCGGCGAGATAGCGGTCGAACAGGAGCGGGTTCTTGCCGAGCACCGTATTGATCTGGCCGGTCTTGTCGTTCGGATAGCGCGCCTTCACATCCGAGGGGATGAGCGAAGGCAGGGTGCCGAGGAGATAATCGTCGAAGGCCTCGCGCTCGCGGATGATCGCCATGGCGCGGCCGCCCAGCACGTAGGACGGGCGCACCACGAAGGGGAAGCCAAGATCGGCCGCGACAAGGCGGGCCTGTTCGACGGAATAGGCGATGCCGTTCTTCGGCTGCTTCAGGTCCAGCTTGTCCAGCAGGCGCTTGAACCGGTCGCGGTCTTCGGCCAGGTCGATCGCGTCGGGCGAGGTGCCGAGGATCGGCACGCGGGCGGCCTCGAGCGCCGCGGCGAGCTTCAGCGGCGTCTGGCCGCCGAACTGGACGATCACGCCATGCAGCGTCCCGTTCTGCTTCTCGCGCTCGATGATCTCGAGCACGTCCTCGGCCGTGAGCGGCTCGAAATACAGCCGGTCGGAGGTGTCATAGTCAGTCGACACCGTCTCCGGGTTGCAATTGACCATGATCGTCTCGTAGCCGGCTTCTTTCAGCGCGAAGGCGGCATGGCAGCAGCAATAGTCGAACTCGATGCCCTGGCCGATCCGGTTCGGGCCGCCACCGAGGATCACCACCTTCTTGCGGTTGCTCGGCTGGGCCTCGTCAGCAAGGCTCGCGCCGAAGGGCGGGGCATAGGTCGAATACATATATGCGGTGGGCGAGGCGAATTCAGCCGCGCAGGTATCGATGCGCTTGTAGGCCGGGCGGACATCGAGGCCGATCCGGCGCTCGCGCACGGCCGCGACCTCCATTCCGGCCAGGCTGGCGAGGCGCTGGTCGGAGAAGCCGAGCGCCTTCAGTGTGCGGAAATTATGCGCGTCCGGCGGCAGGCCATGGGCACGGATCCGCGCCTCCATGTCGATGATCTCGCGCAGGCGGGCGAGGAACCACGGATCGATCTTGCAGGCGGAATGGATCTCCTCGTCGGTGAAGCCGAGGCGCATGGCCTGCCCGACCTTGAGGATCCGGTCGGCCATCGGCGTGCCAATGGCGGCGCGGATGGCATTCTTGTCGTCGCCCTTGCCGAGGCCCTCGATCTCGATCTCGTCGAGGCCGTCAAGGCCCGTCTCGAGGCTGCGCAAGGCCTTCTGCAGGCTTTCGTGGAAGGTGCGGCCGATCGCCATCGACTCGCCGACCGACTTCATCGAGGTGGTGAGCACGCCGAAATTCGGGTCGTTCGAGGGAAATTTCTCGAAGGCGAAACGGGGGATCTTGGTGACGATATAGTCGATCGTCGGTTCGAAGGAGGCCGGTGTCGCGCCGCCGGTAATGTCGTTCTCGATCTCGTCGAGCGTGTAGCCCACGGCGAGCTTCGCCGCGACCTTGGCAATCGGGAAGCCGGTGGCCTTCGAGGCGAGGGCCGAGGAGCGCGAGACGCGCGGGTTCATCTCGATCACGATCATCCGGCCATCGGCCGGGTTGACGGCGAACTGCACGTTCGACCCGCCCGTTTCCACCCCGATCTCGCGCAGGACCGCGAGCGAGGCGTCGCGCATGATCTGGTATTCCTTGTCGGTCAGCGTCAGGGCCGGGGCCACGGTGATGCTGTCGCCGGTATGGACGCCCATCGGATCGTAATTCTCGATCGAGCAGACGATGATGCAATTGTCGCGCTTGTCGCGGACAACCTCCATCTCGTATTCCTTCCAGCCGAGGACGCTCTCCTCGATCAGGACCTCGTTGGTCGGCGAGGCATCGATGCCGCGCTCGACGATCTCGATGAATTCGCTCTTGTTGTAGGCGATGCCGCCGCCGGTGCCGCCCATGGTGAAGGACGGGCGGATGATGGCCGGAAGACCGATATCCTCGAGGCAGTCGAGCGCCGCGCCGAGCGTCTTCACGTGATGGGATTTCGGCGTCTCGAGGCCGATCTTCGTCATGGCCTCGCGGAAACGCTCGCGGTCCTCGGCCTTGTCGATCGCATCGGCGGTGGCACCGATCATCTCGACATCATGCCGGGCCAGCGCGCCCATCTTCTGCAGCGAGAGCGCGCAGTTCAGCGCCGTCTGGCCGCCCATTGTCGGGAGCAGGGCGAATTTCCTGCCGGCCGGGGTTTTCGGCCGTTCCTTGGCGATGATCTTCTCCACCACTTCCGGGGTGATCGGCTCGACATAGGTCGCGTCGGCCAGTTCCGGATCGGTCATGATCGTGGCCGGGTTGGAATTGACCAGGACGATCCGGTAACCTTCGGCCTTCAGCGCCTTGACCGCCTGCGTGCCGGAATAGTCGAACTCGCAGGCCTGCCCGATGACGATCGGCCCCGCGCCGATGATCATGATCGTGTGGATATCCTGACGTTTGGGCATGGTTCCGGGCCATTTTTGCGCGACCCCGCCGGATCCCGGGCGCGTTTCATGCGGCGCCAGGTGGCGGATTGCTGTGGTTTTGACTGCTAGAGGCCCGCTATAGACAAGCAGAACGGGATGGCCAAGGGGAAAGTGAGCCATCACACAGAAGGAGGCCGACCTTTTGCGGCATCAGGACCGGCATGCGCTTTATCGCGCCGATGATTTTTGCCAGAGTGACCCAGCGGAGACCCGGACCATGACCCTCAATCGCTTCACCCCCCTGCATGCCCTGGGCCTTGCCCTGATGCTCGGGTTTTCGGCCGGGGCCGCGCAGGCGCAGGTCATGCCGACCAAGGACATTCCCGGTTCGCGGGACCACCCGGTTGCGGGCCGCTACGAGGGCTCTTTCATCTTCTTCCAGAAGGCGCGCGACTATGACGAGATGCGCCTGCCGATCAAGGCGCTGCAGAATTCCCGCGTCCTGACCAGTGAGAACAGCATCGAGGTCAAGGGCCGTGCCCTGCGGCAGCGCTACATGGGGCCCGTGGGGCGCTCCTCGCTCGAGGTCGTGCGCAACTACGAGCAGCGCCTGCAGGGGCAGGGATTCGAGATCCTGTTTTCCTGCCGCGCCCGGGAATGCGGCGGCTCCGACCTGTGGTTCGCGGTGACGGATGCGCACAAGGGCTCGAACCTGCCCTCGAACTGGGACAGCCAGACCTATTCGATTGCCCGGAAGCAGGATGCCAATGGCGCGGTGACCGTTGTCGCGCTGCTCTCGGTCGAGACGAGCGACCAGGTGCAGACGCTGGTCGACGTGCTCGAGAGCAAGGGCATGGAAACCGACAAGATCCGGGTGCTCGATGCCGGCGCCCTGAAAAGCGCGCTCGACGGGCAGGGCCGCGCGGCGCTCTATGGCATTACTTTCGAGTTCAACAAGGCCGAGATCCGCGCGGAGTCCCGGCTGCAGATCGACCAGATCGTGGCCTATCTGAAGGCCAACCCGCAGGTCTCGATTGTCGTGGCCGGCCATACCGATGCCAAGGGCGGCTTCGACTACAATGTCGATCTCTCCCGCCGCCGGGCCCAAGCTGTGGTCCAGGCGCTGACGGCATCGGGCATCGGTGCCAACCGGCTGACGCCGTTCGGGGCCGGCATGGCGTCGCCGGTGGCGACCAACGAAACCGAGGCCGGGCAGGCGCAGAACCGCCGGGTCGAGATTGTGAAGCGCTGAGCCCGGTCGGGGCCTCAACAAGGAGACGTGACGATGGAATGGGTCCTTCTCGGGCTGATCGTGCTGGTGATCGGCTGGCTGCTGATGAGCTATAACGGCGTCGTGGCCATGAACCAGCGGGCCAACCAGGCCTTCGCGGATATCGACGTGCAGCTGAAGCAGCGCCATGACCTGATCCCCAATCTCGTGGAGACGGTCAAAGGCTATGCCAGCCACGAGAAGGAGACGCTGGATGCCGTGATCCGCGCCCGCAACACCGCGATCAGCGCGCAGGGCCCGGCCGACATGGCCGAGGCGGAGAAGGGCCTGTCCGGCGCGCTCGGCCGCCTGATCGCGCTGTCCGAGGCCTATCCGGACCTCAAGGCGAACACCAACTTCCTCGATCTGCAGGCGCAGCTCGGCACGATCGAGGACAAGCTGGCCGCGGCCCGCCGGTTCTTCAACAACGCGGTCAGTGAATACAACGCGGCGATCCAGTCGATCCCGATGGTGTTCGTCGCGCGGAATTTCGGCTTCACCGAGCGGACCTTCTTCGATGTCGGCGAAACCGCGCGGACGCAGCTCGACAAGGCGCCGGACATCAAGTTCTGACGCCGTGGCGGAACCGACTGGCGGTTTGGTACCGCCGGCGGCCTATCATCCTGAAGGACCTCCGGGGAGGAGGGTGCGGGCCCCACGGCCGCCGTTCCCCTCCCGCATGCGAAGGGCAGCGCCATGGGGCAGGCATTCGGCCTCTACACCCATATCCGGAACAACCGCCTCCGGTCCTGGTTCCTGCTGGCCAGCCTGTTCGTGCTGGTCGCGGCGGTCACGTTCGCGCTGACGCTGGTCTTCGATGCCGCGCGGTTCAACGCGCCGTTCTACCGCATCCTCTCCTATGCCTGGCGCCAGTTCTGGGGCTACCTGCCGGTGGCCTTCGCGCTGGCGACACTCTGGGTCGGGGTCGGCTTTGCCTTCAATACCACGATGATCTCCTGGGCGACGGGTTCGCAGGAGGTGACGCGCGAGAGCCATCCGCGCCTGTTCCACCTGCTCGAGACCCTGTGCATCTCCCGCGGGATCCCGGTGCCGCGGCTGGCCGTCATCGACAGCCCGGCGCTCAACGCCTTTGCCAGCGGGGTCACCGAGAAGCAGTACCAGATCAGCGTGACGACCGGGCTGATGGAGGCGCTCGACGAGGCCGAACTGGAGGCGGTGCTCGCGCATGAGCTGACGCATATCCGCAACCAGGATGTGCGCCTGATGATCATCGCGGTGCTGATTGCCGGCGTGATCTCGTTCTTCGGGGAATTGCTGGTGCGCGGCCGGTTCCGGTTCGGCGGCGGGGGCAGCAGCGACAACAAGGGGCGCGGTCTCGCGTTGCTCGCCGGCGCGGTGATCATGCTGCTGGCCTGGTTCCTCGCCGTCTTGATCCGGTTCTCGCTGTCACGCAGCCGCGAATATCTGGCCGATGCCGGGGCGGTCGAGCTGACCAAGAACCCCGATGCGATGATTTCCGCGCTGCTCAAGATCTCGGGCCGAGCCGATATCGAGGGTGTGCCCTCGGGCATCATGGATATGTGCATCGAGAATGATCCGGACGACTTTGCCGATATCTTCTCGACGCATCCCTCGATCACCAAGCGCATCCAGGCGCTGCAGGCCCATGCCGGCGGGCAGATCCCGCTCGGGCCGCCGCAGGCGATCCGGGATCGCGAGTCGCTGCCGCAGATCGTCGAGAAGCGCGGTCCCTGGTCGCGGGGGGGCGCGTGAGCGAGGTCGCCCTCCCGCCCGAGCGCGGCTGGCGAAGGCTGCTGCGCCAGTTCAAGTCGTTCTTCGGCGTCGGGATCCTTGCGGCCGTTGTTCATTACGGGCTGCTGATCTTTCTCGTCGAATGGCGGAAGGTCGATGCCGTTCTGGCCACGATGGCGGGCTATCTCGCCGGCGGGCTGCTGTCCTACGTTTTGAATCGCCTGCTGACCTACGAGGCGGAACGCGGCCATCTCGAAGCGGGCTGGCGTTTCGCGGTTGTCGCGCTGATCGGCCTCGGCCTGACGACGCTGCTGATGAGCGTGTTCCTGCGCCTGCTCGACTGGCACTACATCCCCTCGCAGCTCCTCACGACGGGGATCGTGCTGCTCTGGAGCTTCTTCGCCCACAAATACTGGAGCTTCCGCGACCGGGCCTGAAGGCTCACTCGGCCCGGGGTTCCGTGAAGCGGACAGCGGCAAAGGCCATGCGGGCCTGGTTATGGCCGAGATTGCGCTCAAGCCGTCGGGCGGTCAGCCCGACCTTTTCGAGCAGGGCGAGGATCTCGGCTTCCTCGTAATGGGTGAGGCCAAGTTCCTGCCGGATCCGGCGGTAATCCGACAGGGCCGTCTTCACGAGGCCGGCCAGAGCGGGCAGCAGGAAACCGCCCTGCCAGCCGAAAGCCAGCAGCGCGCGGGCATCGACAAGCGGCGACAGTCCGACAGGCAGGATATCCCCGAGGATCAGCGTGCCGCCCGGGCGCAGCAGCCGGGCGAGATCATGGATCAGCGTTGCGAAATCCGGCTTCGACACATACTGCGCCACCGAATGCACGACGAGCAGGTCGATGCTGCCATCCGCCAGTCCGGCCAGATCTTCCGGTGCCATGACCTGGATGGCGCGGATCTCGCCGAAACGGGCGGTCAGCTTCTCGCGCACGTTCGGTGCCGCATCAACCAGGATCAGCTTGCGGCAGCGCGCGGCAACAAGGCCCGCCGAAAGCGCCTCGCCGCAGCCGAAATCGAGGACGGTGTCATCCTCGCCGGGCAGGAGGTCGCGGATATCGCTGGCGATGCCCCGGTAATGCAGCAGCTTGTGCCGATCATTCACGTAGATCGGATTGTCGGCATTCCAGAATTCGATCCAGCTGCGCATGGCGGGCATCCCGTGGCGTGGCTATGCCAGCCTGTCAGCGGCGCGCCTCGCGCATCATGTCGACGAAACGGTCGAACAGATAGTGGCTGTCCTGCGGGCCGGGCGAGGCTTCCGGATGCTGCTGCACCGAGAAGGCCGGGCGGTCCTTGAGGCGCAGGCCGCAATTCGAGCCGTCGAACAGCGAGACATGGGTTTCCTCGGCATTGTCCGGCAGCGTCTTCGGATCGACGGCGAAGCCATGGTTCATCGAGACGATCTCGACCTTGCCGGTGGCATGCTCCTTCACCGGGTGGTTCGCGCCGTGATGGCCCTGCGCCATCTTCATGGTGCGGGCGCCGATGGCGAGCGCGAGCATCTGGTGGCCGAGGCAGATCCCGAAGGTCGGGATCCGCGCGTCGAGGATGGCGCGGATATTCGGCACGGCATAGAGGCCGGTGGCGGCCGGATCGCCCGGGCCATTGGCGAGGAAGACGCCATCGGGCTTCAGCGCCAGCACATCGGCGGCCGGCGCGTTCGGCGGCAGGACGGTGACCTTGCAGCCCCGCTCGGCCAGCAGGCGGAGAATGTTGCGCTTCACGCCGTAATCGAGCGCGACGACATGGAATTCCGGCGCCTTCTGTTCGCCATAGCCCTTGTTCCAGACCCAGCTGGTTTCGGTCCAGTCGTAACGCTGGCTGCCGGTCACGGCGGGGACAAGGTCAAGCCCGGCCATCGAGGGCAGGGTCTTCGCGGCGGCCAGCAGCGCCTTGCGGTCGAAGAAGCCATCCGGATCATGGGCGACGATGGCGTTCTGCATGCCCTTGTCGCGGATCAGGGCGGTGAGCGCGCGGGTGTCGATGCCGGCAATGCCGACGATGTTGCGCGTCTTCAGCCAGGAATCGAGGTCACGCGTGGAACGGTAGTTCGAAGGATCGGTAATGTCGGTGGCCAGCACGATGCCGGTGGCGGCGGTGCGGGCCATGTTCACGGTCTCGATGTCTTCCTCGTTCACGCCGACATTGCCGATATGCGGGAAGGTGAAGGTGATGATCTGGCCGTAATAGGACGGGTCCGTCAGGATTTCCTGGTAGCCGGTCATCGCCGTGTTGAAGCAGATCTCGCCGCGGCCCTCGCCGGTCGCGCCGATGCCGGTGCCCTCGATCATCGTGCCGTCCGCCAGGACGAGGAGCGCGGTGGGGCGGAACTCCGCCCAGGGCGCAGGCGCGGTGTCGCGATTTTCGGATTGCAGGCCCGGCTTTGTCATGGCAGTTGCTCGTGGGATTGGGCCGGAGCCAGTTCGGCTCGGCGCGACGGCATTCCGGGTTCGATACGGAACCCGCGCCACGACGTCAATTCCCGTCTGCGGGGCATTTCCGGCATTCTTGCCGGCAGGGAGACCATGATGCGCGATCTTTTCACCAATGCCCTCAAGGAATCGATGAAGGCCGGGGACAAGGCGCGTCTCGCGGCCGTACGGCTGATCCAGGCGGCAATCAAGGACAAGGACATCGAGGCCCGCGGCGCCGGGAAGACCCAGGCGACCGACGACGAGATCCTGTCCCTGCTCCAGAAGATGATCAAGCAGCGGCAGGAATCGGCCACGATCTACCGCCAGAACAACCGGCCCGAACTCGCCGAGACCGAGGAAGGCGAGATCGCCGTCATCCAGAGCTTCCTGCCGAAGCAGCTCGACGAGGCCGAGACCAAGGCCGCCATCGCTGCCGCCATCGCCGAAACCGGCGCTGCAGGGATGAAGGACATGGGCAAGGTGATCGCCCATCTGAAGGAGCGGTTCACCGGCCAGATGGATTTCGGCAAGGCGAGCGGGTTGGTGAAGGCCGCGCTGTCAGGCTGACCTGACAGATTTTGTTATCGCATATTTTACAGGGGGTTAAGCCGACAAAGAAGCCGGCTTGTCCGTCGCGATGCTCCGGCGGATCCTGTGGATAGCGGGGATTATGCGTGGCGCTTCGCCTCGATGTAATGCCGCAACACCGTGTTGATCCGGCCCTGATAGCCCGGTCCCTGCGCCTTGAAAAATTCCAGGACATCCGGATCGAGCCGGATCGAGATCGGCTGCTTGGGCCGACGCTGGCGGATCGTCACTGCTGACCAATCGATATCACGCAGCCCATCCCAATCCGGGTCATCGGCCGTGGCTGACGCGATATCGGAATCGGAAAGGGCATCCACCCGTTTCCAGTCCGTCCGGCCGGTGCGGATTTCGAGGCGACCATCCGGGTGCCGGACCACGTGGCGCGTCTCATCCAGCTTGCCGAGATAGGTCATGTCGGATCTGTCAGCCATAACGCAACCTCCCTTTCCCGTGCCTTCCGGGCTGAAATGAGCCGGATATTCTCCCCGCGCAGGGTGAAGATCACGGCGATGACCCTGCCTTTCAGGGCTCCGATCAGCAGGCAGCGTGGCTCGCCATCCCGGTCGGAACGAATCTCGAAACTGCGCCGGTCAGAAAAAACCTCGATACAATCGAGGAAGTCGATGCCGTGCTTCTCCAAATTCGCGAGGCGCTTGGCCTCGTCGTACTCGAATAGAGTCATTTGGATTAAACCTTTCTAAGACCAGAAGCTTTGTCACTGACGTGCAATCTCCGACCCGCATCCAAATGACGCCTCTACCGAGCATCTGGTATCTGTATATACATCTATAAATACAAAGTCAATCGCTTTGCGCTCGGGCTCCTATCCGCTATCCAGACCGGATGCGCTATCCGCCCTCGATCCTGGAGGACATCAAGTCCCGGCTGCCGGTTTCGGCAGTGGTGGGCCGGCGCGTGAAACTGCAGAAGGCGGGCCGCGAATGGAAAGGGCTGTCGCCCTTCAATGCCGAGCGGACGCCGTCCTTCTTCGTCAATGACCAGAAGCAGGCCTGGTTCGATTTCTCTTCCGGCCGGAATGGCGACATCTTCACCTTCCTGATGGAAGCCGAGGGGTTGTCTTTCGGCGAGGCTGTCGAGCGGCTGGCCTCGGAGGCCGGGGTGGTGCTGCCGGCCGCGACCGCGGAGACCGAGCAGCGCGAGCGCAAGCGCGCCGGGCTGCACGAGGCGATGGCGCTGGCCGCCACCTATTTCCGCGAACAGCTGCGTGGGCCGAAAGGGCGCGAGGCGCGCGACTACTGCACCGGGCGGGGTTTGATCGGTGCGGTGGCCGAACGGTTCGGCATCGGCTATGCTCCGCCGGACCGCTATGGCCTGCGCGATTATCTTGCCGGGAAGGATGTGCCCTCCGAGGTGATGGTCGAGGCGGGCCTCCTCATCCAGCTCGAGGGCGAGGCGGTGGCCTATGACCGGTTCCGGGACCGGGTGATGTTCCCGATTGCCGATCCGCGCGGACGGATCATCGCGTTCGGTGGCCGCGCCCTCCAGAAGGATGCGCAGGCGAAATACCTGAACTCGCCCGAGACGCCGATCTTCCACAAGGGCGGGACGCTCTACAATCTCGACAAGGCGCGCAAGCCTGCCCATGACGCGGGCACGCTGTTCGTCGTCGAAGGCTATGTCGATGCGATCGCGCTCGACCGGGCCGGGATCGGCCATGTCGTTGCGCCGCTCGGCACCGCGCTGACCGAGGACCAGCTGGCCATGATCTGGCGGATCGTGCCGGAGCCGGTGCTTTGTTTCGACGGTGACAAGGCCGGCCTGCGCGCGGCCTACCGGGCCATCGATGTCGCGCTGCCGGGCCTCGCGCCGGGCAAGTCGCTGCGGTTCTGCTTCCTGCCGGAGGGGCAGGATCCGGATGACCTGCTGCGCAGCCGCGGCCCCGATGCGCTGCGGCAGGCGCTGGAGAAACCGCGTCCGCTGGTGGATGTGCTGTTCGAGCGCGAGGTGGCGCGCTCGCCGCTGGAAACGCCCGAGCAGCGCGCCGATTGCGAGAAGCGCCTGTTCGGTGCGGTGGCGCAGATCGGCGACGAGGATCTCAAGCGGCATTACCGGCAGGCCATGCGCGAGCGGTTGCAGGCCCGGTTCCAGCCGCAGCGGCAGGATATGCGGGGTGGTGGCCGCAACGCGCCGCGGGGCCGCGGGCGATTCGGGCAAGGCGAGGCCGGCGCGCAGGCGCCGCTCGTGGCCAGCGAATTGCTGAAACGCAGCCCGCTTTTCCGCAGCCAGAGCGCGATCCTCGCCCGCGAAGCGGCGCTCGTGCTGGCCATGGTGCACCATCCCGGGCTGATCGAGCAGGAAGCGGAGACCTTTGCCGAACTGCTGTTCGACAGCGCCGTCGCCCGGCAGCTCCGTGCCGGGTTGCTCGATCTCGCTGCGCGGGGCGGGACCGGGGCGGAAAGCCGCGAATCGGTAGAGCAGGCGCTGGCCGAACGCGGCTTCGCACCGGCGATCCGGCAGCTCGAGGAGGCCGCGGCGGCTGAAACCTGGGCCGGGCCGGGGGCCGCGATCGACCATGTCACGGCCGCCTGGCGAGAGGCTGCCCACTTGCATGCGCGCCAATCCTTCCTACATAGCGAAATTGACTCGGTTTCTCTTGATTTTGCTGTTAACGGGGGCGAGGAGAGGTTCGAGAGGCTCAAGGCACTTGTCCAGCGACGGGAGGCCTTGCTCGAAACGGAATAGACGACAGATTGAGGGGCGGTCCGCGCCCGGCATGGCGGTGCCCGGCCAGCCGGCGGGGCATGGCCGGCCCGACGTGGATAATAGATCATTAAGCGGCTTCGCGTTAACGACAGAACGTTGGCGGAGTCGGCTCTGGTAGGGGTCGTGTTACCCCGAGGCTTCAGGACCTGACGGAATGGCGACCAAACCCATCAAAAAAGAAGAAGCGGCGAATTCCAGCGCCGATACGCCTGATGCTCCCCTGATCGATGTTTCGGATGCGGCCGTCAAACGGCTCATCAAGCTCGCCAAGAAGCGCGGCTACGTGACCATCGACGAGATCAATGCCGTCCTGCCGCAGGAAGAGGTCAATTCCGAACAGATCGAGGACATCCTCGCGATGTTCAACGAGATGGGCGTCAACGTCGTCGAGAACGAGGAGACGGAGGAAGGCGAAGCGCCGGCCGCCGATACCGCCGATGACGATGCCGAGGACGGCGAGGAGCCCGCGCCGCGCTCGACCGCCGTGGTGAAATCCGAGCGCTCGTCCGAGCCGCTCGACCGGACGGATGACCCGGTCCGCATGTATCTGCGCGAGATGGGCGCGGTGGACCTGCTCTCCCGCGAGGGCGAAATCGCGATTGCCAAGCGCATCGAGGCCGGCCGCGAGGCGATGATCGCGGGCCTCTGCGAAAGCCCGCTGACCTTCCAGGCCATCATCATCTGGCGGGACGAACTCGAGGAAGGCAAGACGCTGCTGCGCGATGTCATCGATCTCGAGGCCACCTATGCCGGCCCCGACGGCAAGGGTGCGCCCAAGGTCGAGGGCGAGCCGGACGATTTCTCCGACGAGCCCAAGGCGCGCGTCGTCAACGAGGATGGCGACGAGGTGGAAGCCCCGCCGGAGCCGGATTCCTTCGACGACGAATTCGATGGCGGCGTCTCGCTCTCGGCCATGGAAGCCGAGCTGAAGCCGCGCGTGCTCGAGACGTTCGGGCGCGTGGCCGACAATTACAAGAAGCTCCGCCGCCTGCAGGACCAGGATATCGAGAACCGCCTGCAATCGACCAAGCTGTCGCCGGCGCAGGAGCGCAAGTACAAGAAGCTCAAGGACGACATCATCGCCGATGTGAAGTCGCTCTCGCTCAACCAGAACCGCATCGATGCGCTGGTCGAGCAGCTCTACGACATCAACAAGCGGCTGATCGGCCTCGAAAGCAAGCTGCTGCGGCTGGCCGAGAGCTACGGCGTCGACCGCGTCGAGTTCCTGAAGAACTACCAGGGCGCGGAACTCGATCCGAAATGGATCCTGCGCGTCTCGAAATTCACCACCAAGGGGTGGAAGGAAGTCGTCGCCAACGAACTCGAGCGGATCAAGGACATCCGCGGCGAGATCCAGGCGCTGGCCAGCGAGACTGGCCTCGAGATCATCGAGTTCCGCAAGATCGTCACGCAGGTCCAGAAGGGCGAGCGCGAGGCGCGCATCGCCAAGGACGAGATGACGAAGGCCAACCTGCGCCTCGTGATCTCGATCGCCAAGAAATACACCAATCGCGGCCTGCAATTCCTCGACCTGATCCAGGAGGGGAATATCGGGCTGATGAAGGCTGTCGACAAATTCGAGTATCGCCGCGGCTACAAGTTCTCGACCTATGCCACCTGGTGGATCCGGCAGGCCATCACCCGCTCGATCGCCGACCAGGCCCGCACGATCCGCATTCCGGTGCACATGATCGAGACGATCAACAAGATCGTCCGGACCTCGCGCCAGATGCTGCATGAGATCGGCCGCGAGCCGACACCGGAAGAGCTGGCCGAGAAGCTGGCCATGCCGCTGGAAAAGGTGCGCAAGGTCCTCAAGATCGCGAAGGAGCCGATCAGCCTCGAAACGCCGATCGGCGACGAGGAGGATTCGCATCTCGGCGATTTCATCGAGGACAAGAACGCGATCCTGCCCATCGATGCCGCGATCCAGTCCAACCTGCGCGAGACGACCACGCGCGTCCTCGCCTCGCTCACCCCGCGCGAGGAACGCGTGCTGCGCATGCGCTTCGGGATCGGGATGAATACCGATCACACGCTCGAGGAAGTCGGCCAGCAATTCAGTGTCACGCGCGAGCGTATCCGCCAGATCGAGGCGAAGGCCCTGCGCAAGCTCAAGCATCCGAGCCGCAGCCGGAAGCTCAGGAGCTTCCTGGATAATTGAACTCAACGGCCCTTTTTATGTAAGAGGAAAACTCTGTGAAATGTGCCCATTGTTTGGTTCATTATCACGATAACTGGATCCCGCAGCGCTTAATGAGGCACGGCGAGCCAACTGGTTGGGTTGCGAGTACAGCGATCTGCCCAAATTGCAAAGAATTCATGATTGAAGTTACTGATCGCGGAGGGGGCGGACCGGGTATCGTCTATCCTTTAGGAACAGTTAGAGGGCCTGTTCCTAAAGAGGTCCCTGAGCCCATAGCCTCTGACTATCGGGAGGCTGTAACTGTGTTGTCGGCCAGTCCTAAGGCTTCGGCAGCGTTGTCGCGTCGATGTCTTCAATCGGTTTTGAGGTCGAATGGATATGCATCTAAAGATCTTGCAAAAGAAATTGATCTTTTGTTGAGCGAGCCTGATCCGAAAAAGGCCATACCAGGCAATCTTCGTGATGCAATAGATGCTATCAGAAATTTCGGGAATTTTTCGGCGCACCCCATTAACGACGTCACACAACTTCAGATTATTGAAGTTGAGCCTCATGAAGCTGAATGGTGCTTAGATATACTAGATGAAATGTTTCAGCACTTTTATGTGCGTCCAGCTGAGACTGCAGCGCGCAAAGCTGCATTGAACGCCAAGCTGGCAGCTGCCGGCAAGCCTCCTGCCAAGTGAACAAGCTGCGGAGCTTCCTCGACAATTGAGGCCGGGCATGAAACCCTGATCGCGAATCTTCCTGATCAGGAGCGCCCATGACCCTCGAATTCTGGATCACCACCTTCATCGTCGTGGCCTCGCCGGGCACGGGCGCGGTCTACAGCATCGCCACCGGCCTCGGGCGGGGCGGGAAGGCGAGCGTCGTCGCGGCTTTTGCCTGCACGCTCGGCATCCTGCCGCATCTCGCTGCGGCGATGACGGGGCTGACGGCGCTGCTCCATGCCTCGGCGCTGCTGTTCGACCTCGTGAAATATGCCGGCGTGGCCTATCTGCTCTGGATGGCGTGGCAGACGCTGAAGGAGCGGGGCGCGATGCGCGTCGAGGCCGATGCGACGCCGCGCTCGACGCTGCGGGTGCTGGTCGACGGGATCGCGCTCAACCTGCTCAACCCCAAGCTCTCGATCTTCTTCGTGGCCTTCCTGCCGCAATTCATGGACCGGAACGCCGCCAGCCCGATGGCGGAGATGCTGCTGCTCAGCGGGGTCTTCATGGCGATGACTTTCGTGGTCTTCGCACTGTACGGGCTCTTCGCCGCCGCGATGCGCGACCATGTCGTCAGCCGCCCCGCCGTGATGGCGTGGCTGCGCCGGAGCTTCGCGGCGGCTTTCGTGCTGCTGGGTGCGCGGCTGGCGGTTCAGGAACGCTGAGCCATGTCGGCGGCGATCCGCCAGCTGGCCGAGCGGCTGATCGCCGAGGGCGCGGAGGATCTCTCCCCGCGGGACCGGCGGGTGCTCGAGCATATGGCGCGGCGGCTTGCCGCTTCGCGCAACTGGAGCGCCGATTACGAGGACAGCCTCACCCTCGGCCAGCGCGTCGCCGACAAGGTGGCCTATTGGGGCGGATCCTGGCCCTTCATCCTCGGCTTTGCGCTGGTGATGCTGGTCTGGATTGGCGCCAATATCGTGATGGCCACGCGCGCGTTCGATCCCTATCCCTTCATCCTGCTCAATCTCGTGCTGTCAACGCTGGCGGCCATCCAGGCACCGATCATCATGATGAGCCAGAACCGGCAGGCGGCGCGTGACCGGCTGCAGGCGCTGCATGACTATGAGGTGAACCTCAAGGCCGAGCTGGAGATCATGGCGCTGCACGAGCGCCTTGACCGGGCGCGGATCGAGCATATCGCGGATTCGCTGGAGCGGATCGAAGCGCGGCTTGGGCTTGAGCCGCGACCGGGCACCTCCGAAGCCGGGCCGCTTGGCGACAAGGCGACGTGAAAACCCGGCAGGCGAGGCCTGCCGGGTTCTGCGGTATCAGTCGAAGCAACCCTTGACTGCCGTCACATCGCCGGGCGCGGTTCGGGCTCATCCTCGCCATCGGCCGGCTTGCGGTTCCGGCGTTCGTCCATGAAGCGGTCGAACTCGGCCTTGTCCTTGGCGTGGCGCAGGCGTTCGAGATAATCCCGGAACTGCGTCGCCTCTTCCTCGAGCCGGCGGATCGTCTCCGACCGGTACTCATCGAAGGCCCGGTTCCCCGTCGGGCGGAAGCCCGCCCCGGCCGCGCTGTCGCGGTGCGCCGACCAGCGCTCCATCTTCTCGCGCATCCGTTCCATCTTGCGTTCCCAGCGGGTGCGGCGATCCTCGCCCCACGCGCCCCATTGGCTGTTGCATCCCATGCGACCACTCCAGATCATGTAACCCAAAATCAGGAGCCCGATGGGCCAGAACAGCACGAATCCGGCGATCATCGCGGCAATCCATGCCGGTTTGCCCCAATCATCCAGGCGCGCCACCATTCCAGACATCCGTCTCTCCTCAATGTGAATGTAAATCACATTTACATAGATGCGATCAGGAGTGCGTTTCGTCAAGAGGGGTGATCATGACAAGTTGGAAAGGTTCGGCCGGTCAGGCCGGGCCGCTCCGCAGCCCGTCGAAATAGACGAGGACGCCGGCCTCCAGCAGGTCCTCCGGCGACATCGGCACCGGGCGGCGGGCGGCATCGCCCCGGGCAAAGAGGCTCGCCACGCCATGCGACATCGACCAGACATGGAGCGCGACCATCAGGGCGGGCGGGCGCCGTTCCGCCGGCAGGGTGGCGAGCACGGCCTCGCAGCCCTCGCGCAGGATGGCGAAGGCGGCCTCGCCGGCGGCATGGAGTTCGGGATGGCTGGCCATGGGCAGGCCCGATTCGAACATCGCCGAATAGGCTGCCGGCTGCTGCCGCGCGAAGGCGAGATACGCATGGCCGACGCGCATCAGCGCATCGCGCGGGTTCGGCTGCCCGTTCTGCCATGCCGCCTGCAGCCGGGCGGTAAAGGCCTCGAAGCCGCGCTTGGCGACATCGGCCAGCAATTCGTCACGGTCGCGGAAATGGCGGTAGGGCGCCGCCGGGGAAACGCCGGCCGCCCGCGCCGCCTCGGCCACGGTGAACCCGCCCGGGCCCTTCTCGCCGATCAGGCGGAGGGCGGCGTCGATCAGCGCCTCGCGCAGGTTGCCGTGATGATAGCCCCGCTTCTTGGAGGGGTCGTCGGATTCCCAAGCCATGGCCGACATATGGGCAATCCGGCGCAACGAAGCAATCATCAAGGGTGGTTTCGATCACGCCCGCGAATGGGCCGATCACATTTCGGCATTTGACTTGCCCTCTCCGACAGGGGAGGCTCCGCGCATCATGGATTCCCCTGCCAGCGCTGCCACCCCCGACCGTTTCGCCCCCGATGGCCCCTATGCCATGGTGCGGCTCTGGCTGGCGCTGCTTGTCGCCACGATCGCCGGCGTGGGGATGTGGGCGATCGTCGTCGTGCTGCCGCAGGTGCAGACGGAATTCGGCGTCGACCGCAGCGCCGCGTCGCTGCCCTATACCTTCACCATGTTCGGCTTCGCCTTCGGCACGATCGTGCTCGGCCGGATGTCGGACCGGACCGGGATCGTCCCGCCGATCCTGATCGCGGGGGGCTGCCTCGCGGCGGGGTTCATCCTTGGCGGGCTGGCGCCGAACCTCACCACTTTCACCCTCCTGCATGGCTTGCTGGTGGGGGTGGGCGCAGGCACCGGTTTCGCGCCGATGATCGCCGATATCTCTCACTGGTTCGTCAAGCGACGCGGCTTCGCGGTGGTGGTCGTGGCCAGCGGCAACTACCTTGCCGGGACGGTGTGGCCGCTTTTCATCCGCTATGCCATGCCGGAAATCGGCTGGCGGAATACCTATATCGTCATCGGGATCCTTGTCGGGCTGACCGTGATCCCGCTGGCCTTCCTGTTCAAACGGCGGCCGGCGCAGAAGGTCTATGCCGCGGCCGAAACCGCCACCGAGGTTGCGCGGGCGGATCTCGGCATGTCGCCCGGCATGCTGCAGGCGCTGCTGATCGTGGCCGGCTTTGCCTGCTGTGTCGCCATGTCGATGCCGCAGGTCCATCTCGTCGCCTATTGCGGCGATCTCGGCTATGGCGCCGCGCGCGGGGCGGAGATGCTGTCGCTGATGCTGTTCCTCGGCATCATCAGCCGGATCGGCTCGGGCCTCGTCTCCGACCGGATCGGCGGCGCGGCGACCCTGCTGATCGGCTCGATCATGCAGGGCACGGCGCTGCTGCTCTATCTCTTCTTCAACGGGCTCTCCTCGCTCTACATCATCTCCGGCATCTTCGGCCTGTTCCAGGGTGGCATCGTGCCGATGTATGCCGTGATCTGCCGGGAATTCCTGCCCCCGCGCGAGGCCGGGGCGCGGATCGGCTTCGTGGTCTCCGCCACCATCTTCGGCATGGCGTTCGGCGGCTACATTTCCGGCGTGATCTTCGACTGGACGCAATCCTACCGGCTCGCCTTCCTCAACGGCGTGGCGTGGAATGCGGTCAACCTGCTCGTGGTCGGCTACCTGATCTGGCGACAGCGCGCGGCCTTGCGGATGGCTGCCGCCTGATCGATGCATCCGGCGGGGCTCCTCGTGTGTTTCAGGAGAAACAACAGGAGGTGTTCATGTTTCGCCTGATCTATGCCGGTTCGCTCATCTCGCTCGGCTTCATCTTCGCCATGATGGTCGGCAAGGCCGTTTCCGCGTCGGAAGCCTATGAGAGCTGGCCGGTCCTGACCAATCCGTTCGAGAGTACCGGCGGGGGCGGCGTGATGATCGACCGCTATCAGCCCGTGGTCGCGGGCGGCAAATGCACGACCGATTTCACGGTCCTCATTCCGGGCCCGCAGGGGGGTACCTTCCTCAACGAGGCCGAGTTCACCGCCGTTCCGATCGCCGGCGGCATCCTCTGCACCGAGGGCCGCTGGCGCACGAAGGACGGCTCGGCGCAGGGAACGACGCCGTTCCGGGTCTTCATCAAGGACGGAATCGTGCGTCGACCGCCCGGCTGATCTTGACGGATCGCCTCCGGCGCGACAGGTCTGGCCGCTTGATGTTTCCGGGGGATGACCATGCTGAAGACCACGATTGCCGGTTCGCTGCCCAAGCCGGGCTGGCTGGCCGAGCCGGAGAAGCTCTGGGCGCCCTGGCGGCTTGAAGGGGCCCTTCTCGAGCAGGCCAAGCTCGATGCCACCATCCTTGCGGTGAAGCTGCAGGAAGATGCGGGGATCGACATCGTGGGCGATGGCGAGCAGGCGCGCGTGCATTTCGTGCACGGGTTCCTCGCCAATCTCGACGGGATCGATTTCAACCGGAAGACCGTCATGGGCATCCGCAACAACCGCTACAACGCGGAGGTGCCCACGGTTGTCGGCCCGATCCGGCGGAAGGCCCCGGTCCATCGCGCCGAGGCGATGGCGGCGCGCGCCCACCGGAAGGGCGGGCTGAAATTCACCCTGCCGGGCCCGATGACCATCGTCGATACGATTGCCGACGTGCATTACGGCCGCCGCGAGGATCTCGCCATGGCCTTTGCCGCCGTATTGAACGAGGAAGCGCTCGAATTGCAGGCTCTGGGCGTCGACGTGATCCAGTTCGACGAGCCGGCCTGGAATGTCTACATGCCGCAGGTGGCGGAATGGGGCATGGCGGCGCTCGAACGGGCGGCGCAGGGCCTGACCTGCACCACGGCGGTCCATATCTGCTACGGCTACGGCATCAAGGCGAATATCGACTGGAAGGCTGGCCTCGGCGACCAGTGGCGCCATTACGAGGAGACCTTTCCGGTCATCGCCCGGTCGAAGATCGACCAGGTCAGCCTCGAATGCCGCAATTCCCGCGTGCCGATGGACCTGATCCGGCTGCTCGACGGCAAGGATGTGCTGGTCGGCTGCATCGATGTGGCGTCCGACACCGTGGAGACGCCGGAACAGGTGGCCGAGACGATCCGTCAGGCGATGAAATTCGTGGCGCCGGAAAAGCTCTATCCCTGCACCAATTGCGGCATGGCGCCGATGTCGGCCGCGACGGCCTATGGCAAGCTGGCGGCGCTTTCGCGCGGGGCGCGGATGGTCTGCGAGGAACTCGGCCATGGCTGAGCCCACGGAAACGCCGCGCGGCGAGTTGACCGTCCGCACCATCGCGATGCCGGCGGATACCAACGCCAATGGCGATATTTTCGGCGGCTGGGTGATGAGCCGGATGGACCAGGCCGGCGGCATCTGCGGCGTCGGTCGGTCGCGCGGGCGCGTCGTCACCGTGGCCGTCGATGCGATGACCTTCATCCGGCCGGTCAAGGTGGGCGACGTGCTCTGTGTCTATACCGAGGTCGAGAAGATCGGCCGGACCTCGATGAAGATCCATATCGAGGCCTGGGCCGAGCGCTTCATCACGCATCAGCGCGAGAAGGTGACGGATGCGACCTTCACCTTCGTGGCGATCGACGAGGAAGGCCGCCCCCGGCCCGTGCCGGCCCTCTGAGCCTCAGCGCTTCAGCAGTGCGAGGAAGCGCCGGTAGAGCGCCTGCCGTTCGGCAGGCGTCGAGGCCGGTTCGAGGATCGAGAGGCCAAGGAAGGCCGCATATTCGATCCGGGCCAGCACCAGCGCCGTTTCCGGCGGGATGCCGGTGGCCTCGTGCAGCCGGGCGAGGAACCCGGTGCGGTGCCGGTCAACCCAGGCGCAGATCTCGGTGATGCCGGGATGCCGGGTGGCGAGACTGCGCATGGCCTGATCGATCCGCTGGTCGAGCTGGCTCGTCGCGATGTTCAGGGCCTCGAGCTTCTCTTCTGCCGTGCCGGCTTTCTGGACCTGCCGCATCACGGCCTCGGTATGCCGTTCGCGCCAGGCCTCGGCCAAAGCCAGCAGATAGGCGTCGATCGTCTCGAAATGGTGGTAGAAGGAGCCCTTCGAGCGCCCGGCCTTCTGGCAGGCCGTGTCGATGGTGAGGGAATCGGGGCCGGATTCAGCCAGAAGGGACAGGCCTAGATCCAGCCAGTCCGTCTTCTTCATCCGTCCGGTTCCCTGCATATTCCCTAGATCCAGAGCCCCGCCGCCCCGAGGGCCGCCAGCGGCGTGAACATCATCCATTGCGGGTGGCGGGAATGCCGCAGGCCCAGCACGACATTCATGCCGATATTCGTCAGCGCGTAAAGCGCGGCGGCACCCGTGGCGAAGACCGCGAGGGTTCGGTTCCCCTCCGGCTGCGCGGCAAGGAGATAGGCGAGCGCCATGCCGACCAGCGTGATCGTCACGAAATGCCAGCACATGTAGAGCGTCCATTTCGCCATGCGCGGCAGATGCGTATCCGCCAGCAGCGGCCGGACGATATGGCGCCCGCCGGCGATGACATGGACGAGGCAGATGGCCAGCGCTCCGAGGGAGGCTCCGATCAGGAAGAGGTTCATCGCGATCTCCGTTCAAAATAACAATACCATACTGTATGGTTTGTTATTTGACGTCAAGCCTGCAGCCCGGGGACCGGCCTCCAGTGTGCGGCCTCAGACCCAGTTGTAGTTGAAGCTGACGGAGATCCGGTCTTCTGCAGAGCGGTTCATCGGCACGTCGTGCCGGAGCCAGCTCTCCCAGAGCAGCAGGGTGCCGGGCTGCGGCTCGATGCTCACGAAGGCGCGGTTTTCCAGCCCGGCCTTCGCCTTGCGCGGCGGCGAGGCCATCATCATGGCATGGCGTGGATCCTCGAGGCGCAGCGCGCTCGCGCCTTTCGGGACAGCGACATAGAAGGTGCCGGAAATCACGCTGTGCGGATGGATATGGGCGGCGTGGAAGCCGCCTTCCGGCAGGATGTTCACCCAGAACGAATCCATGGCCAGCTTGCCGCGCCCGAGATCGAATTCGAGCAGGCGCGCGAATTCCCGGACATGCGGGTCGATCAGCTTTGCCAGCGCCTTGAATTCCGGGAAGCGCCAGGGGAGATCGTCCAGCGAGGCATAGGAGGTGTAGCCGGGATAGCCGTTCTTCCGGCACCATTTCCGGCCGGCCTCGTCATCGACGGACAAGGCCTCGCTGGTCCGGGCCAGATCCTCGATGAGGGTCGGGTTGTCCAGCTCGGCGCGGTAGAGGCGGGTGGGGAAAAGGGTCAGGATCTCGGTCATCTCGCCTCCTCTTGTGCCGCCTCCTATCATGGCGAGGCCTGATGCCTCAACCGGGCATGGCAATCCAGGCTTCCTGCGCCGCGGTCTCGATGGCGCCCGGGCGGGAGATCCGGACGAGGCGGATCGCCTCCTCGGGCGTGGCGCCGGCCATGACGAGCAGCCGCGCCGCGATCATGCCGGACCGGCCGCGCCCGCCCTGGCAATGGAGGAGCACGGCGCCGCCGGCGCGCAAGGTGGCAGCCGCCCTGTCCAGCATGGCGGGGACATCGGTTTCCGGTGCCGGGATGCCGTAATCGGGAATGGGTAAGGCGAGGACGGATTCCGCTGTCGCGGCGAGTTCGACCGGCAGGGCGCCCAGTCCGAAGACTGTCCATTCCTCCGGTTCGACCAGCGAGACGATCAGGCCCGGGCGCCAGGCGCGGATGCGGGCGAGATCATCCGCCGGTGTGCCTGTCCGGCCGGGCAGCGGCATGATGCCGAGGCGCCCGGACGGACAGGGAATGTCGCTAATTGAAAAGGGCTCGGTCGCCACGATGGATCAGGCCGTCGGTCTCGGGGGTGGATTCCCCCTCTTCCGATGCCGGGGCCGGGGTGGTCCTGTCAACCGGCCGGGCCTCGGAAAGGCTGGCCATGGCAGAAAGGGGCTCCACCTTCAGCCGGGCGGTTCCCTGCCCGACAAAGCCGAGCGCCGAAGCCGCGCCGCGCGAGACATCCAGCATCCGGCCGCGGACGAACGGCCCGCGATCATTGATCCGGACGATGACCGACCGTCCGTTCTGGACATTGGTGAGTTTGAGTTTGGTGCCGAAAGGCAGCGTCCGGTGGGCTGCCGTCAGCGCGCCCGGGTTGAATCGCTCGCCCGAGGCGGTTTTCCGTCCGGCCAGTTCCTGCCCGTAATAGCTGGTATGCCAGACATTCTGCGCGAAAGCCGGGGTCGCAAGTCCCGCCATCAGCGCTGTTCCTAGGATGATCCGCAAAACCGGCATCTCCTTCGGGTTGCGCGCCAGACCCCATGTCCGGCGCAGGGCCGGCCCGTTTGATGTTGCAATGCGGCGAGAAAGCGACCGCGAGACGGCGGAACGGGGTTTTCGCTCCGTGGTTAAGGATCTTTGTCCGATCAATCGGACAAAGATCGTATTCCACCTCAGACAGGGAATGATGTCCGGGTCGGCAGTTCCCGGCGGGCAGCCCGAGCCGGGGCTTGCAATGTCGGCGCGGTCACGCAAAAAGGAGGGCGCCTCTGGCAAGGGGCCTGTAGCTCAATGGTTAGAGCCGGCCGCTCATAACGGTCTGGTTGCAGGTTCGAGTCCTGCCGGGCCCACCAAACTCATCCGACGAAGCGAACGCGCCACTGCCGCCGGCCCGGGCGGTGTTTCCAAAATCCGGCCCCGGCAAAGCAAGGTTTTCTCTACGCGCCCGCGGAGGCAGGAAAGCCCGTTCGATTCCGGCCCCCAGCGCGGCCATTTCACGATTGGGAATATCCTTATTCCAAAATCTTTGTTTGGAATATCGGAACGATCCGTATGTTTTGCCGTACGACATGGAGGTTCCACCGATGATTTCCCGCCGCGCTTTCCCGCTTCTCGCTGCTGCCGCTTTCGGCCTCGCGCTGGCTCCTGCCGTTGCGGCCGAGCCGCCCAAGGAGATCCGGATCGACTGGGCGACCTACAACCCGGTTTCGCTGGCGCTGAAGGAACAGAAGCTGCTCGAGAAGGAATTCGAGAAGGACGGCATCACGATCCGCTGGGTCCAGTCGGCCGGGTCGAACAAGGCGCTGGAATTCCTCAATGCGGGGTCCCTCGATTTCGGCTCGACCGCTGGTGCCGCCGCGCTGATCGGCAAGATCAACGGCAACCCGATCAAGTCGATCTATGTCTATTCGCAGCCGGAATGGACGGCCCTGCTGACCCGCGAAGGCACGGGCATCACGAAAGTCGGCGATCTCAAGGGCAAGCGCGTCGCCGCCACCCGCGGCACCGATCCGCATATCTTCCTCGTCCGGGCGCTGCAGGAAGCCGGCCTGACCGAGAAGGACATCACGCTCGTCCTGCTCCAGCATGCCGATGGCCGCACGGCGCTGGCCCGCAAGGATGTCGATGCCTGGGCGGGTCTCGACCCGATGATGGCGGCGGCCGAACTCGAGGACAAGGCGACCATCTTCTTCCGCAAGAAGGAGGCGAACACCTGGGGCATCCTCAATGTCCGCGAGGCCTTTGCGAAGGATCACCCGGCCCTGGTCCGCCGCGTGCTCGCCACCTACGAGAAGGCGCGGGCCTGGTCGCAGGCCAATCCGGACCAGGTGAAGGCCTATCTCGTTGCCGCCACCAGGCTGCCGGAAGCCGTGATCGCGAAGCAGCTCTCGGAGCGGACCGATCTCAGCCATTCGAAGATCGGCGCCGCGCAGATCGATGCCATCACCGAGGCGGGCCTTGCGCTCCAGAAGGCGGGCGTGATCAAGCCGGATGTCAACGTCAAGGCCGTGGTTGCCGATCTCGTCGATGGCAGCCTTCTGGCCGCCACGCACTGAATGCTCCATATCGACGGGATGACGCGGCCCCTTCCGGGCCGCGTTGTTCTGTGACAGGGCGAGGGCAGGGGGGCCCATGAGCAATCTCGAACTCAGCACGTCGGAAGCACCTGCGCGTGATCCCGCCGATCGGCCCAGAGCCGCCCGGTTCCGGCACCTGCCGGACGGGCTGGGTCTGGTCCTGCCTTTGGTGCTGGCCATCCTCTGGGAGGTGCTCGTCCGGCAGGGGCTGGTCAGCGGCAGGCTGCTGCCGCCGCCTTCGCGGATCGCGGCCACTCTGGTTGAACTGGCGCAGGGTGGCGAGTTGCTCCGCCACATGCTGGCCACCTCCGCACGCGTCTTCACCGGTTTCGCGCTCGGCGTGCTGGCCGGCACGATGCTCGGGGCGCTGGGCGGCTATTCCACGCTGACGCGCAGGCTGGTCGACCCGACCCTGCAGGGCTTGCGCGCGGTTCCTTCGATCGCCTGGGTGCCGCTCTTCATCCTGTGGTTCGGGATTTTCGAGGCCTCCAAGGTCGCCCTCATCGCGGTGGGCGTGTTCTTCCCGGTCTATCTCGGCATCATGGGCGCGATCCTCGGCATTGATCGCAAGATCGTCGAGGTTGGCCGCGTCTTCCGCCTGCCTCCGTTCGGCCTTGTCCGGCGCATCCTGCTCCCGGCGATCCTGCCTTCCTTCGTTCTCGCCCTCCGCGGCGGGCTGGGTCTTGGCTGGATGTTCGTCGTCGCGGCCGAGTTCATGGGCGCCTCCGAGGGCCTCGGTTACCTGCTGGTGGATGGCCAGCAGCTCGGCAAGCCGGACCAGATCGTGGCGGCGATCCTGCTCTTTGCCGTGCTCGGCAAGATCACCGACGGGCTGGTCTCGGCGCTGTTCGCCCCGCTCCTGCGCTGGCAGGATGTCTATGCCGGAGGGCGCTGAGCCATGCTGGAGATCCGCAATCTCGGCAAGACCTATCCGAATGGCGCGCATGCTCTCGGCGGCATCGACCTCACGGTCCAGCAGGGCGAGATCGTCGCGCTGGTCGGCGGGTCCGGCTGCGGCAAGAGTACCCTGCTCCGCCTGATTTCCGGCCTCGACCAGGCCAGCCATGGCACGGTGGAGGTGGAGGGCGAGGTGATCCGCGATCCGCATCCGCTGGTCGGCATCGTTTTCCAGGAGCCGCGCCTGCTGCCCTGGCTGAGCGTGGCGGACAATGTCGCCTTCGGTCTTGCCGCCCTGCCGCCGGCGGCGCGGCAGGCGAAGGTGGCCGAGGCGCTCGAGCGGGTCGGCCTCGGCCGCTACGGCGCGAAATGGCCACGTGAATTGTCCGGCGGGCAGAGCCAGCGCGTGGCTCTTGCGCGGGCGCTTGTCACCGAGCCGCATGTGCTGCTGCTCGACGAGCCCTTCTCCGCGCTCGATGCCTTCACCCGCGCCGACCTGCAGGACCATCTGATCACCCTGTGGGAGCGCTATCGCCCGACGCTGGTGCTGGTGACGCATGATATTGAGGAGGCGCTTGTTCTGGCGACCCGAATCGTCATCATGCAGCCCAATCCCGGGCGGATCGCCCGGAGCTTCGAGGTGGCCCTTCCCCGGCCGCGCCAACGCCATTCCGAGGCGTTCGATGCGGAAAAGCGGCGCATCCTGAAAGCGTTGAACGCAACATTGGCCGAACCGCCCGCGCGCGAGGACGGCCTCATCCAAGGTGCTGGAATATGAGTGTCGATGCCGAAGCCCTCCGTGCCCTCCAGGCCCCGATCAAGGCGAAATACCGCGAGGCGCCGGATGCGGCCGTGATCACGCTCAAGGCGCGTGGCACAATCGGCGAGGGCATCACCTGCAAGCTGGAAACCGGCAAGGCGATCGTCGAGGCGGGCCTCCACCCGGCTACCGGCGGCTCGGGGCTGGAACTCTGCTCCGGCGACATGCTGCTCGAGGCGCTCGTCGCCTGTGCTGGCGTGACGCTGAAGGCGGTTGCGACGGCGCTCGGCATCACGCTCGATTCGGCGGAGGTCTTTGCCGAGGGCGATCTCGATTTCCGGGGCACGCTCGGCGTTGCCAAGGATGCGCCGGTCGGGTTCCGGGCGATCCGCCTGCGCTTCGAGGTGGAGACCGAGGCCAGCGAGGAACAGCTCGCCTCGCTGCTCAAACTCACGGAACGCTATTGCGTGGTCTTCCAGACCATCAACACCAAGCCGCAGCTGGATGTGGTGCTCAACAATGCGGGCAAGGCCGCCTGACGGAAAGGCTGCTCCTGCCATGAAGCCCGCCACCAACCCCACCGCCCTGCGGGTGCAAGCCGTTCTCGGTCCGGACTATTCCGTGCTCGAATTCGAGGCTTCCACCCGCACCGCCGCCGATGCCGCAGCGGCAGTCGGCTGCACCGTGGCGCAGATCGCCAAGTCGCTCGTCTTCCGGGCGGCCAGCGGCGGGGCGGTGCTGGTGGTCGCATCCGGCCCGAACCGCGTTTCGGAAGCGAAGGTCGCAGCCCTTCTGGGCGAGCCGATCGGCCGGGCCGATGCCACCTTCGTGCGCGACGTGACGGGCTTCGCCATCGGCGGCATTCCGCCGGTCGGCCATGCCACGCCGCTCCTCACCCTGCTCGACGAGACCCTCGGCCGGCATGCCGAGATCTGGGCGGCGGCCGGCACACCCAATGCCGTGTTCCGCCTGACCTTCGACGATCTCGTCCGGCTGACCGGCGGCCGGGTGGCCGATATCGCCGAGGGCTGAAACGAAGAACCCCCGCGATCCGGGGAGGATGCGGGGGTGATGGGCGCCGGCGGGGAGAGGTGCCGGCGCGCAATCGGGGCGTGTCAGTCGAGCTTGATATTCGCCTTGCCGGCCACATCCTTCCACCGCGCGGTTTCCTTGGCGATGTGATCGGCGAATTCGGCCTGCGTGGAACCGATCGGTGTGACGCCGACCTTGGTGAGCTTTTCCATGGTTTCCGGCTCGCGCAGGATCGCCTGGATCTCCGCTGTCAGCTTGTCGGCAATGGCCTTGGGCGTGCCGGCTGGCGCGAAGATGCCATGCCAGGACGTCGCGGCGAAGCCGGGATAGAACTCGCTCATCGCGGGCATGTCCTTGGCGAAGGGAAGGCGCGCCGGGGTGGCGGTGGCGAGGGCCTTCAGCTTGCCCGCCTGGACATGCGGCCAGGCGACGGTGATGTTGTCGAAGGTCATCAGGATCTTGCCGGCCAGCAGGTCATTGGTGATCTGCCCGCTGGAGCGATAGGGCACGTGGATGATGTCCGTGCCCGAGGCGAGCTTGAACAATTCGCCCGCGAGATGGATCGAGGTGCCGGCGCCCGAGGAGGCGAAAGCATGCTTGCCCGGCTCGGATTTCAGGAAGGCCACGAGTTCGGGCACCGTGTTCGCCTTCACCTCGGGGTTGACCAGCAGGATGTTCGGCACGGAGGCCACCAGCGAGAGCGGGATGAAATCCTTCACATGGTCATAGGGCATCGCCTTGTAGACATTCGGATTGATCGAATGGGTCGAGACCGTGCCCATGCCGAGCGTGTAGCCGTCCGGCGTGGACTTCGCGACCGCCGAGACGCCGATATTGCCGCCCGCGCCGGCCTTGTTCTCGACGATGAAGGTGCCCTTGAGGCGCTGGCTCAGCCGGTCGGCGAGGATGCGCCCCAGCATGTCCGTGGTGCCGCCTGCTGCGAAGGGAACGACGATCGTGACCGTCTTCGAGGGGTAATCCGCCTGCGCATGGGCAGCGCCCGGCAGGACGGCCAGGGCCATGAGGCCGAGTAGGGCTTTCGACAGGTCTTTCATCCACGTTCCTCCTGGTCGGATCCGCCGTTGAACCGGCGGTTGTGAGCTTCACCGGCGATGTCCGTACCACGCCTTGTCGGGAATTGAAATCTGAAATTTCAGATTGCAGTTCGCGGCGAAACATGCTGTCTCTGCCGGAGCATTCCAGCGAGGCGTCCATGGACAGGGGTCACCGCGAATCCACGAGCGAGCCGGCAGCCGGCATCGAGCCGGTCGATCCGCATCTCCTGCGCAGCCTGCGCGAGCATGTGCACGAGCGCCTGCGCGGGCTGATCATCGCCGGGCGGTTCCGCGAGGGCGAACGCCTGCACGAGCGCGAGCTGGCGGACCTGCTCCGGATCAGCACCACGCCGGTCAAGGATGCGCTGCGGATGCTCGAGGGAGAGGGGCTGGTGCGGATCGAGGCCCGCCGCGGTGTCTTCGTGCTGTTCGGCCCGCGCCGCGCCTACGAGATGGCGCTGGCCCGGGCTGCCGTCGAAGGCGTGATTGCCGGGATCGCGGCCCGCCGGATCGGGGCGGAGGCAGCGGCTGATCTCGCGCGGCTGGTCGAGGCGATGGAGCACGCGACCGAGCATGGCGATCTCGAGGAGATCGTGGCGCTCAACGAGCGCTTCCACGGCGCCATCTCGACCATCGCGCAGTGTGACTACCTGCAGAGCCGGCTCGACAGCCAGCGGATGTATGACCATGCGCGGCGTCTTGCCGTGCTCGGCGATCTCGAGGAACGCCGCGCCGGGTTCCGCGAGCACAGTGCCATTGCCAGGGCGATTACTGCCCGCGATGCCGAACGCGCCGAGCGGGAGATGCGCCAGCATATCCTGCGTTCGGCCCGGCACTTCCTGAACCATGTCTTTGGCACCGGACTTGAGGACCGTGACTATGTCGAGTGAAGCGATGGTGGCTGCCCTGCGCGGCATTTCGGGCGTGCATGTCACGCCCTACACGGCGGATGGCGAGCCGGACTGGGCCGGCGTCGCGGCCGTGGTGCGCGGCATCGCGGAGGCCGGCATCCACAATATCGTCTCGGCCGGGAATACCGGCGAGTTCTATCCGATGACGATGGCGGAGATCGAGCGGAGCCATGCCGTCGCGGCGGAGGCGGCCGCCGGCAGGGCGAAGGTCACCGCCGGGATCGGCCGTTCGCTGCGCGAGGCCGTCGCGCTCGGCAAGGCGGCCGCGAAGGCGGGGTGCGATGCGGTGATGGTGCATCATCCGCTCGATCCGTTCGCGGCGCCGCAATCCCAGGCGGATTACATCCGGGCGATCGCGGACGCCGTGCCGCTGCCGGTCGTCGCCTATATCCGCTCGGACGCGATCGGGGTGGCGGATCTCGTCCGGGTGGCGACGCATGCGAATGTGGCGGGCGTCAAGTTTGCCTCGACCAACCTGATGCTGCTGGCCGAGTGCATCCGCGCCAGCGCCGGCAGCAAGGCGGTCTGGATCTGCGGGCTGGCGGAAGGATGGGCGGCCCCGTTCCATGTGCTCGGCGCGCGCGGCTTCACCTCGGGGCTCGTGAATGTCGCGCCGGAGCGGTCCCTCGCGATCTGGTCGGCTCTGGAGGCGGGCGATTATCCGGCGGCGCGGCGGCTCGTCGATGCGATTGCCGGTTTTGAAGCGATGCGCACGAAATACGGCAACGGCGCGAATGTCACCGTGGTGAAGGAAGCGATGGGGCTGATGGGCCGCCCGGTCGGGCCGGTCCGGCTGCCGGGCCTGCCGGAGCTCAACCCGCAGGAGCGCGCGGAGCTGGCGCGCATTCTCGATGGCTGGCGCGCCCGCGCGGCCGCTGCCGAATGACCGGCCGGAGGCAGGCATGACCCGCAAGACACTCAAGGACCTGCGTTCGCAGCGCTGGTTCGCCCCGGATGACCTGCGTTCCTTCGGCCATCGCAGCCGCATGAACCAGATGGGCTTTGCCGATGACGAGTTCAAAGGCCGCCCGATCATCGGGATCCTCAATACCTGGTCGGATTTCGCCCAGTGCCATGCGCATTTCAAGACCCGCGTCGAGGATGTGAAGCGCGGCGTGCTGATGGCCGGCGGGTTCCCGGTGGAATTGCCGGCGATCTCGCTCTCGGAAAGCACCGTCAAGCCGACGACGATGCTCTACCGCAACTTCCTGGCGATGGAGACGGAAGAGCTTATCCGCTCGCAGCCGGTGGATGGCGTGGTGCTGATGGGCGGTTGCGACAAGACCACGCCGGGTCTGCTGCTCGGGGCGACCAGCGCCAACGTGCCGGCGATCTTCGTGCCGGCCGGGCCGATGCTGCGCGGCAACTGGCAGGGCAAGGCGCTGGGCTCGGGTTCCGATCTCTGGAAATACTGGGACGAGCGCCGCGCCGGCACCATCACCGACCGGGACTGGAACGAGATGCAGACCGGCATTGCCCGCTCCTACGGCGTCTGCATGACGATGGGCACGGCGGCGACGATGACCGCCCTGGCCGATGCGATCGGGATGACGCTGCCGGGCAGTTCGAGCATCCTCGCGGCGGATGCGAACCATATCCGCATGTGCTCCGAGGCCGGCCGGCGGATCGTCGACATGGTCTGGGAGGACCTGACGCCGGCGAAGATCCAGACGGAGCAGGCCTATCGCAATGCCATCGTCGTGGCGATGGCGATGGGCTGCTCCACCAATGCCGTGATCCATGTGCTCGCCATGGCGCGGCGGGCCGGCCACAAGATCGGCCTCGCGGATTTCGATGCGACGAGCCGGCATGTCCCGGTCATCGCCAATATCCGGCCCTCCGGCAGCACCTACCTGATGGAGGATTTCTACTTTGCCGGTGGGTTGCTGGGGCTGATGTCGCGGCTGAAGCCGATGCTGGACCTGACGCAGATCAACGTGACCGGAAAGAGCTGGGCCGAATGCCTCGAGGGAGCGCAGGTCTTCAATGACGACGTGATCCGCCCGCTCGACAACCCGATCTACAAGGAGGGGGCGCTGGCGGTGCTGAAGGGCAATCTCGCGCCGGATGGCTGCGTGATGAAGCCCTCGGCCTGCGCGCAGAAATTCCTCACGCATTCCGGGCCGGCGCTCGTCTTCGACGATTACCCTTCGCTCAAGGCGAATATCGACCGCGAGGATCTCGACGTCACCGAGGACACGATCCTCGTGCTGCGCAATGCCGGGCCGCTTGGCGGGCCGGGCATGCCGGAATGGGGCATGCTGCCGATCCCGAGGAAGCTGCTGAAACAGGGCGTGCGCGACATGGTTCGCCTCTCCGATGCCCGGATGAGCGGCACCTCCTATGGCGCCTGCATCCTCCATGTGGCGCCGGAGAGCTATGTCGGCGGGCCGCTGGCGCTGGTGAAGACCGGGGACCGGATCAGCATCGACGTGCCGAACCGGACGATTTCGCTGGACGTGCCGGATGCGGAACTCGCCGCCCGCCGCGCCGCGCTGAAGCCGCCGCCGCCCCGCTACGAGCGCGGCTATGGCTGGATGTTCTCGCGCCATATCAAGCAGGCCGATCAGGGCTGCGATTTCGACTTCCTGGAAACCGAATTCGGCGCGCCCGTCAGCGAGCCGGTGATCTTCTGAGGCCTGCCATGTCCGCACTCACCCCCGCCATCCGCGCCAAGCTGATGGGCGTCTCCACCGCGACGCTCTGCACCGCTTTGTTCAAGCGCGGTCTCCGCAACCAGTTCCTGCAGGATGTGCGGCCGCTCAACCCGAACCTCCCGAACATGGTCGGCGAGGCCTTCACCCTGCGCTACATCCCCGCGCGGGAGGATCTTAACCCGATCAGCGTCTTCCAGGACCGCGCGCATCCGCAGCGCAAGGCGGTGGAGGAATGCCCGCCCGGCGCGGTGCTGGTGATGGACAGCCGGAAGGATCCGCGGGCAGCCTCGGCCGGCTCCATCCTCGTCACGCGGCTGATGGTGCGCGGCGCAGCCGGAGTGGTGACCGATGGCGGCTTCCGCGACAGCCCGGAAATCGCCGAGATGCCGTTCCCGGCCTATCATAACCGCCCTTCGGCGCCGACCAATCTCACGCTGCATCAGGCGCTCGACATCAATGTGCCGATCGGCTGCGGCGATGTCCCGGTCTGGCCGGGCGACGTGGTGGTGGGGGACCGCGAGGGCGTGATCGTCATCCCCGCGGGGATCGCGGCAGAGATCGCCGACGAGGCGGTGGAGATGACCGCCTTCGAGGATTTCGTGCTGGAGAAGGTGCAGGGCGGCCGCTCGATCCTCGGGCTCTATCCGCCGACCGATCCGGGCACGAAGGGCGAATTCGAGGCCTGGCGGAAACAGCACGGCCGCTGACATCCCGTGTCAGGAGCCGAGACGCGCGGTCTTTGAGCGGACATGAAAGGCGGGTAAGCCTGCCCGCATGTTCCGATGGTTTGAATCCCGACTTGATCCGTTCCCGGCCGAGAGGCCGGGCATGCCGCCGCCCGGGCTCGCGGCCTTCCTCTGGCACTATATCCGGCCGGTCTGGATGTTGCTGGCCGTCATCACCTTCCTGTCCGCGCTGATCGCGGTGGTGGAAGTGTCGATCTTCTCGATGATCGGCACGCTCGTTGACTGGCTGGCGCAGGAAAGCCGCGAGGGCTTTTTCGAGCGCAACGGCGCGCGCCTGACCGGGCTGCTGGTGCTGATCGCGCTGGTCGCGCCCGCCCTGCACCTCCTCTGGGAATTCGTGTTCCATCAGGGCATGGCGGGCAATTTCCCGATGCGCGTGCGCTGGCTGGCCCATCGCTACCTGCTCGAGCAGAGCCTGACCTTCTTCCAGAACGAGATGGCCGGGCGGATCGCCACGACCGTGATGCAGACCGCGCTCGCCGTGCGCGAGGCGACGACGAAGATGTGCGATGTCCTCGTCTATTTCGCAGTCTACGTGCTCGCAGCGCTGGTCTATCTCGCCAGTGCCGACTGGCGGCTCGCCACGCCGCTCTTCGTCTGGGCCGGCACCTATGTGCTGACGCTGGTGGTGTTCATCCCGAAGCTCGGGCGGATCTCCGAGGCGCAGGCCGATGCGCGCGCGCGGATGACCGGCCGGATCGTCGACAGCTACACCAACATGGCCACGGTGAAGCTCTTCGCTCATTCGCGCGCCGAAGCGGATTACGCGCGCGAGAGCATGATGCCGTTCCTTGGCACCGTGCACCGGCAGATGCGGCTGGTGACGGTGCTGAATGCGCTGCTGCATCTCCAGAATTTCGTGATGCTGGCCGCGCTGGCGGGCCTTTCGGTGCTGCTCTGGCATGCCGAGATTGTCAGCATCGGCGCCATCGCGGTGGCCATCGCGCTGGCCCTGCGGCTGCAGGGCATGTCGCAATGGATCCTCTGGGAAACCTCGGCCCTGTTCGAGGCGCTCGGTACGGTGCGCGACGGTGCCGGGCTCCTCTCCCAGCCGCTCACCGTGCTGGACAGGCCCGGCGCCCCGGCGCTTGCACCGGTCCGGGGCGAGATCCGGTTCGAGGCGGTGACGTTTGATTACGGCAATGGCCGCCATGCGCTGGACGGGCTTTCGCTGACGATCCGGCCGGGCGAGAAGGTGGGCATTGTCGGCCGTTCCGGGGCGGGCAAGAGCACGCTCGTCGCGCTGCTGCTGCGTCTCTACGATGTCAAGGCCGGGCGGATCCTGATCGACGGGCAGGAGATCAGCACGGTCGCGCAGGAATCGCTCCGCGCGCAGATCGCCGTGGTGACGCAGGACACGGCTTTGCTGCACCGGTCCGTCGCGGAGAATATCCGCTACGGCCGGCCGGATGCGCCGGAATCCCGCGTGATTGCCGCCGCGAAGGCCGCGCATGCCGATGGGTTCATCCGCGACCTTGTCGATGCGCAGGGCCAGCGCGGCTACGAGGCGCAGGTGGGCGAACGCGGGGTGAAGCTTTCCGGCGGGCAGCGTCAGCGCATCGCGATCGCCCGGGTCTTCCTCAAGGATGCGCCGGTCATCGTGCTCGACGAGGCGACCTCGGCGCTCGATTCCGAAATCGAGGCCGCGATCCAGGAAAGCCTCGGCCTGCTCGTGCATGGCAAGACGGTCATCGCCATCGCCCATCGCCTCTCCACCATCGCGGCGATGGATCGCCTCGTCGTGCTCGACAAGGGCCAGGTGGTCGAGGAGGGCACGCATACGGAGCTGATCCGCCGGGGCGGGATCTATGCCGATCTCTGGGCGCGGCAATCGGGCGGCTTTATCGGGCACGATGCCTGAGGCGACCCGCTGCCGCCTCAGCTGTTCTCGGGCCGGTTGAACGGCAGGGCGCGGATCCGGCGTTTCGTTGCCGCGAAATAGGCATTGGCCACGGCCGGGCCGATCGGCGGCACACCGGGTTCGCCGACGCCGGTCGGCGCTTCGGCCGAGGGCAGGATATGCACGTCGACGACGGGCATCTCGTTGAGCCGCAGCACCTCGTAGCCGTCGAAATTGCCCTCGACGACGCGACCCTGATCCATCGTGATCCGCGATTTCAGGATGGCGCCGAGGCCGAAGCCGATCCCGCCTTCCATCTGGGCCCGGACGTTGTCGGGATTGACGGCGATGCCGCAATCGAGGGCGCAGGTGACGCGATGGACCCGGGGTTGGTTGCCCTCCACCGAGATCTCGGCGATCTCCGCCGCGATCGTGTCGAAGGATTCCGCCAGCGCGACACCCCGGAACCGGCCCGGCGGCAGGGGCGTTTCCCAGCCGGCCTTCTCGGCTGCCAGTTTCAGCACCGCGGCATGGCGGGGATGGTCCTTCAGCAGGTCGAGTCGGAAGGCGACAGGGTCCTTGCCGGCAGCGGCCGCGAGTTCATCGATGAAGGTCTCGACCGCATAGGCCGTGTGGGTGGAACCGACCGCGCGCCACCAGAGCACCGGCACGCCGGTGGTCGTTGTGGTCAGTTCGACGCGCATGTTCGGGAAGGCGTAGGGCAGTTCGGCCGCACCCTCGACCGAGGTGACATCGACGCCGTTCTTCACCATGCCGGCCTCGAAGGGCGTGCCGCCGACAATCGACTGGCCGACAATATGGTTCTGCCAGGCGATGACATTGCCCGAGGCATCGAGCCCGGCCTTGAGGTGGTGCACATAGGCCGGCCGGTAGCGCCCGGCGCGCATGTCGTCCTCGCGCGTCCATTGAACCCGGACCAGCCGCCCGCCGACGGCCTTCGACACGGAAACAGCCTCGGCAATCACATCGCCGTCAATCACCGCACGTCGGCCGAAGCCGCCGCCGGTCTTCATGACATGGAGCGTCACCTTGTCCGGCGTGACGCCGGCGATGCCTGCCGCGATGGCTTGGTAGATATCCGGCATCTGGTGCCCGCCCCAGACCTCGACACGGCCATTCTCGATCCGGGCGATGGCGTTCATCGGCTCGAGCGCGGCATGGGCGAGATAGGGGAACTCGAACGTCGCCTCCAGCACCTTCGCTGCCGAGGCGAGGGCGCTGCCGACATTGCCGGTATCGGCGGCAACGGCCTTGCCCGTCTGCTTCGCCAGCGCATGGTAGCCGGCGAGGATTTCTGCCGTGGAGCGCGTCTCCGCGCCGCTCTCGTCCCATTCGACCGTCACCGCCTCGCGGGCCTTCAAGGCCCGCCACATGTTGTCGGCCACCACCGCGACGCCGCGCGGCACCTGCACGACATCGACCACGCCGCGCATGGCCTTTGCGCGCGTGGCATCGACCGCCCTGACCTTCGCGCCGAAACGGGGCGGGTGGATCATCACGGCGGTGAGCAGGCCCGGCAGCCGGACATCGATCGTGAAATTCTGGCGGCCGGTCGACTTGGCGAGGCTGTCATATTTCCGGAGCGTCTGGCGATCCTTGCCGATATAGATCCAGTCCTCCGGCTTCTTGAGCGGCACCTCCTGCGGGACCGGCAGCGCAGCGGCCCGGGCCACGACATTGCCGAAGCTGGCATAGCGCGTCCTGTGGCGCAGCATGCCCTTCTCGACCTCGATCTCGGCGGCGGGCACGTTCCATTCCTGCGCCGCAGCCTGGACCAGCATGAGGCGCGCCGCCGCACCGGCCCTGCGATAACGGTCGAAGGAGGAGGGCGTGCCGGTCGAGCCGCCCGTGCCCTGGACGGTGCCGCCCCAGCCGATATTGCCGTAGAGGCCGGGATTGCCCCAGCCACCCTCGACGCGGATCTGCGCCCAGTCGGCCATCAGCTCCTCGTTCACCAGTGTCGCGATGCCGTGATAGATGCCCTGACCCATATCCATATGGGCGGAGAAGATCGTGACCGTGTTGTCGGTTCCGATCCGGATGTAGCCGGCGAAGGGGTTCTGCCCGCCGCCGGCCTGCGCCCTCGCGTTGCGTGGCGCGAAGCCGATCATCAGGCCGCCGGTCACGGCCGCGGCACCGAGCAGGAAGCCCCGGCGGGAGGCAATCGGGTCGTTCAGGGCCCTGTCAGCGAGGAAACGCGGGATCATCGTTGGCTCCGTCTGTCAGGCGAGGGCGCGCGCGGCTTCGTGCACGGCAGCGCGGATGCGGGCATAGGTGGCGCAGCGACAGAGATTGCCGGACAGGGCGGCGTCGATATCCGCATCCGTCGGCCGGTTCTTCTCCGTCAGCAGGGCGATGGCCGCGAGCACCTGTCCGGACTGGCAATAGCCGCATTGCGGCACGTCGAGCCGGGTCCAGGCTTGCAGGACCGCCTCGGCGACCTTCCCGCCGGCGCCCTCGATGGTGATAACCTGCCGTCCGGCCACATCGATCAGCTTAAGCTGGCAGGAGCGCGTCGGCTGGCCGTCGACCAGGACGGTACAGGCGCCACACAGGGCCTGCCCGCAGCCGTATTTCGTGCCGGTCAGCCCGATCCCATCCCGCAGGGCCCAGAGCAACGGCATGTCGGTCTCGAGATCGAGTTCCTGCTGCTGCCCGTTCACGGAAAAGCGGATCATCGGGATCTCCCGGGAGGGGTTGAAGGGGACGGCTCCCGCGAGCGGGGCCGCGATCGTTTCGGGTACACGATCTGTTGATCGTGGCGGCAGCATGGCCGGGCAGGGCCGGCGGGATTTATCCCGTCCAGATATGATAGGAGCGGAGCTGCAATCAACCGGGAGTCCGAGAGAATGTTCGATGCCCGCCTGCAGGGCCTGATCCAGCCTGTCCTGCAGCCGCCGGCGCGGTGGCTGCTCGCGAACGGGGTTTCGGCGGACCGGATCACGCTGGCCGGCTTCGTGCCGGGTCTGCTCGCCGTGCCCGCCCTTGCCGCCGGGGCCCATGGCCTTGCCCTGATCCTGATCCTCGCAAACCGGGTCGCGGATGGCCTCGACGGCGCGGTGGCCCGCCTGCAGGGCCCGACCGATCGCGGGGCCTTCCTCGACATCGCGCTCGATTTCGCCTTCTACGGCCTCGTCGTGCTCGGTTTCGCTCTGTCGGATCCGGCGGCCAATGCCCTGCCGGCGGCTTTCCTGCTCGCTGCCTTCATGGGAACCGGATCGTCGTTCCTCGCCTTTGCCGTGCTGGCGGCCCGGCGGGGAATGGCCAGCACGGCCTTCCCCCGCAAGGGCATCTACTATCTCGGCGGGTTGACCGAAGGCGCCGAGACCATTGCCGTCTTCATCGCGATGGCGCTGTGGCCGGCGGCATTCCCGGTTCTGGCCGTCGTTTTCGCGCTGGCCTGCTGGGTGACCACGATCATGCGCTGGCGGCTCGGCTGGGAGGCCTTTGCGCAAGAGAGGCCTCGCGAATCGGCATCTCAGTAATTCACCGTGACCACGACCGTATCGGTGTACACACCCGGTGTCGGGGTGGTCTGCACGGGAACACGTCCATAGACCGGCACGGCCACCGTATTGCCGGTTCCGGTGCCCGAGAGCGTGTTGGTGCCGAGCGTATCGCCCCAGGGCTGGGTCCGGGCGATATCGCGATAGAGGCCATAGGTCACGAATTCCGCCCCTTTGGTCATGCGGCGGAGCGTCGGGTTGGTGGCGCCGGAAAGCCCGCCATTGAGCTGGACCTGGTAAGGCAGGGAAGTCGAGCAGGCGACGCCGAGATTGGTCGAGGCATCGATGTTCGCCGTGAGCGCGGTCGGGTTGCCAAAATTCATCGTCGCCGAGGTCACGACGCATTTGGCCGGCACCGTCGCCGACATGGCGAAGGCCCAGGCCAGCGTGCCCTGCGTCATCGCCGGGCAAAGCGTGCCCGTGGTGATGTAGCGGCTGCGCTGATGGGTGAAGGTGCCGTTGAAATTGGCGGTGTAGGTGCCCGGAGGCGCGGTCTGCTGGCCAGCGAAGACACGGCCATACATGGTGACCGAAACCGGGGTGGAAGTGCCGGATGCATTGAGAGGAACCAGCACCTCGACGCCGGCACCGCCGGTTTTCCAGCTGCTCCATTTCACCGTCCGGCCGGGATCGGAATAGAACTGGTAGGTCAGCAGGTTGGTGCCGCTCAAAGCGCGTCGGACGCCGCCGACCGTCCCGGTATTCGGATCGCCGACATTGAGGCAGACCCGGACCGTCTGGTTCGCAGTGCCGGTGCAGCTCACGGAGATGGTGGCGGTGACGTCCACTGCCGCATTGAGCAGCACGTCGACCGTGCCGAAATTGATCGTGGCCGGCCGGGTGATCGTGCAGGTCTGGGCCTGAACCGTCCCCGACAGGGCCATGAAAACCAGCAACAGGATGCCATAGACCTGGCGCCGCATTTCACCCTCCCTTGCATGCGAGGGGCCCGACCCGACCGGTCGGCCCCTTGCGGTCCGCCCGGGTGAAGCTGGCCTGACAGGTCCTGTCGCCCTGCTGCACCACGAGCGTGTTCGAATCCCCGATTCCCGGGATGAAGATCATGCCGCCATAGCCGATCGTGTAAGTCGTGCCGGTCTCGGCATGGGTGACAATCGCGCCGATCGGGATCGCCTCGCCCTTCTCGTCGGTCAGCTGGATTCGTGCCGTATCCTGCGCGGCAATCGTCTTGACCCGGACGGTGCTCGAGCCGCGGAAGCCGGGAATGACATCCTGTTCGGTCAGCGTCACATGGTTGCCGGCCGGCACGGTTTCCGGCGAGATGGCGATCTTCGAGCGCTGGAAGGAGCGCAGGTCGGGCACCACGGCCTTGCCGAACCAGTTCGTCGTGGCGACGGGGCGGTTCTCGTGCAGGACCTCGACTCCGGGCGCGCCGGCATCGACGATCGCGAAGGCGTCATGGACGCGGCGGCTCGGGAAAACGCCGGCGGTATTGGCCACGACCGCGCTGTCGAGTTCGACGAAGCCGCCGACGAACCGGTCATCCTGCCGGATGCCTGCGCCGATCTGCGCCCAGGGGTTGCGGTACACGCCGCTGGCGCCGCGCTGCATGGTGGTGCCCTCGTTGGTATAGACGCGCCAGCCGTAATCGCTTGCCTTCGGCCCGAGGGGGCGGATCGCCTCGAAGCTGGCGCTGCGCGTGTCGCGGCTTCCGGCAATCGAACTGGTGAGGATGATGTCATCGCCCAGCGAGAAGGACAGGCCGGCGCTGATCCCCGCCTGCCGGTTATCGGCGAGATCGGAATAGGCCGCGACGAACATGTTGTATTTCTTATTGAACGTCTGCGAGTAGGTCAGGCTCAGCAGATGCGATTTCTCGCCATCGGCGCGCTCGAGATTGACGAAGCTTGCCGCCATCGAGGCGTTCCATTTCGGCAGGGGCACGCCCATCGTGAACCGGTCGACGGCCTTTGGCATCCGGGCGGAACGGTTGAGCACGAAGAAGCCGGAATCGACGAGATCTCCCGTGGTATCGGGCTTGACCTGCCGCGCGGTGATCGAGGCGACATCCTCGTACCGGCCGATGGTGCGCTGGGTGCTGACGCCGACGAAGATGCCACGCATGGTGTTCTGCCAGCTGGCATGGAACAGCCCGCCCAGTGCGTCACGGTGCCAGCTTGCCGCGCCGGCCACGCTGAACAGGCCGATTTTCCCGGCGCCGAATGTCACCCCCGCGCCGCCATTGGCGAGGCCGGGCGTCGATTCCGCATGGGCCTCGAGGGTCAGGTTGTCGGTCAATCCGTAGCGGAGCGTGCCCATGCCGATCCATTTGCGACCGTAATCGAAGGATTCGACCGCATAATTGTAGCGCGGCAGGCCGCCGTCGATCGAATAGTCGAACTGGCCGGAATCAAGGAGTTTCGACGAGGTGAAGAAGGGGACGGTCGTCACCGTCTCGCGGCCGGTCACATCGCGCACCACCACCCGCGCCGTGCCGGATTCGCCCGGAACCGGGATGTTGTTCAGCCGGAAGGGGCCAGCCCCGACATCGCGGCTGGCGACGCGGATATTGTCGACATAGACCTCTACCGTCGAGGGAACGGCGGCGCTGCCGCCGACGCTCGGCAGCGGTGCCGTGACCAGATCGGGCCGGAGCGCGAACTGGCGGCTGATCTGCCCGCCGCCATAGCGGATCGGACGGGTCCAGTTCAGGCCGCCGCTGATCGCATCGCCGGCGGTGACGAGCGTCATCGTCTCCGGATGGGCATAGACGAACGAGGATTCCAGCCGGAGGATACCCTTCTTGGCGAGGGTCGTTCCGGCAATGGCGGTGTTCTGGAGGACGCCGACGGGCGAGAAGGCCCGGTGATCGAGCGTGACCGAGCCGGTATTGAACAGCTTGGTCGATTGCGTGTAGCCGCGGGTCGACGTGCCGTACAGGTTGTAGTTCAGCACCTGGCCGAAATCGTTCGAGATACCGATCTTCTCCTGCGTGACATGGCCGACGGGTTCGTTGGCGTTGTATTCCTTCGCGAGCCGCATTTCCGGCGTCAGGCTGACATGGAGCTTCTGGGCGGGCTCGTCATAGCGCAGGCCGAAGCCGGGGATCGTTTCCAGCTCGATCAGGTCCTGGTCGTTGCCCTTCGGCACCGCCACGCCGATCTCGCGGAGTTCGGAGCGTTTCGACAGGAAACGGCCGTCCGGGCGGCGATGGAATTCGGCAATCAGGTTGGTCGGGTCTCCGTTGATGAAGACCTCGAGCATGAGTTTCTGGCTGCCCTCCGGCGGCTTGGTTGCGGCGAGGATCCCCTGCGGCAGGACAAGGCCCAGCAGAAGCACCAAGACCCGGCAGAGCCGGGCCATCATGCGGTCGGGCCGCATGTCGTTCAGGTGCTGGGTCTGACGGGGCGAAGCTCTGGCCATGGCAACCTTTCCGGTCGCATCCTCCCGGTTCGGTCAGCGCAGGCCCGCAGCCTGTCCGGTGACCGTGCCGCGCTCGGTCGTGGCCGTGATCGTGCCGCCCGAGCCGGAAGCCCGGCCTGGCGACAGCCATTCCATGGTTGAATTGGCCAGGGCATAGCCGAGCAGCCCGTTCCCGAAGCTCACATTCTGGCCACCGGGGAGCCGGACCGAGACATTCGACAGGCGGACGCGGCGGTCGCCGCTGTTCGTTGCCCGCAGGACGAGGCGTCCGTTGCGGGTGCCGACCGACCAGCTCAGCTGGGCGGGCTTGCCTTCCGGGCCAAGCAGGAAAACGGGGATCGAGTGGCGGACCACCATCGCGATCGTGCCGGATTGCTGGCGGTTCGGATCGGGCAGTTCGTCGACCAGCACGCGATAGGCCTGTTCCTGCGCGACGGGCTGGCGGTTCACCCGGACAAGCCGGACCGAATAGGTGGTGCCGGGCTGGAGGGTCGTCATGGGTGGCGATGCGGTGAGGTCGTCGGTCTCGTCGAGGCTCTCCTCGCCATTCTCCTGCGACCAGCGATAGACGCGGGTCTGGACGGCGATCGGGGCCTGCCCGGTATTGCGGATCTGGATCGTGGCGCTGGGGCTGTCCGCCCGGAGCTCGATCAGGACCGGCGAGGCCTGCAGGGCCGCCGCCACGGCGCCCTGAGGTGCCAGCGCTCCTGTCAGCGCAAGAAAAACCATTGAAATCAATGCGATGACTGGCTTTTTCATCGAATCCTCCAGCGCTGCCGCGATGTCGGGCAGGGTTCCGGCTTGCGTTTTCAGGGGGGCAGGCATGAAGCGGGCGGGCTCTCCGGCCACCCCCCCCGGGTCGGTGAGTAGGTGTCCCTCAACCTCACCGCCACACGATATGTGGCCCGCGGGGGGAACGTCTGGGGGGGCGCCCGGGCCAAGATCGTCACCGGCG
>JAPZSB010000007.1 GCA_027531565.1 Beijerinckiaceae bacterium
TGGGGGAGTGGGGGGAGGCGGGCTGGAAGCTTTGAGGAATGTGGTGGGAGAGCGGGGGCGCGCGTGAGAGCCATCGCGACGACGGTCGTGCGCTCCCCCCCGCCCCGCCCCGGGGGGAGTGGGTGGTCGAGGGCGACGCCCGAGACCGGGTGAGGGGCAATGGGCGGAGCCCCCTCACCGTCCCGGCAACGTCTCCAGGAAGGTCGTGAACGCCGCAACCGGCTCGCGCACGGTCTCGAACAGGTTCTCCGGCGCGGCGGGATCGCGATGGCCGAGCGCCATGCCGCAGACGATGCGCTGGTCCGCGGGGATAGCGAGCAACTCGCGGATCTCGCGGTGATAGGTGATGAAGGCCGCCTGCGGGCAGGTATCGAGGCCCCGGGCGCGGGCGGCGATCATCACGTTCTGCAGGAACATGCCGTAATCGAGCCAGGAGCCGAGTTCGAGATCGTCGTCGATGGTGAAGACCAGCCCGACCGGCGCGTCGAAGAAGGTGAAGTTCCTGGCATGCTGGGCATGCATCCGGGCCTTGTCGCCCTTCTGGATGCCGAGGGTGGCATAGAGATCGAAGCCGACCTTGCGGCGGCGGGTGAGGTACGGTTCACGGAAGACCGGCGGGTAATAGGCATATTGCGGCGTGCCCGCCTCGCCTTCCAGCGCCAGGGCTTCCAGCCTGCGGCAGAATTCCGTCCGGGCCGCGCCCGTCAGCACCGTGGCGCGCCAGGGCTGCATGTTGGTGCCCGAAGGCGCCCGCGCCGCAACGGCGAGGATTTCCTCCACCGTTTCACGCGGGACGGGCGTGTCAAGAAAGGCCCGGATCGATTTCCGGGTCAGGATGGCCTCATCGGCACCGAGCATGGCGTATTCCCCGTCTGGCAGCCGCCCGCCCCTCAGAAGGAGCGCGGCAGGCCGAGCACATGTTCCGCGATATAGGCGAGGATCAGGTTGGTCGAGATGGGCGCGACCTGATAGAGGCGGGTTTCCCGGAATTTCCGCTCGACATCGTATTCGCAGGCGAAGCCGAAGCCGCCATGGAACTGGATGCAGGCATTGGCCGCCTCCCAGCTCGCCTTGGCGGCAAGGTATTTCGCCATGTTCGCCTGCGCACCGCAGGCTTCGTGCGCATCGAAAAGCCGGCAGGCCTCGTAGCGCATCAGGTTGGCGGCCTCGACCTCGATATAGCTTTCGGCAATCGGGAACTGCACGCCCTGGTTCTGGCCGATCGGACGGCCGAAGACGATCCGCTCCTTCGTATAGGCCGTGACCTTGTCGAGGAACCAGTAGCCATCGCCGATGCATTCCGCCGCGATCAGGATGCGCTCGGCATTGAGCCCGTCGAGGATGTATCTGAAGCCCTTGCCCTCCTCGCCGATCAGGTTCTCGGCGGGAATCTCGAGATTGTCGAAGAACAGCTCGTTGGTCTCGTGGTTGACCATGTTGGGGATCGGCCGGACCTCGAGACCCCTGCCGATGGCCTGCCTGAGGTCCACGAGGAAGATCGACATGCCCTCGCTCTTCTTCGTGACCTGATCGAGAGGCGTGGTACGGGCCAGCAGGATCATCAGGTCGGAATGCTGGATGCGGCTGATCCAGACCTTCTGGCCGTTGATGACGTAGCGGTCGCCCTCCCGCACGGCGGTGGTCCTGATCTTCGTCGTGTCGGTGCCGGTGGTCGGCTCGGTCACGCCCATGGATTGCAGCCGCAACGCGCCGGAAGCGATCTTCGGCAGGTAGGCACGTTTCTGCGCCTCGGAGCCATGCCGCAGCAGGGTGCCCATATTGTACATCTGGCCATGGCAGGCACCGGAATTGCCGCCCGAACGGTTGATTTCCTCCATGATGACCGAGGCTTCCGTCAGCCCGAGGCCGGAGCCACCATACTTCTCGGGGATCAAAGCCGCCATCCAGCCGGCCCGGGTCAACGCGTTGACGAAAGCCTCGGGATAGCCGCGCTGCTCATCCACCTTGCGGTGGTATTCCGGCGGAAACTCCGCACAGAGCGCCCGGACGGCTTCACGGATCTCGGGATGGCTGTCGGTCGAGGGGATCATCATCAGGTCCGGGTTGGGGAGCGGGCAGGCATGGTCGGGGTGGAATAGCGCACCTCCGCCTCCATGGTGAGCTGGCCGGATTTCTCCGCCCAGAGCTGCGCATGGCCCGGCCCAAGGCGTCGGCCATGCACGGCGAAGGTGTCGATATGGAAGGTCGGCGCCAGCGCGCGGAAGGAAAATTCATTGACCGAATGGTCAGGGAATTTTCGCCGGAGACCGTCGAGCAGGAGCGTGGCGATCAGCGGACCATGGACGACAAGGCCGGGATAGCCTTCCTCGCGGGTCACATAATCGAGGTCGTAATGGATCCGGTGCGAGTTGAAGGTCAGCGCGGAATAGCGGAACAGCAGGACCGGATCGGGCCTGACCGGGATTGACCATTCCGCGCCATCGGGCGCCGGCAAGGGCCGGGCCGGCGGCGCATCCGGCGGCGGCAGGCTGCGATAGACGATGTCATGCTCCTCCGCGATGGCCGGGCCGGACGCGCCGGCAATCTCGTGCCGGACCGTGACGAAGACGAGATCGCCGGTCTTGCCGGCCTTGTGTTCGATGCGCGTCACGGTCGAGACGCGCGTTGCCGTCTCGCCGATCAGCAGCGGCGCGGGGAACGAGAGCCGGCTGCCGGCCCACATGCGGCGGGGCAGCGGCACCGGCGGCAGGAAGCCGCCCCGCGCCGGGTGGCCATCCGGCCCCGCCTCGGCCAGCGGGCTGACGGGCAGGAAATGCAGCCAGTGCCAGAGCGGCGGGAGAGCTGTGCCGGCCTCATAGGGCGGGTCTGCCCGGTCGAGCGTGGCCGCCAGCGCATTGGCCGGGAACGGCGCGAGGGTTTCCACCCGCGTCTCGCTGCGGCCGATCCATTGGCGGAGATGGTCGAGATCGAGGCTCATGCACGCGCTCCCAGCCGGATCGCCGCGGCACCCAGCGCCTCGGCCAGGCCGGCAGCGCTGCCGGAACCGGGCGCGTCGAACAGGGCCATGACCGGGCCTGCCGCGTCCCCGGGCAGCAGCGCGCCGACCTTGGCCTCGATCCGGGCGCGCCGTGATGCGAATGCCATCGGTGTGTCGAGATCGAAAAAGGCCTCCCGGCTGCGATTGTCGGTGAAGCTGATCTGCACATGGGCAGCGGTATCGGTGATCGCGGCATCCCCCTCGACGCGGACGCGATCACGCAACGGCAGCAATTCCGGATCGGCGCAGCTTGCCTCAGAATAGCTGTCGAGCGCGGCGGTCGGGCGCCCGGCAAGCGCCATGGCGGCGGTGAGACGGTAGCTGAATTTCGCCTCGAGCCCGGTCTGCGGCGCCGGCAGGTCACAGACCCGCAGCCAGCGCGGATTGGTCCGGATCCGCACGGCGCTGACCTTGCCCGGCTCGAAACCCGGCTCGCTCCGCAGCCGGGCCAAAGCCTCGAGGCTGGCATGAAGGCCATGGCAGCAGGCATGGAGCTTGTGCTGCACGGCCTCGAACCAGAAATCGCGGCCGAGCCCCGCCAACGCCGCCTCGGGATCACCGGCTTCGCCGGCATGGGTTTCGGCGAAGCCCTGCCCGCATTCGAGCCCGTCGGGCCGCGAAATGAAGCCGCGCGCTGCCAGCAACGCGGCCTCGACGCCGTTGGCCGCGGCGATGCCGGCATTGAAGGGCTTGCCCATGGTGCCGAACTGCGATTTCAGCCCGGAGGCGCGGGTGGCGGCGATGCCGAGCGCGTGGCGGAGGCGTTCCTCGTCGAGCCCGAGCAGGCGGCCGGCGGCCATGGCCGCGCCGAAGGCCCCGGAGGTCGCGGTCTGGTGAAAGCCATGATTGTAGTGCCGCGTGCCAAGCCAATGGCCGATGCGGCAGGCGGATTCCATGCCAATCAGTGCCGCTTCGAGAAAGGCCGCATGGCTGGCGTCCTGCCGTTCCGCCAGAGCGAGAGCGGCGGGGAACACCGCCACGCTGGGATGGCCGACATAGGCGAAATGCGTGTCGTCATAATCGAGGGCATGCGACAGCGCGCCATTGGCGAGCGCGGCCGCGCGGGCCGGCACCTTGCGGCCGAGGCCGAGAATAGTGGCCTGCGCCGTGCCGGCTTCCTCCTGTGCGAGATCCCGCGTCATCGCCGCGACCGGCTCGTCGAGGCCGGCAAGGGAGACGGCTGCCCAGTCGACCAGCGACAGCCGGGCGACATCCAGTGCCGGGGCCGGGACCTCCAGGGTGCGGTCAGCCGCGAAAGCGGCGATCCGCGCGGTGATCGAGGGAGACGCCATGCCGGTCACGCCGCCATGGTGATGACATGGCGGATGACCTCGCCGCGATCGAGCCGGTCGAAAGCCTCGTTGATCCCGTCCAGTGGTCCGGTCGATGTCAGGAGCCTGTCGACGGGCAGGCGTCCGGCCTGGAACAGCGCGATATAGCGCGGGATGTCACGGCTCGGCACGCAGGAGCCCATATAGGCGCCCATGACGATGCGCTCCTCGGCGACGAGGCTGACCGCCGGCACGGCGAATTGCGTCGCCGGGGCCGGCAGGCCGCCGGTCACCGTCATGCCGCCGCGGCGGGTGATGGCATAGGCCACCTCGAAGGCGCGGGCCGCGCCCGCCAGTTCGATTGCATGATCGACTCCGCCACCGGTCAGCGCGCGGATCTGCGGCACGAGATCGGGATCGGAGGCCAGAAAGCCATCCGACGCGCCCAGCGCTGTCGCGATGGCAAGCTTGGCGGGGTTGAGATCGATGGCGATCACCCGCCCGGCCCCGCTGGCCACCGCGCCGAGCACGGCCGAGAGGCCGACGCCGCCGAGGCCGATCACCGCGACGGACTGGCCCGGCCGGACCTTGCAGGTATTCATCACCGTGCCGACGCCGGTCATCACCGCGCAGCCGAACAGGGCGGCATGGGTGAGCGAGATGTCGCGCCCGATCTTCACGATCGAGCGGCGATGGACGACGGAATATTCCGAGAAGGCGCAGACGCCGCAATGATGGTTGATCGAGCCGTCATCGCAGGAAATGCGGCGGCCGCCGCCGAGCAGGGTGCCGGCGCCATTGGCGGCATTGCCCGGCTCGCAGAGCGCCGCGCGCCCCTCGGCGCAGAAGGCGCAGGTGCCGCAGGTCGGCACGAAGCTCATCACGACAGGGTCGCCGCGGCGGAGGTCGTCTACCCCGGCGCCGACCTCCTCGACCACCCCCGAGGCTTCATGGCCAAGCGCCACCGGCAGCGGGCGCGGCCGGTCACCATTGATGCCGGAGAGATCGGAATGGCAGACGCCCGCTGCCGCGATCCGCACGAGCACCTCGCCGGGGCCGGGCGGCGCGAGATCCACCGTCTCGATCGACAGGGGCCGCGAGGTGGCATAGGGGCGCGGCAGCCCGGATTGCCGGAGGATGGCGGAACGGATCTTCATGGGGCGATCTCCGGGAAGTTGAACGTCATGGCGTCATCGGCTTTCGTGTTGTCAGGCCTCGGCTTTTTTGTCGTCATGCCCGCCCCTGGGGCGGGCATCCACGACGTGTGGCCGCGCGGAAACCCAAGTCATGGATGGCCGGGCCAGGCCCGGCCATGACGGTGTGGGAGCGGCCATGACGAACAGCTGAGGCCACACCGGCAGGACATGTCTCAGATCGTCCGGCCGCCATCGACCTCGAGCACCACGCCGGTGACCAGGCTGGCTTCGTCCGACGCGAGATAGAGGCAGGCATTGGCGATATCGTCCGGCGTGGAGAACCGGCCCAGCGGAATGGTGGCGAGGAATTTCGCCCGGTTCTCGGGCGTATCCGGCATGCCCATGAACTGTTCGAGCAGACCGGTCGCGCCGATCACCGGCGCCACGCAATTGACGCGGATCCGGTCCGGCGCAAGCTCGACCGCCATGGAGCGCGAGAGCAGGTTCACCGCGCCCTTGGTCGAGTTGTACCAGGTGAGGCCCGGGCGCGGGCGGATGCCCGCCGTGGAGCCGATATTGATGATCACACCGCCGCCCTTCTCGCGGTAATGCGGGATGATCGCGCGGCTCATGTGGAAGATCGCTTTCACGTTGATGGCGTAGACGCGGTCGAATTCCTCCTCCGTCACCTCCATCATCGGCTTGTTGCGATGGCTCCAGCCGGCATTGTTGACGACGATATCCAGCCGGCCATTGCCGAATTCGGCCGCCGCCTCTACCGCCGCCTCGGTCTCGCCCCCCGAGGTGAGGTCCGCGCCGACCGCGATGGCCGCCGCGCCGATCTCGGCGGCCACGCGCCTTGCGCTGTCGAGATTGATATCGACGATGGCGACGCGCGCGCCTTCCCGCGCGAAGGTCTTCGCGATCCCCTCGCCGAACCCGGAACCGGCGCCCGTGACGAGGGCGGTCTTGCCTGTGAGACGCATGGTCTTCTCCTGTTTGAACGCGGGCGGTCCGGCGCTTCAGCCGTGCTTGACGATGAGGGTTTTCAGTGCCCCGAATTCATAGAGCGCCTCGAAGCCCTTCTCGCGGCCATGACCGGATTTCTTCATGCCCCCGAAGGGCAGCTCGATGCCGCCGCCGGCGCCGTAGCCGTTGACGAAGAGCTGGCCGGCGCGGACCTTCCGCGCCACCCGGATCGCCCGGCTGCCATCGCCCGACCATACCCCGGCGACGAGGCCGTAATCCGTGCCGTTGGCGAGGCGGATCGCTTCCTCCTCGCTGTCGAAGGGCATGGCGGCGAGGATCGGGCCGAACACTTCCTTCTGGGCGAGTTCGGAAACCGGATCGACCTCGTGATAGAGTGTCGGCCGGACATAGAACCCCTCGGCCGGGCTGTTCGTGGCGATCTGGCCCTGCGCGAGGATGCGCGCGCCCGAGGCCTCGGCCCGCTCCAGCATGGCGCCGATCCGGCTCCTCTGGCCGGCGCTGATGACCGGGCCGAGATCGAGATCCATTTCCGGCGTGCCCGCATGGATCTGCTCGAAGCGGCGCTTCAGGTCAGCCATGAACCGGTCCCAGATCCGCCGTTCCACCAGCACGCGGCTGCCGGCGGAGCAGGTCTGGCCGGCATTCTGCACCACGGCCGCCGCCACCGATTGTACCGCCGCCGCGAGATCGGCATCGCCGAAGACGATCTGCGGCGACTTGCCGCCGAGTTCCAGCGTGCAGCCGATATGGTTCTTCGCCGCCGCGATCTGGACCAGGGTGCCGACTTCCGGGCTGCCGGTGAAGGAAATGAAGTCGATGCCGCGATGGTTGGCGAGCGCGGCACCGGCCTCCTCGCCGAGGCCCGGCACGACATTGATCGCGCCCTCGGGGAAGCCGGCTTCCGCCGCCAGTTCGGCCAGCCGCAAAGGCACAAGGCAGGCTTCCTCGGCCGGCTTGATCACCGTCGCGTTGCCCATGGCCAGAGCCGGGGCCACGGTGCGGCCGAACATCTGCCCGGGATAGTTCCACGGGATGATATGGGCCGTCACGCCGAGGGGTTCGTAGAGCGTGTTGACGAGGAAGCCTTCGAGGAAGGGGATCGTGTCGCCATGGACCTTGTCCGCCGCGCCGCCGTAATATTCGAAATAGCGGCTGACGGCGACGACATCCGCCCGCGCCTGCTTCATCGGCTTGCCGGTATCGCGCGCCTCGAGCTGCGCAAGCTCCTCGGCATGGTCATCGACAAGACGCGAGAGCCGCAGCAGCAGCCGGCCGCGCTCGGTGGCCGTCAGCCGGCCCCAGGCGCCGGTTTCCAGCGCGGCGCGGGCAGCGGCAACCGCGAGATCGATATCCTCTTCATTGCCGGCGGCGATGGCGGCGAAGGCCTGCCCGTCGGCCGGCGCGATCATCGGGATCGTCCGACCCGAGCGCGAAGGCTGCCAGCGATTGTTGATGAAGACGCCTTTCGCGCCTTCGCTCCTGAGGATCTGGTTCATGGCAGGCTCCCTTGCGGCATGGGCACGGGGGCGAATTCCCCGCGCAGGGCTTCGTCGTGCTGGCCGACGGCCGGCACCGGGCCGAAACCCGGCTCGGTGGCGTCGGTCTCCACCGCCGGGGCGATCACCGTGACCGGCCCTTCCGGGGTCTCGTAGGTCACCGTCCGGAGCTGCGGATGGCCGATCAGGCCGTCAACCGTGTTGAGCATCCCGAAGGCGATGCCGGCCTGTTCGAGGCGGCGCGCCATCCCGGCCCTGGGCTCGGGCGCGAAAAGGCTGGCGATCCGGGCATCAAGGCTGTCGCGGTTGGCCACGCGGGCCGGCATGGTGGCGTAACGCGGGTCGCTCGCCATTCCGGCATCGCCAAGCACCTCGGCGCAGAAGCGGGTCCATTCGCGCTCGTTCTGGATCGAAAGCAGGATCTCGCCATCGGTGCAGGAAAACACGCCATAGGGCGCGATCGAGGGGTGTTTCAGCCCCGGCCGCGGCGGGATCGAGCCGCCATAGCGGCGCTGGAGATACGGCACGTTCATCCAGTCCGCCATGCCGCCGAAGAGCGAGACCTTGATCGACCGGCCCTGCCCCGTCCGTTCCCGGGCGAGCAGCGCCTGCAGGATGGCGGCATGGGCATTCATGCCGGCGGCGAGATCGCAGACCGACACCCCGACGCGGGCGGGCGCATCGGCATTGCCGGTGACCGAGCAGAGGCCGGTTTCCGCCTGGACCAGGAGGTCATAGGCCTTCATGTCGCGATAGGGGCCGGAATCGCCGTAGCCGGAAATCTCGCAGGTGATGAGGCGTGGATGGCGCCTGCGCAATGCGGGCACCGGAAAGCCGAGCCTGTCCATCGCACCGGGCGCGAGATTCTGCACGAGGATGTCCGCGCGGGCAATCATCGCGCCGAGCAGGGCCTTGTCGGCCTCCGCCTTGAGGTCAAGCCGGATCGATTCCTTGCCGCGGTTGAGCCAGACGAAATAGGTGCTGTTGCCGTTGACATGCCGGTCATAGCCACGCGCGAAATCCCCCTCGGGGCGCTCGATCTTGATCACCCGGGCACCGGCATCGGCGAGGCGCGCGGTGCAATACGGCGCAGCCACCGCCTGCTCGACCGCGACGACGAGCATTCCCTCCAGATCTCTGGGCACGTTCCGATCCCGCTTTTCTGTTGGGTGCAGGTTCCTCCTCCCGCGCGAAAAGGGCAAGCCTGAAAGTGCAGGGGGGGCAGCCCCCTCAGCCCGCTTCCGGCACAGCCTCGATCACCACGAAGGCCTGCGCATAGGGCTTGTCGTCGGTGATGGTGAGATGGATCACCGCGCGATGACCGGCCGGGGTGATCGCCTTCAGCCGCTCCAGCGCGCCGCCGGTGAGACGAAGGGAAGGCTGGCCGGACGACGCATTGACCACGCCCATCTCGCGCCAGGCGATGCCCATGCGCAACCCGGTGCCAAGCGCCTTGGCGCAGGCCTCCTTCGCGGCGAAGCGCTTGGCATAGGTGGCCGCCCGCTCGACGCGCTTCTCGGCGCGGGCGCGCTCGGCCTCGGTGAAGACGCGGGCGATGAAGCGCTCGCCAAACCGGTCCAGCGTGTCGGCGATCCGGTCGATATTGCAGAGATCGGCGCCGATCCCGATGATCATGCGTGGCCTTTCGGCCTCGGACCGAGATTGACATGCGGCGGCACGAGGCCGCGTCCGCGGTCCATGGCAAGCCGCATCGTGGCGATGGCCTGCGCGAGGCCGACGAAGATCGCCTCGCCCATCAGGAAATGGCCGATATTGAACTCGACGAATTCCGGCACCGAGGCAAGTTTCTCGGCGGTGTCGAAATCGAGGCCGTGGCCGGCATGGACCTCGAGCCCGGCCGCATGGGCGATGGCGGCGCCCTCGGCGAGGCGGCGGAACTCCGCCCCGGCCTTCGCCGCCTGGCCGGCCTCGACGGCATGGCACCAGGTGCCGGTGTGAAGCTCGACAATATCGGCGCCGAGATCGCGCGACATCTCGATCGGGGCACGGTCCGGCTCGATGAAGAGCGAGACGCGGATGCCGAGGGCCTTCAGCTCGGCGATATAGGGCCGGAGGTGATTGTGCTGGCCGACCACATCGAGCCCGCCCTCGGTGGTACGCTCCTCGCGCTTTTCCGGCACGAGGCAGCAGGCATGCGGGCGGATGCGCCCGGCAATGGCCAGCATTTCCGCCGTCGCCGCCATCTCGTAGTTGAGCGGCTTGGCAATGCCGGATTTCAGCGCTGCCATGTCCTCGTCGCGGATATGGCGGCGATCCTCGCGCAGATGCGCGGTGATGCCATCTGCCCCGGCGGCAATGGCCAGCAGGGCGGCGCGGACAGGGTCAGGCCGCGTGCCGCCGCGCGCGTTCCGGACCGTGGCGACGTGATCGATATTGACGCCGAGGCGGATGCGATCCAGCGGCTGCATCGCTCAGGCCTTCGCGCCCTGGATACCGCGGCTGCCCGGCTTGACCGGCGGCAGGGCGGCGAGTTCCGGCGGCAATTCGCGCGGGTCGTAATCCGGCACGGCAAATTCGCACAGGGCGACCAACGGCACGCCGAGATCCGCCTTGCCGGCGGAGCGGTCGATCAGGCAGGCGGCGCCGATGATCGTGCCCGGCTGGTCAGCCAGGGAGTTGATGCATTCGCGCGCCGAGAGGCCGGTGGTGATGATGTCCTCGATCACGAGAACCTTGTCGCCCGGCTCGATGGCGAAGCCGCGGCGGAGCTGGAAATCGCCATCCTCACGCTCGACGAACAGGGCGCGGGCGCCCAGCGCGCGGGCGATCTCGTAACCCGGCACGATGCCGCCGATGGCCGGCGAGACGACGACATCGACCTTGCCGAACCGCGCCACGATCTTTTCGGCCAGCGCCCGGCAGAGCTTTTCCGTGCGGGCCGGGCTTTCGAAGACGCGCATCTTCTGGATGAAAAAGCCGGAACGCCGGCCCGAGGACAGGATGAAATGCCCTTCCAGCAAGGCTCCCGCTTCGCGGAAAACGGCCAGCACCTCGTCCTTCGTCATCGTCTCGCTCCCGGCTTCAGCCCTTGGGAAAAATCATGCAGGTTTCGGAAGCATGGGCGTAGAGCTTTCCGCCCGAATCGACAAGCCTCGCCTCGCTGAGCGCGAGCGTCCGTCCGCGCTGGATGACCTTGCCCTCGCAGGAAAGGCGGCCGGTCTTGCCGACGAGGATCGGGCGGAGATAGTTCAGCTTCATCTCGACGCTGGTATAGCGTTCGCCTGCCGCCAGCGTGGCATGGACCGCGCAGGCCAGGGCCGAATCGAGGATCGTCGCCGCCCAGCCGCCATGGACCGTCCCCGCCGGGTTGAGATGCGCCTCGAGCGGCGTTCCGGCGAAAAGCACGCGGCCCTCCTCCGCCTCGATCAGGTCGAAATTCAGCGTCCCGGCCATGGGCGGAGCCGGCAGGTCGCCGGCGATCATCGCGCGGAGGGTGTCGAGGCCCGACAGGCGATCGAACGTGTCGGGCGGGAGCGGGGCGTAGCGGGACATGGGCATTCCGGGGCGGGGTTCGGCTTCCGGCGAGTGTCGATGCGGGTGGGCTGCGGTCAAGCCCCCTCACCCGATGACGCGCTCGACATTCGCCACCAGCGGCTTGGCGCGCAGTTCCGAGATGATCGCCGTGAGATGCTTCAGATCCCAGACCTCGATATCGAGGATCATCTCGCGGAAATCCGCCGTTTTCGCCCGCATGGCGATATTGTCGATATTGGCATCGGTATCGGCGATGACGCGCGCGATCTCCGCCAGACTGCCCGGCTCGTTGATGACGGAAACCACGAGTTGCGCGCCGAAGCGGCGGGGATCGTGCTCGTCCACATCCCAGCGGACATCGAGCCAGCGCCAGGGCTCCTCGTCATAGGCCACGAGGGCGGGCGACTGGATCGGATAGATGGTGATGCCCTCGCCGGGCGTCAGGATGCCGACGATGCGATCGCCCGGCACGGCCCCGCCATTGGGGGCAAAGCGCACCGGAAGGTCATCCGAGAGGCCGCGGATGGGAATCGAACCGCTGTTGCTTTCCTGGCCCGGCACCTTGAACTTGAGCTTCTCGGCCCCCTGGACGCCGAACCAGCCGGCGCCCGTGCCCGGGGCGGCCGCCTTGGAGACTTCCTCGCGGAAATCCGGGAAGACCGCCTTGACCACATCGCCGGAATACATCTCGCCACGTCCGACCGCCGTCAGGACATCGTCGAGCGTGGCACGGGCGAGGCGCGGCAAGGCGGCAAGTAGCTTCTCTTCCGAGAAGGTCTTGCCCGCCCGGGCGAAAGCGCGCTCGACGATGCGGCGGCCAAGGCCGACAAACTGCTTGCGCACGGCCTCGCGCGTGGCCCGCCGGATGGCCGCCCGCGCCTTGCCGGTCACGACGAGGCTTTCCCATGCGGCCGGCGGAACCTGACCCTCGGTGGTCAGGATCTCGACCTCGTCGCCATTCTGCAATTCGGAGATGAGCGGCGAGTTGCGGCCATTGATCCGGCAGCCCACGGCATTGTTGCCGATATCGGTATGAACCGCATAGGCGAAGTCGATGGGCGTGGCACCGCGCGGCAGGGCGATGAGCAGGCCCTTGGGCGTGAAGCAGAAGACCTGGTCCTGGAACAGTTCGAGCTTGGTATGCTCGAGGAATTCTTCCGGGTTGTCGCCCTCGGCCAGCAATTCGATCGTCCGCCGGAGCCAGCGATAGGCGTTCGACTCGCCGCCACCATTCGCCTGCGAGCCGTTCTCCTTGTAGGCGGCATGCGCGGCAATGCCGAATTCCGCCACCGCATCCATCTCGCGCGTGCGGATCTGCAGCTCGACACGCTGGTGCTTGGGGCCGACCACGGTGGTGTGGATGGAGCGGTAATCGTTCTGCTTCGGCGTGGAGATGTAATCCTTGAAGCGCCCGGGCACGAAGGGCCAGGCCTGGTGGATGATGCCCAGAGCGCGGTAGCAATCCTCGGCGGTGCCGACGATCACGCGGAAGCCGAACACATCCGACAATTGCTCGAAGGAGATGCTCTTGCGCTCCATCTTGCGCCAGATCGAATAGACACGCTTCTCGCGGCCCTTGATCTCGCCGATGATGGAATTGGCGAGGAGCTTGGCCTTGAGGTCGCGCTCGATCAGCTCGATCAGGCCGCCGGCCCGCTCGCGCAGGGATTGCAGGCGCCGCGTCATCATCAGATGCGCATCCGGCATCAGCACGCGGAAGCAGATATCCTCCAGCTCGTCGCGCATGTCCTGCATGCCGATCCGGCCGGCGAGCGGGGCATAGATTTCCAGCGTTTCCTCGGCAATCCGGGCGCGCTTGTCCGGCGGCACGAAATGCAGGGTGCGCATGTTGTGGAGCCGGTCCGCCAGCTTGACGAGCAGCACGCGGGCATCGGCCGCCACGGCCAGCAGAAGCTTGCGGAGATTCTCGGCCTGCGCGGCCTTTTTCGAGACGAGGTCGAGCTTCTTGATCTTGGTCAGGCCATCGACCAGATCCGCGATATTCTCGCCGAAGCGGTTGGCGATGTCCTCGCGCGTCGTGCCGGTATCCTCGATCGTGTCATGCAGGATCGCGGCGGCGATCGTCTGGTCGTCGACATGGAGATCGGTGAGGATGGCGGCGACTTCGAGCGGATGCGAGAAATAGGGATCGCCCGAGGCACGCTTCTGGCTGCCATGCGCGCGCATGGCATAGACATAGGCGCGGTTCAGCAGATCCTCGTTTGCCTCCGGGTGATAGCGCTTGACCCGCTCGACGAGTTCGAATTGCCGCATCATGCGCGGATCAGCCTGCTTTCGGCGCCGGAAATCAAAAAAGGCGGCCGGAATTCCGCACCGCCTTCCTGCAGTATGCCGTCATTCCGCCGCAACGCAACCCGCGCGGCGAGGAAAGCTCAGTCTTCGTCGTCGGATTCCGTCGGCGGAACGAGGCCATCGAGGCCGCGCAGCAGATCTTCCTCGGACATGCGGTCGAACGTGACCTCGCTGTCATCGACTTCCGACACCGCCATCTTGGCCGGGGCACCCGGCAGGCGCGGCACGGCTTCCGGCTCCGGCTCGTCGACCTCGACGAATTTCTGGAGCGAGTGGATGAAGTCTTCCTTCAGGTCGCCGGGGGCGAGGCGCTCGTCCGCGATCTCGCGGAGGGCCACCACGGGGTTCTTGTCGCGATCGCGCTGCACGAGCGGCGACGCGCCGCTGGAGAGCATGCGCGCCCGGTGGCTGGCCAGAAGCACCAGCTCGAAGCGGTTTTCAACCTTGTCGACGCAATCTTCGACAGTGACGCGAGCCATGTCTCACGCACTCCTTTTCCAGAAAATCCCAGAAGAGCGTGCCTGTTACACCATCCGGCCCGGCCCTTCAACCTCGAATCGCCCCCGGATCGCGGTGTACCGGCGCCGCGCCAACACCTATCCAATGTAACTAAATTGCATCATCATTGTTTGGGATGACATTTTGGATCAACTGTGTCATCAACCTTTCATGCTGCCGCGAGAGACGTGAGCGTGCCTCACTGCCCTCGCCATTGCCTAACCAGACTTCGAATTTCCATTAATTCCAACATGTTAGCCAAACCCTATTTCGACGTCGCCCATCTTTTCGATCATGAATTGAGAAACGACCGCGAAGCGGGATGGCTCGCCGCCAGGACAGCAGAATGAACCAGACCGAACGAATCGCCCTCTTCATTGACGGGGCCAATCTCTACGCGACCTCGAAGACGCTCGGGTTCGATATCGATTACCGGCGACTGCTCAAGGAATACAACACCCGCGGCTACCTCGTCCGCGCGTTCTATTACACGGCGCTGATCGAGGATCAGGAATATTCCTCGATCCGGCCGCTGATCGACTGGCTCGATTACAACGGCTATTCGGTGGTCACCAAGCCGGTGAAGGAATTCACCGATGCGATGGGCCGCCGCAAGGTCAAGGGCAACATGGATATCGAGCTGGCCATCGATGCGATGGAGCTCGCGCCCTTCATCGATCACATGGTGCTGTTCTCCGGCGACGGCGATTTCCGCAGCCTTGTCGAGGCGATGCAGCGCAAGGGTGTCCGCGTCACCGTGATCTCGACCGTGGCCACCCAGCCGCCGATGGTCGCCGATGACCTGCGCCGGCAGGCCGATATCTTCCTCGATCTTGCCGATCTCCAGGGCAAGATCGGGCGGGATCCGGGTGAACGGACGCAGCGCGAGCTTCGCCCCGAGGGCCGCGAGCCGCGGGTCGAAGGCCGCCCGGCCGAGCCCCGTTCGGCGATGCCCTCCTTCATCGAGCGGCCCGTCGGCACGCGCGTCAAGGAACGTGATGAAGGCTGAGCCGGGGCGGGACTGCCCGCTCTGCCCCCGGCTTGTCGCGTTCCGCGAGGAATGGCGCGCGCGCGAGCCGGGCTGGCACAATGCGCCGGTGCCGAGTTTCGGCCCGCGCGAGGCCCGGCTGCTTGTCGTCGGCCTCGCGCCCGGTTTGCGCGGCGCCAATGCGACGGGCCGGCCCTTTACCGGCGATTATGCCGGCGACCTGCTCTATGCGACACTCGGCGAATTCGGTTTCGCGCAGGGCGATTATGCCGAATCACCGGATGACGGGCTGAGCCTCGTCGATTGCCGGATCACCAATGCCGTCCGCTGCGTGCCGCCGGAAAACAAGCCGGTCGGGGCGGAAATCGGCTCCTGCCGGCCTTTCCTTGCCGCCACGCTCGCCGGGATGGACCGGCTCCAGGCCATCCTCGCGCTTGGAAAGATCGCGCATGATTCAGTGCTGCGGGCGCTGGAGGTTCCGGTCGCGCGCGTGCCGTTCCGCCATGGCGGAAAGGTGCCGCTCGGACGGGTGACGTTGTTCTCCAGCTATCATTGCTCGCGCTACAACACGAATACCGGCCGGCTGACCGAGCCGATGTTCCGCGCGGTCTTCGCCGAGATCCGGCAGGCACTCGGCTGAACGGCCGGCGGGCTCAGCCGCGATCGCGCAGGAGCCGGCCCTGCTCGCGCTTCCAGTCCCGCGCCTTCTCGGTCTCGCGCTTGTCATGCAGCTTCTTGCCGCGTGCCAGCGCGATCTCGACCTTGGCGCGGCCCTTCTCGTTGAAATAGACCTTGAGTGGCACGATCGTCATGCCTTCCCGCTCGACGGCGATGGCCAGCCGGTTCATCTGCTTGCGCTGGAGCAGCAGTTTCCGCGGGCGCTTCGGCTCGTGGTTGAAGCGGTTCGCCTGCAGGTATTCCGGGATATAGGAGTTGACGAGATACAGCTCGCCGTCATCGATCTCGGCATAGGACTCGCCGATCGTGGCCTTGCCGCCGCGCAGCGACTTGACCTCGGTGCCCGTGAGCACAAGGCCGGCCTCGTAGGTATCGAGGATCTCGTAATTGAAGCGCGCCTTCCGGTTATCCGCCGCGATCCGGTAGCGGGCCTCGTCGCGCCCGGTCATGATGCGGTCTTTCCGCCGCGCTGGCGCATCGTCTCCGCCATCGCCGGGCCGGCAGGATCGGCCTCGGCGGCAAGGCCGGACATCACGCCGTCATGATCGGCGGCCTGCCGGTTCTGGCTGAGCTTGTATTTGCCGGAGATCTCGCCGATCTCGATCTCGATGCCGACAATGCCGCGCATCTGCGCCTCGATGAAGGGTTCCGGCGCATCCGAGACGTGCCACGGCTCCGGACGCGTGCCCTCTTCCTGGGCCGTCAGCGCGGAGATCTGCTCCATCAGGAAGGCCGGATCATCCCTGATGATTGCCCGGCCGCGCACCTGCACCATCATGTAGTTCCAGGTCGGCACGACCTTGCCGTGCTCGCGCTTGCTCGCATACCAGGACGGCGTGATGTAGTGCTCGTGCCCCTGGAACACGACCAGAGTCTCCGGCGCCTCGGCCAGAGCCCGCCATTGCGGGTTGGGCCGGGCGAGATGCGCGCGCAGGCAGGCGGTGCCATCGGGCCGCTCCTGCACGAGGAACGGGATCGGGTTGGCCATCAGCCCCGCAGCACCGCCCGAGACGAGGATGCCGAGGGGATGCGCGCGGATCAGCGCGAACATCTCCGCCCGGTCCTCGATCCTGAAATGGGGCGGCTGGTACATGACGTCGCTCAGTTCAGAAGGCCGGCATGCACCATCGCCGCGCGGATCGCCTGCTTGGTCGCTTCCTGCTGAACCGGCATCATGGGGAGGCGGATTTCCTCGTTCATCCGGCCGAGCAGGCTGAGCCCGTGCTTGGCGCCGGCCAGGCCGGGCTCCTTGAAAACCGCATCGTGGAGCGGGATCAGCCGGTCCTGGATCGCCAGGGCGCGGGCATAGTCACCGGCAAGGCAGGCGGCCTGCAGGTCGGCGCAAAGGCGCGGCGCCACGTTCGAGACGACCGAGATGCAGCCGACGCCACCGGCGGCATTGTAGGCCATGGCGGTCATGTCCTCGCCCGAGAGCTGGATGAAGTCCTTGCCGACAATGGCGCGCTGCTGCGAGACGCGGGCAATGTTGCCGGTCGCATCCTTCACGCCGGCAATGTTCTTCAGCTCGTAGAGCCGGGCCATCGTCTCGTTGGACATGTCGACGACCGAGCGTGGCGGGATGTTGTAGATGAAGATCGGAATGCCGACGGAATCGTTCACGGCCCTGAAATGCCGGTAGAGGCCTTCCTGCGTCGGGCGGTTGTAATAGGGCGTCACGACAAGGATCGCCTCCGCGCCGGCCTTCTCGGCATGGCGCGCGAGATCGACCGCCTCGGCGGTGTTGTTCGAGCCGGCACCGGCCATGACCGGCACGCGGCCGCGCGCCTCGTCGATGCACCATTCGACGACGCGCTTGTGCTCGTCGTGGCTGAGCGTCGGGCTTTCGCCGGTCGTCCCGACCGGAACAAGCCCGTTGGTGCCCTGCTCGATCTGCCAGCCGACATGCGACCGGAAGGCCGCTTCATCCACGGCGCCGTTTTTGAAGGGCGTCACCAGCGCGGTGAAGGAACCTCGAAACAGCGCGGCATTGGCGGGCTTGGTCATGATCTTTCCATATGGAAGGGGGCAGGATTGCCGGAGCAACGCTTTTCCCCCCAATCCGGCCCTCCGTCAACCATGGTGGAGGCCCAGCCGCGTTGCGTCGGGGCACCAGCTTGCTAGAAAGATCCGGAACAGGAGCCGTCATGCCGCGCAAAACCGGAAAAGCCGCCGCCAGCCATCTCCAGCTTGTCGACACGCTGTCGGAATGGCGGAGCCGCCATGTTCTGGCGCGGGACGGGCTCCGGCTCCATCTCCGCGAGATCGGCAACCGGGCCGGCGCGGACCTGCCGGTGATCTGCCTGCCCGGCCTTTCGCGCAACGCGGATGATTTCGAGGTGATCGGCCGCGCCCTCGCCGAGACGGGCGACCGCTGGGTCCTCGCGCTCGATTCCCGCGGGCGCGGCGGATCCGAATATGATCCGGACTGGCGCCGCTACGACCTGCAGGTCGAGCTGGACGATCTCTTCACAGTGCTCGATACGCTCGGCATCGGCCGGGCGATCTTCTTCGGCACCTCGCGCGGCGGGTTGCTGACCGCGCTTACCGCGATCACCCGGCCGGCGCTGCTGGCGGCCTCGATCCTCAATGATATCGGGCCGATCATCGAAGGCCGCGGCCTCGCGCGGATCCGCGGCTATGTCGGCAAGCTGCCGCGCCCGGTCAGCTTCGACGAGGCGACGCAGGTTCTCCGGCAGGTTTTCGGGACGCATTTCACCGACATGGCGCCGGAGGCCTGGGCCCGGTTCGCGCGGCGGACCTGGAAGGAAGGACCGAAAGGGCTCGAACCGCGCTACGATCCCAACCTCATGCGCCCGCTTGCCGAACTCGACCTCGAAAAGCCCCTGCCCGTTCTCTGGACACAGTTCGAGACGCTGGCCGTGGCACCGATGATGGTGATCCGGGGCGAGCTCAGCGACATTCTCGGCGAGAACACGGCGCGGGAGATGGTGGCCCGGCACCCGAATGCCCGGCTGCATGAAGTGCCGTATCAGGGCCATGCCCCGATTCTCGAGGATGCGCCGACCATCGAGGCCGTGCGCGCCTTCGTGGCGGAACTGGCCTGATCAGGCGGTTTCCGGTGGCTTGCGGCCCTTTTTCGGGGCGGCAACGGGGGCGATGACATTGCCCTGGCCGTCATCATTCGTGTCATCGCGCGAGCTGGCGACTTCGCCGGCATCGGCCCGGCGGGCGAAATCGGTGATACCGCCCGCCGCGAGGATCTTCGCCTGGCCGACCCAGTCCTCGCGCTCGATGCGCCCGGGAAAGGCGAGGTAGCCGCCCACCCACTTCACTTCGTCGGGGCTCCAGCCGGCGATCTGCGCGAAATGCCAGATGCCGAGGCCATGGAGGCGGCCCTCGTTCTGCTTGCCGATCCCCTTGATCCGCTTGAGATCATCGGCCTTGCCGCCTTTCGGTGCGTCCAGACCCGCGGGTTTGGTGCCCTCGAGGACCGGGGCCCCGGCCGGCCCCATCGCGGCAACCGGCGCGGGCGCGGCCTGTCCGCCGGCGAGGATCTGCTCGGCATCGAAGCGCCAGCGCCACCACCAGCTCGGGAACCGCCCCGCATGGCCGAGCTGCCGGAACAGCCAGCGCCGCTGGCCGGGCGAAAGGCCGGCCATCTGGTCGAAATGATAGAGGCCAAGGGCATTGAGCTTTGCCTGCACCTCCGCATCAATGCCGTAGATGCGCGTCAGGTCGTCCGGTATGCCGTTCCGGGGGCCGGACAGGCCGGTAATCGCCTGCTCGATCGGCTCGATCTCCGCTGCGGCGGGTGCCGCCTTCATCGGCTCGACGGCCAGTTCCTTTGCCGGAGCAGCCGGGGCGGCCGCCGGCATGACAGCCGGAACCGGTGCCGGTGCGAAGGCCGGGGCGACGCGTTCGGTGACCGGCGCCGGTTCCGGCTTCGAGACGGAGCCACGCAGCAGGGCGGCCAGCAGGCAGCCGATGACATAGGCACCGAGCATCAGCAGGGCGAGGTCGAGCCAGTAACCCGCCCGGGTCGGAAGGACGCGAAGGATGGCGACGATGCCGCCCAGCCCCAGCACGAGCCCCCAGGGCAGAAGGCCCGGCCAGAGGCCGCCACCGCCCTCGCGCCGTGCCGCGAGCCAGGCCACCGCCACGCCGAGGACAAGCGCGAGAAGCAGCCAGAACCAGAAGACTTGCAGGAGGTACATCATGGTTCCGCCCTCACTTCACGACGAATTCGATGCGGCGGTTCTTCGCCTTGTTCTCGGGCGTATCATTCGGCGCCACCGGCACCGTCTGGCCATAGCCGACCGGCTCGAGCCGTTCCGCCGGCACGCCGGCCCGGACCATATAGGCCGCCACGGTTTCCGAACGCCGCCGCGACAACTCGGCATTGGACTGGAAGTTGCCGTCCGTATCGGTGTGGCCGCCGATCTCGATCCGCGCATTGACGCAGCGGAGCGTCACCACGGTCAGCCGGTCGACAATCGCGCGGGATTCATCCGACAGATCCGCCGAGCCGGAACGGAAACGCACCGTGCCGCGCGCCAATTCCTGATTGTAGAGCAGCTGGCATTCCGGCGAGAGCGTGATGGGCGGCGGCAGCGGCAGGACGCCGATGTCCGGCGTGGCGCGGAAACTCGCCGGCAGCAGGCGGGCCAGTTCGGCCGCGATCTCGCCACGGGCGAAATCGAACAGGGCCGCGCCCTTCACCGTCAGGCCGGTGCCGGACAGCGCGAATTCCCCGCCCGGGGCGAGGCGCGCCAGGGTATGGAAGCCGGCGCGGATGGCACCGAGAAAATCGGCCGGAGCGCCAAGCCCCTCGGCCAGCCGGTCCTCGACACGCTCGCCCTCGAAATAGCGGGCTGCGAGATCGAGCACGTCTGACTTGGTGCGGGAATCCGGAACATAGCCGGTCAGCACCACCCCGCCGGCCTGCCGGGTCGCGCCGAAGACATAGGGCCTGACCACGCGGGATTCGACGGCCACCTGCGTGGCGGCAAAACCGGTCGGCAGGGTGCGCAGATCCGTGCGGATATCCTCTTCGGTGAAGAGATCGCGTGCCTTGCCCTGCAGCGTGATCCGCTCGTCGGTCATCGTGGCGCGCCCCGATTCGAGCTTGGCCATTTCCCGGACGAGGAGCGAGGCGGCGGCCGTCCAGTCCCCTGCCGGAACGCCATCGGCGACGCGGAGGCCCTCGCGGACCGTCACGCCGAGCGCGCGGGCATCGGCCACCAGCCGTGCCAGTGCCGCTTCGGAAGGCACGTACCCCGTCAGGGCGAGCGCGTTGCCATTGCGTTCGACCGAGAAGGTAAAGGGCCGGATCACCGGCGGCAGGATATCGCCGGGGGCCAGTCCCTTGGCCAGCCGGCTGCCGGCCGGGAGGGCCGCGAGCCGCGTCCGGATCTCGGACAGCGCATTGAAATCCTTCGCTCTTCCGGAGATCGAGAGAGACGAGTCCGAAAGCGTCAGCGTGCCCTCGCTGAGCTTGCCGAGTTCAGCCAGACCGAAGGCGGCCAGCGCGCCGAAACCGGCGGCAGCGCCCCGGGCCGGCTTCAGCTCATCGACGATGGCAGCACCGGGAAAGGCTGTCTTCGCGGCATCGAGAAGGGTCTGGCGGGTCTCGCCGGGCGGAACGGCCCCGGTCAGCGTGATCTTGGCGCCATCGCGCAGGGCCGTGAAGACGAAGGGGCTGGCTTCCGGCAGAAGCGAGGTGCGATCCGCCACCCGGCGCAGGCCGAACAGGCTTTCGAGCTGGCCACGCGCGGCGGCCCGCGCTTCCGGTGACGGTGCCTCGCCCGTCAGGATGGCATCACGCCCGCCAAGATCGGCCTTCGCCCAGACCTGTCCGGCCGCGGCAAGGCCGGATGCCGCTCGGGCCGACAGGTCCTGCTCGACGCGGCCCTGGTTCCAGAGCCCGGCCAGGACGACAAGAAGTGCGAGGGGCAGGAGCCCAAAAATCCATTTCCGTGGCTGTGCCATGGTGCCGTGACGCTCCCCTTCCGACCGACTGCGCGGTTGCACTCTCTGCAGCGGAAACGGGAAGGTCAAGAGCGTCCGAATGACGACCGTTCCGGGGCGAAATCACGGTCGGGGACAAAAACAGAAAAGGGGAGCCTTTCGGCTCCCCAATCCTTGATCTCGCGATCGACGCGGTTGCCCGCGCCGTCAGGAGATTAGAAGTCGCGCTGGAAGCGGATACGACCCTGGAAGTTGTCGCGGTTCGTGCCAGCCGGGATGACGCCGGCCGAGGCCGAAACGTTCCGGTAGGTCACTTCGCCACCGATCAGGAAGCCGGCAACCGGGGTCCAGCCGACAGTGCCGGTGACATCCCAGGCGCGGATCGTGTTGGCAGCGCCCGAGGCGTCATGCTGGCCGTAGCCGGCGATCACACCACCCCAGATGGTCGGGGTGAAGTAGACCTGCGCGCCACCGCCGATGGTCCAGGTGCGGGTCGTGCGGAGCGACGTGCCGATGATGCGGGCGTCGGACGTCACGATCGCGAACTGGCCAACCGTGCCGCCACCCCAACCGGTGTAGCTCGAGGCGCCGTCAGCATAGGCGGCGTTCAGCCAGAGGTTCGAGCCCTTGGTGAGCATCGGGAGGTTGAACTTCACACCACCCGAGATGGCCCAGCCGTACTTGGTGCCCGGATACACGCCGCCGACGAAGGTCGACGTACGGATCTGGTGAACCGCACCGGCAACGTAGGCAGAGCCCCACGAAGCGTCATAGGCGAGCTTGCCGACGACGTCCGGCATGGCCTGGCCAGCATAGGCACCGCCGGTGATCGACGTGCGGCGCTCAGCAGCCGAGTCGAGCGCGATGGTGGCCGAGAAGCCGCCACCGAACGAAGCGGTGTAGCCGATCGAGTTGACGTACGAGATATCCGAGAACGTACCGACAGCGCCGCCGCCGATGAACGACCAGGCCCAGCCGTGTTCCCAAACCGGGGTCACGCGACCAGCGGTGAGGCCACCGAACTGGATGAAGGCGTATTCGAGGACGGGGGCATAGGCAGCGTTGTTGTCACGGCCGATGAAGCCACGAACGTAGGTGCGCAGCAGGCCGTATTCGGTGGCCGTGCGGTGATCGTAGCCGAAGTAGCCGCGAGCACGGAACGTGTTCTTGTCGGCAGCGCGGGTGAGGTCGTTGTTGAAGATGTAGTCAGCGCGGACGCGGCCGACGATCTTCAGGCACGACGTGGTGCCCGGGACAACGAAGAAGCCGGCACCGTAGGTCGGGCAGGTCTTCACATATTCAACAGCCGTCGGCTTCTTCACGCCGAGATCGGCAGCCGAGGCGCCGGCAACAGCGACGAGACCCGCCGCCGAACCGAGGAGAAGGCTCTTAACGAGCTTCATGGTGGTACCTCCAAAGATTTCGAGACCAATCGGGAGTTTACGAATTTGGCGTTGGAGACCGCTGCCTAGCCCGCTTTCCCTTGTCACCCGCTTTCTCCCCGGACCCCCCGAAAGAGAAAGCAAGTCAGCGACCGGAAACTCCCGTCGCGATTGGCACCATACTCATGCGGGATTGTCGTTCAACCTTCGAAAGGGGGTTCGCCGGGTTCCGGGGCGGCTTTTCAAATCCATGTTGCGGATAAGTCACGCCCCTGTGAACGGGGCAGCCGCATTCCGTGTCAAAACGAGTCGAAGGGTAAGAAATTCTTCACGAATGGCCCCGTTTTCGCCGCGCTCCGGGCGATCCGGGGCCTGTCGGCCCCGGAATCAGCCGGCGGGATCCGGGGGCGCAGCCGCGCGGTCCTGGGCTTCCCGGCGCCGGTAGCGCTGGATCGCGACGGGAATCATCCCGACATAGAGAAGCGTCAGGGCCGAGATCGTCTCGAAGGGATGGCTGAAGGCCAGAGCGAGAATCACGACCGCGCCGCCGAGAATCGCCAGAACCCATTCGCGCGGCACCGGCGTGCCGAGGCCCTTGCCCGAGAAAGTCGGCAGGCGGGAGATGATCAGGGCGGTGGAGACCGCCGTCCAGATGAGAATCATCACCGAATCGCCGGCAAAGGCGGGAATTCCCGACAGGGACAGCGTGAGCGGCAGCATCACCATCATGGCGCCGGCCGGCGCCGGCACGCCGACGGCATAGGCTTTCTGCCAGGCCGGACGCTCCGGCCCGTCGATCATGACATTGAACCGCGCCAGCCGCAGGGCCATGGCGAAGGCGAGAAGCAGGCAGACCAGCCAGCCCGCGGTCTTCAGGGCGTGGAGCTTCCAGAAATAGAGAATCAGCGCCGGGGCACAGCCGAAGCTGACAAAATCCGCCAGCGAATCGAGTTCGGCCCCGAATCGCGACGTGCCTTTCAGCATCCGGGCGATCCGGCCGTCGATCCCGTCGAGGATCGCCGCGGCGAGAATCGCGATGGCCGCCGCCTCGAACCGTCCCTCGATGGCGAAGCGCACGGCCGTCAGCCCCGAGGCCAGAGCCGCGAGCGTGATCATGTTGGGGATCAGCAGGCGGATCGGCACCGGGCGGAAGCGCCGCTGCGGTGGCGCCGGATCAGGCTCGAAGGGCGGAAAGATCGGGTCCATGGTCGTCCGGTCAGGCCACGCGGAAGCTTCGCGGCGGCTCTTTCGAGGAAAGGTCGCACAGAACCGTCTCGCCGCCAATCGCGCGCTGGCCTTCCGCCACGAGCGCCTGAGCCCCCTCCGGCAGGTAGATGTCGGTCCGGCTGCCGAAGCGGATCAGGCCGAAGCGCTGGCCGGGCGAAAGGTCCTCGCCCTCGCGGACGAAGCAGAGGATGCGGCGGGCGATCAGCCCGGCGATCTGGACGCAGGCAATCGGGCCGGCGGGCGAATCGATCACCAGCCCGTTGCGCTCGTTGTCCTGGCTCGCCTTGTCGAGATCGGCATTGAGGAAGAGCCCCGGCGTGTAGGCGATCTTGCGGATCTTCCCGCCCACGGGCGTGCGGTTGATATGGACATCGAAGACCGAGAGGAAGATCGAGATGCGCAGGCGCGGCGCATCGCCGAGGCCGAGTTCGGCCGGCGGCGGGAAATAGCCGATCATGCTGACCTTGCCGTCGGCGGGCGAGAGGACGAGGCCGTCCCGCGTCGGCGAGACCCGCGGAGGATCCCGGAAGAAATAGGCCACGAAGGCCGGCAGGAACCAGAACAGCCAGCCGACCGGCGGCACCAGCCAATGGACGAACAGGGCCAGCAGGACCGCCGCGACGATGAAGAGATAGCCTTCGGGATGCACCGGAACCACGAATTTCCGGATCGAATCAACAACCGACATGCCGTTCCTTCTTTCTTCTGCGCCCGGCTCACAAGGCCGTGAGGTCATGACGCGGGCGGCTTTCTGCCCTGTTTCCGCCGCACCCTTACCGGCAGGTGGCGGGGCAGGCAAGGTTCTGCTTCGGGGAGTGCTGCACCGCACATCACAGGATGGCCGGTCAGGCTCCAAGGATTTCGCAGAACATCAGGAAAAGACCGGCCTCGCGTGCCGGATTTTTCCGCGGGCTTTGCCAACTTGTCTCTTAATTGTCTTCCGTCTTTGGTATATACTCTCTGCAAAATAAAAGGAGGAGAACCATGGATCACAATCTGGCCCTCTCCGCTGTCGGCTACGGCTCCGTCCGTGTGCTGCGCGAACGTCACTTCTCGACCGACCCGTTCCTGCTGCCGGCCAACTGGATCCTGAAAAAGCCGGATCCCGTGCAGTTCTGCCTTGAAGCCCTTGAAGTCGAACATCCCGACTGGGTGGAGAAGATCGACGAGGAAACCCGCCTCGCGATCCATGCCCGCCTGCGCGACGAGGCGCGGCGCGGACGCATCACCGCGAGCTGAGTTCACGCGGGCCCCCCCCCTGCCCGCCCGCGTGATCGCGCCCCGTCCCCCGGGGCGCTTTTTTTGTGCCAAACCAGATTTCGGGCGTTCAGACCTCGAGTTTCTGGCGCAGGCTCGGCTCTTCGCCGGATTCGGCACGCTTCAGGGTTTCGCGGGCGAGATCGGCCTCGCGCTGCTTGTTCCACATGCCGGCATAGATGCCGCCGGCGGCGAGAAGCTCCTCGTGGGTGCCGCTTTCGGCAATGACGCCCTTGTCCAGCACGATGATCCGGTCAGCGTTGACCACGGTCGAAAGGCGATGCGCGATGACCAGGGTCGAACGGCCGCGGCTCATCCGCTCCAGCGCATCCTGGATTTCCTTCTCGGTGTAGCTGTCGAGGGCCGAGGTCGCCTCGTCGAGAACGAGGATCGGCGGGCCCTTGAGGATGGTCCGGGCGATGGCGACGCGCTGCTTCTCGCCACCGGAAAGCTTCAGCCCGCGCTCGCCGACCTGGCTGTTATAGCCATCCGGCAGCTGGCGGATCAGCGGGTCGATCTGCGCCATGGTGGCCGCCTCGGCGATGCGATGCTCGTCGGCGCCGTCCTTTCCATAGCCGATATTGTAGAGGATCGTGTCGTTGAAGAGCACGGTATCCTGCGGGACGATGCCGATCGCGGCGCGCAGGGAACCCTGCGTGACGTCCCGGATATCCTGTCCGTCGATCAGGATGCGCCCGCCGATCACATCATAGAAGCGGAAGAGCAGGCGCGAGAGCGTCGACTTGCCGGCACCCGAGGGGCCGACAATCGCCACGGTCTGGCCAGGCGGGACCTCGAAGGTGACACCTTTCAGGATCGGGCGTTCGGGCACGTAGTGGAAGCGGACATCCTCGAAACGGATATGCCCTTCGGAGACCGAGAGCGGCCGGGCCGTCGGCGCATCCTCGACCTCGGCCTCGCGCTCGAGCACGTCGAACATCTTCTCGATATCGACGATGGCCTGCTTGATCTCGCGGTAGACCATGCCCATGAAATTGAGCGGCTGGTAGAGCTGGATCATCAGCGCGTTGACCATCACGAAATGGCCGACGCTCTTCTTCCCCGCCATCACATCCACCGCCGCGATGGCCATGCAGACAGCGAGCGCGATCGTGAAGATCACGGCCTGCCCGGTATTGAGGAAGGCGAGCGAGGTATAGGTCTTGATCGAGGCCTTCTCGTAGGTGGCGAGGCTGCGGTCATAGCGTGCCGTCTCGCGCGCCTCGGCGCCGAAATACTTCACCGTCTCGAAATTCAGCAGCGAATCGACCGCCTTGGCATTGGCGTCGGTGTCGCTGTCATTCATCGCGCGGCGGATCTCCATCCGCCAGACCGTGGCGCGCACCGTGAAGGCGAGATAGATCACGATCATCACGCAGACGATCACGACATAGCGCCAGTCGAATTCGAGCGCGAAGACGAGAATGACCAGGCTGAACTCGACGATGGTCGGGATCAGCGTCATCAGCGTCATCCGGGTCAGTTCCTCGATGCCGTTGCGGCCGCGTTCGAGAACCCGGGTCAACCCGCCGGTCTTGCGCTCGAGATGGAAGCGCAGCGAAAGCCGGTGCATATGCGTGAAGGTGCGCAGGGCCAGCCGGCGCACGGCATTCATCGCCACCTTGGCAAAAAGCCCTTCCCGGACCTGCGTGAAGACCACCATCAGGATCCGCGTCAGCCCGTAGAGAGCGCTGGCGAGAATCGGCGCGCCGACCAGCCAGGGCCAGACCGCGCCGGCCTCCATCTTGCCGCCTGTGGCAAGGACAAGCGCATCCGTCGCCCATTTGAAGGTGAAGGGCATCAGGATGGTGAAGCCCTTGGCGACGAGGATCAGCACCAGCGAGATCGCGATGGTCCGCTGGAGATCGGGGCGATCCTGCGGCCAGAAGAAGGGCCAGAGCGTGCGAAGGGTCGAGACGAGCGAGGCCTCGCGCCGGAGGGATGGGGTGGGATTGGACAAGATGATGCCTTTCAGGCTGTCCCGGCGGCGGGCGGCGCTGCCTGCTCTCTCGGGACCGGCTGTCCCTCGGAAATGGCTGGCAGGCCGGACGTCGCCGACAGGTCAGTTCGGATTTTTTCTAACTTGGTCCGTCACGCGATGGAATCCAAGCCTTCCCCGTGCCGGGATGCGGAAAAGCCGGCAGGCCGTGTTCGAAACGTCACGAAATCCTGCTCCGGATCGTTCCGGTTGCTTGCCTTTTTGACGCCTTCACGAGACCTTGGACCCATGAAAAATACCTTGATTCGATCCATCTGCGTCTTCTGCGGCTCCGGCACCGGTTCCGAGCCGATCTTCATGGAATCGGCCGAAACGCTCGGCCGTCTGATGGCCGAGAACGGCATCCGCCTGGTCTATGGCGGGGGCTCGCACGGGCTGATGGGCGCCGTCGCGCGCTCTGTCCTCGGCCATGGCGGGCATGTCACCGGCATCATCCCGCATTTCCTCAAGAACAAGGAGGTGATGCTGGAGGGCGCGCAGGAGATGATCGTCACCAACGACATGCACGAGCGCAAGCGGCTGATGTTCGAGAAGGCCGATGCCTTCGTCGCGCTGCCCGGCGGCATCGGGACGCTCGAGGAGGTTGTCGAGCAACTGACCTGGGCGCAGCTCGGCCAGCACAACAAGCCGATCCTGCTGGCCAATATTGCCGGCTTCTGGAAGCCCCTGCTGGTCCTGCTCGCTCATATGCGGGAGTTCCAGTTCATCCGCGCCGGGCTCGAAGTGCAGTACCTGGTCGCCGAATCCGTGCCCGAGATCGTGCCGATGCTGGAACAGAGTGCGTTGATGAAGAGCCGGCAGAGCGCCTGAGGCGTCGTTCACTTGGGGCGTGCTTGATCGTGAGTTGCGCATATCCAGCAACTGCGCCATGACTGGTAGCGGGATGCCCTTCGGGGCACGGGGGTACGGGACGCGCCCAGGGCACGAAGGGGCGCCGTTTCCATTCCAGCGGCAACGTGCCTGAGTGGAGAAAGCCATGCGGATCGTGACCGGATTGGCGAGCGTCGTTCTGATGATGGGCTTGGGCCAGGGTGCCGCTTCGGCGCAGCAGGCCAATGCGCCCGCCGCAGCCCCAGCGGCACCGCGAACGGCCTCGCGCGCCGTTCCGAAGAATGCAGCCGAAATCGTCCTGGCCAATGCACGCAGCGGCGCGGTGGTGACCGGCCTCTCCGTGACGAGCGCCGCCGGCAAGTCGGTCGCCACGCTGAAGAAGCCGCTCGAGCCGGGCAAGAAGATCACGATCAAGCTGCCGAAGAATTCGGGCTGCACCTTCGCGGTCAACGCCTCCTTCTCGGATGACGCCGAATTCGACCAGACCGACGTCAACCTGTGCACGGACAAGACGGTCCGCTTCACGGATTGAGCGCGGCGGGGCCGCCCCGCCGGGGCTTACTCGGCCGGAACCTGGCTCCGCATCAGCTTGTAGATGATCGAATCCGTCAGCGCCTGGAACGAGGCGTCGATGATGTTCGGGGACACGCCCACCGTGGTCCAGCTCTCGCCGGCCTCGTCGGTCGAATCGATCAGGACGCGCGTCACCGCATCGGTACCGCCCTGGAAGATGCGGACCTTGAAATCCGTCAGCTTCAGGCCCTTGATATAGCTCTGGTAGCGGCCGAGATCCTTGCGCAGGGCCTTGTCCAGCGCGTTGACCGGCCCGTCGCCCTCGGCGGCGGAGATCATCGTCTTGTCGCCGACGCGCACTTTCACCACGGCCTCGGAGAAGGTGACGAGATCGCCCTTGGCATTGTAGCGGCGCTCGACATTGACCTTGAACCGCTCGACCTTGAAGAAATCCGGCACGCGGCCGAGCAGTCGCTGGGCGAGGATGTAGAAGCTCGCATCGGCCCCCTCATAGGAATAGCCGTTCGCTTCCTTCTCCTTCACCTCGTCGAGCAGGCGGGCGAGGCGCGGATCGTTCTTCTCGACGGTGATGCCCAGCCGCTCGAGTTCCGCGAGGATGTTCGACCGCCCGGCCTGGGTGGAAACCAGCACCATGCGGCGGTTGCCCACGCGCTCTGGCTCGACATGCTCGTAGGTTTTCGGATCCTTGATCAGGGCCGAGGCATGGATGCCGGCCTTGGTGGCAAAGGCCGAGGCGCCGACATAGGGCGCCTGCCGGTTGGGCACGCGGTTGAGGATCTCGTCGAAGCTGCGCGACAGCGCCGTCAGCCCGGCCAGAGCCTCGCGCGTGACACCGATCTCGAAACGGTCGGCATAATCGGGCTTGAGCAGCAAGGTGGGGATCAGGCTGACGAGATTGGCATTGCCGCAGCGCTCGCCGAGGCCGTTCAGCGTGCCCTGGATCTGCCGCGCGCCGGCCCGGATGGCGGCGAGGCTGTTGGCCACGGCATGGCCGGTATCGTCATGGGCGTGGATGCCGAGCCGGATGCCCGGCACGGTCGCCATCACCTCGGCCACGATCATCTCGACCTCGTGCGGCAGCGTGCCGCCATTGGTATCGCAGAGCACGACCCATTCCGCCCCGGCCTCATGCGCGGTGCGGGCGCAATCGAGCGCGTAGCCGCGATTGGCCTTGAACCCGTCGAAGAAATGCTCGCAATCCACCAGCGCGCGCCTGCCGGCCGCACGGGCGGCCTGCACCGAATCCGCGATGCTCTCGAGATTCTCGTCCAGCGTGCAGCCAAGCGCGAATTCGACATGATAGTCCCAGCTTTTCGCGACGAAGCAGATCGCGCCGGATTTCGCCTGCAGCAGCGCGGCGAGGCCGGGATCATTCGAGGCGGAAACGCCCGCCCGCTTGGTCATTCCGAAGGCGGTGAAACAGGCTTTTGTCGCCGGCGGCTTCTCGAAGAATTTCGTATCGACCGGGTTGGCGCCGGGATAGCCGCCCTCGATGAAATCCACGCCCAGCCGGTCGAGCATGGCGGCGATCTTGTGCTTGTCGGCAAGGCTGAAATCGACACCCGTCGTCTGCGCGCCGTCACGCAGGGTGGTGTCGAACAGGGTGATGCGGTCCTTCATGTCAGCCATCCGCCTTCGCCTTTTCGGGCAATGCCTTCTTCATCGTCGTGTTGACGAGCCATTCGTCGCCGCGCATCACCGTGTTCCGGGCCTGCATCTCGTAGCCGCGGCCTGCGAAGAATTCGCGGGCGGTTTCCGAGGCATCGACCGTGGCGGTCTCGGCGCCGCGCTGGCGGGCGAGCAGCTCCATCACGTCGAGCAGGGCCTTGCCCACGCCCTGCCCGGCATGATCCGGCGAGACATACAGCATCTCGATGATGCGGTTCTCCTTGACTTTCGGATCATCCCGCAGCGCGGCGAAGCCGAGGATCTCGCCCTCCGCCTCGGCGAGGATCGTCAGCCAGCCGGCCAGCCTCTCGCCGAACGACTCGACATCGTCGGCCGCGCTGGCCCAGGCCGCGCGCTGGCCCTCGTCGTAATCCTCGGCCGTCAGCTCCTCGATCGAGGCGGCGAAGAGATCGGCCAGCGGTACGGCATCGCGCGGGAGATAGGGGCGGAACGAGATCGTGGTCATGGCGCAGGCCCTCCACAAAGCTCCGCATTGACGCCCGTCATGACCTGTATCGTCATGCCCGCCCTCGGGGCGGGCATCCACGACTTGGGCGAATCGCAAGAAGAAGTCATGGATGGCCGGGACAAGCCCGGCCATGACGAACACCAAAAACCGTTCGCATCGGTGAACCGATCCCGTATCACCGCTTGACCTCCCAGCGCGTGACCGGCTTGCCGGCCTCGTCCTTGCCGTCCATCAGCACGATGCCCATGGCGACAAGTTCGTCGCGGATCCGGTCGGATTCCGCCCAGTTCTTCGCCGCACGCGCGGCCAGGCGGGCGTTGATGAGGGCGTTGACGGTCGTTTCGTCGACAGAAGCACCTGCGCCCGACAGCCGCTCGGCCTTGCTCTGGCCAAGCAGGCCCAGCACCAGCCCTGTCGCCTTGAGGATGGCAGGATCGGTGATCTGATGCAGCAGCGTCACGGCGGCCGGTGTGTTGAGATCGTCTCCCAGAGCGGCGAGGACAGCCGGATCCGGCGTCGTCGCCTCGATCGCGTCGACCTTGCGATACCACCCATCGAGAATGGTCTGCGATTCCCGCAGGGATGCCTCCGTCCAGTCGATCGGCTGGCGGTAATGGCTGCGCAACATGGTCAAGCGCGCCACCTCGCCCTGCCAATCCGCCAGCACCTCGCGGATGGTCCGGAAATTCCCCAGGCTCTTGGACATTTTCTGCCCCTCGACCTGCAGGAAGCCGTTATGCATCCAGATCGAGGCCATGCGCTCGGAGCCGAAGGCGCAGCAGGATTGCGCGATCTCGTTCTCGTGATGCGGGAAGACGAGATCGATGCCGCCGCCATGGATGTCGAAGGTGTTGGCCACCGGATCATCGCAGGCGAGGCCGCCGCCATAGGGTTCGAGCAGCTTCGCCATCGACATGGCCGAGCATTCGATATGCCAGCCGGGCCGGCCGGGCACGGGAATGCCGGCGGGCGAATCCCAGCCCGGCTCGTTCGGCTTCGAGGGCTTCCAGAGCACGAAATCGGTGGCGTCGCGCTTGTAGGGCGCCACATCCACCCGCGCGCCGGCGATCATCTCGTCGAGGCTGCGGTTGGCGAGGGCGCCATAGCGCGGCAGCCGGCCGTTCGCCGCATCCATCGCCGCGGGCGAGAACAGCACGTGGTTTTCCGCCACATAGGCGAAGCCGCGCGCGACCAGCCGCTCGATCAGCGCCCGCATGCCGTCGATATGCTCGGTAGCGCGGGGCTGGGATGTGGGCTCGAGGCAGCCGAGAGCCGTCACATCGTCCTGGAACTGGGCATTCGTGCCCTCGGTGACCTTGCTGATCGCCTCGTTGAGTGAAAGATCGGGATAGTCCCGCGCGGCGCGTTCGTTGATCTTGTCATCCACGTCGGTGATGTTCCGCGCATAGACAACGTGATCCTCGCCGTAGAGGTGGCGCAGCAGGCGGAACAGCACGTCGAAAACGATGACCGGGCGGGCATTGCCGATATGGGCATAGTCATAGACGGTCGGGCCGCAGACATACATCCGCACCAGCGGCCGGCCCGTTTCCGGGTGCCGCGCCAGCGGGACGAGCGGCTCCTTGCGCCGCGTCAGCGTGTTGTAGAGCATCAGCTCCGCCATGGTTCAGCCCTCACGAGGTTAAGCGCCGCCACTCGCCGGGGGCGCCTCTCGGGATTGTCACCTTGCGGGTTGAACGAGACGGCTGGCCAGCGAGCGTTGCGCGCTAGCCACAAATCGCAATCGAAATCAGGTGCGACCCAGAATGTCTCATGCGCAATCCTTGCGCGAAGAGACGCGCCGGGTCAAGTCACCGCTCCCGTCGCGGCAGACGAATCGCGGCGCGGAACGGAAAGCGGTCGCGTCTTGCAGGGGCCGGAAGGGCCGACGGCCCGCGAAATCAACCCTTCGTTAAGAGATTTGCCGCACGATGGATCAGCTTGGGTCATGCGTATCAACTGGGGGCACAGCGATGCGCGCACGCGTCAGCATTCTTGCCGCTCTGGCGGTCAGCATCACTTCGGCAGTGATCTTCGCCTCCTCGGGCATCGAAACCGAGGCGCGGCCGAAACAGCGGGATTTCATCATCGCGGGCAGCGATGGCTATGGCACGCAGGAATGCCTGGCCAGCCAGTCCTCCTGCGGCCGGATCGTCGCCGATGCCTGGTGCGAGGCCAAGGGGTTCAAATCCGCCCTCGCCTACCGGCAGCTTGACCGCGACGAGATCACCGGCTCGGCGAGTGCCGGCCGCGGCAAGCCCGTCGACAGCTTCCTCATCTCCTGCAAGGACTGAAATCCGCCTTCCGCGTGATGCCGGATCCGGGGGGCAAAGGCCCCCGTTTTCATTTCAGCCAGTCCTTGCAGCGCGGCGGCTCGCCCGAGCCCCAGGGCATCAGCGGCACGGTCGAGGTGGAGTTTTTCGGGCTGCCGTCGATCAGCTTGTCTGAATAGACGAGATAGACCAGCACGTTGCGCTTCTCGTCGCAGCCCCGCACGATCTGCATGCGCTTGAAGAGCAGCGACCGCGACTGGCGGAACATCACATCGCCCTGCTCGAACTTGGCCTTGAACCGGATCGGGCCAACCTGCCGGCAGGCCAGCGAGACATCCGACACTTCTTCGGCCAGACCAAGCCCGCCCGCCACGCCGCCGCGTTCCGGCACGGTGTAATGGCAGGCCACGCCCTCCACCTCGGGATCGTCGATCGCATAGGTCGCGAGCTTGTCATCCGGCGTCAGCAGCCGGAACACGGTCGATTTCTTGAAAATCAGGTCGGGCGATTGCGCCAGAGCCGGGCTGGCGGCAACCAGGGCAAGCAGGACGGCCGGAAACAGGCGCATGGCATTTCTCCTTCGGTTGCAGCGCAGATAAGCATCCGAGGCGTCGAAAGGAAGGCCGGAATCAGGCCGGCTCCATCGCCTCGCGCGCGGCGGCAAGGGCAGCCCGGAGCACCGATTCGCTGCCAATATGGTTGGCCAGCAGCAGGACCAGCCGCGCATCGAGGGCGGCGGCCTCTTCCGGTGTCAGGCCGCGCCGTGCCTCCACCAGCATCCGGAAGGCGCGGTCGGGATCGGGAAAGCGCGATTGCGTCACAAGGGTCTCGGCCATGGATCAGGCTCCGGAGGCAGGGGTACTGGCAAGGGCATGAGCGCGGGCGAAGGCCGCGTGAAGGCGGGCGGCATCCGGCTGGCGGAAGCGCGCCGCGACATGGCGATCGGGCCGGAGGAGATAGAAGCCGGGGCTGTCGAGGCCGAAGCGCAGTGCCATCTCGCCGGCTGGATCGCCGAGGGCGCCGGGCCCCAGCCGGAGACGGGTCACGCCTTCCGGCAGATCCGGGAGGGCGGGCCCGGCCTCGAGCCAGACGAAGCCTGCCGGCAGTTCCTCCGACAGGAAGGAGGCGGTTCCGTCCGGCCGCGTCACCCGGGCATCGGGGATCGGCGCACCCGGCGCCGGACCGGCGGACCAGGATTCCGCGTCCGGGGTGGAAAGCGGTGACTGGCGATAGGCGGTCGGCGCGGAGAGGCGGCCGGAATTGACCATGCGCTTGGCGAAATCATGCCGGCGCGCCAGCGCGAGCGCGGCATCGCGCAGCATGCGCTCGGCGAGGGATTGCGGCGCGATGAAATCGGTCGAGCGGGTGGAATGGCCGATATTCTCGTCCGCCGCCTCGCCGCGCTCGAGATCATAGCTCTGCAGCAAGGCCGGACCCGCCCGGCCGCGATGGATCGCGGCGAGCTTCCACGCGAGGTTTTCCGCATCCTGCACGCCGGAATTCGCGCCGCGCGCGCCGAAAGGCGAGACCTGGTGGGCGGAATCCCCCGCGAAGATCACCCGGCCATGGACGAAGCGCGCGAGGCGCAGGCAGCGGAACCGGTAGATCGAAACCCATTCGAGATCGAAACGAGCATGGCCGAGCATGCGCTCGATCCGGGGCCGGACCTGCTCGGGCCGCTTCTCGAACTCGGCATCGGCGCTCGCCGGCAATTGCAGGTCGATGCGCCAGATATCGTCGGGCTGGCGATGCAGCAACGCCGATCCGCCGGGGTGGAAGGGCGGGTCGAACCAGAACCAGCGCTCGGTGGGATATTCGCCATGCATCCGCACATCGGCGATGAGGAACTGCTCCTCGAAAACCTCGCCGGCAAAATCGAGGCCCAGCATGCCGCGCACCGGCGAGCGGGCGCCGTCGCAGGCCACCACATGATCGGCCCGCAGGCGATAGGGGCCGTCCGGCGTCTCGATCGCGATCTCGACATGGTCCATCGCCGGCATCACCGAGACCACGCGGTTCTTCCAGCGCAGGTCGAGCCCCGGCACTGCAAGGGCGCGGTCGATCAGCATCTTCTCGACATGGAATTGCTGGAGGTTGATGAAGGCCGGCATCTTGTGGCCCGCTTCCGGCAGAAGGTCGAACGCATAGAGTTCGCCCTCGCGCTGGAAGACGCGGCCCCGGCTCCAGGAGACGCCCTTGTCCACCATCGGCGCGGCACAGCCCAGCCGGTCGAAGATCTCGAGGGTTTTCTTCGCGAAACAGATGGCGCGGCTGCCCTCCCCGATCCGGTCACTATCATCCAGCAGCACCACCGGCACGCCCTGCTGGCCGAGATCGATGGCGAGCGAAAGGCCGACCGGGCCGGCGCCGATCACCACGACGGGGTGGCGGACCGGCTCGGACCGGGCCTGATCGGGAGATTTCCGGTACGGAAAGACAGCGAAAGCGGCGGTCATGGCAGGGATCCGGTTGACGGAGCGGGTAATACGTGATACGTATCGCGTATTATTTTATGGTGATATTTGAGGCCGTTTTGATCATCAGTTTCGCGGATCGCCGATCCGAGCGGTTCTTTCATGCGGGGATCTGCGATCCTCGATGGCAGGCTTTCGCCACGATTGTCCGCCGAAAGCCGGACTATCTGGATGCAGCAAAGTCGATCGGGGACCTGCTGTTTCCGCCAGGAAACAGACTCGAACGCCTGCGTGGCGATCGGTCGGGGCAGTGGAGCATCCGGATCAATGATCAATGGCGCCTCTGCTTCATATGGACAGGAAAAGGGGCAAGCCATGTCGAGATCGTCGACTATCATTGAAGAAATGCCGGCGACCGTCCGCGTCCGGACTCATCCCGGCGAAATCCTGCGGGAAGAGTTTCTGATTCCGCTCGGCATGAACGCACGGCAACTGGCCGAAGCGATCGGCGTGCCGGCCAATCGCATCAGCGAGATCCTCCGGGAGCGGCGGGACATCACCGCCGATACGGCCATGCGGCTCAGCCGGTATTTCGGCACGACCCCGGAACTCTGGCTGAACCTGCAGATAGGTCATGACCTCACCAAGGCTCGTGCACAAATCGATTACTCCACCATCAAGCCCCGCGCGGCCTGATCACGCCTGCAGCCGCGCCCACATCTCGCGGTCGCGCTCGGCGGTCCAGATCACGGGATGGTCGATTCCGCGCGCCTCGTCATAGGCGCGGGAGACGTTGAACGGCAGGCAATGCTCGTAGATGGCATAGCTGCCGAACGGCCCGTCCATGGCGGCGCGGACATCGGCAAAGGCGGCGCGAAGGTCCTTGCCCGCCGCGACAGCCTGCCGGACCGTGCCGTAGAGCGTTTCGAGAAAGTCAGTCGTCCCGGCAATCGCGGCGGCCACCCTGTCGCGCCCGACCAGCGCATCGCCGCGCCCGGGCACCAGCGCAACGGGGTCATGCCCGGCCACGCGCTTCAGCGTTTCCGGCCAGTCGGCGAAATGCGCGTCGCCGCAGTAACAGGCGGAGCGGTATTCGACGAGATCGCCGGAGAACATCACGCCGGCATCCGGCACCCAGGCGATGGTATCGCCCGCCGTATGGCCACGGCCGAGATGCTTCAGCCGCACCTCGCGCCTGCCGAGCCAGACCGACATCTCGCCGGCGAAGGTGATGCTCGGCCAGGTCAGCCCGGGAATGGTCTCCTTGCCACGGAACAGCCGCGGGAAACGGCCGATCTCCGACTCCATGTCCTGCGCACCGCGCTCGACGATCAGGTCGCGCGTTGCGTCCGAGGCGAGGATCATCTTCGCATCGCGATAGGCCGAGGCGCCCAGCACGCGCACCGCATGGTAATGCGAGAGCAGGACATGGGTGATCGGCTTGTCGGTCACGGAGCGGACCCGGTCGATCACCGCCTGCGCCATGGCCGGCGTCGCCTGGGCATCGACGATCAGGACGCCGTCATCGCCGATGATGATGCCGGTATTGGGATCGCCCTCGGCGGTGAAGGCATAGAGGCCAGGGCCGATTTCCGCAAAGGTGATCGTCTTCTCGGCGAGATCCGCTGCCGAGGCGAAAGCCGGGCCGCTCATCGACCGCCTCCCGCCAGCGCAGCCGGTTCAATGCGGTTCTCGATCGCGCCGAAGAGCGAATGGCCCTTCCGGTCCTTCATCTCGATGCGGACGATGTCGCCGAAGCGGAGAAACGGCGTCCGGACCGCACCGTCGCGGATTGTCTCGACCATGCGCTGCTCGGCGAGGCAGGAATAGCCGCGCCCGCCCTCCGCCACCGGCCGGCCGGGCGAGCCATCGGGATCGCGGTTCGAGACCGTGCCCGAACCGAGGATCGTGCCGGCGCCGAGCGGGCGCGTCTTCGCGGCATGCGCGAGCAGCGTCCCGAAATCGAAGGTCATCTCCTCGCCGGCTTCCGGGCAGCCGAGCATGCGGCCGTTGATCGAGGTGAGAAGCGGCAGCGAGAGCTTGCCGCCGGACCAGGCCGGGCCCAGTTCGTCCGGCGTGAGGGCGACGGGCGAGAAGGCGGTCGGCGGCTTGGACTGGAGGAAGCCGAAGCCCTTGGCCAGTTCGCCCGGGATGAGGTTGCGCAGGCTGACATCATTGACGAGCACGACAAGCCGGATCGCGGCGATGCAGGTCGCGGCATCGGCCCCCGCCGGAATATCGCCCGTGATGACCGCGATCTCGGCCTCGCAGTCGATGCCGAAATCCTCGCTGGCCACGGGAACGGCGTCGCGGGCCCCGAGATTGGAATCGGAAGTGCCCTGATACATCAGCGGGTCGGTCCAGAAGCTGGCCGGCAACTCGGCGCCGCGCGCCTTCCGGACCAGCTCGACATGGTTCACATAGGCCGAACCGTCGAGCCATTGATAGGCACGCGGCAGCGGCGCCGCGGCATCATGCTCGTGAAAGCGGAACGAGGGCACCGCCTCGTGTTCGAGGCTCTCGGCGAGATCGGCGAGCGGGGCCGCGACCTGATCCCAGGAATCGAGTGCGGCCTGAAGGGTCGGCGCGATCGCGGATGCCTCGGTGGCGCGGGTCAGATCCCGCGAGACCACGACGAGCCGGCCGTCCCGCCCGCCCTTGAGCGATGCCAATTTCATGCAGTGCCTCCCACGCTTGCCTTGTTTCGCCATCTTTCTGCGGTTCACGTCAAAATGAAACGGAGTTCGGGATGACGACCCGGCATCTCTGTGCAATTCTCGCAAGGGACACGCGTGAAGGGCAAGCAAAAAGTTTCACGCGGAACTAATTCCGGCATGAAAGGGGTCAGGACGATGCGTCGGCGTGAAGTATTGCTCTCGGGGATGGGGGCGGGAACCGCCCTGGCGGCCGGCACGCTGGCCAAGCCGGCGATCGCGCAGAGCATGCCGGAAATCAAGTGGCGCATGACCTCGAGCTTTCCGAAGTCGCTCGACACCATTTTCGGCACGGCCCAGCAACTGGCCAAGCTCGTGGCGGAAGCCACCGACAACCGCTTCCAGATCCAGACCTTCGCCGCCGGCGAGATCGTGCCGGGCCTGCAGGCGCTCGACGCCGTTTCCTCCGGCGCGCTCGAATGCTGCCATACGCCGACCTATTTCTATGGCGGCAAGGATCCCGTCCTCGGCTTCGGGACGGGCATGCCCTTCGGGCCGAATGCCCGCCTCCAGCACGCCTGGTGGCACAATGGCGGCGGCGCCGAGATCGTCAACGAATCGCTGGCCAAGTTCAACGCGATCTCCTTCGCCGCCGGCAATTCCGGCACGCAGATGGGCGGCTGGTTCCGGAAGGAGATCAACACGCTCGACGATCTAAAGGGGCTGAAATTCCGCATCGGCGGAACCGGCGGGCAGATTCTTGCCCGGATGGGCGTGGTTCCGCAGCAGATCGCACCCGCCGACATCTACCCCGCGCTGGAGAAGGGCACGATCGACGCGATCGAGTTCGTCGGGCCCTATGATGACGAGAAGCTCGGCTTCTCCAAGGTCGCCAAGTACTATTATTATCCCGGCTTCTGGGAAGGCGGTGCCATGCTGCACCTCGTCGTCAATCTCGAGCAGTGGAACCGGCTGCCGAAGCATTATCAGGCGATCATCCGGCAGGCTTCGGAAGCCGCCAACACCTGGATGCTCTCCAAATACGACACGGTCAACGCACCGGCGCTGAAGCGCCTGGTCGGCCGCGGGACGGAGCTGCGTCCGTTCAGCGCCGCCATCATGGATGCGGCCTACGAAACGTCGAAAGCCTATTATGCCGAGATCGCGGCCCAGAATCCGTTGTTCAAGAAGGCGCTCGATTCGGTGAATGCCTATCTCGGCGAACAGTATCTGTGGTGGCAGATCGGCGAATATTCCTACGATTCCATGATGATCCGGACACGGTTGCGGGGCTGAACCCTTCGGATACGCCTTTGGTATTAGGCGGATTGTTTAGGAATAGACTGGACAGATCGGGGCCAATGCCCCGATCATCTGCCGCGATTTGATCGTTTCAAGTGAAACAAACTCACGGAATTTATGAATCATGGCCTCCGGCGAGAAATTGCCCTCCGGCGCAATGGATATCCATGCCGAAGCCGAACCCCTTCGTCTCGAAGGGTTCCTGCCCTATCGCCTCAACATGCTGGCGACCGAAGTCAGCCAGACGCTGGCCCGGGCCTATGGCCGGAAATTCGGCATCTCCATCCCGGAATGGCGGGTGCTGGCCACGTTGGGCCAGTTCGGCGTCATGACGGCGCGGGATATCGGTGGCCATTCGCGCATGCACAAGACGACCGTCAGCCGCGCCGTGGCCGCGCTGGAGAAGCGTCGGCTGATCGTGCGCCGGGCCAACCGCGCCGATATGCGCGAAGCCTTCCTCGCACTGACCGATGCGGGCACGGCGATCTACCAGGAGATCGTGCCGATGGCGCGGGCCTTCTCCGATTCGCTCTGCGCGGGCCTGTCCGAGACCGAACTCCGGCAGATGAACGCGCTGATCGACAAGCTGGCCGAGCGGGTGGCCTCGCTGGGAACCGGATAGCGGGTTCCCGATCAGGATTGTTAACGTCCTGATTCCTGCCTTGCTTGAACCATGTTTCGCAGTCATGACAGCGTCCGTGCGATTCCGCTGGCGAATCCGCCGTTTGTTTACGTTCGTCGGGTACGCTTCTGGCATGATTCCGCTTCGATTCAGGCTCCGGTCCCTTGCCTTGGCGCTTCTGGGCGCCGCGGGCGCCGTTCTGGCGACCGAGTCGCAGGCGCAATCCCCCGTCTGTGCCCAGATCCGTTCCGAACTCGCGACCATGCCGAATACCGGCGGGCCGACGCGGGATTCCTCCCGGCTGCGGTCTGAACTCGGCCGCATCCGCCTCGCCATGCAGCAGAATGATTGCGGGCGCTCCTCCGGCTTTCTCGGTCTTGGCGGGCCGCCTCCGGTCTGCACCCCGCTCCGCAATCAGGCCGCCGCCTACGAGGCGCAGATCCGCCAGATGGAGGGCGGTTCGCCGCGCCGGGCACAGCTCATCGCCGCGCTGGATCGCTATGGCTGCCTTGGCGGGCAGCAGCAGGCGGGCCAGCAACAGCGCGGTGTGATCTATGCCGCGCCGAATTCGCCGAGCCTGTTCGAGCGCCTGTTCGGCGACGACACCCCCAGGGATGACAACCGCTATGCGAACGACGCTCCGATCGATCCGGATGCGGAGTTCAAGGAACGCCTCGGCGGCCGCCTCGCGGTCTGCGTGCGCACCTGCGACGGGTTTTTCTTCCCGGTGAATTTCGAGGGGATCGGCGCGCGGGATGAATATGCCACCGTGTGCCAGTCCCTGTGCCCGGCGGCGGAAACGCGCGTCTTCTTCATGCAGGCCGGCGCGGATATCGAGCGCGCCGCCTCACGGGACGGCACGCCCTACATGTCGCTGCCGACGGCCAAGAAGTTCCAGCAATCGCGCGATCCCGCCTGTTTCTGCAAGCCGCCGCAGCAGACCTGGGCCAACGCGATGAAGGGCGTCGAGGATATTGTCGAGACGCGCAAGGGCGATATCGTCGTCTCGCAGGAACAGGCCCTCGCCATGTCGCGCCCGAAGGCGACGCCGAACCCGGCCGACAGGCGCAATGCGAAAAACCAGCCCCCGCCGGCACCGAAGCCGGCCAATGCGGCCGAATCGGAAGCGCCGGCCAGCCTGCCGGAAAGCGCCCTCCCCACCGGCGGCAATGCCTCCGCCGGGATCGGCCCGCGCGTCCAGCGCGAGCGCATCATCTCCTCCGCCGGCGGCACGAAGCAGCAGGTTGTCGGCGCCGATGGTTCCGTGCGGGTAGTCAGGAATGTGGCGCCGGAGCTAACCGGGAAAGAACGGCCGATCGACCTAAGAGGGGAAGCACGGCCTTGAGTTCCGGCCCGTGGTCGCGGCCGGTCAGTGCCAGCCGCAGCGGCATGAACAGGGCCTTGCCCTTGCGCCCGGTCTTCGCCTGAAGGGCCCCGATCCAGCGGGACCAGGTCTCGCCGTCGAACGGTTCCTCCGGCAGGCAGGCCGCAGCTTCAGCCAGGAAAGCCGCGTCATCCCCCGGAAAGTGCTGCGGCGTCATCAGCACCTGCCACCATTCCGCCGTCTCCTCGATCCGGTCCACGTTTCCGTGAATCGCCAGCCAGAAGGCTTCCGCTTTCGGGCCCGCAATGCCCAGCCCGGCAAGTGTCTCCGCCACGGCCGTGAAAGGCCGGGCATGGAGCAGGCGCTTCGAGAGGTCGCGGATTTCCGCCGGATCGAATTTCGTCAGCGCGCGCGAGAATTTCGTCAGGTCGAGCCTTTCCGCCAGAGCCGCGAGATCGGGCAGCGGCTGGACCGGCTCGGCCGTGCCGGTGAGCGTGGCGACAAGGGCGACCGCCAGCGGATCGACGCCTTCGGCGCGGAAGCTGCGGATCGACAGGGCGCCGGTGCGCTTCGACATTTCCTCGCCCGTCGCCGAAGTGATGAGATTGTGGTGCGAGAAACGCGGCGGCACGGCGCCGAAGCCCTCGAACAGCTCGATCTGCACGGCGGTGTTGGCAACATGATCCTCGCCGCGGAGGATATCGGTGACGCCCATGTCGATATCGTCGATCACCGAGGCGAAGGTGTAGAGGAAGGTGCCATCGGCGCGCACGAGAACGGGGTCGGAGAGCGAGCCGGTCTCGATATGGCATTCACCGCGCACGCCATCCTGCCAGCGCACCGTGTTGCCGGAGAGCCTGAACCGCCAATGTGGCCGGCGGCCCTCGGCCTCGAGCCGGGCCCGATCCTCGGCCGAGAGGTGCAGGGCGGCCCGGTCATAGACCGGCGGCAGGCCGCGCGCCTGCTGGCGCTTGCGCTTGCGGTCGAGTTCCTCCGCCGTCTCGTAGGCCGGATAGACCAGCCCGCGGGCCTTGAAATCCTCGAGGACGGCCTCGTAGCGGGCGATGCGGTCGGATTGCCGTTCGATCCGGTCCGGCATGATGCCAAGCCAGGCGAGATCCTCGAGGATCGCCTCGGCATAATCCGCCCGCGAGCGCTCCGTATCCGTGTCGTCGAAGCGCAGGATGAAGGTGCCGCCGGCCTTGCGGGCCAGCAGGGCGTTCCACAGGGCCGTGCGGGCATTGCCGATATGGATGTAGCCGGTCGGCGAGGGAGCGAAGCGGAAAATCGGGGCCATGCCGGCAGATCTCGATGGGTGGGAGGGCCCAAGCGGCCCGGGCAGCTGGCCCCGTGCTTAGCGGAAGCGCCCGCCCCGGCAAAGGGGCAAGCGGTGGCATTCAGCCGTCATAGGCCTCGCCGAGCCCGACCACCGGCCCGGGCGCGACAGCCGGATCCGGCGTATAGGGCGCGTCCAGCCGGTCCCGGAAGGCATTGGTGATCGGGTAGCGGCGGTCCCGGCCGAAATTGCGGCGGGTGATCTTCACGCCGGGGGCGGATTGGCGGCGCTTGTATTCGGCGATCGAGAGCAGATGCTCGATGCGCCGGACCGTGGCGAGATCATGCCCGCGGGCGACAATCGCACTGACCGGCAGCTCCTGCTCGACCAGCGCTTCGAGAATATCGTCGAGGATCTCGTAAGGAGGCAGCGAATCCTGATCCTTCTGGTTCTCGCGCAACTCGGCCGTCGGCGGCTTGGTCAGGATGTTCTCGGGGATGACGATGCCATCCGGCCCTTTTGCGCCCGGCGGCTTCCAGCGGTTGCGCAGGGCCGAGAGCCGGAAAACCTCCATCTTGTAGAGGTCCTTGATCGGGTTGTAGCCGCCATTCATGTCGCCATAGAGCGTGGCATAGCCAACCGACATCTCGCTCTTGTTGCCCGTCGTCACCACCATCGCGCCGAACTTGTTCGAGATCGACATCAGCAGGGTGCCGCGGGCACGGGACTGAAGGTTCTCCTCGGTCACATCACGCGGGCGGCCGGCGAAGAGCGGTGCCAGCACCGATTCCAGCCCTTCCACCGCGGGGGCGATCGGCAGGATGTCATAGCGCAGGCCGAGCGCCGCCGCGCAGTCCCGGGCGTCGCGCAGGCTTTCCTCCGAGGTGTAGCGATAGGGCAGCATTACCGCATGGACGCGGTCCGGCCCCAGCGCATCGACCGCCATGGCGGCGCAGATCGCCGAATCGACCCCGCCGGACAGGCCGAGGACGACGCCCGGGAAGCGGTTCTTGTCGACATAATCCTTCAGGCCCAGCACGCAGGCCGCATAATCCGCCTCCGGGCCTTCCGGCACGACGGCCTTTTCGCCGGACGTGATCCGCCAGACCCCGCCCTGCCGCTCGAGCACGATGGTTGCGCAATGCTCGGCAAAGGCCGGGAACTGGAAGGCCAGCGAGCCATCGGCCTGCAGGCCGAAGGACGCGCCGTCGAAGACCAGCTCGTCCTGCCCGCCGACCTGGTTGAGATAGATGAGCGGCAGCCCGCTTTCCTTGACGCGCGCGACCGCGATGTTGGTCCGGACATCGGCCTTGTTCCGCTCATAGGGGGAGCCGTTCGGCACCAGCAGGATCTCGGCGCCGGTCTCGGCGAGGCATTCGACCACGTCGGCGCCCCAGATATCCTCGCAGATCGGCAGGCCAAGGCGCACGCCGCGAACAGCCAGCGGGCCCGGCATCGGCCCGGGCGCGAAAACGCGCTTTTCGTCGAAGACGCCGTAATTCGGCAGGTCGACCTTGAACCTCACCCCGAGGATCCGACCGCCGTCGAGCGCAGCGACGGCATTATGCAGCCGGCCGCCCTCGCGCCAGGGCAGGCCGACCAGCAGGGCCGGCCCGCCATCGGCGGTCTCGCGCGCGAGGGTATCGAGCGCCTGCCGGCAGGCCTGCTCGAGCGCCGGCTTGGTGACCATGTCCTCGGGCGGATAGCCCGTCAGGAAGAGCTCGGAAAACAGCACCAGATCGGCGCCCTCCTCCGCCGCCTGGCGGCGCGCCCGGCGCACCCTGTCCAGATTGCCGGCAATATCCCCCATGACAGGGTTCAGCTGGGCCAGCGCGATAACGAGGCGGTCGGGAGTTTTGCTCATCTTGACCATATATCTCCTGTCCCGCCCGGCGGCAATGGCCTGCCGGCGGGCGAACCCTGTGCCGTTTCAGGTCATGCTTTTATTCCGGTCCTTAACCGGCGGGTAACGTTAATTTTTTACAGTTCGGTCATTCGAGGATTCGAAAACCGGGTCGAAACCCGGACGTGGAGTTGGGTTATGTCGGAATCGCGCATCCTGTCCAGCACGGGAATGGCCCTCGCAGCAGCGGTGGTTACCCTTGCGGCCTCAAGCCCTGCCTCCGCGCTCGACTGGCTGCGCGGGAGCTTCTCCGGACAGCATCAGGTGGATTGGTCGGGTGTCTATGGCGGTGTGCATGCCGGCATCACCTCGGGCCAGACGGATCCGCGGCCCCTCGCCCCTTCGCTGGCCCAGAATGCCCTGCCGAATTCCTCGATCACCGACCTGCTCGAACAGACGATCTTCTTCAAGGAGACGAACAAGCAGGGGATGAGCTATGGCGGCTTCATCGGCATGAACTGGCAATGGGACGATGTCGTCCTGGGCTGGGAAGCCGATTACTCGCGCTCGAACATCAAGTCGAACACCACGACCGGTCCGAACGGCCTGATGCGGACGCAGGGCAGCGACGAGTGGCAGCTGACCAGCACCTCGACCTCGCGCGGCGAGATCAAGGACTGGGGCACCATCCGCGGCCGCGTTGGCTATGCGATGGGCATCTTCATGCCCTATCTCACCGCCGGCGTCGCGATCGGCAATCTGAACAGCCGCGCCAGCACCTCCGGATCGTGGGAGCGCTATGATGTCAGCACGCCGCCGGCCCGCCCGCTCGTGGGCTCCGCCAATTTTGCCGGTGTGGTCGGCCGCAGCGGCGTGACCTATGGCGGCGCGGTGGGTGCCGGCGTGGACATGCAGTTCCTGCCCAACACCTTCCTGCGCGGCGAATGGCAGTACATCCAGTTCGCCTCGGGCGGGCTCCGGCCGAATGTCTCGATCAACACGGCGCGCGTCGCCGGGGGCGTGAAATTCTGACCGGAAGCCCTGGTCCTTCCCTTCCTGGTGGGTCTCGACACCAAAAGAAACCCGGCCTCTCGGCCGGGTTTCCTTTTTCACGCAGCCCTTTCCGGGGAAAAGCGGGCGATCAGCGGCAGATCTGGACGCGCTGGATGTTCCAGCCATAGCCGTCCCAGTAGCGCTGCTTCCGGATCTTGCAGACCGGGCCGCGATAGCCGTAGCCGGTTTCCGAATAGCCGTGATAGCGATGATGCCGGCGATGCCCGTAATAGCCGTGGCCGTAATAGCCCGGGCCACCCTGATAGTAGACCGGCGTCGGCTGGTGGTAGACGGGCGCCGGCGGCGCGTAGTCATAGCCCGGATCGTGATAGTAGCCCGGCGCGGCATGCGCGCTGTTGGCGGCAATTGCACCCACGGCGAGCGCACCGAGGATCCCGGCGGCGATGATGGCGCCCTTGCGGCCGCCACGGGCTTCGGCTGCGCCGGTCGAGGCGGCCATGCCGGCGCCGAGCGTGAGGGCGACCAACGCCGCCGCAGCGGCCTTCTTGCCGAGGGGGGAAAGGGTAGCCATCGTCTCTGTCTCCTTGTGGAAGTCCGGGCCATCGGCCCCTGCCGGGCTCCGACTTCGATGGGGAGACATTAACCCTGTACCCATGGCGCGAAGCTGAACGCGCCATGTTGCCTGATGTTCATCCGTTGATGCGGCCAAATGTCCGGTGGGTCGGCGCGATTACTCGCAGACCTCGACACGGCGATAGGTGTAGCTCTCGCTGTCGATCCAGACGCGGCGGCGCTCCATGCGGCAGGTCGGGACGTAGCGCGGGGCGGGCCGCTCGACGATCTCCTCCTCGACAACAACCGGGGCGGCACGGGCCGGACGGTTGAGCAGGATCGCCGCGCCAGCGGCACCGATGGCGAGGCCGCCGATGAGTGCGGCATTGCGGCCCTGTGCGGCCCGGGCGGGATGGGCGGTCACCAGGGCGGCGGCCAAAGCGGCCGTGGCGAGGGCAATGGTGGTCGCGAAACGCATGTCGGAACTCCTTTCAGGAGCGGACAGGCTGGCGGAATTCCCTAACGAAACCCTTACAGGATCGCGCGGATTGTCAGGATTTGGTTAATTCGAGAGCGCCGTGCCGTTCGCCCGCCCGCCACGTCCTTGCGAGGAGGCTTCGCCAGAACCAGACGCGGCAACCGGACAAGGACGGAATCGTGGATGCCCGGGCCAGGCCCGGGCATGACGAACGGCGCCGTGCGTTACTCCGCAGCCGCCGGCACGGCCGGGCCGCGGGCGGCCTTCTCGTGCTTGAGCAGGTCTGCCACCAGGAAGGCCATCTCGATCGCCTGTTCGGCATTGAGGCGCGGATCGCAGGCCGTGTCGTAGCGGTCGGCGAGGCCCTCGGCCGTCACGGTGCGTGCACCGCCGGTGCATTCCGTCACGTCCTTGCCGGTCATTTCGAGATGGATGCCGCCGGCATAGGTGCCCTCGGCCTCGTGGATGGCGAAGAAGCTCTTCACTTCCGAGAGGATGCGGTCAAACGGCCGTGTCTTGTAGCCGGCGAGGCTGATCGTGTTGCCATGCATCGGATCGCAGGACCAGACGACCTTGCGGCCCTCGCGCTCCACGGCGCGGATCAGGCCCGGCAGATGGTCGCCCACCTTGTCGGCGCCGAAGCGCGTGATCAGCGTGAGGCGGCCGGCCTCGTTGTCCGGGTTCAGCGCGTCGATCATCTGGATGAGGCCGTCCGGCGTCATGGACGGGCCGCATTTCAGGCCGATCGGGTTCTTGATACCGCGGAAGAACTCGACATGGGCATGGTCCGGCTGGCGGGTGCGGTCGCCGATCCAGAGCATGTGCCCGGACGTGGCATACCAGTCGCCGGAGGTGGAATCGACGCGCGTCAGCGCCTGCTCGTAGCCGAGCAGCAGGGCCTCGTGGCTGGTGAAGAATTCCGTGATCTGCATTTCCGGATGCGTATCGGCCGAGATGCCGATGGCGCGCATGAAATCCAGCGCTTCGGTGATGCGGTTCGCCAGCTCGTTATATCGCCCGCTCTGCGGCGAGTCCTTCACGAAACCCAGCATCCAGCGATGCGCATTGTCGAGATTGGCATAGCCGCCGGTCGCGAAGGCGCGGATGAGGTTCAGCGTCGCGGCAGACTGGCGGTAGGCCTCGATCTGCCGGCGCGGGTCGGGGATGCGCGCCTCCGGCGTGAATTCGGTGCCGTTGATGATATCGCCGCGGTAGCTCGGCAACTCGACATCGCCGACCTTCTCGACCGGCGAGGAACGCGGCTTGGCGAATTGCCCGGCGACGCGGCCGACCTTCACCACCGGCGAGGAACCGGCATAGGTCAGCACGACCGACATCTGCAGGAAGACGCGGAAGAAATCGCGGATATGATCCGCCGAATGCTCGGCGAAGCTCTCGGCGCAGTCGCCGCCCTGCAGCAGGAACGCTTCACCATTGGCGACCTTGCCCAACGCCCGCTTGAGCTTGCGCGCCTCGCCTGCAAAAACCAGCGGCGGAAAGGTGGCGAGCTGGGCTTCGGTGGCTTCGAGGACGGTCCTGTCCGGATAATCCGGCACCTGGGCGATCGGAAACGACCGCCAGCTGCCCGGATTCCAGGTCTGCCGGGAGGTGAGGTTTCCTTGCGTGCTCATGGTGCTCTTCCTTGACTAGGCACAGATCGACCGGCTCGCGGGCCGGAGGGCAGGTTCCTTACACCCTGAAGGCGGATTTGGCGAGGGGTGGGGGAAAGGGCGTCGGCGCCGCCCCCTCACCCGCCGACGCTTCGCGCCGTTGGCCTCTCCCCGGCGGGGAGAGGCGGGAGGCCGGCTGGAACAGCGGGGTCGCAGGTTTCGTTGAAACGACAACGGCGGGGCGCCTCCCCTCTCCCCCGCGGGGAGAGGGTGGCCGAGGGCAAAGCCCGAGGCCGGGTGAGGGGCGAGGCCGGGCAAGGGCCGCTCTCAGAAGGCCTCGTCAAGGATCAGGCGGTAATCCGCCTCGGTCGGCGTGCGGGCATTGGTTTTCGTGCAATGGTCTTCCATCGAGATCCGCGCGACCTCGTCGAGCCATTCCCGCCGGATGCCCATGGCCGAAAGGCTGGCCGGCATGCCGAGGCGCTGGTTCAGCGCCTCGACGAAACGGTCGAGGCTCTGCCCCGCCGGCACCTGCATTTCATGGGCGAGGCGGGCATATTCTTCCGTGCGGATGGAAGCATTGTAGCGCAGGACGGCCGGCAGCAGCACGGCATTCAGCGTGCCGTGATGGAGCTGGACCTGCTTGAGACCGCCGAGGGTATGCGACAGCGAATGCACCGCGCCGAGGCCCTTCTGGAAGGCCATGGCGCCCATCATCGAGGCCATCATCATGTCGAAGCGGGCGGCGCGGTTGCTGCCCTCCTTCACCGCCGTCTCGATGTTGCGGGCGGCGAGGCGCGCGCATTCGAGCGCGATCGCCCCGGCCGGCGGGTTCGGCGTGTTGGAGATGAAGCATTCGATGCCATGGGTCAGTGCATCCATCCCCGTGGCGGCCGTGAGCCCCGGCGGCAGGCCGAGCGTGAGTTCCGGGTCGCAGATGGCGCGTTTCGGGATGAGATGGGGTGAGATGACCGACATCTTGCGGCCGTCCCGGAAGCTCATCACCGCGCCGCGCCCGACCTCGGAGCCCGTGCCGGAGGTGGTCGGGATGGCGATGACCGGCGCGACCTTCGCCGTGATCTTCGGCAGGCCGCCGAGGATGAGGACATAATCCCGCAGCGTGCCGCCATGGGTCGCGACGATGGCGACCGCCTTGGCAAGGTCCATCGGCGAGCCACCGCCCAGCGCGACGATGCCATCGCAGCCCTTCGCCTTGTAGAGATCGACGGCCAGCTCGGTCGCCTCCTCCGTCGGGTTGGAGGGCGTGTCGAGGAAGGCCGGCGTTTCGGCTCCGCGCGGCATCAGGGCAGCGATCCGCCCGACGAGGCCGGTCGCCTCGAGGCCCCGGTCCGAGACGAGCAGCGGGTTCTTCATTCCGAGCGCGGCGATATCCTCGGGGAGGCCGGCAACCGCGCCGAAATCGAAGCGGATCGTGGTGAGATAGGTGATGAGCGGCATGGACGTTTCCTGCGGGTTGTCTTTTGTTTCCGGAACGATCACGCCGGGGCGGATTCGGGGTCCGCCGGCGGCATCAGCACGCGGATCCCCGCCATCACGCCTGCGAAAAGCAGGGCAGCGCCGAGGCTCTCATGCCAATCCGGCCAGCGCGTCTCGGCAAGGAAGCCGTAGAACAACCCGAACAGGGTTTCCGACACGATCAGTTGCGCCGACAATGCGACAGAGAGGCGCCGCGAGGCAACCACCCAGGCGAAGGTGGCAACCCAGCTCGAGAACAGGCCTGTGGCGAGCGCCCAGAGCCAGAGCGGCCCGGCCTCCGGCCCGAGAAGCGGCACGGCACCGATACGCGACCAGCCGAGCGCGAGGCCCAGCGGCAGCACCGCCACCATGCCGAGCCCGGCGCCGAGCCCCTGCAGCGAGGTCCAGGCCAGCGTGTCGGTGCCGGGGCGCGCCTTCAGCGCGGCGGCATTCCAGAGGCCATACCAGAGCCAGAGCGCGAGGCCGCCCAAGGCGAGCAGGAAGCCGATCACGATCTCGCCGCCCGTGCGGCCCATGACGGGCGCCCGGAGGGAGCCAAGATTGACGATCACCAGCCCGAGCGTGATCAGCACGAGCGGTCCGGCGAGGCGGGACCAGGCGACATCGCGCGACTGCCAGTTCCCCGCAATGGCCAGCAGGACCGGCAGGGCACCGATGACGAGGGCGGGAATGGCCGGGCCGGCAAAGGCCACCGCATAGGCCACGAAAAGGTAATAGCCGGAATAGCCCATCAGCCCGAGCGCCACCGCAATCCAGCGGCCCTTCGGATCGAGTTGCCGCATCGCCGCGCGGAAGGCCAGCAGCAGGATCAGCGAGAGCGCCGCAAAGATCACGTTCCGCCAGAAGGCGAGGTCGAACGGGGTGAAGGGCGCGACAAGGTTGGGGGCAACGAAGGTCAGCCCCCAGAGCGCGCCGGCGGCGAGGCCGGCCAATAGCCCCGTCAGCATGCCGGCTTACCGCGTGTAGCGGGCGGTGCGGCTGCGCATCGTCACCAGTTCCTCGGCCGCTGTGGGATGGACGGCCATGGTCGCGTCGAAATCGGCCTTGGTGGCGCCCATGCGCAGGGGAATGCCGACGAGCTGGATCATCTCGCCCGCGCCCTCGCCGAGGATATGGACGCCGAGAACCCTGTCGGTCTCGCCATCGACGATGATCTTCATCACGGTGCGGTCCTCACCGCCGGTGAGCGTCGCGCGGATGGGGCGGAAGCTGGTGCGGTAGATATCGACGACCGCAAAAGCCTTGCGGGCCTCGGTTTCCGTCAGCCCCACGGTGCCGATTTCCGGCGTGGTGAAGACAGCCGTGGGGATATTCGCATAATCGACCTGCCAGGGTGCGATGCCTTTCGCCGCGCCGAAGAGCAGATCCGCCACGGCATGGCCCTCGCGGATCGCCACCGGTGTCAGCGTGACGCGGTTGGTCACGTCACCCACGGCGAAGACATGCGGGACATTGGTGCGCGACTGCGCATCGACCGCGATCGACCCGTCCGGCGCTAGCGCGATGCCGGCCTTCTCGAGGCCAAGGCCCTCGACATTTGGCGAGCGGCCGATCGCCATCAGGACCTGATCGGCCTCCAGCCGGAGGCCGGCGCGGGTGGTGGCGACCAGCCCATCCTCGGTGCGGTCGATCCGGGCGAAGACATCGTTCAGCACGAAGCGGATACCGGCACGCTCATAGGCCGCGACGAGGCCCTCGCGGAGGTCCTGGTCGAAAGTCTTCAGCACCTCCGTCCCGCGATAGATCACGGTCACCTCGGCACCGAGCAGCCGGAAGATGCCGGCGAATTCCAGCGCGATATAGCCGCCGCCGGCAATGACGATCCGGCGCGGGAAGGTCTCAAGGTCGAAAACCTCGTTCGAGGTGACGACATTCTCGCGGCCCGGCAGGGCCGGATCGATATTCGGCCGGCCGCCGGTGGCGACGAGGATATGCCGCGCGCGGACGAGGCGGCCATCAGCGACGAGACGGATCTCGTGCGGGCCCTCGATGACGGCTCGGGACTTCACAACCTCGACGCCGGCGCCCTGCTGGCCCTTGGCATAAAGGCCTTCAAGCCGGGTGATCTCGGCTTCCTTCGCGCCGACAAGGCGCTGCCAGTCGAAGCTGACGCTGCCCGGCTTCCAGCCGAACCCGCGCGAGGCCTCGAATTCCTGCGCGAAGCGCGAGGCGAGGACATAGAGCTTCTTCGGCACGCAGCCGCGGATGACACAGGTGCCGCCGAGGCGGAACTCCTCCGCCAGCATGACGCGTGCGCCATGGCCCGCCGCGATCCGGGCCGCGCGCACACCGCCCGACCCGCCGCCGATCACGAACAGGTCGACATCAAAAGAGCCAGACATGACGGGAACTCCGAGGATTGCTTCCGGCAGAACCTATGCGCTCGGCGACAGGATTGCGAGGCGGCAGCGGGGCCGGAACAACGCCGGCCGATCACAAGCCTGTGCATGGCCGGGCCGCACAGACGAAAAAGGGGCCCGGCAGGCCCCTTCAGCACCGCGAGTGCAGCGCGATCAGAGCTTGTGGCCGCGCTTGGTCATTTCCTGCTGGAACAGCGTCATCATCCGGCCCGAGGCTTCCTGGCTCCAGATTTCAAGATAGGGAACCACGACATCCATGAAGGCCGGCAGCGCCTCGACATATTTCTTGCCCGCCGGCGACGTCAGGAAGGTGTTGATTTCCTTCAGTTCCGCCTCGTTGAGCCGCTGCGCGAGGAACCGGGCGGCGCCGCTGACGCCATCCGCCGAGATCTTGCCCTGCTCGGCTTCGACGATCTTGAGCGATTCCTCGATATCCTTGGTCAGTTCCGGGCGCGTCCGGGTGACATTGACGCGCAGCGAGCCGACAACATTCGGCATCGCATTCTGGAACATGGTGATCATGCCCGAGGCCTTCAGCACGTCCGTGGCAAGGGCGAGATGCGAGGGAACGATCGGCGCCTGCAGCGCCTTCTGGATTTCCTCCAGCGTTTCCTTGGTCACCTGCTGGGCCGGTGCGGCGACCGGGGCGAGCAGCGTCGCCGCGAGGAGGAACGAACGGAGGAGCGAGACGGGCTTCGGCATGAGGCACCTTCCTGATGACCTTGCGCGGCGGGGCGCGGGGCGGCCTGCCGCCGCGGGGCGTGTAACGACGCGCCTGTTACGTCTTCTTGCCGATCACGGCAACCCCTTCTTCTGCGCCGAGATAAACGGCAAAACAAAGGCCGACGAACAGGCCATGCTCGACGAGGCCGGGAATGCGGTCGAGCCGGTCGGCCAGCGAAGCCGGATCGGGAATGCCGTCATTGACCGCATCGAAGATCAGGTTGCCGTTGTCGGAGACATAGGCCGAGCCATCGGGGCGGTGGCGCTGGCGGATCTCGGCGCGGATGCCTTCCGCGTCGAAGGCCCGGCCGACGGCCCGGCGCGTCGTGCCATGGGCGAAGGGCGTGAATTCCAGCGGCAGCGGGAACGCCCCGAGGCGCGCGACGCGCTTGGAGGCATCCGCGATCACGATCATCCGGCGCGAATTCGCGGCCACCATCTTCTCGCGCAGATGGGCCCCGCCGCCGCCCTTGATCAGGTTCAGGGCGGGATCGAACTCATCCGCCCCGTCAACCGTGAGATCAAGCTCGCCGGCGTCGTCGAGGCTGGTCAGCGGAATGCCGAGCCCCTCGGCCTGGCGGCGCGTCGCCTCGGAGGTCGGCACGCAGAGATAGGTCTCTCCGGCGCGGATCCGCTCGCCGACAATGTCGACGAAATGCTTCGCCGTGGAGCCGGTACCGAGACCCAGTTTCATGCCGGAACGCAATTCAGCCGTGGCCGCCGCTTCCGCCGCCAGCCGCTTCAGATGGTCGCTCATCGTGCCGCCTCTCCCCTGCCCCAGCATGTCTGCCCGCAAGCCCTGCCGGGAGGCTCTACTTGGCCGGCGGGGTGCAGACAACCTCCTGATCGTCGCGCACATAGCAGATGCTCACCGCGCCGTTGCGCCGGTTGAAGCGGAAAATGCCCGATTCCTGCCGGTGGCTGGAGGCGATCAGCCCGTAATCGCCCGCCTCGCCCGCACGCGCGCCCTCCCCCGCCGGGTAGCACAGCGTCAGCCCGATCGGGCTGTCATCCTTGACGGCGAACTGGCAGGCAATGACCTCGCCCGTCTGGCGGTCGATCCGGTAGATGCGGTTGAGATCCTGCTGCGGCGCCGGCGCGAAGGCGAAATTCTCGGCCGCGGCGAGGCTGGAAGCGGCCAGCCAGAGCAGGGTCGCGGCACCGATTCTGAGACCAGGCATGGAAGAACTCCCTTTCCGGCAAACGCTGGGGTTTGTGCGAATCGTCCCCGCCAGTGTAGGAGGCGGAACGGTTTTCGCAAAAAGGGCAGGACAGGAAAGGCACGTCATGCGCGGCACGGTGGTATTCGATCTTGACGGGACGCTCGCCGAAACCGCGCCCGACATCATGGCCACGCTCAATGTCCTGCTCGAGGCGGAGGGCCTGCCGGCGCTGCCGGTCTCGGCCGCGCGCAACCTCGTCGGGGCGGGCGCCCGCGCGCTGATCGAACGCGGCTTCCGCGCGTCAGGCGTGCCGCTTTCGCCCGAGCGTCTCGACCGGCTGTTCGAGGCGTTCCTCGTCCATTACCTCGACCATGTCGCCGATCATTCCTTCCTGTTCCCGGGCGTGGAGGCGGCGCTCGAGATCCTGGCCGGACAGGGGCATCTCCTCGCCGTCTGCACCAACAAGCCGGAGCGCCATTCGCGCGCGCTGATCGAGAAGCTCGGCGTGTTCGATCGCTTCGCCGCGATTGCGGGGCGCGATACCTTTGCCTTCTGCAAGCCCGATCCGCGCCACCTGACCGAGACGATCCGCCTTGCCGGCGGCGATATCGGCCGGGCGGTGATGGTGGGGGATTCCCGCACCGATATCGACACGGCGAAGGCGGCGTCGCTCCCCGTCGTGGCGGTGACGTTCGGCTATACCGACACGCCGGTGGACCGGCTCGGCCCGGACGTGGTGATCGGCCATTTCGACGCGCTGGCGGAAGAGATCGCCCGGCTGATGCCCTGATCAGCGATCCGAGGCGCAGGTGATGCCGATTGTTGCAGCCCGCACCAGTTCGCCGAGTTCCGCACCGGATTTCAGGGCCGTCGTGGTGGCCCCGGCCGGCGGCGTGGTTCCGGCGGCGCGGGCGAGATCGGCTGCTGGCAGCAGCGGATAGGACAGGACCGGCACGATGCCGGCCACCCGCACCTTGGTGACGGGGCTGGCCGCGATCACGCCGACGAGCTGGCCGGAGCGCGACAGGACCAGCGCGCCGGCGCCGCCGTCCTGCAGCGAGGTCGAGACCTTGCCGCCGGAAATCTCTGCTGCGGCGACAAGCAGCTCGCCCTCGGCATCGCGCTGGACAAGCGCACCCTCGGTGCCGGCCACTGCAAAAGGCAGGGTCAGCGGCGTGCCGATGCGGCCTGACAGGGCGATCATCCCGGTGCCCTCCAGCTTGCGCGGATTGCGCAGAGCCAGCGGCGCGGCATCCGGCGCGGTGCGCGCCTGGAATTCCGTGCAGCCCGACAGCGCGGCCTCGCCGGTCACGACGAGATCGGGGCCGAGCACGAGGCCGGTCGCGCGGCGGCGCGACGGCGCCGCCGCGACAAGCGGCGGCCGGGACGGATCCGACGGGGTGGTGGCCGGCCGTGCGGCGGGCCAGGGCTCGAAGCTGGCGGCAATGGCGACAACCAGCGGGTCGATCGTGGCGGCCATGGTCTTGTCATAGCCGATGGAAAGGGACCGCAGCGGCCCCTTGCCGTCGCTGGCGACGCGGCGGAAGAACTTGCCCCGGTCGGTCTCGCCGGAGATCACGAAGAAATCCGGCCGCAGCAGCTTGTAGGTGATCTTGCGGCCCTGGACCTTGGGGTCGGTGCCCTTCTCGAACAGGGCGGGGAGCGTGTCCTCCGGCTTGAGGACGGAAAGATCGACCGTGACCTTCTCGCCCGCATCCTGCCAGCGCGGACCGCCGGAGCCGTTGGTTCCGAATTTCGTGAGCAGTTTCACCGGAATGCCGACCTGCATGCTGGACGTGCGATCGGTCTGGATGGCAAAGCCGAGCGCCGCCCGCGCCCGGTTGGCCGCATCGGCGAGCCTGCGCCGGGCCGGATCGGACAGGCCCTCGCCCGGCTTCAGCTTTTCGGCTTCCTCGAAGCGCTTCAGGGCCGCGAAGGTCAGCGGACCGAAATCCCCCGTGGCTGAACCGGGAAATTTCGCAACCCAGATCAGGTCACGCTGGATCTGTTTCCGGACGTCGACATCGAGCGCGAGATAGGTCTTCTCGGCGGCCGCGAAAAGCGGATCGACCGGCTTGGGGGCCGGGGCCTGCGCCAGTGCCGGGACCGGAGCGGCCATCAGCAGCGCGAGCAGGGCACCGGCCGAGAGCCTTGCCGGAAAATCGTTTTTCCACAGCGACATGGGGCAGCTCCGTTCGGTCATTCCCGGGATGCGGAAGCCCCAGCGTGGCACGGGCTCCCGCTCCATGGCAACCCGGACGCGAACGGATTTCCGTGCGCTATCGCACATTGCGGGCCGGGCGCAAGGTGATACTCTGCTCCTCCCCCTTCCCCTGAACGGAGCCACCGGCATGCGCGTCGCCCCCCTTCTCTCCCGCGGCTCCCGGTCCCGAACGCTTGCCGGCCTGGCGGGCGGCCTGCTCGGGCTCGGCCTGATGCTCGGCACGGCCCTGGCCCAGAGCCCGCAGAAGCCGTTCTCGCGGGATGATCTCGCGACATCCGGCGCCGCGATGGAGGAGCGCCTCAAGCGCGAGGTGACGCTGCCAGCCAATGCCGAGGTCCAGCGCCTTCTCGCGGCCGGCGAGGCGGCGATGACCCGCAACGATGCGCGGGCGGCCCTGCCGCTGGCCAACCAGGCCGTGCTTGCCGCGCCCTCCAACCCGGCGGCGTGGCGGCTGATGGCGCGGGCGGCGCGCGGCATCACCCCGCGGGACTGGCGCGAGCGCTACGACCTGCAGGAACGCGCCGTCAACGCGGCCTATCTCGCCTATCAGCGGTCGCGCAGCCGCGAGGACGAGGCCTCGTCGCTCGGCCTGCTCGGCCAGCTCTTCGAATGGCGGGAAATGTGGCGGCCGGCGCTGACCGCCTACCGGATCAGCCTCGAGGCGAATGACAATGCCGGCATCCGCACGGCCTACGAGGCCCTGCGCGAGAAGCGCGGCTTCCGGCTGACCGGCAACGAGGTGGATGCCGATGCCGCCTCGCCGCGCGCCTGCTTCACCTTCTCCGAACCGCTGGCACGGGGCCGTGTCGATTTCGCGCCCTATGTCGCGGTGTCGGGCCGGGGTGATTTCGCGGTCACGGCCGAGGACCAGCAGATCTGCGTCGACGGGCTCCGCCATGGCGAGCGCTATGCCGTGGTGCTCCGGCAGGGCATTCCCTCGGCCATTCCCGGCGAGACGCTGCTGAAAAACGCCGATTACGAGATCTATGTCCGCGACCGCACGCCTTCCGTGCGCGCCAGCGGCAAGACCTATGTGCTGCCCCGCTCGGGCCAGCAGGGCGTTCCGCTGATCTCGGTCAATACCGACAAGATCGGCATCCGCGTGCTGCGGATCGGCGACCGCAACCTGATCAACACGGTGCGCTCGTCGGAATTCCTCGAGCAGATCGACACCTCGCAGCTTGACCGGATCATCGGCGAGACGGGCCAGCAGGTCTGGCGCGGCACGATGGATGTGAAGAACGAGCTGAACAAGGACGTGACCACCGGCTTTCCGGTGACGGAAGCGACCGGCAGGCTCGAGCCGGGCGTCTATCTCATTGCGGCGCAGGCCGGCGAGTTCAAGACAGCAAGCGGCGCGACAACCCCGAATGTCGACGGGGATGTCGAGGGCGGCGGCGAGCAGGTGGCGACGCAATGGTTCGTCGTGTCCGATCTCGGCCTGACCGCCTTTTCCGGCCGTGACGGCGTGCATGTGCTGGTGCGCTCGCTCGCCTCGGCCGAACCGGTGGCGGATACCGAGATCCGGCTGATCGCGCGGAACAACGAGATCCTCGGCACGGCCCGGACCGATGCGCGCGGCCATGCGAAATTCGATGCCGGCCTCTCGCGCGGGGAAGGCGGGCTCGCGCCCGGCCTCGTCACCGCGCAGCTCAAGGAGGATTACGGCTTCCTCGACCTCCAGCAGAGCGCCTTCGACCTGACCGATCGCGGGGTTTCCGGCCGCGTCGCTCCGACCGGGCTCGACGCGTTCCTCTATGCCGAGCGCGGCGTCTATCGCCCGGGCGAGACGGTCTATCTCTCCACCCTCCTCCGCGATGCGCGCGGCGCAGCCGTTTCCGGCATGCCGCTGACGCTGGTGGTGCGCCGCCCCGACGGGATGGAGTACCGGCGTTCCGTCGTGGCCGACCAGGGCGCCGGCGGGCGGAGCTGGTCGATCCCGCTCCTGACCGGCGTGCCGGTGGGAACGTGGCGGATCGCCGCCTATTCCGATCCGAAACGGCCGGCCATCGGCGAGACGACGATTCTCGTCGAGGATTACGTGCCCGAACGGCTGGAAGTGAAGCTCGACAGCCCGGCCAAGACGATCAAGTCCGGCGAGAATGCCGAGATCGATGTCGAGGTGCGCTATCTCTATGGCGCCGTGGGCAGCGATCTCTCCGTTTCCGGGGACTGGACGATCCGCCAGGCGACAGGCAGCGCGATTCCCGGTTTCGAGGGCTATACGGTCGGCCTGTCGGACGAGACCTTCGAGACGATGCGCAGCGAGTTCGAGGGCACGACGACCGACGAGGAGGGCAAGGCCAAGCTTTCGATCACGCTCACCGAGCCGGCGACGACCCTGCCGCTCGAAGCGCAGTTCAACGTGACGGCCTCGGAAACCGGCGGGCGCGGCGTGACGCGCTCCATCACCGTGCCGATCGTGCCGAAGGGCGTGGTGATCGGCGTGAAGCCGCTTTTCGGCGATGGGGAGATCGGCGATGGCGGCACGGCCAAGTTCGGCGTGATCATGGCCACGGGCCAGGGCAAGCGCCTGACGAAGCCCGGCCTGAAATGGCAGCTCTCGCGGATCACCCGCAACTACCAGTGGTTCTTCAAGGAAGGCCGCTGGGCCTATGAATCGATCAAGACCTCGCGCCGGGTGGCGGATGGCGAAGTTGCCGTCTCCGAGACGGCCGTGGCGGAAATCGCGGCGCGCGTCGGCTGGGGCACCTATCGGCTCGAAGTGCGCAGCAGCGGCGCCGACGATGCCGAAACCGCCCATACCTTCACGGTGGGCTATGTCGCCGATGCCAAGGCCGACACGCCGGACGTGCTCGACGTGGCGCTCGACAGGAAGGGCTATGCGGCCGGCGAGACCATGCAGATCCGCCTGAATTCGCGCTTTGCGGGCAAGGCGACGCTGGCGGTTGTCTCGGACCGGATCGCCCATCTCGAGACGATCGACCTGAAGGAAGGCGGGCAGACCGCGTCGCTGCGGGTCAATGCGGATTGGGGCGCCGGGGCCTATCTTACCGTGCTGGCGCATCGCCCGCTCGACGAGGCCGCGAAACGCATGCCGGGCCGGGCCCTGGGCCTTTCGTGGTTCGGCATCGGGCAGGAGGTGCGCAAGATCGGCGTCGCGCTCAACGCGCCGGCGCAGATGCGGCCGCGCGGCACGCTGTCGCTGCCGATCAAGCTCGACAATCTCAAGGCCGGCGACGAGGCGTTCGTCACCGTCGCGGCAGTGGATGTCGGCATCCTCAACCTGACGCGGTACCAGAGCCCGAATGCGACGGCGCATTTCTTCGGCCAGCGCCAGCTCGCCGGTGACCTGCGCGACCTCTATGGCTACCTGATCGACGGGATGCAGGGGACGCGCGGCGCCATCCGCTCGGGCGGCGATGCCGCGCCGGAAGCGAAGGGCGAGAAGCCGACACAGGAGCCGCTCGCGCGCTATTCCGGCGTGGTCAAGGTCAATCCGGACGGCACGGCGCGGATTGATTTCGAGATCCCCGCCTTCAACGGGACGGTCCGCGTGATGGCCGTGGCCTGGAGCGCCGACAAGACCGGCGAGGCCAGCAGCGACGTCATCATCCGCGATCCGATCGTGGTGCAGGCGACGACGCCGCGTTTCCTCGCGCTGGGTGACCGTTCGCAATTCCATATCGAGATCAACAATGTGGAAGGGCAGAACGGCGAATACATCCTCGATGTCGACATGCGCGGGCCGGTCTCGGTCAGCCTTGATCCGTCCCTGCGGAAGATCGCTCTCGAGAAGGGCAAGAAGGTGTCCTTCGCGCTGCCGGTCATCGCGGCCGGGCTGGGCATGGCCGAGCTGGACCTCACGCTCCGGGGCGGCGGCGAAACCCTGCCGCAGACCGTGCGCGTGGCGGTGAAGCCCTCGGCGCCGAGCGTCGTGAACCGCATCGTCCGGCCCTTGCCCGGCGGGCAGTCGCTGGAAGTCTCCGGCGAGTTGCTGGCGGATTTCGTGCCGCGTTCCGGCTCGGTCTCGATCTCGGCCTCGCCCTTCGCGGCGCTCGACGTGCCCTCGCTGCTCGCCAGCCTCGACCGCTACCCCTATGGCTGCACCGAGCAGACCGTGAGCCGCGCCATGCCGCTGCTCTATGTCAACCGGCTGGCCTCGATGGAACAGCTCCAGCTGGATGACAGCGCGGAGAAGCGGATCGGCGCGGCAATCGAGCGCGTGGTCTCGCGGCAGGGCGCCAATGGCGGCTTCGGCCTCTGGGGCATCGGCGGCGGCGATCTCTGGCTTGATGCGTTCGTGGCCGATTTCCTGACCCGCGCCCGGGAACAGAATGTCGCCGTCCCGCAACTCGCCTTCGGGCTGGTGCTCGACCGCCTGCGCAACCAGGTGGCGAACACCACCGATATCCGCAAGGAAGAGGCGGCCGGCCTCGCCTATGCCATCTACGTGCTGGCCCGGAACGGCCGGCCGGTCATGGGCGACCTGCGCTATCTCGCCGACAACAAGATCGGCGAGTTCCCCTCGCCGCTCGCCAAGGGCCAGATCGCGGCGGCGCTCGCGCTGCTGGGTGACCGGGGCCGCGCGGACCGCGTGTTCAACGAGGCGCTGACGGCTATCGGCGCGGCCAGCGACGACGTGATCTTCCGCGACGATTACGGCTCGCGCCTGCGCGACAGTGCCGGCCTGCTGGCGCTGCTGGCCGAGACCAATGCCGAGCGGGCCCGCATCACCCGTGTGGCCAATGTGCTCGACAATGCCCGGCAGAACCGGCGCTACACCTCCACCCAGGAACAGAACTGGATGGTGCTGGCGGCGCAGGCCCTGCAGAAGGAAGTCGAGAGCTTCTCGCTGAATGTGGACGGCCAGGAACGGCGCGGCGCCTATTACCGCAATGTCAGCCAGGCTGCGCTGGAAGCGAAGCCCGTGACGCTGCGCAATAACGGGCAGGCCCCGGCGCGGGTGGTGCTGTCGGTTTCCGGCATCCCGACCAGCCCGGCGCCGGCGGTTTCGGAGGGCTTCACCGTCAAGCGGACGATCCACACGCTCGATGGCGAGGAAATCCAGCCGGACGAGATCCAGCAGAACGAGCGCTATGCCGTGCGGCTGGAAGTGACCCGCACGAGCCGCATCGGCGCACGGCTCCTCGTGGTCGATCCGCTGCCGGCGGGGCTGGAAATCGAGAATGCCAAGCTGACCGAGGGCAGCACGGAAGGGCTCGATTTCCTGAAATCCGACCTTGTTCCCGAGCATACCGAGGCGCGAGATGATCGCTTCGTCGCCTCGATCACGCTCGGGGATGGCGGCAACACGCCGTTCATCACGGGCTATCTCGTGCGGGCGGTGACGCCGGGCACCTATGTCCACCCGGCGGCGATCGCCGAGGACATGTACCGGCCGGAGCGCTTCGGCCGGACCGCCTTCGGGACGCTCGCCGTCAAGCCGGCGAAGCGCAACTGAGATGGGCTGGCGGCGGCGCCTTGCGGTCGCGGCCGGCGGGCTGGCGCTGCTCGCCAGCCTGCCGCTCGGTTTTTCGCTCTATGCACGGAGCCTGCCGCCGCTCGATCTCGACGCGCTGAAGGAACGCTCGACCATCGTGGTCGACCGGAACGGCAAGCTGCTCCGGCCCTTTGTCATGGCGGATGGCCGCTGGCGGATGCCGGTGAGCGCGGCCGAGGTCGATCCGCGCTTCCTGACGATGCTGATCGCCTATGAGGACCAGCGCTTCCACCAGCACGCCGGCGTCGATCCGCGGGCCTTGCTCCGCGCGGGCTGGCAATGGCTCGCCCAGGGGCGGATCGTCTCCGGCGGCTCGACCCTCTCGATGCAGGTGGCGCGGCTGGTCGAACCGCGCGAGGCGCGGACCCTGCGGGCGAAGCTGCGGCAGATGGCCCGCGCGATCGAGCTGGAACGCCGCATCGGCAAGGCCGGCATCCTCGACCTCTATCTCAGCCTTGCGCCCTATGGCGGCAATCTCGAGGGTTTGCGCGCGGCCTCGCTCGCCTATTTCGGCAAGGAGCCGACCCGCCTCTCCAATGCCGAGGCGGCCCTGCTCGTCGCGCTGCCGCAGGCGCCGGAAAGCCGGCGACCCGACCGTTTCCCCGAGCGCGCCGAGGCCGCGCGGCGGCGCGTGATCGAGCGGATGCGCAGCCAGAACACGCTGGCCGAGGCCGAACTGGCCCGGGCAGAGAGCGAGCCGGTGCCGGAGCGTCGGCGGCCCTTCCCGCATCTCGCCGCCCATCGCGCCGAGGCGCTGGTGGCGGCAGACCCGGCCCGGCGCCAGCATGAGACGACGCTCGAACGGGACTGGCAGATCGTGCTGGAGCGGCTGGCGCTGGAACGCGCCGAAGCGCAAGGGCCTAAAGTCTCGGTGGCCATCGTCGTTGTCGAGAACGAGACCGGGCAGGTCCGGGCCTCGGTGGGCGGGGCGGATTATTTCAACGCGGCGCGCTGGGGCGGGATCGACCTGACGCGGGCGAGCCGCTCGCCGGGTTCGGCGCTCAAACCCTTCATCTATGCCCTCGCCTTCGAGAATGGCCTCGCCCATCCCGAGACGATGCTGGAGGACCGGCCGCAGCGTTTCGGCACCTATGCGCCGGACAATTTCGACTATGCCTTCCAGGGCATGGTCACGGCCCGGCAGGCACTGCAGATGTCGCTCAACCTGCCGGCGGTGGAACTGCTCCAGCTGGTCGGGGCGCAGCGCTTCATCTCCAGGCTCCGGCAGGCCGGGGCAGTGGTGGAGACACCGGACGAGAGCGCGCCCGGCCTCGCCATCGGCCTCGGCGGACTCGGCATCAGCCTGCAGGACCTGACGATGCTCTATGCCGGCTTGGCCCGGGGCGGGGTGATGCTGCCCTCGACCGAGAAGCAGGCGCAGGGGCAGGGACTGCCTTCCCGCTTTGTCGGGCCGGTGCCGGCCTGGTATGTCGGCGACATCCTGCTCGGCGCGCCGCCGCCGGACAATGCGCTGCAGGCGCGGATCGCCTACAAGACCGGCACCTCCTATGGCTATCGCGATGCCTGGGCCGTCGGCTTCGACCGCAAGCACACGATCGGGGTCTGGGTCGGGCAGGCCGATAACGGTGCCGTGCCCGGGCTGATCGGGCGGAAGGTGGCGGCGCCGGTGCTGTTCGATGCCTTTGCCCGGATCGGGCTGTCCAGCGGGTCGATGCCGCGCCCGCGCGAGGCGCTTGTCGCCAGCAATGCCAGCCTGCCGCCGCCTCTGCGCCATATCCGGCAGGATATCCCGAAAACCGCCCTGCTCGGCAGCCGGCAGGCGCTGCAGATCGCCTTTCCGCCCGATGGCGCCGCCATCGACACACGGGCCGAGCGGGCCGATGCCCGGCCGAGCGTGATGGTCAAGATTGCCGGCGGGCTGCCGCCCTTCACCCTGCTGCTCAACGGCGCGCCGGTCGGCGGGCAGCGCCTGCGCCGCGAGATCGAGATCGGACCTGAAGGTCTCGGCTTCGCCCAGATCTCGGTGATCGACGCCACCGGCGCGACGGAGCGGGTGACGATCCGGCTCCAGTAAAGCCGGTCCATCCCGCGTCTTTCGTGGTTAACGCTTGCTCAACGGCCCTGTGCGACACTGAAACTCCCGTTTCCGTGGCAGGAGCCTTCCGTGGCATCTCTTTTCTCGCGCCGCTCCGTGGCCTTTGAAATCTACGCCGTCTTTGCGGTGATCCTCGCGGTCTTCGCGCTGGTCGCGATGATGGTGCGCAACCTCAGCGGCACGATGGTGGGCGATGCCCGCGACGCGGTGTGGGAGGCTTCGGTGCCGCCCACGATTGTCTTCGCCCTGCAGGACAGCCTCTGGCGCAACCACCAGGATGCGGTGAGCGCGGTGCTCAACCCTGCCGAGGCGGGGCGGCTGCGCGCGGCGATCGAGGCGCGGCGGCAGGCGGCGGAAGCCAAATGGAAGGAGCTGACCGCCTTCGCACCGTATTTCCCGGCGGATGTGAAGGCGGCTGTCGAGGCAACCGACAAGGCCATTGCCGGCTTCTACACCGAGATCGGGGTGCTGGTGCGGAATGCCGATGCCGCGACCGCGCTCGATCTCCGGGCGCAGGCGATTGCCGGGCAGGCCGCGAAGACGCAGGCTCTGGCCGACCGCATGGATGCCATGCTGGTGACAATGCGCGCCCGCATCCAGAGCGTGCACCAGAAGATGGAGGCGAGTTCGGCCGAGGCCATGAAGGGGCTGATGCTGGCAGGGCTCGCGCTGCTGGCGCTGGTCGGGCTGGCGGCGCTCGTCATCCAGCGGCGGATGATTGCCCCGGTGGCCGCGATGACGCGGGTCATGGCGGCGCTTGCCGCCGGGCGGCGCGATGTCGTGCTGCCGGAAACGAAGCGTCGCGATGAAGTCGGCCAGCTCGCCGAGACGGTGCGGGCCTTCCACCGGAGCCTCGAGGAAACCGAGGCGCTCCGGCTCGCGCAGGACGCGGAGCGGCAGGCCAACGAGGCCCGCCGGAAGGCTGAGATGGACGCTCTTGCCGAGGCGTTCGAGGCGCGGGTCGGCCGCGTCGTGTCCAGCGTGACCGGCGCGGTGGGGCTGCTCGAAACGGCGGCGGAGGCCATGTCCCGCGAGGCCGGTTCGGCCACGATGGAAGCGACGGCCGTGGCGGCGGCTTCCGAAGAGGCGACGGAAAATGTACGGGCGGTTGCCGGCGCGACGGCGGATCTCTCGACCGCGATGAACGAGGTCGGCAGCCAGATCGGGCAGAGCACGGACCGGATCCGCGCCGTGACGGAACAGGCGCTCCAGACCGACCAGGAAATGAAGACCCTGGGCGCTGCGGCCGAATCGATCGGGACCGTGGCGAAAGTCATCAGCGATATTGCCAGCCAGACGAACCTGCTGGCCCTCAATGCGACAATCGAGGCGGCCCGTGCCGGCGAGGCCGGTCGCGGCTTCGCGGTGGTGGCGCAGGAAGTGAAGGAACTCGCCGCCCAGACCGCGAAGGCCACCGACGAGATTGCCGGCCAGATCCGCGCGATCCAGGAGGCCAGCTCGCTGGCCATCGAGGCGATCCATGCCATCACGGAGACGCTGGGCGAGGTCAACACGCTTGCCGAGGCGGTGGGCGGCTCGATCAGCCAGCAGATGATGACCACGGGCGTCATTGCCGGAAACATCGAGGAGGCGGCACGCGGCACGGTCGAGGTGACGAAGAACATCTCGAATGTCAGCGTCGCGATCTCGAATTCGAACACCCTGGTGGATCAGGTGCTGGGCTCCGCCCGGGAACTTTCCCGCGAGGGCGTGGCCCTCGGCAGTGCCGTGGATGAGTTCCTCGGCTCGATCCGGGCGGCCTGAGCCGGAGGGAACCGGATACGAAAGGATCGGCCGGGGGAAATGGTGGGCGCGACAGGGATCGAACCTGTGACCCCTTCGGTGTGAACGAAGTGCTCTTCCGCTGAGCTACGCGCCCCAGAGCGCACCGGATAGGCCAAGCGGAAACGGACGTCAAGGCGAAGCATGGCGCGCCTTGAAACGGAAACAACCGCCGATGTTGCGTCATCGCAACATCGGCACCAGAAGGAGGCGGGAACGCGGCGCGATCACGCAGTTGTGTGCTAGCGCACTTGTCAACTTTAACGCACAGGAGTCATAGGTGGCTTCGGTTTTTCGCGTCGCAGGCGCTGCGGCGAGCTTCAAACGGCATGGGGAATAAAGATGCGTCTACTCAGGACGATGAGCGTTGCGGTTCTCTTCGGACTCGCGGCTGTTCCGGCGGTTTCCGCCTACGAGATCGATCCGGTGACCCGGATGCCGCTGGTGATGGCCGATGACGGCCGCATCCGCGCCACGCCGATCCCGCGGGAAGAAGTCGAATACAAGGGCAAGTTCGGTCCCGGCACGATCGTGGTCGATACCAACGAAAAGCGCCTGTACCTTGTCCTGCCGAATGGCCGCGCTATGAAGTACGGCGTCGGCGTCGGTCGTCCGGGCTTTGCCTGGGGCGGCACGAAGACGATCACCCGCAAGGCGGAATGGCCGTCCTGGACGCCGCCGGCCCAGATGCTGCGCCGCCGCCCGGACCTGCCGCGCTTCATGCCCGGTGGCGAAGGCAACCCGATGGGTGCCCGCGCCATGTATCTCGGCACCTCTCTCTACCGCATCCATGGTTCGAACGAGCCGGAGACGATCGGCCAGGCCGTGTCGTCGGGCTGCATCCGCATGCTCAACGAGGACGTCATCGACCTCTACGAGCGCGTGAAGGTCGGCACCCGCGTCGTCGTGATGCGCTGAACCCGTCCGGGATCGTGAATTCGGAAGCCGGCCTTCGGGCCGGCTTTTTCGTGTCCGGAGACCGGATCAGGCTCGCCTGCGCGGCTCGCGGCTCATGCCCTTGGCCTCCAGCTCGGCCAGATACTCGGCGAAGAGGCTCTCCCGGTCGCGCCCGAAGCGATAGAGCAGCGGCCAGCCATAGATGCCGGAATCATGCAGGTCGTCGAAGCGGATGCGGATGGCGTAATTGCCGACCGGCTCGACACCGAGGATCATGACATCGCGCTTGCCCGGAACCGTCTTGCGTTCATCGGGCGTATGCCCCTGCACCTCGGCGCTGGGGCTCATGACGCGCAGCATCTCGGCCGGGATCTCGGCAGAGAAGCCGTCATCGAAACTCACCTGCAATGCCCTGCGATCGCTGCGAACCCGCAACTCGACCGGCCAGGCTGCATTCCCGCCATCCGCCATTCCTGATCCCCCGTCGCGGCCCGATGCTGCCTCGCATCGCGACGGCAACAGATGGACCGAAGGACACCGCTGATCAAGCCCTGCGCGTTGCGGTCCGGGACATTCACCGGCTTGCGATCCATCCGCTCCGCCTTTTGTCCTCTTGCCCTTTCGCCGCTGCCGTCTCATCTGTATCTCATGATGTGTCAGGCCTGCAGGACAAGACGGAGCGTCAAGCCGCCATGCTGCCCCCCTCTCCTACCCCGATGATCGATCCGTTCGGTCGGTCGATTTCGTATCTCCGCGTCTCGGTGACGGATCGCTGCGATTTCCGCTGCGTCTATTGCATGAGCGAGAACATGACCTTCCTGCCGAAGGCGGACCTGCTCAGCCTGGAGGAGCTGGACCGGCTGTGCAGCGCCTTCATCCGGCGCGGGGTGCGCAAGCTGCGGCTTACGGGGGGCGAACCGCTGGTCCGGCGGGACATCATGACCCTGTTCCGCAATCTCGGCCGCCATCTCGAGACCGGGGCCCTGGAGGAACTGACCGTCACGACGAACGGCTCGCAGCTCGCCCGCTTCGCCGATGAACTGGCGGCCTGCGGCGTGCGGCGGATCAATGTCTCGCTCGACACGCTCGACGCGGCCAAGTTCCGCCAGATCACCCGCTGGGGTGCGCTCGACAAGGTGCTCGAAGGGATCGACGCGGCCCAGCGCGCCGGGCTCAAGGTGAAGATCAACGCCGTCGCGCTCAAGGATTTCAACGAGGACGAGCTGCTCCCGATGATCCGCTGGGCGCATAGCCGTGACATGGACATCACCTTCATCGAGGTGATGCCGCTGGGCGAGATCGACGGCCAGCGGGTCGACCAGTATCTGCCGCTCAGCGAGGTGCGCGCCCGGCTGGCGCAGGCGCTGACGCTGGAGGCGAGCAGCCATCGGACAGGCGGCCCGGCCCGCTATTTCACGAGCGTGGAAACCGGCGGCCGGATCGGGTTCATCACGCCGCTGACCCACAATTTCTGCGAGAGCTGCAACCGCGTGCGGCTGACCTGCACGGGCACGCTCTACATGTGCCTCGGGCAGGAGGATGCCGCCGACCTGCGCAAGCCGCTCCGCGCCAGCGAAAGCGACGACGCGTTGATGGAAGCGATCGACCGGGCCATCGCGCGGAAGCCCAAGGGCCACGATTTCATCATCGACCGGACAACGCAGCAGCCGGCGGTCGGCCGCCATATGAGCGTGACCGGCGGCTGAGCCGGAATGCCGGTCCCTGGCCTGCGCCGTCTGAGATCCTGAAGGCCGTCAGATCTTGAAGGCCATGCGCGCGCCACCCCAATGGCGCGAGGCGATGATGAGCGGGGCATCCGCTTCCTTCATCGCAACACGGACGCCATTGCCCATGTCACGATGGTAGGGCTGGATCAGGTAAGGCTTCAGCACGCGGGCCGCGAGCAGCCCCGCCCGGTCATCGAAGATCCGGCGGTTGCGGCAATTGGCGATGTTCCAGGCCCGCTCGCCCTTGCGCTGCGGCTGGCTGACCGCCTTGATATGGACCGGAAGGTAGCCGTTGCGGTCCACCGCGGCGCAGAAGGCGAGGCTCGGATGGGCGGCCATCGTGCGCTCGATGATCGGCGGCAGGATCACCTCGAAGCGCGGCAGATAGGCCGTGGTGAATTGCGGCGGATCGCTCTCGGGAATGCGCTTGTAGTCGGTGTCGAAGAGCTGGGTGAGGTTGAGGCGGCCGGCCGCCAGTTCCCCCTCGATCGCCGCGGTGATGTCGCGGGCAAAAGCCTGCACCGCCTGGATGACCGGCTGGTTCTCCTGATGGAAGGCTTCCATCGCGGCATGGATTTTCGCAATGACCTCGGCCGAGGGCCCGACAAAGCGGCAATGCGCCCCGAGGGTGGAGACATTGACCACTTCGAGCCGGACCTCGCCGATCCGGGCGATATCCGCTTCGCCGCGCTGGCCGATGGACGGCGCGAGGCCATCCTGTGCGCGGATGAGCATGCCGCCCTCGCTGATATCGAAGGTCCGGCAGGCCAGCGTGTTGCCCCCGAACCGGAGCCTGACCGGCAGGTCGATCGGGACGCGCTCGTCGCGCCGGTCTGCCGCCGGCATCGTCCGGAGGATGGTGACGACGCGGCGCCCCAGTTCCTGTGCCTCGTCATAGGCCATGCCGGAGAGTTCGCCGGCATCCTTCGAGGTGCTGGCCGCGCGGTCGGTGAGTCCGGTGACTTCCTCGACGACGCCGTTGACCTCCTCCAGCGCCGTCCGCGCCAGTTGCATGCGGCCCGACAGGTCGAGGATCGTGGCGCGCTGTTCGTTGGCCGCGCCGGCAATGGTCTCGCAGACCGGGGCCAGCCCGCCGATCTCGGCGCGGATCCGCTCCATGTTGCTGATCGCGTTCTGGCTGGCCTCGCGCAGGTCATCCATCCGCTTGCGGATGGCGCTGACGGATTGCGCCGCCGCGACCGACAGCGATTTCACCTCGCCGGCAACGACCGCGAAGCCGCGACCGGCCTCTCCGGCCCGCGCGGCCTCGATCGTGGCGTTCAGGGCGAGCAGGTTGGTGCGGGTGGAGATCTCGCTGATGCCGTTGAGCATGCCGCCGATTTCGGCGACCACATCGCCGAGCCGCGCCATCAGGCCTGCGGAATCATCGGCGGAAGCGAGGGTGGCCTGCGCGCGCTGCTGGACATTGGAGACCGTGGCGGTGATCTCGTCCGCCGCCTTGCCCATCTCGTCGGTGGAGGCAGCGATGCCGGAAATCTCGGCATTCACGCGGCCGCTCGAATCCAGCAGCCGGTTCATGGCCTGCCGGACCGTCTCGAGGCGCTCGACAGAGGCCACCGAGCGGTCGCGCGCATCCTGGACCGAATGGCCGAGATTGCGGACAACGCGCAGGACGTCATCCTCGAACAGGTCGAGCGCCTCGCGCATGGCGGCCTCGGTATCGGTTCCCGGGGTGGTTGCGGCGTCCGTCGCCACGGGCTCGGGGAGAGCGGCAGGCGGCATCTCGGAACCGGCACGTCCGAACAGGCGGGCCTTCAGGTTCTGCATCGGTGTCCCTGACTTTTGTAAATAGTTGCAACTTTGTGTTGTTATCCTAACGGAACGTGCCTAACGCGCGGTTAAGGAAAACCTACCCGCTTGCAGCCATGCAAGGACGGGGATGGCCATTCCCGCGCAAAGCCGTTACAGCTATCGCTGACCGGAGCACTCCGCTCCGCATCCCGTCGAAATCCCGTGTTGCAATCCCAGAAAAACCTCCGCGGCATCCTGATGATGGTGCTGGCCATGGCGTGTTTCGTGCTGAACGACACGCTGGTGAAGCTGGCGCGCGTGACGCTCGATGCCGGGCAGATCCTCGTCATCCGAGGGATCTTCGCGCTGGCCCTGCTGATGATCTGGCTCCGTGCCTCCGGCATGATGCGCCGGCTCGGCGATGTGGCCCATCCGAAGCTGCTCGCCCGCGGCGGGATCGAGGCCACGATCGCAATGAGCTTCATCACCGCCCTCGGCGTGATGCCGCTGGCGGATATCACCGCCATCCTGATGGCCGCGCCGCTGATCATCACGGCCCTGTCGATGATCCTGTTCGGCGAGCGGATCGGCTGGCGGCGCTGGAGCGCCGTCGTCGTCGGCTTCGGCGGAATGCTGCTGGTGGTCCGGCCGGGCGGAACCGGCATTCCGCTTCTCGCCCTTGCACTGGCGATCTATTCGGTGATCGGGGTCGGCCTGCGTGACCTGCTCACCCGCCGGATCCCGATGGATATCCCCAGTGTGGTCATCGCCCTGACCAGTACCGTCGGCACCTTGCTGGGCGGGCTGGTGCTGGTGATCGCAACCGGCATCTGGCGCCCGTTCGGCATGGCCGAACTGCTCTATACGGCCGGGGCGGCAAGTTTCGTCATCCTCGGCAATCTCGCGATGATCGAGGCCTGCCGCGATGTCGAGCTCTCGGTGGTGCAGCCCTTCCGCTATGTCGTCATCCTCTGGGCCGTGCTGCTCGGCATTTTCGTCTTCGGCGAATGGCCGGCGCCGATCGCCCTGCTGGGCATCGCACTGATCGGGGCGAGCGGACTTTACACCCTCCACAGGGAACGCGTCCGGCATCGCGAGGAACTCCGCGCCTCGGCAGCCGACAGGGGTTGATTTTCTCCTCGTTCACGTCAAGTTGCAGGGCCTGCAGGGGCCAGCCATCACAATTCAGCATGGCTCATATGCCGAATGCCGGGGGCTGGGCGCGTTGTTGCGTGGTCCTCTCTGTGCGAATGCGAGATGCTCCGGTGAAAGTCCGGGGCGCTTCGCTGACAACGAACGCAACAGGCCGGAGAACCGGCCGGTTCTGTGCCCAAGGGGAGAGTGGCGTGGAAAACCTACTGAAAATCAGTTCGCTGATCGATGCGATCAATGAGCGGATCGGCCAGTTCGTCAAATGGCTGATCCTGGCTGCCGTGATCGTTTCAACCGGGAATGCGGTGATCCGCAAGGTGTTCAACCAGAGCTCGAATGCCTGGCTGGAGCTGCAATGGTATCTGTTCGGCGCCGTCTTCATGCTCGGCGCGGCCTATACCTTCCTCAAGAACGAACATATCCGGATCGATATCGTGACGGGGAATTTCCGCAAGCGCACGCGGGACTGGATCGACGTGTTCGGCCACATCTTCTTCCTCGTGCCGTTCTGCTGGATCATGATCTATCATGGCTGGCCGTTCTTCATGCGCTCCTTCGAGCTCAACGAAGCCTCGATGAATGCCGGCGGCCTCACGGTCTGGCCGGCGAAGCTGCTGGTGCCGGCGGGCTTCGTGCTGCTTCTGGCGCAGGGCATTTCCGAGCTGATCAAGCGTTACGCCATCATCAAGGGCGTGATCGAGGATCCGAATGCAGCGGTCGGCCACCATGCCGCGGCGGAAGCGGAAGCTGCCCGCCTGCTGGAAGTGGCCAAGGCCGAAGCCGCGTCCCGCACCTGATCCGCCCATTCGAGGAATTCCGATGTCCAAGCGTCTTACCCTCTGGCTCGGCGGATCTCTGCTGAGCATCGCCCTCGCCCTTGTCTTCCTGACCGGTTTCGGCACCGAGGCTGCCCTCGCGGCGGTCGAACGCAAGCCCGGCTTTACCGGCTTCATCACCCACTACATGGCCCCCATCATGTTCGCCTCGCTCGTGGCGCTGCTGCTGATGGGCTATCCGGTCGCCTTCGCGCTGGCGGCCTGCGGCCTGCTCTATGCCGTCATCGGCATCGAACTCGGCCTGTTCGTGCCGAACTTCCTGCAGGCCCTGCCGGAACGCGTCTACGGCACGATGAACAACGACGTGCTGCTCGCCATTCCGTTCTTCACCTTCATGGGGCTGATCCTCGAACGGTCGGGCATGGCGGAAGACCTGCTCGACACGATCGGCCAGCTCTTCGGGCCGATCCGCGGCGGCCTTGCCTATGCGGTCATCTTCGTCGGGGCGCTGCTCGCCGCGACCACCGGCGTCGTGGCCGCCTCGGTCATCTCGATGGGCCTGATCTCGCTGCCGATCATGCTGCGCTACGGCTATGACCGCCGTATCGCTTCGGGCGTCATCGCCGCCTCGGGCACGCTGGCGCAGATCATTCCGCCCTCGCTGGTCCTGATCGTCATGGCCGACCAGCTCGGCCGTTCGGTCGGCGACATGTATGAAGGCGCCTTCATCCCGGGCATCGTGCTCTCGCTGCTCTATGCCGGCTATATCTTCCTCGTCTCGATCCTCCGGCCGTCCTATGTGCCGGCCCTGCCGAAGGAAGCCCGGACGCTCGGGGGCGGCGTCGGCTCGCTGATCGTCTGCCTGATCATCGCTGTCGCGCTGACCTATTTCCTGAAGGACCGCTTCGTCGGCCATGTCCAGCCGGGTTCGGAAATGATCCTCGCGGCCTTCGCGGCGATGGTCGTCGTCTATATCCTGGCGCTGATCCACAAGTTCATGGGCCTCAGCATCATTTCCCGCCTGTCGCAGGAAGTGATCATGGTGCTCATGCCGCCGCTGGGCCTGATCTTCCTGGTGCTGGGCACGATCTTCATCGGTCTCGCCACGCCGACGGAAGGCGGCGCGATGGGCGCCACCGGTGCAATGCTGATCGCGGTGGCCAAGCGCCGCCTGACGATGGGCCTCGTCTCGCAGGCCCTCGATTCCACGGCCAAGCTCTCGGCCTTCGTCGTCTTCATCCTGATCGGTGCGCGCGTCTTCTCGCTCACCTTCTACGGGGTGAACGGCCATGTCTGGGTGGAAGAACTGCTCGTGTCGCTGCCGGGCGGCCAGGCCGGGTTCCTGATCGTCGTCAACATCATGGTCTTCCTGCTGGCCTTCTTCCTCGACTTCTTCGAGCTGGCCTTCATCGTCGTGCCGCTGCTCGGCCCGGCAGCGGAGAAGCTGGGGATCGACCTGATCTGGTTCGGCGTCATCCTCGGGGTGAACATGCAGACCAGCTTCATGCATCCGCCCTTCGGCTTCGCGCTGTTCTACCTCCGCTCGGTGGCGCCGAAAGTGGCCTATATCGACAAGGTGACCGGCAAGGAGACCGAGCCCGTCACCACCGGCCAGATCTACTGGGGGGCCGTGCCTTTCGTGGTCATCCAGTGCATCATGGTGGCGCTGGTCATCATCTTCCCGCAGATGGTGATGCATTACAAAGGCAGCCAGGTTCAGATCGATCCGGCCAAGATCGAGCAGCAGTTCAAGAACCTGACGATCCCGGGGCTGGATTCCCCGCCGGGCCTGCCGGGCCTCACCCCGCCGGGTGGTGGTGGCCTGCCGGGCTTCGCGCCGCCGGCCGGTCCGCCGCCGGGGCTCGAGCCGCCGAAGCCGCAATAAGCGGCCTTGCGACACCACAGGAAAGCCGGGCCTCGCGCCCGGCTTTTTCATGTCAGCAGGGTCCCGGTGTGCCGCGGCTCAGGCCGAGAGCCATCCCGCCGAGAGATGCTCGTGCAGCCAGCGGATCACGAAAGCGAGCCCCAGCAGCCAGAGCAGGATGATGATCCATTTCGCCGTCCGGCTGACCGGGGCGGGCATCCGGTCGGCCTGCCGGCGGAACTCCTCCATGAGCGATGGAGGCACGAGCCGGATCGCCAGCCAGATCAGGCCCGGCAGGAGGATCACGTCATCGAGCAATCCAAGGACCGGGATGAAATCGGGGATCAGGTCGATCGGCGAGAGCGCGTAGGCCGCCGCGAAGCCGGCGACAAGGCGCGCGGACCAGGGCGTCCGTCGGTCGCGGGCTGCAACCCACAGCGCGAGGACCTCGCGCTTCAGACGCCGGGCCCAGTCGCGCAGTACGGCCAGCCTTTCCGGTGATGCCATGGATCTATCATGCCGCAAGGGTGGGAGCCTGTCGAGGCAACCGGCTGCAGGGCTCGTTGTGGCGCCCTCTATCTCCCGGCCGTCAGACCGGGATGTCGAAATGCAGCACATCCTCGCGCCGGCCCAGACGCGTGTAGAGCGCGATGGCGGGGTCATCCCCGTAATCGGCCTGCACGAAAATGACATGCGCGCCGGCATCCCGCGCGATGGGCTTCAGCGCCTCGATCAGCCCCGTGGCGATGCCCCGGCGGCGGGCCTCCCCGGCAACCGCAAGATCGTAGATATAGGCCTCGCTGCGCTCCTGTTCGAATTTCCGGAGCAGAAAGGCCGCCAGCGCACCGACAACCACACCGTCCTGCTCCGCCACGAGGGCCATGAAATCCGGATTGGCCAGCAGGCGCTCGCGCCAGACCGGGCCCGGACGGCGGGAGGAATAGGCGCCGGGATCCTCGAAGGCTTCCGCGAAGAGGTCAAGCATGGCGGCAAAGCCCGCCGCGTCTCCCGGTGCGAGGCGGCGGATGGACCAGTCGGGCATGGGCGGTTCTCTCCGTTGAATGGGGAGAGTTCGAACAAAAAACGGCGGCCCGAAGGCCGCCGTTCCTGTTCCGTGACCGGAGATCCGATCAGCCGCGGGCGCGGGCGCGGATCATGAAGTTGTCGAAGGTGTACTCGGCCACCTGCCACCAGAGATACTGGTCGCCGCGGAAGGCCATCATGTTGTCGTGAACCTTCTTGAACTTCGGGTTCGCGGCGGCCGTTTCGGCATAGAGCTCGTTCGCCGCCTTGTAGCAGGCTTCGAGCACGTCCTGCGAGAACGGGCGGAGCTGCGTGCCGGCCGCGACGAGCGACTTCAGCGCAGCGGGGTTGCGGGCATCGTACTTGGCCATCATGTCGGTGTTGGCCTGATGCGAGGCCGCTTCCAGGATCGCCTTGTAGTTCTTCGGCAGGGCGTCCCACTTGGCCTTGTTGATGAAGAAGTGCAGCGCGGCGCCGCCTTCCCACCAACCCGGATAGTAGTAGAACGGCGCGACCTTGTTGAAGCCGAGCTTCTGGTCGTCATAGGGGCCGACCCATTCCGCGCCGTCGATCGTGCCCTTTTCGAGGGCCGGATAGATGTCGCCGCCGGCAATCTGCTGTGGAACCGCGCCGAGCTTCTGCAGGACGCGGCCAGCAAAGCCGCCGATGCGCATCTTCAGGCCGTTGACATCAGCGACAGTCTTGATTTCCTTGCGGAACCAGCCGCCCATCTGGCAGCCCGTATTGCCGCCGAGCAGGGCGTGGATCTGGTAGCCGGCATAGAACTCGTTCATGACGTCCATGCCGCCGCCATGCATGAACCACGCGTCCTGCTGGCGGGCGTTCAGGCCGAACGGAACGGCGGTGCCGAAGGCGAAGGTCGGATCCTTGCCGACATAGTAGTACGAGGCGGTGTGGCAGACCTCGACCGTGCCGTTGGTGACGGCGTCCGCAGCCTGCAGGCCCGGGACGATTTCACCGGCCGCGAAGGGCTGGATCTGGAACTTGTTGTCGGTCATTTCCGCGACAGCCTTGGCGAAGGTGTCGGAGGCGCCATAGATGGTGTCGAGCGACTTCGGGAAGCTCGAGGTCAGGCGCCATTTCACTTCAGGCATGCTCTGCGCGATGGCCGGCGCGGCAATCGCAGCGGTCCCGAGCCCGGCCCCCGCAGCAGTCAAAAACTGACGACGCTTCATGCGTTTTCTCCCTCTTTCAACGCGTGCTTTCCACGAACGGGACAGTCCCTACCCTTGGAAACGCCGGGCAAGTTGTAGGGAACATCCAATCTTTCGCAACCTTTTTCATGGCACCCCGAGCCCGGGGTGCCCGGCGTTTTCAGTATGAGTATTATGTGATTTCCGCATATGTGCAATGCACATGGCGCGGATCAGGCATCAAAAACGATCCGCGGCGCCGGCCTTTGCGTCGCCCCCCCTTCGAGGATGCCCCAGACCTTCGCGGCAATCCCGCGATAGGCGATGGCATGGGGGCTGTCGGGCTCCGAAACGACCACCGGGGTGCCGGCATCGGATTTCTCGCGGATCGACATGGTCAGCGGGATCTCGCCGAGGAAGGGCACGCCCTGCCGTTCCGCTTCGGCGCGGGCCCCGCCATTGCCGAAAATGTCGTAGCGCTTGCCGGTATCGGGCGCGATGAAATAGCTCATGTTCTCGATGATGCCGAGGATCGGCACCTCGACCTTGCGGAACATGGCGACTCCGCGACGGGCATCGATCAGCGCGAGGTCCTGCGGCGTCGAGACGATCACGGCGCCGGCCAGCGGCACGTTCTGCGCCATGGTGAGCTGGGCATCGCCGGTGCCGGGCGGCATGTCGACGACGAGGATGTCGAGCTCGCCCCAATCGACCTCGCGCAGCATCTGCTGGATGGCCGAGATGACCATGGGGCCGCGCCAGATCATGGCAGCTTCCTCATCGACCAGGAAGCCGATCGACATCACCTTGATGCCGTAGCCCTGCATCGGGTTGAGCGTCCGCCCTTCCTTGAGCGTCGGCCGGCCATGGATGGCGAAGAGCTTCGGCATGGAGGGGCCGTAGATATCCGCATCGAGCACGCCGACACGGAGGCCCTGCGCCGCGAAGCCGAGCGCGAGATTGCAGGCGGTGGTCGACTTGCCGACGCCGCCCTTGCCCGAGGCGACCGCGATGATGTGCCGGATGCCGGCGACCTGCACTTTCGCCTGCCCGCCGGGGCCGGGCTGGGCGGGTTTCGCCGGCGCGGCAGCGGCCGGCCTCGCCGCGGCCTCGGCGGTCAGCGTCACGAGGGCGGAGGTGATGCCGGGCACGGCGCGCGCCGCCGCCTCGGCGGCTTTGCGGAGCGGCTCGGCCCCGGCCACCTGCGCGGCGGGCACGGTGATCGAGAAATAGGCCTTGCCCTGGTGGATGACGATCTCCGACAGGGCACCCGAATCCGCCAGCGAGCCGCGCCCGTCCGGCATTGCTACCCCTGCCAGGGCCCGCCGGACCTGTTCCTTGTCTGCCATCGTTCCTGCCTCGTGCCTGCTGTCCGCGACGCCGTCCGGGCCGCAGTGTCCGGACGAGGCCAGATAGGGCGCGGGGGCGGGATTGGTCAATCAGCAAGCATGCGGAACGCGCAGCGGGCATTCCGCTCGCGCGGGAGGCGCAAACCTGCGGGATCGGGGAAAACGGGCATCCGCCGCGACAAAAATAGTGGGACGGGGACATTGCCAAATGCCCCGAACTTATCTCACTCTAGCCAAGGGCCGCCAGAAGGCGGGGTCGAAAGCCGTTGCACAGGGGGCTGTGCAATCCAGCAGGGAGAGAGAAAATGAAGTTGCTGCGTGTGCTCGTGACGTCTGCCGTTGTCGCCGTTTCCGGTGCAGCCATGGCGCAGACGAAGGAATGGAAGGAAATCCGCATCGGCACCGAGGGCGCCTACCCGCCCTACAACAATCTCAACGCGAAGAAGGAACTCGAGGGTTTCGAGATCGACTACATGAACGATCTCTGCGCGAAGATGAAGGTCAAGTGCACCTGGGTGGTGCAGGATTGGGATGGCATCATCCCGGCGCTGCTCTCGAACAAGTATGACGTGATCGTCGCCGGCATGAATGCCACGCCGGAGCGCCAGAAGCGTGTCGATTTCACGGATGTCTACACCTCGACGCCGATCGCCATGGTCGGTGCCAAATCGATCACCTCGACCGATATCTCCCCGGCGGCGCTGAAGGGCAAGAATATCGGTGCGCAGGGCTCGACGATCCACATGAATTACCTCGAGGCCTATTACAAGCAGTCCACCGCGCGCCCCTATCCGACCCAGGAAGAGGCCAATCTCGACCTGCTCAACGGCCGTCTCGACTATATCGTCGCCGATCTCGAGGCGCTCGAGACCTTCGTGAAGGGCAAGGGCAAGGATTGCTGCAAGATCATCGCCGAGGTGAAGCGCGATCCGGCGATCCACGGCCCGGGTGTCGGCATGGCGATGCGGAAGGGCGAGAAGGAACTCGCCGCGATGCTCAACAAGGCGATTGCCGATTCCAAGGCCGATGGCAGCCTCGACAAGCACGCAATGAAGTGGCTGGGCAAGAAGGCCATCCAGTAAGCAACGGCGTTCCGGCGGCACGGTTTCCCGTGTCGCCGGTCCCCATTTGATCATGCAATATTATCTCGATCTTCTTTCCTTCGGACCGGAAGGCTGGGGCGATGAATTGCTCGCCGGGGCCCTGGTCACCATCTCGATCGCGCTGGCGACTCTGCCCTTCGGGCTGGCCCTCGGCCTCGCCATCGCGGTGGCCAAGCGTTCGCGCTCGTGGACCCTGCGCACCTTCGCGACGCTCTACACCACGATCTTCCGGGGCGTTCCGGAACTCCTCACGCTCTACATCATCTATTTCGGGGTGCAGGTCCTGGCCCAGCGCCTCTGGACCGCGATGGGCCTGTCCGGGAATTTCGACATGTCGCCCTTCCTCGCGGGGATGGTGGCGCTCGGGGTCGTGCTCGCGGCCTTCTCGGCGGAAGTCTGGCTTGGTGCGCTGAACGCGATCCAGAAAGGCCAGCGCGAGGCGGCCGCTGCGCTCGGGCTGACGAAATGGCAGGCCTTCCGGCTGGTCGTCTTTCCGCAACTGATGCGTGTCGCCCTGCCGGGTCTCGGCAATAACTGGATGGTGCTGCTGAAGGAGACCTCGCTCGTCTCGGTCATCACGCTGCAGGACACGATGTTCATCGCCACGCGGGCGAATGTCGTGACGAAGGAGCCATTCCTGTTCTTCGGCGTGGCGGCGCTGATCTACCTCTTCTTCTCCGTGATCTCGACCTGGGGCTTCGACCGGCTCGAAAACCGGGCCAACCGGGGCTATTCCCGTGCGGGAGCCATGCGATGACCTGGTGCGAGCTTCCCGGCGCGTGGATCGGCCTCGAGGTCCTGCAGAATTACGGCTGCCGGATGGCCAGCGGCCTCGGCCTGACGCTCCAGCTCGTGGCGATCTCCTTCGGCCTGGGCATCCTCATCGGGCTGGTCCTTGCCGTGCTGCGCCTGCGCGGCCCGAAGCCGGTGCGGATGATCCTCCATGGCTACATGACGTTCTTCCGCGGCACGCCGCTGCTCGTGCAGCTCTTCCTGATCTATTACGGGCTCGGCTCTTTCCGGCTGTTCTGGCAGGAGGTCGGGCTGTGGTGGTTCTTCCGGGAACCGCTCTATTGCTGCCTGCTCGCCTTCACCATCAACACCGCCGCCTACCAGGCCGAGATCTTCCGCGGCGCGCTGCAATCCCTGCCGCAGGGCCAGGCGGAGGCGGCGCGGGCCCTCGGCATGCGGCCCTTCGCCATCTTCCTGAAGGTGGAGATGCCGCAGGCGATGATCGTGGCGCTTCGCCCGCTCGGCAACGAGCTGATCGTGATGATCAAGGCGAGCGCCCTCGCCTCGCTGGTCACGCTGTTCGATCTGATGGGGGCCACGCGGCTGGCCTTCGCGCGAAGTTTCGACCTCTCCATTTACCTTGTGGCGGCACTGATCTATCTCGCTCTGGTGGAGATCATCCGGCGTGTCTGGGATGGTCTGGAAACGCGGCTCACCCGGCATATGGCCCTGCGGTGAGACCGCCGGGCATCGGCCTCCGGGCCGGACGGGAGATCAGAAATGGCGGAAGTCGCATTCCTCGGGCTGGGCGTGATGGGCGCGCCGATGGCGGGGCACCTCAAGAACAAGGGCGGCCATGCCGTCACGGTCTATAACCGCACCTTCGCGAAGGCCGAGGCCTGGGTGGCCAAGCATGGCGGCGCCGCCGCGAAGACCCCGAAAGAGGCTGCGGCCGGCAAGGATTTCGTCTTTGCCTGCGTCGGCAATGACGATGATCTCCGCGCCGTGACGATCGGCCCCGACGGTGCCTTCCAGGCGATGAAGCCGGGCGCGATCTTCGTCGACAACACCACCGCTTCCGCCGAAGTCGCGCGCGAATTGCATGCCGCCGCGAAGGCGCGGGGCATCGCCTTCATCGACGCGCCGGTTTCCGGCGGGCAGGCCGGCGCCGAGAACGGCGTGCTCACGGTCATGTGCGGCGGCGATGCCGAACCCTTCGCGAAGGCCGAGCCGGTGATCATGGCCTTCGCCCGTGCCTGCCGGCTGCTGGGCCCTTCCGGCGCCGGCCAGCTCGCCAAGATGATGAACCAGATCTGCATTGCCGGGCTGGTGCAGGGCCTTTCGGAAGCGGTGCATTTCGGCAAGCGGGCCGGGCTCGATGTCGAGGCCGTGCTGGAGGTGATCTCCAAGGGTGCCGCCGGCTCGTGGCAGATGGAGAACCGCGGCAAGACAATGGTCGCCGGCAAGTTCGATTTCGGCTTCGCGGTGGACTGGATGCGGAAGGATCTCGATATCTGCCTCACCGAGGCGCGGCGCAACGGCGCGCATCTGCCGGTCACGGCCCTGGTCGACCAGTTCTATTCCGAAGTCCAGAAAATGGGCGGCAACCGCTGGGATACGTCCAGCCTGGTCGCCCGGCTGGAAAAATGATCCGGCTCCCGGCCGTTGCGTGGCCGGATTGAACCGCAGCCCGAAGAAAAAGGCCGGAGCGTTGCTCCGGCCTTTTCGTTATCGGCAGGCACCCCGGGCCCGGAGTTCCGGCGTGCATTGCCCGATCGGGCCGGGCGCAGGCGGCCGGGCCGCGGGGGGCGGCGGTGGAGGGGCCGGCCGGGCCACGGGCGGAGGCGGTGGAGGGGCCGGCCGGGCCGCGGGCGGAGGCGGCGGCGCGGGGCGCGCAACCGGCGGAGGTGGCGGAGCGACAGGGCGCGCCACAGGCGGCGGTGGCGGGACCGGCCGCGCCTGCGGTGGGGGCGGTGCAGCCGCAGGAGGGCGTGGCACCGGCCGGAATTGCGGCGGCGGCTCGCCCGGACCGGGGCGGGGCGGAACCGGCCGGAACTGCGGCGGCGGATTCTGGGGCGGCGGGGCTCCGATCGGTCGCGGCGCCGAAGGCGGCACCGGCCGCGTCACGGCAGGCGGAGGCACCGCCCCCGGCGGTGGCCCCGCGGGTCTCGGCACGGCGCCGGGCGGGGAAGGCGGCGGTCCGCCGATCGGGCGCGGTCCCGTCGGGCCGGAAGGCCGGATGGCCCCCGGCGGCGGCGTGCCCACATGCGGCGTCACACCCGGCGCGGTCGTGCCCGGCGGAACGGCTGGCGGCGGGAGCGGGCCACCGGTCGGCGGGCGAACCCCCGGCGGCGGCGTGCCCACAGGCGGCGTCACACCCGGCGCGGTCGTGCCCGGCGGAACCGCCGGCGGCGGGAGCGGGCCACCGGTCGGCGGGCGAACGCCCGGCGGCGGCGTGCCGACAGGCGGCGTCACGCCCGGCGCGGTTGTGCCCGGCGGAACCGCCGGCGGCGGGAGCGGGCCACCGGTGGGAGGGGCGACGGGCGGCTGTGTGACCGGCCCCTGCCCGATCGGGCGGGTCGGGTTGCCGACAGGGAGGCCGACGGGAGGCGGAACGCCGATCGGGCGGGTGCCGGGCCGCGGCGGCGGCGGCAGCACGGTGCCCGGCGGCAGGACGGAGGGGCGCGGGGCGCGCGGCGGGGGGGCGACAGCCGGCCGGACCTCGCGCGGGCGGCGCCATTCCCGGTTGGCCCAGATCGCCGCACCGACAACCCCGGCGCCGACAATCGCGGCCCCGATGCCGACCGACGGCAGTGTGCGGGCCTGCGGGTTGAGCGGCGGCGGGGGCAGCTCGATGATCTCGACCGGCGGCGGCGGCAGGAGATGCACCGCATAGCCGGAAGGCGGCGGCAGCACCTCCCAGCGCTCCTCGATCACCACCGTCTCGTAGACCTCGACCTCCTCGATATCCGGCGGCGGCAGGTCATCATAGATGATCTCGTCGAATTGCGGCGGCGGCACGATCGGCGCGGAGAGGCGCGTCAGGCGGGCCTGCGCCTCGACCGCATGGGCACCGCGCGGATAGCGGCGGAGATAGGACCAGTAGGCCCGGTCGGTATTGGTGCGGCGCGCGCGCTGCCAGTAGAAGGCCTCGCGCCGCGTCGCCACCATGGCCCGGACCCGGCGCGCCTGCGCGTGGCGCGGATAGGCGCCGAGGAATTCCTCGTAGGCGGCGATCGTGTCGATCTCGACCGCGCGGGCATAGGCCTCGTCGCCGGGCAATTCCCGGATCGGGCGGGCCCGCTTGGCCTCGAGCGCCGCCGAGGCGGCCGGCGCGGCCGTGCCCGGGAACAGCACGATGGGCTGCGACAGCCCGTTGATATCCCATGGCGTTTCCACGCCCTGGCTGAGATCGTGCGTGCGGAGGCGGATGCGCTCGAACATCGCGCCGAGATCGATGCCCGGCTCCCGCAACACTTCGGCCAGCGCCATCGCATAATGCCCGTAATTGGTGGCCGGCAGGGGCGAGACGCGGTCCGGTGCCTGGTTGTAGGCCACCAGCATGCCCTCGCGCCGCTCGCCGGCGGCGAAGCCACGCCCGCCCTCGCCGGTCAGCTGGCCAAAGGGATGGGTATAGGCCGCATCGAGGATGACAACCCGGCCGGCAGCCGGAATCGCGCCGATGGTGCGGATGAGATCGTTGATGCGGATCCCCTCGAGCGCGAGATCGGCGCGCTGGCGCAAGCGTGCATCGACGGGAATGAGCAGGTTCTCGCCATCATCCTGGAAGCCGATGCCGGAGACATAGACCGCGATCAGCGCGTCCGGCCCTGCCGCCTGCGCCTTTTCGGTAAAGTCGCGGAAGGTGGCGCGGAATTCGGTCTGGTTGAGGTTGGCGGATTCGGTCAGCTCGAAACCGGCCTGCCGCAGGCTCTGGGCCACCAGCCCGGCATCCTGCAAGGCGGTCGGGTGCTTGACCTCGCCGTAATCGGCAAGGCCGATGACGAGGCCGAGCCGCTTGCCCTGCGCCATGGCCCCGGCAGGCAGCACGAACAGCGCGACGGTCAGGACGAGCCTGATCCAGCCGCGCTTCCGGGGGGAATGATCCTTCATCGCGATCTCCTTTGCGCCGGCAGGGTCCCAGATGGCGCCTAAACCGGCGCTGAATGCACGATGGCTAAAGAAAGGCAGGTCCCTCGGGTCAGCGGCCGATCCGCGCGAGGGCCCGCAGCCTTTCCGTCGGGCGGGAGGCCAGCAGGTCATCGCAGGACCAGCGGCGCCCGCCATCGCCGTGGTCTTTCGGGTTGCCCTTCTCGACCGTCGCCAGCGCATTGAGCCGGCCGGTATCCGCCACTTTCAGGGCAAGGTTGTCACCGTTCCGCTCGACGGTGAAACAATAGGTGCGGCGGTCCTTGATCGGCCCGTAATGGTAGCAGACCTTGTCGCCATCGGTATTCCAGCAGGCATCGACATTCAGCGTCAGCCCGTTATCGCCCAAGGCCCGGCCATCCGGCGCGTGATACTCGCTGAACGGGCCGCCGGTCACGTAATGGCCGGTCACCGTGTTGCCGGTGAACAGCTCGCGGATCTGGGCGCCGGTGAGCATTTCGGCCTGGGCCGGCAGCGCCGGAAGGACGGCCAGGACGAGGGCGGGCAGGAGCCGCATCGTCAGGCCTGCGCGGAGGGCCGGCCGGCGCATTCGGCATGCCAGCGGGCGAGATGGGTCAGATCCGCCGGAACGGAAATCCGGGCGGGTTTCAGGAAATCAATCGTCACGAGCGCGGTGATATCGGCGATGGAAAAGGCATCGCCCGCGAAATAGCGATGGCCGGAGAGATGATCATCGAGCAGGCGCAGGGTCCCGAGCGCGCGGGCGCGGTTCACCTCCGCCCATTGCGCGATCTGCGGCACTTCATGGTTCGCCATGCCGGGATGGCCATGCCGGAACGCGGCCTGGCCCTGGCTGTACAGTTCCAGCTCGATCCGGCGGTTCCACATCTCGACACGGGCGCGTTCGAGCGGGCCGGTTCCGAAGAGCGGCGGCTCCGGCTGGATTTCCTCGAAATACCGGCAGATCGCGACCGATTCGGTCAGGACGGTGCCATCGTCGAGTTCGAGGACGGGCACGCGCTGGAACGGATTGCGCCGGGTGAACTCGTCGGATCGATGCTCCATCTTCCCGAGATCGACCGGAACGAGGGGCACGGAAATCCCCTTCTCGGCCAGAAACACCCGCACGCGCCGCGCATTCGGCACGCGACCGCCATCGAACAAGCGCATCGATCCCTCCCTCCCGGGCCACACATCGTCCCGGGCATTCATCGTCCCGGACCTTGAATGGATCGGCACCGGACACGAGGATCGCGGCAGGGTCAAGGCCGGGGCGGCATTTCGGCGCGATGCCGGCGGCGCCAATCCTCGGGCCGCTCGAACTCGCCGGCCCAGATGCCGCGGCCATCCCCCCGGGCGAACGCCTCCTCCCGCGGATAGGCGCCACCATCGACGGCATGGCCGTTCCGGACGAGATCGGCGCCGATATCCTGCCCGGCCACCCGGCAGGCGACGAGCAGCCGGCCATAGCGGTCGGTCTCGTGGCCGATGCAGGTCACCGGCCCGCGCTGGAGCCAGCGGCGCAGGGCGAAGCTCGCCTCGCGGCCGCAGGGCATGTCCTTGCCGGCGACGCGGCAGGTCTGGCGCGATTCCGGGGCATCGAGGCCTTTCAGGCGCATCTCGCGCCCGTTCACCACCAGCGAATCCCCGTCGATGACATGGGCCGTGCCGGTGATGCTCTCCTCGCGCACGCGCCCGACCAGGGCCAGCACGACGAGGGCAAGGGCCAGAAACGCGACAGCGGGAACGATGCGACGGGAGGACATGGCCCTGTCTAGCTGATTCCCGCCAAAGCCGGCGGGCCGGATTGCCGCAAGCGACCGGCCCGATCCGGCAAGTTCGAGCGACGTTGTCAGCCTTCGCTTAACCAATTGTCAGGCATATTCGGCCGCTGGAAACCAGATCCGAACGCATGACCGCGCACATCCCCACCGCTGCCGAGATCGAGCGGAAACAGGCCAATGCCGAACGCGCATCCCGCAACAAGCAGGGCATGCAGCGGGCGGTCAAGGACGTGCGCGAGAAAATCACCTCCGCTTCCGGTCTCAGCCGGGCCTTCGAGCTCGAACTGGCCCGGGAATTCGCACAGAACCATGTCAGCGCCAGCCTCGCGCTGATGCCCTATGCGCTGGTGATTGCCGGCACCACGCTCTCGTGGTCATCGCCGGCCCGGGCCGCGCTGTGGCTCGTGTTTGTGCTAGGCGTCCTGTTCTACCAGACGATGCAATGCCGGCGCTTCCTCGCGGCGAGCAACCCCGCCATCGACCTCAAGCCCTGGATCAAGCGGCTCATCGGCGGCGAGATCGCGTTCGTCACGGCCTGGGCGCTGCTGCCGACCGTGGTCGGCATTCCCGAGACCGACGTGCTCCGCGTCTTCCTGCTGGTGGCGGTGCTGGTGATCGGCGCTGTCAGCACCGTGCTGTCGCATACGCTGCCGACGGCCGTCTATGGCGCTGCCCTGCCGCTCGCCTCGGTGATCGTGCAGCTGGTTGTCGACAGCCAGCCCTCCGAGCGCTGGATGATCGCCGGCCTGTGCCTCACGGCGCTGCTGCTCTTCGTCGGACTCGCCAACCGGCTCTATGCCTCGACGCTGGACAATCTCCATGCCCGCGCGGAGAAGGACGAGCTCTTCACCGAGGTCGAGCAGGCGAACCTGCGCCTGCGCGAGGCGACCCGGCAGGCGGAGGAAGCCAGCGCGGCCAAGTCACGCTTTCTTGCCACGATGAGCCATGAGCTGCGTACGCCGCTCAACGCGATTCTCGGCTTCTCGGAGGTGATGAAGGACGAGCTGTTCGGCCCGCTGGGGAACGAGCAGTACAAGAGCTATGTGAAGGACATCCACCAGTCCGGCGAGCATCTGCTGCAACTGATCAACGAGGTGCTGGACCTCTCGCGCATCGAGGCCGGCAAGCATGAGCTGGTCGAGGAGGCGATCGACCTGGTCGGCGTGGTGCAGGCCTGCTGCCGGATGCTGGAACTGCGCGCGACCGGGCGCGGCCTGATCCTCAAGACCGCTTTCACGGAGGGCATGCCGCGCCTCTGGGCGGATGAACGTGCGATCCGGCAGATCACGCTCAACCTGCTGTCGAATGCGATCAAGTTCACGCCGCAGGGCGCCGAGATCCTCGTCAAGGTGGGCTGGACCGCCAGCGGCGGGCAATATCTTTCCGTGCGCGACAACGGCACCGGCATTCCCGAGGACGAGATCGAGACCGTGCTCTCCACCTTCGGGCGGGGCTCGCAGGCAATCAAGAATGCCGATCAGGGCTCCGGCCTCGGCCTGCCGATCGTCAAGAGCCTCGTCGAACTCCATGGCGGGGCGTTCCGGCTCCGCTCCAAGTTGCGCGAAGGCACCGAAGCCACGGCGCTGTTCCCGCCCGACCGGGTGATGGCCGCCATGCCGGCCGTCCATGAGCGGCCCGGCCTCATCATCAGCCGCGTCGTGCGGGACGAACGGGCGGCCTGAACGCGGTCAGGTGCGGTCCGGCACGGCGGCTTCCGCGAAGGTTGCCATGCCGGCATGGCAGGCGAGCGCCACCTTGACGATCCCTGCCGCCAGCGCCGCGCCCGACCCCTCGCCCAGCCGCAGGCCGAGATCGAGAATGGGTTCCAGCCCCAGCCGGCCGAGCACGGCGCGATGCGCGCCTTCTGCCGAGACATGGCCGGCGAGGCAATGGTCGATCGCGTCGGGGCGCAGCGCATGAAGGATGGCCGCCGCCGCCGTCGCGACATAGCCGTCGAGGATGACCGGCACCTTCTCGACGCGGGCCGCGAGAATGGCCCCGGCCATGGCCGCGATCTCGCGGCCGCCGAGGCGGCGGAGAATCTCCAGCGGATCGGCGAGATGGCCGGCATGGGTGGCGAGCGCGGCCTCGACCGCTGCGATCTTGCGGGCATGGCCGGCTTCGTCCACACCCGTCCCGCGGCCGACCCAGCCGGCAACAGGCCCGCCATAAAGCGCGGCATAGATGGCGGCAGAAGGGGTGGTGTTGCCGATGCCCATCTCGCCGAGGCAGAGCAGGTCCGTTCCGTTGGCGATGGCTTCCATGCCGAAGCCGATCGTCGCGGCGCAGGCGGCCTCCTCCATCGCGGCGGTTTCGGTGATGTCGCCTGTCGGCAGGTCGATCGCGAGATCGAACACTTTCAGCCCGAGATCCTGCGCCTTGCAGATCTGGTTGATGGCGGCGATGCCGGCGGAGAAGCTGGCGAGCATCGCGCGGTTGACCTCGGAGGGATAGGCCGAGACGCCGCGCGCCGCGACACCATGCGACCCGGCGAAGATGGCCACGACCGGGCGGTTGACTGCCGGCCGCGCGCGGCCCTGCCAGGCGGCGACATGCGCGGTGATCGCCTCCAGCCGCCCGAGCGCGCCGCGCGGCTTGATCAGCTCGATCTCGCGCGCCAGAACGGCGCTCCTCGCGGCCTCGTCCGGACCGGGCAAGGTGGCCACAAGCGCGCGGATATCATCGAAGGGCAGGCCGGTGGCAGTCATGGCAGGCTCTCTGGCTGAAGAGATCGGAACGGGAATCGGGCCGCGACGGGGCTGGCCGAATATGGGGGACGGGGCTATCATGGCCGGGCTTTGTCTCGCAACCGCGAAAGACTGCTGATGCCTGGCCCGACCGTCCTCGCGGGCGACCTCCTCAACGTGATGCGCTTCTACACCCGCCTGCCGCTGCCGGTCTTCCGGTTCGAGCGCGAGGCCCATGCCCTGCCCGATTTCCGGCGCGCGGCCTGGGCAATTCCGGTCACGGGCGCCGTGGTCGGCGGCTGCGGCGCGCTGGCCGGCGGGCTCGCCTATCTGGCCGGCCTCTCGCCGCTGATCGCCGCATCCGTCGCGCTGGCGGTGCAGGTGGCGATCACCGGTGCCTTCCATGAGGACGGGCTCGCCGATTCCTGCGACGGGCTGTTCGGCGGCGCCACGCGGGAGCGGCGCCTCGAGATCATGAAGGACAGCCGCATCGGCACGTTCGGCGGCGCCGGCCTGTTCTTCGCCCTGCTCCTCCGGGTGCTGGCGCTGGCCGAACTGTTCCGCCTGATGGGCCCGGCCGCGCTGGTGCTTCTGCCGGGAATCGCCGCGCTGTCCCGTGCGGTGGCGCTGATGCCCGTGCTGCTGCTGCCGCCAGCCGGCAGCCAGGGCCTCGCCGCCAGCGTGCCCCTGCCCGACCGACCGGCCTGGCTGCTGGCAACCGGCATCGGCGCGCTGGTCCTTGCCGGCGCCTGCCTCTGGCTCGACCTGCCCCTGGGCGGGCTCATCGCGGGCCTTCTGGCGCTGCTGCTGATGCCGGCCCTCGCCGCGCTCGCCCGCCGCAAGGTCGGCGGGCATAACGGCGACATTCTCGGCGCCTGCCAGCAGGTGGCCGAAATCACGCTGCTTCTGGCGCTGTCCTCCGCCGCGAACTGGCGCGGGCCGCTCTGACAGGGGCCTTGAAAAGCGGGCTCCGGCGGGCCACCCTCTTGGTCAACGCTACCGGTAGGAGCCCCGCATGAATTCGCCCCGCATCGCCATCGCCCTGCTGGTCGGGCTTGCCATCGTGCTGGTCTTTGCCATGCTCGGCGTGCCGAAACTCGGCGGCAGCGAGATTGCCGGGCTGGCCGCCGGTGGCCTGCTGCTGACGATGTGGGCCTCGTGGTTCATGGCCGAGATGCGCGGCAACATGGGCGAGACGATCCGCAACCTGCTGATCTGGGGCGCCATCGTCACGGTGGTGGCGATCGCCTACAGCTACAAGACGCAGTTCGGGTTCTGAGCCGAGGCGAGCGGGCCGCTCAGGATTTCAGCCCGGTCTCGCCGTCGATCACCATCATCGTGGCCAGCATCACCGCCACCTGCTTGCGGCTCTCGCCCTGGATGGCCCAGGCCTCGCCCTGCACGACATGGACGCGCCGTCCCGCCCGCAACACGGTGCCGGTTGCCTCGAAATGCGTGCCGAGCGCCGGGGCGAGCAGGTTGATCTTGAACTCGCTGGTCAGCACCGCCTTGTCCTCGGGCATCAGCGTCAGCGCGGCATAGCCACAGGCGCTGTCGACAATCGTGGCGATCGAGCCGGCATGGGCAAAGCCATGCTGCTGCGAGATGGAGGGCGAGAAGGGCATGCGGATCGTGACGCTGCCGGACGTGACGCGATCCAGCGTGGCGCCAAGCGTCGCCATCAGCCCCTGCTTGCCGAAACTTGCGGCGATGCGGTCGAAAAGCGGATCGTCCGTCATGGGGCCCTCACGCCGCTTCGCGCCGGGGCCGCAGCAGCGCCAGGGCCTCGGCGAGGATGCCCGCGCCCGCGCCGTGCTTCACCGCTTCGGTGGAGAGATGCCGGCGGAAGGCGCGCGCGCCGGGCTGGCTCTGGAACAGGCCGAGCACATGGCGCGTCACGGCATGCGGCGAGGTTCCGGCAGCGGTGACCTCTTCGAGATAGGGGATCAGCGCCTCGAGCGCCTCGGCCGGGCCGGACACGGGCGCCGCCTCGCCGAAGAACAGCGGGTCAACGCCGAGCAGGATCGACGGGTTCTGGTAGGCCGCACGGCCGAGCATCACACCATCGAGGCCCGGCCCCTCATCGGACGGGGCAAGCAGGGTCTGCGCAAGGTCGAGGCTGGCAATGCCGCCATTGATCGCAATCGGCACTGCAGGGAATTCGGCCTTGAGCCGGCGGACGATGGCATAGTCGAGCGGGGGAATGTCGCGGTTCTCGCGCGGGGACAGGCCTTTCAGCCAGGCCTTGCGGGCATGGACGACCAGCGCATCCGCCCCTGCCGCAACGACCTGCCGGGCGAGCGTGAACAACGCCTCTTCGGGGTCCTGGTCATCCACCCCGATCCGGCATTTCACGGTGACGGGAACCGCGACAGCCGCCTTCATCGCCGCCACGGCTTCCGCTACCAGAGCTGGCTCGCGCATCAGGCAGGCGCCGAAGCGGCCGTTCTGGACCCTGTCGGACGGGCAGCCGCAATTGAGGTTGATCTCGTCATAGCCGAATTCGGCGCCGATCCGCGCCGAGGCGGCGAGATCGGCCGGGTCCGAGCCGCCAAGCTGGAGCGCGACCGGATGCTCGACCGCCGAAAAGCCGAGCAGGCGCTGGCGGTCGCCATGCAGCACGGCCCCGGTTGTCACCATCTCGGTGTAGAGCAGCGCATGGCGCGACAGCAGGCGATGGAAGACGCGGCAATGCCGGTCGGTCCAGTCCATCATCGGGGCGACGGAAAAGCGCCAGGGGGAAACAGGTTCGGTCATGCGGGAACGGGGCGTTGCTTCGCCCCTTCCCTAGCAGGTTTGCCGGAAAAGGCGACCCTCGACCTCAGACAACGAGATCCGGCACCGGTTTCACAAGGCCGGAGCCGGGGAAGATCGTCTCGCCCAGACCTGCCGGTGACAGGCCGAGATGGCCCGCCAGCACGCCCTTGATGACCGCGCGCAGGTCCGTGGTCGAGCGGAGGTCGCGTCCTTCATGAAGCTGCGGCGCCTTGAGGCCAGGCCAGTCGGCCAGGATCCGCCCGCCACGCACGGCCCCGCCGGCGAGGAAAGCGACGGTCGCAGTGCCATGGTCAGAGCCTTCGGTGCCGTTGATCCGGGCCGTGCGGCCGAATTCGGTGATGACGAGGATCGCCGTCTCCTTCCAGGCCTCGCCGAATTCGCGTTCGAAGGCAGCAAAGGCCCCGTCCAGCCCACCGAGCAGATCGGCCAGCCGGCCACGCACGCCGCCCTGGTTGGCATGCGTATCCCACCCATCGAAGGAGAGCACGGCCACGCGCGGCCCCTCCTCCTTCATCATCAGCCGGGCCGCGCCCGTCGCCGCCCGGGCCATCATGCCGGGATTGCCGCCGCCGGCCGGCATGGCCGCGCCTCCGCGGGCGAGGTCATCGGCGGTCAGCCCGGCTTTCAGCGCACGGGCCAGAGCCGGATCGCGGTGGGTGTAGAGATCGAGCACGCGGCGGGCGAGATCGTCATTCGTCTCGGCGAGGCGCTGCGGTGCCCAGCCCATGACCGGCGCCGCCCCGCGCAGGACCAGCGGGGTCGAGACGCCGACGCCGAGCGCGCCGAGCTTCGGCAGTTTCTCGCCTTTCGGCAGGGCGAGGAGCGCGCGGTTGAGCCAGCCGGTCTCGACCCTGCCGACACCGGGCAGGCCGCTTTCCAGCACATCCTGCCCGTCAAAATGCGAGCGCTCGCGATAGGGCGAGGCGGTGGCATGCACGACAAGCGCCTTCTTCTCGGCATAGAGCCGCGCGAAGGTCTTCATCGCGGGGTGGAGCACGAAGAAGCCGTCCAGCGGCAGGCCGGCGGTCTCGCCGTCGCGGGTCAGCGCCATGCCCTCGCGCAGGGCGGCGTAATCCGGGTCGGCCACGGGCGCGACCGCCGAGAGCCCGTCCATCGCGCCGCGCAGGATGACGGTGAGGAAACGCGGGTCGCGCGTGCCCGCCGCCGAGGCGATCTTCGGCATATGGGCCCAGGCGAAGAAGGAAAGCCCTGCTCCGAGCAGGCCCCGGCGGGAGAGCGGCAGGGCTTCGCAATATCGAGCATCCATCGGGGAGCCTCCGGTTCAGCGGCGCTGGAACTCAGGTGCCATCAGCAACAGGGCGAGGCCCTGCGGCCGGGTTTCCGCCCGGGCGACGGCCTGCCGCGTCTCGGCGGACAGACCCTCGCCGAGAACGGCTTCGGCGAGGTCGCGCGGGTCGAACCGTCCGCCCAGCGGCCGGGCCATTTGCAGGGCGAATTCGAGCCGGGTCTTCATGGCCTTCGGGGCCACCAGCGAGGCCTCGTCATCCGGAAAGCCGTTCGGGCCGGGCGGGTTCCAGAGCGGCTGGCCCATCAGGTTGAGCGCATTGGCAAGGGCGGGCACGCGATCGGCCGGGGCCTCGGTGGCGCGCAGGCTGGCCAGCAGGAATTCATAGGGCGTCCGGATCTTGGCCGGAGATGCCTGAAAGCTCGCGGGATGGGTGAGGAGCACCCGCGCCAGAGCGGCGAGATCGCCATCCGTTTTCCGGAACTCGGCCTCGAGCGCATCGACGAGGGCCGGCGGCGGGCTGTCCGCCACGAAATGCCGGGCGAGCTTCGTCGCGAGGAAGCGCGCGGTGGAGGGGTGACGCGCCAGATCCCGCAGGATGGCGAGGCCCTTCTCCTGGCCCTCCTGCCGGTAGATCCGGCCGAGAACCTCCTGCGGGCCCGGCTCGTGCCGGTTCGGGGCGAAGACGAAGGCGCCGTAGCCGTCGATATTCTCCTCGAACCCGGTGATCGACCAGCCGGTCAGGGCGCGGGCGAAGGCGGTCACATCGGCCTGGGCATAGCCGCCACCAACGCCGAGCGTGTGCAGTTCGAGGATCTCCCGCGCGAGATTCTCGTTGAGGCCGCGCTGGCGGCGCTGGCCGGCCGGCGAGTTCGGCCCGATCGACTGGCGCTGGTCGAGATAATGCAGCATGGCCGGATGCGTCTCGACCGCGACAAGCAGGTCGACGAAGCGGCCGAACACATGCGGGCGGATCGCCTCGCGCTCATACGGACCGGCAAGGGCCTGAACGAACGGGCCGCGGCGCAGGGCGATGCAGAAATGGTTCGACCAGAACAGCACCCAGCGTTCGGCAAAGCCGGCCGGTGCGGCAAGGCCATGGTCGATCCGGGCCTTCACATCGACAAGGAGAACATCCCGCAGCCGGACGCCTTCCGGATCGGGCATGGCAGGCGGCGGATTGGTGGGTGGATCTGCGGCCCTCGCGCCGGGAGCCGATTCGCCCATGGCCGGGGAATCCGGGCCCTGCTGCGCGACCTGCCGCTTGGCCGCGCGCTCCATCCGGCGCTTGTCCTCGATCTGGGTGACGATCTGGATGCCGCGCGCCGTGGTCGGCAGCCCCTCACCCCGGATCAGGGCGTGCTCGGGCCGGATCTCGTCCAGCAGGGCAGCCCGGATATCCGGACCCAGCCGGGCACGGCTCGCCGGTCCGGCGCCGAGCCCGAAACGCTGGATGCCGATCTGGAACAGCCTTTCCGGGCGTGCCATCGCGTTGTCCTTCCGCGAGAGGCTGCAAATGCAGCTGCGCTACATTAGCAAATTCTCATGCGATCTGTTGCGGAAGCATGACCAAAACATGACCGATGATTCATCGAGGCGGCGGATTTCCACGCCGGCCTGACGTCATCCCGGTTGACGGGCCAACCGTCTTGTCCTACATCTGTCCTATCCGGGGAGTGCCCGCCGCAGCGGGCCGAGATCGGGCTTTGTCGCCCGGAATCCTTTGAACCTGATCCGGATCATGCCGGCGGAGGAACAGGATGAAACACGACCTGATTTATCGCGACTGCCTGAACCCGATCCCTGTTTTCATTGCCGATTTGCCCTCTGAACGCGGCCGGTCTGCTGCCAGCGCCGGTCCACCCGGATCCTTGCCACCCAAATTCTCGCCTCCTGAAGCCTCGCCTCCGGTCCCCGTGCCGTCCCTGATCCGCTCCTGATCCGCGCCGCCTCCGGTCGGCGCCGACCCGAACCTGCGCCAGGGTCACCCCGGGGCAAACCCGGTCAGGGCCCATGGCGTCTGCCTCTCCCAGTCCCCTGCCCGGCCTGCCGGGTGAAGCCCGAGGGAAAACCATGCAGATCTACATCAATGGCCGGCCCTGCCGGCCAGCAGGGGAAACCCTTGCCGATATCGTCGAGCATTTCCTCACCGAAAGGGGCGATCTCGATCCCCGTTCCCGGATGGCCATCGGCACCGCCCATAACGGCATCTTCGTGCCGCGGGAGCAGCGGCGGCGGTGCCGGGTCATTCCCGGCGACCGGATCGAGATCCTCGCCCCGATGCAGGGAGGCTGACATGCTGACCCTGCTGGGCGAACCGCTCGCCTCGCGGCTGTTCCTCGGAACCGCCCGCTTTCCCTCGCTCGACCTGCTGTCGAAGACCCTGATCACCGCGCGACCCGGAATGATCACCGTCGCCGTCCGGCGACCGACCCCCGGCCCCGTCCCGGCGCGCGGCTTCATGGACATGCTGGAGGTTCTGGCGACGCCGCTCCTGCCGAACACGGCCGGATGCCATACGGTGCACGAGGCCGTCACGACCGCGCGGCTCGCCCGGGAGATGTTCGGCACCTCCCGGATCAAGCTGGAAGTGATCGGCTCGCGCCGCTGGCTGGAACCGGATGGCGTCGGGCTGGTCGAGGCGGCGGAAATCCTCGTCAAGGAGGGGTTCGAGGTGTTTCCCTACATGACGGAGGATCTGGCCATTGCCGAGCGGCTGCTCCGGGCGGGGTGCCGGGTGCTGATGCCCTGGGCCGCGCCGATCGGCAGCGGGCGCGGGCTCGAGAACCGGACGGGGCTTCTGCGCCTGCGCGAGGCCTTCCCGGCCGTTCCGATGATCCTCGATGCGGGCCTCGGCCGGCCCTCCCATGCCGCGGAGGCAATGGAACTCGGCTTCGACGCAGTGCTGCTCAACACGGCGGTCGCCGAATCCGGCGATCCCCTGCGCATGGCCCTCGCCTTCGCCTCGGCGGTGGAGGCCGGGCGGCTTGCCTTCGAGGCCGGTCTCGTGGCAACCCGGCACGCTGCCCGGGCATCGACGCCGGACGAAGGAAAGGCTGCGTTCGCATGACGATCGATCCGCTCTACCCCATCATCGACAATCCGGACTGGATCGGCCGGCTTGGCCGTGCCGGTGCCCGGCTGATCCAGCTCCGCATGAAGGACCGGCCCGAGGCCGAGCTGCGCGTGGCGATCCGCGCGGCCGTGGCCATGGCAAAGCCGGCGGGGATCACGCTGGTGGTCAACGATCACTGGCGCATCGCGCTCGACGAGGGGGCCCGCTGGGTGCATCTCGGCCAGGAGGATCTCGACGGCGCGGATCTTGCCGCGCTGCGGGCGCGGGGCATCCGGCTCGGCGTCTCGACGCATGACGGGCAGGAACTCGCGCGCGCCCTCGCTGTCCGGCCGGATTATATCGCCCTCGGCCCGATCTTCCCGACCACGGTGAAGGCCCTGCGCTTCGCGCCGCAGGGCGTGGACAGGATCGGCGAATGGAAGGCGGCGATCGCTGCCGCCCTGCCCGAGGGGCAATGCCCGCCGCCGCTGGTGGCAATCGGCGGCATCACGCTGGAAACGGCCCGGGCCTGCCTCGATGCCGGGGCCGACAGCATCGCCATCATCTCGGATATCGTGAAGGCGCGCGATCCGGATGCACGGTGCCGGGCGCTGGTCGCGGTCACGCGGCGGAAAGCTCCGGCGGCGACCGCCTGAGCGTCCCCGCCGGAAGGCCGCCTTGCGGGTTCCGCCTCACATCCCCTTTCGGGTTGCGAAGGGGTTCTCGGCAATGATCGTGTCGTTCATGTCATGCCGGATGTTGCGGATATCACGATGGCCGCACAGGGCCATGGTGATATCGAGTTCCTTCCGGATCACCTCCAGCGCCCGGGTCACACCCGCCTCGCCGCCGGCGCCGAGGCCGTAGAGGAAGGCGCGGCCGATATAGGTGCCCTTCGCGCCGAGCGCGACGGATTTCAGCACGTCCTGGCCGGAGCGGATCCCGCCATCGATATGGACCTCGATCTGGTCGCCCACCGCATCGACGATCCGCGGCAGCATGGCGATCGAGGACAGCGCGCCGTCGAGCTGCCGGCCGCCATGGTTCGAGACGATGATGGCATCCGCGCCGGTCTTCGCCGCCATCTTGGCATCCTCGGCATCGAGGATGCCCTTGAGGATGAGCTTGCCGCCCCAGCGTTCCTTGATCCAGGCGACATCATCCCAGCTGAGGGCCGGGTCGAACTGCTCGTTCGTCCAGGAGGCGAGCTGGCTCATGTCCGACACGCCCTTGGCATGGCCGACAATGTTGCCGAAGGTGCGGCGCTTCGTGCCCAGCATGCCGAGGCACCAGCCCGGCTTGGTGGCCATGTTGATGATGTTCGGCAGCGTGAGGCGCGGCGGCGCCGAGAGGCCGTTGCGCACATCCTTGTGGCGCTGGCCGAGGATCTGGAGATCGAGCGTCAGCACCAGGGCCGAGCAGCCGGCGGCCTTCGCGCGGTCGATCAGGCGACCGGCGAAATCGCGGTCGCGCATGACATAGAGCTGGAACCAGAACGGCGCCGGAGAATTCGCGGCCACATCCTCGATCGAGCAGATGCTCATCGTGGACAGGGTGAAGGGCACGCCGAATTTCGCGGCGGCGCGGGCGGCGAGGATCTCGCCATCGGCATGCTGCATCCCGGTCAGGCCGGTCGGGGCGAGGGCCACCGGCATCGAGACCTTCTGGCCGATCATCTCGGTTTCCAGCGTGCGGTTCCGCATGTCGACCGCGACCCGCTGGCGCAGCTTGATCCGGTGGAAATCACTCTCGTTGGCCCGGTACGTGCCCTCGGTCCAGGCGCCGGAATCCGCGTAATCATAGAACATGCGGGGCACGCGGCGCTGCGCGAGGCGCTTCAGGTCATCGATACAGGTGATCGTCTCTCTCATGAGTTCTTTCCCCGGCCGTTCAGGCCTTGTCATTGCGCCGTGTCAGGACCGGCCATCCCATTCCTGTGGCACGCTAAGGACTGGCCTTTGTCTAATCAAATGGATTCGCGCGGGAAATCCCCTGCCGCCTGCATCGGCGGAAGGGGGGGCATGCAGGGAAAGGCCATGCTTCTTTCGTCGGGGGGCGGCGCCCTTCGCAGGAAACCAGCCCTGTTCGCAGGGGTCAGCCCTGCGGCGCGATCTTCTCCAGCCGGACCACCACATCCACGCCCACCACACGGTAGCCTTCAGGGGCCTGCGGGCGGACGGCCAGCGACACCGCATCATCCGGCAGGTCCATGATCGTGCCGTCGCTCTCGACGAGATAATGGTGATGGTCGCCGGTATTGGTGTCATAGACGGCGCGCGTGCCGCCGGTCGGCACCTGCCGGATCAGGCCGGAATCCCGGAACTGGTTCAGCGTGTTGTAGACGGTCGCCAGCGACAGATGGCCGCGCACGCGGTTGACCTCGCCGAACAGCGTCTCGGCCGTGATGTGGCGGTCACCGCCGGCGAAGAGCAACCAGCCGAGGATCATCCGCTGGCGCGTGGGGCGGAGGCCGGCTGCCCGCAGCCGTTCGCGGATCGCCGCGACCGGGCACCCCTTCTGCCCGGCAAGGGCCTGCATCGGTTGCGGCATCTGCGTCGCCTCGATCTCGCGGGACAGGGATTCCGGAACGGAAGGGAGCGTAACCATGGGCATCACGCCTCTTTAGAACGTTTCAAAACTGTATTTCTTTCATAGACTTAGGATAATCTGACCAAAGAAGTCAAATTAAATCCGGCCCGAAGCGGAGGTCCCGGACCCCCGGCTCTTATTGCAAATCATTCGCAATAGCGATTGACAGATGCATTTCATTCGCAATAGCGTCAGATCAGAAGACCTGAAACACGCAGAAGACCTGAAACACGACAGAGGGTTCCCCGATGCCTGATTTCGCTTCCCGTCCCTCCCGCCGTGCGCTGCTGGCGGCCGGCCTCGGCCTCGCGCTGCCGGGACCAGCGCTCCGGGCCCAGACGACGCGCCCCGCCGGCAAGCCGCTCCGCGTGGTGACGACCTTCACCATCATCCAGGACATGGCACAGAATGTCGCGGGCACGGCGGCGATCGTCGAATCCGTGACGCGCCCGGGTGCCGAGATCCATGATTACCAGCCGACGCCCCTCGATGTCGTGAAGGCGCAATCGGCCGATCTCGTGCTGTGGAACGGCATGAATCTCGAACGGTGGTTCGAGAAATTCTTCGCCAATGTGAAGGAAGTGCCGAGCGCCGTGGTGACGGAGGGCATCGTGCCGCTGCCCATCCGCGAAGGCCCCTATTCCGACAAGCCCAACCCGCATGCCTGGATGTCGCCCGCTTCGGGGCTGGCCTATGTCGAGAATATCCGCAAGGCGCTCGCCAAGGCCGATCCGGCCAATGCCGAAACCTATACCCGGAATGCCGAGGCCTATGCGGCGCAGATCCGCACGATCGAGGCGCCGTTGCGGGCCCGCCTCGCCCGCGTGCCGGAGGCGCAGCGCTGGCTGGTGACGAGCGAGGGCGCCTTCAGCTATCTCACCCGCGATTTCGGCTTCCGCGAGGCCTATCTCTGGCCGATCAATGCCGATGAACAGGGCACGCCGCAGCAGGTCCGGCGGCTGATCGACCTTGTCCGCAAGAACAAGGTGCCGGTCGTGTTCTCGGAGAGCACGGTTTCCGACAAGCCGGCCCGCCAGGTCGCCCGCGAGACGGGTGCCCGTTACGGCGGCGTGCTCTATGTGGATTCCCTGAGCGATGCCCGCGGCCCGGTGCCGACCTATCTGAAGCTGCTCGAGACAACGGTGGATACCATCGCGAAGGGATTTGGCACATGAGAATCCGCGCTGCCCTGCGCCCGGAACGCGCATGAACCCGACCCGCCTTCCCGGCGACAGGCCGGCCATCACGGTGGATGGCATTTCGGTGCGCTACGCCAACGGCGTCACCGCGATCGACGATGCCAGCTTCCGGCTGGCGCCGGCCTCGATCTGCGCGCTGGTGGGGGTGAACGGCTCGGGCAAGTCCACCCTGTTCAAGACGCTGATGGGCTTTCTGGCGCCGGCCAAGGGCGCGGTCTCGATTGCCGGGCAGAAGGTGGCGGAGGCGCTCAAGCAGGGGCTCGTCGCCTATGTGCCGCAGAGCGAGGATGTGGACTGGAATTTTCCTGTCCTTGTCGAGGATGTCGTGATGATGGGGCGCTACGGCCATATGGGCCTGCTGCGTCTCGCGTCGAAGGCTGACCGCGCGGCGGTGGATGCCGCGCTCGACCGTGTCGGCATGTCCGCCTTGCGGAAACGCCAGATCGGGGAACTCTCGGGCGGGCAGAAGAAGCGCGTCTTCCTCGCGCGCGCGCTGGCGCAGGGCGGGCAGATCATCCTGCTCGACGAGCCGTTCACCGGTGTCGATGCCCGGACGGAGACGGCGATCATCGACCTGCTGCGCGCCATGCGCGACGAGGGGCGGCTCATCCTGGTCTCGACGCATAACCTCGGCTCGATCCCGGATTTCTGCGACCATGTCATCCTGTTCAACCGCACGGTGATCGCCGCCGGGCCGATCGAGACGACCTTCACCGAGGCCAATCTCATCCGGGCGTTCGGCGGCGTGCTGCGGCATGTGCGGATCGACGGCTCGGACCTGCATGACGATGCCGATGCCCGGCGCGTCACGGTGCTGACCGATGACGAGCGGCCGCTCGTCCTTTATGGCGAGCGCGACCGCGAGAAGGTGGTGGCGCCGGATCGGCCCAAGGCATGATCGACTGGCTGCTCGAACCCTTCGGCTACCAGTACATGGTCCGCGCGATCTGGGTCAGCGCGCTGGTCGGGGCGGTCTGCGCCTTCCTGTCCTGCTACCTCATCCTGAAGGGTTGGGCGCTGATGGGCGATGCCCTCGCCCATGCCGTCGTGCCCGGCGTGGCCGTGGCCTATCTCGCTGGCCTGCCTTATGCGGCCGGGGCCTTCACCTCCGGCCTGCTGGCCGCGCTGGCCATCGCGCTCGTCAAGAAGATCACCTTCCTGCGGGAGGATACGGTGATCGGGCTGATCTTCACCAGTTTCTTCGCCGCCGGGCTGCTGATCGTCTCGATCAACCCGACGGCGGTGAATGTGCAGTCGATCATCCTCGGCAACATCCTCGCCATTGCCGACGAGGATGTCTGGCAGGTGGTGGCGATTGCGGGCGTCTCGCTGGCCGTGCTCGCGGCGCGGTGGAAGGACCTGCTGCTCGCCTTTTTCGACGAGAGCCATGCCCGGTCGATCGGGCTCAATCCGGAGCGGCTGAAGCTCGTCTTCTTCGTGCTGCTCAGCGCCTGCACGGTCGCCGCGCTCCAGACCGTGGGCGCGATCCTGGTCATCGCCATGGTGGTGACACCGGGCGCGACCGCCTACCTGCTGACCGACCGGTTCGGCCGGATGATCGGCATCGCCATGGGCCTCGGGGCGGGCACCGGCGCGGGCGGCGCCTATCTCAGCTATTTCCTCGACGGCGCCACCGGCGGGCTGATCGTGCTGCTGCAGACCCTGCTGTTCCTGCTCGCCTTCGTTTTCGCGCCCAAGCATGGAAGGCTGGCCGCGCGCCGGGCGGCGAAGCTCCGGGAGGCGGCGCCATGAATGCGCTGCTGGGCTTCGTCACGCAGCCGCTGGCGCATGATTTCATGCAGCGCGGCCTCGTCGTCGCTTTGCTGGTCGGCTCGATCTGCGCGATGCTCTCCTGCTATCTCGTGCTGAAGGGCTGGTCGCTCATGGGCGACGCCGTCTCCCATGCCGTGCTGCCGGGCATCGTGCTGGCCTTCATCACCGGGCTGCCGCTGGCCGTCGGTGCCTTTGCGGCGGGGCTCGGCTGCGCGCTGGCGACGGGCTATCTGCAGGCGCATAGCCGGGTGAAGGAAGATGCGGTGATGGGCATCGTCTTTTCCGGCCTGTTCGCGCTCGGCCTTGTGATGTTCGTCAAGGTCGAGACGGACCAGCATCTCAACCACATCCTGTTCGGCAACATGCTCGGCGTGCAGCTGCGCGATGTGGCCGAAACCGCCCTGATCGCGCTGCCGGCCATGGCCTTCCTGCTCATCCGCCGGCGCGACCTGATGCTCTATTGCTTCGACCCTGCCCATGCACGGGCGATCGGCCTCCGGGTCGGGTTCCTGCATTACGGGCTGCTGGTGCTGCTGGCCCTGACCATCGTGGCGTCCCTCAAGGCGGTGGGCATCATCCTCGTCATCGCCATGCTGATCGCGCCCGGGGCGATCGGGCTCATCGTCACCCGCCGCTTCGGCCCGATGATGATCGTCGCGGTGCTGGCCGCAACCGGGTCGTGCCTGCTCGGCACCCTGCTCTCCTTCCATCTCGATGCCGCGACCGGCCCGATGATCGTGGTGGTGCAATCGCTGCTCTTTGCCCTGCTGGTGATCATCCGCCAGGTGCGGCTGGCACTGGCTCCGCAATAGGCCGTTGGCCGGGGACGAGCCGATTTCCGGCTTGCCCATATGTTATGTTATACTGTAACAAATCCTCCTGTATCAAAGGAGGATCGACAGGATGGACATGACCGATAACCGCCTGCCCGTCACCGTGCTGTCCGGCTTTCTCGGCGCCGGCAAGACGACGTTGCTGAACCACGTCCTGAACAACCGCGAGGGCAAGCGCGTCGCCGTGATCGTCAATGACATGAGCGAGGTGAATATCGATGCCGATCTTGTCCGCGAGGGCGGCGGCCTCTCCCGCACCGAAGAGAAGCTGGTCGAGATGTCGAATGGCTGCATCTGCTGCACGCTGCGCGACGATCTGCTGGCGGAAGTGCGTCGCCTCGCCGGCGAGGGCCGGTTCGATTATCTCCTGATCGAGGGCACCGGCATCGCCGAACCGCTGCCCATTGCAGCGACGTTCGATTTCCGCGACGAGCAGGGCCATTCCCTGTCCGATGTCGCACGGCTGGATACGATGGTCACCGTGGTCGACGCGATCAACCTCACGCGCGATTATGGCAGCCGCGACTTCCTGCGCGACCGGGGCGAGGTGGCGGGTTCGCAGGACGAGCGGACGCTGGTTGACCTCCTGGTCGAGCAGATCGAATTCGCCGATGTGGTGGTCATCAACAAGGTTTCCGATGCAACACCCGACCAGCGCGCGCAGGCAGAGGCGATCGTCCGGGCGCTGAACCCGGAGGCGCGCGTGGTCTTCGCCGATTTCGGGCAGGTGCCGCTCGAGGCGGTGCTGGAAACCGGGCTGTTCGACTACGAGAAGGCGCAGGGACACCCGCTCTGGGCCAAGGAACTCTACGGCTTTGCCAGCCATGTGCCGGAGACGGAGGAGTACAATATCTCCTCCTTCGTCTACCGCGCGAGGCGGCCGTTCCATCCGGAGAAATTCGCTGCGTTCCTCGCCACGACCTGGCCGGGCCTGATCCGGGCCAAGGGGCATTTCTGGCTCGCCACCCGGCCGGAATGGGTCGGCGAGATGAGCCTCGCCGGGGCGATCTGCCGGACGGAAGCGCTCGGCTTCTGGTGGGCGCATGTGCCGAAGGAACGCTGGCCGAAAAGCCCGGATTGGCGGCAGATCCTCAACCGCCACTGGCATCCGGTCTGGGGCGACCGCCGGCAGGAACTGGTCTTCATCGGCCAGAACCTCGACGAGGCCGCGATGCGCACCGCGCTTGACCTGTGCCTCCTCGGCGAGAGCATGCCGCTGAAGTTCAGCCCGGAGAAATACCGCCACCTGCCGGATCCGTTCCCGGTCTGGCGTCGGGCAGAAGCGGCATAGCCGCCATCAGCGCGCGGGTATACTCCGCCTGCGGGGCCGCGAAGAGCCGGCCGGTTTCGGCCTGCTCGACCACCCTGCCCCCTTCCATCACGATCACCTCGTCGCAGAGATAGCGGATGACGGCGAGGTCGTGGCTGATCACCACCATCGACAGGCCGAATTCCAGCTTGAGATCGAAGAGCAGGTTCAGGATCTGCGCCTGGACCGAGACATCGAGCGCAGAGACCGGCTCGTCCGCCACCAGCAGGGCCGGCCTTGTGATCAGCGCGCGTGCAATCGCGATGCGCTGGCGCTGCCCGCCGGAAAACTGGTGCGGATAGCGGGTGACCATGTCCGGCTGGAGGCCGACCCGTTCGAGCATGGCGGCCACCCGCCCGCGGGTTTCCCCTGCATCGAGCCAGGGCTCGGCGACACCGAGCGGTTCGGCGATGCTCTGGCCGATGCGCATTCGTGGATCGAGCGAACCGAACGGGTCCTGGAAGATCATCTGGATCAGCGGGCGGACCGGGCGGATGCTTTTCTCGGGCAGGCCGGAAATCCGCTCGCCCCGGAAGAGCACCTCGCCCGCGCGCGGCTTTTCCAGCGCCACCAGCAGCCGCGCCAGCGTGGACTTGCCGGAACCGGATTCCCCGACAATGCCGAGGGTCCGCCCCTCTTCGAGCCGGAAGGACACGTCCCGCACGGCATGGATCCGGCGGCGTCGTTCGAACAGCCCCTGCCTCGGCAAAGGGTAGGCCTGATGGAGATGGACGGCTTCGAGGATCGGGATCATGCGGGGGCGGGCTCCGCATGGTGGCAACGGAGCGCGGTCAGCCCGGTCCGGAGCGGCGGCGGCGCTTCGGCGCAATGTGCATCGCCGAGGGCGCATCGCCCGGCAAAGGGGCAGCCCGGCGGCAGGCGGACGAGATCGGGCACCTGCCCGGGAATCGGCCGGAGGCGCTCGGTATGGGCGGTGCCGCGCGGGATCGCCGCGATCAGGCCCTGCGTGTAGGGATGGGCAGGCCGGCCGATGACATGGCGCGTCGGGCCGGTTTCCATGGCCAGCCCGCCATAGAGCACGAGGGCCCGGTCGGCCATCGCGCTGATCACCGAGAGGTCATGGCTGATGAAGATCATCGCCATGCCGGTTTCTTCCCGGATCTCGCGCAGCAGGGCGAGGATCTCGACCTGGAGCGAGACATCGAGGGCGGAGGTCGGCTCGTCGGCGATCAGCAGGGACGGGCGGCAGGCAATCGCCATGGCGATCATCGCGCGCTGGCGCTGGCCGCCGGAAAGTTCATGCGGGTAGGAACGCGCACGGCGGGCGGGATCCGGCAGGCCGACCCGCGCCATCAGCCGGACGGCCTCCTCGCGGGCCGCACGCGGCTGCATCAGGCCATGCAGGACGAGGCCCTCGGCAATCTGCGCGCCGACCGGCAGGACCGGGTTCAGCGCGGTCATCGGCTCCTGGAAGATCATCGCCATGGCCCGGCCGCGCAGGCGACAGAGATCGGCATCGGCAAGGCCGAGCAATTCGGTGCCGTCGAGGCGGATACTGCCCGAGGCCACAAAGCCCGGCGGCAGCAGGCCCATCAGGGCGAGCGCGGTCATGGACTTGCCCGAGCCGGATTCCCCGACCAGACCGAGCGTCTCGCCCGGGGCAAGATCAAGCGAGAGGTTCCGCAGGACGGGCCGCCCGCGCAAGCTGACGGAGAGGTCACGCAGGGTCAGCATCTCAGCGCTCCTTCATGCGCGGGTCGAGCAGGTCGCGCAGGCCGTCGCCGAGCAGGTTGAAGGCGAGGACCGTGATGGCGATGGCGAGCCCGGGAACGATCGCGAGATGCGGGGCGGTGGCGAGATAGGTCTGGGCATCGTTCAGCATCCGCCCCCAGGACGGGTTCGGCGGCTGGGTGCCGATGCCGAGATAGGAGAGCGATGCCTCCGCGAGGATGGCAAAGGCGAATTGCGTCGAGCCCTGCACGATCATCAGACCGGTGATGTTCGGCAGGATATGGCGGATCATGACGGCCGGGCGGCTCAGCCCGGCCAGCCGGGCAGCGCGGATGTAATCCTGCGCGACGACCTGCAGGGTCGCGGCGCGGGCCTGCCGGGCGAAGACCGGAATATTGAAGATGCCGATCGCGATCACGGCATTGACAAGCCCGGGTCCGAACCAGGTCAGGATCAGGATGGCCGTCAGCACCGCCGGGAAGGCGAAGACGAAATCGAGGGCGCGCATCACCGCCTCGTCGATGAAACGGCCCCGGTAGAGCGCGGCGAGCATGCCGAGCGCAACGCCGAAGACGAGCCCGATCCCCACGGCAACGAGCCCGACCAGCAGGGCATTGCGGGCGCCGACCAGCACCATCGACACGATATCGCGGCCGAACTGGTCGGTGCCGAGCCAGTGCTCGGCCGAGGGCGGCTTGAGCCGCGCCATGATGCGCATCGCCGCCGGGTCATGCGGGGTCCAGACCAGCGAAAGCAGCGCCGCGCCGATCACAAGCGCCATCAGCACGGCGCCGGCCCCGAAGGAAGGATGCCGCCAGGCCGGGTTCATGTGCGGCCCACCCGCAGGCGCGGATCCGCGATGCCATAGGCGAGATCGACAATCGCGTTCACGATGATCGCGGTGGCGACGTAGAACAGGACGAGGCTCTTGATGAGGATCAGGTCATGCCCGCCGATGGCCTGGATCAGCAGGCGGCCGAGACCGGGCAAGGCGAAGACGTTTTCCAGCACGATCGTGCCGGCCAGCAGGAAGGAGAATTGCAGGCCGAGAATCGTCAGGACCGGGATGAGCGCATTGCGCAGCGCATGGCGGCGGATGGTCTGGCCGCGCGAGAGGCCCTTCGCGCGGGCCGTGCGGATGTAATCCTCCGACAGGGTTTCCAGCATGGTGGAGCGGGTGATCCGCGCAAGGCTCGCTGCCTGCGGCATGGCCAGTGCGAAGGCCGGGAGCAGCAGCGCGCGGGCGGACAGCGAGGGATCGGCCGCCCAGCCCGGGAAGCCGCCGGCCGGGAACCAGCCAAGCCCGATGGCAAAGACCAGCACCAGCAGGATGCCGAACCAGAAATTCGGGATGGCGAGGCCGAGCTGCGTCAGCCCCATGATGACGAGATCCGACCGGCGATGGGCGTGGGCTGCCGCCCAGGTTCCGAGCGTGACACCGAGAACCAGAGAGAGCCCCAGCGCCAGCAAGGACAGGGGCACGGTGACGGCCAGCCGCTCGGCGATCAGGCCCCCCACGGCGACCCGGTAGGTGTAGGAGAGCCCGAGATTGCCGGTGAAGAAACCGGCCAGCCAGTCGAGGAAGCGCGTGGCCGCCGGCCCGTCGAGGCCGAGTTCGGCCCGGAGCGCGGCCACGGATTCCGGCGTGGCGCTCACGCCCATCATCATCGCCGCCGGATCGCCCGGCAGGACTTCGAGCACGAGGAAGATCACCAGAGCCGCGACAAGCAGCGTCAGGACCAGCCCGGCGAGCCGCTTGATCAGGAAAAGCGCCATGCCGCCTGCCCGTCCTGCGTCATCATTCCCAGCGCAGTTCCGCCAGCGGATTGGCCGGGACTGGCCAGTTCGGCCAGAGGCCGGTGAGGCCCTTCCGCGCCACGGTGATCTTCGGCAGCATGAACAGGAACAGGTTGACCTGGTCCCCGGTGATCTGGCGCTGGATCTTCCGGAAGGCCTCGCGCCGCTCCGCCTCGCTGCGCGCGGTCTTGGTCAGGCCATAGGCCTGCTTCACCTCCGGCGACTGGTACCCGAAATAGTAGTTGTCCCGCGCGTAGATATTCACGTCCAGCGGCTCGACATGCGCGACGATCGTCATGTCGAAATCCTTGTTGCGGAACACGCGTTCCAGCCATTGCGGCCATTCCAGCGGCTCGATCGTGGCGCGGATGCCGATCTGGCCGAGCATCGCCGCGACAATCTCGCCGCTGCGCCGGGCATAGGCCGGGGGCGGCAGGCGGAGCGTGGTGGCAAAGCCGTTGGGATAGCCGGCGGCCGCGAGCAGTGCGCGGGCCTTTGCCAGATCGACCGGGCGCTCCGCCGTCAGGTCGAGATAGGCCGGGTGGTTGGGCGAGAAATGGCTGCCGATCGGCGTGCCGAGCCCGGATACCGCACCCTCGTTGACAAGGCGACGGTCCACCGCCATCGCCATGGCCTGCCGGACACGGAGATCCGAGAACGGCACCTTGGCATTGTTGATCGCGACGATGGTCTCGCCCTCGGTCCGGCCGATCGTGACCGCGAGGCGCGGATCCGCGCGCAGCTGGGCCACGGCCTCGTGCGCGCCGAGATTGGTATGGGCGTCGCAGTCTCCGGCGAGCAGGGCGGAAACCTGGGCCTGCGGGTCGGAGATGAAACGGAAGGTCACGGATTTCAGGGCCGGCTTCGCGCCCCACCAGCCGTCATGGCGCTCCAGCAGCAGCCGGTCGCCGCGCTGCCAGCGGACGAAGCGATAGGGACCGGTGCCGACCGGCTCGGTGGCGGCCTTGCCGATGGTGGCGGCCGAGAAGACCGTGGCGTCGCCCATGGCGAGGCCTTCGAGGAAATCGGCCGTGAAACTCTTCAGCGTGATCTCGACGAGATCGGGGGCCGGCGTCGCAATGCCGGCGATGGGTTCGAAGATCCATTTCTGGGCATTCTTCGAATCCGGGGCGACGGCGCGCTCGAAGGAGAATTTCACATCGGCCGCCGTGACGGGGCTGCCATCATGGAATTGCGCCGGGCGGAGCCGGAACTGCCAGACGAGGCCGTCGGCGCTGGTGGACCATTCCCGCGCGAGGGCCGGCACCACCTTGCCGTCGCGGTCATAGGCGACGAGCCCCTCGAAGATGTTGCCGTAGGTCACCTCGCGGATCGCCGCAGCGGCGCCGCCGGAGGGATCAAGGATCGGCGGTTCGAGCGTCTGGCAGAGGACGAGCGTATCCCGGGGCTGCGCTGCCGCGGGAAAGCCCGACAGGGCGAGGCCAAGGGCCGCGAGGGCGGGTGCCAGCAGTCCGAGAGCCATGAAGGCGGGCGCAGCCAGCCGGCGGATCGGTTTCATCGTCATCACTCCCCTGCCCTTTCGGGTCCTTGCGGGCGAATCTAGGCTGGTTCCCCGCGATTATGCAACAAACACAGGGTCGTCGCCGCCATCACCTTGGCGGAGACAACCATATCGTCGATGCCCACCCATTCGTCCGGCTGGTGGGCCAGATCGAGGATGCCCGGCCCGTAGGCCACGCAATCGCGCACCGAACCGAACCGGGTGATATGCTTCTGGTCATAGGTGCCGGGCGATGCGACATGCTCTGCCGGCCGGCCGAACAGGGCCTCGATCCAATGGTCGAGTTCCTGCACAAGCGGGGCATCGGGCTCGGTCATCGTCGGCGCGAAGGTCATGATCTCTCGCAGCGAATAATCGAGCCCGGCCTCGCGCGCCTTCGCCCGTTCCAGCAGCGCGACAATCTCGGCGCGGACGGAATCGAGATCCTCCTCGATCAGGTAGCGGCGGTCGATGACGAGGCGGCAGCGATCGGCGACGACGGGCGCCGGCAGGCCGTGGAACGGTTCGGGCTGGCCGCCATGGATGGAATTGAGGTTGAGCGTTGCCTGCCGCGCGCCTTTCGGCACGCAGGGCATCCGCGTCACCCGCGTGCCGAGGGCGGGGAGCAGCTCCTCCTCCAGCAGGCGCAGGAAATGCCCCATGCCGCGGATGGCCGAGACGCCGAGGAACGGCATCGCGCCATGGCCGATCTGGCCGCGCATCTCGATCTCGGCCCACCAGACGCCGCGATGGCCGAGGCAGACGCGGTCCGGGTTCAGCGGTTCGGGGATGATGACATGGTCGACACGGCTGCGGTCGAACAGCCCCTTCCGCGCGAGAATGCCGACGCCGCCGAAGCCACCGGATTCCTCGTCGACCGTACCGGAAAACTCGATCGCGCCGCGGGTCAGCGCGCCTTCCGCCAGGATCGCCTCGATCGCGATCATGGCCGCGGCGATGCCGCCCTTCATGTCGCAGGCGCCACGGCCATAGACGCGGCCCTCCCGCACCAGCCCGTCGAAGGGCGGCACTGTCCAGCCGAGGCCGGGTTCGACCACGTCGATATGGCCATTGAAGTGGAGGCAGGGGCCCGGCTCCCGCCCTTCGAACCGCCCGATCACGTTGATGCGGGGGTGGAGATCGGTATCATCCGGCTCGCCCTCGCCGCGGAGATACGAGACGGCCGCACCCCGGGCCGCGAGCCAGGCGCCGATATCCCGGGCGCAGGCCTCGTAGGCATCGCCGGGCGGATTGATCGTGGGGAAACGGATGAGGCGCTGCGTGAGCGCGACGAGATCGTCGCGCAGGGCATCGATCCGCTGGAAAACCCGGGCGATCTGTTCCGGCGGCACAGGCCCGCGCGGGGTTTCCGGCATGCGACAACGCTCCCTCGACACCCCGCGAGGATACGCCCCGGAGCGCGAAGCTCAACCCCCCCCTTGACGGGCGGTGGATCAGGCGACGAGGCCGTAGAGGAAGCGGAGGCTCACCAGCAGGAGGAACACGCCGAACGCGATCTCGAGCCGGCGCTTCGGCATGGAATGGGCGAGCCGGGCTCCGTAGGGCGCCACGAAGGTGGAGGTCGGTGCGATCAGCGCGAAACCGAGGATCGAGACAAAGCCCAGCGAGAGCGGCGGCAGGCTCGCCAGATGCGGCCAGCCCGCCCAGATATAGGCCAGTGCCCCGGGGATCGAGATCAGCACGCCGAGACCCGAGGAGGTGGCGACGGCATTGTGGATGGCCTTGCCGTGAAGGGCGAGGATCATGTTGGAAATGGCGCCGCCGCCGATGCCCATCAGCGAGGAGGCCAGGCCGATCAGCACGCCATAGGCGCGCATGCCGAGGGGGCCGGGCAGATCCGGCGCGATGCGCCAGTCATCGCGGCCGGAGAGTAGCTTGATCGCGTTGGAACCGGCCACCGCCACGAAGACCAGCTTCAGGACAAACGCCGGCGCATAGGCCGCGATCACGCCGCCGGCGATGACTGAAATCACGACGGGCACAGCCCAGAGGCGCAGCACGTCCATCAGCACCTTGCCCTTGCCGTAATGGGTCCGGAAGGACTGGATGGAGGTGGGGATGATGATGGCCAGCGAGGTGCCGACGCAGAGATGCATCCGTACCGATTCCGGCACGTTGAGCAGCCCGAAGATCTGGTAGAGCACGGGCACGATGACGGCGCCGCCGCCGACGCCGAACATGCCGGCGAGCAGGCCGGTCAGCAGGCCGGCGGCCAGAAGGGCGACCACAAGCGGCAACAGTTCCGAGACGGGAATGCCAAACATCGCCCTGCTTTCCTTCAAACACCTGCTTTCCGCGTACCGGAACCGGCCCGGCCTGGCAATTCGGATCGGGGCCTATTCCTTCCGTTCAGAGCAAAGGACTTTTGCTGCATCGCAAAATAAAGGAATATCGCGTCGAGGATCGGAAAATGGCAATTTTGTGGCAAATGATGATCTCCGGACGCCATCGCATTGCGCGCCGCATGCTCTGCGAGTTCATTCCGAGGTTCGGGGTCTTGTATAAATCCCAATACGAAAACAATACATCTGATTTTTGCCCCCATTTTAAATCTATATGGTCTATTCATGGATGAATACAAAATTATCTTGGCCATATATTAAGGCTTTACATGGCCGCGGAAAGTCATTATCGGCGCATTTGCATCCGGCCCTGCTTGTTGCAAAACTCGCGCAAGAGCCGGGAGAATTCGGGGGGAAGTCAATGAGTCTGGATGCTCGTCGCCATCAGGCGGCTCGCTCGCCGCAGGACATGATCGGGGGGATCGCGATGGTCCTGATCGGTGTGTTTGCGCTGTACCTGGTCAAGGATCTGCCGGCGGCGGGGCGCGTCGGCTTCGCGTCGGGCACGGCGCCGCGGATCTTCGCCTATTGCCTGATCGGCCTCGGCCTCGCCGTCACGGTCATCGGCTGGCTCAAGGAAGGGCCGGGACTGGAGCGACTGTCGATCCGGGGGCCGGTCGCGATCCTCGGTTCGGTGCTGTTCTTCGCCTTTTCCATCCGCACGCTCGGCCTTGCCCTGACCGGCGTGCCGATGGTGCTCATCTCCACGGCTGCGGCGCAGGAGCGCTACCGCTGGAAGGAAGCCCTGCTGTTCGCCATCGGCATCACCGCCTTCTGTGCCGTGCTGTTCCCGATCGCGCTCGGGCAACCGATTCCGCTCTGGCCGACTTTCCTGAGGTAACGCGTCCATGGATCTTCTCAGCAACCTGGCCTACGGCTTCTCGATCGCCGCCACGCCCACGAACCTGATGCTCTGCCTGATCGGCGCCCTTGTCGGCACGCTGATCGGCGTCCTGCCGGGGATCGGACCCATCGCGACGATCGCGATGCTGCTGCCGATCACGTACAAGCTCGATCCGACCGGCGCGCTGATCATGCTCGCCGGCATCTATTACGGCGCGCAATATGGCGGCTCGACCACGGCGATCCTCGTCAACCTGCCCGGGGAATCGTCCTCGGTGGTCACGGCGCTTGATGGCCACCAGATGGCCAAGAAGGGCCGGGCCGGCGCGGCCCTCGCCATCGCGGCGATCGGCTCGTTCATTGCCGGTACGTTCGGCACCATCCTCGTCGCCGCGCTCGGCAAACCGCTGACGCAGGTGGCGCAGGCCTTCGGGCCGGCGGATTACTGCGCGCTGATGGTGCTCGGCCTTGTCTGCGCGGTCGTGCTGGCCTCGGGTTCGGTGCTCAAGGCGATCACCATGATCTTCCTCGGGCTGCTGCTCTCGACGATCGGCACCGATCTCGAGACCGGCGAACAGCGCATGACCTTCGGCATGCTGCCGCTGGCGGACGGGATCGAATTCGTCACGCTGGCCATGGGCGTGTTCGGCTTTGCGGAAATCCTCCGCAATCTCGAGCAGAAGCAGAGCCGCGACGTTGTCGAGCAGAAGATCACCAACCTCATGCCGACACGGGCGGACATGAAGGAGGCGGCGCCGGCTGTCGCGCGCGGCACCCTGCTCGGCTCCGTCCTCGGCATCCTGCCGGGCGGCGGTGCCGTGCTGGCGGCGTTCGGGGCCTATACGCTCGAAAAGAAGCTCTCGAAGAAGCCGCAGGAATTCGGCAAGGGCGCGATCTGCGGCGTGGCCGGTCCGGAAAGCGCGAACAACGCGGCCGCCCAGACCTCGTTCATCCCTCTGCTGACGCTCGGCATCCCGCCGAATGCCGTCATGGCGATCATGGTCGGCGCGATGACGATCCACGGCATCGTGCCCGGCCCGCAGATCATGACCAAGCAGCCCGACCTGTTCTGGGGCATGATCGCCTCGATGTGGATCGGCAACCTGATGCTGGTCATCATCAACCTGCCGATGGTCGGCCTCTGGGTGCGGCTGCTGCGGGTGCCCTACCGGATGCTGTTCCCGGCCATCCTGATCTTCTGCGCCATCGGCGTCTATTCGATCAACAACCAGCCCTTCGACGTGGTTCTGACGGCCTTCTTCGGGCTTGTCGGCTACCTCCTGCTCAAGCTCGGCTTCGAGCCGGCGCCGATGCTCGTCGCCTTCGTGCTCGGCAAGATCATGGAAGAGAAGCTGCGCCAGGCGATGCTGCTGTCGCGCGGGGATCCGATGACCTTCTTCGATTTCAGCCGTCATCCGATTTCGGCGACCCTGATGATCGTGTCGATCATCCTGCTGATCGTGGCCCTGCTGCCATCGATCCGCCGCAAGCGCGACGAAGTGTTCGTCGAGTGATGCAAACCGGGTGCGGTGGCCGCGAAAGGTTGCCGCATCCGGACCTGCTGGACAAACCGGCCTCCTGCTCCAGCTTGAGTGGCCGGATGTCAAGACCAAGACTGGAACCAAGGGAGAGTGACCAGATGACCATGACCAAACGCCAAGGCCTGACCGCAGCAGCGGCTATCGGGGCGATCCTCGCGCTCGGCGCCGGCTCGGCGCAGGCGCAATATCCGAACAAGCCCGTCACGATGGTGGTTCCGTTCGCCGCCGGCGGCCCGACCGACGTGGTCGCCCGTATCGTCGGCGAGCACATGTCGAAGACGCTTGGCCAGCCGGTGATCATCGAGAACGTTGCCGGTGCCGGCGGGACCACCGGGATCACCCGAGTCGCCAAGTCGGCGCCGGATGGCTACACGATCGCGATGGGTCATATGGGCACGCATGGCGCGGCGCCGGGCCTCTATCCGAACATCGCCTACAACCCGCAGACGGATTTCGCGCCGATCGGCCTGGCAGCCGGCACGCCGATCGTCATCGTCACGCGCAAGGATCTGCCGGTGAAGAACCTGCAGGAATTCATCGCCTGGGCGCAGAAGAACGAGAAGACGATCAACAACGCGAATGCCGGCTCCGGCTCGGTCTCGCATATCACCTGCGTGCTGCTGCACGAGATGATGAAGATCGATCCGAACCAGATCCCCTATCGCGGCACGGGCCCGGCCTTGACCGACCTCGTCTCCGGCAAGGTCGATTACATGTGTGACCAGATCGTCTCGGTCAGCAGCCAGGTGAAGGGCGACGCGATCAAGGCGCTGGCGATTGCCACGCCGGCCCGCTCGCCGTCGCTGCCGGATGTCCCGACCACCAAGGAAGCCGGGCTGCCGGCCTTCGAGGTCTCGGCCTGGAACGCCGTGTTCGCGCCGAAGGGCACGCCGGCCGATGTCGTCGCCAAGCTCAGCGACGCGCTGACCAAGGCCGTCACGGATCCGGCCACGAAGAAGAAGCTCGAGGATCTCGGCGGCGTGGTGCCGGATGCCAAGGGTGCCTCGCCGGAAGCGCTCGCCGCGCTGGTCAAGTCGGAGAATGACCGCTGGATCCCGCTGCTGAAGGCGAAGGTCAAGCAATAACAATTATTGATCGATCCATCTCAGGATTTGTCTTGAATGCCGCCGGTCTCCGGCGGCATTCTGCATTCAACGTGACCCATCCGGGCGTCACCCTTCCTTCAGGCCTTCCCGCGTGCCCTCCCCACAGACGATGCCGATGCCGCCCGCCGTGCGGCGGGCCATCCTTGGCCTCGGGGTCAGCCAGATCATCGGCTGGGGCACGACCTATTACCTGCTCTCGCTGCTCAGCGGCGATATCAGCGCCACGCTCGGGCTGTCGACGGCCTGGGTGCTCGGCGGCACCTCACTGACCCTCGGCGCCGCCGCCGTGATCGGGCCCCGGATCGGCCGCTGGCAGGATAGGGCCGGATCCCGCGTCGTCATGGCCACCGGAACCGTGATCATGGCGGCCGGGCTGGTGGTGCTCGGCCATTCCACGGGGCCGCTCAGCTACTATCTCGGCTGGCTGATCATCGGGATCGGCTCGCCGATGTCGCTCTATTCCGCCGCCTTCACCGCCCTGACACAGATTTCCGGGGCGCAGGCGCGGCGCGCCATTTCCTACCTGACCTTCATGGGCGGGCTGGCCTCCACCTCGTTCTGGCCCTTCACGGCCTGGCTCCTGTCGTTCCTCGACTGGCGGACGATCATCCTGCTCTTCGCCGGGCTGAATCTCGCCATCTGCCTGCCGATCCACCTGACCCTGCTGCCGCGGCAGGCCGGCGAGGCCGCCCATGTGCCGGCCGCCGAACCGGTCGAGGCCGGCATTCCCGCCTCGGCCTTCCCGGTCGCCTTCGCGCTGTTCGCGGCGATGCTGGCGATGAACGGCCTGATCTTCAATTCGTGGTCCCTGCTGGTCTTTCCCCTGCTGGAGGGGCTCGGCTTCGCCGCCACGGCGGCGGTCCTTGTCGGCAGCATGGTCGGCGTGTTCCAGGTGGCCGGACGGATGGGCGAGGCGCTGCTGGCCCAGCGCTTCAGCATCATGTGGACGGCGTTTGTCTCCTCCGCCTTCCTGCCGGTCTCGTTCCTTTTCCTGATCCAGGCCCAGGGGAACGTCCCGACCGGCCTTGCCTTTGCGGCGTTCTACGGCATCTCGAACGGGCTGATGACGATCGCACGGGGCGGCCTGACCCTCGCGATCTTCGGTTCGCGCGGCTATGGCGAGCGCCTGAACAAGATCACTGTCTCGCAGAACGCGGCCGGTGCCATCGCGCCGATCCTCGGCGGATTCCTCCTCGACAGGCTGGGGGCGGCGATGCTGGTCGACCTGATGCTGGGCACGGCAGCCCTGGCCCTGGCGACGATGCTCGCCCTGCGACACCATTGCAGTAGACACGGGCTCAACTAAGCCTAGCCTGCGTCACCTTGTCCTGCCGGCCTCCCGCGTCGGCGGGTCAATTTCTTATGCCGACGTGCCGGAGGTCCCATGCGTACCGAAACGCCACCCATCATCCGCCTGACCGATTACCGTGTGCCGGATTTCCTGATCGACCATGTCGATCTCGACATCCGGCTCCAGCCGGAGCAGACGAGGGTGACCTCCCGGCTTGCCATGCGGCGGAACCCGGCCGGACGCCCGGATGCGAGCCTCGTGCTCGATGGCGACGAGCTGATCCTGACCGGCCTCGCGGTGGATGGCGCGCCGGTTCCGGCGCAGGCCTATACCGCCACGCCGGAGAGCCTGACCGTCGAAGGGCTCGGCGACCGGTTCACCCTGACGATCGAGACCGAGATCAATCCGGCAGCCAATACCAAGCTGATGGGGCTTTACCGCTCCAACGGCGTCTATTGCACGCAATGCGAGGCCGATGGGTTCCGCCGGATTTCCTATTTCCTCGACCGGCCGGATGTGATGTCGACCTGGCGCGTGCGGATGGAGGCCGAGAAGGCCGAGGCGCCGCTGCTGCTGTCGAACGGCAATCCGGTCGAGGTCGGCGATATCGCCGGGACGGGGCGCCATTATGCCGTCTGGGACGATCCCCACAAGAAGCCCTGCTACCTGTTCGCGCTGGTGGCGGGCGATCTCGATGCCTTCACGGGCAGCCATGTCACCCCGTCGGGCCGCACGGTCACGCTCAATGTCTATGTCGAGAAGGGCAAGGCCGAGCGCGCGGCCTATGCGATGGATGCGCTGATCCGTTCGATGGTGTGGGACGAGCAGGCTTTCGGCCGGGAATATGATCTCGACCTGTTCAACATTGTCGCCGTGTCCGATTTCAACATGGGCGCGATGGAGAACAAGGGCCTCAACATCTTCAACGACCGCTACATCCTGGCCTCGCCGGAAACCGCGACGGATCAGGATTACCACAATATCGAAGCGATCGTGGCGCATGAGTATTTCCACAACTGGACCGGCAACCGGATCACCTGCCGGGACTGGTTCCAGCTCTGCCTGAAGGAAGGGCTCACCGTTTTCCGCGACCAGGAATTCTCCTCGGACCAGCGCTCCCGCCCGGTGGAGCGCATCGCCAATGTCCAGACCCTGCGCGCGGCGCAGTTCGTCGAGGATGCCGGCCCGCTGGCTCACCCTGTCCGCCCGCAGACCTACAAGGAAATCAACAACTTCTATACGGCGACAGTCTACAACAAGGGCTCAGAGCTGATCCAGATGATCCGCCTGCTGATCGGGCCGGAGGCCTTCCGGGCGGGGATGGATCTCTATTTCGAGCGCCATGACGGCGAGGCGGCGGTCGTCGAGCAGTTCATCCAGTGCTTTGCGGATGTCTCCGGCCGGGATTTCACCCCCTTCATGCGCTGGTATGACCAGGCCGGCACGCCCGTTGTCACCGTCACGAGCAACCATAACCCGGCCAGCGGGCGGTATACCCTGCATTTCCGGCAGGAAACCCGGCCGACGCCGGGCCAGCCCGACAAGCAGCCGCAGGTGATCCCGATCCGGCTGGGGCTGATCGGCGAGGATGGCGAGGAACTGGCGCCCGACGAGCTGTTCGTGCTGGACGGCGCCACCGGCAGCCGGAGCTTTACCGGCCTGACCAAACGGCCGATCCCCTCGCTGTTCCGGGGCTTCTCGGCGCCGGTCAAGGTGGTGATCGACCGGCAGGAGGGCGATCTCCTCACGCTGGCCCGGCATGATGTCGATCCGTTCAACCGCTGGCAGGCCCTTCAGGATGCCGCGACCGATCTTCTCAAGCGCTCGGTCCGGGCCATCGGCGAGGGCAAGGCGCCACTCGAGAGCACGCGGCTGGCCGAGGCGGTGGCGAGCCTGATCGCCGGCAGCCAGCAGGATCCGGCCTTCGCTGCCCTTGCCATCGGCCTGCCGACGGAGGGCGATCTCGCGCGCGAGATCGCGACCGAGATCGACCCCGAGGCGATCGGGCAGGCGATCGACCATCTCCGCCGTGCCATGGGCCGGCTGGTGCGCGAGCCTGCCTCGAGGGCCTATGACACCCTGTCGAAGCCGGTTCCGTTCAGCCCGGACGGAACGAGCGCCGGCCGGCGGGCGTTGCGGGCCCAGCTCCTGCGCTATCTCGTGGCAGCCGATCCGCAGGACGGCGCCCGGATCGCCCTCGTCCAGTACGAGCAGGCCAACAACATGACCGACCGTGTCGCCGCGCTGACGGCCCTGCTGCCCTGCGAGGGGCGGGAGCGCGAGACGGCTTTGGCCGCCTTCGAGACGACCTATGGCGAGGATGCGCTGATCCTCGACATGTGGTTCGGCCTCCAGGCCCGCGTGCCGGGGCCGGGTTCCGTAGCCCGCGTCCGGGGGCTGACCAGCCATCCGAAATTCACGCTCGCCAATCCGAACCGGGCCCGCTCGCTCATCGCGACTTTCGCCAATGGCAACCTGCGCGGCTTCCATGCCGCCGATGGCAGCGGATACCAGCTGGTGGCCGAGATCATCGATGCGCTGGATGCGCGGAACCCGCAGATCGCGGCGCGCATGGCTACGGCGTTCCGGACCTGGCGCAATCTCGAGAGCGGCCGGCGGGAACGCGCCGGTTCCGTGCTGCGGACTCTCGCCGCGAAGGCCAACCTCTCGCGTGATCTCGGCGATATTCTGGAGCGGACACTCTCCTGACGTGCATCCGGCACCGTCGGCACGTCGGGGATGCAGATCCCGGCGGCGACGTCTCTGCTTCAGTCAAGTCCGATATAAACAAATAAACAGGAACAAAGGCGAACATAAGAAGAATATTATAAAAACATCTTCGCGTTTGCTACCTGATATCCGGATCACGCCGACCAGCGGGTCCCCAATGGTAAACAAATTCTTAGAAAGGCGCTTGCCAGCACGATTCTCCGCGATTCTACTAAGGGTGATTCGGGGCGATGCGGCACATTCCCCGGGTCATCTGGGGGATGTTTCGAGGGGGCAAGCATGGTGCGATCATTCGCGGCCAGCGCTATTCGTTTGCGCGAAAAACAGGGACAATCCAGCGGCAAGCCCGGCCTGTCCCCCGCGATTTCCGGGCCAACCAGGCTTGATCGCGCGGTCCCGATCCTGGTCCTGATCTTCCTCTCCGTCGCCGCGATCAGCATCACGCTGCAATTCACCTCAAGCCGCAATGCCCAGCTCCGTTCGAGCGAGGACGCCCTTGCGGTGGCGGCCCATTTCCTCGCGGCGGAAATGTCCCGCCAGAGCCGCGAGACCGGCGAGACCACCTACTCCCTGCCGATCCTGCCGGCCGAGATCCACGAGCCCGGACGCCGGTTCGTGCTGCTCGACATGCTCGGCGTGATCCGCGGCGGGCATGCCGCCCCCGGCGAGATCGCCCTGCCCGTCGATGCGCTGTTCCAGGAGCCCGGGATTTTCGCGGGGCGGCTGCGTCATGGCGGCGCGTTCCGCGTGCCGCTCCATACGGGGGATCTGGCGAGCCTGTACCTGCGGCAGCCCGCCGGATTCGGCGGCTATGTGCTGGCGCTGCAGCCGGTGGATGACGAGCTGCGGACCTGGCGCCACCATGCCGGCGTGCTGGGCGGGATCCTGTTCAGCTTCGGGGCCGTGACGATCGCCTTCACGCTCGTCTTCTATGCCCAGCGCGAGCATACCGACACCGCGCAGGCCCGGGCGCGGCAGCTCCGGCTGCAATTCGAGAATGCGCTGGAACATGGCCATTGCGGCCTCTGGGACTGGCGGCTGGGCGACGAAACCCCGACGCTTTCGAATTCCATGTACCGGATGCTGGGCCTGTCGAACCGCGACCGGCTCGACCGCACCGGGATCGAGGCGCGGCTCCATCCGGAGGATCATGACCTGTTCCAGCGGATCGAGGACAGCGCGCGGGCGGGCCATAGCGAGTTCGACTATCTCTTCCGGATGCGCCACGAGAGCCAGGGCTGGGTTGCCCTCCGGATGCGGGCGGTGATCGATCCCGCGCCGGCGGGCCAGAGTGCCCGCCTGCTCGGCATCGTCATGGACGTGACGCAGGAGCGCCTTGCCGAGGAAGAGAGCCACCGCGCCGATGCACGGCTGCGCGATGCGATCGAATCCATTTCCGAAGCCTTCGTGCTCTGGGACGAGAACAACCGCCTCGTCATGTGCAACTCGAAATACCAGTCCTTCCATGGCCTCTCGCCTGAGCTTGTCCAGCGCGGCGCGGGCTACAAGACCCTGATGGCGGCCGCGTCGGAGCCGCGGGTCCTGATCGAGATCGATCGCGGCACCGAGCCGGAAACCGGCACCCGCGCCTACGAGGCCCAGTTCCAGGACGGACGCTGGCTGCTGATCAGCGAGCGGCATACCAAGGATGGCGGCTACGTCTCCGTGGGAACCGACATCACTGCCCGCAAGCTCCAGGAGGAACGGCTGATGGAAAACGAGCGCCAGCTCCGCATCACCGTGACCGATCTCGGCAATTCCCGCGAGGCCTTCCGCAAGCAGGCCGCGCAGCTCGCCGAACTGGCCGATCGCTATCTCGAGCAGAAGGCCGAGGCGATCAGCGCCAACCGGATCAAGGCCGAATTCCTCGCCAACATGAACCATGAGATCCGCACACCGCTGAACCATATCATCGGCTTTGCGGAGATGATCGAGGGCCAGGTGTTCGGGCCCTGCGGCTCCGACCGCTATATCGAATATGCCCGGGACATCCGGCTCAGCGGCATCACCCTGCTCGCCCTGATCTCGGATATCCTCGACATGGCCCGTATCGAGGCCGGCCGTGTTGCGCTCGACCGCTCGGCCACGCCGCTGGGTGTCCTGCTTGCCCGGGCGGCGGATGATGTCCGCGATGCCGCCGAGGCGAAGAGCATCACGATCGAGGTCGAACCCGAGCTTGACGACAGGGCCGGCCAGCGGCTGGTCCATGTCGATGCCACGGCGATCTCGCAGGCGCTGGCCCATCTGCTGCGGAACGGGATCCGGCTGTCTCCGGTCGGTGGCCGCGTCTCGGTCCGGGCGCGGATGGCGGGCGACCATATCAACCTGTTCGTCGCCGATTCCGGTGGCGGGCTCTCGGCCGGCGATCTCGGCACGATGGGCGACCCGTTCGGCCATATCGACGGGATGCTCCATGATGGCTGCAAGGGTTCCGGCCTCGGCGTCGCGATTGCCCGGTCGCTGGTGGAGCTGCATGGCGGGACGATGCGCCTGCGCTCGGCGCCGCAGATCGGTTCCCTGGTGCTGATCCATCTGCCGGTCTCGCTGGAACCGGTGCAGCTCACGCTGCCGATGAGCGCCGCGGGCGCCTGAGCCCGTCAGCCGCAGGGCTTCACCTTCCCGACGAGGCGTTCGAAGATCTGCCGGGTCTGCTTCTGGAGATCGACCAGCTCGGCCGCGAGATAGGCGAAATCCGGCTTGTCCAGCAGGGCGGCCAGCCGCCGCTTGAAGACCGGGCTGGCCTCGGCCTCGTCGAAGGGGCCGGAAATGCAGAGCCGGGTCGCCTGGGTGACAGCCGATTGCAGCCGCCATGACGCGACCAGCGTCTCGGCATCGGCAGCTGCCAGCAGGCCCGCCTCGCCGGCCGCCTGCAACGCGCCGAGCGTCCCGCCCTCCAGCAAGGCGGGGTGACGGGCGGAATGGACCAGGATCATCGCCTGCGCGATGAATTCGCAATCGACCAGCCCGCCGGGCCAGTCCTTCACGTCGAACCGGTTGCGGCCCGGCTTTTCCTTCGCCATCAGGCCGCGCATCGCCGCAACTTCGGCGAGTACGGCCTTGCCGTCCCGCGGGACGGCGAGGATAGCCTGGGCCTCCTCGCGCCAGCGCCGGCCGAGCGCGGAATCCCCGGCCATCGGCCGCGCGCGGGACAGCGCCATGCGCTCCCAGGTCTCGGCTTCGCTCACCTGGTATTCGCGGAAGCCGGGCAGCGAGGTGGCGACCGTGCCCTTCCGGCCCGAGGGGCGGAGGCGGAGATCGATCTCGTAGAGCGTGCCTGTCCGCATCTGCACCGAGAGGGCCGAGACGAGCCTTTGCGTCAGCCGCGCAAAATATTCCGACGGCATCAGGCTCCGGGCGCCATCCGACAGGGCATCCGGTGGCGCATCGTAGATGACCACGAGGTCGAGATCGGAATTGGCCGTCATCTCGCGCGAGCCGGCCTTGCCATAGGCAACGAGGATCATCTCGGCGCCGGGGATCACACCATGGGCCTTCGCGAATTCCGCCCGGACACGCCTGAGCACCACATCGACGAAGATCTCGGCGATGGCCGTGTGGGCATGGCCGGCCTCGGCCAGCGGCAGCACGCGAGAGAAAACCCGCGTGCCGAGGAGGAAGCGCTCGGCGCGGGCCAGTTCGCGTGCCCGTTCGAGGAAAGGCTCGATATCGGTCTCGCGCTCGAGCCGCGGGGCGATGCGGTTGCGGGCCGCCTCGATCGTCAGGCCATGCAGGAATTCCGGGTCGACCAGCACATCGAGGACATGCGGCGACTGCGCAACAATTTCCGACAGGCGGGGCGCCGAACCGAGGATCTCCGCGAAGAGCCGGCGCAGATCGGCATTGTTCTTGAGGATGGAGAACAATTCGACCACCGCCGGCATGCGCTGGAGCGCATTGTCGAAGGCGAGCAGCGCGCCATCCGGGTCGGAGGAATTGCCGAAAGCCTCCAGAAGGCCGGGCACCAGTTCGGTCACGATCTCGCGGGCCCGCGGCGTGGTGATGGCGGGGCGGCGGCCGAAATGCCAGCCGCGCACCGTCTCCGCCACCATGTCCGGCCGCTGGAAGCCAAGGCGACGCAGGGTGTTCAACGTTTCCGGGTCATCCTCCACCCCGGTGAAGACGAGGCTGCCGGCTTCCGAAGCGAGGCCGGGCACGGCCTCGAAAAGACGGGCGTAGTGGCGCTCGACGATCCGCATCTGGCGGATCAGCGCCTTGTCGAGTTCGCCGCGCGTGACGCCGGCGAGACGCGCCAGGCTGGCAAGGTCGTCGTCGCCGCGCGGCAGTTTCTGCGTCTGCTCGTCATTGACCATCTGCACGCGATGCTCGAGATCGCGCAGGAAGCGATAGGCCGTGGCGAGTTCGCCGGCGGCTTCCGGCGTCACCCAGCCCTCGCGGGCCAGTTCGGCCAGCATGTCCAGCGTGCGGGCCCCGCGCAGGGTGGGGCGCCGGCCGCCATAGACAAGCTGCTGAGTCTGGACGAAGAACTCGATCTCGCGGATGCCGCCGCGCCCCACCTTGAGATCATGGCCCGGCACGGTGATCTGGTCATGGCCGCGCACGGCATAGATCTGCCGCTTCATCGCGTGGATATCGGCGATGGCGGCATAGTCGAAATATTTCCGCCAGATGAAGGGCTCCAGCTCCTTCAGGAAGGCGCGGCCGGCGGCGATGTCGCCCGCGACGGGGCGGGCCTTGATATTGGCCGCGCGCTCCCAGTTCTGGCCGACGCTCTCGTAATAGCCGAGGGCCGCATGGACCGGCATGGCGATGGGGGTCAACCCGGGATCGGGCCGGAGCCGGAGATCGACCCGCTGGACGTAGCCGTCGGCCGTCCGCTCGTTGAGGAGGCGGACGATGCCCTTGACCAGCTGGATCGCCAGGGCCTGCGGATCGACGGCGGAGGCGATGCCGGGCGCGTCCGGTTCGTAGAAGATCGTGAGGTCGATATCCGAGGAATAGTTCAGCTCGCGCGCGCCGTGTTTGCCGAGGGCCAGCACGAAGAGGCCGAAATCCCGCTCCGGCTCGTCCGGATCGACCGGGGTGAAGCGGCGCGCCGCCATGGCCTCGCGCAGGCCGAAGCGCAACGCGGCCTGCACGCTGGCATCGGCGAAATCGGATAAAGCCTCGGTGACACCCACCGTATCGATGACGCCGCCGAGATCGGCCATGGCGATCAGCAATGCCGCGCGGGCCTTGGCATGGCGCAGCCGCCGCATGGCCAGGCCGGCCTCGCCCTCCTCGCCCGCGGCGCGGGTCTCGGTGAGAATGGCGGCCAGCGATTCCGTGAACGGCGCCTCCAGCAGCGGCGCGACCCATTCCGGCCAGCGCCGGACGAGCCGCCAGAGATAGGGCGAGCCTTCGGCGAGGCCTGCAAGCAGGCTCCCGGCCAGCGGATGGGCCGCTGTCAGCGGCGCCAGGGCGGCGCCCTCCTCCTCGGCGAGCAGATCGGCGAGCCGCTGCCGACCTGCCTTTCCGGATTTCGGGGCCTGGACAAAGGCCTGCGCGAGCGGGGCCGAGGGCGTTGCCGTTTTTTTCATCAGGCCGGATTGTGGGCATCCGGCGGCAACGGTGCAAGCCCGGCCGGCAGGGAGATCACAGCCTTCAACCCCGGCGCATTGTCCTCCAGCCGCAGGACGCCGCCATGCAGGCGGGCAATCGCATGGACCAGCGAGAGGCCCAGGCCGAATCCCGGCTTGGCCCGGCTGCGATCCAGCCGGACGAAGCGCTCGGTCACGCGCTCGCGATCCGCTTCGGGAATGCCGGAGCCGCGATCCGCCACGACGATCTCGATCGCCTCGCCGGAACGGCGCGCGGCCAGCCGGATCTCCGGTGCAGGCCCCTCGCCCTCCGCATTCGGCTGGCCATATTTCAAGGCATTGTCGAGCAGGTTCGCCACGGCCCGGCCGAGCAATTCGCGGTTGGCGCGCAGGGTGAGGCCGGGCTCGATCGTGACGCGGAGCGGCAGGCCCGCTTCCTCGGCCAGCGGTTCATAGAGTTCCGCGAGGCCGGACAGCGCATCATCCAGTCGGATATCCTGCAGGCTGGTGGCGAGGTTGCCGGTTTCCGCACGGGCAATCATCAGCAGCGCATCGAAGATGCGGATGAGCTGATCGGATTCGTCGATGGCCCGGAGCAGGGCCTCGCGGCTCTCCTCGAGCGTGCCGGCCTTGCGCAGGGCCTCCTCCGCGCCGTTCCGCAACCGCGTGAGCGGGGTCCGGAGATCATGCGCGACATTGTCCGAGAGTTCGCGCAGGCCCGCCATCAGCTCGCCGATCCGGTCGAGCATCTGGTTGAGATGGAGGGCGAGCCGGTCGAATTCATCATCGACATTCGTCACCGGAAGGCGTTCGGAAAGGTTGCCATCCATGATCCGGGCGCTGGAAGCCGCGATGGCATCGACACGGGCGAGAACGCGGCGCGTGACGAACCAGGCGCCGAAGCCGCCGAGGACCAGCACCAGAAGCACGGTCCAGCGCCGTGCCCGGCGGATGACCTCCTGCAACCGGGCGCGGTCCTCGAGGTCGCGGCCGACGAAGAGGCGGAATCCGCTCGGCAGCAGGAAGACCCGGAGCTTGGCGAGACGGTTGACGTCGGCCGGCTCGTCCGGCGCGCCGAAATTGACCTCGATCCAGCCGGGGCTCTGGTCCAGGGCCGGCACGCGCAGCAGCGCATTGCCGGTCACGGAATCGCCGCGACGGTCAACCAGCAGGTAGATGAAGCTGCCGCTCTGCCGGCTGCGCCGCTCGATCGCGGTGATCAGGCGCCGTTCCCCGCCCTGGCGGTATTGCTCGGCAAGGGCATTGATCTCGGTCTCGATCGTGGCGGTGATCTGGTCATCGAGCAGCCGGCGGCTGGTCCAGGAGAGATAGCCGAGCACGAAGACGGCGAAGATGATGAAGATCAGCAGATAGGCCGCCGACAGCTTGAAGGCGCTGGTGCGGATGACCTGGCCGAGGGCTGTCCGGAACGAGGCCAGCCTACCGGGCATTGTCGCGGATCATGTAGCCCGCGCCCCGGACCGTGTGGAGGAGCGAGCCGCCCTGCCCGCGATCGATCTTGCCGCGCAGGCGGGAGATATGGACGTCGATCACGTTGGTCTGGGGGTCGAAATGATAGTCCCAGACATTTTCCAGCAGCATGGTCCGCGTCACGACCTGCCCGGCATGGCGCATGAGATATTCGAGCAGGCGGAATTCACGCGGCTGGAGCAGGATCTCCTCGCCGCCGCGGGTGACGCGATGGGCGAGCCGGTCCAGTTCCAGATCGCCGACGCGATAGGTCAGCTGGGCGCTTTGCGGGTTCTGCCGCCGGGCCAGTGCCTCGACCCGGGCGAGGCATTCGGTAAAGGCGTAGGGCTTGGTGAGGTAATCGTCGCCGCCGGCCCGGAGGCCGAGCACGCGGTCATCGACCTGGCCGAGCGCGGACAGGATAAGCACGGGCGTCGTGCGCTTCTCGGCCCGCAGGGCCATGACGAGCGAGAGGCCATCCCGTTTGGGCAGCATCCGGTCGACGATCAGGACATCGTAGCTGCCGGCCAGGGCCATCTCGAGGCCGGCCTCGCCATCCATGGCGAGATCCGCCACATGGCCGGCCTCGCCGAGGGCGCGGGTGAGATAGCGGCCCGCTTCGGCATCATCCTCGACCACCAGGATTTTCATCGGCAGAACTCGATCGGAAGCGGCATTGACGGCACACACTTCGCCCGTTCAGGCCGGCAACGTCAAGCCGGAGGAAGGCGGTCTCGCGGTGTAATTCCGGAGCGGGGGGCGACGGGGGAATTGACCGGAACACCGCACCGCGAGACACGCTGATGGTTTAGCGCTGCCTGATTAAACCGAAGCTGTCGGGCGGATTAAATGACGGTAATGTTCAGGCCGCCGGCCCGCCCCGGCCCTGCCGGTCCAGCAGGGCCTGCAACTCGGCCTGTTCATCGGGGCTGAGGCGCTCCTCCGGGTCACCGGCCACCCCGTCCGGCCGGCGGCGGAACAGGCGCCAGGCGGCGAAGCCGCCAAGGGCCAGAGCGAGGGCCGGCAGGCTCCAGAGCAGGATCGTCTGGGTCGAGACCGGCGGCCGCAGCAGGACGAAGGCGCCATACCGCGCGACGAGGAAATCACGGATCGTGGCATCGCTGTCCCCGGCCTTGATGCGCTCGCGAACGATCCGGCGGAGATCCACCGCCAGCGGGGCATCGGAATCGTCGATGGACTGGTTCTGGCAGACGAGGCAGCGCAACTCGGCCGAGAGCTTGCGCGCCCGGTTTTCCTGCGCGGCATCGGGCAGTTGCTCGCCAGGCCGGACGGCAAGGACCGGCGTCGCGAAAAGGACAAGGGCGAGTAGGAGGCCAGGCGCGCGATGCATGGTTCACTCCGCCGGTTCGGGCCGGAGGCGCGCGCGCCGGGCCGGCACGCCGATCCGCAGGCGCCGGTCGAACAGCGACAGGATGCCGCCGATGGACATGAGCAGCGGCCCGAGCCAGATCAGCAGCACATAGGGCTTGTGATAGGCGCGCAGGTCAACATGCTGGCCGTCCGAGGTCTCGCCGATGGCGAGATAGATCTCGCTGAGGCCATGCCGGTAGCGGCCGACTTCGGAGGTCGGCATCTGCCGTCCGATATAGACGCGCTTGGCGGGCCGGAGCCGCGCCAGTTCGGTGCCGGCGGCATCGCGCAGGGAGAATTCGGCCGCGATGGCATTGTAGTTCGGGCCGGTGACGGGGCCGATCCCCTCGAGCCGCAAGGTATAGCCGTCAAGCGCCATCGTCTCGCCCGGCTTCATGGCGGCGATCTTCTCGGTTTCGAACGCCGTGGCGCTGATGCCGATCACCATCAGCCCGGCGCCGGCATGGGCGAGCGCCATGGCCGTGATCGATTGCGGAATGGCCCGAAGCCGCGCGCCGATCATGCCGATGCCGCCGCGCAGCGCGCGGTCGAGCAGGTCATCCAGCGCGCCGAGCACGAGGAAGATGCCGAGGCCGATTCCCGCCAGCGCGAGAACCGGGCCGCCCCCGGCCGCGTAGGCCGAGATCGCCGCGCCGGCCACGCCGAGCGCCATGCAGGTCCAGAGCCGCTGGCCGGCGCCGAGCAGGTCGCCGCGCTTCCAGGCAAGCTTCTGGCCGAAGGGAATGGCGAGGAAGAGCGGCACCATCAGCGGCACCGCCGTCAGGTTGAAGAAGGGCGGGCCGACGGAGATCTTCGCGCCGGTCAGGGCCTCGAGCAGCAAGGGATAGAGCGTGCCGACGAAGACCGCGAGCGAGGCCACCGACAGGAAGAGGTTGTTGAAGACCAGCGCACCCTCGCGGCTGATCGGGGCGAAAAGCCCGCCGCCCTGCAGGGCCGAGGCGCGGGCCGCGAAAAGCGCGAAGCTCCCGCCGATGAAGGCGATCAGGATCAGCAGGATGAAGAGGCCGCGCTCGGGGTCGACCGCGAAGGCATGGACCGAGGTCAGCACGCCGGAACGCACGAGGAAGGTGCCGAGCAGCGAAAGCGAGAAGGTGACGACGGCGAGAAGGATCGTCCAGGTCTTCAGGGCCTCGCGCTTTTCCAGCACGATGGCGGAATGCAGCAGCGCCGTGCCGGTGAGCCACGGCATCAGCGAGGCATTCTCCACCGGGTCCCAGAACCAGTAGCCGCCCCAGCCGAGTTCGTAATAGGCCCAGTAGGAGCCCATCGCGATGCCGAGGGTGAGCGTGATCCAGGCCGCCAGCGTCCAGGGGCGGATCATCCGCGCGAAGGCGGCATCGACGCGGCCGAGCACAAGCGCCGCCGCGGCGAAGGAGAAGACGATCGAGAAGCCGACATAGCCGAGATAAAGCAAGGGCGGGTGGATCGCGAGGCCGGGATCCTGCAGGACGGGGTTGAGATCCCGGCCCTCGATCGGCGGGTTCGGCATGCGCAGGAACGGGTTCGAGGCGAAAATCAGGAAGGCGCAGAAGGCGCTGGCGATCAGGCCCTGCACGCCGAGTGTCGCGCCGAGCATGTCATCCGGAAGGCGCTTCGAGAACACGGCGACGCCCGCGCCGAACAAAGCGAGGATGAGCACCCAGAGCAGCATCGAGCCCTCGTGGTTGCCCCAGACGCCGCTCCATTTGTAGATCAGCGGCTTCAGCGAATGAGAATTCTGGAAGACGTTGAGGACCGAGAAATCCGATACGAGATAGGCATGCGTGAGCGCGGCGAAGGCCAGGGCCAGCAGCGCGAAATGGACGAGCGCGGCCTGCGCCCCGAGCCGGGCGAGCACGGCATCGCCGCGGATGGCGCCCCAGAGCGGGATGGTGGCCTGGAACAGCGCGACCGCGAAACCGAGGATCAGCGCGAAATGCCCGAGTTCGACAATCACGGCTTCGCCCCCTTGTTCTCTCCCTTGCCGTCCTTCCAGTGCCCCTGCTGCTTCAGGCTGTCGGCAACCTCGCGCGGCATGTAGTTCTCGTCATGGCGGGCCAGCACGGTGCTGGCGTTGAACACGCCGCCCGGCTCCAGCTTGCCCTCGGTGACAACGCCCTGCCCCTCGCGGAAGAGATCCGGCAGGATGCCCTGATGCGTCACGCGGACGGTATTCGCGCCGTCGGTCACCACGAAGCGGACGATCTGGTTCGGCTCCTTCACCACGCTGCCGGTCTCGACCAGCCCGCCAAGGCGGAAGGCCTCGCCCGGCTTGACCTTGCCCTGGGCCACCTCGGTGGGCGAGCGGAAGAACATGATCTGGTCCTGCAGGGCCACGAGGATCAGCCCCGTCGCCACGGCGAGGACAAGGCCGATCGCCCCGATCATGGCCAGCCGTTTCTGCTTGCGCGTCATGCTCCTGCCCTGTCCTGCCCTTACGGCGCCTTGCCGGGAATCTCCCCGGCGAGCTGTTCCAGAATCTTGAGTGAATCAGGCTCGCCGGCAAGGGCCACCCGGGCGCGACCGAGTGCCTCGCGCGCCTTGTCCGGCTCGTCCAGCACGAGGCGGGCACGGATCAGCCGCTGCCATTCGCCGATGGTGCCGCCGCTGCCCGAGAGCCGGGCATCCAGCTGGTCGACCATCGACCGGATGGCGGCCTGCCGCTCCGCCTCCGGCAGGGCGGCGATGCTCTGGCCGGCCTCGCTCGCAGGGCCGCCGGCGGGTCCGCCCGGCTCGGTGCGCATGCGGGCGATTTCGGCCTCGACGCGCATCCGCCCCGGGCCGGTCCCCAGTTCGGCGGCGAGGGCCGTCAGCTTCTCGATCGCGGCCGGGCGGTTGCCATCCTGCTCCAGGAGGAGGGCGAGATAGAACCGGGCCTTGGCAAAGCCGGGTTCGAGGGCCACGGCCTTCTCGAACGCCTCCCGGGCCTCCGCCGTGACGATGCCGTCCTTCTCGGCGACAAGGGCCTCGCCGAGATCGGCATGGCGCTGCGCCGTGGGGCCCAGAAGGGCGATGACCTTGCGATAGGCAAAGGCCGCATCCGCGAAACGGCCGGCCCGGAGATAGACCGGCGCGACCACTTCATAGCCGCGTCCGTCCTCCGGATTGCGGGCGAGATGCTGCTCGATCCGCTGCAGGGCCGAGGCGACATCCATGTTCTGCGGCGTCACGGCCCGGCTGGCGAGCGGCAGGTCCGGCAGGCCGGGCTGGCCGATCCGGAGATAGACGGCGAGTGTAATGCCGGGCACCAGCACCAGCATGGCGAGCGCGGCGATCTTGCGACGGCGGCGGGCGGCGACATCCCCGGAAACCTGCCCGCGCCCCCGGCCGAGCGCCAGCAGGTGGCGACCCTGCTCGGCCATCGCGGCCTCGAAATCGGCATCGCCGATCTGCCCGGCGGCGTGCTGCCGTTCCAGTTCGACCTTGCGGGCCTGATAGAAAGCGACCGCCTGGTCCAGCGGATCGACCGGCCCGCGGCCGCGCAGCAGCGGCCAGAGCGCGAGCAGGATCGCGACAAGGATCAGGACGAGGACAGGTAGCCAGAACATCATCGGGCTCGCATAGCAGGAACACCTCCCCGATCCAACGGAATCCCGACGAGACTAAGGCAGTGGACCGCGACCGGCGGTCGCGTCAGAGGGCCGGCAGGACCAGCCGCGCGCGCAGGCCGCCGAGCGGCGAATCCTCCAGCAGGAAACTGCCGCCGTAGAGCACGGCAAGATCGACCACGATCGACAGGCCGAGGCCGGAGCCGGGCTTGGTCTCGTCCAGCCGGCGGCCGCGCTTGGTGGCTTCCTTGCGGGCGTCTTCCGGCAGGCCGGGGCCATCATCGTCGACGATGATGCTGATCATCGGCATGGCGGCGACAGGCTCGTCGCGGATCACCGAGATCAGCACCTGCGTGCTGGCCCATTTGCCGGCATTGTCGACGAGATTGCCGATCATCTCCTCGAGATCCTGCTTCTCGCCGCGGAAGCGCAGCGAGGTGGCGATCTCGGCGCTGAACCGGAGGTCCCGATCGCGGTAGATCTTCTCGAAGGTCCGGATGAACGACGCGATGACTGGCTCGATCTCGGTGATGTTGCCGATCGTGGCGGCACGGGCGGCCGCGCGGGCGCGGTCGAGATAATACTGCACCTGGTCGCGCATGATCGCGCTCTGCTCGCGCACCTTCCCGGCCAGCGGTCCGGGATCGCTGCCGGCCTCGTTGATCAGCACGCTGAGCGGCGTCTTCAGGGCATGGGCGAGATTCCCGACCTGCCCGCGTGCCCGGGCCACGATCTCGCGGTTGACATCGAGCACCTGGTTCAATTCCTGCGCGAGCGGCGCCACCTCGACCGGAAACGTGCCCTCGACACGCTCGCGCGCGCCGGCCCGGACCTGCCCGAGCGCTTCCGAGAGGCGCCGCAACGGCACGAGGCCATAGCGCACCTGCACGAGGGCCGAGACGCCGAGCGCCAGCGCGAGGATGCCCAGAACCACCGCGAGGGTGATGTCGAAACGCCGGGTCTCCTCGGCGATTTCCTTCGCATTGCCGCCGACGGAGATGATGAAGCGGTTCTGCTCGCCAAGATCGATCTCCTGCTCCACCAGCCGCAGGCGCTGGTTTTCCGGCCCGATCCGGTAGCCGTCCCGGAAATCGCCGCGCGGCGAAGGCAGGCCCGGCTCGACAAGGGCCGGCAGCCGGTTCGAGAACAGGGAGCGCGAACTGCGCAGCGTGTTGCTGGCGCCGCTCTCGCGGTCGACGCGGACGATCTGCCAGTACCAGCCGGAAAGCGGGATCTGGAATTGCGGTTCGCCGAGATTGCCCGGCTCGACATTGCCGCCATCGGTGAGCGAGGCGACGTCGGCCACCAGCACCTTGAGATAGAGCTTGAGGCGCTCGTCGAAGGCGGCTTCCACCGTGCGCCGGTTGAAGGCGGAAAGGATGGCGCCCGCCGTGACGAGAACCAGCACGGAGAGCACGATGGCCGAGGCAACGAGGCGTCCGGCCAGCGAGGCCGGCTGGAGCGCGTTGAACGAGAGCCGGCGCCAGATCATCCGTGCCCGATCACCCGCGCTTGGCCGGCGCCTCGGGCGGCGCGGCGATATAGCCGAGGCCGCGCACGGTCTGGATGATCTCGACGCCGAGCTTCTTGCGCAGGCGGCCGACGAACACTTCGATCGTGTTGGAATCGCGGTCGAAATCCTGGTCGTAGAGATGTTCGACCAGCTCCGTGCGCGAGACGACGCGGCCCTGGTGATGCATCAGGTAGGCGAGCAGGCGGTATTCATGCGAGGTCAGCCGGACGGCCGAGCCATCGACGACCACGCGGCTCGACCGCGTATCGAGCAGGACCGGTCCGCAGCTGATCTCGCTGGTGGCATGGCCGGCGGCGCGGCGCAGCAGCGCGCGGAGCCGGGCCAGCACCTCCTCCATGTGGAAGGGCTTGGTGACATAGTCATCGGCGCCGGCATCGAAGCCCTGCACCTTCTCGCTCCAGCGATCGCGCGCGGTGAGAATCAGCACCGGCATGGTGCGACCGTCGCGGCGCCATTTCTCCAGCACGCGGATGCCGTCCATGCGCGGCAGGCCCATATCGAGGATCACGCCGTCATAGGGTTCGGTATCGCCGAGAAAATGGCCTTCCTCGCCATCGAAAGCCTTGTCGACGGCATAGCCGGCATCTTCCAGCGCCGTGGCGAGCTGGCGGTTGAGATCGCGATCGTCCTCGACGACGAGCAGGCGCATGGGGCACTCCGGGCATAGATGCGCCGGCCCGATGGGGCCGACGCGGATCGTGCTTGTCATATATCAGGTCGACAGAATTGCGACAGGGTCGAGATCACGGCATCAACCGTCGTGTCGCGACGATGCGGAACAGGCTGGACGCGACGAAACCGAAGCCGGCAATGCCCTGCAGCAGGCTGTCCAGCAGCATCTCCGTATCAAGGCCGGGAATGGTGAAACCTGCCCAGGAGAGGAGCAGGGCCGCCAGACCGATCGCATTGGCCCAGAGGGTGCGGCTGGCCCAGGCGGGCTTGGTGGAATCCGCCGCCGGGGCAGCATTTTCGGTCTTCATGGGCATTTCTGTTTCCATGGGCGTGTCGGTTTTCATGGGATTCTCCGTTGCGGATGGTCGGGGGGTGGAGGGTTCCGGCGCGATCAGGGCGAGGCCGGCCGCCTTTGCCGCGGCAATGCGGCGGCTCCAGCCGCGGCCGAAGGTGCGGAAGGTCGGCAGGCTTTCGACAAAGGCCTGCCGCCGGGCGGTGAAGGCGTCGATCAGGTCCGCCGTTCCGGCCGCGCGGGCCGCCGCGACCGTGACCGGGCCGATGCGGCCATCGGCGGGCACGGCGAGCAGGGCCTGCACCCATCGCGAGGCCCGGACGGGACCGGCATTCACGGCGGCATCGAAGACGACGAGATCGAGCCCGGCAGGCAGGTCATCGCCGGCGATGCGCTCCCAGTAGCGGGCGCGATAGATCGCCGCCGCCTCGGTGCGGGTCAGCGCGCGGAGTTCGGCGACGCTGGCGGGCTGGCCGCGCCATCCGGAAAGCGTGGCGAGGGTGATGCCGAGATTCGTCGCGCCGCCGGGATCCTGCGGGTGGTCGGTGAAACCGCCCTCGTGGCGCAGCACGAAGGCAAGGGCGAGGTCAAAGGTCGATCGGGCCATGGCGGCTCCTTTCTCAGCGGAGGTCGAGAATGCGGCGGCAGGGCAGGCCCGGACCGGTGGCGGCGCCGATCTGGCGGATCTCGACGGCGAGCCGTTCCAGCGGGGCGCCGAAATCGGCGATCTCCCAGCCGGCGGGGTAGAGCCATTCCGCCTCGCCGAGGGTGATGACCCGGCGCTCCTCCGCGCCCGCCAGCACGGCGAGCCGGAATTCCGCGCGATCCTCGCCGAGCGGCACCTCGAACAGGTCCCAGCTGTCGCCGCCCCGCCGCGCCCGGCGGCAGAAGCGGAGGCGGATACCCGCCGCCTCCCGCCGCGCGCGGGGGTGGACCGGCGGCAGCGGGCGCAGGGCGATACCGGATGGCGTCGCGGCAAGATCGAGCCCGTGCGGATCAGCAAGATCGGCGCCGGCCCCGAGAAGCCGCCAGCGTCCGGGCTGGCCCGGCGAGGCAGCCTCCGGGCCGAGCGGCAGCACCGCCTCGTCCAGCAGCAGGATCTCCGCCCCCGGCGGGCAGGCGCGCATCGCCGCCGGCTCGGACAGGCCGAGGCCGCGCAAGAGGCCCGACAGCCGGTAGCGCCTCGCCTCCAGCCGCTCGGCCGCGCGGAACAGCAGGATCTCGGTCAGCCCGTCGGGCCCCGTCACGGCAAGGGCATTGCCGCCGGCAAGCACCGCTTCCTCCGGCAGGCTCGCCAGCGGGCCGCCCTCGCAATGCAGGTCCAGCCGGGTGTGATGGTCCCAGCGCCAGAGCGGGCCCGGTGGCAGGGCAGAGAGCGTGCGGCCGAGCCGGGCGCCGAGCCCGGCCTCAGCCACGATGCGCGCGCCGCCATGGCCGAGATCGACGAGCCGGTACGGGCCACCCCAGGGCTCCGCCCTTACCGCGAGGGAGAGCAGGCCCTCGCCGCGATCGAGCGGCAGTTCGACCAGGCGGGCATGCGGCCTTCCCGGCACGACCGGCGGGCCGGGCGGTGCGGGCAACGCCACCGGCAGGGGCGCAGCCTCGATCAGGGCCGGCTCGTACAGCCGCGCCTCGACCTCCCGGTACGGGCCATCGACAAGCCGCGTCACGATCAGGTCGAGCGGGCCCTCCTCCAGCACCAGCCGGATGCCGTCTCCCGGCTCCAGCGCGAGATGCCGGGGGGAAAGGCGGAACTGCAGGGTTTCGCGCCCACACCAGAGATCGTGCAGGCGCTGCTCGGCGAGGTCCTGCGCCAGCCCGCGCGGCAGGTGCAGCGTGGTGCCCTCGGCCGCCTCGCGCCAGCTCCGGCCGAGCGGCCGTTCCGCCACCACGGCGGCCGGCTCGAACTCCGCCTCGGAGTCGATGAAGCCGAAAGACAGGCGACGCGGCAGCTCGGAATCCGGCTGGCGCATGCGCTCGACGGCGGTGCCCGCCTGCGGCGCGGGCACGAGATCCTCGCCGGACAGCGCGAGGACCGGGCCGACCGGCCGGCCCCGAACGACGATCTGCCCGGCCCGGGCATGGAAGCTCAGCCCGAACAGCCGGGCCAGGGGCTCGAGCGCGGCGCGCAGGCTCATCGGCCGGTCGATCACATAGCCATCGACCATGCCGTCCACCCCTTCGCAGAGTGGCGCCGGCAGGCCGAATTCCGCGAAGAGCGCCACGACCAGCGTATCGAGCGGCAGGGCTTCCAGCCGGCCGTTCAGCCAATGGCCGCGCGCCCAGTTGGCGCCGTCGCTCCACAGGTCGGTCTGGCGCGGGAAGGCCGGAAAGGGCCGCGCATCCCAGGCCCAGGGGGCGATGAAATCCGCCGCCACCATCGGCTGGCCGGTGACCGGCGAGAGCGGGTTTTCCGGCGTGGCGCCCTCGCCATAGCCATCGAGCCAGGCCTCGATCAGCCGCAGGGGCACGAGGTCATCCCGCCCGCCCGGCGAAAAGGGGGGCAGGCCGGCTTCCGCCGATTTGGGATCGGGGAAGAGATGCGGCCCGTTCGCGCCGAACTGCACCGCCGGGCAGCCGATCTCCGTCAGCAGGACCGGCTTCACGCCCGGCTGCCACGCGGTCGGGACCGGATTTTCCACGCCGCCGCTCCGCTCGTGATGCGGGTTCAGCCACCACCCCGCGAGGTCTTTCGGGCGGAAGATCCACGGCTTGCCATGGGCGCCGTCGGTGATCGGCTCCCGGGTGCCGGCCCGGCGCGCGGCCGCGTCCGCATAGTACCAGGCATGGGCCTCGCCATCGGTCAGGCGCGCGCGGAGATAGGCCGCATCGGCGGGCCCCCGCGCAAGCGCGGCATCGGCATGGTCGCGCCCGGGCCGCCAGTCGGAGAGCGGCGGATAGGCATCGATCGCCACCGCATCGATGGCGGGATGGGCCCAGAGCGCGTCGAGCGGGAAGCGGATCTCCGCCCCGCCGGCCCGCACCCTCGCGCCGTATTCGGTCCAGTCCGCGGCATAGGTCAGCCGCGTCGCCGGGCCGAGGATCGCCCGGACATCCGCCGCCAGCGCGGCCAGAGCCTCGACGAAGGGGAAGCGCCCGCCGGGGCCGAGCGCATGGGTCAGGCCGACCAGTTCCGAGCCGAGCAGGAAGGTATCCACGCCGCCCGCAAGCTGGGCCAGCAGGGCATGGTGCAGGACCATGCGGCGATAGCCCCAGTCGTCCGGACCCGAATAGACCACCTGCCCGTTCTGCAGGGAGAAATGCTCCGGCCGCGCCGCCCCCATCAGGGCGGCGACCTGCGCGGCGGCAGCGGGCTGCCCATCCGCCGTGCCCGGCAGGCCGGGGGCGGGATCGAGCGTGATCCGTCCGCGCCAGGGATAGGCTGGCTGCGCCGCACCCGGCCGGGCCGGATCCGGCAGGGCATTGCCGGGCGGGATGTCCATCAGCACGAACGGATGGAGCACCGGTTTCAGCCCGCGCGCGGCGAGATCCTGCAACGCGGCGACGAGGCTGTCCTCCGAGGGCGAACCGCCATAGGCCGGCCGGCCCTCGATGCGCGAGACCGGCAAGGCGGTTTCGCGCGTCAGCCCGGCCACCTGCCAGGGCGGGCCGATCATCACCTTGTCCGACCGTTCGACGCGCGGCCGGAAGCGGCACTGGCCGGCGCGGAGGTCATCACCATACCAGGCCGAGACGAGCGTGACGCGTTCGAGCCGCGGCGCGAGGGCCTGCAGCGCATCGAGCGAGGCTTCCCAGTCGCTGCCCCTGCAAAGCTGCGCCCGGTTGACGGCGCGGCTGCCGCCATAGCCGAAATCCTCGCGGCGCTCGCCCGGGGCATAGCCGAATTCGGTCGAGCCGGGGATCACGTTGACAGCGCGGAGCCGCCCGGCGAGCGGCCCGGCGGCACGGACCCCCTCGAAGCGGAACTGCGGCAGGCGGTTGCCATAGGCCTCGAGCGGGAAGCGCTCGAAGACGATGTAGGCGAGCCCGGGATAGGCCGGCAGTGCCCCGCCGCCCTGTTTCGCGGCGATCAGAGGATCGACCGGCTGGTCCTCGTCGCCGGGGTAGAAGCGCCATGTCACCTGGGCGAGGTCGAGTTCGCGGTCATCGGCCCAGATCCGGCGGACGAGGCTGACCGGACCGGCGCAGAGGCCGATCGCGACATGGGCGAAATAGGCATAGCGCGTGCCACGCGGCTGGCCGCCGCCCCCGAGGCCCTTGCCACCCGCGCCGCCGGTGCGCTCGACATGGCGCTCCTCCTCGAATTCGGTGGCCCAGATCACCTGCCCGCCAAGCCGGACGCGGCCCCAGATGCGCGGCACCGGCGCACCCTCCTGCGCAGTGATCCCGGCCAGCGCATCAAGGCGCGGCCCCTCGACAATTCTCCCGCCGCCGAGCAGGGCGCGGTCGATCGGGGCGCCGGCCAGCGCGCCGAGCGTGCCGCCGATCATTCCCCCGACCGGGCCGCCCAGCATGGTGCCGAGGGTGGAGCCGATCATGCGGAAGGCGAGCGTGGCCATCAGGATCTCCGGTCAGGAAAGAGGAAACGGCCGGCGATCCGGCGGCGCCAGGCCGGCAGCAGCGCGACCTCGGCGACGGCCGCGCCGTCATGGGCATGGATGAAACGGCCCGGCCCGGTGGCGATGCCGCAATGCTTGGCCGGCAGGCCGTCGCGCCAGCGGAAGAACAGGATTTCCCCGGGACCGGGCAGGCCCGGCCCGGCCGGCAGGAGATGGGTTCCCGCCATGGCGAGGAGGGGATCGCCGGGCCCGGTTTCGGCCCAGAACGGCGTGTAGGCCGGCATCCGGGCGGGTTCCGGCCCGTTCAGGCCACGCCAGACGCCGCGGATGAGGCCGAGGCAATCACAGCCGATGCCGGCCAGCGAGGCCTGATGCGCATAGGGCGTGCCGATCCAGCGCCGCGCCTCGGCGACGACGCGGGCGGGATCGCAGGGCGCGGCGCTCCGGGATTGCGCCTTCATGGGACGAGCGGGCGGCCGAGACGCCGCCCCTCCCCCGGCCGGGCATAGGCCAGCATCGCATCCGCCGGCGGGATATGCGGGAAGCCCCGGAACCGGGCGGCATTGCCGAAGCGCGCATGGCAGGTCGTCAGGCTCTTGTCGCAGCCGGCATGGACGAGCAGCGTGTCGCCCGGCTCCGGCGCCAGCGGCAGAGCCTGCCAGAGGCGGAGCCAGCCGCCGCCGGGATGATCCCGCACGGCCGCTTCCGCCCCGGCGAGCGAGCCGGTGAGCAGGCGGATGCGACCACGGGCGAAGAGCCCGGCCGGGGCCGCCTCCAGAGCCGCGCAGCGCAGGGCGATGGCCGTCGCGTCGGTGATCGTGGCGGCAAGCCGGAAGGGCGGCCCGGAAAGATCGACGCCGCAGCGGGCATCGCCGAGTTCGGCGTCGCAGCTCCGCGTGTAGCGGCGGCCACGCTCCTCGTCGAGCGCGAGAAAGGGGAGCCGCGTTTCGGCGAGGAAGCGGCCATCCACCCGGCGGATCTCGCCGAGGATCGTCACCTCCTCGAGGAAATCCAGTGCCGGCGCCTGCCAGTTGACGCGGTAGCGGCGCAGTTCGGCCCCGTCGAACAGCCCGGCACGGATGGCTCGCTCCGAGAGGCGGTCGCTGTCGATCACACCCCGGATCTCGCCGCCCCCCGTGGCAAGACCGGCGCCCTGCTCGGAGGCCGTGGTCTCGAAACCGGCGGCCGGTTCGAAGAGATGCCCGCCGGCCTCGAAGGCACAATCATGATCGGTGAAGGCGAGAACCTCGCCGTCACGGCGGGTGAGGAGCCAGGCAAAGCACAGGGTGGCGGTCTCGCCGGAGAGGGCTCCGGCAAGGTCGGGCGGCAGGATGCGCATGGGTCAGATCCGGATTTCGATGAGGGGAATCGAGGGGACGGCGCCGGCCTCGAAGGCGGAAAGGTCGAATTCGAGCCGGTCGGTATCGAAGCGCACCGGCACGTCGAACAGGAAGCCGGCCGTCAGCACCGTGCCGGGCGGCGGCGCTTCGACGAAGGTGACGATGCCGCTGGTGGCATCGAGGCTGGCGGCATCGGCGGGCAGTTCGGCGCCGTCGCGTCCGAGGCGGAGCGAACCCGCCACCGGCTTGGTGATCAGCCGGCGATAGGGGTCGAAGGCGGCGCCATAGGTCTTCGCGAGGGCGAAGACGCGCGTCACGCCGTCGCCGGTGCCGAGCGGCTGGTCGAACGGCGTCGGCGTGGCATTGGCGGGCGCGGAGGACCCGTCGAGCCGGTCGCGGAAGCGGAAGCCATGCAGGCGGCCGCGCCGTTCCTCGAAAAACGCTGCCAGTTCGGCCAGCCTGTCGAGGCTGCGCACGCCATAGCCGGCCTCGTAGCGCCGGCGGGCATGGGCCCAGCGCTGGAGACGCAGTTCCGTGCCGGAGGCAAGGGTGATGATCTCCGTCTGCCGCTCCGGGCCGCCCCGCGCGCCGAGCGCGATATCGAGCGGGAAGCGGATCTCGTGGAAGGAACCGGCCATGGCGCCCTCACAGGGAACGCTGGCCGCGCGCCACGGCACGGGCAAGCGCGGCGCTGACCTGGTGCTCCGCCCGGAGGAACGAGCCGGCATCCTGTGCATGGACCTGCATCTGGATGATCGGCGCGGCCGGCGGTGCAGCAGATGGCGCGCTCCAGGACGGGCTTGCACCGAAGAGCCCGCCCGCTCCTGTTTCCGGGCCGACAAGGCCGGCGAGCCCGGACAGGCCCGCCTGCAGGGCGGCGTTGAGCCCGCCGGCCAGCGCGCCCTCGGCCTGCCGGAGCGAGAGCCGCAGCAGCTGGTCGCCGAGGCCGCGCATCACCTCGCCGAGATTGCGCCCCTCGACGATTCCCTCGGCGAGGCTGCGGCTCAGGGTCTGGCCGAAGCGGCGGGTGAGGCCATCGAGTTCGGCCATGGATCTGGCCAGCGGGCGGGTGGGATCATCCGTCTCGAACATGGTCGGTCTCCGGTCGGGTATCGGGGAATTGCCGCATCAGGGCGTCCAGCGCGGCCCGGTCCGGCGGGAGGCCGGGCGGGCCGAACCGGCCGAAGGCAGCGGCGCGGAATTCGGGCAGGCTCATCGCCCAGAAGGCATCGGGGGAGAGCCGCAACCGGCCGAGGCCGAAGGCAAGAAGCTCGCTCCATCGGCTTCCGGCGGTTGCGGCGCCTAAGGGTTTGGCGCGGCCGGCCCTTCCGGCAGTGCGCTGGCGAAAACGGCAGCGATGGCGCTGACCAGCGGCGGCAGGTCGGCAGCCTCCAGCCGCTCCGCGAGGGCGGAATCGGCGATCGGCCGTCCACCGCCACGCACCAGCGCGCCGGCCAGGACGATCAGGTCCGCCATGGCGAGGCCGCCCCCGGCGAGGCGGCGGCCGAGCGCCTCCAGCCCCTCGGGCGCGAGGCGGGCCTCGATCTCTGCCAGCGCCTGCAGCGAGAGGCGCAGGACGAGGCGTTCGCCGCCGATCTCGATGGCGGCTTCGGAACGATGCGGGTTCGTCATGGTGTCCGATTCCTCCGGGGGTCACACCGGCGTGAAGGCAAGCGCGCCGGCACTGTCGAGCTGGATCTCGAACAGCACTTCGCCGGCATGATCGCCGCGATATTCGAGCGCGCGGATCTGGAACGGGCCGCTGACAATCCCGAAACTCGGGATCACCACCTGCCAGTTCCGGATCTGGCCGTCGAAGAAGAGCTGCCGGGCCCGCGCATCGGAGGTGGTGTCGCGGAACAGGCCCTGCCCCTGCAGGCTGGCCCGGCGGATGCCGCCGCCATCGAGCAGTTCCCGCCATCGCCCGGCGGATTCGGCATGGGTGATGTCGACGGTCTGCGCATCGAAGACGAGGCGCCGGCTGCGCAATCCGGCGATGGTGATGAAGCTGCCGGTGCCATTATCGACCTTGAGCAGCAGGTCCTTCCCGCTCTGGGCGGCCATGGGTCATTCCTCCGGGGTTTCAAGGAAGGCGCGCAGGCGAAGCCGGGCCTCGCTGCGCCCTTCGCGCGGGTCATGGTCGATGCGCGCCTCGGCGATGCGGGCCGAGACGATGCGGTGATGCGGGCCGGCGGGCAGGCCCCCGGCGAGCGCGGCATCCAGCGCCGCGAGCAGGGCGAGGAGCCCGGCCGTGCCTTCCTCCGCCCGGACAAGCCACAGCGTGAGTTCCACCTCGCTGCCGCCGGGCTCCTCGCGGCACAGGGCTTCGCCCATCAGCAGGAAGGGCAGGCCGAGCCCGGGCGGCAGCGTCTCGGTGATCCGGTCCCCCAGGGTGGCGGCAAGGTCGGGCCGGGCGAGCCAATGGGCGCGGAGCGCGGCTTTCAGCGTGGCGATCGGGTGCGGGATCATCCGGTTTCCTCCCGGCACAGGCAGACAAGGTGGCGGCGGGTGCCGGCCGGGTCGAGCACGGCCCGGATCCGGTAGCGCTGCTGCCCGCGCACGAGGCGCATGCCCGCGGTCACACCCGGCTGCCAGGCGAGGGTGATGCGGAATTCCGGCGCGGCGGGCAAAGCGGGGCCGGAGCGCGGTGGCTTCGGCTCGACCGGCTCGACCCGGGCCCAGACCGGGCCGACCGCCTGCCAGATCCATTGCCGCCCGCCGAGGGGATCCAGAGCGGCAACCGGCATTTCCAGCAGCAGGCGGAGGCGGCGTTCGCCGATGCGCGGCGGGCGAGGGCCGCCCGTCATGGCCGGCCTCCCAGCCGCGTCCGCCGGAAAGGCCGGAGCAGCGCGCGGATCTGCGGCGGCAGGCCGGGCTGGCCCTCGCCGCCCTCGCCGCGATTCTCGTACCAGAGCGCGACCAGCCGGCGGATCGCCAGCCGGATCTGGCCCGGCACCTCGGCCGCGCTCTCGCCATGGCCGAGGCGGAGATCGATCTCGATCCCGGCGGAGGGGCGGCCGGGCATCGGCATGAGCAGCGCCTCGATGACCGGCGGATCCGTGAAGGGCAGCAGGCGGAACGCGGCTGGCGGCAGGTCGGTCACCTCGCCCTCGCGAGGGAAGACGCGCCCGCCCTTCACGGCCAGAACCGGCCCGGTGCGGACGGGGATACGGCCATCGGCCGGCCAGGCATGGCCGATCAGCCGCCAGGTCTGGCCAACCAGCACCTGGCCGATCTCGGCCTCGACCATGAGCCGCGCGGCAACAAGCAGGCCGGCAATCAGCTCGTCCTCGGCGGGGTCCTCCACCCGGAGCCAGAGCCGGGCTTCGGCCAGCGAAACGGGTTCGAGGGCGGGGCCCTCGATCAGGATGGGAATCATCGGGTATCCTTCATTCCAGGGTTCGGCCGACCCGCGCCCCGGCGCGGCCCCGGCAGGGCCGCGATCCTTCGCGCTTGCGCCAGGGCGCGGGCGATGCAATGGTCCGCGGCGTGAAAAAGCCGTTCCGCTCCTCCCTGCACGCGCTCGTCGCCTTCTGCGCTGCCCTCGTTTCCGGGCCGGCCCTGTTCGGGCCGGGCCCTGCTTTCGCGCTGGGCGGTCAGGCCGCCAGCCCGGATGGCGGGCTGACCTCGCATCTCGTCATGGTTCTTTCGAAACAAGGCAACAAGCACGGCGCCTGCACGGGCACGATCATCACGTCCGACATCATCCTCACCGCCGCGCATTGCGTGGCCGGCAACCGGCAGGTTGCGGTGGCCTACAAGGAAGAGGGCTCGCATGTGCTCCAGCGCGTGATGGCGCGGGCGATCAATCCCGGGTTCTCGCCGAAGGCGCGGGTCTCTATCGACCTCGCGCTGATCCGGCTCGACAGCCCCCTGCCCGCCCGGTTCCGCCCGATGGTGCTCGAATCGGATGATTCGGCGCATCAGGTCGGCGTGCGCCGCACGATTGCCGGGTTCGGCCTCGCCGCCGACCGGGACGAGGCGAGCGCCGGGGTGCTGCGCAGCGCCACGGTGACGGTGCTGCCGCGCCTCTATCCGCGCTTCCTGCGCCTCGGCTACAGCCTCGATGCCGATCTCGGCGATTTCGCTGTCTGCACGGGGGATTCCGGCGGGCCGGTGCTCGATGGCAGCACGGTGGTCGGCGTCGTCTATGGCCGCGAGAAATTCGGCAACGCCCAGAGCTGCGGCACGACCGCGCAGGCCGTCCGCGTTGCCCCGCACCGGGCGTGGATCGACCAGGTCGTGCGCGGCTGGGGTGGCCGCAACCTCGCGAGCGGACGCCCGCTGCTGCTGGCGGATTGAGCGGGCAAGGCCCGGCGACGCTTTGCCCGCATTTTCGTCATGGCCGGGCCTGGCCCGGCCATCCACGACTTCCTTCAGCTTGACGCCAAGTCGTGGATGCCCGCCCCAAGGGCGGGCATGACGGCAAACGATGCTGCCCGGTTACGTCACGCCGAAGCGCAGCAGCTTGATCGCGCGGAAATCCTGCATCCCGCCGCCGACGCGCTTCGTCGTGTAGAACAGCACATAGGGCTTGGCGGAATAGGGGTCCCGCAGGGCGCGGATGCCCACCCGGTCGAGCACGAGATAGCCCCGGCGGAAATCCCCGAAGGCGATGGCGGTGCTGTTCGCGGCGATATCGGGCATGGCCTCCGCCTCGATGACGGGGAAATTGAGGATCGTCGCCTTGCCGCCCAGCACATTCGGCGGTGCCCAGAGATAATTCCCCGTCGTGTCCTTGAACCGGCGGATCGCGCTCTGCGTCCGGCGGTTCATGACGAAGCAGGCATTCTCCCGGTAGACCGAGCGCACCGAATGGGCCAGTTCGATCAGGATGTCGGAGGGGTTTGCCGCCGGGAAGGCGCCGGCTGCGCCGGTGGCGACGGTGCCGACCTGGCCCCAGCTCCATTGCGCGTCGGGCACCTGCGGGTAGGAGAGGAAACCGCGCGGCCGGCTGACGCCGTCGCCCTTCACGAAGGCCTCGCTCTCGGCGGAGGCGAAGGTCAGCTCGATCTCTTCGCCGATCCAGGATTCCACATCCACCGCCGCATCGTCGAGCATGGCCTGCGTCGCCGCCGGCTGGGCGAAGAGTTCCATCGTCTGGAAGCCCAGCTCGGCATAGAGGCCCGGCGTGATGGCGCTGGAGGGCGCGCCGAGGCTGGCCCAGCCCTGATGGGCGCCCTCGGGCGAGACCGCCTTCTTCAGGCTGGTGCCGGCCAGCGACCGGACCGAGGCAATGCCGCGGATCGGCGAGAGGCCGGCCATGCGCGAGAGCACCGCCGCCTCAATATCCGGCGGCACGAGATAGCCGGCATCCGGCCCGACCGCACCGTTCAGCGCCTTGGCCTCGATCAGCCGCAAGGGCTCGGTCTGGCCCTTGCGGAGATAGGCGTCGAAGGCGCGCTTGTGCTCCAGCCGCTCGGGCGCCGGCAGGCCCGACCCGCCGGCCAGCGGCGGGCGCTGGGCGTGCAGGCTGAGCCGGTCCAGCTCGCGGCCGATGCGCTCCACCTTCTCCTCGAGCAGGATATCCGGCGCACTCCTGCGCTGGCCCTCGGCGAGGCTCTCGTCATTGGCCTGGCGGAAGGCCTCGTAGGTTTCCATGATCTTCGTCTCGGGGGCGCGGATCGGGGTTTCGGTCGGTTCCATGGCATCTGTCCTTTGGCGGGAGGGGGCGGCCGTCACAGCGGACGGATCGCGGGGAAGGCGGGCAGCGGGCCGGGCAGCGCCTTGACGGCGGTGATCCGGGCCTGCGGCAGCATCGGGAAGGTGACGAGCGAGATCTCCCAGAGATCCACCTCGTCGAGCCGGCGCAGGCCGGTTTCGGGGTCGCGGCGCTCACGTTCGGTGCGGTAGCCGATGGAGAGGCCCTCCACGAGGCCGCGCCGCATCAGGCCATGCACCTCGCGGGCAAGCGCCTGCTCGAGATCGAGCCGGCCGGCCACATGCAGGCCGCGGCCATCCTCGGAAAGGCGCGTCCAGCGGCCGATCGGCCGGGCGGGATCATGCTGCCAGAGCAGCCGGATGCCGCCGGCGCCGCGCCGGCTGAGGGAATGCCGGAACGCGCCGGGCATCACCACGTCGCGGCCGAGATCCATCACGCCGAACAGGCTGGCATAGCCTTCGAACAGGCCGGCATCCGGCGCGGGAGAAGCCGGGATATCCGCCCCCTCGGGGGAGAGGGGCCGGGGGCGGATATCCCGTCCGGCCGGCCGAGGGAGGCGCCGGCCGGAAGGGGGAGAAACGGGTGCGGTGCGGCCGTTCATGCGCGGGGCCTTCCGCGCGGGTCACGGCGGGAAGCGGGGTCGATCCGCGTGATGCGGCCCTTCGTCTCGGGCGCGGGCGGCACCTCGGTCCCCGCCCCGGGCTGCGCCCTGCCGGGCGGCGGCTGGAACCGCGCCAGCAGGGCGAAGAAGCGGCGGAACAAAGCGGCGGGATCAAGCGTCCGGCGGGTCATTGTCGTCTCCGTAGCGGGTATTGAACCGGGCGAGTTCACGCAGGAACGCGTCGAACCGGCGATGGGCGGCGGCGATATCCGCCAGGCTGCGGGCCAGCAGCGCCGAGGCGCCGGCGGCCCAGAGGAAGAGGGCGAGATGGGCGAGATCGCCCCGCTCGAGGAAGGCGGCGAGGATCTCGCTCATGGGGAGGCTGGAGGGCTTGCGGAGGCTGGAGGGCTTGCGGGGGAGGCCGGGCCTGCCGTCCGCGCCTGCCTTCCATAGCCAAGGGCCTCACGCTTCTCGTCTTCGGAGAGGAACGGCGCGGCCGAGACGCGGCGCCAGAGCGCCTCGCGTTCTTCCGCCAGAGCCTCGATCGCATCGAGATCGGGCCGGAAGCGCAGGATCCCGCCCTCGGGCGGCTGCAACCAATGCGCGAAGGCGGCCTGCATCCGCTGCACCATCGGCAGCACGGTCAGCCGCAGCAGCGCGCGGTTGGCCTCGGCGTAATTGGCGTAGGTATTGTCGCCCGGCAGGCCGAGCAGCATCGGCGGCACGCCGAAAGCCAGCGCGATCTCCCGCGCGGCGCCGGCCTGTGCCGCATGGAAATCCATGTCGCGCGGGCTGAGCGAGAGCGGCTTCCAGTCCAGCCCGCCCTCGAGCAGGATCGGGCGTCCGGCATTGCCCGCGCCCTGGAAGGCGGATTCCAGCTCGTCGCGCAGGCGGTCGAACTGGGTCTCGGTCATGCTGTCGGAGGCGGCATAGACCAGGGCGCCGGAGGGCCGGGCGGAATTGTCGAGCAGCGCCTTGTTCCAGCGATGGGCCGCCTCATGCATGGCGAACGCGGTTTCCGCCGCCGCCAGCGGGGCAAAGCCGAGCTGGTCGTTCAGCGGGTCGAACAGCCGGAGATGGAGCAGGTCGCCCGCCCCCTCCGGACCGGCGGGAAAGCGCAGGGTGGCGCCGCCGGCGGCATAATCATAGGCCAGCGGCCAGCCATCCGGCCCGGGCACGAGGCTCAGCCGGTCCGGCCGGAGCGCGTGGAGCGCCAGCGGGCCGGCATGGCCGGCGATGCGGGCGACATAGCCGTTGCCCGAGAGCAGGAGATGGCCATAGAGCGCCTCGAACAGCTCGGTGCCGCTGGCGCCCGGGTTGGGCCGTTCGAGCAGCCGGCCGAGCGGGTGATCGGGCGCCTCGCGGCCATCGATCAGCAGGGTCCAGCTCACGCTCGCCGCCGCCTCGGCCACCAGCCGCACGCAGCGATAGACGATGGCATTGCGGTGATAGCCGGCGGCCACGAGGCCGGCCCCCTGCCGGACCGGCAGGAAGCCGCCGCCGGGGCCGTGCAGCGCGACCAGCGGGATGGTGGATTTGCGGCGCGGCGCCGCCGCCCGGCCGAAAAGCCGGGAGAACCAGGGAAGCATCGGGAGGTCTCCGGGTGGGGTGAGGGGCAGGGAGTGGGCAGTCGGGCGTCAGCCCTCACTCCAGCCGGCGGATGCGCGGCGCGGCGGCTTCGCCCTGCAGGCAGAGATGGGTGAGCGCCCAGACCAGCGCATCGAGCCGGTCGGGCGAGCGGCCGCCCGGCAGGCCATCGGGGCCGAACATCGTCATCTCCTCCTCCAGCGCCGGAAAGGCGCCGGCATGGCGCACGCGGCCCTGCGCATAGAGCGCGGCAACCGGTTCGGCCCGGGCATGCTTGCCGCGTCGGGCGCGGAGCATCGTCACCGGCACGGCGGGGTCGATGGTCGCCAGCACGCTGCGCACCATCTCCCCGCCCTGGTTGATTTCGACCAGCAGGGCATCGGCCTCCAGCCGGCGATAGACGGCGATGGCGCGGCCGGCCCAGGCTTCCGGCGTGGCGCGTTCGAGCGAGGCATCCTCCAGCACATAGGCGAGGCCCGAGGCCGCCAGCCCTGCCGCGACAATGCCGCAGCGCCCGCCCCGCACGCCGCCGGCCGGCGGATCCACCGCCACGACGATGCGGCGGCAATCCTCTGCCGCCTCCACCCGAGCCGCCTCGATCGCCTCGCGGCGGAACAGCGCGTCGGGGCGTTCCTCGACGAATTCCCCCTCAAGCTCCTGCCGGCCAAGCGCCGTGCCGGCATAGCGGCCGACGATGGTGGCGAGGAAATGCGGCGCGAGATGCGCGGCATTGGCACGGGTGGCGGCGCGGCTGACGGCCGAGCGCGGATCCGCCGCGAGTCGCTTCAGCAGCCGCGTCGGCCGCGGCGTGGTGGTGATGACCTGCCGCGGCCAATCCCCGAGGCGAAGGCCGAATTGCAGCATGTCGAAGGTCGCCTCGGCCTGGTTCCATTTGGCGAGTTCATCGCACCAGGCCGCCTCGAATTGCGGGCCGCGCAGCGATTCGGGGTCCTCCGCCGAGAAGCCCTGCGCCACCGCGCCATTCGGCCATTCGAGCCGCCGGCGCGAGGCGAGCCAGAGCGGGCGCTCGGCCGGCGGGTGGATGGCCAGCAGGCCGGACACGCCTTCGACCATCACCTCGCGCAGGTCCTGCAGGGTTTCCGCCACGATGGCGATCCGCCCCGCCGGGCGGCCGGCAAAAGGCGGCAGGCCGAGGGCCAGCCCGCGCACCCATTCCGCGCCGGTCCGGGTTTTTCCTGCACCGCGTCCGCCGAGGACCAGCCAGGTCGACCACGGCCCGCCGCCCTGCGCCGCTTCGGGCGGCAGCTGGTCGGGCCGGGCGAAGAGCGGCCAGTCGGCCAGGAAGCGCGCCAGCGCGTCAGGCCCCAACCCCTCCAGCAGGGTCCGGGCCTGGCCGCTCTCGACGCAATGCATCAAGGCGCTGCGCAAGCTCGGCACGGAAGGCTTCGAGGGATCGGACAGGCATTCCGGCATGGTCTTCCCTTTCCGGGACCGCGCGTTCGGGGTGCGTCTCGGCGTCGAGCGCGACGAGATCGCGCAGGGTGCGGGCGATGACGGCGAGGATCTTGGCGTCGCGTTCGAGCAAGGCCGGGTCGCCGGGCAGGCTGGCGAGCCGCGCCTCGATTTCCGCGACCTGCTTTTCGGCAGCGGACCAGAGCCGGCGGACCAGCGGGCGACGCGCCCGCCGGCGCGGCCGGGCAGGTTTGGGGAGCATGGGAGCCTCCGGGGTGGGGGGAATGGGGGGCAGAGGGGGTGGGCAGTGGGGAGTGGGCAAGTCAGGAATCTGCGGGTCATGCGCTGCGCTGGCACAGCCCCCTCACCCGCCACCGCTGCGCGGCGTCGACCTCTCCCCGGCGGGGAGAGGTGGGGTGCGCGCTGGAGCGGCGGAGGTGTGGGTCAGAGACAAACGAAGACGGCTGTGCGCGTCCCCTCGCACCGCCCAGCGGGGAGAGGGTGGTCGAGGGCGAAGCCCGAGACCGGGTGAGGGGCGGCGCGGTAAAGGCATGCGGCCTCATTCCTCGCGGAAGGCGCGATGGAAGGCATCCGTCAGCGGCTTGGCGAAATAGGACAGGGCCGTGCGCTCGCCGGTTTCCACGAAAGCCTCGACCGGCATGCCCGGCGTCAGCGCAAGGGAACCCAGCCGCGCGAGGCTGCCCGGCTCCAGTTCGGCCCGGGCGACGAAATAGGTCATGCCGGTCTGCGGTTCGCGTGTGGCATCCGCCGCGACCCGGGTGATCCGGCCGGGCAGTTCGGGCGTCGTGCGCTGGTTGAAGGCCGAGAACCGGAGCATCACGCGCTGGCCAAGCCGGATCTGGTCGATATCGATCGGGCTGAGGCGCAGTTCGACCGCCAGCCGGTCATTGTCGGGCACGATGGCCAGCACGGTCTGCCCCGGGGCGATCACCCCGCCGATCGTGTGCACCGCGAGTTCATGGACAAACCCGGAATGCGGCGCGCGGATCTCGATCCGGGCCAGCACATCCTCGGCGGCGGCCCGCCGTTCGACCAGCTGCGCGATGGCGCCCTCGACCTCGCGCAGTTCCTTCACCGCATCGGTGCGCATCCGGTTGTCGAGCGAGAGCAATTGAAGGTTGATCTCGGCGATCTGGCCGCGCGCCTTGGCCATGGCCGCCATCAGCGAGCCGGTTTCGCCCTGCAGCCGCGCCGCCTCGCGCTGGAGCGCGGAGACGCGGTTGATCGGGATCAGGTTCTTCTCGAAGAGTTCGAGCACGCCCTTCAGCTCGACGGCGATGAGGCGGGCCTCTTCCTTCTTGCCGGCAAGCTGCGCCTCGAGCCCCTCGATCTCGCGCTGGTACTGGCCGGCGCGTTCACGCAGCTGGTCGGCCTGGCGGTCCCGCAGGGCGCGGTTCTCCGAGAGCAGCCGCTGCTCGCCCTCGGCGACGGCGGCTGCATCGGGCGCCATGTCGCGGAAGCCGGCGGGCAAGGCGAGATCAGGGCGGTCATCCCGTTCGGCTTCCAGCCGGGCGCGGCGGCCGGTCTGCTGGACAAGCTGCGAGACGATCTGGGCGAGGTTCGTCCGCGGGATCGTGTCGTCGAGCCGGACGAGGATATCGCCCGCCCCCACGCGCTGGCCGTTGGTGACCGGGATGGCGCCGACAATGCCGCCGGCGAGATGCTGGATCTTCTTCACCTCGCCGTCGACGACCACCATCGCCGGCGCGAGGACCGCACCGGAGAGTTGCGCCACGACGAGCCAGAACACGAAACCGCAGAAGCCGAGGCCGATGGTTGCCGCGCCGATGCCGATATGCCGGGCCATGGCCGGGCGCGGCGGCAAGGCCTGCTGCGCCTGCTCGCGCGGGGAAAGCGGCGGGGCGGCGTTCATCCTTCGGAATTCCCGCCGGAAGAGGCTTTCGGGCCGGGCCGGGGTGCATCGGTCCGGGCGACACCGCCCATGCGGCCGGTCAGGCGCATGCCGGTCCGGAAGGGGGCGGCGGGGGCTTCCGGCGCGGTAACCGGGCGGACAGGCGCGGGCGGGGCCGGCGGCCGTTTCATCATCTGCGCGAGGATCTGGTCCCGCGGGCCGATGGCCTTCAGTTCGCCATCGACAACTACCGCCACGAGGTTGACGGCCTCGAGCACGCCCGAGCGATGCGAGACGATGACCACGATGCCGCCCCGCGCCCGGATCCGGCCGATGGCCTCGGCGAGGGCCTGCTCGCCGTCCTGGTCGAGATGGGCGTTCGGCTCGTCCAGCACGACGAGGAAGGGATCGCCATACAGCGCGCGGGCGAGGCCGATCCGCTGGCGCTGGCCGACCGAGAGGGTATGCCCGCCCTCGCCCAGCTTCGTCGCATAGCCCTCCGGCAGGCGGAGGATCAGGTCATGGACATGGGCCGCCTCGGCCGCAGCCACGATGGCGGCATGATCGGCATCCGGGTCCAGCCGGGCGATGTTCTCGGCCACCGTGCCCTCGAACAGCTCGACATCCTGCGGCAGGTAGCCGATCAGCCGCGCCCGGGCCGCATCGGACCATTGCTCGAGCGGCGCGCCATCGATGCGCACGGCGCCTGCCAGCAGCGGCCAGGCGCCGACCAGCGCGCGGGCCAGGGTGGATTTTCCAGCACCGCTCGGCCCCATCACGGCAAGGCCGTCGCCCGCCTTCAGGCTGAACGCGGCCGGACGGAGGATCGGCTGGCGCTGGCCGGGCGCGGCGACGACGATGGCCTCGACATCCAGCGTCTGGCGCCGCTCCGGCAGGGCAATCCGCTCCGCTTCGGGCGGCAGCAGCGCGAGAAGCTCCTCAAGGCGGCGGCGGGCCTGCCGCGCGGCGACGAAGCCGCGCCAATGGCCGATGGCGGCCTCGACCGGCGCCAGAGCCCGACCGGCCAGGATCGAGGCCGCGATGATCGCGCCCGGGCTCATCTGGTTGCCGAGGACGAGATAGGCGCCGAGGCCGAGAATGGCCGATTGCAGGATGGTGCGCGAGATCCGGGACAGGGCCCCGAGGGTCGAGACCGTATCGGAGAGGCGCTCGGACGCCGCGAAGAGACGGGTGGAGGCCGAGAAGAACCGGGCGGCGGCGCGATGGGCAAACCCCATGGCCGTGAGCATCTCGACGTTCCGCCGGGCCGATTCCGCCGCATGGGCGCGCCGGGCCGCCGCCTGTGTCGCCTCCTGCGTGGGGCCGGCGAGGCGATGCTCGGTCAGCAGCGCGATCGCCACCAGCACGAGCATGCCGGCGGTGGCCAGCACGCCGAGCCAGGGATGGAGGAGATAGATGACCAGCAGGTAGAGCGGCATCCAGGGCAGGTCGAAGAACGCCATCGGCCCGGGGCCGGACATGAAGTTGCGCACCCCTTCCATGTCGCGGACGGGCTGGGTGGCCTCGACCGCGCTGCGCCCCGTCAGCGGGAGCCGCAGGAGCAGGTCATGGACCGGCTGGAGGAGATCGCGCTCGAGCGCGCTGCCGACACGCGACATGACCTTGGCGCGGACGATTTCCAGCAGGCCCTGCAACGCGAAGAGGCCGAGGGCGAGCAGCGAGATGGCCACGAGAGTCGGCACGGAGCGGCTGGCCAGCACGCGGTCATAGACCTGCAGCATGTAGAGCGACCCGGTCAGGGCCAGCACATTCACCACGGCCGAGAACAACCCGACCGAGGCCAGCGGTCCGCGCAGGCGGGCGAGGCTGTCAGTCAGGGGGGAAGCCGGCTTGCGGCCGCGTGGCGCCATGGTGGATCCCACTCCCGAGGGCATCATCCGGAACGGGGGGCGGAAGCGCCCCGGAACCGCTTTTTACCACGGCAATCGCTAAGAATCCGTCGAATAAGGTGGATGCTGGCCAATCCGGGCCGCGCCGTCCAGCCCAAAAGCCGCGTCGTCAGTGATTGCGGCCGCCGCCGGCAAGGAAATCCGCATAGGCGATCCGCAGCCCCTCGCGGAGCGGCGTCCGGGCCTGCCAGCCCAGCGCCTTGATGCGGGAAACGTCGAGCAGCTTGCGGGGCGTCCCGTCCGGGCGGGAGGTGTCGAAGACGAGTTTCCCCGCAAACCCGACGACGCCGGCGATTTCCCGCGCCAGATCGGCGATGGTCAGGTCCTGGCCGGTGCCGACATTCATGAAATCCTCGGAGGAAAGCCGCTCCAGCGCGAACAGGGCCGCCTCGGCGAAATCATCGACATAGAGGAATTCGCGGCGCGGCGTGCCCGTGCCCCAGATCGTGACCTCGGGCGCGTTGCTGGCCTTGGCCTCGTGGAAACGGCGCAGCAGGGCGGCGATCACATGGCTGTTCTCGGGGTGGTAATTGTCGCCCTTGCCGTAGAGGTTGGTCGGCATCAGCGAGATGTAGTCGGCGCCGCATTGGCGGCGGTAGGCCTGGGTCAGCTTCATGCCGGCGATCTTGGCGATCGCATACCATTCATTGGTCGGCTCGAGCGTGCCGGTCAGCAGGGCCGTTTCCGGGATCGGCTGCGGCGCCTCGCGCGGGTAGATGCAGGACGAACCGAGATAGAGCAGCTTCTGCACGCCGTTGCTGTAGGCCGCATCGATCACGTTCGCCGCGATCATCATGTTCCGGTACAGGAAATCCCGGGGGAAGCTGTTGTTGGCGTGGATGCCGCCGACCTTGGCCGCCGCGAGGATGATCACCTCGGGCTTGTTGGCGGCGAGCCAGGCTTCCACCTCGGCCTGACGCTCGAGATCCAGCGCCTCGCGGTCCGCCGTCAGCGGTTCGATACCCCGCTCGCGCAGGGCGCGGACAATCGCGCTGCCGACCATGCCGCGATGGCCGGCCACGAAGATCCGGCGATCCTTCAGATCAAAACTGGCACTCATCCTGACTCGGGCCGAACGGCTGGACCCCGCCATCGGGCAAAGATCGACCCATCTCCTCGGGTCCAGCGTAAAACACCAAAAGCGGCGGAATTGCCACCCCCCTCGATGTTTCCACCGCGTCGGGGCGTCCGGCATGCTGCCGGCCCGAGGCTTTGGCAGGCGAGGCTTGGCAGGCAAGGCTTGGCAGGCAAGGCTTGGCAGGAATGTGGGGCTTGGGTAGAGACGGGGCATGAACCCCGGCCCCGCCCTTTCTTCCGCCTCCCCGCCCCGCCGCGTTCTGGTGACAGGCGCGGCCGGCTTCATCGGCATGCACCAGACGCGGACGCTGCTCGATGCCGGATGTGAGGTGCTGGGCGTGGACAATCTCAACGCCTATTATGATCCGGCCATCAAGGAAGCGCGGCTGGACACGCTGAAGGGCCGGAACGGGTTTTCCTTCGAGCGGATGGGCATCGAGGATGTCGCGGGCATCCGCCGGATCTTCGAGGAATTCCGGCCCGATTCGGTGGTGCATCTCGCCGCGCAGGCCGGCGTGCGCCACTCCCTCGACGCGCCGTTCGACTATACCCGCGCGAATGTCGACGGATTCCTCTCGCTGCTGGAAGCCGCGCGGCATGTCCCGGTCCGGCATTTCATCTACGCCTCCTCCAGCTCGGTCTATGGCGCGAATACCAAGGTGCCGTTCAGCGAGGACGACCCGGTCCTCCACCCGGTCTCGCTCTATGCCGCGACGAAGCGTGCGAACGAGCTGATGGCCGAGACCTATGCCCATCTCTTCGGCATTCCGCTGACGGGCCTGCGCTTCTTCACCGTTTACGGCCCCTGGGGCCGGCCGGACATGGCGCTATGGAAATTCACCGATGCGATCCTCGCGGGGCGGCCGATCGATGTCTATGACGAAGCGAACATGCAGCGGGACTTCACCTATATCGACGATATCGTCACGCCGATCCGGCTGCTGCTCGATACGCCGCCGCAGCGCGAAGGCGCGGCCAGCCCGCACCGCATCCTGAATATCGGCAACCACCGGCCGGAGCGCCTGTCGGATTTCATCGCGGCGATCGAGCAGGCCTGCGGGCGGAAGGCGATCCGCCGCGCCCTGCCCCGCCAGCCGGGCGAGGTGACCGCCACCTGGGCCGATGTCGGCCGGCTCCAGGCGCTGACCGGTTTCGAACCGGACACGCCGATCGCGGCCGGCATCACCCGTTTCGTCGAGTGGTACCGGCAATCGCCGTTTGCGCCGCGCTGAACTGTGCGATAACGCACAACTCGTCATCCTCACGGCTTACGTGTTCTTTCGCAGTCGCGCGGCAATTCTTCCGCCACGGGGAGGCGGCGGCGGCGGTCGAAACGACGGGCCGGCATGGAATTGTTCAGGAAAAGGCTGGCAGGAATTTCGCGGTCGAAGCGCTTCGCCCACAAGCGGGTCCAGCATTCGGACAAGCGATGGTTGACAAATGCACGGTAATTCCGAATTGGCTGTATTGAATCTTTATAATCGCTGCCACCCGGCTGTTGCCGGGCGGTTGGCCATGAGTGAAGTTGGTTGATGACGGCACAGCGCAAATCCTCCCACTCCGCGATCATCGGCGCTGCCTGTCGCTTGCCCGGCGCGTCGTCGGTTGCCGAGTTCTGGTCGCTGCTGGTCGAGGGCCGCAATTCCGTGCGGCGCCAGCCCGACCATCGCTGGAGCGTCGAGCGGTTCCTGCGGCCCGGCAATCCCGAGCCCGGCTTCGCCTATACCTTTGCCGGCGGCTATCTCGACGACCCGCTGGGCTTCGACCCGGCGCCGTTCGGCGTGTCGCCGCGCGAGGCGCAGCAGATGGACCCTCAGCAGCGCCTGCTGCTCGAAGTGGTCTGGGAAGCGCTCGAGGATGCCGGCATTCCCGCGTCGAGCGTCGCGGGGACGCAGGTCGGCGTGTATGTCGGCGCGTCGATGGTGGATTACCAGGGCACGGCGTCGCTCGACCCGGCAGTGATGGAAAGCCACTTCATGACCGGCAACTCGCTGGCCGTGCTGTCGAACCGCATTTCCTACATCTATGATTTCAAGGGCCCGAGCTTCACGCTGGATTCGGCCTGCTCCTCGTCCTTCGTCGCGCTCAAGCAGGCGACTGACGCGCTCGAGGAAGGCAAGATCGACCTCGCTGTCGTGGCGGGCGTCAACATGCTGCTCTCGCCGGTGCCCTTCATCGGGTTCAGCCAGGCGCGCATGCTCTCGCCGACGGGCCTGTCCCGCCCCTTCTCTGCCAAGGCCGACGGCTATGTCCGGTCCGAGGGCGCCGTCGTCCTCGTGCTGCGCCGCGAGCGTGACGCGCTGGACAAGGGCGAGCGGATCCGCGGTTTCGTGGTCGGCGCCTCCGTCAATTCGGATGGCCGGACGACCGGCATCTCGCTGCCCTCGATCGAAGGCCAGCGCGACCTGATCGACCGCTTCTATGCCGATATCGGCGTGGCGCCGGATGCCCTCGCCTTTGTCGAGGCGCATGGCACCGGCACCAAGGTCGGGGATCCGATCGAGGCGAATGCGATCGGCCAGTCCCTCGGGCAGAAGCGCAAGGCGCCGCTGCCGATCGGATCGGTCAAATCGAATATCGGCCATCTCGAGGCGGCGTCCGGTCTGGCCGGGCTGCTGAAATCGATCCTCGCGCTGGAGCACCGGCTGCTGCCACCGTCGCTCTTCCTCGACCAGACCAACGAAATGATCGATTTCGAGGCGCTCAATCTCGTGCCGAATGCGGCTGCGCGGCCTCTGGCGCTCGAAAACGGTGCCGAATATGCAGCAATCTGCAATTACGGCTTCGGCGGCACCAATGCGCATGTGCTGGTCAAGGCCGCGCCGCCCGCCGTGGCAGCGGCCGAAGCCGGCCGGGCCACGCATCTCATGCTGACCGCCGCCGATCGCGAGAGCCTCGCCCGGCAGGCCGAACGCGTCGCGGATGCGCTTGACGCCGGTCTCGATGCCGGGCTCGCCGCGGCGACCCTGGCCCATGGCCGCGACGCGCTGAAGACCCGGCTCGTCGTGCCGCTGGTCGAAGGTCAAGATGCAGCGGCGGCCCTGCGGCTCTTCGCGGATGGACAGGCGGACTCCGCCGGCCATGCTTCCGGGCAGGCAGCCTCCGCCGATGCGCCGGTCGTGTTCGTCTTTTCAGGCAATGGCAGCCAGTATGCCGAGATGGGCCATGCCGCCTATGCCGGCAATGCCCGGTTCCGGGCCGAGGTCGCCGAGATCGACGCGCTGTTCCGGCCGCTTTCGGGCTGGTCGCTGACGGACAAGCTGACCGCGCCGGTCCCCTCAGCGGAACTCGAGCAGACCTCGATCGCGCAGCCGCTCATCTATGCGATCCAGTCGGCCCTCGCGGGGTGCCTGGCCGAAGCCGGCATCCGGCCTTCCGCGGTGCTCGGCCATTCGGTCGGCGAGGTTGCCGCGGCGGAAGCCAGCGGCGCGCTGAGCCGTGCCGAGGCGGTGCGGCTGATCTATCTGCGGTCGAAGCACCAGGAGAAGGTGCGCGGCCTCGGCCGGATGATGGTCGTGGCGGCGGAATCGGCGCAGGTCGAACGCCTGCTGCAGGCCTTCGGGGCCGAGGCGATCGAGATCGCCGCCTATAACAGCGGCACCTCGACCACCGTGTCGGGCCCGGCCGACCTGCTGAAGAGTTTCGCCAAGCATTGCCGCGCTGCCCGCGTGGCCACGGTGGCGCTGGATATCGACTATCCCTTCCATTCCTCGGTGCTCGACGCGATCGGCCCGGCCATGGTGGCGGATCTTGCCGGGCTTGCCCCGCGCGCGACGGAGATTCCCTTCTGCTCGACCGTCACCGGCGAGGTGAAGGCCGGCGAAACGCTCGATGCCGAATACTGGTGGCAGAATATCCGCCGGCCGGTCCGCTTCATGCAGGCCCTTCTGGCTGCCGCGCCGCAGGACGGGCGGATCTATCTGGAGGTTGGCCCCCGCGCCATCCTGACCGGCCCGATCGCGGAAACCCTGCGCGATGCCGGCCGTTCCGGCGAGACGCTGGCCAGCCTTTCGCAGAAGGACAAGCTTGATCCGGTCGCGCTCGTGGTGGCGCGGCTGATCGCCCATGGCGCGTCCGTCGACCGGGAGCGGGTGTTCGGGCCGCGCCCGGCGCGCATGGCCGAACTGCCGGGCTATGCCTTCCAGCGGCAGAGCTACCAGCTGCCGGGCACGTCGGAACATTTCAACGCCTTCGGCAAGCTCAGCCATTCGGATGCGCGGCATCCGCTGCTCGGCGCCCGGATGGCGGATGGTTCGCCGGAATGGCGTGCGCTGCTCGACCCGGCGATCGTGCCCTATCTCGACGATCATCGTGTCGATGGCGGGGTGATCGTGCCCGCGGCCGGACTGATCGAGATGGCGCTGGCCGCCGGGCGTGACCTGTTCGGCGAGCGCCCGCTCCAGATCGCGGAATTCGACGTGCTCCGCGCGCTGGCCATCGCGCAGGATGAAACGCGCGAGATCTCCACCCGTTACGCGGAAGCCGCGAACACGATCGAAGTGTGGAGCCGCAAGCGCTTCTCCGCACAGGAATGGGTGCTCCATGCCCGCGGGCGGATCGAGCCGCTCTCCACGCCGGTCGTGCCGCCGCTGCCCGGCCCCGACCATGGCGAGGGCTATTTCCGGGACACGCCGGCCGAGGTCTATGCCGAAGCAACGCTGGCGGGTCTCGATTACGGCCCGATGTTCCAGCTGGTCACCGCCTCCGAGCGGGACGACATCACCACCCATGCCCGGCTGCGCCTGCCGGACGAAGCCGGCCTCGGCGCGTTCATGGACCGGCATGTCCTGAGCCCGGTCTCGCTCGATGCCTCGTTCCACGGCCTGTTCATCGCCCGGCCGCAGAAGGAGGGCGAGAAGAAGGCCCATCTTCCCGTGCGGTTCCGCGGCATCAAGGTCTGGCGCCATGGCGTGCCGATCCGCCAGTCGATCACCCGGCTGACGAACGAAACCGACCGGTTCAAGACCGTGGCGATCACGCTGATGGACGAGGCCGGCGAGGTTGTCGCCTTTGTCGAGGCCGCCGTGCTGCGTGCGCTGTATCTCGGCCAGGCCACGACCGCCGACCGCACCTTCCGGATCGAGGCGCTGCCGATCACGCTGCCGGCCGGCGCGCTGGCCCGCCTCGCCAAGGCCGAAATGGCCTCGAACGACAATACCGATGACCGCGAGGTGCCGCCGGCCTGGCTCATTGCCCGGGCCTTCGCGGTCTCGCTCGCCCATCGGATCGCCATCGGGCTTGCCCCGGATGGGAAGCTCGATCCCGCCGGCCTCGTCGCCGGTGGCCAGGTGGCCGAGGATGCGCAGCCGCTGCTCGAAGCCGCGCGCGTGATCCTCGAAGGGTTCGGGCTTGTCCAGGGCGGCGTGCTGGTGGCGGAGAACCCGCTGCCGCCGGCCGAAGAGGTCCTGACCACGCTGGTCACGAATTTTGCCGATGCCAACCTAGAAATCCGTCTTGCGGCGCAGGCGCTGGCCCATGCCGAACGGCTGATCCGGCAGGGCGGACGGCTTGCCGTGCCGCCTTCGGCGCGCGACCAGATCGAGACATCCGGCCTGCTGGTCCAGCCGGCGCTGGTGGCCCTGCGCGAGGCGCTCGCGGCGATGGCTGGCCAGGCCGGCCGGAAGCTGCGCGTGCTGGCGATGGAGCCGTGGAGCGCCGGCCTGCTGATGGCGGTGACGCCGCTGGTCCGGGCCGGCGTGATCGAGGTGACGCTCGTCGCGCCGAACCGCAAGGCCATCGACAATGCCCGGCTGATGGGCAAGGTCGATCCCGAGATCGAATTCCTCAATCTCGAGGATGACCAGCACCTCGCCTCGCCCGTCGGGTTCGACGTGCTGGCGGGCGTGGCGTCGGCTCCGCTCGGCGGCGAGGACGGCATTCCCGCTTCGCTGCGTGGCGTGCTGCGCCCGGATGCGACGGTGCTGGTGGCGCAACCCGGCGCCGATGCCACGCTGGATTTCCTGCTCGGCCTCTGGGCCGGCTGGTTCGCGCCGGCCGGCAGGGGCGAAGCGGGCCTGCCGCGCACGCCCTCGCCGGAGCGGACCCGGGAATCGCTGGAGCGCTTCGGCGCGGTGACGTTGGCCACGCGCCCGACAAGCGACGGGCTGGGCGGGCTGATTACCGGCCAGGTTCCGGCCCTGGCCCGCGATGCGGCCGACACGGCCTATGCCGTGGTGGTTGCCGGCCTGACCGCCTTCGACAAGGCCCTTGCGCGCGGCGCAGACCTGATGCTCGCCGCCGATGCAACATTGGGCGACCGCCTGGTGCAACTCGCGCAGGAAAAACGCCTGCCGCCGCATCTCGTCTATCCGGTCAGCCTCGACGGGGCCGATGCGGTGGAGCGGGTGGCGACACATATCGAGGCGATCAAGCGGATCGCCGAGGCACTCGAGCCTCTGGATAGCGGCATCCGGGTCACGATCTGCACGCAGGGCGCGCATGACGACGATGCCGAACCCGCGGCCACGGCCAGCAGCCTCTGGGGTTTCCTCCGGGTGGCGATCAACGAGTTCCCGACCGTCGATCTGCGCCTCGCCGATTTCGACCCGGCCCTGCCGGATGCGGCCGCGCCGATGGAAGGCCTGCTCGGCCTTTCGGGGGGCGAACTGGAGGTGCTGGTGCGCGCCGACGGGCTGAAAGCCCTCCGGATGCGCCGGAACCTGTTCCCGCCGGCGCGGCTCGGCGAGGATGAGCGCAGCGTCCTGAAATTCGAACAGGCCGGTCGCCTCGACAGCTTCACCTGGCTGCGCGAGAAGCGGCAGATGCCCGGCGCCGGCGAGATCGAGATCGAGGTTGCGGCGGTCGGCCTCAATTTCCGCGACATCCTTGTCGGCCTCGGCATTCTCGACGATGACCTGCTCGGCGCCGGCCTCACGGCTGCCGCACTCGGTTTCGAATGTTCCGGCATTGTCACCCGCACCGGCGCCGGCGTCACCGATCTCCGCGTCGGCGATGCGGTCATGGGCTTCGCGGCGAATACCTTCGCCTCGCATCTCGTCTCGCCCGCCTGGCATTTCTTCAAGGTGCCGGAGGGCGTGAGCCTCGACGCGGCGGCAACCATCCCGGTCGCCTTCGCGACAGCGTGGTTCGCGCTCGTCAAGCGCGCGCAGATCGCTGCCGGCGATGACGTTCTGATCCATGGCGGCGCGGGCGGCGTCGGGCTGGCGGCGATCCAGTTCGCCAAGCAGGCCGGGAGCCGCGTGCTCGCCACGGCCAGCAGCGAGGAGCGCCGGGCCATCGCCCGCGCGATGGGGGCGGACCTCACCTTCGATTCCCGGCAGGAGCGTTTCGCGGAGGCCATCCGCAGCCAGCTTGGCGGGGTCGATGTCGTCCTCAACTCGCTGGCCGGGCCGGCCATGGTCGCCAGCTTCCGGCTGGTCAAGCCGTTCGGCCGCTTCGTCGAACTGGGCAAGCGGGACTATCTCGACAATACGCAGCTGGGCCTCAGGCCCTTCGTGCGGAACATCGCCTATTACGGCGTCGATCTCGACGAGCTGCTGGCGCACGACCGGCCGCTGGTCGAGGCGATGATGAAGACGATCTCGGCGCAGTTCGCCTCCGGCACGCTGAAGCCCCTGCCCTATCGCGTCTTCGAGGGCGAGGATGTCGGCACGGCCTTCCGGCTGATGCAGGCCTCCGAGCATGTCGGCAAGATCGTGGTCCGCCCGTCGAAACTGGCGAGCCGCTCGATCACCGGCCTGCAGTTCCGGGCGAAACCGGGCGCCTATCTCGTCGTCGGCGGCACAAGCGGCCTCGGCTTTGCCACGGCCCGCTGGCTGGCGGGCAAGGGGGCCGGCACGCTGGTCCTCGCCTCGCGGCGCGGCCGCGTCGAGGAGGGTCTCGAGGGCGAGGTCGACGCCCTCCGCGCCCGAGGCGTGACGGTGGAGATCGTCGCGCTCGATGTCTCGGACCGCGAGGCGGTGGACGCCCTTGTCCGGGACATCGCCGAGCGTCACGGGCCGCTCCGCGGCGTGATCCATGCTGCCGTGCTGCTCGATGACGGCATGATCAGCGGCCTCACGCCGGACCGGCTGCGGGCCGTGCTCCAGGTGAAGATCGACGGGGCCCGCCATCTCGACGCGGCGACAGCCGGGCAGCCGCTGGATTTCTTCGTGGTCTATTCCTCGGCCACGACGGTGATCGGCAGCCCGGGCCAGGGTGCCTATGTGGCCGCGAATGCCTGGCTCGAGGGCTTTGCCCGCGAGCGGCGCAAGCAGGGCAAGCCGGCCCTCGCCATCGGCTGGGGCGCGATTTCCGATGTCGGGATCATCGCGCGGGACAAGCAGCTCGGCCGTCGCCTGCGGCGCACGACCGGCGTGGTCGGCATCTCCTCGTCGGAGAGCCTCGCGCATCTCGGCCGGCTGCTAGTGCTCGGCAACGAGGTCGGGCCGATGCAGTTCTACACCAATATCTCGCCCGGCGCGGCGGCGGAAAAGCTCCGGCTGATCAACAGCCCGGCCTTTGCCGGCCTCGGCCTCGCCCGGCGCGAGGAGGATGGCGAGCAGGAAGGCGATCTCGTCACCGCGATCGAGGGGAAGAGCCGCAGCGAGGCGATCACCATCATCGTCGGTGCGCTCAAGCGCGAGATCTCGCATATCCTGCGCATGCCGGAGGAGCAGATCGATGTCAGCCGGCCGCTCGGCGAGCTTGGCCTCGATTCACTCATGGCACTGGAACTGCAGCTTTCGATCGAGCGGCTCTGCGGCACCGATGTGCCCCTGGTCGGTGCGGGGGACCGCCGCCTCGGCGATATCGCGGCGATGATCCATACCAGCCTCGGCGGCGGCGGCGGTGACGAGGATGCGGCAGATCCGGGCGCGAATATCGCGCTCGCGATGTCGGGCCTGCATGGCGGCAACATCACCAGCGAGGAGGCGGAAGCCCTTTCGCAGAAGCTGAAAATGGCGGGAGGCCGGCGCGGGCCATGAGCGGTGCAGGCGGAAAAGACGTCAACGCGCTCCTGTCGATGATGCGCAAGGCGCCATCCGCCACGACGGCGCGACCGGACCTGCCGGAGCGCAACTACGACACGCGCTTCGAATCCCTGCCGCAATACCAGCAGATCACCTTCCAGCGTGAATTCGCGAAGTTCGCGCGGCTGGAAGTGCCCTATTACCGGCTGCACGATGTCCGGGCTGGCGCGGAAACCATTCTCGAGGGCCGCAAACTCACCAATTTCGCGTCCTACGACTATCTCGGCCTCAACGGCCATCCCGAGATCGTCGCGGCCGCGGAAGAGGCGACACAGCGTTTCGGCACCTCGGTTTCGGCCAGCCGGATCAGCGCCGGCGAGCGGGATATCCATCGCCATCTCGAGCGCCTTCTGGCCGAGAATTATGCCACCGAGGATTGCGTGGTGTTCAATTCCGGCCATGCCGGCGGCGTCTCGACGATTGCGAGCCTGATGGGTCCGAAGGACATCATCTTCCATGATGTGCTGAGCCATAACTGCATCGTGGTCGGGGCGCAGCTTTCCGGCGCGACACGGCGGAACTTCGCCCATAACGATCTCGATGCGCTGGAAACGCTGCTGGAAAGCGAGCGCCATCGCTTCGAGCGCGCGATGATCATCACCGAGGGCCTGTTCTCGATGGATGGTGACGGGCCGGACCTGGCCCGCCTTGTCGCGCTCAAGAAGAAGTTCGGCTGCTGGCTGATGATGGATGACGCCCACGCCCTCGGCGTGCTCGGCGCGCGCGGCCGGGGCATCTTCGAACACCAGAATGTCGATCCGGCAGGGGTCGATCTGTGGTTCGGCACCTTGTCGAAGACGCTGGTCGGCTGTGGCGGCTATGTCGCCGGCAATGCCATCGCCATCGACCTGCTGAAATGCCACGCGCCGGGCTTCGTCTATTCCGTCGGCATGCCTGCCTCGAACGCTGCCGCCTCGGCAAAGGCGCTGGAAATCATGAACCGCGAGCCGGAGCGGGTGGCGAAGCTGCAGGCGAACAGCCAGCTTTTCCTGCGTCTCGCCAAGGCCCGTGGCCTCGATACCGGCGATGCCTGGGGCTATGCCGTGATCCCGGTGATTGTCGGCGAGACGGCCCGGACGCTGGTCCTGTCCGAACAGCTGAAGCGGAAGGGCTACAATGCCTTCCCGATCCTGCCGCCCGGCGTGCCGGAGAAATCCTCGCGGCTTCGCTTCTTCATCAACGCCACGCACAGCGAGGCGCAGATCGCCGGGGCGGTCGATGCCGTCGCCACCACGCTCGACGAGATCCGCGACATCTCGGTGAAGGCCATCCTGTCGGGGCAGGTTTCGGTTCCTGGCTGAACCTGCCGACGGGTGAAGGCGCCGGAGGCGGGCGGCCGGGCCTGTCGTTACGGCCCGCAACATCCCTGTTGATAAGGATCTGTCAGCCATCCCTCGAGCATTCGAGACACAATGCTGCCGATTTGTTTAAGACTGATGTGAGACAAGCTGAAGTCTTTTGCCTGCGAGGGTTGCGGCGATGTGTTGGATCTGCGGTCAGCGCGACAGCAGCGGCTTCGTTTCGGATGTGCCGGTCTCCGAGGCCGGCAGCGCGGTCTACACCGCGGATTCCAGTCTGCCTGTCTACTCGATCGCGCAGATCTCCAACCAGCTGCTCAACGGCTACTGGCAGGATCAGGGCGGCTCGGCCTTCCGCTGGGCGCCCGGCAACACGACGATCACCTACAATGTCGCCGGCCTCTCGGCGGCACGGGCCACGCTCGCCCGCCTGGCCTTCGCCACCTGGCAGGAAGTCAGCGGCCTGACCTTCCAGGAAACCGGCGGTGCAGCCGAGATCACGCTGGATGACAATTCCAGCGGCGCCTATGCGCAGTCCTGGACGTGGAACGGCAACATCACCGATGCCCAGATCAATGTCGCGTCGAACTGGGAGGGCGGCACCAGCGCCGTCGACAGCTACACGTTCGGCACCTTCATCCACGAGATCGGCCATACGCTCGGGCTCGGGCATGGCGGCAATTACAACGGGAACGCGACCTACGGCGTCGACAACCACTACCGGAACGACACGACCCAATACACGATCATGTCGTATTTCGGCCAGGACGAGTATGGCGGCGCCTCGTACCGCTATAATTTCACGCCGATGATGGCCGATATCTACGCCGTCCAGAGCGTCTACGGTGCCGGGACGGCCCGTTCGGGCAACACGACCTACGGTTTCAACGTGACCGGGCTCGATGCCGCGACCGCGCAGCTCTACACGTTCGGCAACTGGAGCATGGCGCCGGCGCTGACGATCTATGACAGCGGCGGCACGGACACGCTCGATGTTTCCGGCTACAGCCAGGCGCAGGTGATCAACCTGGCCGGCGGGGCCTTCTCGAATATCGGCGGCCTGACCGGCAATATCGGCATCTACACGACCAGCGTGATCGAGAATGCGGTCGGGGGCAGCAGCCATGACACGATCTACGGCAACGGCGTCGCGAATATCCTGAGCGGCTACCATGGCAATGACACGGTCTATGGCTGGAATGGCGGCGACGTCCTCTATGGCGGCTCCGGCAATGATACGCTGATCGCCGAGGGCATCGTCTCCTGGAACCCGAATGCCGCCTCGGTGCGCCGGCTCTACATCGCCACGCTCGATCGTGGGCCCGATGATGGCGGGCTCCAGAACTGGACCAATGCCCTCAATGCCGGGCAGTCGCTCAACTCGATCGTGACGGGCTTCATCAACTCGGCCGAATTCAGCAATGTCTATGGCGCGCTCTCCAATTCGGCCTTCGTCACGACGCTCTACAACAACGTGCTGGGCCGGGCGCCGGATTCGGCGGGCCTCAACAGCTGGGTGTCGCAGCTCAATTCCGGCACCAGCCGCGAGACCGTGGTGCTCGGCTTCTCCGAAAGCGCGGAGTTCAAGAATACCAGCGAGTTCCGCAACATCTCGGGGCAGGTCTTCCGGATGTACGATTCCGCCTTCAACCGCACGGCCGATGCGGGCGGGTTCTCCGGCTGGTGGGATTCGATGTATGGTGGCACCTCGATCGGCGAGATCGCGAATGCCTTCATCAACTCGGCGGAATTCACCGCAACCTATGGCGCGATCGGCAGCCTGAGCAACACGCAATATGTCGAGCGGCTCTACCTCAACGTCCTCAACCGGACGGCGGATTCCGGCGGCCTCTCCTACTGGGTGAACGAGCTGGTCAACGGCATGACCCGGGCCAACCTGCTGGTGACCTTCTCGGAATCGACCGAGCATGTGAACCTGATGGCCTCGGGCCTCGACAGCTTCATGCGCAACAACCTCACGGACTGGCGCGACGTGCTGGTGGGGGAGAGCGGGGTGAACCACCTCACCGGCCATCGCGGATCGGACATGTTCACGGTGACCTCCGGCGATTCCGGCACGCATTACATCTACGGGCTGGAGCTGTTCGATTCGCTGCGGCTGGTGGGGTTCGGCTATTCGAATTCCGGGCAGGCGCTGGCGGCGATGAGCCAGTCCGGCGGGGATGTGCTGTTCACGGCCGGGAGCACGACGATCCGCTTCGTCGATACCCAGCTGGCGACGTTGCAGAATCTCGGCAGCGCCGGGTGGTCGTTCACGTAGAAAGGACCGGCCCACCGGCGACCGCGTGGGCCCTGTTCCTTCCCGGCAAGATCGTCTATGCCATGCGCAGGACACAATGCCGGGCAAGGCTGGTCCGGCGGGGTGGCCCTTCGCCGGTATCGGGCCGGAGAATGGGGCGCCGGCAGGCGCCGCGGGCAGAGGGTGAATGGACGGTAAGCCACTATCGGAACTGGTCAGGACGCGGCCATCGACGCGCAGTCGCATGGCGTCGGGCGTCTATGACGCATCCGAGGCCTATATCCTCGCGGCGCGCAAGCGCGCGAGCATGAGCCGCATCACCTTCCTGCTCTTCGTCATCCTGCCGACCCTGCTCGCCATTGCCTTCTACGGTTTCATCGCCTCGCCGCGCTATGTCTCGGAAGCGCAGTTCATCGTCCGCTCGGTGTCCAGCCAGAAGGCGAGCGGCCTCGAGATGCTGTTCCGAACCTTCGGCCTCGCCCGGACCGTGGATGATTCCTACGCGATCCAGAAATATCTCCAGTCGCGCGATGCGGTGCGTGCCCTCGAGGAGCGCGGCCTGTCGATCGCCGAGATCTACGGCACCACGAAGGCGGATTTCCTGTCGCGGTTCCCGCGGTTCTGGCGCGATCGGTCGTTCGAATCCCGCTATGATTACTTCCTCGACCGGGTGACGATCGTCGAGGACAATGTCCGCGGCATCAGCATCCTGCGGGTGGTCTCGTTCGATCCGCAATCGGCGCAGAAGATCAACCAGACGCTGATGGCGCTGGCCGAGGAGATGGTCAACCGCATGAACCATCGCGCCCAGCGCGATATCGTCGAGGTTGCCGTCAACGAGGTGCGCGCCGCCGAGGGCCGGATCATCGATGTCCAGGCCGACCTGACCACGTTCCGCAACCGGGAATTGCTGATCGATCCGTCGAAATCCTCGCTCGGCATTATCGAGACCATCGCGACGCTGAATGCCGATATCGCCTATTCCTCGGCGCAGCTGAAGGAATTGCGGACCAATTCGCCGGTCAGCCCGGCCATTCCGCCGCTGGTGGCGCGGATTGCCAGCCTCGAGGAACGGGTGAAGGTCGAGCAGTCCAAGCTGACGGGCAGCGCCAATTCCCTGTCGGAGAAAATGGCCGTCTACGAACAGATGACGCTGAAGCGCGATCTTGCGGAGAAGAGCCTCGCCGCGGCGATCAAGTCGCTGGATGTCGCGCGGCAGGATGCCCGGCGCCAGCATATCTATATCGAGCCGATCGTCGCCTCGAACCTGCCCGATCAGGCAACCGAACCCCGGCGCATCCGCGGCATCTTCACCATCCTGATCCTGGGCTTCTCCGTTTTCGCCGTTCTGTGGATCCTCTCGGTCGGCGCGCGGGAGCACAAGCAATGAACCCGCATCCGAAAGACCTGCAGCGCCAGGCCCGGGTCATCGAGCGCCAGCGCGGCCTGCGCGAGGCTTCCGCCGTGCAGCTGCGCGTGGTCTCGGCGCTGATGATCCGCGAGGCACTGACCCGCTACGGCCACGAGAATCTCGGCTTCTTCTGGATCATGGGCGAACCGCTCGTGCTGACGGTTGCGGTCATGTTCATGGTGTCGATGACCGGCAGCGGGCACAGCCAGCAGCTTGGCATCATTCCCTTCGTCCTGACGGGCTATTCCATGCTGACGCTGTGGCGGCACTGCGTGTTCCGCTCGATCCACGCAATGCGCCACAATGTCGGCCTGCTGTTCCACCGGAACGTGCGCTATCTCGACATCCTGATCTCGCGCATCGCGCTGGAAAGCCTCGGTGGCCTGGCCGCGTTCTTCGTGGCCTATGTGCCGCTGGCCCTGCTCGGCGTGTTCGAGCCGATGGATGACCCGCTGCTCCTGCTCGGGGCCTGGTTCCTGATGACCTGGTACGGGTTCGGCTTCGGGCTGATCCTGGCCGGGATCACCGAGATCTGGGAAGCGACCGAGCGGTTCGTCAGCCCGCTCATGTATATCTCGATCCCGATCACCGGCGCGTTCTTCATGGTCAACTGGCTGCCGGACACGGCGCAGAAGCTCGTGCAATGGTCGGTGCTCGTCCATCTCTTCGAGATGTTCCGCGCCGGGTTCTTCGGGGCCAAGGTCACGACCTACTGGGATCTCGGCTTCATCGTCGCCCATTGCCTGACCGTGACCGCGATCGGCCTGCCGCTGGTCCGCCGGGCACAGCAGCGCGTGAGCATGGGATAACGCCATGTCGAAGCTCATGTCCCGCAACGCGGAAAGCCCCCTCTACGACGATGAATCGCCCGGCGCCGTGCCGGTGCCGTTCTCGGTCGCGCTCACGCCGGTCACACGGGGGCAGCTCGCCGAGGAGGCCGATGCCGAGGCTGCCGGCCCGCGCGGGCTCGCCGGTTTCTTCGGCCGCTACGGCCTCTTCATCGGCATCGTTGCCCTGCCCTGCCTCGTGGCCGCGCTGTTCTTCGGGCTGATTGCCGCGGGGCAATATGCCTCGGAGACCAAGTTCATCGTGCGCTCGGCGTCGAGCGGCGGCGACAGCGTGCTGTCGATGCTGGGCCAGGCACCGGGCATGTCGCGCGCGGCCGACGAGACCCATGCCGTGGGCGCCTTCATCCGCTCGCGCGACATGGCCTCCGAGCTGGAGAAGGAAGGCATCCTGCGGCCGGTTCTCGGCCGGCCGGAGGCGGATTTCATCACGCGGTTCCCGAACCTCTATTCGCGCGACAATGACGAGGCCCTGTTCAAGGCGTATCTCCGCAAGGTCGATGTCGATGTCGATACCAGTTCCGGCATCACCACCATGCGGGTTTTCGCCTACCGGCCGGACGATGCGCAGGAGCTCTCGCGCCGGATCATCGAGCGCAGCGAGGCCTTCATCAACCGGCTGAATGTCCGGGCGCACAAGGATGCGATCGCCTATGCGGAGATGCTGGTCCGCGAGAGCACCGACCGGCTCGGCCAGACCGAGCGGCGCCTCGCCGAATACCGGAACCGGGAGATGATCATCGACCCGGCGAAGGAATCGGCCGCCTCGCTGGAGACGCTCGCGAAGATCTCGACCGAGGTCTCGCGGATGGAGGCCGCCCTGGCGCAGCAGGTCGCGCAGACGCCGGACAACCCGACCATCGGCTCCGCCCGGGAGCGGATCCGCACCCTGCGGGACGAGCTGGACAAGCTGCGGCGGAACGTGGCGGGTGACGAACGCTCCATCGCCACGAAGCTGGAAGGGTTCGAGCGCCTGTCGCTGGAGCGCGAATTCGCGGCCAAGGGTCTCGGGGCCGCGCTGATCGAGCTCGAGAAGGCGCGCCAGTTCGCCCAGACACAGCGGATCTACCTGCAGACGATCGTGGCGCCGAACAGCGCCGACATGCCGACCTACCCGATGCGGCTGCTGATGATTGCCCTGGTGGCGGGCATCGCGCTCACCATCTTCTGGACGATCAAGTCGCTGATCGACATCATCCTCGAGCATCAGGCATGAGCATCACGGCGGTTTCCGAAGCTTCGGTACCGGCCCTGACGGGAGACAATTCCTTCCGGCTGCCGCAGGCGATCGGGCCGGAGAGCCCGTCGGCGCGGATCCGGATGGACGGGATCATCAAGGATTACCACACGCCGATCGGCATGCGGCGGGTGCTGAACGATGTCTCGTTCGAGGTCGAGGCCGGCGAGAAGATCGCCGTGCTCGGCCGCAACGGTGCGGGCAAATCGACGCTGGTGAAGATCATCGGCGGCGTCGAGCCGCCGACCGCCGGAACCATCGAGCGCGGATTGTTCATGTCGTGGCCGATCGCCTTTGCCGGCGGCTTCGAGACCACGATGAGCGGCATCGACAATATCCGCTTCATCGCGCGCCTCTACAACGTGCCGATCCAGGAGACGATCGAACTCGTCGATGACTTTGCCGAACTGGGCAAGCACCTCCTGCTGCCGGTGAAGACCTATTCCTCCGGGATGCGGGCGCGCCTCGCCTTCGGCCTGACCCTCGCCGTGGCCTTCGAATGCTTCCTGATCGACGAGGTGATCTCGGTCGGCGACCAGCGCTTCCAGCGGAAATGCCACGAGGAGCTTTTCGTCAAGCGCAAGCATTGTGCGATGATCCTTGTCAGCCATGACATCAACATCATCCGCAATTACTGCGACAAGGCGCTGATCCTGAAGAATGGCCGCGGCCGGGTCTTCTCCGATCTCGACCTCGCGCTGGACATCTATCACTCGCTCTGATGCAGCCTTCCGGGCGAGGACGGCAGCCCGGCAGGGCGGTCCGGTCGCGATCGTCTGTGCGCCCTTGGCCGGATGTGTCGATTCGGCCTTGTTTTTCCGGCACCGCTCCGATTTATGTCGGGGCAGTTTCGACCGGGCGGCACGGCCTTCCAAACCGACGATAGTGGATTCGACATGAAAGTAGCTTTGATCACCGGGATCACCGGACAGGACGGCGCCTATCTCGCGCAGCTCCTTCTCGGAAAGGGGTATCAGGTCCACGGGCTGGTCCGCCGCAGCGCCTCGGCGGACGTGATCGGCACCCGGCTGAAATGGCTCGGCATCGAGAACGATGTCCAGCTCCATGACGGCAACCTGACCGACCTTTCGAGCCTGATCCGCATCATCGAGACCGTGAAGCCGGACGAACTCTACAATCTCGGCGCGCAGTCCTTCGTGAAATCCTCGTGGCAGCAGCCGCTTCTCACCGGGCAGGTCACCGGCATCAGCGTCACCAACGTGCTGGAAGCGCTGCGGATCGTCTCGCCGAAGACGCGGTTCTACCAGGCCTCGACCTCGGAAATGTTCGGCCTGATCCAGGCGGAACGGCAATCGGAGAAGACGCCGTTCTATCCGCGCTCGCCCTATGGCGTCGCCAAGCTCTACGGCCACTGGATGACGGTGAATTACCGCGAGAGCTTCAACCTGCACGCGTCGAGCGGCATCCTGTTCAATCACGAATCGCCACTGCGCGGCATCGAGTTCGTGACACGGAAGATCACCCACAGCGTGGCCCGCATCAAGCTGGGCCTGCAGGACAAGCTGGCGCTCGGCAATATGGATGCCACGCGCGACTGGGGCCATGCGCGTGACTATGTCGAGGCGATGTGGCTCATGCTCCAGCAGGACATTCCGGATGACTACGTGATCGCCACCGGCCGCACGGTCTCGGTGCGCAGCTTCTGCAAGCTGGCCTTCGAAGCCGTGGGGCTGAACATGGACGATCACGTCTATATCGATCCGCAGTTCTTCCGGCCGGCCGAGGTCGAGGTGCTGCTGGGTGATCCGTCCAAGGCCAAGGCGAAGCTGGGCTGGGAAGCCCGCACCACGCTCGAGCAGCTGGTGGTCGAGATGATCGAGGCGGATCTGAAGCGCGCGAAAGACGGCGTGACCCTCTGATACCGGTTCCGGGGCAAGAACGATGCGGGTTTTGCTGACAGGCGGAGGCGGGTTCGTGGCACGCCACGTGGCCACCAGCCTTGCCGGCATGCTGGGCGACAGGCTGGACCTTGTCGTCGCCCGCCGCAGCGAAAGCGAGGCCGCCCTGCCGCAGGGGCGCGGTGTCTTCCTCGACATCACGGACCGGCAGGCGGCCTTCGACCTTGTCGACGCGCTCAAGCCGGCGGCGATCATCCATCTCGCCGGCATTTCCGACGTCTCCGTGGCGGAGCGGAACCCCGACCTCACCTGGCAGGTCAACCTGATGGGCACCTTGCACCTCGCCCATGCGCTGAAGGCCAGCGCGCCGGAGGGCACGTTCGTCTTTGCAGGCTCCAGCCAGATCTATGGCAGCAAGCCGGAGGAAGGGCGCCCGTTCAGCGAGCGCGACCTCCTGAAACCGATGGGCCAGTATGGCGCCACCAAGGCCGCGGCCGATCTCGCCCTCGGCGCGCTGGCTGCGCAGGGACTCCGGACGATCCGCTTCCGGCCGTTCAACCATATCGGTCCCGGCCAGGGCGCCGGCTTCGTCGTGCCCAGTTTCGCGGCGCAGATCGCCCGGATCGAGGCCGGCCTGCAACCGCCGGTCATCAAGGTCGGCAATCTCGATGCCGAGCGGGATTTCATCGATGTGCGCGATGTCGCCCGCGCCTACAGCCTGGCGGTGACGCGGGCCGAAACGCTGCCGGCCGGCGCGATGATCAATCTCGCCTCGGGCCATCCGACACGGATCGGGCACCTGCTCGAGGGGCTGATCGCCCTGTCCTCCGTGCCGATCGCGGTCGAGGTGGATCCCGAACGCGTGCGGCCGAACGATATCCGCAGCCTCGCCGGCAATGCCGATTATGCCCGTGAATGCCTGGGCTGGGTGCCGGAAATTCCGCTCGCCGAGACCTTGCGCGACATTCTCGACGAACAGCGCCGCGTGGTGCGCGAGGCATCCCGCAGCTGACGGCCCGGGCCGTCAGCGGCCGCCGGGGTCTTTCGGGGCATTGAGCGCGAGCAGGCGGGCGAGGTTGCCGTGCGACAGGGTTTCCGCCTCGGCCACAACCGCTTCGAAAAGTGCATCCTCCTCGGCCTGCACCGAAGGTGGAGCCGGCTTGCGTGCCGCGATGGCACCGATGGCGGCCAGCCCCTCGCGGGCGGAGCGCGTCCAGGTAAATTCCGGCGCACGCGCGAGGCCGTGCCGTGCATGCCGTTCCCAGAGGTCCGGATCGCGCATCAGGGCAAGGATCCGGCCAGCCAGTTCGGCCGGATCGCGCGGATCGAACAGGGCTTCGTCGAGGCCGACGACCTCCGGCAGGGCCCCTGCGCGAGCCGCGAGGACCGGCACCCCGCAGGCCATGGCCTCGAGTGCGGTGAGGCCGAATCCCTCCATCAGCGACGGCTGGATGACGAGGTCGGCCCGGCGATAGATCGAGACGAGGTCCTCGTCGCGGAACGGACCGGCCAGGACAAGATCCTCCTCCGCGAGGCCGAGGCGGCGGGCTTGCCCGCGCAGGGCCTCGCCCTCCTCCACGGCATAGGCGCCATGCACCTCGAACCGGAAGGGCGGGCCGCCCTGCTGCCGGACGCGCTGCAGCGCCTCGAGGCAGCTCCCGACATTCTTGCGAGGATCGAGCGCCCCCACATAGAGGAGGGTGAACGGGGCACCCGGCTGTCGCGGCTTGACGGTGCCGGCGAGCCAGTCCGGCGCAATGCCGGCGGAGAGGTTGGTGACGGACCCGGTGCCGAGAATGGCCCGGGTCTCTGCCGCCGCGAAGGCGGAAATGGCGAGGAAGCCGTCAAAGACCCGCAGGCTTTTCACCAGGCCGGCATAGGCCGCGCGGTCCTTCGCCGTCTTCAGATAATCATCGGGCATCCGGTGCGGGATGAAATCATAGAGGATGGCGAGGCCCGGGCGGGCAAAGGCCGGTCCGGGCCGGAACGGCACGATGGGCTGGGACATCGATTCGAACGGCGACAGGCAGATCGCGGCATCGGGCGCGATAGCGCCGACATGCAGGTCGAGCACGCGTTCGGACACGCGCCGCCGTTCGGTGGCGCCGGTGAAGGCCAGCCCGGCTTCGGCGATGCCGTGCCAATGCCGGATGGAAAGGCCCGGCACATCGCGCCGAAGCTGCTCCTCGATGGCCCCGAGATCACCGGGGATGGCCGCGTTGAGGGAGAGGACCAGCTCGGCACCCTCTCCGGCCAGGGCGCGGATCCAGGACAGGGCATAGCGGCCGATGCCGCGGCGGCGGCTGCCTGACTGGAAGCATTGCCCGTCCAGCCAGAGCTTCATGACGGATCGTTCCGCCGGGCGCGCGCATCAAGGCGCACCGTCCAGTATTCGAGGCTCGCCCCGTCGGGACGGAGGGCCCAGAGGATGCCCTCGGGATTGTCGGCCGAGCTGTGCGCACGGGCTTTCTGCCCGGCAATGAGGACAACCACCAGTCGGTCCAGCAGGCGCGACGCTTCCATCCTGGCGACAATCCAGCGCTCGATGCGGGGATGGCGCTCGACCCAGCCGACAATGGCGAGGGTCAGCCTTGCGAAGAGTGTCCGGACCATTTCAGCCGTTCGGTTGGGTGGCGATGCCCTGCGAGAGGAAACGAACCGGTGCCATGCCTTGCCCGCCGGCCCGCCCCGGACCTGCAGGATCGGGGGACGACCTGTTGATCCATCGAATTCCCTGTTTGCGTCAGGGGCTTCCATTATCTATAGCGGGGCCATTGGTCAAAGGGACTGGTAGAGGAATTTCGTATGGCTCCGATGTCGTCGCGTTATCGTCGAATCACCGAATGCCGGATCGGCGGCGGCAGCGATCTCGTTTCCGTGCTCAATCTCGGCGAACAGACGCTGACCGGCGTCTTCCCGAAGGATCCGAACCAGGTCATCACGCGCGGTCCGCTCGAGCTGGTCTGGTCACCGAAGAGCGATCTCCTCCAGCTCGCGCATACCTATGATTCCGGCGAGATGTACGGCGAGAATTACGGCTATCGCTCCGGCCTGAACCAGAGCATGGTCGATCATCTCACCCGGAAGATCCGCCATCTCGAGCGCCTCGCCGATCTGAAGCCCGGCTCGACAGTGCTCGATATCGGTTCGAATGACTGCACCTCGCTCAAGGCCTATCAGACCAGCGCGCTGAAGCGCATCGGCATCGATCCGACCGGCAAGAAGTTCGCCCAGTATTATCCGGACGATGTGAAGCTGGTGCCGGATTTCTTCTCGGCGGACAATTTCTGGAGCGTCTCGAAGGAAGCGGCCTCGATCGTGACCTCGATCGCGATGTTCTATGACCTCGACGATCCGATCAGCTTCGCCCGCCAGATCGAGAAGGTCCTCGCGCCGAACGGCATCTGGCATTTCGAGCAGAGCTACATGCCCTCGATGCTGCGCCTCTGTTCCTACGACACGATCTGCCACGAGCATCTCGAATATTACTCGCTGGCGGCGGTGGTGCGGATCCTCGATGCGGCGGACATGAAGGTTGTCGATGTGCAGATGAATGCCGTCAATGGCGGCAGCTTCGCTGTGACGGCAGCGAAGAAATCCAGCTCGGTGCGGCCGAACCGCCCGGTCATCGACTGGCTGCTCGAGCAGGAAGACCGCATGGGCCTGCGCACGCCGAAGCCCTACCGGGAATTCGAGGAGCGCGTCTATCGCCATCGCGACGATCTGGTGCGGCTGATCGACAGCCTCGTTGCCGACGGCAAGACCATCCTGGGGTACGGCGCCTCCACCAAGGGCAATGTCGTGCTGCAGTTCTGCGGGCTGACCGCCAAGCAGATCCCGGCCATTGCCGAGGTGAATCCTGAAAAATTCGGCGCCTTCACGCCCGGCACCAACATTCCGATTGTCTCGGAAGCCGATGCCCGGGCCATGAATCCGGATTATTTCCTCGTCCTGCCGTGGCATTTCAAGGACGGCATCCTGCGCCGCGAGGCGGAGTACATGAACCAGGGCGGCAAGATGATCTTCCCGTTCCCTGAAATCGAGATCATCTGAAGGTCGGCACCGGGGCACGCTCCGGAGCGAGGTTGCCGTGAAACGGATCTTCTGGCTTGGAATGCACAAGCTGCTGGTACGCACCGAACTGGTGCGGCTGCGGACGCTTGGCTACGAGGTGTTCAACCCGCCGTATCTGAGCCCGGTCTATGACCAGTCGGCCAGTCTCGACTGGGACAGTGAGCAGCCGACCACCCTCCCCCGGGAGGTTTTCGAGACGCTCTCGCGGCATAATTTCTTCTACAATTCGGTGCCGGAGCCGATTGCGGAGCTGCTGAACACCTATTTCGACACGGTTGTCGTCACGATCAACCCTGACTGGCTGACCGAGATCCTCAAGGTCTACAAGGGGCGACTGATCTACCGCACCTATGGCCAGCCCTATCCGCTGTCGGAATATCTCTGGAACAACGGCGCCGGCCGTCTGATCCTCGACCGCCCGGACTTCCTGTTCATGCCGTTCCATGCCCGGTCGGTCGATCTGGAGCATGACTGGCTGCTCGACCGGATGCGCGTCGTTCCCTACCAGATCGACGATGACATCCTCGACCTTGCCGGGACCTATGAAGGCCCGCGCGAGCAGCGGATCATGGTCACCTGCCCGAATATCGACAACCGGTACTATCATGCCCATTACCGGCATCTGAAGCGGCATTTCGGCGCGCCGTATTACAGCTATTACGGCGTGCAACCGCGGAAATTCGACGATCCGCAGATTGTCGGCACCCTGCCGCGCGCCGAGCTGATGCGGCATTACCAGACCGCCGCCGGCGCTCTCTACACGCATGGCGGGCCGATGGTTTCCTATCTGCCCCCGATCGAGATGATGACGATCGGCGGTCCGGTCATCTCCATCCGCCACAACCTGCTGGCGCGGATGCTGCCCAAGGATGCGCCGGGCCTTGCGGATAACGAGGATATCGCGCGCGATCATTGCCGCCGGCTGGTCGAGCGGGACACGGTTTTCGCTGCCGAGATCATCGCCAGCCAGGGTGACGTCGCCCGGAGCTATCACCGGGACCATGTGAACCCGATCTTCGATGCGGCCCATGCGGAATGGATGGCCCCGGAACGGGCGGACCCTGCGCCGGCGCTGATCGTCAACACCCCGCCCCCCGTGCCGCCGGCCTCGGGCCGCAAGCGCATCTACCTGCTGTTCCATTTCCCGGGCAGCATCGTCGGGCGACGGGAGAGCGCCTATTTCTCCGCCGAAGGCATTCCCCGCGTGGCGCGCCAGTTCGTCGAGGGTCTCATCCGGGCGACGGATTACGAAGTGGTCGTGACAACGACCTACGGCAATTCACCTTTCACGATGGGTTATTTCGGCGCCAGGGCCGGGAGCCGGGTGAAGGTGCTGGTCGTCGATGATTTTCCGGCCATCCGGAGTCATCATGTCCGCACGCCGTCCCTGCCCGAGAAGGCGCTGGACGTGTTCGGCAAGCGCTGGCGCTACTGGTCGTTCCGCCACCTGCCGGCCTTCCTGCGCAACCTGCCCGACGATGCGGCCCGGCTGGCACTGTCGCTCTTCCGCAAGGTCGAATGGCGCCTGGCCCGGCTCCTGCCACGGAAGCACGTGCCCGTCGTGACGCCGGTGGATGTCGCCAAGGCAATCGACGGGGATCCGCAGGCCGCCGGCGTGATCGTGCCGCATTACTACCTGTTCCCGGAAGCGGCACGGATGACGACGCGGCACGCGCTGTACCTGCCGGATTACACGCCGCATTTCTACAAGGACGGCAAGGCCTTCCCGGGGCAGGAGGAGCATGCCCGGATCGGCAAGGCCCTGTGCCGTTCGGCCAGTGTCATCATTTCCAACTCGGAATTCACCCGCTCCTACCTGGCCGAGACGGAGCTGGAGGTCGACATCGCCAAGCTGCGCGTGTTCCCGCTGCCGAACCTCAACCTCGCGCCGCCACCGGATTCGACGGAGCCCGGCTCGCCGGTCCAGAACCATGTGGCCGTGCTTGCCCGGCAGCGTCCGATCCTGTTCTACCCGACGCAGAACCGGCCCAACAAGAACATTGCCTTCCTGCTCGAGCTGCTCGCCGGGATGATCCGCGACTGGAGCCAGATCGGGCCGCAGGGCATGGAACCGCCGGTGCTGGTCCTGACCTGCAGCCTCGATGATTTCCCGCCCGTCCGGGAGGCCTACCAGCGGCTGGGGATGCAGCCGCATGTCATCCTCGTCTCCGGATCCTCGGATGCCGACCTGCGCTGGATCTATGCGCGCGCGGCAGCGCTCGTCCTGACCACGACGATGGAAGGCAATTTCCCGCCGCAGGTGCTGGAAGCGCTGGCCTATGACACGCCCGTCGTGGCGGCGCGGATCCGGCTCATCACCGACGAGCTGGGCGACAGGCCGGACGACCTGCTCCTCGCCGAGCCGATGGACGAGGCCTCCTTCCGGGCGGCCCTGGTGCGGGCATTGACGGCGCGGGAGGCGGTGATCGCGAGCCAGCAGAAGGCTTATCACCGCCTGATGGAACGACGCTCGCCGGCCTATTTTGCCGGCCAGATGGCCGGGATCGCCGCGATCCTCGACCAGGCTCCGGCGTCGCAGGACCGGGCTGGATGACCATGCAGCCCCCGCAGGATGCATGGATCCCGCCATGCTGATCGCCTCCTTCGCCAGCGACACGATCTATGGACGGTTCTGCCATGACCTCGTGAGGACCATCGTGGCCGCGGCCCGGCCCGATGTCCTGGCGATCGAGGCGGAGACCGTGCGGGACATGGCCGACCAGGTGGCCGGCCGGCGGGTTCCCGGCATCCTCGTCCTGTCCTGCCGGCCGGAAAGCGACCTCCTGCAGATTGCGGGGCGGCTGCAGGGCCGCGCGATCCTGTTCGACGAATATGCGGAGGACCTGGCCGGCAATTTCCTGCGCCAGAAGCGCTTCACCTGGCCGGTCGCGCTGCAGCATACCTGCGCCTTCCTGTGCACCACGGCCCCTGTCCGGAAGAGCGGGTCGACGCAGACCGTGCTGCGCCGGCCCGGCCTGACGCTCCGGATGCTGCTCGCCACGATCCTCCAGGTGCTCGAGATGCCGATGGAGCCCGCCCGGCTGGTCGAGGCGGCGGCGCGGATCGACATCCGCCTGCCTCAGGATCTCGACCGCGAGCTCGACGAGGTTCTCGTCGCACGGGACCCGACCATCACCCCGGCCGGGCTCGGCATCCAGGAACTGACCATGGATGCCGTGGAAATGATGCGGAACATCTACGAGCCCATCGTCACGCTGATCAATGGCGGCGAGGCACGGCCGATCCTCTGGCCCGTCGAGATCTTCTTCTCCCAGACCGAGAAGAAGGCCGTCAGCGGGGTGCGCCCGGAACCCCAGACCATGCTCGGGCCGGCGCGCTTTCTGTATTTCGGGCCCTATCTGTGCTTGCCGGCAGGCCGGTGGCAGGCTATGGCCGAGTTCGAAGTGAAGAACAATCTCTCCAAGAACCGTGTGGAGATTGATATATCACGAAATAATGAAACTATTTCATTCAGTCTTGTTGATTTGCCGGAAGAAGGCTTTTTCACCGCAGTCACCGATTTTTTCAATGACCGCGGAGAATTACCGATAGAAATGCGCATCTTCCTCAAGGAAGGCGCGATCGAAGGCCATTTTGAATTGAAGAAAGTGATGTTGACCCCGATTTCAGAGGGGGCTTGATTTCAGGAGTAGATTATTTTGATTGATCCTTTGCTGAAAGCCGCTGTTGCGGCCTTGCCCGAATTCTATCAACCCATCTACGGCCATAGCGAACGCTGGTCCGCCTCCCGGAAAACCGAGGACCGCGTCGAGGCCATCCTGCCGATTGTCGAGGCCTTCGCCACGCTGAATGGCCGGCCTCCGCGCATTCTCGATATCGGCTGCGCGCAGGGCTATCTTTCGCTGCGTCTTGCCGAAACCGGCGCGCTGGTGCTGGGGATCGACCATGACCCGCGGAATATCCGGGTCTGTGCCATGCTGGCGGAGCACAATCCGCATCTCGCGGTGCATTTCGAGGAGGCGGAGGCGATCGAGTTCCTCGCCGAAATGCCGGACGACAGGTTCGACCTCGTGATCGGCCTGAGCGTGATGCATCACGTCTGCCACCGGATCGGCCTCGCCGCGACCCGGCGGCTCATCGCGGGGATCGCCGCCCGCAGCCCGATGGCCCTGTTCGAGCTGGCCCTGCGGGAGGAACCGCCGTACTGGGCGGCGGACCTGCCGGCCGACCCTTATGCGTTCCTCGAGGATTTCCGGTTCGTGCGCGAGATCCGGCAATTTCCGACGCATCTCTCCGCGATCGCACGGCCGCTGATCTTCTGCTCGAACCCGCTGGCCCTGATCGGCAATGCCCTCTACCGGATCGATTCGATCCGCTCGCAATCGGTGGTCGGGATCCATGACGGCGAGGCGGCGGGGCAGGCTTACATCGAGTCAGGGCCCGACATGCTCAAACATGTCACCTTCCGCAGCCTGAACTGGGACGCCAAGCGCGCCGAACTCGCCCGGGAGGCCGCCTATCTGGCTGGCCCGGACCGGGCGAAGGATGACCCCGTCCTGTTCGGGCACGGGGAGACGGACCGGGAGGCCTGGCTCCGCCGCAGCCGGCTTCCGGGGGAGACGCTGGATATCGTGAAAGCAAGGGGCGAGCCACTCGATGCCATCCGGATCACGCGGTGCATCCTGAGGCAGCTCGCGCGGCTCGAGAGGCGCGGGTGGTACCATGCGGATGTCGCCCTGTGGAACGTGGTGCTCGGCCCCGACGGCGATGCGCGTCTGATCGATTTCGGCGCGCTGCGACGCGAGCCGGTCAATTGCACCTGGCCGGAGGATCTCCGGCTTGCCTTCGGGCAGTTCCTGTTCGACCTGACATCCAGCCTGCCGCTGCGGGCCTTTCCGGTGCGACGGCCGCGTTTCCGGCCGACCCACCTGCCCTTCCCGTTCCGCGAAGCGCTTGAATCCCTGCTGGAGGAGGTTCCGGTCTGGTCGGCGCAGGCGTTGCTCGACCGGCTAGACCGGTTCCTCCAGCAGGGCCCGGCCGAGGCGCCGCCCCGCGCGGATGTCTGCCTTGCGACCGCGCTCGACGAGCATGTCGACCGGCTGGGCGATACGGTGGAAGCCCTGCGATCCGGCTATGTCCGGCAGCGCGACGGGCTGGACGGCTATGTGCGGTGGCAGGCCGCCATGGAAGGCGCCCATCACCAGACGCGCCAGCTGGCCGAGATGCTGGACGAACGGCTGCGCAGCCTCGAACGGGCGCATCACGAGACCCGCCGCATGGTGGATCCGGCCGCCGCTGGCGGTCAAGGCAGCCTGCCGGCACGGCTCCGGCGGTGGATCGGCTGGTGATAGCCGGCCCGGGCAGGCCCGCCCCGGGGAAATGGGACTTGCTCCGAGGTGGGGCGCGGCGTAGCACAGAAACCCCATGTCCGCCCGCCCCATCGCCTATAATCTCGTCCGCCTTGCGCAGAGTGCCATCCACAATACCCCGCGCGGTGTGGACCGGGTGGATTTCGGCTATCTGTCGCATCTCTTCGAGACCTGGCCGGGCGAGATCCATGGCGTGCTCCCGACCGTTCTCGGCATGCGGTTCTTTTCGCGCGAGCGGGTTCTGCGCGGCCGGGACCGGCTGGCCGCCCTGTGGCGCGAACATGGCGGCGCGGCGGATGATGCCGCCCTCGACCGGGTGATCGACCGTCTCGGCGGGCGCCGGCGCGCCGGCGATCCCTCCGGCTTTGCCCGCCCCGCCGCGGCACAACCGGGGCTGTTCTCGCCACGATCGCTCTACCGGATGGCGCATGTCCTGCTGGGGGACGGGATCAGCTTCGGGCGGCCGATGCGGGAACTGCCGCCGGAGACGGTCTATCTCGATATCGGCCATTACGGCATCACCTTTCCCGGCGCCTTCAAATGGCGCCAGCACCGGCCGGATATCGCGCCGGTCTTCCTGATCCATGACGTGATCCCGCTCGATTATCCGCATTTCGTGGCGGAAGAGACCGTGACCTCGCATGAGCGGGTGATGAAGAAGGTGGCGCGGCATGCGCGCGCTCTGATCGTGCCCACGGCCTCGGCCGGGACAAGCATCGCGCGGCGCCTGCAGGACTGGAAGGCGCCGCCGAAGCCGATCCATGCCGTGCCGCTGCCGATCGACGACCTGTTCCTCGGCCGGATCGCGCCGAATCCGGCCTTGCAGAAGCACCCCTATTTCGTGATCTGCGGGGCGATCGAACCCCGCAAGAACCACGCCCTGCTCCTCGATATCTGGGACACCCTGGTGCGCGATTACGGTGCCGCCGCGCCCCGGCTGGTGATTGCCGGCGCGCCCGGCTTCCGCTCGGACGAGGTGCTGGCCCGGATTGCCGCCTCGCCGCATCTCGTGGATCACGTCATCGCCGCGCGCGGTCTGTCGAGCCCGGCCCTTGCGGAGCTGATGGCGGGCGCACGGGCGGTGCTGATGCCCTCTTTCGCGGAAGGCTTCGGGCTGCCACCGGTCGAGGCCATGGCGCTCGGCACGCCGGCGCTGGTCTCCGACATTCCCGCCCATCACGATGCCAATGGCGACTGGGCCCTGTTCCGCGCGCCGGACGACCATGCCGGCTGGAAGCAGGACATCCTCCGGCTCAGCCAGGACGGCGCGGAATATCTCGCGCTGAAGCAGAGGCTGTCGCAGTTCCGGCCCGCCAACTGGCCGACCTACATGGCCGAGATCGGGCGCATCCTTCAGGAGGTCTGAGCCTCTCGCCTTGTTCAGGAAAAGGGTTTGGCTCAGGCAACGGGGTTGGCTCAGGCGACGGGGTTGCGATCCACCGGCACGCCGAGGCGGCGCGCGGCCTCCAGCCGGGGCGGCGGATCGACGAAGCCGCCGGGCTCGTTGACCTTGCGGTCGAGGATGCGGCGGATGACGGTCTCCACCGCCTGCCGGCGTCCTTCGGGATGGTAGAACGATCCCTTGACCTGGATCGTGGCCGCCAGAACGCGGATGAAGGCCTCGACCAGCGCCGCATCGACCGGCTCCGGGTCCTGCCAGAAACTGTCCAGCGTACCCTGATGCGTCAGGCCCGGCATGTCGTAGATCGCCATGCCGAGGATCTTGGTCGGGCAGGTCTTGCGGAGCGAGAACAGGCCGACTGTGGAATTGATCATCACGCAGCCGCGGGCGCTGGCGAGCAGGCGTCCGAGGTCGCCGCCATCGATGAAGGAAACGCGGCCGGCCAAGCCGTGCCGCCCGGCCGCACGGGCGACCAGGCCGGCGAAATCCTCGGCGTTGTTGTCATGCGGATGCTGTTTGACGACGAGATCGGCCCCCTTCGGCGCGTGCCGGGCGAAGGAGGCGAAAACGCTCTCGATCATCTCCGCCATATGCGTGAAGGGCGAGTTGTCGCGGATCTGGTAATCGCCCTGCAATTGCAGCGGCAGGACGAAATAGGGCCGCCCCGAGGCGAGATGCGCCTCGATTGTCGCCTCCGCGGCCCGGGCCAGCGCCTTCTGGCGCAGCAGGTGCGGAATGCCGACCAGCACTTCGAGAATGGAATTGTAGTATTTGCCGGATTGCCAGCCCGGATAGAGCGCCCGCCAGAAGAAGTTGAACCAGGAATAGGTCACTTCATGGAGGATCTCGGTCCAGAAGCCGACAGGGTAGCGCACGACGAGATCCGGCGGCGGGCATTCCGCCGCGAGAGCGCGGTAGCGATCCGGATCGACCGGCATATGCGAATAGGCCCCCATGCCGCCCCGCTCGAGCGTGATCCAGTCGGGCCGGAGATAGCCGTTCTCGACGGCATAGGCCGGGATGCCGGCCTCGTCCGCCACCTGCCGGGCGACGACATGGTAGGCGAAGCGATCGGCATAGTAGAGGATATCGGTGATGCCCTCACGCCGGATCAGGCGGCGCAGGAAATCCGGCCAGGCGCGGAGACGGCCGCGATAATGGATGCCACCGAGGCGGCGCCAGTAGATGAACTCGCCCAGGGCGAAATGCACCTTGACCACCCGATGGCCGGCGGCCTCGAACCCCCGGCCCAGCTCGCGCCAGAACGGCGCGGTCGGGCCATGCAGCATCAGGATCACACGGGACGAGGACATCGGACTCCGGACGCGGTCAGCTTCGCTGGCGGTTCGCCAAGCCCTTTAGCGCGGATTCCGGCGGGCTGGGAACAGAAAATACCCGGCATGGGCTGACGCGGTCACAGCCGGCCGCGCAGCCTCTCGACCAGCATGTGGAGGCTGAGCCCCTGCTGTTCGGCATGCGGGGCGTGGTTCGAAGCCGGCAGACTGCCGGCGGCCCGCTCGGCGAAGACCATCCGCATCGGCATGACCAGCGCCTCGCCGAACGCAATGGCCTCGCGGTTGCCGATGGCGGCGAGGAAGCTCAGCACATGGGCCGATGTATCCGGGAAGGCGCTGCGGATCACATCCTGGTCACGCTCGTTGGCCAGCCGCATCGCGAAGATCGTCGAGCATTGCGAGAAGATGGTCGGATCCAGCTCGCTCGGGCGCTGCGAGATCAGGCCGAGATAGCAGCCGTATTTCCGGCCCTCCTTGGCGATCCGCGCGATGGCGCGCCGCACCGGGCCGAAGGCGCTGCGCTCCTCCTGCGGGATGTAGCGATGGGCCTCCTCGCAGGCGAGAATGACCTCGTAGCCTGCGCCGGCATGCATCGCCGTCTCGAAGGCGAAGCGCGCGAGCACGGAGACGATGGCGCTGACGACATCGGCAGGAACGCCGGCCAGCTGGAGGATCGTGATCCGCCGGACCGGATCGGCAATGCGGAAGATCTGGCGGAGCAGGTCTTCCAGCACATCGCCGGATTCGCCCTTGGCGAACATGAACTCGAACTGCGGATCGTTCTTCAGGCTGTCGAGCCGGGTCCTCAGGCTGCGCAGGTCCGCGCGCCTGTAGCGCGGCTCGAGGCGGCCGAGATGCTCGTCGATCGTGGCGACGATATCGCCCAGGCGATAGGGCGAAGGCGCGTCCACCGAGGTCGCCTGGTTCTCGCCCCGCAACTGGCGCTTGAGAATGCCGCTGTGGAAGGTGCTGGCCTCGGCCCGGAAGGTTTCCTTGGCCTCGGTGATGGCCTCGCGCAGGAACTCGATCTCGCCCTCCGGGGCCTCGCGGCCACGGAACAGCACATGGGTGAATTCCTCGAAGCTGAAGAGGTAATAGGGGAAGGCCAGGGTGCGCAGGTCGAGCACCACGGCATCCCTGCCGAAAGCGGCGGCGAATTCGTTATGCGGATCGAGAACCAGCGCCCGCAGGTTCGGGCGGGTCGCGATCGCCTCGGCCATCAGGATCGAGAAGGCGGTCGACTTGCCGACCCCGGTCGAGCCGACCAGCGCGAAATGCTGGCGCAGCATGGCATCGAGATCGACATGCGCCTTGAGGTCGGGCGCCTGCGCCAGCGCCCCGATGACCGCGCCATGGCTGGAGCGCACGGCATAGATCGCCTCGAGGTCATCCTGCCGGATGACATGCGCCTTCGTGCCGAGGCCCGGATAGTCGCGGATGCCGCGCCGGAAGACGGGGCGGCCCTGGCCGTCATCCTGGATCTCGCCGACCAGCTCGATCTGCACATGGGTGCGGGGCGGCAAGCCTGAAGCGGTGGCGACGCCCTCGGCCTTCATCTCGTAGACGAAGCCGACAATACGGCTGGAGCGCCCGAGCAGCGTGATGAGACTGCCGACCGACCATCGGCCGGCACGCTCGGCCTCGATGTCCGCCGTATCCGCGAGAATCGTGGCGCGCGCGCCGGAACAGGCGACGAGGATTCCGAGGCTGCGATCCGGCGGCTGGTCAGCCAGCCTGCGCTCGATCACGTCCAGTTCCCGCGCCACCCGGTTCTGCATTCTCAACCCCGCCATCCTTGGCCGGCGGCTGCCTACCGGCATCCGGCCCGTTCGCGGACGTTAGCTTGAAAAGGTTATGGAAAATCCCATTACCGACGCCATGCGGAAAATTTCAGCGCGCGGCATGCCGGCGCAGGATCCGCCGCTGCTGCCAGCGGAAAACCGGCGCATAGAGCGAGTGGAACAGGCCGAGCAGCCGGATCGGCCAGCCGGGCAACAGCATGAACCGGCCTGCCCGGGCGCCGTCGAGGATCGAGCGGGCTACCGCCTCGGCCGAAAGCAGGCCGCCCCCGGCGGTGATCTCGCGGGTGGCCGGCGGCTTCGTCCGGTTCTCGTGGGCATATTGCGGCGTATCCGTATCGGGCGGGCAGGCGATGCTGACGGTGATGCCAGCCCCTTCCAGCTCGAGGCGGAGCGATTCGGCGAGGCCGCGCAGGGCGAATTTGCCGGGGCCATAGGCGGAATAGCCGGCGATGCCGACAAAGGCGGCGGCCGAGGAGACGAGCGTGATCCGGCTGCCCTCGCGCAGATGGGGCAAAGCCGCATGGACGAGATGGAGCGAACCGAAATAGTTCACCTCCATATGGAGGCGATGCGCGGCGAGCGGCGTTTCGGTGAAGAGACCCGGTTCGGCCATGCCGGCCGAGGTCACCAGCCAGTCGATCCGGCCATGGCGGGCGCCGATTGCCGCGAGCGCTTCGTCGCAGGCGGCAGCATCGGTCACATCAAGGCTGTGGGTTTCCACACATGACGCACCCTCCGCGACCAGCGCCGCGCGGGCTTCCTCGAGCAGGGCCGGACGCCGGGCGATCAGGTGGAGATGCCAGCCTTCCCGGGCGAGCAGCCGGGCCAGCGCCAGGCCAATGCCGCTTGATCCGCCGGAGATGACCGCGACGGGAAGGCCGGATCCGCCGGCCATGCCATCAGAACCCGCTGGCCAGGGCCGAGGCGGTCAGGGCCGGCTGGGCCGCGGTGTTGAAGAGGGCCAGAACCTTCTGGAGCTCGTTCAGCGGGGCATTCGCGATATAGACCATGTCGCGGTTCCGGACGTCGATCTTCTGCGCGAGGAAATACGAGCGCGGATCCCGCATGTTGACGCGGTAGACGACAGGCACGCGGGTATCGCGGGCCGCCAGCGCGAAATTCGGATCGAGCTGGCGGGCGATATCGGCTGATTCGTAGCGCAGCAGGAACACGCCTTCCGGATCGGAGCGGAAGTCCAGCAGGCCGCCGGCCTTGGCCAGCGCCTGTTCGAGCGTGATGCCGGCCGCATCGAACGGCACCACCGCGTTGCGACCGGTCGCGCCGAAGGCCGAGAAGGTCTGCGGTTCGCGGATCACGGTGAGGACATCGCTCGGATGGGCGAAGATGTTCTCGGACGGGTTCTGGATCAGACGCTGCATCGGAACGGTGACCGAGCGGCCGCCGCGCTGCAGGGTAACGAAGGTTTCATGCGCCGGAGCGCGGATGCCGCCAGCCGTGGCCACCACATCGAGGATGCGCTCGCCGCGGACCGAGAGCGGCACGCGGGCGCCGGCTGTAACCTCGCCGAGGACGGTGACGGAATTCGAGAAGCCGCGCGGCACCGTGACCAGGACCTGCGGTTCGATGGCCTTGCCGGTCAGGCGCTCGACGATCCGGCGCTCGACTTCCGGCGTGGTGAGGCCGGCCACGGCCACGCGCCCGGCATAGGGAACGGTGATCGAGCCGTCGCGGGCGACAACCTGCTCGGGGATGACGGCCGAACGTGCGCCGGTGGAATTGCGGTCGATGGCCGGCGAGGAGAACAGGCCGCCCGCCGCAGCTTCCCAGATGGTGACGAGAATCGTGTCGCCGATACCGATCCGCTGCGAGGGCGGCGGCCGGCGATCGCCGAAGCTGTCATTGAAGGAACGGGCACGCGTGCCGGAGAGGATGGTGACGACTTCCTCGTTCACATCGCGCAGGATGTAGCGGATCTGGGTCTCGCTGGACGAGGCCATGGTGACCTCGGCCGAAGTCGGACCCGAAGACGGCAGGGCCGAACATCCCGCAAGGCCGATGGCCGCGAGAACAAAGCCTGCCCAAGTCCTAGCGCTGGAAATCATCCGGTCTACCAAACCCAACCCGTCACATCGTATGCACCCTGACTACACAGTCGCACGGCGAAAGCAAATGATCCGTGACACGATTGTGGATCCCTGACGCAATTTCGCAACAGGTTTAATGCCGATTTAACCATATGAAATATATTAGATTTTCTGAACAATCGGGTCGATGGAATCGTCGAGGAAGTACCAGCGGGGAATGTTGGCGGCCACGATCGGCTCGACCTCGGCATTGAGGAAGGCGACATCGGCCAGCCGGTCCTGCAGGGGCCGTTCCGGCAAGGCGAAAGGCGCGCCGAACCGCAGCCGGAAGCGGCAGCCGGCGACCCGTTCGCTGTGACAGATCACGAATCGCGCGCCGGTATGGCGGGAAAGCCGCGCCGCAATCGAGAGATTGCCGGCTTCATGCGGCTCCCGGCCGAAAAGCGGGCCCATCGTGCGGCCCTCACGCGCTTCGTCGGGGAAGATCATCACCACCCGATTCGCGCGCAGCCGCCGCATCGCCTCGCGCACGCCGGACGCGTCGGGCCGGAGCAGGTCGACGCCGAATCGCTGGCGGGTCTTCACGGCCACCTCGCGCTCGAGCAGATCGTCCGGCGGCTGGTAGAACGAGGTCAGCGGAATGCCGGCCTGCTGGAAGACCGGGCCGAACGTCTCCCAGTTGCCGGTATGCAGCCCGATGGCGATGAGCGGTTCGCGGCCGGCCAGCGTGCGGAAGGATTCAAGCCCCTCGACCGCCAGCCGCCCCTCGCGCTGGAACCGGTGGATGACCGAGAACTCCGCCATGATCCGGCCGACCCCGTCGAGGAACTCGCCGATCCATGCCTCGAGCTCGGCCTCGCTCGCTCCGGGTCGGTGCCGGGCAAGATTGGCCCGGGCATTGGCGATGATTTCCGGCCGGTTGAGCCGGACGTTGCGGGTGATGCCATAGGCGCCGATATTCGAGACCCATTCGGTCGGAAGGAGGCCGAGCGCATGATAGATGGCGCGCTTGGCCCAGTATTCCGCGTTCCGTTCGCCGGTGCTCATGCGAGGCTCAGCGCGGATGGACCGTGACGGGCATGCCGCCGGCCGGGCGCAGCGTGAGCCGGCAGACCGGCTCGGCCACGTAGCCCGCGCGCGGCTCGACCCGGAATTTGCGGATCAGGATCGCCAGGCAGAGAATGGCCTCGGACAGGCCGAAATTCAGCCCGGCGCAGATCCGCGGCCCGACCGAGAACGGAATGAAGGCGAAGGGATTGTAGCGCGCGTTGTTCTCGAAGCGCTCCGGCATGAAATGGGTCGGGTTGTCCCAGATATCCGGGCAGCGCTGGATCAGCCAGGGCGCGATCATCACGAGCCCGCCCTTGGCGACGGGCAGGCCACCGACCTCGTCCGCCTCGCGCGCCTGGCGCGGCAGGAGCGGCACCGGCGGATAGAGGCGCAAGGTCTCCATGATGACCGAGCGGGCATAATCGAGCTTGTCGAGATCCTCGATGGTCGGCGTGCGGCCGGGGCAATGCGTATCGAGTTCGGCCAGCAGTTTCTGTTCCACCCAGGGCGATTTCGCCACGCAATAGAGCGCCCAGGTCAGCGTGGTTGCCGTGGTTTCATGACCGGCCATGAAGATCGTGGCCGCCTCGTTGCGCAGGGCGGTGACATCAAGGGCCAGTTCAGGGTTGCGCTGCTGGCGCTTGATCAGCAGGTCGACCATCGAGCCGGTATCGCCGTCGCCGGCGAGATGGGCGTTGATCACATCCTCGACGACCGAATGCACCATCTCGACCGACCGGCGCTTGCCCGGCCCGTGGATGACCGGCCAGCCCTCGTCCCAGCCGAGGAAATAGCCGAGATTGAAGTTGTCGATCGACTTCTGGTAGCTGGTGAAGCCCTCGATCACCCGCCGGGCCGCTGCCGCGCCGAGGTTCCGGCCGAACACGGTCTGGGCGATGATCTCGGCGGTCAGTTCGGCCATCGAGGCCGTCAGCTCGAATTCCTCGTCCGGGCGCAAGGTCTCCCAGTGCCGGGCGAAGGCCAGCGTCACCTGCTCCATCGTGACGCCGAAAGCCGGGACTCGGTTCTTGTGGACGATATCCGCCACAAGCGGGCGGCGCGTCTTCCAGATCTCGCCCTCGGAAATGAAAAGGCCGTCGCCGAGCAGCACTTCGAGCGCGCGCCGCATCTGCGGGCTCTTGCGCTCGAAATTCTGGTGCCGGGTCACCATCACATATTTGATGTGCTCGGGCGAATTGACCACCACCACCTGCCGGCCGAGCAGGTCGAACCGGTCGAGCCCGGCGCGGTAGCTGTCCACCATCCAGTTGCCGAGCAGGCTGTGCCGGGCGCCGAGGACGATGGCCGTCAGGCTTGGCGCATCGCGGCGCGGCTCGGGATGCGGGGCGATGAAATAGCCATCGCCGCATTCCTCGATCACCCTCGGAGGGGTGTAGAGCCGGAAGGCGATCCCCATCGACGTGCCCCGCTTGCCATGCCTGTTCGGTATTCCCGGCCGGTTCTTCCTGCTAACCGGCCCCGAGGTCAAGGGTTTCCTGATCGTTCGCGGCCAGCCGGCTCAGGAAACCGGCACGCGGTCGGTCACGCGGCGCCAGACGGTGCCGTCGGAAAAGGCGACCACGGCGCCGCCGGCCGCATCGGTGACATGGATCAGCGCGCCGGCACCGCTGGCGACCGGATCGGGAAGGCCGGCCCGGGTGACCGCCCCGAGACGGAGCGCGCCGGCGAGATGGAGCGACACCGACGGGGCGGCGATGCCGCCGAGCCCGATACGGCCATCGGGCTGGATCACCAAGGCCGTCAGCCAGGTCTGGCCGTCGGCAGACAGCTTGATGGCGAGCGCGTCATTGCCGATCGTGCCGATCTCCGCCCTGCCGGACCAGCCGGTCTGGAAAAGCAGGCTGGCCGTTGCCGCGGCCATCGCCTTGTTGAGCTTGAGCTGGTGCCCGTCGCCTTCATGGGTCAGCAGGGTGGCCGTGCCGCGAACCGCGAGCCGGTTGACACCCTCGGCCGTGGTGCCGATCCCCAGACGGTCGAGTTCCTGCAACGGGCCGATGGCCGGCACCCAACCGGCCGGGGTGAAGACCAGCAGCCGCGCCTCGTCCTCGATCCAGGCCAGCCAGCCCGGACCGGGGGGCACCAGCATCCAGCCGCCATCCTGCCAGGCCGCGACCTGCCCGGCATGGCCCTGCCACAGGCCGCTCGCGCCGTCCGGCACGAGAAAGCGCGCGCCCTCGCCCGGATCATCCGGCGGCAGCCCGATCTGGCGCGAGCGGGCGGAAAGCTGCACCAGCATGTCGAGGCGGCGCAGCGATTCATTGAGCGTGACATGCTTCTGGGCCTGGCCGGCGGCAAGATAGGGCAGGGAAAGAAGAGGCGTTTCGTCCATGGCAATCCTCGGGATCTGACGGGAGCGTCGAGGATAGGCCCGCCCGGCGCGCCGGGGCGTCCAGCCAAGGCGCCGGCAGGGCGGAGTGCCTGACCGGCTTCCGCTTTTCCCGCCCGCTTGCGCCGGGCGTCACGGCGTCGGGACATAGAATTGCGCGAAGGCCCGCCCTGTCGGAATGCTGCGGAATTCCCTCGAATCCCGCGCAATCCCTACAAGGCGCCTTAAGCACGTCCGCAGTCCCGGGCCTTTGTCGAAAACTCTCGCCATGTCCCGGTAACCACTCGAGGCCTAGGGTCCCCGTGCTTCATGCGGGGGTATGGCTTGCTTTCAGCGGTTTTCAGGGTCCAGGACCGGTTCATCGGCCTGGCGGGACAGGATCCCGAATTTGTCGGCCGGGCGCATGCGGAGCAGATCCGCGCCGTGGTGCGCCTGACACCCGCCATGATGCTCGGCAACGTGTTCAGCATTGCCGTCCTTCTCGTATCCTATTCCACGGATCCCAAGCTGCCCCAGCTCATCCTCTGGAGCGCGGTGCTTTCGTTCCTCGTCTTGCGGTCCCTGCGTGCCTGGCGGGCCTTCCGTCGGGCCCCGCCCCGCAACTGGGCCTCGCCCCGGGCCATCCACCGGGCAACAGTCAATGCTGCGGTATTCGGGATCGTCTGGGGCATGATGCCGCTGGTTTCCGGTCCGGATTCCGGAGACGGACAGCGTCTCGTCGTCACGGCAGTCCTGACCGGCATGCTCGGCGCCGGCAGCTTCGCCCTTTCCGCCATGCCACGGGCGACACTGGTCTTCCTGCTGCCGGCCACGCTCGGCTCGACGCTGGCCCTGCTCGCGCGGATGAGTGCCGTCGACATGCTGCTCGGCATCCTCCAGTTCGCGCTTGTCGGCGTTGCCCTGCTGGCCTCCCATCATCATGCGCGGATGCTGGTCTCCCATCTCCGGGCCGAACGGGACGCGCTCGAACAGAAGGGCGTGATCGGGCTGCTGCTCAAGAGTTTCGAGGACCATGCCAGCGACTGGCTCTGGCATATCGACGAGGCCGGGCGGTTCCGCCACGTCTCGCAACGCTTTGCCCAGGCGGCCGGGTTGCCGGCCCGCGACATCGAGGGCACCCCGGCGCCGACCCGGCTCCATCATGCGGGGGTGAACCCGCGCAGCGTTGCGCGGCTGATCCTCGCCTTCCGGCGGCGACGGGCCTTCCGGGATGTGGAGATCCGGCTGACGATCGGGGGAAGGCCCCGCTGGTGGCGCCTCTCGGGCGAACCGGCCCTCGACAATGCGGGACGCTTCCTTGGCTTCCGCGGTGTCGGCTCCGATGTGACCGAGGCGCGGGAATCGGCCGACCGGCTGTCCTATCTCGCCCATTTCGACGGAGTTACCGGCGCGGTGAACCGGGGCCGTTTCAGCGAGCTCCTCGGCGGCCTCGCCACGCGGGCGACGCTGCGTCAAACCCCCTTCGCCCTGGTCTATGTCGACCTCGACTTCTTCAAGGTGGTGAATGACAGGCATGGCCACCGGACGGGCGACCTGCTGCTGGCGGCCGTGGTCGAGCGCCTGCGCGTGCTGGTCCCGCCGGAGGCGATCGTCGCGCGGCTGGGCGGCGATGAATTCGCCCTCGCCCTCGATGCCCCGGGCGGCGAGCCCGAACTTGCGGCCCTTGCCGGCCGGATCATTGCCCATCTGTCGGAGCCCTTCGAGATCGGCGAGACGCGCGTGACCATCGGCGCGAGCCTCGGCATCGTGGTGGCGAAGACACCCGGCGACGCCGAAACCCTGCTCCACCAGGCGGATCTCGCGCTCTACATCGCCAAGGAATCCGGGCGCCGGACCTTCCGCATCTTCCGGCCGGACATGGAGGACCGCCAGCGCGACCGCGCCCTGCTGGAAGCGGATCTCGCCCATGCCATCACGCGCGGGGAACTCGAGCTCCACTACCAGCCCTTCGTCCGGACCTCGCGATCGACCATTGCCGGCTTCGAGGCCCTGCTGCGCTGGAAACACCCGGAGCGCGGGATGATCCCCCCGGCGGTCTTCATTCCGCTGGCCGAGAAGAGCAGCCTGATCAACCGGATCGGCGACTGGGTCCTGCAGGAGGCGTGCCGGGCGGCGGCCGCGATGCCGGGCGACATGGTGATCGCCGTGAACCTGTCCTCGCGGCAATTCGAGCCCGGCCATCTGGCCGGCGACATCCAGCGCATCCTGGCCGAGACCGGCCTCGCCCCGCCGCGACTCGAGCTCGAGGTGACGGAAAGCGTGCTGATCGACAACCCGGATGCGGTGATCGAGTGCCTGCGCGAACTGAAGGCCGTCGGCGTCCGGATCGCGATGGATGATTTCGGCACCGGCTATTCGAGCCTGTCCTATCTCTGGCGCTTCCCGTTCGACAAGATCAAGATCGACGGGGCCTTCATCGCGGCCATGACGCAGGACCGGACCGCGCGCGACATCGTGCAGGCCATCGCGATGCTGACGCGCCAGCTCGGCGTCGAGCTGACGGCCGAGCGCGTGGAAACGGAGGAGGAGATCCGGTTCCTGAAGGAAATCCGCTGCGACTACCTGCAGGGCTATTTCTTCGCGCGCCCGATGCCCCTCGCCGATGCGGCCATCCACCTCATCGCCGGAACACGGCGCCGCGGGCGGGCATCCGCCTCCGGCCGGCCGAAATCGCTCGCGGCCTGAAAGCGCGGCAGCACAGGCATCCTTCCCGGCATTTTTCCCTGACCATCCGCGCACGAGGCGCCGCGGAAGGCTTGTCAGGGCCCGAGGCTTGTGCCTTTAAACGCCGAGAAACTCCTTCGTGCAGGTCGCCATGTCCGTTTCCTTCCCCCTCGTTCGTCCGATCATCATGTGCGGCGGCTCCGGCACCCGGCTCTGGCCCCTCTCCCGCGAGGCCGTGCCGAAGCAGTTCGCGCCGCTTTTCGACGGACGGTCGACCTTCCAGGAAACCATCCTGCGGCTGAAGGATCCGGCGGTGTTCGGCAAGCCGATCATCATCGCCAACCAGGGTCACCGCTTCCTGATCGAGCGCCAGATGGCCGAAATCGGCGCGGAGGCCGATCTCGTTCTCGAGCCGGTCGCCCGGGATTCCGGGCCGGCCATCGTGGCGGGCAGCCTGTTCTGCGAGCAGGCCAGCCCCGGCCAGCTGGCCCTCGTGCTGGCGGCGGACCATCTCGTGCTCCGGCCAGAGGCGTTCCGCGCCGCCGTGGCCGAAGGGCGCGGGGCGGCGATGTCCGGCTCGATCGTTACGTTCGGCGTGGTTCCCGCCGGGCCGGCGACCGGCTATGGCTATATCGAGCCGGGCGATGCGGTCTCGGGCGAGGTCCGGGCCGTGAAGCGCTTCGTCGAGAAGCCGGACCTGCCGACCGCCATCCGCTATCTCGAGCAGGGTTTCCTCTGGAATTCCGGGAATTTCCTGTTCGCCCCGGCCACGGTGATCGCGGAATACGAGGCCGGCGATGCCGCCAGCGTCGCAACCATCCGCAAGGCGCTGGCCGAGGCGCGGCAGGATCTCGGCATGCCGGTGCTCGACCCGGAAGCGTTCGGGGCCGCGCGCAAGATCTCGTTCGACTATGCGGTGATGGAAAAGACGAAGCGCGCCGCCGTGATCGGCGGGGATTTCGGCTGGTCGGATATCGGCAGCTGGGATGCGCTCTGGGATGTCTCGGACCGCGATGGCGCCAACAATGCCATTTCCGGCGAGGCCGTGCTGGTCGACACACGGAACAGCTATGTCTCGTCCGAGAACCAGCTGGTGGCGACGCTGGGCGTGGACAATCTCGTCGTCGTGGCGACGCGCGATGCGGTGCTCGTCGCCGACAAGTCCCGCGCCGGCGAGGTGAAGCAGGTCGTCGATACCCTGCGCCAGCATGGCAAGCCGCAGGCCAACAACCATGCCCGCATGTACCGCCCCTGGGGCTGGTACCAGACGCTGGAGCTGCAGGGCCGGTTCCAGGTGAAGCGGATCGTGGTCTATCCCGGCGGCAAGCTGTCGCTGCAGAAGCATTTCCACCGCGCCGAGCACTGGGTGGTCGTGCGCGGGACCGCCCGCGTGACGGTCGACAACGACCTGCGCGAACTGACCGAGAACCAGTCGGTCTATATCCCACTGGGGGCCGTCCACCGGCTCGAGAACCCGGGCAAGATCGATGTCGAGATCATCGAGGTCCAGACCGGCTCCTATCTCGGCGAGGATGACATCATCCGCCTCGAGGATGTCTACCAGCGCAGCTGATCCCGCACGGCCGGTGCCGCCGCCCGGCAGCGCCCGGTTCGTCCGTCCGCAGTAACCTTGATTCCGGCAGATCCTGAACAGGACTTGCCAGGAACGGGGAAATGTTTATTCTGTGTTGACGCGAATTTTGTTCGATTTTCTATAATTAGTCCTTTCTAATACTTCAGTTTTCAAGAAGAGCCCCTCATGTTCAAGCCCTTTGCTGCGGCCAATGCCGTGCCGGTTGCCGCCCGGCAGATCAAGCTCGTTCCGCCGGCCGGAAACGAGGCGATCGTCCTCCAGGTTGCCCCGGGAGATACGCTGGACCTGTCCGCCCTGGCAGACCGCAAGATCACCATGGTCCGGCTGGATCACCGGCTGGTCCTGCTCTTCGAGGACAAGGGGCATATCGTGCTCGAGGGCGCGCTGACGCCGGACGGGCACCCGGTTGACGGCATCCTGACCAGCCCGGTCGAGGGCAAGGTCCTGCCCCTCGCCGATCTGCTGGCCAGCATGGGGCCGCTCCACACGGCCGAGATCATGACGCAGGCGGGTGTCGAAGCGCCGCCGGTCATCCATTCGGCGCTGGCGGCCATTCCGCCCGCGATCGACTATGATCCGGGGCGCCGCCCGGGCCTCGACCTGCTGGGGAACGAGGAATTCGGATCCTCGCTGCCGCTTCCGGAGAAGAAGATCGGGGCCCTTGACGTGGATGTCGAGGTCGATGATCCGGTTGTCATCGATCTCGATAAGCGGGACGACGCGACCAACAACTACTATGGTTTTTACGAAATCGAGGCTGCCGCCTCGGATGCCCTGGCCTCACCCTGGAGCGGGGTGGAAATCGTCCAGGTCTCTTCGGCCGACGGTGTCGCCCATGTCGCGATCTTCGATCCCGATGGCGGCCCGATGCCGATCCGGCTGGTGATCGAACTGGGGGATACGCGGATGGGCGATCCCGGCCTGCTGCAGGTCGATCCCGCCGTGCTGGCACAGTTCGGCGCCTCGGTGTCGGGCGACGGCACCGGGCGGATCGTTCTGGAGACCGGGAAACCGCTCTCGGCAGACGAGATGACGACCCTGCTGGCGGCGATCCGGTACTACAACACGGAAGACACGTTCCTGATGGACAATGCCGACCGCGAGATCACGGTGACGGCCATCCATGAGGGCGGCCAGACCTCAAGCGCGACCGCTTTCGTGCCGGTCATCGCCTATGTCGAGGACGTCTCGAATATCGACTTTTTCATCGCAACGCGCTTCAGCGACATCATCCTCGGGCTGAACGGGGATAACGTCATTGATGGGGGAGCGGGCCATGACTGGATCGAGGCCGGGGACGGAAACAACCGAATCGATGGCGGCAGCGGACGCGACACGATCCTGACCGGCAGCGGCGATGACCGGATCGAGGGCGGGAGCGGCGGCGATTTCATCCAGGCCGGCGCGGGCGCGGACCTTGTCTCGGGTGGCCGGGGGGATGACGAGATCGAGGGTGGTGATGGGGACGACCGGATCGAGGGCGGCGAAGGCGACGACTCGGTGTCTGGCGATGATGGCGACGACATTGTCCGGGGCGATGCCGGCAATGACTTTATCAGGGGCGGAGCCGGCACTGACGTGCTTCTGGGCGGAGCGGGTAACGATCTCCTGATCGGCGGCACGGAGGATGACCGGCTCGAGGGCGGTGACGGCGACGATTACCTGGTCGGTGTCTCAGGGGATGACCGGATCGAGGGCGGCGACGGCGACGATACAATCGTCGTCAGGATCTCTGACGGGTATGACAGCCACATCGATGGCGGTGCCGGCACCGACACGCTCTTCATCACGTCGGATGACCCACAGACGCGGTTCTCCGTCACGCTCGACGGCGACCAGATCCGCGAAATCACGTTGGACAGCGCAAACACCTTCGACGACATCATTCTGACGGACGCGCACGGCAACCGGAATGTCCATGGGGTGGAGGATTTCCGACTGGAGCAATTGAGCACGCCGATCGGCATCCTTGATTTCTCGGCCACGCAGACCGCGATCTCGGTCGATCTCGATGTCTATACCGATCGTAACGTGGTCTTTGGCACGGCCACCGGCTTCAGCGCCATTACCGGCTTCCAGGATTTGATCGGCGGCTCGGGCGACGATACGCTGGTGGGTAACGGGCAGCATAACGAAATCCTCGGCGGCGACGGCAATGACCGGCTCGAGGGCGAAATCGGTGACGACCGGCTCCAGGGCGGCAGCGGCGATGACATCCTGATCGGTGGTTCCGATAACGACGACCTCGAAGGCAGCTGGGGCAATGACGAGATCCATGGCGGCGACGGGAGAGACTGGATCATCGGTGGCAGGGGGGATGACTGGATCGATGGCGGTGACGGGAACGATTTCATCCGCACGAACATCACCGACGGATTCGACTCGCATGTCGATGGCGGTGCTGGCTTCGATAGAATGTTGATCGAGTCCAATGCACCGGGCACGCGATTTGCCATCACCCTTGACGGCACTGCCATCCGCTCGTTGTCGCAGTTCAGCCCCAACCTGTCGCGGGAGGTGATCGCGACAGACGCCCAGGGCAAGAGCAACGTCACGGGCATGGAGCGTTTCGAACTGACGCAGTGGTTCCTGATGGATGGCACCCTTGATTTTTCAAGCACGCAAACGGACGTGGCCGTCGATCTCGACACACAGCCTCGAGGAGGCGGCACTTCGGGCATCGCGACGGGCTTTGCCGAGGTCTATGGTTTCCTTCATGTCACGGGTGGCTCCGGGCATGACAGTCTGACCGGCGATGCCGGCGACAACATCCTGACTGGCGGCGCCGGCGACGATGCTCTCCGGGGCGAGGCCGGGAACGACACCCTTCGCGGCGGAGCCGGCGATGACCGGATCGATGGCGGCGATGGTGATGACGTGATCGTCCACGGCATAGGCGATGGCTTCGACAGCAAGATCTCGGGGGGTGCCGGAAACGATGTGATGCGCATCGAAACCGATCTGAATTCGACCTATGCAACAATCCAGCTCGACACGAATGGCGTGGTGACAGGGTTGACCCTTGATGCAATCGGTGTCAGCGAGCAGGTCATCGCCACCGATGCCCAGGGCAACCGGAATGTCACTGGCGTGGAGAATATCTCGCTCCATCACGAGGGATCGGCGGATGGCACTCTCGATTTCTCGACCGCAACCGCCGCTATCAACGTCGATCTCGACGGGCCGTTTCCCGGCAATGGCAGGGGCACGGCCACCGGGTTCAGCGAGGTGGTGGGCTTCCTCAACGTCATCGGCGGCTCGGGCGACGATTCGATCTCGGGTGACGCGCGCGACAACCTGCTTCAGGGCGGGGATGGCAACGACATCATCCTTGGCGGCGCCGGGAATGATTTCATCGAGACCGGCGACGGCCATGACCAGGTCTGGGGCGGGGATGGTGATGATTACATCAACACCCTCTCCGGTCCGAAATACATCGATGGCGGTAACGGCAATGACGACATCGTCGGCGACGCTTCCGACGACATCCTGATCGGCGGCAGCGGTAGCGACTTTCTGATCGGCTATCTCGGCAATGACCAGATGGACGGGGGGGATGACGATGATACCTTGATTGCCGGGGGCGGCGACGACCGGGTCTGGGGCGGTGCCGGCGATGACAGTCTCGAAGGTGGCAGCGGCAATGACATCGTATCGGGCGATAAGGGCAACGACGAAATCGTTGGCGGCGACGGCGATGATTTCCTGTTCGGGGAAGAAGGCAATGACCGGATTTTCGGCGGAAGCGGCAATGATTTCCTTGCCGGCTATCAAGGTGATGATGTGCTCGATGGCGGCGACGGCGATGACCGAATGTTGGTCCAGTTCGGACACAACACGTTGACCGGCGGGAACGGTGCGGATGCTTTCGCCATCTCCGTCGGAATCATCCAGTTCGACCCTGCCACAAACGGCAATCATGTCATCACGGATTTCGATGGCGGCCAGGGCGACACGATCAATTTCTTCAGCTGGAATCTGATGGAGCCCAGCGCCCTCGGCGGTGCGAGCACCGGCGTGCTGGCTGCCGAACGGTTCACCAGCGGCACGGCGTTCACCGATACGACCCAGCGCTTCCTGTTCAACACGCAGGACAACACGCTGTACTACGATGCCGATGGCGCCGGTGCCGCATCAAACATGCTGGCAATCTGTACCCTCCTTCAGGGGACCCTCACCGCAAACGATATCCGGATCGAATGACCGGCGCCGCTCCTCCCGGGGCCGGTCCTGCCCCGTCGCGTCCTGCGGCGGGGCCTTTTCTCCCCCGCCCCCCAAGGCTTTCGCGCCGAAAGCCCGGGGCCGGAACGGGCCAGTCGCCGCCCGGAGCCGTCAGTCCGGATTGGCCGGGGCGTGATGGCTGCCGAGATAGAGTTCGGCGGCGCGGTCATCGGCGAGGAGATCCGTGGCCGGGCCGGCCAGCGCCACCTGCCCGCCATCGAGGATCGCGCCGCGATGGGCGATGGCGAGGGCCTGCCGCGCCCGCTGTTCGATGAGCAGCACGGCCGTTCCGGTTTCGGCCAGGCGGGCGATGTGCCGGAAGCTGGATTCCACCAGAGCGGGCGAGAGCGCGGCGGTCGGCTCATCCAGCACCACGACGCGGGGCCGGGTCATGAGGGCGCGGGCAAAGGCGAGCTGCTGACGTTCCCCGCCGGAGAGCGAGCCTGCCCGCGACCGCGCACGCCCGGCGAGGGCCGGGAACAGCGCGAAGAGCTCGTCGATGCGCTCACGGGCGCGGGAGACGCCCTCGACCACCTCGAGATTCTCGCGGATGGTCAGCGAGGGGAAGACATTCGCCACCTGCGGCACATAGCCGATCCCGGCGCGGGCCCGCGCCTCGGCCGGCAGGCCGGTAATATCGCGCCCCTCCAGCCGGACCGAGCCGGCAAGGCGCGGCAGCAGGCCGAGCACCGCCTTGGCGAGGGTGGATTTGCCAGCGCCGTTGGTGCCCGCGACGACGAGGATTTCGGCCGGATCGAGCACGAGATCGATCCCGTTGAGGATATCGACTTCCGAATAGCCGCCGCGCAGGTCGCGGATTTCAAGCAGGTTCATGCGGCATTCCCCGCCTGGGCGTTTCCGCCGGTTGCCCCGCCGAGATAGGCCTCCCGGACCAGCGGGTCGGCCAGCACGGCAGCGGGCGTGCCCGAGGCGATGACACGGCCGCGATCCATGACATGCATGGTCGAGACGAGTCGCGAGAGCGCGCCGAGATCATGCTCGATGATGAGGAAGCCGGTGCCGCGGGCATGCAATTCGCGGATCCGCCCCGAGAGCTGCTCGATCAGCACCGGGTTCACGCCGGCAAAGGGTTCGTCGAGCAGGATCAGGCGGGCCCCGGTCATCAGCGCGCGGCCGAGTTCGAGCAGTTTCTTCTGGCCGCCGGACAGACTGGAGGCGGCAAGATTGGCCACCGGCTCGAGCCGGAGGAAGGCCAGCACCTCGTCGATGCGCGCGGCCAGGGCTTTCTCCTCCGCTCTCACGCGGGCGGGGCGCAGGAACAGGCCGGCAAGACTTTCCCCGGTCTGGCCCGGCGCGGCGGCGGCGAGGTTCTCGCGCACCGAAAGATGGGTGTATTCGCGCGGGACCTGGAAAGTGCGGACCATGCCGGCCTGCGCGCGGGCATGGGCGGGAAGCCGGTCGAGCGGGGCCTCGCCAAGCTGCACGCTGCCGGCATCCGCCTCGATGAAACCGGTCACGAGCGAGAAGAGCGTCGACTTGCCGGCCCCGTTCGGGCCGATAATGCCGGTCATCCCGTTTTCGGGAATGGCGAGGCTGACGCCATCCACCACTTTCAGGCCGCCATAGGCCTTGGTCAACCCGTCGAGGATCAGCGTCATCGGCGGCGCGCCTCCCCCATCAGCCCCTGCGGGCGGTAGAGCGTGAACAGGATCAGCGCCAGCCCGACCAGGCCGAGGCGCACGCTGGCCATTTCCACTTCCGAAATGAAGGGCACGATGTCGCGCAGGAAGCGCGAGCCTTCGAGGAAGAGCATCAGGATCAGCGTGCCGGCCAGCGCGCCGGAAACGCGGCCGACCCCGCCCATGATGATGGCCATCCAGATCTGGAAGGTCACGAGCGGCACGAACTGGTCGGGCGAGATATAGCCGATGTAATGGGCATAGAAGGCACCGGCGAGACCGGCGAGGGCGGCGCCGAGCATCAGCACCTGCACCTTGAACCGGGCCGGATCCTTGCCGAGCGCCTTCACTGCCTCCTCGTTGTCGCGGATGGCCTCGATCATGCGACCGAAGGGCGAGGCGACAATCCGGCGCATGGCGAGAATGGCGACGAGGTTGACCAGAACCAGCAGGGCGAGGACCGCGGCGCCGTTGGCAAGGCCGACGCCGAGCCCGGAAAAGAGCTTGGGGATGCCGGGAATGCCCTGGACGCCGTTGGTCAGCCATTTCTCGGACGTCACGACGAGGCGGACGATCTCCGAGAAGCCGAGGCTGACAATGGCGAAATAATCCTCCCGCAGGCGCAGCGAGACCATGCCGAGCGGCCAGGCCGCGAGCGCGGCCAGCACGGCGGCCGCCGCGAAGCCGACCGGCAGCGGCCAGCCAGCCTGGGCGAAGAGGGCGGTGGCATAGGCGCCGATGGCGAAGAAGCCGACATGGCCGAAATTGATGATGCCGGTCATGCCGTAGTGCAGCGTCAGCCCGAGGGCGAGCAACACATAGATGGCGGAGATGATGCCGATCGCGACGAGATAGGCTTCCATCAGCGCGCCCCCGCCACGGTGCCGAACAGGCCTTTCGGGCGGACCAGCAGCACGGCCAGCAGCACGATGAAGGACAGGGCGATCTTGTAGGTGAAGCCGACAAAGGGTGTCGCGATTTCCTGGACGATGCCAAGCGCGATCCCCGCGACGATGGCGCCGCCGGCATGGCCGATCCCGCCGAGGATGGCTGCGGCGAAGGCGGGCAGAAGCAATTCCCAGCCCATTTCGGGGCTGACCACGGTCTTGATGCCGATGATCGTACCGGCGAGGCCCGAGACAGCGCCGGCGAGCAGCCAGAGCGTCATCATCACCTTGTGCGGCGAGATGCCGGAGACGCGCGCAAGGGCAGGATCATCCGCCACGGCGCGCATGCGGCGGCCGATCGGCGTGAGATGCAGCAGCGCGAAGACCGCCGCCAGCGCCAGAAGCACCACGAGCGAGAGTTTCAGGTCGTTGGGGTGGATGCGGATGTCGAGGATGCGCCAGGGCCGGACGAGCGGCATCTGGAAGACCTGCTGCTGATGACCGAAGACCACGCCCATGAAGGCGCGGATGACGAAGGCAACCCCGATCGACGCCAGCAGCGCCGCCACGGAGGAGCGGCCTGAAAGCCGACGGAACACGAGGAGATAGCCGATGAGCCCGGCCAGCGCGCCGCAGGCGGCGCCGGCAAGGCCACCAAGGATGAGCGAGCCGCTCACGCCCGAGGCCGCCAGCGCCGCATAGGCGCCGAGCGTCATGACATCGCCGGTCGCGGCATTGGCGAAGCGCGCGATGCCGAAGACCAGCGTGATCGCCAGCGCAGCAAGGCCGATGACGAGCCCGGAAACGAGCCCGTTGATGAGGAGTTCGGCAAAGGCGGTCATGGCACCCCGGGATTCGGGAGGAAGGGAACCCCGGAGGCGGGAGAGAACACCTCCGGGGCCATTCAAGGGTCAGATCTTCACAATATACTTGCGGTCGATATTCCCCTTGGACACGACACTGACGGAGAAGTCGGGCGTCACATCGCCGGACTGGTCGAAATCGAGGACCGACGAGGCGCCCTCATAGTTGATCTTGCCCTTCTTGAGGGCGTCCTTGCCCTCGGCGAAGGTCGAGACCTTGGTGCCGGCGGGGTTGGCGACCTCGCGGATCTTCGCATTGATCGCGGCGATGTTCGCGCCCGGGCCGGCCGCCTCCATCGCGAGAGCGAGGGTGACGACCATGTCCCAGGTCATGGCGGCATAGACATTGTCGAGGCCGGGCTTGCCCATGGCCTTCTGGTAGGCCGCGTCATAGGCCTTGAAGGCTTCCGAGCCCTCGTTCGAGATGCTGTCCACGGCGAAGATGCCCTCGGCGACCTCATTGCCGACCGCCTTGACCAGCTGCGGATTGGCCGCCCAGGCCGGGATGACCCATTTCGTGGTCTCGCCGGTCTGGAACCATTCGCGCAGGATGATGGTGGTATCGGCAATGTAGGAGCCGGTGACGATCACATCCGGCTTGGCGGCGAGCACCTTCTGCAATTCGGCGCGGTAGCTCGGCTGGTTGGGCTCGTAGACCACCGCCTCGACGACCTTGCCGCCCTTCGCTTCCCAGGCCTTCTTGAAGCCTTCCGTGTTGCCGATACCGGAGGCATTGTTGAAGGCCATGGTGGCCGGGCGCTTGAAGCCCTCCTTCTGGCAGAGTTCGGCGAAGGCACGGCCGAAGCGGTCATTCGTGGCCTGGAACCGGTAGGACAGGCCCTTCGCATTGGCCGGCGGCACCGAGAGGGCCGGCGCGCCGGAGGTGTTCATCAGGAAGATGTTGGCGTCGTTGATCAGCGGGATCACCGCCAGCGAAACCCCGGAGGACCAGGTGCCGAGCACGGCCTGCACCCGGTTGACCTCGATGAGCTTCTTGGCCGCGAGAACGGCAGCCTGCGGCGTTGTCTGGGTATCCTCGGCGAAGACCTCGAAGCGCCGGCCACCGGCGCCGCCGGCCGCGTTCACCATCTCCACCGCCGCGACGATCATCTTCTGCATGCCGGTGCCATAAGGCGAGCCGGCACCGGTGACCGGGTTGAGCGCGCCGATGCGGAACGTTTCCGCCTGGGCGAAGGCGCGCTGGCCGAGCGAGCCGGTCAAGGTGGCGGCGGCGAGCGCCTGGAGGGTGGAGCGGCGAGACAGGTTCATGACTTAAACTCCCGGTTGTTGATTGTCAGTTCAGGCGTCAGTTCAGGGCTTTGCGCTTCACGAAGGCGCCGCCGCGCAGGATGACCGGCATGTGCCGGCCCTGACGCGTCAGCAGCGAGAGATCGGCGAGGGGATTGCCCTCGACGACAACGAGATCGGCATGGGCGCCGGGGGCAACGGTGCCGATCCGGCCCTCCATCCGGCAGAGGCGGGCGGCAATATGCGTCGCCGAGGCGATGACATCCCTCGGCTTGAGCACGCGGCCACGGATGACGAATTCTTCCGATTGGTGGCGATGCATCGCGCCGAGCAGGTCGCTGCCATAGGCCATGGTCAGCCCGGCATCCTGCATGATCTCGAGGGATTTCAGCCCGGCAAGGCGGACCGTGTCGATCTTGGCGACGGAATCCGCCGGGAAGCCGAGCGAGGCGCCTTCGCGGGCCAGCATCTCGTAGGTGACGAGGGTGGGCACGGCGACGGCGCCGGCCTTCGCGGCGAGGCGGGCTGTTTCCGGACCGATCAGGTTGCAATGCTCGAGGGAATGCACGCCGCATTCGACAGCCCGGCGGATCGCCTCGTCGGTGTAGAGATGGGCCGAGACATAGGTGCCCGCCGCCGCGGCCTCGGCGACGATGGCGGAGATTTCCTCGCGGCTGAAGCCGAAGAAATGGATCGGGTCCGTCGGCGAGGCGACGCCACCATTCGCCATGATCTTGATGAAATCCGCCCCGGCCTTGATTTCCTCGCGCGAGGCCTTGCGGACCGCGTCGACCCCGTCGCAGATCCGGCCCAAAGCGCCGAGCGGGAACGGGCCGGTCTCCTGCGGCGGCCGGGAATCGAAGCGGCCCCGGAAATCGGCATGGCCGCCGGTCTGGCTCAGGGCCTTGCCCGAAATGACGAGGCGCGGCATCGGCAGGAGCCCCTCCTCCGCCGCAAGCTTCACGCCGAAATCCGCACCGCCGACATCGCGCACGGTGGTGAAGCCGCGCATCAGCATGCCCTGCATGATGCCGATGGCCCGGCTCATCACGAGGGAATCCGGCAAGGCGGCGTTGCGGCCGAGATCGGCCAGGCCGGCGACGACATGGACATGGCAATCGATCAGGCCGGGCATCAGCGTGCGGCCGCCGAGATCGAGGACCTTCGCCTTCGCGGAAGCGACTTTCGGCCCGACCTCGCGGATGGTGCCGCCCTCGACGAGCACGTTGACCGGATCGCCGGGGCGGTCGGCCGTGCCATCGACGATGCGGGCATTGGCGAGAAGAAGCATGGCCATTTCAGTGTCCCTTCAGCGGAATCGTCACGATGCGCGGGCCGCCGCGTTCCGGGCGGGCGGCGGCAAGCTGGGCGCGGATGCTGGCTTTCCAGAAATCCAGCAGCCGGCGGTAATAGGGTGGGTCATCGCGCAGGATGGTCTGGGCGATCATGCCGCGGATCAGGCACATCGTGGCGTTGAGCAGATCGCGCCCCGCTTCCGGCTTCATGCCGTAGCGGGCGGTCAGCTCGCCCCAGATTTCATCGAGAGCCGCGTGCCAGCGGCTGACCACCGGCACCAGCCGGCGGCGGAACATCGCATTGTGGCGGGCCTCGGGGAGATATTCGAGCGTCACGTAGAACAGCCGGTCCGACATGACACCGTAGAGGAACTCGATCAGCGCATCGGAGGAGCTTTCACCCTCGGCGACACGGGTGGCGTAGCTCTTCAGCTCGCCGATCACCTTGTCGAGCATGTCCTCGATCGCGGCGGCGATGAGCTCCTCGCGGCTCTCGAAATGATGGGTCAATGCCCCGCGGGAGACGCCGGCCGTTTCGGCAATGTCATTGGTGGAGGTGCCGGCGAGGCCGCGCTCATGCATCAGCGTGACGGCGGCATCGAGCAGGCGCTGGCGCGTCTCGGCCGATCGCTCGGCCTGGGATCGCCTCGGCTTCGGCTGCTGCGCCATACCCATCCCTCCCCTCGAATGGAGGAAGGCTAACCGATCAAAACAAACCGTCAAGCCTGTTTGTAAATGTATGGCAGCGATGCATCGATGACCGCGGGACCCGCGCGATCAGACCTTGTAGCGCCGCGCCGATTGCTGGAGCGTGGCCGAGATGGCGGTGAGATCGCCGGCGCGCTGGTCGAGTTCCTGGGCCGAGCGGACATTCTCGCCCACGGTCTGGCGGATCTGCCCGACGACATGGCCGGTGGTGGAGATCGCCTGGTCGACATCGCTCATGTAGGTCGCGAGATGGACGACATCGCCGGACATGCGCCCGACCGACTGCGCCACGACGCTGACACGGCCGGACACATCCTCAACCGCACCGTGGACGGTGCCGGCCACGCGCGCCTGGCTCTCCGAGGCATCGGCAATGGCGGTGATGATGCCGCCGATATCGGCAAGGACCGTGCGCAGGGCCTCGAAACTCTGGCTGGCTTCGGCCGTGCCGCTGCGCAGGGCGGCGACGCGGGACTTGACCTCCATGGTCGCGCGCTGGGTCTGGAGCGCCAGCGCCTTGACCTCGGAGGCGACGATGGCGAAGCCGCGGCCCGCCTCGCCGGCCCGGGCCGCCTCGATGGTCGCATTGAGGGCCAGCAGGTTGGTCTTGCTGGCAATATCGTCGATCAGGTCGGCGATGGCGTTGATCTGGTCGCTGGCGAGAACGAGGCTCGACATCTGCTGCTCCGAGCGCCCGACCAGTTCGCTGGCGGAATGGGAGACCTCGCGGCCTCGGCGGGCCGATTCCCCGACATCCATCACCGAGCCGGACAGCGCACCGATCTGGTTCGCCAGTTCGTTGATCGTCGTGCTCATGCCCATCGCGGCTTCGGCGACGCGGCCGGCATCATCCCGCAGGTCCTCGGCCTGGCCAGCGCTCTGGCGCGAGCGGCCCTGCAGGTCCTGCGTCGAGCGGCCCACCTCGGCAGTTTCGCGGTCGAGCATCTCCGAATCGCCCCGGAAACGCTCCGAGAGCCCCTTCAGCGCGCCGGATGCCTGCGCGATCCGGCCGGCATCCCGCGCGATCTGCGCCTGAAGGCGGTGAAATTCATCGAGGAAGGGATTGATGATCTGCGCGATCTCGCCGGATTCGTCGCCGGAATCCGCGTCGAGCCGGCGGGTGAGGTCACGGTCGACCTGGGTGATGCGGTAGAGTTCCTGCTGCAGCGCGCCCGTGCCGATCTGGGCGCCATGCTCGGCGACATTGAGGCCGCGCAGTTCATCCTCGGCGGAGAGCCGGATGCCGATCGTGCGCTTCATGACCCAGAACGCCGCAAGGCCCATGCCGAAGGCCCAGACGAAGGCGGCGGTGACGCCCTTCAGCTGGACAAGGAACGACCCCATCACCGTCAGGTCGCCCAGCTTGCCCGACAGGGCGAAGAACGGCACCAGCAGCGTGCCGATCACGCCGGCCACGCCATGCACGCCGAGCACGCCGGCCACGTCATCGAGCTTCATCCTGCTGAGAACGAAATCCTCGACATAGACCACGGAGGCGCCACAGCAGAGGCCGATGACAACCGCACCCTTGAGGCCGACCGCATCGCAGCCGGCGGTGATGCCGACCAGGCCGGCGAGCAGGCCGTTGATCAGGCGGTTGGTCTGGTAGCAGCCGTCGCGGAAGCGCCCGATCAGCACGGCGATGATGCCGCCGGCCGCAGCCCCGAGCAGCGTGTTGGCCGCGATCTTGCCGATCGCCCCGCTGGCAGCCACCGTGGAGCCCGCATTAAAGCCGATCCAGCCAACCAGCAGCAGCATCGCTCCGAAGGCCGTCAGGACATGCGAATGACCATGGATCGGCAGCGGCTTGCCGTTGGCATCGAAGCGGCCGATGCGCGGGCCGAGCATGATGATGCCGGCCAGCGCGATCCACGCGCCGACCGAATGGACCACGGTGGAGCCGGCAAAATCGATGAAGCCCTGTGCCGCAAGCCATGGCTTGTTCTCGGTGACAAGGCCCGCTCCCCAGGCCCAATGGCCGAAGACCGGATAGATGACGAGGCCGACCATGGCGGCCAGCACGATATAGGCGCTGTAGCTCATCCGTTCGGCGACCGCGCCGGATACGATGGTGGCGGCCGTGCCGGCAAAGGCAACCTGGAAGACGAAATAGGTCTGGCCCCAGTCATCGAGGCCCTCGAAGGACCAGATCGGCCCGGGCATGCCGAAAAGGCCGCCGATCGAGGGACCGAACATCAGCATGAAGCCGAACAGGGCGAAGCAGAAGGCGGAGACGAAGAAATCGATCACGTTCTTCTGGGCGACATTGATCGTGTTCTTCGAGCGGACCATGCCCGCTTCGAGCATCAGGAAACCGCATTGCATCAGCAGGACCAGCGCGGCCGCGGTGATCACCCAGACATGGTTGAGGCTGGTCTTGAGGGCGGCGAGTTCCGCGGCGAGATTGGCATCGGCGGCCCAGCCCGGGGCTGGCGTGAGAACAAGACCTAAGAGCAAAGCGGCGACAGCGCTTCGGGCAGCAGGGCGAGCCGGTATCATCACATTTTCCGTCGACAGAGCACGATCGGACGGCATTTTTGATTAGAATTGTATAATATATGGTTAAAATACTGAAAATCCTAGGATTTCTCTCCTCGGCGCTGGATCTGTTGCCGGCTCGTGAAAAATGCCGTCCCGACGGTCACGGAACGGCGGAAATCAGCAGGAAGACCAAGAAGATCACGAGGTGGATCACCCCGTGCAGCGCTGTGGTCTTGCCGGTGCCGAGCGTCAGCGTGCTGACGAAGAGCGTGAGGACCAGCATGGCCATGGCCGAGCTGGAGACGCCGAGTTCGAGCTTCATCCCCATGACGACGGAGAGCACCGCCACGACCGGCACCGTGAGCCCGATGCTGGCGATAGCAGACCCGACGGCGAGGTTGATCGAGTTCTGCAGACGGTTCTGCACGGCGGATTTCACCGCGGCGATGCTCTCCGGCAGCAGGACGATGGTGGCGATGACCACGCCGACAAAGGCATCCGGCAGGCCGGCCCAGGCCACCGCCGCATCGAGCGGGGCAGACAGCACCTTGGCCAGCAGGATCACCGCGCCGAGAGAAGCGAGGAGCAGGACCAGACTGGCCTGCGCGACGGCGCGGGTCGGCCGGTCATGCTGGCGGACCTCTTCGCCGACGGTCGGTGTGTCGAGGAAGTAATTCCGGTGGCGGATGGTCTGGGTGAAGACAAAGGCGCCCCAGAGCAGGAGCGAGACCGCCCCGACCACCAGCACCTGCAGGCGGCTGAAAGACGGGCCGGATTCCGAGAGCGTGAAATTCGGCAGGATCAGCGTGATGGTGGCGAGCGTCCCGAGCACGGCCAGCGCCGAGGAGGCACCGAGCAACTGGAAGCTCTGCTCGTGATGGCGGCGCCCGCCGGCGAGCAGGCAGAGGCCGATCACCCCGTTGAGAACGATCAGCACCGCGGCAAAGACCGTATCCCGCGCGACGCCTGCCGAGCCCTGCACGCCCGAGAGCATGATCGAGACGATCAGCCCGACCTCGATCACCGTGACCGCCACGGCAAGCAGGATCGAGCCGAAGGGCTCGCCCAGTTTCAGCGCGAGGATTTCCGCATGATGCACGGCCGCGAAGACCGCGCCGCCGAGCAGGACCGAGACGAGAAGCAGGACCCAGACCGCCCCGGCGGGGATGATGCCGCCGAATTTCAGGCCGAGGACGAGCAGGGCGACCCCGGGGGCGATCCAGGTCCAGGCGGGATTGGTGACGGAATGCGCGGCCATGCTCTACCTCGTGACGGTCCTCGAGAGATAGCATCCCGGGCGGGAATTGCGACCTGCCGGACCGGGCGCAGGCATCGCCGCCCACAGCCCGTTGCCGCTGCGTCACAGGGCGCAGGCGATCAGGCCGGCTGCAGGCGCGGATCGGTGAAAATGCGGCCCCAGCCGGCAAGGCTGTCGGGGCGGAGGCCGATCGCCATCAGGCAGCCCCAGAGCGTGACCGAGACCGAATCGAGCACCATCGTGCCCCCGGCGGGTTCGAGCTGCGGGGCGAGGGCGGCGCCGTCCATGTTGGTGCAGAGCACGGTGATCGCATCCGGCTCAACGGCGAGGCATTCGCCGATCATGCCGGCAATCGTCGCCGGCGGCACGGTGCCGAAGGCGAAATTGTCCCGGATGCCGAGATGCCGTTCCGCCGGGCAGGCATAGCCCGCTGCGGCATAGGTCGCGATGATGCGGGCCTGCACGTCGTCGGTATAGGGCGAAACCAGCGCCTGCGACCTCGCGCCGAGGCGGCCGAGAATCTCGAGCAGGGAGAGGATGCAGGTGGTCGCGCGGATGCCGGTGGCGGCCTCGATCCGCTCGACCAGCCGGCGGTCGCGGTCGAACCCGAGCCACGAAGCGGAGGTGCCGTTCCAGGCGATGACATCCACCTTGGCATGGGCGAGGAGTTCCGCCGCGCGCAGGATCTCGCTGTCATCGAACTGGGCGAGCGCGGCGGCATCGAGCGCGATTTCGGTCACCCGGAAGCGGCTGGAATGCGCCGTGACGCCCGGCAGGCCCGCCAGCAGGGCTGCCGTGACCGGTTCGAGCACCGTGTTCGACGAGGGCACCAGCATGCCGATGCGGCGGCGTGGGGTATCAGGCGTCATGGATATGGCCTTCTTCGATATAGCCTTCCTGCCGGTCATGGGTGATGGCGGCGGGATCGCGCTCGGCGGGCGGGCCGAAGCCGCCGCCGCCGGAGGTGACGAGCTGGACAACATCGCCCTTCCGGAGCGGCATGTTGGCGACCTTGGAGGGCAGGTCGCGCAAGGCGCCGTCCCGCGTCAGCGTGAGGCGGCCGGCCGCGCCGGCCCCACCGCCCTGGAGGCCGAACGGGGTGAAGCGGAACCGGTCCATCTGGGCGGTGAAGGTGGCGGCTTCGGAATCGATCCGCCAGATCCGCGTCAGGCCGAGGCCGCCGCGCTGACGGCCGGCCCCGCCCGAGCCGGGCGCGAGGCCATAGCCGAGATAGGTGACGGGGACATCACTCTCGATCATCTCGATCGGGATGGCGGCGTTGTTGTGCATGCCGAAGGAGAGCGCATTGGCGCCGTCGCCACGCGGATGGGCGCCGCAGCCCCCGACCTCGATCTCGACCAGCACCTTGCGGGTGCCATCGGCGGCGCGGGTCTGGAAGGAGCAGACATAGCTCACTGCGTAATAGGCGGCGGGCATCCGGTCGGGGATGGCCTGCGAAAGCGCGCCGAAGACGACATTGAGCAGTACATGGCACGGCGCGATGCGATGCGCGACCGGCGCCGGGTGGCGGGCGGAGATGATCAGGCCTTCCGGGGCGATGATCTCGATCGGACGGTAGCAGCCGGCATTCGGCACGATGGGCCGGTCGGCGGCCGCCATGATCGCGAAATAGACCGCAGAGCTGGACGAGCCGAGCGTGGCGTTGATCGGCCCGGCGGCTTCCGGTGCGGAGCCGGAGAGATCGACGACCAACCGGTCCCCCGCCACGGTGATCGCGGCATGGATGCGCACCGGCCGGTCCGGCGTGATGCCGTCATCGTCGAGGAAATCCTCGAATTCATAGGTGCCGTCGGGAATGCGGCGGATGCAGTCGCGCATGGCCGCTTCGGAGAGGTCGAGCAGGCGCGCCGCCGCCTTCTGCAGCGTAGCCCCGCCATAGCGCCGGGCGAGGCGGGTGATCGCCTCGACGCCGACGCCGAGCGAGGCGACCTGCGATTGCAGGTCGCCCATCACGGTGGCGGGCTGGCGGACATTCTGGCCGATCAGCGCCCAGAGCGCCTCGTTGCGCCGCCCCGCCTCGAACAGCTTCACCGGCGGGATGCGCAGGCCTTCCTGATAGATCTCGGTGGCGGTGGCGGCATAGGAGCCGGGCGACATGCCGCCCATATCGAGATGGTGGCAGAGCGTGCCGACAATGGCGATGCAGCGCCCCGCCTCGAAGACCGGCCGGAACGAGAGGATGTCCGGCAGGTGCTGGCCACCGCAATAGGGATCATTGGTGATGATGACATCGCCATCCTGCCATTCGGCGGCGGGGATGAAGCGCTCGAGAATGGCGCGGAGGCCATAGCCCATCGAGTTGAGATGCTGCGGAATGCGGGCGGATTGCGCGATATTGTTGCCGGCGGCATCGAAGATCGCCGTCGAGTAATCCAGCATCTCGCGGACAATGGTGGAACGGCTGGTCCGCCACATCGTGACATCCATATCCGCCGCCGCCGCGGTGAGGGCGTTGCGGATGACTTCCAGCTCGATCGGGTCGATCCCGTCGGTCTTGGCCATCACCCGCCCTCCCCTGCGAAATCCGCGACGAGATGCCCGCCGGCGGCGCGGCGCAGCCGCCAGGCCGGGGCGAGATAGATCGTGGTATAGGCTTCCTCGATCATGGCGGGGCCGGTGATCTCGAGGTCCGGCCCGATCGCCTCGCGACGCCAGATCGCGGCCTCGCCCCAGCCTTCGGCGAGATAGACCGGGCGGCTGCCGATGGGCCTGCCGCTGGCCCCGGCCGGGCTCCCTGCCGCTTCCGGACGCGGCAGCAGGCCCTTCGCGGCAAGGCGGAGCGTGACCATCTCCACAACATCCCCGGGGTTGCAATAGGAGAAACGCTGCTCGTGCTGGGCGTGGAAACGCGCGGCGATGGCGGCGATCCCCTCGGGGCCGAAGCCGGAATCGAGGCAGGGCACCGTAAGTTCGAAGGCCTGGCCACGATAGCGCAGGTCGATGGCCAGGACGAAACGCTGCCGATCCGGCGGGATGCCGTCGGCTGCGAGCTGCGCCTCGGCCTGGGCCTGCATCTCCCTCGCCAGCCGGACGAGGGTCTCGCCAGCCCCGTCATCGAAGCGGCGGATCAACGAACGGGCAAAGGCGTGCTCGATATCCGCCTCGAGAATGCCGCGCGCCGAGAGGGTGGAGGCATCAACCGGGAAGACGATCCGGCGGATCGCCAGTTCCTCGGCCACCGCGCAGGCATGGACGGAGCCCGCCCCACCGAAGCTGAGCAGGGTGAAATCGCGCGGGTCGAGCCCTTTCTCGAACAGGCTGACGCGGATCGCCGCGGCGAGGCTGGTATTGGTCAGCCGGAGAATGCCCGCTGCGGCGGCATCCTCGGCCAGACCCAGCGGTTCACCGACCCGGTTCCGGATTGCCGCGCGGGCGCCGTCAAGATCGAGTGCCATCCTGCCGCCGAGGAAGAAGGCCGGGTCGAGCCGCCCCAGCACCAGATTGGCATCGGTCACGGTGGGTTCGGTGCCGCCCCGGCCATAGCAGACCGGGCCCGGCCGGGCGCCGGCGCTTTCCGGACCGACACGGAGGCCCCCGCCGGTTTCCACCCGGGCGATGGAGCCGCCGCCGGCACCGATGGTGCGGATGTCGATCATCGGCACGCGGACCGGCAGGCGCTCGATCTCGCTCTGGGTGACGATTTCCAGCCGGTCCTCGCGCACGACCGAGACATCATAGCTGGTGCCGCCCATATCCACCGCGACGACATTGGCCTCGCAGAGGGTGCGGGAGAGGCCGAGCGCGGCCATGGCACCGCCACTCGGGCCGGAGAGCAGCAGGCGCACCGGTTCGGCCGCGGCCGTGGCCGGCGCGCAGACCCCGCCATTCGACTGGACGATCAGCAGGCGAGGCTGGAAATTCTCGGCGGCGAGGCGCCGTTCGAGCCGCTCGAGATAGGAGCGGACGACCGGCTGGAGCAGCGCGTTCAGCACCGTGGTGCTGGTGCGCTCGTATTCGCGGATTTCCGGGCTCACCGTCGAGGAGCAGGAGATGGCGAGGCCGGGCAGGCGTTCGGCGATCCTTGCCGCGAGGCGCTGTTCATGCACCGGATTGGCGTAGGCATGGAGCAGGCTGATCGCCACTGCCTCGACGTGGAGCGCCGCAAGGCGGGCGATGACCGCGTCGAGATCGGCCTCGCCGGGTTCGATCTCGGCCCGGCCATCGGCCTTCCTCCGCTCGCGCAGGCCCAGCCGGCGACTGCGCGGCACAAGGGCGGGAACCGGGCGCGGCCAGGTGGCGTAGATGTCGCGCCGGTTATGGCGGCCGATCTCCAGCACGTCCTCGAAGCCGGCGGTGGTGACCAGCGCCCCGCGCGCCATCTTGTTTTCCAGCACGGCATTGGTGGCGATGGTGGTGCCGTGGAGAATGTAGCCGACTTCGTCGAGCCGGAACCCGTCCCGCGCGGCGGCGCCATGGATGCCCTCCATCAGCCCGAGCGAGGGATCCTCCGGGGTGGTGGGCACCTTGAAGGAACGGATCGCGCCCGAACGGGAATCGAGGATCTGGAAATCGGTGAAGGTTCCCCCGATATCGACCCCGATCCGGACGGGCTTCCCGTCATGACTGCCTGCTGACATCACTACCCGCGCATATAGTTCGGCAGCCATGTCGCGATGGCCGGAAACAGGATCAGCAGCACGGCGAAGAGCATCATGATCGCCGCATAGGGCAAGGCGCCGCGGATGACATCCGCCACCGGCCCGCCATCGGTGCGGATGCCCTGCACGACGAAGAGATTCATGCCCACCGGGGGCGTGATCAGGCCGAGTTCACACATCAGCACGATGAAGACGCCGAACCAGATCGGATCGACCCCGACCGAACTGACAACCGGGAAGACCAGCGGGATCGTGGCCACCATCATGGAGAGCGTGTCCATGAACATGCCCAGGACGAGGTAGAACAGGATCAGTGCGAGCAGCAATTGCACCCGTTCCAGCCCGAATCCGGTCACCCATTTCGTCAACGCCTCGCCGATGCCGGTGAGGCTGAGCGCAAGGTTGAGGATGAAGGCGCCGAGCACGATCAGCAGGATCATGCCCGTGGTGCGGGCACTGGAGAGGAAGCAGGTCTCGAGGAGCGAGACCGTGAGGCGGCCCTGCAGGGCGATGAGGATGAAGGCCGTGACGAGGCCGAGCGCCGCGCTTTCCGTGGCCGTGGCGATGCCGGAATAGAGCGTGCCCATCACGAGGCCGAAAACCAGGAGCGGCTCGACGAGGTAGCGCAGCAGGCGGATCCGCTCGGCCAGCGGCACATGGACCGGGACCATCTTCTCCTTCGCGAAGCGATGGCGGAGCGTGATCCAGAGCATGAACATGCCAGCCAGAGCGAGGCCGGGAATGATGCCGGCGATGAAGAGCTTGCCCACCGAGGTATTCGTCATCGAGCCGTAGATGATGAAGTTGATCGAAGGCGGGATCATGATGCCGAGCGTGCCACCCGCCGCAAGCGAGCCGAGGGAATCCGGCATCGGGTAGCCGTTCTTGCGCAAGGAGGGCAGAGCCACGGTGCCGATGGTCGCCGCCGTGGCAACCGACGAGCCCGAGGTGGCGGCGAAGAGCGCGCAGCAGCCGATATTGGTGTGCAGCAGCCCCCCCGGCAGCCGGCCGAGCCAGGCCGCGAAGACCGTGTACATCCGGTCCGCGATGCCGGAGCGCAACAGCAATTCGCCGAGCATGACAAAGAGCGGAATCGCGGTGAGGTTGTATTCGCTCATCACCCCCCAGGCGACGGAGGCCGAGGAGGAGAAGAAGGCGAAACCATAGGCCATCATGCCGCCGACAAGGCCGAGCAGCAGCATGACCGCCGCGATCGGCATGCCGACCAGCATCAGCCCGACCATGACAAGGAAGCCGAGGATCCCGACCGCGACGGTGCTCATCGGGCCGGCCCTCCCTCGACGGGATCGGCAAGGCCACCGCGGGCCTTGAGATCGGCCAGTTCCTCCTCGAGCTCGTCCTGCGCGCCGCGCGGGCCGTAGTGCCGGTCAATCTCGCGGAAGCGGCCCGTCAGCGCGAGGGCGATGACCTTCCCCGCCTCGACCAGCGCGAAAACGACGAAAACCGCCAGCGCGGCAAGCCAGGCGCCCTGCGGGTATTTCAGCGGCGTGGCCCAGGGCGTCTGGGCGACGGAGGAGAATTCCACCGTCTCGCGGAACGCGAACCATGCCATGACGAAGATCGCCAGGGCGGTGAGGGCGAGCGCGGGATAGGCGATCAGGTTGAGCGCCACGCGGAAGGCGCGGGGCAGCCGGTCATGCACCACATCGATCCGGATATGCGCCCGGGAGCGCAGGGCCAGGGCGATGGCGAGGGAAGCGCCGATGGCGAGGGCATAGCCGCCGAATTCGTCGACCCCCTGCAGCGAGCGCACGAAGACGCGCCGCATGATGGTTTCGACCGCAACCAGCAAGGCGAGGACAACAAAGGCGAGGCCGAAGACCCACGCGGCCAGACGCTCGAAGACAGGCATGGTTGCCCTCCGGAAATGGCAAAGCCCGCGCATCCTTCGAGGGAATGCGCGGGCTGGCCGGATGGTTCAGTTCATGCCGACGATCGGGCCGACCTTGGCCTTCCAGCTCGACGAGCAGGTCGGGTTGACCTTGTCGCAGGCTTCCGCCCAGGCCGGGAAGGAGATTTCCTTGACGGCCGACTTCACGAACTCGATGTCCTCGGGCTTCACCTCGACCGTCTTGAGCTTGTACTTCTTGCCGGTGGTGCAGGGATCGGCGCCGGCATTGCAGCGCATGCCGTCATCCCAGAGGTCCTTCGAATAGGCCCAGATGTCCTCGGTCAGCTTCTCGATGGCGCCCTGCAGCTTCTTCTGCTGGTCCGGCGTGAGCTTGGCCCAGGCCGAATTGGTGATGGCATAGCCCTGCACCGCCACCTGAAGGGCGAGCGGGTAGACATGCGTCGCGCTTTCCGGCCAGCCGGCGGAATTGGCCGAGGACGGGCCCGTCACGGCGCAGTCGATCGTTCCGAGCGCGAGACCCTGGCTGACTTCGCCGAAGGCGAGCGTGACCGGCGTCGCGCCGACCTTCTCCATCACCTTGGCCATCACGCCATCGAGGATGCGGACCTTCTTGCCCTTGAGATCGGCGAGGCCCGAAATGGCGGGCTTGCAGAAGATCAGCTGCGGACCGAAGGGCCAGACGCCGAGCAGCTTCATGTTGAACTGCTTGTCGAGCCGCTCTGCCACCGTGCCCTGGAAGGCCGTGACGACCTTCTTGGCCGTGTCGTAATTCGTGTTGAGGCCGACAAGGTCGAGGCCGAGGATGGTCGGCTCGTCACGCGAGACCTGGCCGAGGCGCAGGCCGATAATGTCGAACAGGCCCGAGCGCCCGATCCGGAGCTGCTCGAATTCCTTGATCCCGGTCTGGTCGAGGACCTTGTAATCGGCCTCGATACCGGTCGTTTCCTTGAGCTTCTCGAAGAAGGGTTGCTCGCGGTTCTTCTGGATGTTGCCGGTGGCGAGGGGCATGCCCATCACCTTCAGTTTCGGCGCGTCCTGCGCCGCCGCCTGGCCCGATGCCATCCCGAGAAGGAAAGCGGCCGCGAGACCTGCCTTGATTGTGCTGCCTGCTTTGTTCTTCATGCGCTGAACTCCCTGCCCTGCATACAGCACGCTATCACAAGAACCGTGCCAAGGAAGCGCGAAGTCCCGACGGCCCCGAGCCCTGTGGAAAGGCCGCCGGCGGGGCGATTCCAGGGCACCGCCCGGCGATCCGGCGGAAGCCCTGACCGACAAAACGGCAGCCTGCCCGCTTTTCGGGCTTGCCGGGTTCGGAGCGGCCGCGTTCAGGCGGGGGGGTCGAGCCGGACCGGCACGCGGCCCCGCCAATCGACGGTGACGCCGTCATCGTCGTAGACGAGGCAGAAAGGCTGTGCCGGCATGCCGAAGGCACGGGCTTCCACCCTGCCCTCCGGGCCAGCCAGCGGCAGCACGGCGCCGCTCCGCACGAAGAGCGGCAGCCTTCCCGGGGGGCCGGGCACCGCATGCTCCGCGCCGCCGGGATAGACGGTGCCGTCGTGGAAATCGATCCAGCCGCCGGGATGGGCGGGGAAATAGACCCGCCGGCCGGTGGCGCCCTCCTCGAGGACCGGCGCGACCAGCACATCCGGGCCGAGCAGGAACACATCATCGGCAGCGATGGCGACGGGATCGTCCGGCCAGTGCCAGAGCAGCGGGCGGATGGCGGGCTCGTCCTGCGTCGCCGCCTGCCACATCAGCGTGTAGATCAGCGGCATCAGCCGTTCGCGCAGCTGCATCGCGGCGCGGATCTGCGGCAGGACTTCCGGGTAGAGCCAGGGCACGGTCGTGACGCCGTCGTCGTTCCACGAATTCATGACGAAGCGCGGCCAGAGGCAGCAGAATTCGGTGAAGCGCACCAGAAGTTCCGGCCCGGGCCGCGGGCCATGGAAGCCGCCGACATCATGGCCGGTATTGTACATGCCGCTCAGCACCATGGTCAGGCCCTGGCTGAGATTGAAGCGCAGGGTCTTCCAGGCGGTGGCATTGTCGCCGGACCAGGTCTGGCCATAGCGCCAGATCCCCGCCGAGCCGGCGCGGGTGATGTTGTAGGGCCGCTCGCCCGGCGCGCGGGCGCGATGGGCCTCGTCCGCGAGCTTGGTCATCAGCAGCGCCTGGGCCGGCCGGGCGAGGCCTTGCGGGAAAGGCCGGCCATCACCGGCGCAGAGGGCATCCTCGTCCCAGATCTCGTATTCGTTGTTGTCGTTCCAGATCGTCGTGACGCCATGGGCGAGCAGGGTGCGCTCCATGCCGTCTCGCCACCAGGCACGGCCTTCCGGGCTGGTGAAGTCGAGATGGAAGCCGAGGCCGTCCCAGAACTGCGCCGTGGCCGGCGCGCCGGTGGCGCCGTCACGCACCAGCCCGGCCCGCCGGATCTCGCCGAGGCGCGGATGGTCATCGAGCAGGCAGGGCTTGAGATTGGTGATGGCCCGCATGCCGGCTGCCTCGATACGGGCGATCGTGGCGGCGGGATCGGGGAATTTCCCGTGGTTCCAGCGGAAGGCATAGCGCTTGCCGTCATGCATCGAATAGCCCGAGCCGAAATGGAAGCTGCGGCAGGGAATGCCGTGCTCATGGCATTTCTTGAGGAAAGCGGTGATCCGCGCATCGGCATCCGGCGCATCGGCAATGGCCATGCTGGTCATGCCGAAGCCGAGTGACCAGCGGGGCGGGAAGGCCTGTCCGCCCGTCAGCCACGAGAAACGCCGCGTGACATCGGCCACGCGCGGCCCGGCGAAGACGTAATAGTCGAGATCGCCGTCATCGGCCGAATAGGACCGGAACAGGCCGTGGTAATTGTCGAGCGTCGCGCCGAAATCCACCGAGGCCGTGGCGAGGTTGTCGTAGAACAGGCCATGCGCGCCCGCCTCGCCATCGACAATGTAGAACGGGATCATCTTGTAGAGCGGGTCGCTCGTCTCGGCATCGAAGCCGCAGGGATCAACGGCATCGATCCGGAAGCGACGGCCGGTCTTGTCGAGGCGGCCGGTCTTGTCGCCGAGGCCGTAATGCCGGTCGGAGCCCTTGCGGGCGAGGAAATGCGCGAAGGCGCCGGTTTTCCGCGAGACGAGATAGGCCTGCGTGCCGCGGTCCTCGAGAAAGGGCGCGGTCTCGCCGGCCCGGCGCCAGGTGAGACCGAAGGGCGAGAGCCGCACGGAAACCGATAGCCCCGCCCCGGCAATCCCGATCACGTTGCTTCCGGTTGTCGCGTGGGCCTCGGGCAGGGCGAATCCGGCGAGATCGTCACGCGGGCGGCCCTCGAAAGGCGGTTCGCTGCCGCCGGGTGCGATGGCCCAGCCCCGATCCAGCCGGTAGCCGCCCTCGCGGCGGAACACGACGCGGGCCAGCCCCTGGTCGAGCAGGGCGAGGCGCGCCTCGAAGCCATGCGCGAGGCCGAAGCGGAACCACGCGCCCTCCCGGCCGAGATAGGTTGCGTCAACGAGGGCTTTCATGGGCCGTGGCTCCGGTCGAGGGGGAAAAGGTCAGGGGCGGAGGGCGAGGCCGGCCGCATCGAAAACATGCAGGCGATGGCGCTCGAAACGGACCGGCAGGCTCTCGCCGCGCCGGGCCGGATCCTCCAGCGGCGAGCGGAGGGTGAGCGCGGCGCCGCCGGGCAAGGTGCCGTAGAGATAGGATTCGCTGCCGAGCTGCTCGACGAGATCGACGGTGAGGATGGCGTCGGGCGCCTCGCCGCCGGCCGGCAGCACATGTTCGGGGCGGATGCCGAGGGTGATCTCCGCGCCCGGGGCGAGGCCCGCCGGCAGGAAGGGCCCGGACTGCGCAAGCGCCCCGCCCGGCATCTCGAAATGCCCGTCCGGTCCGACCCGGCCGGAGATCAGGTTCATGCGCGGCGAGCCGATGAAACCGGCCACGAAGAGATTGGCCGGGCGGTTGTACAGCTCGAGCGGGGTGCCGACCTGCTCGATCCGGCCCTTGTTGAGGACGACGATCCGGTTGGCCAGCGTCATCGCCTCGACCTGGTCATGGGTGACATAGATCATCGTGCCGCCGATCTCGGCATGGAGGCCCGCCAGTTCCTTCCGGGTGGCGACACGCAGTTCCGCATCGAGATTGGAGAGCGGTTCGTCGAAGAGGAAGATCTTCGGATCGCGCACCACCGCGCGGCCGATCGCCACGCGCTGGCGCTGCCCGCCCGACAGCGCGCCGGGCTTTCGGTCGAGATAATCGGTCAGCCGCAGCATCGTCGCGGCGCGGCGGACGCGGGCCTCGATCTCCTCGCGCGGGAGGCGCATGTTCTCGAGCGCGAAGGCGATGTTCCGGTAGACGCTCATATGCGGATATAGCGCATAGGACTGGAAGACCATGGCAAGGCCGCGCTCGGCGGCGCGCTCGGCGGTGACATCCTGCCCGTCGATGAGGATGGTGCCGGAGGTCACCTCCTCCAGCCCGGCAATGACGCGGAGCAGGGTGGACTTGCCGCAGCCCGACGGGCCGACAAAGACGACGAATTCGCCGTTCGCCACCTCGAGATCGATGCCCCGGAGCACCTCGACCGGGCCGAAGGACTTGGCGATCCCCTTCAGGACAAGACCTGCCATCTCATTTCATCCCTGTATTGGCGATGCCGGTGGTGATGAAGCGCTGCAGGAACACGAAGACGAGGGCCACCGGCGCCAGCGTCATCACCGTCATGGCCAGCAGGTAGTGCCATTGCGTCTGCAATTCGCCCTGGAAGGCGTTGAGCCCGATCTGGAGCGTGTAGACCTCGCTCTTCGTCAGCACCGCCAGCGGCCAGAGGAACTCGTTCCAGCGCCACATGATCGAGAAGATGGCCAGAACAGCCAGCGCCGGCAGCGTGAGCGGCATGACGATGCGGGAATAGATCTGCCATTCCGACGCCTTGTCCATGCGGGCCGCCTCGATCAGGTCGCGCGGGAGGGTGAGCATGTATTGCCGGAGCAGGAACACGCCGGTCGGCGTCGCGGCGCCGGGCAGGATCACCGCCCAGAGCGAATTGTTGAGCCCGAGCTGGGTGACAACGAGGAAGACCGGCACCAGCACGATGGTGATCGGGATCATCAGGGTGCCGATCACCATCAGCAGCGCGGCGTTCCTGCCGCGGAATTCGTAGATCGCCAAAGCATAGGCCGCCATCGAGTTGATCAGCAGCGTGATCAGCGTGGCCACGATCGTCACGACCAGCGAATTGGCAAAGTAGCGGCCGAAGGCGAATTGCTTCAGCGGCTCGGTATAGTTCGACCAGGCGAAGGCAACCTCGCGGACCGGCTCGCGCGCCTCGATCGGGACGCGGATCACCGGCCCGCCGGGGCTGGCCGGGTCGATCATCGTTGCCTGGATGCCGATGCGGCGCACCTGCGCCAGTTCCTTCACCGAACCATCCGGCAGGCGGACGCGATGCAGCTCCAGCGGCTGGGCATGGCCCGGCACGGAGATCGTCTTCTGCGTCAGCGGCAGGAAGGAGGGCGGGAATTCGAGCAGGGCGGCCGGCGTCTTCAGCGAGGACAGGACCAGCCAGAGGACCGGCCCGAACATCAGCACGACGCCGAGCGCGAGATAGCCATAGGCGAGGATGTCGGTCCAGCCGAGGCGGCCGGGACGGCGGGCCTGGCGGAGGAGCAAGAGGGCGCGGCTCGTGTTGACGCGGCTCATGCGGCCTTCCTCCGCGCGATCCAGAGCTGCAGCATCGTCAGCGCGAACAGAACCGCGCCGAGCAGCATCGAGGCGGCAGCGGCAAGGCCGAAATTCTGCACCTGATTGGCGAAGGCGGTCTCGTAGATATACTGCACCACCATGAGCGTGGCCGTGCCCGGCCCGCCGCCCGTGAGCACGAAGACCTCGTCGAAGGTCTGCACGGCCTTGATCAGCACGAGCACCAGCACGACGACAAGGTTCGGCCAGAGCAGGGGCAGGGTGATCCGCGTCAGGACGCGCATCGGCTTCGTGCCGTCCATCTCCGCCGCCTCGTAGAGATCGGCCGGGATGGCCTGCAACCCGGCCAGCAGGATGAGCGTGTAGAAGCCCATATGCGCCCAGACCGAGACGAAGACGGCCCAGAACATCGCCCAGCCGGGCTCGACGAAGAACAGGATCTTCTCGCCGCCGACAAGCGTGATCGCGCCGTTGAGCAGGCCATCGCGCTGGAGGATCCATTTCCAGATCAGCGCCACGACAACGGGCGAGAGCAGCACGGGGAAGAAATAGACCGCACGGAAGAAACCGCGGCCGCGGATCTTCCGGTTGAGGACGAGCGCTGTCACCAAAGCCGTGCCGACCATCGCCACCATCTGGAAGAGGGTGAATTTCAGCGTGTTCGACACGCCTTTCCAGAAATGGTCCTCGCGGCAGGAGGCAGGATCGAGATAGGAGCCGCATTGCATCAGCGAGCGATAATGATCCGTGCCGACGAAAGGCCGCTCGGAAAGGAAGAGATTGGTGCCGCCGGTCAGCGACATCGCCATGTTGATGCCGATCGGCAGGAAGACGAAGAGCCCGAAAAACAGGATGTTCGGCGCCAGGAACACATAGGCCATGCCGCGCCCGCCGACGGCGCGCTGGATCCACGCCATCGGCCGGTCGAGCAGGCCCGCCACGGCCTGGATCAGGCGCGAGGCGAGGCTTTCGCGCGGGATGGCGCGAGGCGGGGGGCCGGTTTCGGACATGCTGCACCTTGGCAGATTGGGGCGGACCCTGAGGCGACCGTTATGGCCGGAGCATCGTGCAACAGGGATACGGGAACGGGAAGGGAGGCGCGCGGAGGAGAGCCCGCGCGCCCTGGCCCTTACTTCTTGTTCCGCTCGGCGACCTGCTGGGCGACATCCGAATCGATCCGCTTGATCGCATCGTCGAGCGAGATTTCACCCGCAACGGCCTGGCCGAGACGGCTGATGGCCGCGTTGAACACGATGCGGCTATAGGCATTGCCCTGGATGCGGTAGGCCGCGGGATCCAGCGCGGCGACGGCATCGCCGAAGACTTTCAGCGCGGCAGCGGCTTGCGGCGACGCGCCCTGATAGGCGACGCCCTTCTTCGCGATGCCGATATGGCCGGGCACGAACAGCGTGCGGGCATAGAATTCCGAGAGAACCGGCTCGCTGGCGAGGAAGTCCATCACCTTGGCGACTTCCGCCGGGTGCTTCGTCGCCTTGATGCCGATCACGCCGGCACCGCCGGGCATGCCCGAACAATTGGCCGGGCCGCAGGGCGTGGGCGCGGCGATCCAGTCAAAGGCATTGCCCACCGTCTTGTCGAACTGGGCGATCTGCCACGAGCCGGAGAGATAGAACGGCACCTGCGCGTTCTTGAATTCCTCGTTGGCGCCGCGATAGGCGGTGCCGGACACCGAACCCCAGAGTTCCTTCGACATCACGCCGGCCTTGTGCCAGTCGACGATGAGCTGGGCCGCGCGGCGGAAGCCCTCGTCGGCCGGGGCCGGCAGGCCGTCGGCGCCGATCATCTTCGCGCCCTGCGAGACGGCGAGGCCGAAGAAGCGGTGGCCCGAGCGGTCAAGGGCCACCGGATAGGGCGCCTTCACCTTGTCGGCGACGGCCTTGGACGCCCTCGCCCAGTCTTCCCAGGTCGCCTTGGGACCGGGGATCGCCACGCCGGCCTGTTCGAACAGGGTCTTGTTGACCAGCGGGCCGGTAACCGTGAGCTGCGTCATGTAGCCGGGAATGGCCGTAGTGTTGCCGGGCTCGCGCATCCATTCGAGGAAGGGGCCGAAATTCTGCTCCCAGTAGCCGGCATTGGCGAGATGCGGCCGCAGATCGAGCGCGAATTTCGCGAGGCCGCCGAAATCGACGATGCGGGCCATGTCCGGCCCCTGCCCGGCCGCGAGCTGCACCGGCAGGTTCTCGTTGATGGCCTTGAAGGGCACCGTATCGAGCACGACCTTGATGCCGGGATTGCCGGCCTCGAACCGGTTCAGGAGGTCGCGCATCACCTCCCCTTCATTGCCGTCGGAATACCAGGTCATGCGCAGGGTCGTCTGCGCCTGGACCGGGCTCGATGCCAGCGCGGCCGCCACCAGCGCGCCCGCGAGCCAATGCCTGCGATTCATGTCGTTTCCTCCAGGACGGGCAGCCGGTTGGCCCAGCGCCATGCTCTCGTTCTCCGATGGCACGACGCGAATTCCTCGCGCTGTTCACCGGGAATTCAAGCTTGGCAAACGTTTGCCAAGACGTCAATCTTGCCAAGCCGGATTTTTTGGTGATCGTTCCCGGAAAGGATACGGAAGACCTGATGCCGGAGACGAGAAAACCGGGAGCCCCTCCCTCGCTGAGCGATGTCGCCCGCACGGCCGGCGTCTCGGCCTCGACGGTCTCGCGCATCGTCAACGGCGATTTCGGCCGGGCCTCGAGCGTGACGATCCACAAGGTGCAGGCCGCGATTGCCGGGCTCGGCTACCGGCCGAACCATGCCGGGCGGAGCCTCCGCCGCCGCGAAAGCCAGATCGTGGCGATGCTCTCGCCCAATCTCGACAATCCGGCCATGGCCGCGATTGCCGCGTCGACCGAGCAGGCCCTGCGCGATGCCGGCTATGTGATGGTGCTCTGCGACACGCATGACCGGCCGGAACTGCAGGACGAGTATCTCGAGGCGATGCGCGCGCAGCTGGCGCGGGGCTATATCCTCGTCTCGGCCGTGCCCAGCCCCGGCCTCCGCGCAGCCATGGCGCGCGGCGAGGCGATCGTCTGCGTCAACCGGCGAAACCCGCTGGGCCCCTCCCCCTTCGTGGGCATCGACAACCGGAAGGCCGGCGCGGACGTGGCGGACCGGTTCCAGGAACTCGGCCTCACCGATCTGGCGGCGATCCGGCCGGAGATCATGTCATCCTCGATTGCCGAGCGGATCGACGGCTTCCTGGACCGCTGTGGCGAGCATGGGCTGCCGCGCAGCACGATCCCGGTGGCCGCGGGGGCCGGGCCGGACCATCTGGCGATGGGCTATGCTGCGATCCGAACTCTGGTTGCGCAATATGGCTGGCCGGCCGGCCTGCTCTGCCCCAGCGACCTGATGGCCTATGCCGCCTTCCGCCATGCCAGCGAGACCGGCCGCGCGGTGCCGGGCGAGACGCGGATCATCGGCATCGACAACAATGCCTTCAACCAATGGATCGCGCCGTGGTTGAGTTCGGTCGAGATCCCCTACCGGGATTTCGGGCCCGTCGTCGTGGAGCAGCTCCGCGCCTGCTGGGAGGGCGCGGCCATTGCCGACCGCATCCTCCCGCACCGGCTCATCCCGCGCTAGGCAGCCGCGGCGCGGGCCGCCTGCCGTCGCCGGAGCCAGATCGGCACCACGACGATGGCCACGGCCATGATCCAGAGGATGATCGACAGGGTGCTCGAGAAGAAGATCCCGAATTCGCCGCCCGAGAGCGCGAGCGCGTTGCGGAAATTCACTTCCATCACCTTGCCGAGCACGAACCCGAGCACGATCGGCGCCATGTCGAAGCCGAGCTTGCGCAGGAGGTAGCCGATAATCCCGATGCCGAACATGATCAGCACGCTCATCACGCTCGAATAGGCGGTGTAGACGCCGAGAATCGACAGGGCCGTGATGCCGGGGATCAGGATCCAGTTCGGCATGAGCAGCATGCGGGCGAAGACCTGGACCATCGGCAGGTTCATGATCAACAGCAGGATATTGCCGATATACATCGAGGCGATCAGGCCGCCGACGAGCTTGGGCTGCTCGACGAAGAGCTGCGGACCGGGCTGGATATTGTAGAGCATCAGCGCGCCGAGCATCACCGCCGTGGTGCCGGAACCGGGCACGCCAAGGGTGAGCATGGGCACGAAGGCGCCGGTCGCGGCGGCATTGTTCGCCGCTTCCGGGGCGGCAAGGCCGCGGATATCGCCCTTGCCGAAGGTGCCGTCCTTGTCGCTGAGGCGCTTCTCGGTGGTGTAGGAGACCGCGCTCGCCACGGAAGCGCCGGTGCCGGGCAGCACACCGATGACGAAGCCGATCACGGTGGCGCGCACCGACGGCCACCAGATGGTGCGGATTTCGGACCAGCTCGGATAGCTGCCGGTCACCGCCAGCGGCTTGAGCGTGCCCTTGACCTGGCTCTCGAGCATCAGCAGCACCTCGGAGATCGAGAACAGGCCGATGACGAGGATGATGAACTCGATCCCGTCATGCAGTTCCGGCTGGTCGAAGGTGAAGCGATAGGCGCCGGATGTGGCGTCGAGGCCGATCGTGGTGAGCATCAGGCCGAGCACGCAGCCGAGCAGCGTCTTGACCGGCTCGTGCCCGACCATCGAGCCCAGCGTGGCGAAGGCGAAGACCATCAGCACGAAATACTCCGCCGGGCCGAACTTGATCGCCAGCCAGGAAAGCGGCACCGCAAGGAAGGTCATCGCGATGACGGCGATCATGCCGCCATAGAAAGAGGAAATGCCGGAAATGGCGAGCGCCTTGGCCGCCTCGCCGCGCCGCGCCATCGGGTAGCCATCCACTGCCGTCATCACCGCGCCGGCATCGCCCGGGACGTTGAGCAGGATCGAGGAAATGCGGCCGCCATATTCGGCGCCGTAATAGACGGCGGCGAGCAGGATCAGCGCCGATTCCGCCGGCAGGCCGGACGTATAGGCGATGGGCAGCAGGAGGGCGATCCCGTTGATCGGGCCAATCGCCGGGAGGCAGCCGATGATGGTGCCGAGAAAGCAGCCGATCAGGCCGATGAGCAGGTTCTGCGGCAGCAGGGCCACGCCCATGCCCTGCCAGAGGAAATCGAATGACATGGAATCTCTCCACGAAAAGGGGGCGGGTTGCGGCCTCAGAAGCCGAGCGGGCCTTTCGGCAGGGTGCCGCCGAGCAGCGGGCCGAACATCAGCCACCAGAGCAGGGCCTGGCCGGCGCCATTGACGAGCGCCAGCGTCCAGTTGGCTCCGAACAGGCGGGCAATCGCGGTCATCAGCACGAGCATGGCCGGGACGAACCCGATCCAGTCCATCGCCAGCACGCAGGCGGCGCTGACGACAAGGAAGGTGAGCGCCGCGATCCGGCCCTCCTGCTCCGGCCATTCCTCGGTCGAGCCGGGCACGAGCCAGTACCAGGCCCCGAGCGCGAACAGCACCACGGCGAGGCCGGCGGGAAAGCCGCGCGGGCCGATCGGATCGGACGAGAAGGAATATTCGATCGTCAGGCCGAAAAAGCCGTAGAACACGGCGAAAGCCATCAGCACGCCGGCCGCGATGCGGCCGATCCGGCGTTGGCGTTGGGCGAGATCGGACATGGGGAATCCTCCGGGGGCGCCTGCCCCCTCGTTACGGACAGGCCATGGCGGAGAAATGCCGCGGCCTGTCCCGGGTCGGTTCATGTCAGGGCATGCGGAGGCTCAGAGCCCCGCTTCCTCAGAGCCCGGCTTCCTTGGCCAGCGCACGGAACTTGGCGACGTCGGCCTTCACGCGCTTGTCGAAATCGGCGCCGAGCGAATCGAAGGCGAAGAGACCGCGGGCCTCGCGTTCCTTCACGAACTCATCCGTCTTGGTCAGCTTGGTCAGCGTGTCGACCCACCACTTGTAGTCAGCATCGCTGACTTTCGGGCCGACATAGAGGCCGCGCCAGATCGGCCAGTCAATCGTGTAGCCCTGCTCGAACGTGGTCGGGATGTCCTTGAAGGCACCCGGCAGGCGGCGATCCGACATGATCGCGAGAATGCGGAGCTTGCCCTGCTGGTGCAGGTTGATCATCTCGGAGGCGTCGCCCGAGGCGATCTTGATATGCCCGCCCTGCAAGGCGGTGGTGACGGCACCGCCACCTTCCAGCGCGGCATAGCGCATCTTCTTCGGGTCGACCTTCGCTTCCTTGGCGATCATCGCCATCTTCATCCAGTCCTGGCTGCCGACGGCACCGCCACCGCCGACCGGGAAGGCACCGGGATCCTTGCCGAACGCCGTGATCAGGTCCTTGAGCGTCTTGATCGGGCTGTCGGCCGCCACGGCAACGATGCCGAAATCGGTCCCGAGCGCGCCGACCCAGCGGACGGCATTCTCGTCATGCTTGCCGAACTTGCCCTGGGCGATCAGCAAGGCCGAACCGGACGAGGCCGCGATCACGAGGCCGCCATCGCCCGGGCGGGTGCCGATCACGTGGTTATAGGCTACGGCACCGACGCCGCCTTCCATGTAGGTCACCGCCATCGGATCCTTGATCAGCTTGGCAGCATGCAGCGCATTGCCGGCGAGACGGCAGGTCAGGTCGAAGCCGCCGCCGGGCTTGGCGCCGGCAAGGCATTCGGTCTTGGCGGGCTGGGCCAGCGCCGAGCCGGCAAGGCCGGTCAGGGCGAGCGTGGCGAACAGGAGCGTCTTGCGCATGGTGTTTCCTCACATCGGTGACGAGCGAGGGTGCAGATGACGGCCTGCGGTCCCGCCGCTTCCGTTTCCTCCCCCGGTCGTTGTTTGGCTCACCCACTTGGCGGGGCGATGGTTGCTGGATACCCTCCTGACCTGTCGCGAACCTGACGCGCCGAAAAATGAAGAATCAGGGGGAACGGGCGGGATGCGGATCCTGGTGGTGGAGGATGTGGCCGATGTCGGCGAGGCGATCGTCGCCTCGCTCGAGCGGATCGGCCATACCGTGGACTGGGAACGGAATGGCGGCGAGGCCGATGCCCTGCTCCGGGCCCAGGTCTATGACCTTGTGGTGCTGGATGTCATGCTGCCGGACATGGACGGATTCGCCATCCTCAAGGCCCTCCGCCAGCGGCGGAAGGCAACGCCCGTCCTTGTGCTGACGGCGCGCAGCCAGGTGGAGGACCGGGTCTCGGCGCTCGATCTCGGCGCCGATGACTATCTCGTCAAGCCATTCGATTTCCGGGAACTCGAGGCGCGCGTCCGGGCGCTGCTCCGCCGCAAGACGGGTTCCGCCACCAATGTGATCGAGGTCGGCGGCATCACGCTCGACCAGGCCGGGCGCGCCGCGACCCTCAACGGGAAGCCGCTGGACCTGACCCGGCGCGAACTGACGCTGCTGGAGATCCTGCTGGCCCGGCCGGGCCGGGTTTTCGGCAAGGACGAGCTGATGGACCAGCTTTTCGGCTTCGAGGACGAGCCGAGCGAGAATGCCGTCGAGCAATATATTGCCCGGCTCCGCCGCAAGATCGCCGGCGCCGCGGCGGAAATCCGCACCCTGCGCGGCCTCGGCTACCAGCTGGTGGTGCTGTGACGCCGCGCGGGCCTTCACTCTACGGCCGGCTGGCCGGTGTCATCACGGCAGTGCTCGCGATCGGGGCGCTGGTTCTGGGCTGGGCCGCCTGGATCTATGCCCGCGTGGCGGCGGACGAGGCCTATGACCGGCTGCTGGTCGGGGCAGCCTTGCAGATCGCCGAGAGCGTGGCGACCGAGCCGGGTCGCGTCACCGTCGATCCGCCGATCTCGGCCTTCGAGACGCTGGCGCTCGCCAAGGATGACCGGATCTTCTACCGCGTGACCGACCCCGGTGGCGACAGCCTGACCGGGCAGGATGACCTGGCCTCGGCGCGGAAACAGGGCCGCCCGGGGCGCGATCCGGTTCTCGCCGACGGCACCTATCGCGGGTTCCCGGTCCGGATCGTCACGCTCGGCCGCTATGTGACCGGGCCGGGCGTCGATGGCTGGGTCGAGGTGACGCTGGCACAGACCCGCCTCGCCCGGCTCGAACTGGCCCGGGACCTGACATTGAAATCGCTGCTGCTGGTCCTCGGGATGAGTGTGCTGGCGCTGGTCGCGCTGCTGCTGGCGGTGCGGGTGGCCCTGCGCCCGCTCCGGGCGGTGCAGGCGGCGATCGCGGCGCGTGATCCGAAGGACCTGCAGCCGGTCGAGGTCGAGGCGCCGCGCGAGGTGGCCATGCTGGTGGATTCGATCAACCATTTCCTCGGGCGGCTGGCCGAGCGCGTCGGCGGGATGGAGCGCTTCATCGCCGATGCCGCCCACCAGATCCGGACCCCGCTGACGGCCCTCGCCGCGCAGGTGGACCTGCTCTCCAGCGAAACCCGGGCCGAAAGGCGGCGGCAGCAGATGGCGCGCGTCCGCGAGCGCATCGAGCAGCTCGGCCGGCTGACCAGCCAGCTGCTCAGCCATGCGATGGTGATCCACCGCCGCGAGGTGGTGCAGCTCGGCCCGGTCGATCTCGTTCCGGTCGCGCAGGCGGCACTGAAGGAAGCCGTGCCGCTCTCGCTCGACCGCGATATCCGCGTGGTGTTCGAGCCGGCGGAGCCGAGCCTCGTCATCCGGGGCGACCGGGTCTCGATCGGGGAGGTGATCGCCAATGCCGTCCACAATGCCATCCGTCACGGCGCGCCGGGCCTGCTGGCGCTGCGGCTTTCGCGGGATGGCGAGGAGGCGCTGGTCGAGATTGTCGATGACGGGCCGGGCATTCCGGCGGCGGAGTGGGACGAGGTGGTGAAGCCCTTTGTCCGGGGCGGCAGCGAGGCCGCCGGCTCGGGCCTTGGCCTGACCATCGTGGCCGATGTGGTGCTGGCCCATGGCGGCCGGCTGGACTTCCGGCAGGAAGAGGCCGGGCCTTTCGTGGTGTCGCTGCGGTTCCCGCTCCTCGTGCCGGCCGAGGACACGCCGCGCCAGACGGAGGATGCGGCATGAGGGCGGTTCTGACCTTGCTCGCCGCCTGTCTGCTGGCAGCCCCCGTCCGGGCGCAGGACTCGGTGACGACGTTCCCGGCGCCGGGAACGGAACGGCAGGTGCTGACGCTCGACACCGCGACCGATCTCGCGGCCTTCGAGCCGCTGATCCGCGATTTCCAGCGCATCGCGCCGGATGTCACCATCCGCTACCGGGAATTCGTGACCAACGCGCTGTTCGAGCAGGCGCGGGGCGAATGCCTCGCCGAGCGCCCGAGCGCCGATCTCATGATCACCTCGTCGGTGGATCATCTCGTCGTGCTGTCGAATGCCGGCTGCGCGCTGCCGCATCGTTCGCCCGAAACGCTGGCCGCGCCGGGCTGGACGCGCTGGCGCGACGAGGTGTTCGGCTTCACCTTCGAACCGGCGGTGATTGTCTATAACCGCGCCCTGCTGAAGCCGGAGGAAGTGCCGCGCACCCGGCTCGACCTGATCGAACTGATGCGCGAGCAGCCGGCGCGGTTTGCCGGCCGGATCGGCGGCTATGATATTGCCCGCTCGGGAATCGGCTATCTCTTCGCGGCCTTCGATGCCCGCAACGCGCTGATCTATGGACGGCTGATCGAAGGGTTCGGGCGGACGCGCCTCCTGACGCGGTGCTGCTCCTCGGACCTCATCGAGGAACTCGGCAAGGGCGAGCTCTTCATCGGCTACAACATCCTCGGCTCCTACGCCTATTCGGCCCAGAAAGCCGGCGCGCCGATCGGCATCGTCATCCCGCATGACTACGTGCTCGCGCTGAGCCGCGGCGTGATGATCCCGGCGCGGGCGCGGCAGCCGGAGCTGGCAAAACGGTTCCTCGACTACCTGCTGAGCCAGCGCGGCCAAAGGGTGGTGCAGCAGGAGGCGTTCTTCTTCGGACTGAACGGCTCGGTGCCGGAGGGGGTGGAAGCCCCGCCGGGCGGGCTGACCTCCGGCATGCTGCGGCCGATCGTGATCGGGCCGGGCCTGCTGCCGACGCAGGACCGCGCGAAGCGCGAGCGTTTCCTCCGCGAATGGCAGAACGCCCTCCAGGGCGCCGAGCCGCGCGGGCTGCAATGAGCGTTCAGCCGGCCGCCGGGATCACCGCCCCGCGCGCCTTCACGAAGAGGCTGTAGAGCGAGGTCAGTGCAGGTGTCCAGCTAACGGATGACCAAGCCTTGGCCCGTGGGCAGTTCAAGAACGGAACAGCCGCGTTCTGCAAACCATGGCTCTTCTGCCAACCGTTGCTCCCGATAACCAAGCCACCCATAATCATCGAGAACAATGATGGCGCCCGGTACAATTCTAGGAAATAAAATCTCTAGGGCAGCAAGCTCCGCCTCTTTATTGTTCAGATCAAGATGTAAGAATGCAATCTTGCTTGGAGAATTTTTCTTCAAAACGGCAGGAACCTCTCCTTGATTAACCATAACATTTGTACAGTCCGAAAAACGTTGCCTGACTTCCCTGAACAATGTCTTTGAATGTGCAGGCATTGCATGATGCGCTAATCCAGGATTATGATCAAACAAATCGTATAGATAGTACTTTCGATCCAAAAATTTTTCAAATTTCACAACATCACAAATAATTCTCGCAGTTGTCCCTCTATAACAGGCACATTCAATGAAGTCTCCTTCGAGCTTCAATCCATGGCGGAACCCCCAAAGGACAACCGCAGCCCGCCAGATCGTGGATTTTTCTACTTCAGTAACGGCGTGACGACTGTGCGCCTCGACAAATTCCAAATCATCAAGAAAACTGAGATTCTTGTGAAATGTAAATAAGTTATCACCCGTGTAAGTTCCAGCAACACCATCTACGCTGTGAATTGCTTTTTGTACGCCATTAAAAAAACCTAGGAAATCTTTCACTCCAAAGAACGCATTCCCAAAATGATTCTTCATACCTTTTCCCCATAAAACCCGAATCGATGATATTTTTTAGCATAATCTGAATTATCGATGATCCTGTACTGTTTATTTCAACAATTTTGGAAAATTATTATATTTTATAATTGTAACATAAATTTCTATAAACGTGCTCTGATCTTAACGCTCTCTGATGACATTGCGCGTTGCAGAGAGACATTTTTCTGCAATACTAAAACCATTTCGACGAATAAATGAACGATGATCGTTCAGACTGCCGGCTGTAGCGAGTAGCGGCGATGATCACGCCTGAAGGCCCACTCCAGGGCGCCAAGCCGCGCGGGGCTGCAATGAGCCTTCAGCCGGCCGCCGGGATCACCGCCCCGCGCGCCTTCACGAAGAGGCTGTAGAGCGATGTCTGGGCGCAGATATAGAGACGGTTGAAGCGCGGCCCGCCAAAACAGAGATTGGCGACGATCTCGCCGATCCGGATCTCGCCGATCAGCGTGCCATCGGGATGATAGCACAGCACGGAGGTGCCGCCGGATGTCCAGACATGGCCCGCGGCATCACAGCGGAATCCGTCAAAGAACCCTTCCGGGCAGGTGGCGAAGAGACGCGGCGCGCCGAGTTGCCCCGGCGCGACAACCGGGTAGGCATGGATCGTGGCCGGCAGGCCCGGCTGGTGCGAGGCGCCGGTATCGGCGACGTAGAGCAGGCGCTCATCCGGCGAGAAGGCGAGCCCGTTCGGCTTGACACGGTCGCGCACCACAGCCTCGACCTGGCCGGTGGCAGGGTCGAGCCGGTAGACCTGCGAGGCGCCGATCTCGCTCCCTGCGGCGATGCCCTCGTAATCGCTGTCAATGCCGTAGGTCGGATCGCTGAACCAGATCGAGCCGTCGGCAGCGACCACAAGGTCATTCGGCGAATTGAAGCGCTTGCCCTCGAAGCGATCCGCGAGCACGCGGACCGAGCCGTCGAATTCCGTCCGGGTCACGCGCCGCGTCAGATGCTCGCAGGTGACGAGCCGGCCCTGCCGGTCGGTGGTATTGCCGTTGCTGTTCTGCGAGGGATCGCGGAAGACCGAGACCGAGCCATCCGTCTCGTCGAAGCGCAACATGCGATTGTTCGGGATGTCGGACCAGACGAGATAGCGGCCGGCCGGGAAATAGGCGGGGCCCTCCATCCAGCGCCCGCCGGTCCAGAGCCGCTCGAGCCGGGCATGCCCGATGACCAGCGCGCGGAACCGTTCGTCATGGATGATGACTTCGCTCATCGACTGCCCCCCGTTTCCTCGCCGCATCCCTCGCCCGGCCGGCGGATGCCCCAGCCGATCGGCTTTCGGGCATTGCCGGGATGCCGGGGCGACGGACCCCAGATGGCCTGATAGGTATCGACCGCCCTCCCCTTCCGCTGCATCCGGACGAAGAGGGCGAGCCAGAGCGCCCACCACAGGCCGAGCAGGGCCGGCATCCAGCGCGGCGCATTGGCAAGCCATAATCCGGTGAGAATGGCGAGGACGGCAAGGGCCAGCGCGACATAGCCGAGAGACTTGTGCAGCCACTCGAACAGGATGCGCCGTGGGGTCATGTCGTAATGGTCGCCGCGCAGGGTCGGCTCGCCCGGGCCACCCCGGGAACCACGCAGCCAGCCGCCGAGGAACTGCGCCGCGCCGATGGCAAGGACGGCCCATCCGGCCAGTGCATGGAGATGGCCCGGGCCCTTAAGCCCCGGCCCGGCGACCAGCATGGCGAGCCCGCCCAGCATGGCGAGGCCGCCCGCATATTGCAGGACGAGATGACCGATCCACCAGAACCGGTTGTCGCAACGGGCAGGCCAGTCCTGCCGCGGGGTGATCTTGTAGAAGCGGGCAAGGATCACGCCGAGGGGCAGCAGCAGGGCCCAGGCCAGCACCATGAGCCGCGCATGCCAGACGATGGCGGCATCCACGAGATGCGCCCGGGCCGGGTCCAGCGGGGCAAGCCAGAACTCCATCGATCAGCCTTTCACCGCGCCGGCGGTCATGCCGGTGATGATCTGGCGCGAGGCAAGGAAGGTGAAGACCAGCGGCGGCACGGCGATCAGGGTGCCGATCGCCATGATCTGCCCCCATTCGATATTGTGCTCGTTGATGAAGAGCGAGACCTTCACCGGCATGGTGCGGGTGAAGCGGTTGGTGAGAACCAGCGCGAGGATGAACTCGTTCCAGGCGATGCGGAAGGTGAAGATCGCCGCCGCCGCGAGGCCGGGCTTGATCATCGGCAGGACGACGAGGAAGAAGACCTGGAAATCGTTCGCCCCGTCGATCCGGGCGGCTTCCTCGAGCGCCGGCGGCACCTGCGCGATGAAGCTCTGGAGGATCCAGATCACGAAGGGCAGGTTGATCGCGGTGTAGACGAGGATCACGCCCGGGAGCGAATTGGAGAGCCCCAGTTCGTAGGTCCATATCATGAAGACCGGGACGGTCAGGACCGCCGGCGGCACCATCCGCATCAGCAGGGTGCCGCCGGAAACGACATCGCGCCCGAGGAACCGGAAGCGGACGATCGCATAGGCGGCCATGCAGCCGAAGACCAAAGTCAGCCCGGTCGAGACCGTGGCCACGATCAGCGAATTGGTGAGGTAGCGGGCATTCTGGCTGTCGCCGAGCACGGCCCGGTAATTCTCCAGCGTCGGCATGAAGATCAGGCTGAAACTGCCCGAGAAGATGTCCGGCTTGGTTTTCAGCGAGGTGGCGATCATGACGAGGATCGGCCCGAGCGAGAGGATCGCGAGGGCGACGATCACCGCATAGGAGAGGGGCGTGGCGCGGCGGGTGGTGGCAGTGCCGGTCGTTGCGGTGCCGGACATGGGGCTCACTCCTTCCCGGCCCGGCCCTCGCGCAGGCTCCGGGCCAGCACGAGCAGGACGGTCAGCACGAGGACGATCAGCAGGAGCAGGTTCGACAGGGCGGAGGCGCGGCCGAGCTGCTGGCTGACAAAGGCGGTCTTGTAGATGTGCAGGGACAGGATCTCGGTGGAGAGGCCGGGGCCACCCTCGGTGAGGATGTAGATGACTTCCAGCACCTTGAAGGCATCGATCAGGCGCAGCAGGGCAGCCACCGCGATGACCGGGGCGATGAGCGGCAGCTTGATATAGAGGGTGGTCTGCCAGCGCGTGGCGCCATCGATCCGCGCCGCTTCGATGGCGGAGGCGGGCAGCCCCTGCAATGCCGCGAGCGCAAGGATGAAGATGAAGGGCGTCCATTGCCAGACATCGGCAATGATCACCGAGACCAGTGCCATGTCGGGCGAGGAGAGCCAGGGAATGCCGGGCAGGCCCAAGGCCTTGAGTGCCTGGCTCAGCGGTCCGAACTGCTCGTTGTAGAGGAAGCGCCAGATCAGGCCGACAACGATCGGGGCAATCATCATCGGGAGGATGAAGATCGTCCGGAACAGGCTGGTGCCGCGGAGATCGCGGTCGAGCACAAGCGCCAGCGCGACGCCGAGCACCACTTCCAGCACCACCACAGCCGTGGCGAACGTGATTGTCACGCCGACGGAGATCCAGAAGGAATCATCGGCCAGAAGCCAGCGGTAGTTCTCGAGACCGACAAAGCGGGCGGATTCGGGGGGTGTTCCGATCGACCATTCGTGGAAGGACAGCCAGACCGAGCGCAGCATCGGATAGACAAGCCCGACCAACGCCACGGCAGCGGCCGGAGCGAGAAAGAGATAGGGCGTGGCGCGGTTGAGGCCCTGGCGGCTCGGCATGGTTCGATCCCGGAAAAACGAGGGAGGCCCGGCAAGGCCGAAGCCTCCCTCAGGCAAGGGCGCCCGACGCGGGCGCCCCGGAGGAGACCCGGCTATTTCGGCGCATTGGGACCGTAATAGCCACCCTTTTCCATGATCGCCCGGACCTTGGGCACGATATCATCCAATGCCTGTTTCGGGTCCTTCTTGCCGGTGACGATCTCGCCGAGGGCCACCCCGAAGACGGGGGCATTGAGTTCGTTCCACTCGTTGATGATCGGCCGCCAGTCGGGATCGGTATATTTCAGTGCGGTGGCGAAGGTGACGAAATGCTTGAACTTCTGCTGGAGGTCGAGATCGCCATAGGTCGAGAAGCGCGAGGGCGAGCCGCCGGCTGCGGCGATGAGGCGGTCTGCCTTCTTCGATGTCAGCCATTGCATCAGCATGAACGCCGCCTCGCCATTGGCGGCATTCCGCGGAATGGCGATGCCGAAGCCGCCGGTCTGCGAGCCGCGGCGGATATCCTCCGGGTGGAACGCCCAGCCAACCTTGCCGGCGACCTTCGACTTGGCGGGATCGTTCATTTCCCCGGCCACGGCGATCGAATCGAGGAACATCGCGGCATTGCCCTGCATGAAGGCGTTCTTCATCTCGTCGAAGCCGAAGGCCGCGCCGCCGGCCGGGCCGGTCTCGATGATCTTCCTGAGCAGGCTGGCCGCGCGGATGCCGGCGGCATTGTTGAAGGTCGGCTGCCACTGATCGTCGAAGATGCGGCCGCCCATCGGCGCCATATGAAGAAGCCAGGCATGGACGACCTGATGCCCGGTCTGCCCGCGCGAGGCGAGCGCGCCCGTACCTTTCGCCGTTTCCGGAATGCGGGCCAGCAGCGCCTCGAGCTGGGCGTAGGTGTCCGGCACCTTCCAGCCATGCTGGGCGAAGAGATCGGCCCGATAGGCCAGAGCCGAGGTTTCCGCGCCGAAGGGCACGCCGATCAGCTTGGCCGAGGGGCCGGCGAGATAGCCCTTCCGGCCGCCGACAAGGCCGATATTCTCCACATAGCCGGGGATGAGATCGTTGAAATCGTAATCGGGCACGGCCAGGGCCGGGTCCTTGAACATCGGCCCGATCTCGCGGATCAGCCCCTTGTTCGCATATTCGGACTTCCAGAACACGACATAGGCGAGCAGGTCGTAATCGCCCTTGCCGGGCTTGGACATTTCCAGCAGCTGCTTGTCGCGCATGCGCAGGTATTGCAGCGTGTCGACCTCGACCTTGATCCCCGTCTCCGCCGTGAATTGCGGCAGGATCTTCGTCACCGCGTCGAAATGCGGATGCGCCGGGAAGTTCACCACAAGGCTGGTGCCCCTGAACCGCGCATAGGGATTGGCGCTGCCGGCGGAGGGCCACAAGGCTGTGGTGAAGGCGGCCGCAGCGCCGGTCTTCAGAAGTCCGCGTCGTGTCTGCATGGGGTTTCCTTCCCTTGGGGTTCCGGGGCCCTCTTGGCGGGGCCCGTTGATGTTACCGGATGGCCGCTTCCGTCTCCGGGTCGAACAGGTGGAGGCTGTCGGGGTCGAACCAGAAGGGCTGCTCGCCCTCGCCCGCAAGGCGCTGCTCGGAATTGACCTCGACGATGACACGTTCCCCGCCACAGCGGGTGACGAGGACGGAATGCGCGCCGATATATTCCGCCAGTTCAATATGGAGAGTCAGGGCTGGTGCCCCTGCCGGTCCCTTGCCCTGCCGCAGGGCAGAGGGGCGGAGGCCGGCGACAAGATCGCGGCCGACATAGGAGGCGAGGGCGGCCATCCGGGACGGCGGCACCGGCAGGGTGTAATCCCGGCCAAGGAGAACGGGCTGGCCCTCGCGCGAATCGAGCCGGACCGGCAGGAAATTCATCGGCGGCGCGCCGATGAACCCGGCCACGAAGAGATTGGCCGGCGCCCGGTAGAGATCCTCGGGGCGCCCCTGCTGCTGCACCCTGCCGGCATGCATGACGACAATCCGGTCCGCCAGCGTCATGGCCTCGATCTGGTCATGCGTGACGTAGATCATGTTCTTCTCGACGCGCTTGCGCATCAGCGCCAGTTCGGCCCGCATCTGGTTGCGCAGCTTGGCGTCGAGGTTGGAGAGCGGCTCGTCGAACAGGAAAACGGCGGCATCGCGCACCAGCGCCCGGCCCATCGCCACGCGCTGGCGCTGGCCGCCGGAAAGCGCGGCCGGCTTCCTGTCGAGCAGATGGCCGATCGAGAGCATGTCCGCAACCCGCCGGATCCGGGCGTCGATCTCCGCCTTGGGGTAGCGCGCGAGCCGGAGCGCGAACGACATGTTCCGCGCGACATCCATATGCGGATAGAGCGCATAATCCTGGAACACCATGGCGATGTCGCGGTCCTTCGGCTCCAGCCGGCTGACCTCGCGATCGCCGATCCAGATCTCGCCGTGACTGGCCTCCTCGAGACCGGCGATCATCCGCAGGGTGGTCGATTTGCCGCAGCCGGACGGTCCGACCAGAACCGTGAATTCCTTGTCCGCGAGATCAAGGTCGAGCCCGGCAATCACCGCGACATCGCCGAAATGCTTCTGCAAATCCCGGATGCGGATATGCGGCATCGGTTCCTCTCCCCGGCAGGCCGTTGCCTGCCTTCAACGCGGGCCTGGCGCCCGTCTCCCGGTGTCCCGAGCGAGGCTGTTCTGACACAGACCGCGTGGAAACCCGTATGTTATCGATAACATCGTAGGCTGAAACCACACTTCTTGACAAGCCCTCCGCTTTGACCCCCCATCGGACCAGGTTCGGAGCATGACAATGCGGATGCAGGACATTGCGCGGCGGCTGGGGATTTCGGCCATGACCGTTTCCCGCGCGCTGAAATCCGATTCGTCGGTCGCCCCGGCAACGCGGGCGGCAGTCCTCAAGGCGATCGAGGAACTGGGCTATGTGCCCAACCAGATTGCCGGCTCGCTGTCGTCGAGCCGGTCGGGCTTTGCTGCCATCCTGGTGCCCTCGCTCAACAACCCGCATTTCAGCGAAACGGTTCTGGCACTCGGCAGCGCGCTGCAGGACCGGAACATGCAACTGCTGATCGGCAACACGGACTATGACCGCCGCAAGGAGGCGGAACTGATCCGCGCCTTCCTTGCGCGCAAGCCCGAGGCGATCATCCTCACCAGTGACGGCCATGATCCCCGCATCCTGCCGATGCTGGCCAAGGCCAGGATCCCGGTGGTCGAGATCTGGGACCTGCCCGCCCGGCCGATCCAGCATGTGGTCGGCTTTTCCAACCAGCGGGCAATGCGCGGGCTGATCAATGCGCTGATCGGCCAGGGCTACAGCCGCATCACCTATCTCGGCGAGGCGGATGACGCCGATACACGCGGCGCTTCCCGCCGGCTTGGGTATTGCGAGGCGATGGCCGCGGCCGGGCTTGCGCCCCGCCTGTGTTCGATCGGCCGTCCGCCGGCGACCATGTCGGATGGCGAACGCGGCCTCGACACCGTGCTTGCTGCCTATCCCGATACCGAGCTGGTGGCCTGCGTGTCGGACCCGCTGGCCTTCGGGGTGATTGCCGCCTGCCAGCGGCGCGGCTGGGCCGTGCCGGGCCGCATGGCCGTCTCGGGCTTCGGCGATTTCGAGATCGCGCGGATCGCGGTACCGGCCATCACCACGGTCCAGATCGATGCCGCCGGGATCGGCCGGGAAGCCGGCGCGATCATCAGCGAGGCGTTCAGCGCCCGGCGGGATGCATCGCCGGCCGCGATCATCCGGGCGGTTCCCGCCCTGCCCTGCCTCAGGGCGAGCACGGCCATGGCGCGGTAAGCAAGCAGGCTTGCAGGAAGACGGATCAGCGCCGCCCGGCGCCCTGTTTCGCGATGCCCCGGAGATAGGCGCCATAGCCGCTCCCGCCCAGTTCCTCGGCGATGATGCGCAGCGCATCCGCCGTGATGAACCCCATCTCGAAGGCAATCTCCTCCGGGCAGCAGATGCGGTAATTCTGCCGGGTTTCGAGGGCGCGGACGAAGTTCGAGGCATCGGCCATGGATTCCGGCGTGCCGGTATCGAGCCAGGCGAAGCCGCGCCCCATGCGCTCGACATTCAGCAGCCCGCGCCGGAGATAGGCGTTGTTGACATCGGTGATTTCCAGCTCGCCCCGCGCCGATGGCCTGACGGAAGCGGCAATGTCGATCACATCCTCATCGTAGAAATAGAGGCCCGTCACGGCCCAGTTCGACCGCGGCTCCCGTGGCTTTTCCTCGATCGAGATCGCCCTGCCGGCGGCGTCGAACTCGACGACGCCGTAGCGCTCGGGATCAGCGACATGATAGCCGAACACCGTCGCGCCCTTGTCCCGCGCGCCGGCCTGGCGCAGCAGGTGGGAAAGGCCCTGCCCGTAGAAGATGTTGTCGCCCAGCACCAGGGCGGAGCGGTGCCCGCGCACGAAATCGGCGCCGATCACATAGGCCTGCGCGAGGCCATCGGGGCTGGGCTGTTCGGCATAGCTGAACCGGACGCCCCATTTCTCGCCCGTGCCGAGCAGGCGCTCGAAATGCGGCAGGTCATGCGGGGTCGAGATGATCAGGATATCCCGGATCCCGGCCAGCATCAGGGCCGAGAGCGGATAGTAGATCATCGGTTTGTCATAGATGGGGATCAGCTGCTTCGAGAGAGCCAGCGTCATCGGATGGAGACGCGTTCCGCTGCCTCCGGCCAGGATGATGCCCTTCAATGGTCGCGTGCTCATGGGGTTTCCGGATATCCTGTCGCCAAGTCGGCCTCGTCCAACCGCGCGAGGCAACGGGAGAGGCCATCCTCCCAATGCGGCAGCCTGATACCATAGATCCGGGCAAGCTTGCTGCAGTCGAGCCGGGAATTTGCGGGCCGCCGCGCCGGCGTCGGAAACTCCGACGACGGGATCGGCACGACCGGCGGCGCGGGCGCTCCCCTTGCAGCCCTGTGGCCGACAATCGCGCGGGCGAAACCGGCCCAGCTGGTCTCGCCGGCGCCCGCCGCATGATAAATGCCGAACGCCTCGCTTCCCGCGCGGCTGTCGGGCAACCGGCCCGCCATGGCGAGGATGACGCGGGCGAGGTCCGTCGCATAGGTCGGGCAGCCAAGCTGGTCGCCGACAACCCGCAATTCCGGCCGCTCCCGGGCAAGGCGCCGCATCGTCCGGACGAAATTCGTGCCGCCATGGGCATAGACCCAGGCGGTCCGCAGGATCACATGGCGGGGATGGCTGGCGGCGACTGCCTGTTCTCCCGCCAGCTTGGAGCGGCCATAGGCCCCGAGCGGTCCGGTCGGATCGGCTTCGAGATAGGGCGTGGCCCGGGTGCCGTCGAACACGTAGTCGGTCGAGAGCTGGATCAGCGGCAGGTCAAGCCGTGCCGCGGCGACCGCAAGCCGCCCGGCGGCATGGGCGTTGATCGCCATGGCGAGATCGGGCTCGCTCTCGGCCCGGTCGACAGCGGTGTAGGCGGCGGCATTGACGATCACGTCCGGGCGCGCCATGGCGATCAGGGCTTCGGGATCGGCCGGATTGGCCATGTCGAGGTCCGGCCGGCCGAGATGCATGATCTCGTGGCCCGAAGCGGGCCCCTCTTCCGCCAGTGCGGAGGCGACCTGACCGCGAAGGCCTGTGACGAGAATGCGCATTGCGGTTCACCCGGTCCCGGCAAGGCCAAGCCGTTCGCCGGCATAGACCTTCTCGCGCAGCGGGCGCCACCACCATTCGTTGTCGAGATACCAGCGGATGGTCTTCTCGATGCCGGAATCGAAGGTCTCGGCCGCCCGCCAGCCGAGTTCGGTTTCCAGCTTCGTCGCGTCGATCGCATAGCGCTGGTCATGGCCGGGACGGTCGGCGACATGGGTGATCAGCGCGTGATAGGGTTCCGCCTTCGGCAGCAGCCGGTCGAGCACGGTACAGATGTGGCGGACGACATCGATGTTGCGCCGCTCGTTCCGGCCACCGACATTGTATCGCTCGCCGATCCGGCCCCGCGTGACCAGCAGCCGCAGCGCCTTCGCATGGTCATCCACGAAGAGCCAGTCCCGGATCTGGGTGCCCTCGCCATAGACCGGCAATGGCCTGCCATGCAAAGCGTTGAGAATGACCAGCGGGATCAGCTTTTCGGGAAACTGGAACGGCCCGTAATTGTTCGAGCATCCGGAAAGAATGACCGGAAGGCCGTAGGTCCGGCCCCAGGCGCTGGCGAGATGATCCGCCGCCGCCTTGGTGGCGGAATAGGGCGAGGACGGATCATACGGCGTCGTCTCGCGGAAGGCCCCCGTCTCGCCGAGCGAGCCATAGACCTCGTCGGTCGAGACCTGCAGGAAGCGGAAAGCGTCCCGGCTTTCCGGCGGCAGGCCCTGCCAGTAATCCCGTGCGGCCTCGAGCATCGAGAACGTGCCCAGGACGTTGGTCTCGACAAAGGCCCGCGCGCCGGTGATCGAGCGATCGACATGGCTTTCGGCCGCGAGATGCATCACGGCATCGGGCCGGAACTCGGCCATCAGCGCCTTCATCCGTTCCGTTTCGCCGATATCCGCCTGCTCGAAGGAATAAGCCGGGGCATTGGCGATCGCCGTCAGCGAGGCGAGGTTGCCGGCATAGGTCAGCTTGTCGACATTGAGGACCGTATCGCCACATCCGGAGACAAGGTAGCGGCAAAGCGCGGAGCCGATGAAACCCGCGCCGCCGGTGACCAGAACCCGCATCGCCCGCGCCCTCCTCTGCCGATTACACGAAAACCGGGCCGAGTTCCCGGAAGGGCGGCGCCGCGGCATCCTTCGCCGAGAGCCGCGCCGAGGCTTCGTCCACGGGCCAGCGAATGGCGAGATCAGGGTCGTCCCACCGCACCGCGCCATCATGCGGCGGGCTGTAGTAGGCGGTGACCTTGTAGAGCAGGTCGACATGGTCCGTCAGGGTACAGAACCCGTGCAGGAAGCCCTCGGGCACCCAGAGCACATGGCCGTTTTCTTCGCTGAGCTCGATGGCGAGATGCCGGCCATAGGCCGGCGACGAGGCCCGCGCATCCACAATGACATCAAGAACGGCCCCGCGCGAAACCCGGACCAGCTTGCCCTGCGCCATGGGCGGCCGCTGGAAATGCAGCCCGCGGATGGTGCCCCGGACGCGCGAGACAGAGTGATTGTCCTGCACGAAACGGCGCGCGCCAACCTCCCGCTCGAACACATCCTGCCGGAAGACCTCGGCGAAATGACCGCGATCATCGCCCCAGCGCCGCGGCGTGAACAGGACGGGCCCGTCGAGGCCGAGGCGCTCAGCGCGCATGGGCGGGCCTCCGCCGGGACCTATCGTTCCTTGAGCGCTTCATCTCTCAGCATTCTCGCTGGTTTGAGCACATAGCTCAGGACGCTCTTGCGGCCGGTGAGAATCTCGACCTGGGCCACCATGCCGGGAATGATCGGCAGAGAGGCCCCGGCCCGGTCGAGATTGTTCCGGTCCGTCCGGACGATCACCCGGTAAAACGGATCGCCGCGCGGATCGGTGGTCGTATCGGCGCTGATCCGCTCGACCCTGCCACTCAGCGTGCCGAAAATGGCGCTGTCATAGGCGGTGATCTTGACGATCGCATTCTGCTCCGGGCGGATGAAGCCGATATCCTGCGGCCGGATCTGCGCCTCGACGAGCAAGGTATCATCCAGCGGCACGATGTCGATCAGCGGCGCGGCCGACTGGACCACCGCGCCGACCGTCGTGACATGGATCCGGTTGATGATGCCCCGGACCGGCGCCCGCAGCTCGGTCCGCCGGACGCGATCCTCGGCCGCCCTCAGCCCCTCGTCCAGAACGGCGAGATCGGCGCGCGTCTTGGTCAGCTCTTCCTCGGCGCCGGTGCGGAAGGCGACAAGCGCGCCCTCCCGCTTCAGCTGGGCCTCGCGGACTCCGCCCTCGGCCCGGGTGAGATTGACGCGGTTGACCTCGAGCTGTCCGTTCAGTTCCGCCAGCTGCCGTTCGAGCCGGAGCATCTCGATTTCCGGAACGAAGCGATCGGAGAACAGCTTCCGCGTGATTGCCAGCTCGCGCTCGAGAAGCGGCTTGCTGGCGAGCATCCGCTTGCGCTGGGCATCCAGCTCTTCCTGTTCACGCGTCTTCTGGGCGACCTGCTGTTCGAGAACTTCCTGTTCCTGCGCGAGCTTGCGCACCCGCGCCTCGTGCAGGGCCCTTTCCGCCGCGACCGCCGCCGGGAACTTGTCCTCGAGGCCCTCGGGAAAGGACAGGGCGGCCGGCTCGGAGAACCGGGCTTCCCGCTCAAGCCGGGCAAAACGCGCCTGCAACGCGGCCCGACGCTCCCGGGCTTCGCCGAATTGCGAGCCGAGTACCGTGTCATCGATCCGGACCAGCACCTCGCCCTGCCGGACGAGCTGCCCCTCCGCGACGAGGATTTCCTGGATGAGGCCGCCTTCCAGCGACTGGACAACCTGCATCTGGCGCGAAGGGATAACCTTGGCCTGCCCGCGCGTCACCTCGTCGAGGATGGCGAACGCGGCCCAGACCGAGCCGAGCACCAGCATCGCGAGGCATACAAACGAGAAATAGCGCAGGGTCCGCGGCATCTCGAGCCGGTCCGCGGCGCCGAGATCATTGGCGAAGGCGAAATCATCGGCCTTCATGACGCCCCTCCCGGAAGGCCGGACTGGACCTTCTGCGGCTTGCCGGCCAGCGCGGCCAGAACAGGCTCGCGCGGGCCATCGGCGACGACCCGGCCCCGCTCGAACACGATCAGGCGATCCACCATCTGGAGCAGCGAGACCCGGTGTGTCGAGACGATGAGCGTCGCCGTGCGGTCCAGCCGGGCGAGCCTCTGCGTGAATTCCGCCTCGGTGCGGAGATCGAGCGCGCTGGTCGGCTCGTCGAGGAACAGGATCTTCGGGCGCCGGATCAGCGCCCGGGCAAGGGAAATCGCCTGTCGCTGGCCACCGGAGAGGCTTCGCCCGCCTTCGGAAACCGGCAGGTCATAGCCGAGAGGCGACAGCGCGACAAATTCCTCGACCCCGGCAACGCGGCAGGCCTCGATCACTTCCTGGTCGGTGGCGGTCGTGCGTCCGAGACAGACATTCTCGCGCACCGTGCCCTGGAACAGGATGCAGTCCTGCCCGACAAAGCCGAAGCCCTGGCGGAGGTCGGTCGGGTCGAACTGGCGGATATCGATGCCATCGACGAGGATGCGACCGGCCTGCGGGGCATAGAGCCCGGCCGCAAGCCGCCCGACCGTCGTCTTGCCGGAGCCGATCCGCCCGACAATACCGACCCGTTCGCCCCCCTTGATGGTGAAGCTGACATCGGCGAGGGCATCCTGATCGGCGCCCGGATAGCGGAAGGACACGCCATCGAAGCGCAGGCTCCCCTCCTCGACGCGGCGGGCCACGAAGATCCGGCCCGGCGGCCGCTCCACCGGCAGGTCCATCAGGGCATTGATCGCCTTCAGCGCATGCAGCGTCCGGGCGCCGCGCATCATCAGCGAGGCGATATTGGTGACGGGCGCCAGGATACGGCCGGAGAGCATCGTCGCTGCAATCAGCGCGCCCATCGTGATCTTCGCATCGAGCACGAGGAACACACCCCAGATGACGATCAGCAGGGAGGCGAGATTCTGCGCAGCTGCCGACAGGGTCAGGCCGAGAGCCGCCCAGCGGTGAACCGCTTCGCCGGCCCGGGTGGAGGCGGCAACCGAACGCTCCCATTGGCGCTGCACCCGGCTTTCCGCGCCGAGGACGCGGATCGTTTCCAGCGCGCCGATACTCTCGACCAGAATGCCGTGCCGGGCGGCGGATTCCGCCTGCACGGATTTCACAGCCTCGTCGAGCGGCCGCTGGATCAGCAGGCCAATCGCGATCGTGACCGGCAGGAGCACCAGCGGAATGACCGCCAGCCAGCCGGCGATGCCGGCCATGAAACCGAGGAAGATGAAGGCGAAGAGCAGGTCCGTCGCGGCGATCACCGTGCCGGAGGTAAAGAACTCCCGCACATTCTCGAAATCACGGATCTGGTTGGCGAGAACGCCGGCCGAGCCGGGATGCCGCTCCATCCGTAGCCCGAGGACATGCGAGAACACCCGCGCCGCAAGGATCACGTCGATCTGCTTGCCGGTAATGTCGATCATGCGCGAGCGGACCAGCCGGAGCGCGACATCGAAGGCAAAGGCCAGCAGCACGCCGATCGACAGCGCGATCAGCGAGGCGACCGCGCCGTTCGGCAGGATCCGGTCATAGACATTCATGGTGAAGAGCGGGAAGGCGAGCGCCAGCACGTTGATCAGGAAGGCCGCCAGCGCGATGTTCAGGTAATTGGCGCGGAACAGGCGCAACGTCGTCCAGAACCAGTGGGATGCCGCCGTGCCGGCCTCTTCCGCGCGGGCGCCGAGCCCCGCCGCCGGCTTCAGGAAGAAGGCGTAGCCGGAATAGTGCGCTTCGAGATCCGAGCGCGGCATCCGCCGTGGCTCGGCCCCGGGAACCGAGGGATCATGGATCGTGACCTCGCCCGAGGCGGCCTCGTTGCCCAGCAGGACGAGGACGCTCCGGTCCCGCAGCAGGAGCACGACCGGCAGCACCAGTTCGGGAATATCGGCCAGGCTGCGCTGGACCGGCTCGGCCACCAGATCGGCACGGGAAGCCGCCCGGATGAAAAGACCGGGCGGCAACTGCCCGTCCGTTGCCGGCAACCCGGCCATGATCGCCGCCTCGCTGACGGGGCGGCCATGAAACCGGGCAATGAACATCAGGGCCGCCAGAAGCGGGCTGCCCGGAACCGGGTTCGACACGGCTTTGTCTGTCACGGCACCTTGGGCGCGGTCGGCACCAGATCAAGCGGCGGGAGCAGTGCGCCGCTCTCCTTCAGGCCACGCATCTTGTTGGCAGCCTCTCCGGGCAGCGGCACGTTCAGCGCCGAAAGCAGCGTGCCGGAGGCGGCGAGAAGCTGGTAATCGGCGAACAGGGCGAGGCCCCGCGCGTTGATCAGCCCGACGGCCGCGTTGTAGCGGCTCTGCTCGGCATTGAGGAGATCCAGCAGGGTGCGGTTGCCGAGCTCGAATTCGTTCCGGTAGGAGCTGACGACCTGTTCGGCCGCCCGGATCTGCCCGGTCAGCGCGCGGATCCGGTCCCCCAGTGCCTGCCGGGTGGTCCAGGCCTTGTCGATCGACTCGATCGCCTGCCGCTGGAGCACGGAGAGGCGCATCCGCTGTTCGCCGACCCGCTCGGTCAGCTCGTTCTGCCGGGCCGTGTCGGTGCCGCCGGAATAGAGCAGCCACGAAGCCGAGAGCTTGGCGCTGTATTCGTCATAGCGGCCGGTGATGTTCTGCGTATTCTTGCCATAGCCGGCCCGCCCTTCGAGGGCGACCGTCGGCAGGTTGGTGCCGCGTGCGGCATCCCGCTGCGCCTGGACGGCATTCACGTCGGAGCCGGCAGCCTGAAGCGTGGCGTTGTTCCCGATCGCCAGATTGAGGGCCGCCTGCCGGGAGGCCGGCAGGCCCTTGGGGCGGGCCGGCCAGGCCAGCTTGCTGGGCTCGCGGTCAATGGCACGGCGGAACAGCGCAACGGCCTCGCCGAGCCGGACCTGCAATTCGGCGCGCGCCGCCTCGGCGGCATAGACGCGTTCCTGCACCTGGTCGAGATCACCCCGGCCCGAGCGGCCACCGGAGACGCGCGCGCTGACGCTCGACAGCAATGCGCGGTGAACCGCGATGTTGCGGTTGGCCTGGGCGATCATGTCCTGCAGGCGGAGAATGTCGGTATAGGCCTGGATCGCGTCGAGCGCGATCAACTCGGTCCGCTCCTTCACGCGCCACGAGGCCGCATCGACCCGGTAGGCCTGACGCCACGATTCGTTGATCGTCGTGAACCCGTCGAAGAGGAGCTGGCGGACGGTGATATTGGCCTGGCGGCCGGCCACGAAATCGCCGCTGCGCTGGGAGGCCACGAGGCTGTCATACTGGCGGCGGCTTTCCGGACCGATATCGGCCTGGAGCCGGACCTGGGGAAGCAGGCCACCCTGGACCTGCCGCATCTCGAACTCGGTCGCGCGCCGGTTGGCCGCGGCTTCCCCGACGGCCGGATTGGTCGTGACGGCGCGGCGGACCGCGGCCTCCAGCGAAAAGGTCTGCGCGGCGGCAGGTACTGCACAAGCCAGCGCAACAAGAACAAGCCCAACTCGGATTGGCACGGGGAGCCACCTTACATTCTGACAGTCAGGCCGCAACATTGTCCAAGGCTCCCAAACAATCAACCCGTCAGACCTGAGTCTCGTCCCGATGCCTATCCAGAAAGTCCGGAGATGTTGCAGAAGTGACGCTGCACTCGAAGGTTTACCCCTCGCCTTCTTCTCGATTCACCCCGCGGGAGAGCCCGGAAGGTGAGAATTCAGCATCCGACATATTAATGATCGCTCATAAATAGCGCCGAATGCTCGTCCTCATCAGACAATCTTGATATCGCTGGCGGTGACCGTCCCGGCTTCCAGCGTCGCCAGGGCAATCGCCGACGCGCCGCCGCCGGAACCATCCGCATCGTAATAGAGCGTCTGATCGCCGGTATTGAAGAGAAAGCGCTGGTCGCCGCTGGTATAGTTGGCGCCTGAGAAGAAACGCGAAGCATCGAGCGTGCCGGTATCGGCACCGCCGAAGGCCAAACCCGCGCCGATATCCGATGCGAGGAACTGGAACGCATCCATTCCGGTCATGAAGTCGCGCAGGGTATCACCGCCCTCGCTGGTCACCTTCCGGTAGGCCACGATATCCGCGCCGGCGCCGGTCGTGATGTCATCCACGCCGACACCGCCGAAGATGACATCATTGCCGATTCCCGCGAGAATCGCGTCATCGCCGCCGCCGCCGTCAATGGTCGCGTTGCCTGCACCGATCACCGTGATCTGGTCGCTGCCATTGCCGGCATTGACCGTGTCACTCGTACCGGACAGCGTGATCGTGTCATCGCCGGAGCCCGAGGTGATCTGGTTGATGCCGCCGCCCGCGTTGATGTCGTTGCCGCCATTGCCGGCAATGATCGTGTCATTGCCGCTGCCGGCCACGATGACATTGCTGCCATTGCCCAGCGTGATCACGTTGTTGCCACCACCGGCATCGACCGAATTGTCGCCATCCCCCGCGGTGATCGTGTCCGCACCCGTCCCCGCGGTGATGGCATTCGCGCCGCCGCCGAGGGTGATCACGTTGTCACCGCCGCCGGCATCGACCGAATTGTCGCCGCCGCCGGCCGTGATCACATCCGCACCGGTACCCGAGGTGATCGAGTTGTCCCCCGAACCGGCCGTGATCGCGTTGCCGCCATGGCCGGCCAGGACGATGTTGTTGCCATCGCCGGCGTTGATCGTGTTCGCGCCATTGCCGACGGTGATCCGGTCAAGACCCGAACCGGCGGTCACGGCATTGTCGCCATCGCCGAGCAGCAGGGTGTTGTCACCCTCGCCGGCCGTTACCGTGTTGTTGCCATCGCCCAGCGTGATCGTGTCGTCGCCCGCCCCGGAATCGACGCCGTTATCGCCATTCCCGGCGGCAATCGTATCCGCGCCCGTGCCCGTCGTGATCGAGTTGGCGCCCGCACCGAGCGTGACCACGTTGTTGCCGTCGCCGGCATTGACCGAGTTGTCCCCGTTCCCGGCGGTAATCGTGTCTGCGCCGGCGCCCGCAGTGATGGCATTCGCGCCACCGCCGAGGGTGATCACATTGTCGCCGCCGCCGGCATCGACCGAATTGTCGCCGCCGCCGGCCGTGATCGTATCGGCACCGGAGCCCGAGGTGATCGAGTTGTCACCCCCGCCCGCCGTAATCGCATTGCCGCCATTGCCGGCCAGGACGATATTGTTGCCGCCCCCGGCATTGATCGTGTTCGCGCCGTTGCCGACGGTGATCCGGTCGAGACCTGCCCCGGTCGAGACCGCGTTGTCACCATCGCCGAGCACAAGCGTGTCATCCCCGCCGCCCGAAGCAACCGTATTGTTCCCGTCGCCAAGCGTGATCGTATCGTCGCCCGCACCGGACACGACCCCGTTATCGCCGTCGCCGGCCACGATGAGGTCCGCGCCCGAGCCGGTGGTGATGCTGTTCGCACCGCCGCCGAGATCGACGATGTTGTCACCGTTGCCGGCATCGATGGAATTATCACCGTTCCCGGCGACGAAAACATCCGCGCCGGCACCTGCCGCGATGGCGTTGTTGCCGTTGCCCAGCGTGACGGAATTGTTGCCGCCGCCGGCATCCACCGAATTGTCGCCGTCGCCGGCCGTGATCGTATCCGCGCCGGAGCCCGCGGTGATCGAGTTCGCGCCGCCGCCGGCCGTGATCACGTTGCCGCCATCCCCTACGAGAATGACGTTATCGCCTTCGCCGGCATCGATCGTGTTGGCACCGTCACCCGCCTCGATATCGTCGAGGCCGGAACCTGCCGTGACGGAGTTGTCGCCATCGCCGAGCAGCAGGGTGTTGTCGCCCTCGCCGGCTGCTACCGTGTTGTTGCCGTCGCCGAGGGCAATGACGTCGTCGCCGTTGCCGCCATTGACATCGTTGTTGCCATCGCCACCGATGATCGCGTCGTTGCCGTCGCCTCCAGAGACAACATTGTCGCCGTTGCCGAAGGCGATCTGGTCAGCGCCCACGCCGCCCTCGATCGAATTTTCGCCGTTGCCCACAAGGATGATATCCCCGCCGGCACCGCCATTGACCGAATTGTCGCCATCGCCGAGGGCGATAAAGTCGAAACCGTCGCCGCCATCGACCGAATTGTCGCCGTCGCCGGCGGTGATCGCATCAAGGCCGGCCCCGCCGGTGATCACGTTGTCGCCGTCGCCGAGCGTGATGACGTCATTGCCGTCGCCGCCATCGACGATGTTGTTGCCGTCGCCGGCGGACAGGACATCATCGCCACCACGGCCGGAAAGGGTGTTGTTGCCACCGCGGCCATTGATCAGGTTGGTCCCGTTATCGCCGAGCAGCGTGTCGTCCCCGGAACCGCCGCCCAGGTTCTCGATGCTGGAGATGCTGGTGAAACCGGAAGCCGTCCCCGCCAGCAGGTCAGCCGAGACCGACACCGTGGCCGCGTTGTAATCCAGCGTATCGCGCCCGCCACCGCCCGCGAGCGTGACGATCTCGAGATTGGCGAGATTCGGGGCGACCGGCAGGCTGCCGAAGCCACTCGTCAGGCGCGTCAGGGCGCTGCCGTCGAAATCGACGAGGAACCGGTTGATCCCGCTATCCCCGAGGATCGAGAGTGTATCGGTCCCGTTGCCGCCGTCGAGCAGGATGTCGGTTCCGTCGCCTGCACGGTAGATGAGCGTGTCATTGCCATCGCCGGCGCGGATGGTATCGGCACCGCCCATCCCTTCGATCCGGTCATCGAAGCGGGTCCCGGTGAAATTGTTGAGGCCGGTCGTATCCCGGACATCGGCGATGACCGGCACCGAGGCCAGAACCGTGGCGGTCGCCCCGAACGCGTCGGTCACCGTGACGGAAATGAGCCGGTCCGCAATATCCATCGCGAAGGTGCGCTCGGTATTCACGTAGCGGATCTCGCTGACGAGCGCCTGGACCTCGGCCGCCGAGAAGCCGCCCGGGCCGGCAACGAAAGAGAGGCTCGTGCCGTTCGTCGCGCCGTGCACCAGCAGCCCGGACGCTCCGGTTGCGGTGGCGGAGAGCGTCACGTCGACACGGCTGAACGTATCTCCGTCCGGATCGGCAACCGAAACCTGGCCCTGCCGGACAATGGTGACGCCGGATTCGGAGCTCGTCGACGCGGTGGAACGCGCCGCTTCCTCGGCCGTGACGCCGCGATAGCCGGTGCCCTCGGCCCCGGTATCGATGTCAATGACCGGCTGGTCGTTGGTGCCGGTGATCGTCACCGTCACGGTCGCGGTGCTGGACAGGCCCGAGGCATCCGTCACGCGGTAGGTGAAGATGTCGGTCACCTGGAGGCCCTGGCTCAGGGCCTGGACCTGCGGCGAGCTGTTGTCGAGCGTGAAGGTGTAGGTGCCATCGGCGCCAATGATGATCCGGCCGTAGGTGCCGACCAGCGTGACGCCGACATTCCCGGCCGCCTCGCTGGCTCCGATGCCCGCGCCTGTCACGGTCGCCGTGCCGGTCGTGGTGTCATTCAGAAGGACATTGCCTGTCGCGTTCGGCTGGCCCGGAAAGGCCGTGTTTCCGGGCGGCTGCACGCCGGCCTCGGAGACAGACGCTTCGTTGGCTACCGCCACCGGCGCCTGCAAGACAGGGCCGGGGCCGGGACCGCCATTCTGCTGCTGCGCCTGGAAGGGCGTGACATCCAGCGGTTCCTCGAAACTGGCGCGGCGGAACTCCTCCTGAGGACCCAGATCGTTCAGCGTCTGCCCCGGCAGGCCCTCGAAGCCCGACCCGTTGCCGAACGGCCCGCCACCGCCAATCGGGCCACGCGGCGGCAGCGACACGCCGGCCGCGGTCAGGATCTGGAGGTCGCTCGTGATCGGAGCCTGCGCGACGAATTCGCCGGCCATCACGGTCGACGTGCCATCCAGATTGACGGCGATATCGCGGGCCGGCTGCCCATCAGGCAGGAACAGGCCCTCGACGATGATATGCGCCTTGTCCTGGAACAGGATCACAAGCCGGCCGTCGATCTTCAGCAGGGTGATCGGATCATTCGCTATAGCGGAAAGGTTGAGGGCATCGCCCGGCGCCAGCCGGATCACCTCCGCGGTACCCGCGGAGGGCTGCCGGAGACCAAAGACCCGCCCGGCGCTTCCCGCCTGCGAAGAGACTGTCGTTCCGGCCATCACGCCCTCTTAGAATGCTCAATTCCACGTTATCACTTCATTAACAGTATAAATTTGCTGCGCTGCGGTCAAACGGAAACAGCGCGGGACAAAAATTCGATAACTTTTGGTAAATTTCCCGAATTGGTTGCATGGATCCGCCTGATCAGGGCTTTCCTTCACCCGAGTTTCCGGGCGAGAGCGGAGCCCGCCCTGCTGTCGCCGGCACGGCCGGCGCGCGCGACATGCGACGATCCGCGCCATCAACAGGCGCTGCGCACGCAATCCATTGAGAGAAAAGCCAAAACGACAGCTCGATGCGGGAGGCCTCATGCACTGGCGCTGCATGATCGCCCCTGGCAGCAGGTCGATGGCCGTGATCCAGCGCGCCGACGCCACGACAAAGACCGATTCTGCCCCCCGACGCCTATGTTATGCACTATACTGATAGTATATTCACCTGCTCAAGCATTGTCCGTCGGAGATTGGCGTTGTCCGGACCATCGGGCACGCGCATGCGGCACCCCTTCGACCGGCATGCGGGTCGAACAGAAATCCCTTCACGCCCCCCGCAAGCCCGGCAACGGAGTCATCGCAATCCGCCCGCCAAGACAATACCGGCCCATCGCAATGCTGAGGCAAGTGCGCCGTTTACTCAGAAAGAACAAGCAGGCTCCGTATTCCCCACGCACCTGATCGCGCTCCCTGCCGAAGCTTTCAAGCAAACCGACGGATAATCGGGCCACTTCCTGCGCCACGTGTAAATACGCAGGCTGTTGCGGTGCAGCAATTTTCTGATTGCCCCATGATTTCACGCCAGCCGCCGCTCTCCTCCCATCCGGACAGAAAGCTTCTTCAGGACATCACTCTTGTATCCATATCATTCTTTCATGGATTTTTGTCGATTCGCTTCAAAGGAATGGCGATTCAATCAAATCAAATACAACCAATGTGAAAATTATCACACATTTTACGTAGGCAACTCTCACAGTTCGTTATCGCTAACAGCATCGTTATGCTTGGTAGCAAATCGGTCATATTCTAGGCACGGCGCCCGCGATCGGGGCAACGCGGGTGCCTATTGCCAAAAAAAGTATTCGGAAGGTTATTTGGGAATTGCCATTTCTTGATCATCGCATTAATGGGTCATCAACCGCAGGAGGTGGATATGGCAGGACCGACGAACGGAAACGATTTTCTTACGGGTGGAGGCGTGATCGACGGCCAGGCCGGCGATGACATCATCATCGGTGGCGCCGGAGCCGACATCCTGTCGGGCGGCCTTGGCAACGACATCCTCTCGGGTGGTGGCGGCGCCGACATCCTCAGCGGCGGCCAGGGTGCCGACGTGCTGCAGGGCGGCGGCGGTGCGGATGTGCTCAACGGCGGTGCCGGCAGCGACGTGCTGACGGGCGGCGCCGGCGGCGACGTGTTCCGCTTCCTGAACAACGGCAATGACATCGTCACGGATTTCAAGGCCAGCCAGGGTGACATTCTCCAGATCGACAACATTGCCGGCGTGTTCACCGCCGCCGATCTGACGATCACCCAGGTCGGCAGCGCGGTGGTCATCACGGCCCCGTCCAACCCGGCCTTCTCGATCACCCTCCAGAACACGACCGTTGCGGATGTGACGGGCAGCCTGCTCGTCGCCTGCCTGCTCCGCGGCACCATGGTCGCGACGCCGGATGGCGAAGTGGCCGTCGAGGCGCTCGCGATCGGCGATCTGGTCTCGACCGTCGACGGCGTGGCCAAGCCGGTCAAGTGGATCGGCAAGCGTGCCTATGCCGGCCCGTTCGCCCGTGGCAATGCCCGCGTGACGCCGGTCAAGATCTCTGCCGGCGCCCTTGGCGACAACGTTCCCGCGCGTGACCTGTTCGTGTCGCCCGAGCATGCCGTTCTCGTCGATGGCGTTCTTGTGCCGGCGCAGCATCTCGTCAACGGCTCGACCATCGTGCCGGCGACCGGCATCGACGTGATCGAATACTTCCATGTCGAGTTTGAAACCCCGCAGGTCCTGATGACGAACGGTGCTCCGACCGAGAGCTACGTCGACGAGGGCTCGCGGCAGATGTTTGCCAACTACGCCGAGTATGTCGAGCTTTACGGCGAGACCGCCAGCGCTGCCGCCGCCTCGCGCCGGTTCCCGCTGGTCGAAGGCGGTGCCGAGTTGGAAGCCATCCAGGCCCGGCTCGCCACCCGCCTGGCCGTCGCGGCCTGATCGTCCGACGTCGAGAGGAGTTCCTTCCGTGAGTGGCGCCGTTGCAAAAGCAGGCTTGAAGGGGATGATGCGCAAGCAGCGCGTCACCCCGGGCCTGTTCGTGCTGCGCTACTCGACCGCCAACACGCGCGGCGTCGTTCCCTCGGTCCTCGTCGAGGTCGAGGAACCGGCGGCCGCCCGGTTGATCCACGATTCCGATGCTGCCAGACCGGTCCTCACCGGTCCCGGGAGCGGACTTGTCGTGGTTGTCGAGAAGGAAACCGATCTTCGCCTCACGGTTGTTGCCGGTGCGCCTGGCGGCAGCCTGGACGCGCAGCTTGCGCTCGAACGGATCGTGACCTCGGCTGAACCGCCCCAGGCCGGGCAGACCCCGGATGCCGGCGGTTCCGAACGGGGCCCGGCCCTGATCGGGCATGTCGCCCGCCGCGGCGACATCAAGGTCGGCAACGGCACCTGGATCTGCGGTCCGGAGGCGCCGATGGCGATCGAGGGCCTGCAGATTCTCTGGCCGGACGCGCCGGAAGGCGTCGACATTCTCCTGTCGGCGGTTATCGGAACGACCACGCGGCGGCCCCAGCCGCCCGTCCGGATCGGCCATTTTGCCGGCACACGGCAGAAGGCCTCGCCGCTCGTCGGGCTCACGCTCAACCTGACCGGCGCCGCCACGCATCTCTACACGCTGACCGTGGAAGCGCTCTTCCTCGGTTCGCCGATTGTCACAAAAACCGGTCCCTATATCGAACTGTCGGGACCGACCGGGATGGAACCCCTCGTCGGCCTTCGCCTGAAGGTCTCGGGGCCGGACCTCGATGAGTCCGTCCCTGCCAGCATGCCTGTCTCGATCGAAGTGGCCTCGCCCGGCCCGGCCTCGTGGGCCGGCGAAAGCACGCCCTTTGCCCGCGATCCGGCGCCTGCTGCCCCCCTTTCCTCGGGGACCCATCGCGTCCGAGTTTTCCGCGCTCCGCGGGCCACTCAATCCTCGCCCCTTTCTGTCGATTAAGCCACGCTTAGGAGTTTCCCATGGCGACTTATGCATACACCCAACCCGGCCTTGCCACCGACCTGAGTACGGGTGTGGTAAGCGGCGCTGGAACGTTCAGCCCTGCCGATGCCCAGAAGATCGCTGACTTCCTGGCGTCCAAGGGCGTATTCTCCGACACGTTCGGATACGGTGACCTCGTCGAACCGGGTACCCCGGACTCCGCTATTCCCGGCGAGGAATTCACCATCTACACCGATGCTCCGGATGCCGGCTTCAACGTTCCCGGCGCCAACGGCATCGCGATCTTCGATACGGACGGCGATGTGAACGCCTCGCTGAACGGCGCCGGTGACAAGACCGTTTTCACCAATGTCGGTGATGACACGCTCACGTCCACGGCCGGCAACAACTACATCGATACCGGCGCGGGCGATGATTATGTCGCGACCGGCGCGGGCAACGACACGCTGACCGGCGGTGCCGGCAACGATACGCTGCTCGGTGGCGCGGGCAATGACAGCCTGGTCGGCGGCGGCGGCGAAGACAGCATCGTCGGGGGCACGGGCAATGACACGGTCATGGCCGGCGGCGGCGATGACTATGTCGATGCCGGCAGCGGCGACGATCTCGTGAATGCCGGCTCGGGCAACGACTATGTGATCGGCGGCGCGGGCAACGACACGATCATCGGCGGCGCCGGCAGCGACACGATCATCGGCGGTTCGGGCGATGACCGGATCACCGACGCGATGGGCGTCGGCGGCAATGCGTCGCTTTCGGGCGGCTCGGGCAACGACGACTTCTTCCTCACCATGGCGGGCGGCGGCTCTGCGACGGTCAGCGGTGGTTCGGGCAACGACGACGTGCTCAACATCTACACGACGGCGACGGTTACCGGCCAGGTCAACCAGCCGGGCGGCATCACGCTCATCACCTTCGACGATGGCAGCCAGATCGAAGTCAGCGGTATCGAAGAGATCAAGTACAACCCGTGAGGGTTGGCCTGAGCTCGGATGCAGAAGAAAAAGGGGCCGCTGGCCCCTTTTTTGTTTGGATGAAGATGGAATTCGGGCGGGGTGCCGGAGCCAGTGTTGCTTGCTGCCCCCGATGATGCATGCCAAAAGAACACATGTCGCCGTGGTCCGTCCTGTATGAAGCGCCCCGACTTCTGACATCCGAGTGGGGGCATCACCGGATCTTTGCCCCGGAGGCCTATCCCGCCATTCGGGCGCTGCGAGAGGTGGCGATCCTGGCCCGCGAGGCGCCGGTCATTGCCCGGACCGTACCGATCTGCTGGCGGCGCGAGCAGGGGCGGTATCGCCTTGTGGCCTTGATGGCCCTGCGCGAGCAGGCGACGGTGCTGCCGCCCTACGGGGATCTGCCGATGGCGGTCCAGGCCTATCCGTTCGTTGTTCCGGACGAGGACATGCTCAGCCAGCGCCAGATCTGGGTGGATTCGGCGATCGCGGACCGACCGACCGATGTCGGCGCACCGCTGGTGATGGCGGATGGGCGGCTGTCCAATGCCGCGCGGATGCGGGGCGAGATGGCGATCCAGCTCGCCAAGGGCCAGAACGATACCGATGATCTCTGCGACGATCTCGCCGAGGAGGGCCTGCTCGAACCCTGGCCGCTGAAATTCGATGTCGGGCATGGCGAGACGGTCGACATTGACGGCCTGTTCGTTCTCAAGGCGTCGCGGCTGCAGGATCCGGTCTGGTTCACGCTGGTCGAACGCCATGGCATCGGCGCCGGCATGCTGGTGGCCAATCACCGGCTGTCGCTTTTCCGGATCAACTGGCTGCTGGCCAATGCGCGGAATGCCGTCCGGAACAAGTCCCGGGGGGTCGAGGCGACATCATGACGGATGTCCTGTTTCCCAAGGGGCGGTTCGTCCCGGTTGAATCGCTCGACTCCATCGCCTGGGCGCCGCTGACGCAGTATTCCGGGATCCTGCCGCTCGACCTGGTGCCGCTGTCGGATACCGAGCTTCTCAATGCCGCGCATTATGCCCTGCTGGGCGTGCATGTTTCCCGCACCTATCCGGCCGAACCGATCGTGGCGCTGCTGCTCAATCCGGACCTTGCGCGGGCCACTCCGCTCGATGCCGGAGGGCGATGGATGGCGCCCTACACGCCGCTCGCGCTGCGACTCCTGCCGTTCAGCCCGGCCCGGAACGGCAGCATCCTGTTCTGCGAGGCCTTTGCTGGCCCGCCCGGAGCATCGCCCCACCGCGTCCGGGATCCCGGCGGAGCCCAGACGCCGGAGTTCCGCAATGTCGTGGAGCTCGGCCGCCTGCTGGCGCAGGGCGTGCGCCGGCTTTCGGATGCCGCCCGGGTGCTGCTGGCTGCGGATCTGCTCATTCCGCTCGAACCGCTGGACAGCCATCCCGGCGAGCGGTTCCTCGTCATCAATGCCAATGCCCTCGGGGCCCTGCCTCCGTCGCGGGCCGCCGGGCTGACGACGATGGGCATGCTTCCACTGGAGCTTGCCGCCGCAAGCCTGTTCTCCCTCCGGTACCGGAAGCGCCGGATCGTGCAGGCTCCGGTCACCGCCCAGGCACCGGTTGATATTCTTGCGCGGAACCCGCAAGACCGGCTGGGTTCGCCGCTGCCGGACAACCTCACCCAGATTTACGAGCTGGATTCGAGCCTGCTGTTCTCGCTCGAGAGCTTTGCCAGCGCGAAGGACCGTGCCGAATGAGTTCGCTGGATATCCTGTTCGTCCATAACAATTTTCCGGCACAGTTCCGCAATCTGGCCGAGCAGTTCTCCACCTTTCCCGGCATCCGCGTCCGGGCGATCGGCGCCATGGGCGCACCCTCCCTGCCCGGCATCGAGACGATCCGGTACGGCATGCGCCCCGTGCCCCGGGCGCGCTGCCACCCGTTCGCCCAGCGCTTCGACCTTGAATGCCGCAGGGCGGAAATGGTCCTGTACGAGGCGATCCAGCTCCGCCAGGAGGGCTTCTCGCCGCGCGTGATCTATGTCCATCCCGGCTGGGGCGAGGCACTCCCGCTCCGCTCGGTCTTTCCGCATGCCACCATCTGCGCCTATGCCGAATTCTACTACGCCGCCCGTGGACGCGATGTCGGGTTCGATACCGAGTTCGACACGTTCGGCGTCGATGGCGATGTCCGCATCACGCTCAGGAATGCCGGCACGCTGCTGGCGCTTGCCGAGGCCGACTACGCCATCTCCCCGATGCGCTGGCAGAAATCGGTCTTCCCGCCGGAATTCCACTCGAAGATCCATGTCGTGCATGACGGGATGGATTTCGGGACGCTGACGCCGGATCATGGCCAGCGGGGTCTCTCGATCCAGGGGCTTCACCTGACGGCAGAGGACGAGGTGATCACCTTCGTCTCGCGCAATCTCGAACCCTATCGCGGGTTCCACATCTTCATGCGGGCCCTGCCCGAAATCCTGAAGGCCCGGCCGCGGGCCCATGTCCTGATCCTCGGGGATGACGGGGTGTCCTACGGAGCTCCTCCCCGCGAGCATGGCAGCTGGCGCATGGCGATGCTCGCCGAGATTGCCGGCCAGATCGATTTCCAGCGGGTGCATTTCCTCGGCTGGACCCATTATGACGACTATCTGGCCGTGCTGAGGCGGTCAGATGCCCATATCTACCTGACCTATCCGTTCGTGCTGTCCTGGTCGATGCTCGAGGCCATGGCCATGGAATGCCTGATCATTGGATCGGATACGGCGCCGGTCTCCGAAGTCGTGACCGCCGGCTATAACGGGGTGCTTGTGCCGTTCTTTTCGCCCCAGGCGCTGAGCGAGCAGGTGATCGAGGTGCTGGCGAACCCGAAGCGCTTTGCCCGGTTGCGCAAGGCGGCGCGGACCAGCGTTGTCACACGCTATGATTTCAGGCGGAATATCTGGCCGAAACATGTCGATCTTCTCCGGCGCTATTGTCGCGACGAGGCCCTGATCACACGGGTGCAGGGAGACATGCCGGCTCAACCGGCGCGGGAAGACAGCCTGTAGACCTGAAGGCCCCGTTCGCGCGCAGGGCCAATGCGGGGGTCGAAGCGGCCATAGAGGCGGTCGGGCGCCAGCAAGGCACCGATGCCCGCGCGATCGAGCCATTGATCGAAACCTTCCTGACCGATCGATCCGCAGCCGAGAATTCCGCACTCGAGCAGCAGCGGAACTTCCCGCGCAAGCGATACCGGGTCCAGCAGCACGAGGCGGAGGCCGGCCCGCCGGCCCGCGAGGGCGCGGAGACCCTGCTCGGACCGCTTCGTCAGGGTTGGCGCAAGGATCCCGACGGCTCCGGAAAGACCTTCCGGCAGGACGGGCAGTGGCGGTGCCTCGGGGGAGCGCACGGGCCAATGCGCGAAGGCAGGGTGCGCTTGCAGCGTCGTTCCCTCGACGGCGAGGCGCCAGCCCTGCCCCTTCGCGAGATGGGCGAGGAGGACGGCACGATCGGAGCCGGGTTCGATCAGCACGTTGAACGGGTAAGCCGGATCCAGCGACACGAAGCGCATCGAGGCGCCATGGAGCTCGATCTGCAACGCGGCCTTCGCCGGGGCGATGCAGGCCTGCGCAATCGAGGCCGGGCACCCTCTCGGCGTGACGATCACGCCGGCGGGCGGCCCGCCGAGCAGGTAGGCCCGGGCCATGGCGGCATTCAGCCCGGCATAGGGGTGGCCTTCCACAAAGCGCTGGCTGCGGGCGAGATAATCGGGGTGGCGCTCCACCACGCGCGGCAGATTGCGCCGGATCAGGGCCTGCCGGTCGGAGCCGAAGGAGCGCGACCCGGCATGGGCCACGTAGATCCCGGGGGCGCAGGCATTCCGGAACCCGGCCGCGGCTGCACGCAGGCAGAAATCGACATCCTCGAAATAGCCGCGCTCGAAGACGCCCGAGAAGCCGCCGATCGCCTCGAAGACCGGCGAGCGCACGTAGAGGCAGAACCCGACGCCGTTGACGAGCGGGATGAGCCTGTCACCGGAGGCGGCGGCAGCAGCGGCATCGAGACGGACCAGCAAGGCATCGTCCGGCTCCGGATTGACCCGGAAATGCTCGGGAACCGAACAATCCTCGCCGTTATTCGACAGCGGGGTGAGCGTTCCGAGCCCGGCCTGGCTCCGCGCCAGGCGTTCGAGGCGGACGAGCGCACCCGGAGGCAGCGTCGCATCGGAATTCAGGATGAGCACATCCTCGTCGCGCAGGCGCAGATGCAGGCCCCGGTTCACCGATCCGGAAAAGCCGAGATTGAATTCGTTGCGCAGGAGGATCAGCCGCCCTCCGGCGGCCCGCTCGCGCAGCCTGGCGGACAGGTTCGGCTCGGGGCTGGCATCATCCACGACCACGAGGCGCATGCCGGGTTCAAGAGCAGCCTCGACACTGTCGAGGCAGCGTTCGAGCGAGGGCCAGTCCCTGTAGGCGGGGACAAGCACCATCAGCCGTCCGGCCTGCCCCGGCGCGGGGGCAAGACGCGGTGGCCGGTCCGGCAGAAGCACCTGCGGCATGCAGAGAACCTGATGTGACACGCCGTCCAGCCGGATGGCTTCCGCCTCGACCGGCGCCGGAACCGAGAAGGCCGCATGCTGGTCAAAGGGCAGGCCGGACACCCGTCCGGCGGATATCACATCAAGACCCCTGTCGCCCGTTCCCTCGACCACGGTCCTGAGCCGCAAGACAGGCTCGCCCCGCCACCAGGCACGCCCCTCGACCGCGGCGCCCTTCCGGCGGGCCACGACAAGCGCATCGAACCCTTCCGTCAGCAGCATGGAGAACATGGTGGAATCAGGCTGGGCGCCGGCGGCGAGGCGCAACACGATCGCCTCACGGCGATCGGCAGGCCGCAGGAAGGCCATGACTCCGCGCGCCAGGGATTCGATTTCCGGGGCGACGCGGAACCCCGCCAGAAGATCCCGGCGGGCGCCCGCGGCATCGCCCAACCCTTCGAGCGCGGCAGCCCGGAACAGATAGGCGATCCCGGCCCCGCCATCGTCGAGCGCCAGCAGGCGATCCGCCAGCCGGAACAGGGCCGCATGGTCGCCCGATGCCTGCGCCCGCTCGATCTCGGCTTTCAGCTTCTCTGCAAAGGCTTGGAACAGCGCCGGCGCGATCATCCGATGAAATTCAATCCGCTTTCGGCCAGATCGAAGAGCCGATGCTTCACATCGGCCTCAGGGCCCATCGCGACGGCCCACAGATCGAATCCGGTCTCGCGCCGCGTGCGCACCTCGGTGAAGCCGGCCGCCATCAGGAGCTGCGCGAGGCGCGTATCGGTGAAGGCGGTGTGGTGTGCCATGAAGCGGTTGCCGCGCGCGATCGAGGCGCGGTGCCCGAAAATCATGTCGAGGGGCGTGATCGGGCCGGCTGGCGAACGATAGGCTTCCTGCTCGAGGCCGATCGCCAGGGCCGCCTCGAGAACCGCGGCGAAATCGGGACAGCGGATCAGCACGAAGCCATCCGGCTTCAACACGCGGCGAAACTCGGCAAAGGCCTGCGGCACCTCGTGATCGAACAGGTGCTCGATATTGTGCGACGACCAGACGGCCGAAACGCTCGCATCGGCGACATGCCCGGCCATGTCGGTGATCGAACAGAGGATGTCCGGATCGACAGCCGGATCAAGATCGAGACGGATTTCCCGCCAGCGCGCGGGATGGCGGAAGGCCGGGTGAAGATGACGGAGGCCACGTGGGCCACACCCGACGTGAAGGACGGCCGCCGGCCCCGGCGAAGCATCCGCCATGACCTTGGGTGTAGAGCCGCCTATCGCGTTCACTGCATTCTCCCCGGTGGAGGCAAGCATTCCTGCCTGTCTATTGGCGACATCGTTCCGTGTTGGCAAGGCCCCTGCCGGCTTTGGTACATGCACTATGGAACATATCTTGCTGCATTGCAGAAAACACTTTGGAATGTTGGTTGCACCGCCTATACACACAGGACGTTGTCCGTCGTCGCGCCCGTCCGGACGATCCGCGCTCGATGGCAGGGTGTCGTTCGGCCGGAGCCAACGTCCAGCACGGATTTGGACCGGCCCGGTGCCGGATTTCGTGAGCAACAGGGGCTGCTTCGGGCGCCGGGTGATCGATGACTTTCTTCCAGAGCCGCAACACGAAGGTGCTACTCGACGAGTGCCGGGAGTTCATCCCGGGCCTCAGATCCCTGTTCCTGTTCTCGCTCCTGATCACGTTCCTTTCGCTCACCCCGGCCCTTCTGACGCTGCAATTCTACGACCGCGTCATGACGAGCCGGAACACGACCACCCTGTTCGTGCTGTGCCTGATCGGCGTGTTCCTTCTGGTGATCTGGACCGTGCTCGAGGAAGTCCGCATGACCGTGCTGCGCCGCATGGCGTTCCGGCTGGACGAGAAGATCAGTTCCCGCGTGTTCGATACGCTCAACCGCTTTCCGGAACTGGTCCCGGCGCAGCAATCCCACCTGCTGATCCAGGACCTTGGCAATGTCCGCGAATTCATCGGCGGAATGATGCTCATCCATGTCCTCGACACGTTATGCGTCCCGATCCTGATTGTCGCGGCCGCCCTCCTCCATCCGCTGCTCGGCCTGCTGGCCATCGTGCTGACGGCTGTTTCCGTCGCGCTTAGCCTGCTCGCCCAGCAAGCGGCACGCGAAGACGCGATCCAGCAGGCTGCCGCCAACAACAACGCTGCCGAATTCGGCCGCACCGTCCTGAGCAACGGCGAAGCCCTTCGTGTCATGGGCATGTTGCCGCGGCTCGTATCCCGTTGGCGGAACCATCAGGTCGATGCCATCGGATGGAACCAACTGGCCGTCGACCGCGCCCGGACCTTCACCTTCCCGCTCCGGCTCCTGCGCCACTCCACGCTGGTGATCATCAAGGTCGTGGCCGTCATTCTGTTCCTGTACGACCAGATCGGCGTGGGCGCGGTGTTTGCCTCCGTGCTGATCATCATCCGCGTGATCGGCCCGGTCGATTCCCTCGCCAATGGCTGGCGCAGCATGTGGAGCGCCAGCCTGTCGGTCGAGCGGATCGGGATCGTCCTCAACAAGGCGATGCAGCAGCCGACACCGATTCCCCTGCAGCGCCCCGATGGCGCGTTGGTGGTTTCCCGGATCGCGGTGGCGCCGCGGGGGCAGGATGCCGTGACGCTTCAGGATGTCTCGTTCACCGCCCTGCCGGGGACGGTCATCGGCGTGGTCGGTCCGTCCGGGGCCGGCAAGTCGACCTTGGCCCGCGCGCTGGTCGGCGCATGGCCGCTGGTCCGCGGATCGATCCAGCTCGACGGCAACGAACTCTCGCACTGGAACCAGGACGAGCTGGGCCGGCATATCGGCTATGTGCCACAGGAAATCGACATGCTCCCGGGCACCCTCGCGGAGAATATCGCGCGGTTCGAGCCGTTGAATCATGATAACAGCACGCGCCTGATCGAAGCCGTGAAGCTGGCGGGCATCCAGGATATCGTCAGCAAGCTGCCGGACGGTCTCTCGACCGTGATGGGTCCGGAAGGACGCGTGCTGTCCAGCGGCCAGCGCCAGCGCGTTGCCCTCGCCCGGGCGGCCTATGGCGATCCGCGCCTCGTGGTGCTCGACGAGCCGAATTCCAACATCGACTCGACCGGCGAGCAATGCCTCGCAGCAGCGATCTCGCGGTTGCGGGAAGCGGGCGCGATCGTCGTGCTGGTGACCCATCGCATGAACATGCTGACCTATTGCGACCAGGTTCTGGTGATGAATGCCGGCACCGTCCATACCTACGGTCCGCGCGAGCAGATCCTCGATCGGATCACCACATACCGGCCACAACAGCAGATTACCGATAACCGTCCGCCGGGTGATGCCCGGAACCGCGCCTGAGGGAAATCGCCATGGCCAGCCCGCCTGCCTCGCTGCCCAGCCCGCCCCGCCCTTCCGACAATTGGAGCGCGGCAACCCGCGTCGGCTATCTTGTCTCGTTCGGCCTGTTCGGTGGCTTCCTGCTCTGGACGCTCCTTGCCAGCGTCGACGGCGCTGCCGTTGCGCATGGTGTCGTCTCGGCCGAGGGCAACCGGAAGACCGTCCAGCATCTCGAGGGCGGGATCGTCCAGGAGATCCTGGTTCGGGACGGGCAATCGGTGAAGGAGAACGAACTCCTGCTGCGCATTGATCCGACGCGCTTCGATTCCCAGAACGAGATTTTCCGCAACCAGCTGGCGATCAGCCTCGCGCAGGAGGCGCGTCTCCTCGCCGAATTCAACCAAGCGGACGAGATCCGCTGGCCGCAGGAAGTGCTCGCGCGTGCGAATGATCCGGCCGTGGCGCCGGTGATCGCCGACCAGAAGCGCCTGTTCGAGAGCCGGCGGAACGCGGTTGTCCGCAATATCGGGATCGGCGATGCGCAGATCGAGCAGACCCGCAAGGAAATCGAGCAGGCGCGCAACGACATGAACACCGCGCGGGCCACGCTCGAGCAGGTGAACTCGGAGTATGAGGGTCTGGTGCCGCTGTTCCGGCAGAAACTGGTGCCGGTCACGCGGATGGCGCCGCTGGAGCGCGAACGCCTGCGCCTGCAGGGCATCGTTTCCGGCGGCGAGATCAACATCACCAAGCTGCAGGACCGGATCGGCGAGCTTGAGTTGCGACGCCAGCAGATCCTGCAGGATTACAAGCAGGAGGCCTCGACCCTGCTCGTCGAAGTCCGGAAGCAGATCAATGACCAGCGGCAGCAGATGGTCGTCACCTCGGACCAGCAGAAGCGCGCCGAGATCCGCGCCCCGATCAGCGGAACCGTGCAGCAGATGCGGATCTTCACGGTGGGCGGTGTCATCCGGCCGGGGGACCCGATCCTCGATATTGCCCCGGAAAACGATGACCTTGTCATCCGGGCCAAGGTTTCGCCGAATGACATCGACCGCGTTGCCCAGGGCGCCCGGGCGGAGATCAAGTTCTCGAGCCTGCGCTATTTCGGCCGTTCGACGATCTATGCCAAGGTGCGCTCGCTCTCGCGGGACCGGCAACTCGACGAGATCAGCAAGGAACCGTATTTCGCGGCCGAACTCGTCGTTGACAACGCAACCCTGCCGGACGAGATCCGGACCAAGCTCGTTGCCGGGATCAATGCCGAGGTCTTCATCATCACGGGTGAGCGCAGTGTGGCCAGCTACCTGCTGCAGCCGATCACGGATCGCTACGACCGTTCGATGCGCGAACGCTGATCCCGGCGCGACTGCCATGCCCGGGAAGGGTGCGGTTCAGGGTTGCGCTGCAGGGGCGAGGAGCGCGCCGAGCTGCCGGTCGATCGCCTCGCCCGACAGGAACTCCCGCGCGAAAGCCAGCCCCGCTTCGCTGGCTTCCGCCCAGGCGCCTTCGTTGACATAGAGCCGGATCACCCGCTGCACGAAACCGTCATCATCGGCGGCAACCAGCAGCTCCGCGAGGCGGGGAGGCAGCCCGATGCCCTCGGCGCCGATCACGGTCGTGATGCAGGGCAGGCCCTGCGAGAGGGCGAGCAGGAACTTGCCCTTGACCCCGGCACCGAACCGCAGCGGCGCGACCATCAACCGGCGCTGCGCGAGATAGGCCGGCGCATCGGCGACAAATCCGCGCAGGGCGACGCCGGCACCGAGGGTGCCGAAGCCCGCCGCCTCGATATGCGAGCCCGCGACATCGAAGACCGCGCCCTCGATCTTCTCCCGGATGCGCGGCCAGAGATCGTTGCAGAAGGCGGTGACGGCATCGACATTGGGCGCATGGCGATAGGAGCCGATGAAGACCATGCCGCTGCGCCCGCCGAACGGGGCGACCTCGCGGGCCTGGGGGTGGTTCCAGAGCACCTGTCCGACGCGGGCCTTCTTCACGCGGCTCCGGATGAGGGTTTCCTCGTCGGCCGAATGCGTGATGACGATGTCCACGGCCTCCATCGCGGCGATTTCCTGGGCCTCCAGCACCTGGCTCTCCTCGCGGAGGCGCTCGTTGTTCTCGACCTCTGCCTGACGGCGAAGGCGGAGATGCTGGAGATCCGCAATATTGTAGATCAGACGGGCGCGGGGCTGGGTGCTGCGGCAGGCCGCGATATAGTCCCGTGCCGTGACAAACCGGTGCAGGTAGACCACATCGAACTGGTCCTCGCGTGACTTCAGGTATCCTGTCACGTTTTCCTGCCCGAGGACCGGGAAGATGCCGCGCAGTGTGAGACGTTCTGCATCCCGTACGGTGCCGCCGCCGGGCGATGTCGACAGGAACTCGACGTCATACCCCAGGCGGAGCAGGCTTTCGGCGTGCGAGATGATCGCCACCGATGCGGCGTCGCGTTCCGCATCCGGCCAGAGTTCGTCGATCACCAGCGCCCGGCGTGGCGGGGCAGCGGCGGGCATCGCCCCGGATTTTCCGGCACGGGGAAGCCAAGACCCCCAGCGATAGATGAATTGCGCGCGCTCGATGCCCGGAACCATGGCGGGGCCGGCATCATCGACCACGATGGAAGCGCCCCCCTGGACAAGGATCTCCTTTCCCGCTTCACGCAGGGCCAGGCAGAGATGCGTCATGCCGAGTGATCCGAAAGCCTCGGCAGCCTCGAACCCGCCGACGGGTTCCAGAAGCGCGCGCCGGAGCGCGAAACCGTGCACCGACACGTCATCCGAGGCGCGCAGGATGCGGAAACGCATCGCCTCCGCGCTTTCGTAACGGCCGATCGAGACCCGGTTCCCGAACGCCTCGAGCCGTGACCCGGCTTCGATCACACGGCCTTCGCGCGAGAGCAGGCGCGCGCCGACAATCGCCCCGTCGCCCCGCTGCCGGAGCGTCTCGCGCAGCACGGCAATCGCAGTCGGCGCAACCGAGGCGACGCCGGAGAGGCACACGATATCCTCCCCCCTCGCCTGCGCCAACCCGAGCGCGAAAGCCCGGAAGACGCTGATCCGGCCCGGCGTCTTGACGAAGCGGATCCCTCCGCCCTGGACGAGAAAGGGCAGGACCACGAGATCACTGCCGCCATTGCCGTCGACCACGATGATCTCGTAATCGCGCATCCGCTCGCCCTCGACGAGCGAGCGCAGCAGGGCATGGGTTTCCGCCAGCCCCGGTCCGGCAACGACGATGATCGAGAGGGACGGCCGCGCGAAACCGGGCACATGAAAGGGCTTGAGGAGATCCTGCGCCCGTTCGAGGACATATTTCAGGCGCGCCGGCAGGTTGGCATCGCTGACCATGCCGGCAGGGGTGATGCTGTTCTCCTCCAGCAGGCGGCTCTCCGCCTCGAGGATCCGCGACAGCGCATTGACGGCCATCGCGTAGAGCGGTGCCAGCTGGCCCGGTTCCACCGCCGCGCGCGCCAGCGCCTCGACACGGCCCTCGAACCATTGCGTGACGCTGGCCAGCGATCCGCCATGCGGGGGATGGATCGTCTGGGGCGAATTCTTCAGATGCTGGCCCGTGCCTGCCACCCGCACCGACAGGCGGTGAACCGCCAGCGGAAAAAGATCCGGCGGAAACGGTACGGAGAAGCCATAATGCCCGTCGCCGACGGCCGCCCTGACCAGATCCGGCCTGAGATTGGCTGCCCGCGTGCGCGCGATGCAGTTCTCGCCGTCAAGGATCTCGAGCTCGACCCGCTCCTCCGGCGCCTTGGGGTTCCAGGCCCAGCCCTCGACCTTGGTGTGATCCAGCTTGTCGATATGTCCGGAAATCATGATCGAGTCCTGCAGGCTTACGACGAGCCAAGATCTTGCCACTTCTGGTTTCAGTCAAACGTCGGTAGCGTTGATCATCCCAGTATTCAAGGTGAAGTCACCGGCCGAAGAACGCATCCGTCTGTTCTGCCGCCCCGTTTGCCCGATTGTATGCCTGTCCATGCCGGGGGTGCCGATCCGCGCCGCAGACCTTGGGCGACCTTGCCCTCAAGGCCGCGGGGCCTTGCCCACTTGCATCGGTACGGAAAAATCCGGAGCCGGCTCGAACATCCGCGGCGCGCCGGATCGGGCGCGGCTCCACTCAAAGGGTTGCAGCGCTTTGACACCCTGAGGTGCTTGCGGGCTATGCTGCAATGCACTACGGTTTTTCAACGCTTCTGAAATCGGGATATACTGAATGAAAATCGCGCTTCTCTGGCAGACTCGAGACTTCGGTCTGTACTCTAATTCCGAGTTCGATGCGCTTTACAAAGGTGTTGGACATAACAACGGCAACCTTGCCTTTGTTCATGCGATTGCCAACCAGCTCGACGGGGACATCACATATTTCCCCTGGCATGCCCGGCCCGAAATCGTCGCGACGAATGCCGATATTGTCGTAATTCCCTGTGCGAACCAGATCGGCGGACATACCGACCTCGGATCCGCTGCCGAACGGCTGACGAAGATCGGCAAGCCCATCGTGGCGATCGGGCTCGGGGTCCAGAACGACGACCAGAAGTCGGATGTCGTCGTGAAGGAAGGAACGCTCAACTGGGCCAGGACGCTTGCTGCCCACGCCGCCGGGTCTTCACCCAACATCGCCACGCGCGGCCAGTATTCGACGGACCAGCTCACGCGCCTCGGCGTCGAGAATACCCTGCCTTTCGGGTGCCCATCCTTCCTGACCAACCAGCGGCCGGGGCTTGGCGAGAGGATCCACAAGAACTGGACCAGCAAGCCGTTGCCGCGATCGATTTCCGTCGCTGGCGGGCATCAGGCGTGGGCCTATACCCGCCATATCGAACATGCGCTGATCGGCCTGATGATGGACCCGGCCGCGCCCGGGCAATATGTCGTCCAGTCGATGTCCGACATGGTCAAGATCTCGCGCTGTGAGTTCGACTCGATCGAGCCCGATTCGCTCAAGAAGATCCACGACCACACGGTTCCCCACTACACGCGCGACGAATTCTTTGCCTGGTGCCGGAACTATGCCCGGTCCTTCTACGACGTGCCGGCCTGGATGGACACTTTGCGGAACCATGACCTCTCGGTCGGGTGCCGGTATCACGGCGTCGCGCTGGCGCTGCAGGCGGAACGGATGGGCCTGACGATCACGATCGATTCACGCACGGAAGAATTGTGCGAGAACACAGCCGTGCCCTTCCTGCGGGCACGGGAACTGACCTCAACCATCACACGGAAATCCCTGAAGGATGCAATCCGTTTCGATCCGGTGGCCTATGACAAGAAACGCGCGGACTCGGCGAAGCGTTACGCGACCTTCCTTGAAGGAAACGGCCTGCGGCCCAAGCGGTTCATCTACGAGATCGCAGAATCCCATTGAGGTGACAGGTCGCCGACGGGTGCGCCCAACGAGGGCGGCAGGGATCGTCCTCGGGTTCCTTGGTCTGATGGCATTGGTCCCGCCTGCCCTCGGGCAGGCCGAGCCCCCCATCCGTCCGGTCCAGGCAGGCGCGTCCTTCGTGGTCATGGACCAGGCGCGTGACCAATGCGATCGGCGCGATGGCCCCGACACGCCTGCGGTCGCCTTTCGCAATGCCAGAGGCGACATTGTCCTGTTCGCATCCTCCTACCGGAACGTCCCGCTGGCCGGCCCGTCGCTTGCGCGGATGCGGAAGGTCTGCGGTGCGGGCTTTGCCGCAGCAGGCAATCCCGAGCCCGACCTGCTCGATGACCGCACCTGGATCGATGGCGTCTACACGGAAGACGGAATCACCATCACGGCGCTGGGCAGTGCGAGCTACATTCCCCACCGGCATGGCCGGTCCTGCGCTGCCGGCCCCGCACGCACCGATTGCTGGCTGAATGGCATCGTGGGCCTGAAATCCACCGATGGCGGCATGAGCTTCAGCTATCTCTCGCCGCCGCCGAACCATCTGGTCCTGCCGCCGGATGACCGGTTCTCCGATCAGGTCCGGGTGCCCCGCGGCTATGTCTGGACAACCAATCTGGTGCTCAAGGATGGCTGGCTGAATACCCTGGTCCGCGTGAGAACCCATAACGGTGTCAGCAAGACCTGCCTCATGCGGGTCTCGCCGAAATCGGCCTATTCCTGGGAATACTGGAACGGACGCGGATTTGCGGATATCCGCGACGGTGGCAAGAATCGATGCGCGCCGATCGGCGGACGCGGGAATTTCCCGGCGCGGGGCCTGAGTTTCCTGCCGGAACAGAACCTGTGGCTGGCGGTCTATGACAGCCGAAAGCCGGGGGATCCGCCCGGCCGCGGCGTTTTCTTCCGGGTGTCCCGAGACCTGGTGGAATGGTCCGAGCCGGCCATGATGCTGTGGGTGCCGCTGGCCAAATCGCGGTCGACGAGGGGCCAATCGTTCCTGATGGGCTATCCGTCGGTCATCGACGAAACCTCGCGCGACCGGAATTTCGGCCAGATCGGTAAGAGTTTCCATCTCCTGCACATGGAGGGCTATACTGACGAAAACGGCGCCACCTTCAGGAAACTGATGGCAACGCCGTTCCGGCTGGCTCCCTGAACCGGGATGGATCACATCCGGTTCGCAAAGCCGTTCGAGTCGAGGAATTCCTTCATCCGCCGGTAATTGGCGGGGTAAGCGGCCTCGAACGCGGCGAACCGGTCAGGCGAGAAGATTTCCGGCAGGGGCATCGACAGCGCCTGCTCGACCGGCAGGCAGGGAACGCCGAGAGACTCGGCCAGTTCCTTCGAACGGGTATCGTATTCGAGCAGCACACCGGGAATTCCCTGCGCCATCGACGGCAGGATCCCGTGCACGCGGTATCCGATCGTCGCGGACATTTCGGTCATGAACGAATCGAGATGCTCGACCACATCCGAAAAGAACAGGCGCGTCTGGTAGAGATGCTCCATCAACCCGCCATCCGGTGCAAACCATTGCTCGGCGATCAGCCGGGCCCGGACTTCGGCGAGGCGCTTGGGGTCCCTGTAATAATAGACCTTCTCCTCGGTCTCGCCATGCGCCGTGAGGAACAGGTCGACTTCCCGTGACAGGCGTTCGATCATTTCCCGCTGCTGCCGCAGGAACAGCTGGGGGTCGTTCGTATAGCCGGCGCCGGTCTCGCGGCGGATGCTGAATGACACCTTGGCCTGCTGGCTCAGTTCAACCGGTTTCAGCTTCAGCTCGGGCTTCCGGTGCCGGAAAAGCGTAGGGCACCCGACAACCTCGGCATTCTTGATGCCGTTATCGTTGAGGACTTCTGCCGTGAAGGCGCCACGGACGCCGATCGACTTCGTCCGTTCCGAAATGATCTTCCAGATCCGCTTGCCTTCCGGCGGCAATTCCATCCGAACCCGGCTGGCCGCCTGCGCCCCGACGCCCAGGCACATGACCGGCAGTTCGATCGCCTCGAGCCACGGCAGGAAGCATTCCCAATCCATATGGGGGTGGATATAGTTTGAACCGCGCAGAACGATGAAGTCGTGCTGGCCCCTCACCTTCTCGATGTCGGCCGCCGAAAACTTCTGGATGTTCAGATCGTAGTTCTGCGTACTATTGAATGCCAGCAATTTCAGGGTGCTGTCCCAGACCGCACAATCGCCGGTATTGAAATACGAATCGATCAACTGGCGGAACGGCCAGTCGTACCAACTCACTTCATCGTAACGGATCCGGCGGCCAGCATTTTTGACAAAGATTGGTCTCGTTTTCATTATCAGCCAGTCCTATGCCAGCAGCTGGTTTACACAGACAGGTTCGGCGTATTCGATTCGAACCGGGAGTCATGCCTGATATATCGCTTTTTCAGGCGGTCTCAATGGCTGGTTGCCCTCGTCGGCGATCCCGGCAGCGCTGGATTGAACCTGCGCCGCGGACATGCCGGAGGGGCGAAACCGCAGAATCCTGCACCGCCCCGGCTACCCCCAGACAATCGTGCCCCCGGGCTGTTCGACCTCGGCAGAAGCGGCATGCCAGAGCAGGACCGGCTGGTCGCCCTGCGCAAGACGCGGCAGGCGCAGGGCGCATTCTGCATTGAGAAACAGCAGGATCGGCCCACCGAAACCGTATTCCACGGCCCCCTCCGCCGCCTGCTCCTTCTGGGCCGGATCCGCCAGACGATGTGACCATTCGGCCACGTTGAGCCGGCAGGGCGCGGCACTCCAGAGCGCCACCAGTGGCGGGCGGGCTCCGTCCAGCCGGGTTACAGCCCGGATGCCGTCGTGAAGATCGTCCATCGACCCGATTTCCCGCCGCAGGATCGGCGCGGTGCGCAACGCGTTCAGGCCGAGAATCGCCGATGCGGCCGCGTGGGCGGCTTCCTCCGGCGGGGTGCCGGATTCCGGCAGCCGCATTTCCCGGCACCCGAACCGGGCAAGGTCCGACAGCAGCAGATACGCGCTTTCTTCCAGCCAGCCCCGGCCGAACATGAAGCGCCATTGCGCCCGCTCCGCCTCATAGTCGATGACGGCGCCGGTCTCGTCGCGGCCGCGCATTTCGGCGCCGGTCTGGGGCAGGATGAAATCGCAGGCCTCGAAGGTCACGACGAGGCGCGACAGGGGCAACGGCTGTTCGAGATAGATGTCGAACCCGAAGCCGAGAATGCCATCGCCCAGCCCGGCCTCGGCCAGGTCGCGCCGGAACACATCGACAAGGCCGCCGCCGACGCAGGTCTTGCCGATGAAGGCGAAGACACGGCGTCCCTTTACCGGGAAGTCGGCCGAATGGACCCATCCCTCGACGCGCGATGCGCTGACATGGTCGATATGCCCCCGCAGCATGCGAGCCTACCCCGCCCTTCGAGACCGGCGCCGGCCGGCCATCAGGCGCCTACCCCGGTGGCCGTGAACGCTGCCGCGGTTTCGGGGTTGAGCCGCTGCTCGAAGAAATCGATATAGCGCAGGGCCATGTCCCGCGCCGTCAGAACCTTGGGCAGCCGGCTGCGCAGCCCGTCCCAGCGCTTCTGGTCACAGGCCATGTCGATGATCCGGACGAGATCGGCCGCATCGCCCAGCGCGAAATTCAGGCCGGAAACGCCATGCGGAACCTTTTCCGCCATGCCGCCGACATCCGAGCAGATGACGGGGCTACCGGCCGCATAGGCTTCCTGGATGACGACCGGGGAATTCTCCCACCACCGGCTCGGCACCAGCACATAGTCGCATTGCTCCATCAGCCGATGCACGGAGGCGTTGTTATAAGGGCCGGAATAGGTGAGGAAGGGATGCCGAGAAACCGCCTTCTCGAAGCGGGCCACGAATTCGGGCGACTGGCCGATGATGTTGCCGTGGATCTTGAAACGGACACGCCGCGCCAGTTGCGGAATCGCCGCAATCCGCTCCACCGCGTCCAGCAGCACATCGACCCCCTTGAACGGGTTGATCTGCCCGAAGAACCCGAAGGTCCAGCTGTCACCGCTGCGGATCGCGCGGGCGGTGCCCTGCTGGTTGACCAGACCGTTCTCGATCACGCTCATGCGTTCGGCGCTGAGACCCCATTCGACAAACCGCCGCGCGAGGAAGTGGCTCGGCGAGATGAAGCCGTCGAAATCGCCGATGCTCGCGAGGATGGTTTCCTTGCGCAGCTGGAACTGGGTGTACAGCTTTTCCGGATAGCAGGCGAGGCAGCTGTTATGCGTGGCCTTCTCGCACAGGATCTGCGCCGGCCGGGTGACCATCTGCCCGTGATGCTGGCACATGGCGAGGAATTCATGCAGCGTGAAGAAACAGTTCCACCGGGCCCGCTGCCGGACGGCCCGCAGGGCATTCAGCCCGAAATGGATGAAGTGGTGGAAATTGACCACCGTGACGTCTTCATCCTCGAGGATCTTCAGCAATTGCCGTTGGGCATCCGCCGGCGCGAGATGGTAGAAATGGTCATAATCCTCGCCCCGATAGAACACGGCATGTTCCCGGGATGAATCGAGGACCAGCTTGCCGCGATTGGCATGATCGCAGGCGGCGATGAAGATCGCATCGACGCCGAGGCCGCGCAGGCCGCGATAGAGCGTGTAGGCCGCGATTTCAGCCCCGCCCTTCGAGATCGAGGGATGGCTGTGCGACACAATCGCGATCTTCTCGCCGGGGACGAGATTCTCGATGATCTCGGTGTTTTCGCTCATCGGCTCACTCCCCGCCCTGCCGGTGCAACGCGGCATCCACCAGTTCGATCAGCCGCGGCGAACGGCGGATCTCGATCCGGCGGGCTGCATTCTCGACCACCGAAATGCCCGGCATCGTCTGGCAGAAGCGGGCATCGAGGGGCGCGCCCGGCACATAGGCCTCGGCAGTTTCGAGCCATCGCGAGAAGTCCGAGAGATCCCAGGCGAAGCACGAGGCTCCCCGCGCACCGGTGACACGATCGGGCTCGCCATGCTGGTCGACGACTTCGAGCAGGAGCGGCGCACGGACTTCCAGCTTGAGATAGGCCAGGGCCGCCACCCAGCCCCGGCTGGTCAGCAGGAGCCCCTGATCGACATAGACGAAGGTTTCGACGCCGATCTGGCCGAGGATGGCCGGCAGCAGCGTGAGGGCCGCGCGCTCGTCATCGAGGAGATAGAGGGATGCCTTGACCCCGCGCTCCCGCGTCAGCTCGTTGACGAGGCGCAGGCTCTCGGAGCGGGTTTCGCGGCGGGCCGCGATGAAGACGATCGATTCCGGCGCTTCGGTCTCGAACAGGTGGCGGGACAGGGTCTCGAACAGGGCGCGCATGTTCGAGGCGCTCTGTGGAAGCACGATGACAAGCGCCGCCCGCGCCGGCTGAATGACCACCGGCGAGGGCGGCTGAAGCTCGCCCAGCCAGTCGCGATGCACGGCCCGCGCGAAAGCCGGGAAGAATCCTTCATGTTCCAGTGCCGGCCATTGCTGCAGCATCGGCGCGGAATCCTCGTCCGCATTGAAGCGGCGCATGACCCGCCCGTCCACCGGGTGCACCGAGCTGGTCCCTTCGGTGTAGATGACCTTCAGCAGGGCCGTGCCGATATCGGCCGTGGTCAGCGGCCCGTGCAGCACGGCACCGAAACCGGCCCGCGCGACATAGAGGCCCCCATCGGGGAAGACGGAGGCGAGGTCCGGGCGCTCGCGGAAATAGGTGGTCTGGGCTTCCGATCGCAGGATGCAATCGCCGATCTTCAGCGCGAAGCCGCGGGGCCGCCGCGTCGGGCAGATCGCCCAGCCCTCCACGAAGGCACCGAAACCCGGCAGGAGGACGACCTTGTCGAGGGCGGCCTCGGCGGCAATCCCCACGGCACGGGCATTGTTGGGCAGCCAGTTGCCATCGGAGGCGAGCAGGCCCCGCAGGGCGCCCATCGCGCCGCCGGAGACGACATTGCGCACCGATTCGAGCTGGCCAAGCAGTTCCTCCGCCGACAGGGCGCGCAGGCCGGGGGCGGCACTCAGATGGAGATTGGTCCGCTCGTCGACATAGAGATGGAAATCCCCCGAACCGGCCGAGGGCTTCCAATGGGTGAGGACGAACCCGATCACGCCGACATGGTCGGAGGGCAGGTCCGCGCGCTCGTAATGCAGCATGGCCGTGGCGCCGGGGAAGCGCCGCTTGTCGACCACCACGAGCGGGAATTCAGCCCCGAGGTCGCGCCGCATCCAGCCGACAACCCACAGGGCGCCGGCGCCGGACGAATGGAACGCCTCGATCCGGCCGACTTTCAGGTCAGCCAGCGGAAAGAGTGGCCGCTCCGCCATGGCGCCGGCCCGCTCGGACAGGGCTTCGAGCCGGTCAAGCAGCCCGGCCGCCTCCGCGCTCGCGACATCCTCGCGGCTCAGCCGCGCGAGGCGCTGGTCAACCCAGAGGCGCTTGCAGGCGCCCACGGTGGGAAAAAGGCCGGAAAGATCGAAAACCGCCGGACGGCCGGCCACCCGGAGCATCATCGGCGCAAAATTGTCGTCCAGGGTCCGGATGGTGTCGAAGGCTTCCGGGCCGATGAGGAAGCCCGGTGTGCAGGGCGCCCTGAGGATGTCGACAATATCCTCGCGCCGGCGATCGACCGGAACCCGGGCGATCAGGCGGTCACCGGCGAGGAGTTCGACTTCGAGCGCCGCCTCCGGTGCAGCACAATCCAGCACCCAGCCTTCGATGCCCGCCTGTGGCGTTACCGAGTCAAGATGTCCGAACAGACCTGCAGAGGGGCGATCGAAGATATCGCCCGTCAGCACAGTCCCGATATCCGGCGTCGAGGAAGAAGACGGCAGGTCCGCAGTCTTGCGCATCGCCTTTTTCATGGCCACTCAGTCCTTGCCGGATCACGCACTCGCTCTGCCCTCCCCCGGAAGGCAAGTCCACAAGGCGATGTCGCATATCGCCCGGCCCTATACAATTGGCCTGTGCGGAAAGATTTGCGCGTCGACACCGAAGGGCGGCCAGCCGGTGCCACGGCACCCTGATTCCGGCCTGGATCAGGCCCGGCGACCATCCCGATGGCTCCGGCTCAGGAATGCCGGTCCGGCACCGGCAGATACGCCGTCACGCCGAAAGCGGCGAAATCAGCCGTCACGGCATCGCTCCGCAGATCGGCCGCGAGATCGACCCGGGCATCGAGGACAATCACTGTCTGTTGCTGCAGCATGTAGCGATCATCCGCGGTCGGCGCCGTACCGGTCGAAACATGCGAGGTCTCGCGGATCCGGAACGGGCAGGGCTGGCGGGCCTGAAGCGCGAGAACCGGCCAGGGCGAGTTCAGCGCGGTGTTCTGGAGATCCGCCAGGATTCCGGCCCGCTCGACCGGCCGGGAGGTGACCTTCACATCGCGGCGGGCATAGAGCGAGAACAGCCCCTCGAGATCGCTGACGGGATCCGCAAGCTGGGTCTTGCCATTGCCCTTCCGGACATGGAGCGTCCGCTCGAACACGCCCTGCTGGGCAAGCGTGCGGAGGAAATCATATTCGGGCTGGAGCAAGGTCCCGTGGGCGAGTTCCCATTTCAGCGAAGCGAGCCGCTCCGCCACCTCTTCCGGGGTTGCCTTCCGCCGGGGCGCGACCGGACCGGAGGAGCGGAACAGGGCCGGCTGCGCGAGGACGAGATCGCCCTCCTCCAGCTTCACGACGATCGCTTCCTGCCCGCCCCGGACCCGCGTGATCGGGAATTCGAACCCGTAATGGCCATCCCCCAACCCGGCGCTCATCAGATCCTTGCGGAAGGTCGAAACCTTGCCGGCTCCGATGCATTGCGCACCCTGGAAGGCAAGAACGACGCGACCCTTCAGCTCGATCTCGGACGAATAAAGCCAACCTGCCACGGCCTCCTCGGCAACGACTTCCAATGCACCTTTGATCATAACTAAACTTCCCCGCTGTGTTCGGCGCCCCTGGACAGCCGAAAACATTCCTGACTGCTAAACAAATGATCTCTCAGCTTCATTTTGTGCGACGCACAATCTTCCGTCTAGCCTCGATTTGCGACTTTTGCATCACAAGTGCTGCCAATCGAAAGCAACATTCCACAGCAAGCAATCGGGATGCCAGACGGAGCGGCAGCCGGCATTCGGGCTGCGCCTTGCACGCGCCGCCCCGAAATCCGGTTGGCGGCCGGATGTTTCGCTGGGAAGGTGATCGTGCATGTCGACACGCGGACCCGGCTGGCTGGTTTCGCGTGCCGTGCATTCCGGCAGAAACGCGCCTCAGTTCCGGCGGCGGATGGTAGCCAGCTGGACAGCCCGCTGTGGCAGGCCCGGCCGGGGGCCGGCATCGCCCTCAGGGTCTGCTTCGCGCGGCAGCAGCATGATGGCGCCGCCCATGGCCACGGAGGCGAAGGTCACGATGCTGCCCATGGCAAGCAGGGAGACCGGCACGAGCCAGTCGCCGGAGGTGGCGAGCATGGTGCCGATCCGGGCGACATCGAGCACGAGGATTCCGATCACGAAACCGATCCCCAGCAGGCCTCCGGCAAGGCCGTTGACAGCGAGAAGACGAAACAGGGCGTGCCGGTCCGGTTGCATGGATCCCCTCATGGCCATTCCCGGACAGGAAACAGCAGGCAGCGGCGCGCTGCAAGGGATGTCAGGAGCGAAAGCATGCCGATCAGGTGCGGCGGTCCGGGCTCGAAGGGGTTCGGGATCATTGTCTGACAGGGTTTGGCTGGGGCGCCAGGATTCGAACCTGGGCATGGCGGAATCAAAATCCACTGCCTTACCGCTTGGCTACGCCCCAAAACCTGAGGCGTTCCGTTTAGCCGCTTCGTTCCCCGTCAGCAACAGCCGATTTGCCGGGCGGGGGCGCCCTTCTTGCCGCAAGGGCCGTCGGGCGGCGGGAAAATTGCGGTCGGGCAAAATTTCCTGGCCCGCTTCCGTTTTTCCCGCAATGCACCCTTGCCCTGCCGGCGAGAGAGTTCTATACGGGCGCCTCCGCTGGTCTTCGGAGTGTAGCGCAGCCTGGTAGCGCACCTCGTTCGGGACGAGGGGGTCGCAGGTTCGAATCCTGCCACTCCGACCAGCCGGTTTCCCGTTTCCCGCATCATCCGCCAGCGTTCCGGCCGCCAAAGCGGTCCGGCGGACCGTGTCGACCTCACGCGCCGTAATAGCGGCGGGCCTCCTGCGCCACGAGGAAGACCTGGAAGAGGCCGCTGGCCGGCACCGTGTCGATCGAGACATCGCCCGAGGCATTGAACTTCTCGTACCAGCCGCCCCGGAACGGGCCGGACAGGTAGGTCGAGATCAGGGCTTCGATCAGAGGATCGGCCGCTTCGTCGGCCCGGTCGATCCCGGCCTCGGCCTGCGCGAGCCATGCCCGGATCAGCGCCGATTGCGAGGCGAGGCTGCGGATGCCGGACACGACTTCCTGGCTGGTATTGATCGCATCGATCAGGAAGCCATGCCCCGGCTCGGCCGCGCGGAGGGCCGCACCGAGGAAATGCGTCGCCAGCGGCGAGGCTGGCTGGCCATAGAGGCGCTCGTAGCGCCGGATGATCGCGGTCCATTCCGCCATCTGCGCCGGCACGACGATCGACGCGTCCTTCTCGTCGCGGATCGGCCGCCAGGCATGGTCATAGGTCTCGGGCAGCAGGCCGGTTGTCTTGTCCAGCAGCACCCGTTCAAGCTGGCGGCGATAGCGGGTTGCCCGCAGGGCCGCCTCGGGATGGCTGAGATGCTCCACCGCGCCCAGAAGCGCGGTCAGCATGGCCAGGGTGGTCGCCTGCTGGCGGTGATCCCCATCCGGCAGGCTGTCCCGCAGATCTCCGGCGGCATCGGTCAGCGCCGTTTCGACAAAGCCCATCACCATGTCGAGCAGCGCCCGGATCTTCGCATCCCCGGTCGCGCGGGCAAGAGCGGTCAGCGCCATGATCGCATAGGCATGATCGATCGTATCGCGCTGAGGATCGGCAACGGAGCCATCCGGCGCCAGCATGTGGACGAAGCCGGGCTGCCCATCCGGCGCCCAGGCCTTCTCGATCATGCGTTCAAGGCCGCGGCAGGCGAGCCGGATGCCATCACCCCAGCCGAGCTGCCAGGCCTGCGTGCAGACATAGATCTGCTGCCATTGCACCGCCGTGCTGCGCAGGACCAGCGTGTCCGGCGTGCCGTCGAAGAAGAAGGCCTCGTGAAATCCGCCGCGCTTCGCATCCCAGCCCTTCTCGAACCAGAAGGGCAGCGCGTCGCGCTTCAGCCAGGTCACCAGTTGCTCGCTCGCGGCTGAGGGCAGGCGCCCCGGTCCTGCCTTGCGTTGAGCCATGCCCGTCGCTGCGGTCATGGAGCACCCCTTGTTTCATCCAGAGGCGATTCGTTTACCATGCCGTTCGTCCATTTTTGGTTACGATCCATCCCCTTTCCATCAGGATCTTGACCGGATCCGTTGTCACGATTCCGGCGAAGCGCTAAGAGCCTGCGCAACCTGTTCCGCGAGACAAGGGCCTCCGCCAGCGCCATGATCGATCCGCCCCTGCCCCACGCCGCTCCGGTCCGGCTCGCGGCGCCCTGGCCGGCTTTGCCCGACGCGGGGCCGCTGATCATGGGCATCGTGAATGTGACGCCGGATTCCTTCTCGGATGGCGGGCAGTTCGGCACGCATGCCGAGGCGATCGCGCAGGCGCGCCGGCTGGCTGCCGAGGGGGCGGACATTCTCGACATAGGCGGCGAATCAACGCGGCCCGGCGCGGGTGCTGTCGGGCTGGAGGAAGAGATTTCCCGCGTCGTCCCGGTCATCCGCACGCTGGCGGCAGAACCGGGCCTGCCGGTGATTTCCATCGACAGCTACAAGGCCGGGACGACCCGCGAGGCGCTGGCGGCCGGCGCGCGGATCGCCAATGATGTCTGGGGCCTCCAGCGCGAGCCGGCCCTGGCGGATGTGGCGCAGGCCGCCGGCGCGGGCCTCTGCCTGATGCATAACCGCGACGTGAAGGATCCTGCCCTCGACATTGTCGAGGACATGAAGGGCTTCTTCGCACGGTCGCTCGCCATCGCGACGCGTGCCGGCATTCCGGCGGACAGGATCGTGCTCGATCCGGGAATCGGCTTCGGCAAGACGCTGGAACAGAATCTCGCGGCCATCCGGGGAATCCCGGCGATCAAGGCGGAATTCGGCCATGCCGTGCTGCTCGGCGTCTCCCGGAAATCCTTCCTCGGCCTGCTGACCGACCGCCCGGTGACGGAACGCCTGCCGGGCACGCTGGCGGCCGGCCTCTATGGCCTCCTCGCCGGCGCGGATATCCTCCGCGTCCATGACGTGGCCCCGCACCGGGATGCCGTGCGGGTGCTGGCGGCCCTGGCGCAGGGGCCTGCCACGCACTTTTCCTCTCTCGCCACGCCAAGGAGCTGAGCATGGCCACCGGTCTCATCAGGGGCGATGTCATCCGCCTCAGCCGTATCGGCATTTTCGCCTATCACGGCGTGTATGAGGAAGAGGGGCGGCTCGGCCAGCGCTTCTACCTGACGCTCGAACTCGGGCTCGATCTCGGCCCGGCCGGGCGCAGCGATGACCTCAACCAGACCGTGTCCTATGCCGATATCGCGACGCGCGTGCAGGAGATCGCGGTCAGCCAGCGCTTCCAGATCATCGAGGCGCTTGCCGAAGCGATTGCCGGCGACCTGCTGGCCAATTTTCCACGGCTGCGGGAAGTGGCGGTAACGGTCGAGAAGCCGCATGCGGCGGTCATGGCGATCCTCGAGACGCTGTCGGTCACGATCCATCGCGTCCGGGGCGCCTGACATGGTGGTGACTGAATTGGCGCAAGGCGCCCCCCGCGCGATCGCCTTTCTCGCCCTGGGCAGCAATCTCGGCGACAAGGTCGGGCATCTGCGTCAGGCCGCGACGGCGATCGGGCAGCTTCCGGAGACGCGGATCCTGGCCCGGTCCTCGATCTATCGCACGCCGCCTTGGGGCAAGACCGACCAGGACTGGTTCGCCAATGCGGCGCTGAGCGTGGAAACGGCGCTGGCACCGGAGGCGCTGCTGGAGGCGGTGCTGGAGATCGAGCGCCGGCTCGGCCGTGTCCGGCGCGAGCGCTGGGGCCCGCGGATCATCGATATCGATGTGCTGACGCATGGCGATGCGGTGCGGACCACCGACAGCCTGACCCTGCCCCACCCGGCCCTGACCGAGCGGGCCTTTGTTCTGGTGCCCCTGAACGAAATCGCCCCGGACCTGGTGATCCGGGGCAAGCGTGTCCGGCAATGGCTCGGCGGGCTGGACGCCACCGGCATCACGCCGATGGTGCCGCTGGCCGCCTGAGACAGCCTCAGCCGTTGCGCCGGTTCCTCAACCCTGGCGCCAGGTGCGGACCGCCCACCAGCTCGCCGGCAACAGGGCAGCACCGAGGCCGACCTTCAGCAGCGTGGCATAGCCGAACGGCGCGACGCCCTTGGCGAAGGCGAGTTCCGGACCGATCAGCGTGGCGAGCCAGGCATAGCCGGGAACGAAGTTGATCACATGGCCCAGCGCGAGCACGGCCAGAGCCCCGACAACCGAATGCGTGTAGCCCCGCTCGGCGAGATAGCCGGTGGCGATGGCGGCGAGCAGGAAGCCGACGAGATAGCCGCCGGTCGGGCCCATCATGTAGGCAAGGCCGGCACCCGAGGCGAAGACCGGCAGGCCGAGTGCACCTTCCGCAAGATAGGCGAGGATGGTCAGGCCACCCAGTTTCCAGCCATAGGCGGCGCCGATCATCATCACGACCAGCGATTGCATCGTCATCGGCACAGGGTAGAACGGAATCTGGATCTTCGCCGAAAGGGCGAGCAGCATCGTGCCGACCAGCACGAGCATCCCGTCGCGCAGGATATTGCGCTCGCGGGAACCGAGGGCCTGCTGGATCAGGGTTGCGGTGGCAACACGCATAAAGAATCTCCTTGTCGACCTGAATGACGCCGCCGCACCGGGTTTGCGGAACTGGCGGGCACCACGCCTCCGTCGGGAAACGGGCTCCCGGCGGAAACAGGCTGCCGTCGGCTTCACGATTCCCAACGCGGCTTCCCTCGTATAAGCAACTCCGGGCCAAAGGTAAAATGCACCGTGGCGCATGTTTTCTGCCGCAGGAGTCTCGGCTTGGATCCCGCCTTCGATCGTTCTGCGCCCGCGCAATCGGGCATCCTGCTCCCCGTCGCCGAGGGGATCCGCCGGATCATCGGCAATAATCCCGGCCCTTTCACCTTTACGGGCACCTGCACCTATGTTGTCGGGACGGGCGAGGTGACGGTGATCGATCCCGGCCCGGAGGATGCCGCCCATATCGAGGCGCTGCTGCTGGCGCTCCGCAATGAACGCATTGCCCGCATTCTCGTGACGCATACCCACCGCGACCATTCGCCGGGCGCGCGGCTGCTGGCGGAGCGGACGGGGGCGGCCATCCTCGGCTGCGCGCCGCACCGCGCCTCCCGCGCGGCCCTTGACAGCGAGGCGCCCCGCCTCGATGCCAGCGCCGATCTCGACCACAATCCGGACCGGGCGCTCGCCGAGGGCGACCGTGTCGAGGGCGATGGCCATGCCTTCACCGTGATCGAAACGCCCGGCCACACGGCCAACCATCTCGCCTTCGCGCTCGAGGGCACCGGCATGGTGTTTTCCGGCGATCATGTGATGGGCTGGTCAACCTCGATCGTCGCCCCGCCGGACGGAGCGATGTCGGCCTATCTCGCCAGCCTCGACAAGCTGATCACCCGCGAGGATGACCGCGCCTACTGGCCGGGCCATGGCGGGCCGGTGGCGGATCCGCGGCGGTTCACGCGGGCGCTGCTCAGCCATCGCCGGCAGCGGGAATTGCAGATCCTCGACGTGCTGGGCCGGGGGCCGGCCCGGATTCCGCAGCTTGTCGCGGCGAATTACCAGGGGCTCGATCCGCGCCTCGTCGGGGCGGCCGGGCTCTCCACCTTCGCGCATCTCGAGGATCTTGTGGCACGCGGGCTTGTGGTGGCGGACGGAGCGGTGACGCTGGAGGCGCTCTACAGCCGGGCCTGATCAGCCGCCCTCGGGATTGTTGATCTCCTCGATGAGCCGGAGAATGCGCTTCGCATTGGCGCCGAAATCGTGCCGGCCGACACGCGAGGCCGAGCGGATGTCGATGCGGGTCTGGCTGCCGGTCCAGCGCAGGCGGATGGTCACGTCATCGCGGAAGCGCATCAGGAACGTCTCGGCCACGGCATCGATCCGGCCGATGCCCCGGCGTTCATCCGGGGGAGTTTCCTCGATGACCCGCCATTTCAGCGTCTTCACCGCCCGCTGGACAAGCTGGAAGGCCTCGGCGGGCTCGTTGTCCAGCACCAGCGTGCGGACCTGCGGATAGGCCACGCGCTGGCGTTCGCGCAGGGCGCGGTCGATGGCCGGCGGGATATGCCCCTCGCGGGCGGAAAAGGCCGCCTGCGAGCGCGAGAAGAGCGGCGGATCCTCGATATTGGTGCTGATGTCGTTCAGCACCGGCAGGCGCACCGCCTGCAGCGCAAGATAGCCCGGCCAGCCGAGGACCAGCAGGCCCACCAGCAGGGCCCGGGCCAGCGGAGCGAGGCCCCTCCGGCCCTTCTGCCAGATCTCGAGCGCGGCGACCATCGCGACAGCGAGAGCGGCCGCGGCGAGGATCACCGCGGCGAGCAGGACCAGCATCCCGGCCTCGACCGGCAGGGTCCGGGCGCGGAGGATCAGGATCGCGCCGAGGATGACCGGCACCGACAGCCAGGCGAGGCGCTCGGCCCAGCGGGCGAGGCGCGAATCAGGCCGGGGCGGGAGAGCGAAGAGCATCCTGTCCTCACGGGTTGCGGGCGGGGCCGCAGATCGATTTCAGGGCCTGCCATCCGGCCGTGTCGAGAATGGGGCGGCGGGGCTGGCCGGCGCTGCCGGCAGCAAGCCGCTCCACCTCGGCGATCCGGTCCTGCGTGACCGGATGGGCGGCCAGCAGGTCGGTGATCGAGCGGTTGGCCTGCCCGAACGGGCTGATGCGGCGGAAGAACTGGTTGATCGCCCCCGGATCGGCGCCGGCCTTCTGCATCAACTCGACGCTGACGCGGTCGGCCTCGGATTCGTTTTCGCGCGAATAGGCCTGCCCGGCGAGGACCTTGCCCATGATGGCGAGGGAGGAGCCGCCCGTCACGTCGCCGATGACGAGGCCGATCACCAGCGAGAGCGCGCCGCCATGGATGATCGCGCGGAGGGAATCGCGGTTGAGGACATGGCCGATCTCGTGCGCCAGCACGCCGGCCACCTCATCCGGCCCGCCGGCCATGTCGAGGATGGGCCGGAACAGGTAGATCCGCCCGCCGGGCATGGCGAAGGCATTGACGAGGGGGATGTCGACCACATCCACCACCAGCGGCCCGCGCAGGGCGGTGCCGGCAGTCAGGCGCGAGACCATGGCATCCAGAGCCGCGCGGCCGGCCGGGTTGTCGCGCCCGCAGAAGCGGATGCTCCGGCCCGACCGCTCGGCGAGGAACTCGATCACCTGCGGCTCGACGCTGCGGCCGATCGCCTCCTCCCAGCGCCACGGAACGAGCGGCACCGCCAGCCGCGCGAAGAGCGGCAGACCGACCAGCAGCAGAAAGACCACCGAGCCGATCGCGGCGACGCTCCAGACGAGGATGCGCCGGTTGCTGGCCTCGCCCGCCCGCCCCTTCTTCAGGCTGGCCAGGGCCGGCCCCATCATGAGTTCGAACGCAGCGAGCGGCAGGGTGAGCCGCTCGCCGGTATCGCGATCGGCCACGACGCGGTGGAGATGGGCTTCCGCGCCATGCTTTTCGAGGCGGATCTCGGTCAGGGGCCAGACGATCAGCGGTCCGTCACCCCCGGGCTGGATGTCGAGGCCGGCCGCCCGCCGCCGGACCGTGACCGGCTGCGGCACCGGGCGCTGGCCATCGAAATAGCGACCGGGGCTGTCCATGGTTCAGCCCGCCACGTCGAAGCCGGTATCGAAGGCCTCGCCGATGCCGGTTGCCCCAAGGCCGGCCCGCTGCACCACCTCATCGAGGGCATCGAGCCGGTTGACCGTGACCGAGCGCACGCGCAGGGCCCAGAGAGGCCGGCGGAAGACGAGTTCGGTCACGAGGGCGAGCGCGACGAGGAACCCGGCCGCGGCAATGAGCAGGACCGGGGCGAGGCCCAGCAGCACCAGCGGGTTGGCCCCGGCGACGAGGATCGGCAGGCCCCCGGTGACGCCCACAAGCCCGCCGAAGACCAGCATGAGCCCGAACAGCGCGAGATAATAGCGGATCCAGATCCAGGTAACCGCGCCGGTGGTGAGCGTGGAGGCGAAGGTCATCACCCCGAAGCGCGTGCCCGCGGTGAAGGTACGGAATTCATGCACGCGATAGCGGATCCAAAGGAAGGGCAGCACCATGAAGGCGGCGAGGAGAGCCAGCACCAGCAGGAAGATGGTGCCCGCACCGGCGTCATACTCGATCTGCGTGGACTGGCTCAGGATCACGACAACCACCAGCCCCACGACCCAGAAGGCCATCCATGCGCCAAGCAACGGCCTTGCTTCCGATTCGAAGCTGCCCTGCGCGGAGCCGAACCAGGTATTCTCGATCTTGTAGCGTTCGAGCGCCCGTCGGAAGAACGGGAAGGCGATGCCGAGCGTGACCAGCGTCAGCACCAGCCACCAGAGCGTGCGGAGCAGATAGGCCGTGCCGCTGCCCGATTGGTGGAACTGCACGCCGCGATAGCGCGTCCGCGTCAGGCGGTAGCGGCGCGCGCGATAGGTCAGGATCTGGACGACGGCCGGCATGATCAGCACGCCGAGGATGCCGGCGAGCGTCGGCCCGAGCACCTGTCCGCCGAACAGGCTGACCAATGTACCGGCGAGATAGATCGGGACCACGATGGCCAGCGCGATCAGGAAGCCGACGAACAGCTCGCGCCCGGTGCCGGTATATTCGAAACCGTCGCCGGCCAGCCGCGTGTTGCGCCAGTAATAGCGGCGCAGGGCGGTCTTGTACCAGAACCGGTAGATCCCGAGCGTGATCACCGTCAGCAGGGTGCCGGCGATCACCTGCCCCGCGAGCGGCGCCGTGACGGCATCGAGCGAATCCGACCGTTCCTGCGGAACAGGGGCCGGCTGCCCCCAGGGAGACGGATCGGCGGCCCGCTGGATCGTGGGAACATGCATGGAAGGATTCCGTCATTCGTCGGGGTGGCCCGGGGCGACCCTGTCAAAACCGGCGAGGTAACCGATTTGCAACATGCGGCGTGTTTATGGCATGGGGCACAGGGAATGAAAAGATCCGAGCGGTTCGGGGCCCTTCCGCGGGGCGCTTGACCGCGCCATGGAATGAACGATGCCCGATCGCCAACCTGTCACGCCCGCCCGGATCTGGTTCCGGTTTCTCCGCCTGCACCAGCGCGGCCATGGCGCCATCGCCCAGCGCCTGCGCCAGCTCGGTCTCTCGGTCGCGCAGTTCGACCTGCTCTCCACCCTGACGGAAGCCGAGGGCATCACCCAGCGTGATCTCGCCGAGCGCCTCTATGTGACCAAGGGCAACGTGTCGGGGCTGGTCGACCGGCTGGTCGAGGCCGGCATGGTGGACCGGCGGGCCATTCCCGGCGACCGCCGCTCCTACGCGCTGCATCTCACCGAGGCCGGCCGGAAAGCCGCGCAGGCCGGGATGGAGACGCAGCAGCTCTTCGTCAACGAGACCGTCGGGCAATTGTCCCAGCGGGATCTCGAACTGCTCGACCAGGTGATCACCCGCTGGCGGGATACGTTCCGGGCGCTCGAGCAAGCCGGGCCCGACGGCAAGGGCAACAGCGGCAGCTGACCGGAACCGGGGCACTGCCGGACGATTGCGCCTCCATTAACCGGTCTGCCCCGATTTCTCCGTTTTTTGGTCAAACGGCCCCCAGAATGGGCCGCCATCTTCCCCGCCAGAGCAGCCAATCAAGGCTGACGATGCAACCAAGGGGATGATAATGACGCCGGCCTCGATCCATCGAGCCTCCATTCTTGCCGAAGCTGTCCGGAACGCGGAAGAAATCCATGTGACGCGTGAGCGCCTCGCCTCGCGTGACCATGTCGCCCGGAACTACCGGGCCATCGCCCTGCCGGCCCTTGCTGCGGCAACCCGCCGGATCGCCGAACAGCGCAAGCGCCTCGCCGCCCTGCGGCAGGCGGAAATGCTGCCGGATCACGCGGCGCTGTAAGGCGTCGCCCCTCCCCTGACCTCCAATCGCCTTCCCGGACCCCCCCGAGGCGAACGGCCTTCGACCCGACCGAAACAAAAAAGGCGGCCCCGAGGGCCGCCTTTTCCATTCCGGCGATGTCTCCCGCTTCAGCGGACGACGACCTTCGCCCCGACCTTGATGCGGTTGTAGAGGTCGATCGCATCGATATTGTGCATCCGGATGCAGCCCAGCGAAACCGGCATGCCGATCATCTCCGGCTCGTTGGTGCCATGGATACGATATTCGGTATCGCGGCCGCGCTCGTCATGCAGGTAGATCCCGCGGGCGCCGAGCGGGTTGTTCGGGCCGCCGGGCACGGTGGCCGGCAGCGAGGGCACCATCTGGCGGGCGGTGTTGCCCGGCGTCCAGGACGGCCATTCGACCTTGCGGCCGACATAGGCCACGCCCGACCATTGATGCGCTTCCATCCCCGGGGAAATCTCGTAGCGCAGGGCCGTGCCGCCTTCCTCGATGTAGTAGAGGAAGCGTGCATCCGAATCGACAACGACCGTGCCGGGAACCTTCTCGTTCGTCGGGTTCGGCATGCGGAACCGGGCGCGCGCGGGGTCAAGATCACGGTTGAGCGATTGCGGCGCCAGCGCGAGCAGCTGCACGTCCCGAGCCGACAGGGTCGGGTCCGGGAAGGACGAATATTGCGTACAGGCGGCGGCCATCAGGCAAAGACCGAGGGCGACAACCGGGCGGAGGAATCGATAAAAATCCGTGTGCATGGCCGAACTAAAGCAAGGGAAGGTTGCGGTTTGCTTAATCGCATGTGAATCAGCGGCATAGTGCTGCAAAGACACACTGCTTCCAAGCCTTGATTTTTCTTGACCCGGACGTGCGCTATCGCACAGCCTGAACGCCCCTCCGACAGAACCGAGCCGCTCCTTGTCGACATTGCTGATCTCAGACCCCGTCTTTCTCGGCCATGCCATGCCGGCGGGCCATCCCGAACGCCCGGACCGGTTGCGCGCCGTCGAGGCGGTGCTGGCGGAACCGCGATTCGCGGGGCTGCGTCGCGAGGGCGCGGCCGTGGGCCGGATCGAACTGGCCGAACTGGTCCATCCCGCTGGCTATGTCGAGGATATTGCCGGGTTTTCTCCGCAGGCCGGCTTTGTCTATCTCGACGGGGATACCTCGATGTCGCCCGGATCGCTGCCGGCGGTTCTCGCTGCGATGGGCTCGGCCGAGCGGGCCGTCACGGCGGTGATGAGCGGCGAGGTCAACAACGCCTTCGTTGCCGCGCGGCCGCCCGGCCATCATGCGGAGCGCGAGACGGCCATGGGATTCTGCCTGTTCAACACCGTGGCGGTGGCCGCGCGGATCGCCCAGAAACAGGGTGCGGAGCGGGTGGTCATCGTCGACTGGGACGTGCATCACGGCAATGGCACGCAGGACATTTTCTGGGCCGACCGCGACGTGATGTTCATCTCGAGCCACGAGATGCCGCTCTATCCGGGCACGGGTGCAGCCAACGAGCGCGGCGAGAATGACATGATCGTCAACGTGCCGCTCCGGGCCGGCGATGATGGCGAGGTTTTCCGCGAGGCCTACCGGAACGCCGTCTTCCCGCGGATCCGGGCGCATCGCCCGGACCTGATCCTGATCTCGGCCGGGTTCGACGCCCATCGGCGCGATCCGCTGGCCAATCTCCGGCTGGAGGCGGCGGATTTCGCCTGGGCAACCGCCGAACTGATGGCCCTCGCCGGCAGCCTCTGTGGTGGTCGCGTCGTCAGCCTGCTCGAGGGCGGCTACGATCTCGAGGGGCTGTCCACCTCCGTCGCGGCCCATGTCGAGACGCTGATGGGCGCCTGACAACGCCCGATCACAGCGCCTCGGTCTTCTCGATCTCGATACCGAAGGCGGAGAGCCCGACAAAGGCGCGGCTGCCGCTGGTCGAGAGGTTGCGGATCGACGACACGCCGAGATCCCGCAGGATCTGCGCGCCGAGCCCGACTTCGCGCCAGGCTTTCTGGCGCAGGGCATCGGAACTGGACGGGGCCTCGAAACCGGCGGAGGGCACGCCGGCCGTCCCGTCCCGCAGGTAGACCAGCACGCCGCGCCCCTCTACCTTGAAGGTCTGCAGGGCCTTCTCGATCGTCTTGCCGCCGCCGAACACGTCGCTCAGCGCATTGGCGCGATGCAGGCGCGTCAGCACGCCGCGGCCATCGCCGATCTGGCCATGGACAAGCGCGAGATGCTGGACCTCGTCGAAGGGCGTCGAGAAGGCATAGCCGGTGAGCCGGCCGATCGAGGTCTCGACCGGGAAGGTCGCGACGCGGTCGATCAGCTTCTCGCGGGCCTGCCGGTAGGCGATCAGATTGGCAATGGTGAGCAGTTTCAGGCCGTGCCGTTCGGCAAAATCGGTAACCTGCTTCCCTTTGGTAACCGTACCGTCATCATTGACGAGCTCCGAAATCACCCCGACCGGCGGCAGCCCGGCAAGCCGGCAGAGATCGACCGCCGCCTCGGTATGGCCGGAGCGCATCAGCACGCCGCCATCACGGGCGATCAGCGGGAAGATATGGCCGGGGCGGACGAAATCATTCGCCTGCACGTTGCCGTTGGTCAGCGCGCGCACGGTGGCGGTGCGCTCGTCGGCGGAGATGCCGGTGGTCAGGCCCTCGCGGTAGTCGATCGAGACCGTGAAGGCCGTGGTATGCGCGCTGTCATTCACGGCGACCATCGGGTCGAGCCGGAGGCGGCGCGCCTCGGCAACGGTGATCGGCGCGCAGACAATGCCGGAAGTATGGCGGACGATGAAGGCCATCTTCTCCGCCGTGCAGAGCGAGGCAGCGACGATCAGATCTCCCTCGCCCTCGCGGTCGTCATCATCCGTCACGACAACGATCTCGCCACGGGCATAGGCCGCGATGGCCTCCTCGATCCGCCGGGTCGTATCCTGCATGGGCCATCCTCTCGAATTCGGCGCGAGGCCGAGAAAGTCGTTGGGGGTCACGGTGCCGCCGGTCTCGCGGGCGATGGCTTCGGCCGTCTCGCGGGAGATCCAGGGGGCATTCTCGCGGCAAAGCTGGGTGATCGTGGCCGGCGAGACGCCGATGCGCGCGGCGAAGTCGACGCGCTTGGTGCCAGTCCGTTTCAGCCATTCCGCGAGTTTCATGCCGGTGATGTGGCGGCTCGACGCAAAGGCGTCAATGAAATTCCGGCAAGAAGACTGAAATTTTTAATGCGGATAAAATCTCGAGATTGAAGACCCCTCACCCGCTCGCTTCCGCCCGCGACCTCTCCCCGGCGGGGAGAGGGAAGCCGACGGCAAAGCCCGAGGCAGGGTGAGGAGCCGGGATGCTCAGCCCACCTGGCCGCGATGGCGGAGATAATGATCGGCCAGCACGATGGCCATCATGGCCTCGCCGACCGGGACCGCACGGATGCCGACGCAGGGATCATGCCGGCCCTTGGTGAGGATCTCTGTCTCGTTGCCGAAGCGATCCACCGTCTCGCGCGGGGTGAGGATCGACGAGGTCGGCTTCACCGCGAAACGCACCACGATGGGCTGCCCGGTGGAAATGCCGCCGAGAATACCGCCGGCATGGTTGGCCATGAAGACCGGCTGACCGTCATTGCCGATCCGCATCGTATCGGCGTTTTCCTCACCGGTCAGTTCCGCCGCGCCGAAGCCGGCGCCGATCTCGACGCCCTTGACCGCGTTGATCGACATCATCGCGGAAGCGAGATCGGCATCGAGCTTGCCGTAGATCGGCGCGCCAAGGCCCGCCGGAACGCCTTCCGCCACGATTTCCAGCACGGCGCCGATCGAGGAGCCATTCTTGCGGATGCCATCAAGATAATCCGCGTAGAAGGCCGCCATTTCAGCATCCGGGCAGAAGAACGGGTTGTTGCCGACCTCGTCCCAGTTCCAGCGGCTGCGATCGATGGCATGCGGCCCCATCTGGACGAGAGCACCGCGCACGCGCATGCCCGGCACGATCTTGCGGGCGATGGCGCCGGCTGCGACGCGCATCGCGGTCTCGCGCGCCGAGGACCGCCCGCCGCCGCGCGGATCGCGGATGCCGTATTTCGCGTCATAGGTGAAATCGGCATGGCCGGGACGGTAGGCCGAGGAAATGGCCGCGTAATCCTTCGAGCGCTGGTCGACATTCTGGATCAGCAGGCCGATCGAGGTGCCGGTCGTGCGCTGGATGCCATCCGCCTCGGTATAGACACCGGAGAGGATCTTCACCTCGTCCGGCTCCTGGCGCTGCGTGGTGTAGCGGCTCTGGCCCGGGCGGCGGCGGTCGAGATCGGCCTGGATATCGGCCTCGACCAGCGGGATCATCGGCGGACAGCCATCGACGACGCAGCCGATGGCCGGGCCATGGCTTTCGCCGAAAGTGGTGAAACGGAACAGATGACCGAAGGAATTGTGCGACATCCGCGCGATCTAGCGCGAATGCGGGGTGTTGTCCAAGGGCAGAATCGGGATCAGGCCTTACCGGACCTCGACGCGAAGGGTGTAGCGGCGGCTGGTCTTGCGGGGCGCCTCGACTGTCGGATTGAACTCGAATTCGACCACGAATTCATCAGCACCGCGATAGCCGCCCCGTGACGTGTAATAGACCTGCTGGCTCAGGGCCAGGAGCGTGCCGCACTGCCCCGCGACGCGGGCCTGTTCGGCGCGGAATTCAACACGGCCATGGGCGGGTTGGGTGACAATCCTGGCCTCGGCAAGACCGCCTGCATAACAGGTATCCGTGTTGTACAGGGCGAAGTTGAGCATCGGTGTCCGCTGGCCGCTGCGGGCCTGGCGGTCGATGGTCTCGGCGGCAAGAGGTCCTGCGGCAAGGCCCGACAGGACTGCGGCAAGGAAGGCGGATTTCCGGATCATGGCGCGCTCACTGGACCTGAAGGGCAATGGACCGCGTTACGGCGGTCAGACCCGGCGCATCGCTCCATCTGTTGTAGTGGAAATCGACCCGCATCGCGTCAGTGCCGCGGAAGCCACGGGATGGCGTGAAATAGACATTGCGGGCCCAGCCCTCGATACGGCCGCACCGGCCACCATCGATGACGCGACGCTCCTGCAGGATCTCGACCCGGCCATGCTGCGGCGGCGTGACAAGCTTGCCCTCGGGAACCGCACCGAACGTACAGTTATCGGAATCATACAGGGCCATGGTTGCAACAAGAATGCGCTTTCCGGCGGGAACACGCACTGAATAACTCTCGGCAATCGCAGAGCCAGCAACCAACGTTGCTGAAAGGATCAGAGCAAATCGGTGAATGAAGTGCATCGCCATGAAAATCTCCTTCTGCGCGCAAGCATAAAAGGAGATGGCACCGCATGACAACAGAAGAAACAGGTTCCCCACATTACCGGGATGCATGGAGACGGGACGTGGTGCAGTCCCGCCTCTCAGTCGCGATCAATGCGTGCTGGCCACCGGAACCGCCGGGGCGCCGCCCCAGACCGTATTGGCCGGGATCTGCTCGCCCTTCATCACCAGCGTCAGCGGGTTGAGGCGGGCATAATCGCCGACGCGGGTGTCGTAGAGCACCGTGGCGAAGGAGCCGATGGACACGCCGTCGCCGATCTCGACCCGGCCGACCTTCATGACGCGGTCCTCGTAGAGATGCGTCTGGAGGCAGGAGAGATCGTTCATGGCGACATGGTTGCCGACCTTCACGCAGTCGAATTCGGTGATGTCGGTCGTGTCCATGTAGACGCCCTCGCCGATCTTCGCACCGAAGAGGCGGAGGAACATCGGCAGGAAAGGCGTGCCGCGCAGGTGCTCGAGCAGCACCTTGCCGCCGAGACCCCAGTAGAGCACGGCCACCGCCTCGGTCTTCATCGCCCACCAGGACCACATCGGCTTGGCCACCGGCTTGTAGACGCCCATGAGCATCCATTTGATGGCGCAGACGCAGAGCACCATGATGATCGGCATGACGAGGCTGGCCGCCACGAACCAGCCGAGGGCGGCCGCATAGGCCACGCGCTCGTAGGCCGGGTAGATGAAGAAATAGACCGCGATCGAGCCGAGCGTCAGGAACAGCATCGTCGGGAAAGTGGTATGCATGGCCTCGAAGACCGCACGCCACAGCTTCATGCGGAGCGGCGGCTCATAGGTCCAGTTTGCGGCGATATCGCCGAATTTCTGGCGGACCGGGAACTTGATCGGCGGCGAGCCGAACCAGGTCTCCTCCTTCTCGGCAAGGCCGGATTCCGGCGCACGGGATTTCACGCCGATCAGCGCGCCTTCCTTGAGGTGCGAGCCATGGGCAATGACCGCGTTGTTGCCGACGAAGACGCGATCCTCGATCACCGTCTTGCGGAAGGTGACCCATCCGCGATGGTTGTCCTCGTCGCCGAGCACGCATTCATCGGCCATGAAGGAGCCTTCCCCGATCGAGATCAGGTCATAGCGGGCGCCGATATTGGTCGAGATTTCCGCGCCCTTGCCGATGCGCGCGCCCATCAGCCGATACCAGTTGCGCATGTAGATGGTGGCGTAGAGCGAGGAGAGCGTGTCGAGCGAGACCTCGGTGGCGAGGTTCACCATCCATTGCCGGAGATAGAAGAAGGAGTGGATGGAATGCGTGCCCTCCTGCAGCCGGCGCGGCAGCAGGATCCAGCGGATGGCGATGACGAAGGCCAGCGTGAAGACCACGAGCGCCGCGCCCATCAGCCACGCGACGAAGGGCAGCACATGATACCATTCGATGCCCGGGAGCGAATCCACCAGCAGCGTCTCGACCGTGTCGAACACGAAGAAGGCCGGGAAAAGCGGGATCAGCCCGATGGCGGAGAAGGCCAGGATCAGCGTGCCATAGACCCAGTATTGCAGATGCGCCCAGAGGCGGTTCGGCAGGGATTTCGGCGGAAGCGCCGCGACATCGACCATGCCGATCTTCCGCGCGGGCGAACCGTCCCAGATCTCGGCCTCCGCAACCTGGGTGCCTTCGGCGAGAGCCGTCATGTCCTCGATCCGGGCATCCGCGCCGATCACGCAGCCGGCCGGCACGATGGACTGGTTGCCGATATAGGCGTCGCGGCGGATCTCGACCCGGCCGATGATCAGCTCGCCGGCGATGATCTCGGCATTGGCGATATTGGCCTTGTGCCCGATCGAGGCGCCGGCGCCGATCGTCACGAGATCGGCAGCACCGAATTCGGCATGGGCGATCAGCACGCCGGAGCCGATCTTCGCGCCCATCAGGCGCAGATAGAGCCGCATGATCGGCGAATTGGCGAGATAGCTCGGATGGACGAGCGCATTGAGGCGCTGCACGAACCACCAGCGGAAGAAATAGGCGCCCCAGAGCGGATAGCGGCCGGGCCGGGTGCGGCCGAGGACCAGCCATTTCAACGCGACAACCAGCGCCAGCGTGCCGAACTTGATGCACATATAGGCCGAGCAGAGCACGGCGACCGTCATGCCGAAGGACAGATCGCGCTCGGAAATGAACATGAAGGTGATGAACACCCCGAGCCATTGCAGCGTCGAGACCGAGAGGATGACCGGCATGGCCAGGGCCTGCGCGACACCGCAGGCGAAGCGCTTCGCGCGGCTCGGCGGCACGAAGGAGAGGTCGGGCGGCGGCGCGGACAGCATGGCGCCGAAGCGCTCGTCCAGCATCGCCCCGATCCTGCGAAGGGTGCGGAGCTGGTAGATATCCTGCAGCGTGATGCCGGCAAAGGCGGGCGTCTCGCGGACGATCGAGATGAACTGGGCCGCAATCAGCGAATGGCCACCGAGATCGAGGAAGAAATCGGCCTCGAAGGTGATGGCGCGGCCCGGCAGCACCTTGCGGGCCGCATTCAGCAGCAGCGCCTCGGTCTCGGTGCGCGGCGGCTCCTCGTCATTCGCGGCGACGATCTGCTCCGAGAGCGTCATCGCCTTGAGCGCCTTGCGGTCGGTCTTGCCGGAGATCAGCCGCGGCAGGCTCTCGACCGGCTCGAACCGTTCGGGGATCATGTAGGCCGGCAGGCGGCGGCGGAGTTCCTCGCGCAGGGTGGTCGGCACGACAATGCTCTCGGCCTCGGGCACGACGAAGGCGACGAGGCGGTCCATGCCGCCATCGCTGCGCACCACGACGGCCGCCTGTGCGACATCGTCACAATCGACCAGCGCGTTCTCGATTTCGCCCAGCTCGACGCGGAAGCCCCGGATCTTGACCTGGTCATCGATGCGGCCGTGGAAGACGATGTTCCCGTCCGCATTCAGGCTGACGGCATCGCCGGAGCGATAGAGGATCGGGTCCGGCCCGTCGGCGACGAAGGGGTTCGCGATGAATTTCTCGGCGGTCAGTTCGGGCCGGGCGAGATAGCCCTGCGCCACGCCGGGGCCGCCGATCAGCAATTCGCCCTCGCGGCCGGGCGGGCAGAGCGCCAGCGATTCATCGACGATGTAGCAGGTGTAGTTCGGGATCGGCTTGCCGATCGTCACCGGGCGGCCGGGCATCACCTCGTCCACCGTGGCGACAACGGTGGCCTCGGTCGGGCCGTAGGTGTTGAGGATGCGGCGGCCGGGGCGGGACCAGCGCTCCACCAGGGCGGGCGGCAGGGCCTCGCCGCCCAGCAGGATCAGGCGGAGGCCGGGAATGTCCTTCGGGATGACCGAGAGCAGGGTGGGCACCGTATCGATGACGGTCACGCCTTCCTGGTCGAGAAGCTGCGGCAGCTTCTCGAGATCGGCCATGGTCTCGGGCGTGGCGACCACGAGGGTCGCGCCCGCCAGATAGGGCACCCAGATTTCCTCCATCGAGAGATCGAAGGCGACGGAGGCGCTCTGGAAGACGACATCGTCCCGCGTGATGCCGTAGACCGCATTCGCCGAGCGCAGGAAATGGCAGATATTCTGCTGGCTGATGACGATGCCTTTCGGCACGCCGGTCGAGCCGGACGTGTAGATCAGATAGGCCGGGTCAGCCGGCGAGGCCGCGACCACCGGCGCTTCCGGCATGTCACCATCGGCGAGCAATGCCGGGGCCGAGAGCAGCGGCTGCGTAATCTCACGGGCTTTCGCCAGCCCGGCTTCGTCGGTAATCAGGGCGATACCGGACGCGTCAGTCAGGCAGGTGGCGATCCGGTCGACCGGGGCATCCGCGTCGAAGGGCAGGAAAGCGGCGCCGCTCTTGGCAATCGCGACCTGCGCGAGAAGCAGGTCGATGCCACGCGGCATCCACAGGCCGATCACCGTTCCGGGAACGGCTCCGGAGGCGGCGAGTCGGGCGGCGGCACGGTCGGTCAGGGCTTCGGCCTCGGCCCAGGACACGGCGCGGGCGCCCGAACGATAGAGAACGCGCTGGCCCTCCCGGGCCGCGCTGGCCCGGAACAGATCGGCCAGCGTTTCGGGACGGAGAAGGCTGGCATCGCGCATGCCCTGCAGCACCGCATGCCGCTCGGCTTCCGCAAGCCGCGAAGCTTCCGCGATCATCGTCCATCCCCCGCTGGCCCTTCCGGGCGTTTTCTTCAGGCGGCAGAACCACAGCCGGATCGACAGGATTAGTCAATCCGGATGAACTCCGGCGCACCTGTCCTGCCTGTGCCGGAAACCGGCCTGTTCTCGCCAATCGACACCGCGTATCGAGCCCTGCAACTGAATTGGGGCTGAACAGCGACTCAGGCGTGCCCGGGATGGGGAAGCCAAATCATCCGGCCTGCGGCGAAACGAAGCACGCGCCCCTGCCAGATATCGGCATGGAGCACCTGTTCGGCCGGGAGGCCAGCCAGAAGATGCATCATCACGCGGGCGACTCCGCCATGCGAGACCACGCAGCAGGGCCGCGGCGATTCCGCGAGCCAGCCGCCGACGCGCTCGGCCACGCCGGCATAGCTTTCGCCGCCCGGCGGGGCGAAATGCCAGCGATCCCGCTCGCGGTCGCGGTGGTTGATCGGATCCCGCGCGCGGATTTCCGGCCAGGTCCGGCCTTCCCAATGGCCGAAGCCGATCTCGGCGAGGCGGGGTTCAAGCCCGGGGGCAAGGCCCGGCACGGCCAGGGCCTCGAGCAGCAGGTCGGCCGTCTGGCGCGTGCGCTTGAGCGGGCTTGCATAGACCGGCAGGGCCGCGAGGGCGCCGGCGCCGAAATCCGCTTCGACCGCGAGGCGGAGGGTTTCCGCCACCGCCTTCGCCTGCGCCCGGCCGCGGGGGTTGAGATCGGTATCGGTCCTGCCCTGCAGGCGGCCCTCGCGATTCCAGTCGGTCTCGCCGTGGCGCACGAAGTAGATCGTCGTCATGGCCCTACTCGACGATCACCTTCGCGGAAACCTCGCGGATATCGCCCTCGGGATAGACGATCCTGAACTGGAAGGTTTCCTCGCCCTTGAACCGGCGATCTGGGCGGTAGAACACGCCGAGGCCGTAGGGCGAGGTGCCGATGCAATTGGTGCGCGGCGCGCCGGGTACGGCCCGGAGATTGATCGCGTTCGGCCGGGTATAGAGCTTGCCGTTCTTCGGCGCTTCCGTGGTCTCGAGCCGCGGGTTCGGGCCGACCTTGCATTCGCGCGACAACGTCAGATAGGTGCTGATGAAGATCTCGCGGCCGATGCGGCCCTTCCGCTCGACTTCCGTTTTCACGATCTTCGGTTCGGGCTTCGGCTGCGTGGCACCGGAAAGCGGCTGGAGACCGGGCACCTGCGGCGCGACAGCCTGGGCCAGCGCGATGGCCGGCGCGAGCACGAGGCCGCCCGCGAGAACCCGGGCGAGGATGCCGGCAGGAACGAAGCGCTTGGCAATGGCGGCCGGCATGATGGCGTCCCTCAATCCTTGTCGAGCGAGAGATCCGGCGCGTCCGGGTTCTTCATGCCGACGATATGGTACCCGGCATCCACGTGGCTGACCTCGCCGGTCACCCCGCGCGACATGTCCGACAGGAAATAGACCGCGCTCTGGCCGACTTCCTCGGTGGTGACGGTACGGCGCAGCGGCGCGTTGTATTCGTTCCACTTCAGGATGTAGCGGAAATCGCCGATCCCCGATGCGGCGAGCGTCTTGATCGGGCCGGCGGAGATGGCGTTGACGCGGATCGCCTTCGGGCCGAGATCCGCCGCGAGATAGCGCACCGAGGCTTCGAGTGCCGCCTTGGCCACGCCCATCACATTGTAATGCGGCATCCATTTCTCGGCGCCGTAATAGGTCAGCGTGAGGATGGAACCACCATCCGTCATCAGTTTCTCCGCCCGCTGGGCGACTGCCGTCAGCGAATAGCAGGAGATCAGCATCGTCCGGGAGAAATTGGCTTCCGACGTCTCGACATAGCGGCCGGTCAATTCGTCCTTGTCGGAGAAGGCGATGGCGTGGACCACGAAATCCAGCTTGCCCCAGGCCTTCTCCACCTCGGCGAAGACGGCATCGATGGTGGCACTGTCGGTGACATCGCAATGGCCGACGACGAGGGCGCCGAGTTCGGCGGCCAGCGGCTCGACGCGCTTCTTCAGGGCATCGCCCTGGTAGGTGAAAGCCAGTTCCGCACCGGCGGCATGGGCCGCCTTGGCAATGCCCCAGGCGATCGACATCTTGTTGGCAACGCCCATGATGAGGCCGCGCTTGCCGCGCATCACACCGCTGATCGGGTTTGCTTCCTGCGTCGTGGTCATCCGTCCTCGATCCTCGGTCTCATGCATAGATGCCGCGCAGCGCGAAGCAGCCCGGCTTTCTGCCTTCCTTACCCGGTTCCGGCGAAGGTTCAAGCCTTGGCGGGCGGCCCTGCACCGGCTTTCAGGCCCGCCGGCGACGGAAAAACCCTTCCATCTCGGGATCCGGAGGGCCGAGATCGATGTCGAGCGAGACGAAGAGATCCCCGTTTCCGTCCTTGCCGGGCAGGCCCTTGCCGCGCAGGCGCAGCGTCTTCCCGCCGCTCGTCCAGGCCGGAACCGTCACCTCGACCTCGCCCTGCAGGGTCGGCACGCGGATCGCACCGCCCAGCACGGCATCGCGGATCGGAACCGCAACCGAGAGACGGAGATCCTGCCCGTCCACCACGAAACGCGGATGGCGCTGGTAGCGCAGGGTGACGCGGACATCGCCGTTCGGCCCGCCGAAGGGCGAGGGATGACCCTGCCCGCGCAACCGCAACGTGGCGCCGTTGGCTGCGCCTTTCGGAATATTCACCTCGACCGCGCGGCCATCCGGAAGCGTGATCCGGCGCGAGCCGCCGGCTACCACATCCTCCAGCGCGATGGCGGCCTCGAGCTCGATATCCTCGCCCGCGGGGATGGGCGAGGCGCGGCTGGTGCGCGGCTCGTCGCGGCCCGGCGTCTCGAACTGGCGGAAGAGATCGGAAAACATGTCGCGCGGGTCCGGCCTGGCGCCGCCCATGCCGAAATCGAACCGGAAGCCGCCCGGCCCGCCCGCGCCGCCGGCCGGATCGAAACCCATGCCTGCCCCGGCGCGGGGCCGGCCGTCGGCATCGATCTCGCCACGGTCATAGGCGCGCTTCTTGGTGGCATCGCCGAGGATCTCGTAGGCGGCATTGACCTCGGCGAACCGCTCCTTGGCCTTCGGATCGTCCTTGTTGTGATCGGGATGATGGGTCTTGGCGAGACGGCGGAAGGCGCGCTTGATGTCCTCGGCGCCAGCGTCCCGCTTCACTCCCAGAACGGTATACGGATCGCGCATCGTGTCCTCAGCTCAGCCTGGGCCCGGCGGGCCGGTCATCGGGCCCGGGAAAGGCCTTTATGCCATGGACATGGGCATGGCGCAGCATTTTTGCAACAGATGCGTGCACGTCCTAGGGCCGACGGACCGTGCTGCCCGCCTCATCCAGCATCGACGTGGAAGGTGCGGGGAAGGGCTGGTTGCGCTCGGCGGCGGCGGCGGCAGCGGCGGCAGGCGCCGCCGGGCGGGACGAGGCGGTGGTCTCGGCCATGGCCGGCTGGACCTGCCGCAGGGCCCATTCGCCCGGCCCGATCCGGCAGGCCTGGCCCTGGTGGCGGATTTCCCGGGCATTGAGGCCCGCCTGCTGGATCGTCGCGGTGAAGGGGCGGCAGATCGTGTTGTCGACCAGAACGAGATTGCCCGACGCCGCAAAGGTGCCCTTGCGCTTGCTGGCGGGATTGTCCCAGTTCACGGGCTGGCCGGAGCCCTGCGGATCGACCGCCAGCGACAGGGCAGCCTGGGCGCGGCGCCAGTCCTCCTCGTCGAGGGAGGGGTCAAGCGGCGAGACGGGCCGGGTGATGGAGGCGGTGCTCTCGGGGTCGTCCTGCAGCGAGGCGAGATGCATGGTCAGGCTGCATCCGCCCAGCGCGAAAGGCAGGCCGGAAGCGAGCACAAGCGCGAGCACAACGGCACGTGCGTTGCAGAACGGCATGGCAACCCTATATCCAGGCTCAGCAGGCCGGTTGCTTCCGGCGCGCAAGAGGCTAGGGATGATGATCCTGCCTGTTCGGAACTTTGTGCAACGCAGCACGACGCGACCCCAGAGATACTTGTCCGCTATTAAAGAACGGAAGCGTTAATGACCGGTGAGTCCCCAGATATGCCGGACCCGTTTCGGCTTTTCGATACGTGGTTTGAGGAGGCCCGCGCCAGCGAGCCGAATGATCCGAACGCGATGGCGCTGGCCACGGCGGATGCGGATGGCCTGCCGAATGTCCGGATGGTCCTGATGAAGGGGATCGATCCGGCCGGCGTGGTCTTCTACACGAATACCCAGAGCCAGAAGGGCCAGGAAATCATCGCCAACGCGCAGGCCGCCGTGGTGTTCCACTGGAAGAGCCTGCGCCGGCAGGTGCGATTCCGGGGCGCACTCCACCGCGTCAGCGATGCCGAGGCCGATGCCTATTTTGCCTCGCGCCCGCGGGACAGCCGGATCGGCGCCTGGGCCTCGCAGCAGTCGCGGCCGCTGGAAAGCCGATTCGCCCTGGAGAAGGCGGTCGCGCGGGAAGCTGCGCGATTCGGCCTCGGCGAGGTGCCGCGCCCGCCACACTGGACGGGGTTCCGCCTCGTGCCGGTCTATATCGAATTCTGGCAGGACAAGCCCTTCCGCCTGCATGACCGGCTGGTTTTCCGGCGCGACGGGCCGGAGGCCCTGTTCCGGACGGAGCATCTGTACCCGTAATGCCGGCCGACGGTGCGCTCGGGACAAGCCTCGTTCTCCGCCGTGTTTTCGTCTATCACCCTGTTTCTGACCGATTGGAAAATGCGCTAGGACTGGTGCCGGAAGACGGGGACCCCTCCCCTGCCCCCCCGCCCCGTCCGCATTGCCCCTGCCGGTCCCCGTCCCACGCCCCCTGGAGTCGCGATCAATGGAAAGCCAGCGCAGCAATTCTTCCGGCGAACGCCGGATTCTCGTGCTAACCGGCGCCTCGCGCGGGATCGGCCATGCCACGGTGAAGCGATTCGGCTCGGCCGGCTGGCGCGTCATCGCCTGTTCCCGGCAGCCCTTCCCCGAGAACTGCCCGTGGGAAGGCGGCCAGGATGATCATGTCCAGGTCGATCTTGCCGACCCGCAGGACACGCTCCGCGCCATTGAGGAAATCAAGAGCCGGCTGCCGGATGGCAAGCTTCATGCCCTCGTCAACAATGCGGGGATCTCGCCCAAGGGCGAAGGCGGGGCGCGGCTCTCCTCGATCGATACCGCGCTCACCGACTGGCAGAAGGTGTTCCAGGTGAATTTCTTCGCCCCGATCATGCTGGCGCGCGGCCTCAAGGAGGAACTCCATGCCACGAAGGGCGCGGTGGTCAATGTGACCTCCATCGCCGGCAGCCGTGTCCATCCTTTTGCCGGCGCGGCCTATGCGACGTCCAAGGCGGCGCTCGCCTCGCTGACGCGCGAGATGGCGGCGGATTTCGGCCCGATGGATGTGCGCGTCAACGCCATCTCGCCGGGCGAGATCGATACGTCGATCCTCTCTCCCGGCACGGACAAGATCGTCGAGACATTGCCGATGCGCCGCCTCGGCACGCCGGAAGAGGTGGCCAAGGCGATCTATTTCCTGTGCACGGAAGCCTCGTCCTATGTGACGGGCGCGGAACTGCACATCAATGGCGGCCAGCATGTGTGACGGCGCCGGATGAGTGCCGTCCAGCGCCCGGTCCTTGCCGCATCGATCGCGGTGTTCCGCGCCGGCAAGGTGCTGCTGATCCAGCGCGCCCGGGCGCCGGCGCAGGGGCTCTATTCCCTGCCCGGCGGACGGATCGAGGCCGGCGAGACCCTGCGGGATGGCGTCCTCCGCGAATTGCAGGAAGAGCTGGCCCTCGAGGCCGATCTCGTCGGCTTTGTCGACCATGTCGAGCATATCGAGGCCGATGAGGGCGGCGGAATCCGCGCCCATGCGGTGATCGCCGCGTTCTGCGGGCATTGGCGTTCGGGCGAGCCGGTCCCCTCGGACGAGGTGAGTGACTGGCTCTGGGTCGATCCGCATGCACCGGGTGACCTGCCAATGACGCGCCGCCTGCCGGAAATCCTCGCCCGTGCGGCCACGATGGTGGCGCGATGACGGGCCGCACCCTCCCCGCCCCGTTGTCGTCTCTTGGGGTTCTTGCCGCCATGCTGCTTCTCGCCCCTGCCGGAAGCGGCCGCGTTTCCGCACAGGAAGCGCCGCCCTCGCGCATCATCCAGACCCCTTCCCCCCCGGCCCAGACGGGCCCGGCGGCGCCGCTGCGGGCCCGCCCCTCGATCCGGCGGCCGGCGGGCGAGAACCCGGCCGCCGCCCGGCCGGCGCCGCCGGTCTCGACCGCGCAGGAAAAGCCGCTGGTCGACCTGTCGGAAGTTGTCGGTGCCCTCGCCTTTCTCAGCCAGCTCTGCCAGCCCGGCGCCACGCCCAATCCCTGGCGGGCCCGGATGGAGGTGCTGCTGGAGGCCGAGGGCGAGCCGTCCGGCGCGCGGGAGAAGATGGCGGGCGCGTTCAATACCGGCTTTGCGGATTATGCGACGACCTATCGCCAGTGCACGCCCGCGGCGGAAGCGGCCCGGCTGGCCCTGACGCGGGAGGCGGCCCGGCTGGCCCGCGAACTGGAGCGCCGCTTCGGCAGCTGATGCAAAGTCGCCACTTTCCACAAACGCGAATCGCCGCGTTAACGAAATCTCAACAGAAGGCTCGCGTTCCCGCGCCGGGCGGTCTAGGGTCCTCCTGCCCGCTCCGGTGGGAATGACGGCGGTGGGGACCGCTTCCGGAACCGGCAACAAGCCGGGACGAATGACAAGCCACCCGGTTCTGCCGGGGGCGAGAAGACAGGAAGGCGACCGTGCAAACGAGTGACGAGCTTGGCCAATCCCGGGATTCGCTTTACGCCGACCAGCGTCGCGCGGCCTATACCTATGTGAGCGAGGCCTTCGCCGAGGGCCGGTATGACGGGATTGACGGCGATTGCCTCGCCCATGCCGCCCTTTTCGCGGCCTTTGTCGAACTGGTGGCGAGCTATGGCGAGGATGCGGTGGCGAAATTCGCCGAGAAGCTGCCGGACCGGATCAAGGCCGGCGAATATTCGCTGACGACGAAGAACTGATCGTCCCCGACAGGCAATAGAATTTCAAGGGCCGGATTTCCGGCCCTTTTCCGTATCCGGGCCTTTTCATGCGGCTTCTGCTTCCGATGGTCGCCCCGCGTCAGGGCAGCATCATCCGCGTCAGCGCAGCCGGGTTCTTCACCTCGATCTCGACAAAGGCGATCGGATGGTCCGAGCCGTTCATCACGTCATGGGTGATCCCGGCCGGGCGCATATAGGCCTGCCCCTGCTTCAGCGGCACATCGGTGATCTCGCTGCCATTATGGATGCGCAGGATGCCCTCCGTCAGCATGATCACGAAATAGGGCCAGCCATGCTGGTGCCAGCCGGTGACGGCGCCGGGCACGAAATCGTAGCGCGTGATGCGGATCGCCTCGTCATCCTGCTGGAGCGTCGGCACGGCCGGAATATCGCACTGGAACATCGTGGCCTTCCTCAGGCCGGAAGCGCGTCGCCGAACCTGACGGGTTCGCCGAGGGAAGGCTGCGTCACCTCGCCCTGCCACATGACGCGGTGGCCGCGGAGGAAGGTTCCGACCGGCCAGCCGGTGACGCTCTTGCCGTCATAGGGCGTCCAGCCGCATTTCGAGGCGATCCAGGCATTGGTGATCGTCTCGCGGCGCTTGAGATCGACGATCGTGAAATCGGCATCGTAGCCGACAACGAGCCGCCCCTTGCGGGCGATGTTGAACAGCCGCGCGGGGCCATGGGCCGAGAGGTCGACGAAGCGTTCGAGCGTCAGGCGGCCGGCATTCACATGGTCGAGCATGGTGGGCACCAGCGTCTGCACGCCCGTCATGCCGGAATGCGAGGCCGGATAGGCATGGTGCTTCTCCTCATGCGTATGCGGCGCGTGGTCGGAACCGAGGATATCCACAACCCCGTTGGCGATGCCCCACCAGAGCACGTCCTGATGCGCCTTGTCGCGCACCGGCGGGTTCATCTGGGCATAGGTGCCGAGCCGCTCGTAGCATTCCGGCGCGGTGAGCGTGAGGTGATGCGGCGTGACCTCGATCGAGGCGACATCCTTGTGGTCGACCAGCCAGTGGATCTCGTCACCGGTCGAGACATGCAGCACATGGACGCGCTTGCCGAGGCGGCGGGCCAGCGTGACCAGCCGTTTCGTCGCCAGCAAAGCTGCCTCGACATCGCGCCAGACCGGGTGCGAGGCGGGGTTGCCGGGTTCGCGGAGGCCCATCCGGGCGCGGAGGCGCGGCTCGTCCTCGCAATGGAAGGAGGCGCGCCGCGTGATCTGCCGGAGGATCCGCGCAAGATTCTCGTCATCCTCGACCAGCAGGTTGCCGGTGGAGGAGCCGATGAAGACCTTGATGCCGGCGGCGCCGGGCAGTTTCTCGAGCGCGGGGATCTCGTCGATATTCTCCGCCGTTCCGCCGACGAAGAACGCATGGTCGCAATGCATGCGGTGATGCGCGGCGGCGAGCTTGGCGGCCAGCGTTTCCGCGCTTGTCGTGTTGGGGTTGGTGTTCGGCATCTCGAACACGGCCGTCACCCCGCCAAGGACCGCCGCGCGGGAGCCGGTTTCCAGATCTTCCTTGTGGGTCAGGCCGGGCTCGCGGAAATGGACCTGCGTGTCGATCACGCCCGGGAGAATGGTCAGGCCCCGGCAATCGACATCCTCGGCCGCCTGGCCGGTGCCGATGGCGCCGATGGCGGTGATCACGCCGCCGGCGATCCCGATATCGGCATGGCCGCGCCCCGCCGGCGTAACCAGTTCACCCCCGTGGAGCACCGTATCGAACCTGGCGGCCATCGCTTTTCCCTCCGGCATGACGACAAGGCTTGCCTGCCCTGCAAACCGGACTTATCTGGCTCGCATGCGTGAAACAAGCCCCGTGCCGGAACCGGCGATCCGCCTTGCCTGCCTGCTCTCCGACAGGGCCGTGCTGGCCGTGTCCGGCGCCGAGGCCGCGCATTTCCTGCACAACCTCCTGACGGCCGAGATCGAGGGGCTCGCGAACGGCACGGGCGTGCCGGCGGCGCTGCTGACGCCGCAGGGCAAGATCATCGCCGATATGCTGGTCTTCAATGCCAGTGATGAAGAGCCGCTCTTTCTCATCGATGTGGCGGCCGGGCTGGCGGAGGATCTCGCCCGCCGACTGACGCTCTACCGGCTGCGGAGCGCCGTCGCGATCGATGCGCTCGGACCGGATATCGGCGTGGCGGTGATCGCCGGAGACGTGGCGCCGGACGGCGAGACCCATTATCGTTTCGACGACCCGCGCGATCCGGCGCTTGGCGCCCGGCTGATCGGCCCGCGCGAAGCGCTGGCCGCGCTGCTGCCGGCCGGGATCACCACCGGGGAGGAGGCCTATCACGCCGCGCGAATCAGGCTCGGCCTGCCCGAATGCGGCAAGGATTACCTCGCCCAGGCCGCCTTCCCTCACGAGGTCAATCTCGACCAGCTCGGCGGCGTCGCCTTCCGCAAGGGCTGCTATATCGGCCAGGAAGTCGTGAGCCGGATGGAGCATCGCGGCACGGCGCGCACCCGCACGATGATCGTCGAGATGCTCAACGGCTTCAACGTGATGGGTGGCGCGGAATGCCGGGCCGGCGATCGCCTGCTGGGCACCGGCGGCGAGTGTTTCGGCGCGGCAGGCCTCGTGCCGATGCGGATCGACCGGCTTGAGGAAGCGCTGAAGGCCGGCGAGGCGATCACCCTGGGCGGCGTTCCGGTCCGCGTGATCCGGCCGCACTATGCCCGTTTCCCGGTCGAAATGGGATAAATTTCCTGAACCCTTGAAGCCTTCTGAATTCGTGATATAACGCCCCTGTTTCAGGAGTTGTATTATGAATGTTTCATCCCTTCTCGATTTTTTGACTCATAATGGCGAAGATGCCGAAGGGCTGCTGGCGATCCTCGCCAACCGCCGCCGTCTCGTGATCCTCTACAACCTTGTTCTCGAAGGCGAACTTGCCGTCGGAGAGCTTGTGCGCAGGCTGAACATCGCCCAATCGGCGCTGTCGCAGCACCTCGCGCTCATGCGGGCCGCCGGCATCGTCAGCACCCGTCGCGAGGGCACCACGATCTATTATTCCCTCACCGACGAGCGGACGCGCGCCATGCTGTCGGCCATCCGCGATGTGCTGGGCCCCCGGGAAACCGTGCGGTCCCGCGACGACGTCCGGTTCGCCAGCTGAGCACGATTCCCTTGCCAGTTCGGGGGGAGCGCGGCACATCAGGAGCATGACAGCTCCTTCTGCGCCGCGTCGCTCCCCCCGCGCTTCCGTTGCCCCCCGGGCCTGGCAACGCATGTTGTCCGGCCGGCGGCTTGACCTGCTCGATCCCTCGCCGCTCGATGTCGAGATCGAGGATATCGCGCACGGGCTGGCCCGGGTGGCCCGTTGGAATGGCCAGACGCTGGGTCCGGAGATCTTCTCCGTGGCGCAGCATTCCCTGCTGGTCGATCATCTGGCCGGCCGGCTTGCACCGCAGGCCGGGCGGCGGACGCGGCTGGCCGTGCTTCTGCATGATGCGGCCGAATATGTGATCGGCGACATGATCTCGCCCTTCAAGGCGGTGATCGGCGATGCCTATCGCGAGACCGAGCGCCTGGTGCTGGATGCGGTGATGCGGCGGTTCGGGCTGCCGGCGCCGATGACGAAGCTTGCGCAGGACCTTGCCAAGCGCGCCGACCGGGCCGCCGCCTATCACGAGGCGACCGGGCTGGCGGGTTTCGAGGCCGGAGAAGCGCAGCAATTCTTCGGCGCGCCGATGCCGCTGGATGCGCAGGGCCGCGCCCTGCTCGAGCCCTGGCCGGTCGGCCGGGCGGAGGCCGCATTCCTCGCGCGTTTCCGGATGCTGGACCTGCCCGGCCCCCGGCAGGACGAGGGAGCTGCCTGATGCCGGTCATCCATGTCTGTGCCTGGCGCCTGCTGAACCGGAAGGTCGCCGAGACCGGCGCCACCGGGGTGGTGACGCTGATCAAGAACATCAACCAGGTGGAAAGGCCGCCCGGCATAGAGGCGGAGCGGCATCTCAAGCTCGACTTCGCCGATATCACCGAGCCGCGCGAGGGCGAGGTGATGCCGGGGGCGGAGCATGTCGAGCAGCTGCTCGGCTATTTCGAGGCGTGGGACCGCACGGCGCCGCTGGTCGTGCATTGCTATGCCGGGGTGAGCCGCTCGACCGCCGGCGCCTTCATCGCGGCGTGCCAGCTCCGGCCGGACCGCGACGAGACGGAATGGGCCGGCGAGATCCGCCGGCTCTCGCCCACGGCCACGCCCAATGCCCGCCTCGTGGCGCTGGCCGACGCGGCGCTCGGCCGGAACGGGCGGATGATCCGCGCGCTGGCGACAATCGGGCGCGGCGAGGATTGCTTCGACGGCGTTCCCTTCGCGCTCGATCTCGGGCCACGGCAGCCATGATCGGCGCGGCCTCCGGCATCGAGATCAACCTGACGGCCGTCATCCTGGCCATGCGCGGGGACGAGCCGGTGGTCTATGCGTCGAGCCTCGGGGCAACGATGCCACCCGGCCTTCCCTCGGGGCCGTTCGATCCCGGCCGGCACCGCACGCTGGAGCTCGGATTGCGGAGCTTCGCGCAGGAACAGGCCGGGCTGACGCTCGGCTATGTCGAACAGCTCTACACGTTCGGAGACAGGGGCCGGCTCCTGCCTGACAGTCCGGGCGAGGCCCCGGCGCCGCATCTCGTCTCGATCGGCTATCTCGCGCTGACCCGCATGGCCGCCGGCGCCGCCCAGCGTGAGAATTTCGTGCCGCTCTACACGTTCTTCCCCTGGGAGGACTGGCGCGGCGGCCGCCCGGACATTCTCGACCGGGTGCTGCTGCCAGCGCTCGAGCGTTGGGCCGGCGAAGCGGAAGCCGGCAGCGATGCGGAGGGGCGTGGCCTGACGCGGCGGGAGCGGCTCGCGCTGTCCTTCGGCGTCGATGGCACGCCGTTCGACGAGGAAAAAGTGCTGGAACGCTACGAGCTGCTCTATTCCGCCGGCCTCGTCGACGAAGCGCATCGGGACCGCCGGCAGGCTGCGATGCCGGATCGCCCCCGGCTCGGACAGGTGATGCCCTTCGACCACCGCCGGATTGTCGCGACGGCACTCGGCCGGCTGCGGGGGAAGCTGAAATACCGGCCTGTCGTGTTCGAGCTGATGGCCGACCAGTTCACCCTGACCGACCTGCAGCGGAAGGTGGAGGCGATTTCCGGCCATCACCTCCACAAGCAGAATTTCCGCCGCCTTGTCGAGACCGGCGGGCTGGTGGAGCCGACCGGCGAACAGACAACCACGAAAGGCCGGCCGGCCGCCCTGTTCCGCTTCCGCCGCGAGGTCCTGCGCGAACGGCCCGCGCCCGGGCTGCGGCTGAGTGCACGCAGCAGCGGCTGAGATTCGTGGAAAAGCGGCGGCGAGAGTTGCCTCGCCCGGGGGATGGACTAGGGTGGCGCGCATGACTCAGGACATGAACCCGGACCTGCCCGCCGATATTGCCGCCCTGCCCTTCGAGAAGGCGATGGCCGAACTCGAGGCCATTGTCGGCGAGCTTGAACGCGGCGATGTGAGCCTCGAAGCCTCGATCGCCAAATACGAGCGTGGCGAAATGCTGAAGAAGCGCTGCGAGGCCCTGCTCCGCGAGGCGGAAATGCGAATCTCCAGGATCCAGCTCGGGCCGGATGGCCGGCCGGCGGGCGCCGCGCCGCTCGATCCCGAGCGCTGAACCGCCCCGGCTCGACACCCCGGCACAACGTCTTTCCCGTCACAAGCCTGTCATCGGCCCTTTCCAGACAGGCGGCCGGCCGCCATCTTGCGGATGATCCGGATCCTGCCGAGGAGGCCCCATGTCCCATCTGCCGAGCGACGACCCCGAACCGGGCGATTCCCGGGCCTGTGCGGCGATCGAGCAGGTGATCGTGCCGCGCGTCAGTGATCTCGGCGGGTTCGAGGTCCGGCGCGCGCTGCCCTCGATCGGCAGGAAAATGATCGGCCCCTTTGTATTCTTCGACCAGATGGGCCCTTCGGAATTCCTGCTCGGCCAGGGTCTCGACGTGCGCCCGCATCCCCATATCGGCCTCTCGACCGTGACCTACCTGTTCGACGGTTCGATCCGGCACCGCGACAGCCTCGGCGTGGTGAAGGACATCACCCCCGGCGCGCTGAACCTGATGACGGCCGGGCGTGGCGTGGTGCATTCCGAGCGGACGAGCCCGGAAGTGCGGCAATCGGACGCGCGGCGGCTTTTCGGGATCCAGCTCTGGGCGGCCCTGCCGGCGGCGCTGGAAGAGACAGACCCCGCCTTCATCCACCATACCGAAGCCGAATTGCCGCGCATCACCGGCGAGGGCAAGCGCGTGCGGCTGATCATGGGCGCGGCCTATGGCGAAGAATCGCCCGTGCAGTTCCCGCATCCCTCGCTCTATGCCGAGGCGATCCTGGCCCCCGGGGCGATCCTGCCGCTGGACGATGATTACCCCGAGCGGGCGATCTACATTGTCTCCGGCGAGATCGACATTGCCGGAGACGTGTTCCGCCCGGGCCAGTTGCTGGTGTTCAAGCCGGGCGACCGCATCTCCATCCTCGCGCTCGGCCATGCCCGGCTGATGATTATCGGCGGGGATGCGATGGATGGCCGGCGGCATATCTGGTGGAATTTCGTCTCCTCGCGGAAGGAACGGATCGACCAGGCCAAGGCCGACTGGGCCGCGGGCCGATTCGACAGCGTGCCGGGCGAGAGCGAATTCATCCCGCTGCCCAAGGCCTGAGGCCTCTGCTCATTGACGTTCGGCCGCAACCCGATAGATGAGGCGGCTGACAAACGGAGGCTTTCCCTTGGCGGTTGACACCCCCCTGCTGGACACGATCACGACGCCGGAGGATCTGCGCCGGCTGGACCAGAGCCAGCTGCGGCAGGTTGCCGACGAGTTGCGGGCGGAAACGATCGATGCCGTCTCGGTGACGGGCGGGCATCTCGGCGCGGGCCTCGGCGTGGTCGAACTGACAGTGGCGCTGCACCATGTCTTCGACACACCGCGCGACCGCCTGATCTGGGATGTCGGGCACCAGGCCTATCCGCACAAGATCCTGACCGGCCGGCGCGACCGGATCCGCACCCTGCGGCAGGGTGGTGGCCTTTCCGGCTTCACCAAGCGCGCCGAGAGCGAGTTTGACCCGTTCGGCGCGGCGCATTCCTCGACCTCGATTTCCGCCGGCCTCGGCATGGCCGTCGCGCGGGATCTCGCCGGTGGCAACAATCATGTCATTGCCGTGATCGGCGACGGCGCGATGTCGGCCGGCATGGCCTACGAGGCGATGAACAATGCCGGGGCGATGCATTCGCGGCTGATCGTCATCCTCAACGACAACGACATGTCGATCGCGCCGCCGGTGGGGGCGATGTCGGCCTATCTGGCCCGGCTGGTTTCCGGCCGGACCTACCGTTCGTTGCGGGAGGTGGCGAAGCAGCTCGCGCAGAGGTTGCCTAAATTCTTCTATGACAAGGCCCGGAAGACCGAGGAATTCGGCCGCGGCTTCTGGACCGGTGGCACCCTGTTCGAGGAGCTCGGCTTCTATTATGTCGGGCCGATCGACGGGCATAATCTCGACCACCTGCTCCCGGTCCTGCGGAATGTCCGCGACAGCGATACCGGGCCAGTGCTGATCCATGTCGTGACGCAGAAGGGCAAGGGCTATGCCCCGGCGGAAGCCAGCGCCGACAAGTATCACGGTGTGGTGAAGTTCGATGTCATCACCGGCAAGCAGGCCAAGCCGCCGTCGAATGCGCCGAGCTACACCAAGGTCTTTGCCCAGAGCCTCATCCGCGAGGCCGAGCACGACGACAGGGTGGTGGCGATCACTGCGGCGATGCCTTCCGGCACCGGGCTTGACCTGTTCGGCGAGGCTTTCCCGCAGCGGACCTTCGATGTCGGCATTGCCGAGCAGCATGCGGTGACCTTTGCTGCCGGCCTCGCCACGGAAGGCTACAAGCCGTTCTGCGCCATCTATTCCACCTTCCTCCAGCGCGGCTACGACCAGCTGGTGCATGATGTGGCGATCCAGAACCTGCCGGTGCGCTTCGCCATGGACCGCGCCGGGCTGGTCGGGGCCGACGGGCCGACCCATGCCGGCGCGTTCGATCTCGCCTATCTGTGCTGCCTGCCGAACATGGTGGTGATGGCGGCGGCGGACGAGGCTGAACTCTGCCACATGGTGGCGACGGCCGTGGCCCATGATTCCGGCCCGATCGCCTTCCGCTATCCGCGCGGCGAGGGTGTCGGCGTGGAAATGCCCGAAAGGGGCGAGATCCTTCCCATCGGCAGGGGCCGGATGATCCGCAAGGGCAGCCAGATCGCGCTGCTCTCGCTGGGCACCCGCCTGCAGGAGGCCCTGCTGGCGGCGGACGAGCTGGAAAAGCTCGGCCTGTCGACGACCGTTGCGGATGCGCGCTTCGCCAAGCCGATCGATACCGACATGGTGCGGGCGCTCGCCCGCGACCATGCCGTTCTGGTGACGATCGAGGAGGGCTCGGTCGGCGGATTCGGCGCGCAGGTGGCGCAGTTCCTCTCGGATGAGGGCCTGCTCGACGGGGCTTTGCGCTTCCGTTCGATGGTCCTGCCGGATGTCTACCAGGATCACGACAAGCCCGAGAAGATGTATGCCGAAGCGGGGCTGGATGCGAAAGGCATCGTGGCCAAGGTGCGGGACGCCCTGGGCCGGGAAGGCGCCGGCGCGGCCGTGCGGGCCTAGGACGGCTTTCTCGAATCAACGCACCGGGTTAGGTCTTGGCCATGGCCGAGACCGATCTCTACCGCCCGATCAAGCTGTTCCTCGAACGGCAGGGCTATGCCGTGAAGGGCGAGGTCCGCGATTGCGACATCGTTGCCGTGCGCGGCGACGAGGCCCCCGTCATCGTCGAGATGAAGACCGGCTTCTCGCTGCCGCTGCTGCTGCAGGGCGTTGACCGGCAGGCGATGAGCGATGCGGTCTATCTCGCCTTCGGGCCGCCGAAACGGCGCCAGCGGGGCGATATCGTGAAATTGTGCCGGAGGCTCGGTCTCGGCGTGCTGGTGGTGACCGGCGATTTCGTCGAGCCCCTGGCCGACCCCCTGCCCTACCAACCCCGCCGCGACGCCCGGCGCAGGACGCTGCTCCTGAAGGAATTCGCGCAACGCGTCGGCGATCCGAATATCGGCGGCAGCACACGGCAGCCGCGGATGACGGCCTACCGTCAGGATGCGCTGCGGCTGGCCGGGCTGCTGGCCGGGGCCGGGGCGATGCGGGTGGCGGTGCTGCGCGAACGGACCGGTGTGGCCCGTGCGGCGGCGATCCTGCAGGACAATGTCTATGGCTGGTTCCAGCGCGAGAGCCGGGGCATCTACGGGCTTTCGCCAAAAGGCGCCGGCGCGCTCGACCAGTTTGCCGGAACGCTGGCCGCCCTGACCGGGAGCGCCAGCGCGCCCCCGGCCGGAACCGGCTGAGCCGGCGGTCAGATCGCCAGCGTGCCGGCCTTGGCGGCGGCATAGCGCTCGCCGATCTTCGACCAGTTGGCGACGTTCCACCAGGTGTTGAGGTAATCGGCGCGGCGGTTCTGGTACTTCAGGTAGTAGGCATGCTCCCAGACATCATTGCCGAAGAGCGGCATCAGGCCGTCCATCATCGGGTTGTCCTGGCCGGGCTTGCTGGTCAGGGCCAGCTTGCCGTCCTTGTTGACGGTGACGAAAACCCAGCCCGAGCCGAAGACGCGGCCGCCGGCGGCGTTGAAATCGGCCTTCATCTTGTCGAAACCGCCGAGATCGCGATCGATCGCGGCCTTCAGGTCGCCCGCCGGTTCCTTCGCGCCGCCCGGCGTCATGATTTCCCAGAACATGGTGTGGTTGGCATGACCGCCGAGGCTGTTCTTCGCGCCCATGCGGATCGCTTCCGGCAGTTCCTGCCACTTCGCCAGAAGCTGGCTGACCGGCGTGGAGCCGATCATCGCGTGGTCCTTGGCGAAGTTGTTGAGGTTGGTGATGAAGGCGCCGTGATGGCGCTGCGAATGGATTTCCATCGTCATCGCATCGATATGCGGCTCGAGGGCGTTGTAGGCATAGCCGAGTTTCGGCGTCACGAAGGGTCCGGCCGCAGGTGCGGCGGCCTGGGCATAGACGCGATGCGTCGCCGGCAGCGTGAGCGCGACAGCGGAGCCGGCAAGGAAGAAGCGGCGCGAAAGGTTCGAATTCATTGTCTCTCTCCAGAAAATGGACCGGAGAATCCGTGTGCGGCACCGGGCCGTTCCCGAATTCCCTTGTCCTGTTACCCACGGGGACGCATACCGGATGCCGAACGAGGCACTCTTTTTCATGACCCGGCAGCGGATCGATCATTTGCTTGTTGAAAAGGGATTTTTCGCCACCCGGAGCCTCGCCCGCGCGGCCATCGAGGCCGGGCTGGTCATGGCCGATGGCAAACGTGTCGACAAACCCTCCCGGCTTTTCGATGGCTCGGTCAGCCTTTCCGCCGAGCGCCCCTTTGCTACCGTATCCCGCGCCGGAGAGAAACTGCGCGCGGGGCTTGCCGCTTCCCCGTTTGACCCGACGGGGCTGGTCGCGCTCGATCTCGGCGCCTCGACCGGCGGCTTCACCGACCTGCTGCTCCAGGGCGGCGCCCGGAGGGTCTATGCCGTCGATGTAGGCCATGGCCAGTTGCACCCGCGACTGGCGGCGGATCCGCGCGTGGTCAATCTCGAGGGGCTGGATGCCCGGCAGGTGAGCGAGGCCGAGATTCCGGAGGATGTCGACCTGCTGGTGGCGGACCTGTCGTTCATCGGGCTGGCCAAGGCGATCCCTGCGGGGCTGGCGCGGCTGCGGGCCGGTGGCGGGCTGATCGTGCTCATCAAGCCGCAATTCGAGGCCGGGCCCGGCGCCGGCAAGCACGGCGTGATCCGCGATCCGGCCGTACACCAGCGCGTGCTGGCGGAGGTGGAAGCCGCCCTGTCGCAACTCGGCGTCGAGGTGCTCGCCACGCTGCCCTCGCCGATCACCGGCGGGGATGGCAACCAGGAATTCCTGCTGATCGGACGGAAATCACCATGAAGGAAGCCCACCTCGTCGTGGAGCGGATCGGCAATCGCGGCGATGGCATCGCCCTGCATGAGGGCGTGAGCTATCCGCTGCCCTATGCGCTGCCCGGCGAGACCGTGCGCGCCATGGTGGGCGAGGGCCGCGCGGATGTGCTGGCGATCGAGCCGTCCAGCCCCGAGCGGGTGGCTCCGCATTGCCGGCATTTCGGCCAATGCGGCGGCTGCGCCCTCCAGCATTGGGCGGCCGTGCCGGTCGCGGAATGGAAGCGCAACCGCATCCGGCAGGCGCTGGAGCGCGTGCGGATCGAGACGGATATCGCGCCGACGCGGGACGCCCATGGCGCCGGGCGGCGCCGCGTCACGCTGCATATCCGCCGCCACGAGGGGCCGGAGGGCCCCGTCTTGCAGGCCGGCTTCATGAAAGCGCGCAGCCACCAGCTGGTCGATCTCGATTCCTGCCCGCTTCTGGTGCCGGCTCTGGCCCCGGTGCCCGATCTCGCGCGGCGGATCGGGCATGTCCTGCGCGGGTTCAACAAGCCGCTCGACCTGCAGGCGACCGCCAGCCTCGACGGGCTCGACCTTGACCTCCGCGGCTCCGGCCCGCTGCCCGAAGCGTTGCGGCAGAAGCTGGTCGGCCTCGCCATGGAGACGGGCCTCGCCCGGCTGACCCTGCATGGCGAGAGGCTGATCGAACCGCGCCCGCCACGGGTGGCGATGGTCGACCAGCCGGGCATGACGATGTTCGTGCCGCCGGGCTCCTTCCTGCAGGCCACCGCGGAAGCCGAGGCCGAGCTGGCGGCGCTGGCGGGCAGCCTGCTCGCCGGCACGAAGCACCTTGCGGAACTGTTCTGCGGGCTGGGCCCGTTCGGGCTGCGGCTGGCGCGCCAGATGAAAGTCACTGCCTTTGATTCCGACCGGCCCGCCATCGAGGCCTTCCAGCGTTCGATCCGGGCCAATCCCGGGGGCAAGCCGGCTGTGGCCGAGGCGCGCGACCTCTTCCGGCGACCGCTTTTCGCGCCGGAACTCAAGCCCTTCGATGCCGTTTTGCTGGATCCGCCCCGGCAGGGTGCCGAGGCGCAGATCCGCGAGATCGCCAAGTCGCGGCTCGGCCGGGTGGCCTATGTGTCCTGCGATCCGGAAAGCTTCGCCCGCGATGCCCAGGTGCTGGTGGCGGCGGGGTTCCGGCTCACCGGCGTCACGCCGGTCGACCAGTTCCGGCATTCGCCGCATGTGGAGCTGGTGGCGGGGTTCGCGCGGTAGCGTCGGGTCAATCGCCGCCGCCGCCCCCATCGCCGCCGCCGCCATCGCCGTCGGTGGCGCGGCTGTTGCCCCGCACCGCCAGGTCGCCCGAGGGGGAGTCACCGCCAGACCCGCCGCTGCCATTTTCGCGGCGGTCACGCCGTTCTTTCTCGCGCCAGCGCTCTCTCCAGGGCCTGCTGAGGACCCAGAGCATATAGATGCCGAAGCCGGAACATACGATAATGATCAGGATGTTATCGGTCATGGTCGGGGTTTAGAGGTCTCCGTCCCTCTCGGTGGGACACGCCATTTCCGTTTACAGAAAGCCACCCGGCTCGTCAGCCCCCACCTTGGCAATCGGCACCAGTTCGAGCGCATCATCCGCCAGCGGCCGCATCATCGCCTCGACAGCCTCGCGCGGCGTCTCGGCCGAGAGCCAGGAATCGAAAGCCGCCGGTTCGAGGATGACCGGCATCCGGTCATGGATCGCCGCGATCGTGGCATTGGCCGAGATGGTCAGGATGGCGGCCGTTTCCAGTTCGGAGCCGTTCGGGCTCTGCCAGCTTTCCCAGATGCCGCCGAGCGCCAGCGGGCCCTGCATCGGGCGACGGATGAGATAGGGCTGCTTCTTTCGGCCCTTCTCGTCCAGCTTGTGCCATTCGTAGAAGGCATCGGCGAGAAAGACGCAGCGCCGCCGCCGGATGGCATTGCGGAAGGAGGGCTTCTCGAACGCCGTCTCGGCCCGCGCATTGATCAGCAGCGGGAATTCCTTCTCGTCCTTGACGAAGCCGGGAATGAAGCCCCAGCGCACGAGCGCGAAGCGGCGCTCGCCCTGTTCGAGCCGCAGGATCGCCACCGGCTGGGTGGGGCGGATATCGCTGCGGGGCGGAAAATTCGGCTGGTCGCGATAGCCGAAATAGGCCCGCACGGCTTCCGGAGGCAGCGTCAGGGCGAAGCGGCCACACATGGCATTGGCCTCAAAGCCAGCGCTTGATCTTGAAGAAGAAATAGGTGCAGACCGCCGACAGCACCATCAACCCGAGGGCCATCGGATAGCCGAACTGCCATTCCAGCTCGGGCATGTTCTTGAAGTTCATGCCATAGGACGAGGCGATCAGCGTCGGCGGAAGGAAAACGACCGCGGCCACCGAGAAGATCTTGATGATCTTGTTCTGCTCGAGGCTGACAAGGCCGAGAACCGCGTCGAGCAGGAACTGGATCTTGTTCGACAGGAAGGTGGCGTGGTCCTCGAGCGACTGGAGGTCGCGCAGGGTGGTGCGGACTTCCGCGCGGAGGCCATCCGGCAGGGTGGCGCCGGCCGTATTCGCGCTGAGGAAGAGCAGCATGCGCTCGATCGAGACCAGGCTCTCGCGCACCTTGGAGATGCGGGTGCCTTCCATCCCCATCGTCTGCAACGTGGCGCGGAAGGTCTCGACATCGGCGCGCCGCGTCGCATTCGCATCGAAGACGGCCGAGGAAGCCTCGTCGATCCGCTCGCCGGTCAGGCGGAGGATCTCGGCCGCGCGGTCGATCACCGTCTCGAAAAGCGCGATCAGCACGTGGTCGCCCGAGGGCGTGCCCGCGCCGGGGCGGCCCATCCGGTTGATGAACATCTGGAAGGAGCGCGGCTCGTCATAGCGGACGGTGACGAGCGTATGGTCCTTCAGGATGAAGGAAATCGGCGCAAGCGTGGGGCTCTCCGTGCCGGACTGGCAGAGGATGCGCGCGGACATGTAGCGCACGCCGTTCTCGACATAGAGCACCTCGGAGGGCTCGATGTTGCGGGTTTCCTCGCGCGTCGGAATCTCGATGCCGAGCGCGAGTTCCACCCGCCGGTCTTCCTCGCGCGTCGGCTCGATCAGGTCGATCCACACGGCATCGGGCGGCACGGCATCACCGGTCGACAGCGAACGGCGCTCGAAGCTGCAGCGCTCCTCGCGGCGGCGAACCGGATCGGCTTCGGTTCCCTGCGGGAGATGGATGATGATCATGCCGGCCCCCGCCTCTTGCTGCCGTCTCCGCCGCTATCCAGCCGATCCGGAGGCCGGAGGCAAGGGGGAATCGTGCGCCGTTCCCGCTTATTTCAGCGGGCCGTAGGTGGCTCCGGCGGGCGGCGGGATATCGTCGGGAACGAAGAAATCCGGCGCAAGGGGCTGGGTCGGATCGACGCGGTAACGGTCGAAATCCGTCACGCCCTCGCCGGCGAGGAACGTGTCATCGATGATGAAATTGCCGGTGAAGCTGCGGGCATCCTTGGTGAGGATGACATGGGCCGCATCGGCGAGGATGTCCGGCGAGCGGCTGGAGCGCATCAGCGCATCGCCGCCGAGGATGTTCTTCACGGCCGCCGTGGCAATGGTGGTGCGCGGCCAGAGCGCGTTGACCCCGATCTTGCCGCGCGTCTCGCCGGCCAGGCCCAGCACGACAAGGCTCATGCCGAACTTGGCCATGGAATAGCCGGTATGGCCGGCAAACCATTTCGTCTTCATGTCGAGCGGCGGCGAGAGCATCAGGATATGCGGGTTCGACGCCTTGGCGAGGTAGGGCAAGGCCGAGCGCGACACGAGATAGGTGCCGCGCGCATTGATCTGGTGCATCAGGTCGAAGCGCTTCATCTCCAGAGCCGCGACCGGCGCGAGATTGATGGCGCTGGCATTGTTGATGACGATGTCGATCCCGCCGAAATGCTGCGCCGCCTTGGCCATCGCGGCCTCGACCGCCGCATCCTCGCGGATGTCGAGCTGGAGCGGCAGGGCCTTGCCACCGGCCTTCTCGATCTCTTCCGCGGCCGTGAAGATCGTGCCTTCGAGCTTCGGATGCGCTTCCGCCGTCTTGGCGGCGACGACGATATTCGCGCCGTCTGCCGCCGCGCGGAGGGCGATGGCAAGCCCGATGCCCCGCGAGGCCCCGGTGATGAAGAGGGTCTTGCCCTGCAGGCTGGTGGTGGTCATGGCGTCGGTTTTCACGGCAATCCCCGCTTTCAGGATTTCGGTTTGGACAGGAAGGCCTCGAAGGCGGCGCGCGCCTCGGCGGAGCCCAGCCTCTCGGCGAAGGCCGCAGCCTCCTCATCGATCCGCGCCAGAAGCGGCGCCGGATCGCCCCGCATCAGACGGCGGGAAATGGCAACGGCCTCGCGCGGCTTGGCGGCGATGCGCGCCGCGACGGCAAGAGCCTCGGCCTCGAGATCGCCGCTGGCGACGATCCTGTTCACCAGCCCGGTCTCGCGGGCGCGGGCCGCATCGAAGCGCTCGCCCATGACCAGCATCTCGAAGGCGAGACGCTGGCCCATGAGCTGCGGCACGATCAGGCTCGACCCGGCTTCGGGGACGAGAGCGAGATCGACGAAGGGCGTAGCGAAGACCGCGCGCTCCGAGGCAAGCGCATAGTCGCAATGGAGGATCATCGTGGTTCCGATGCCGATGGCCCCGCCATCGACCGCCGCCACCAGCGGTTTCCGGTTGGCGACCAGCGCCCTGAGGAAGGCGAGGATCGGGCCGCCGAGGCTGCCGCTCATCGCGAAGCCGATGAAGTCCTTGATGTCGTTGCCGGCACAGAAAATGCCCGGCTGGCCGAGGATCAGGATGGCACCGATGCCGGCATCCGCATTGGCCGCTTCGATCGCCTCGGTCAGGGCGGAATACATCGCACCGGTCAGGGCGTTCTTCTTCTCGGCCCGGTTGAGGGTGAGCACGAGGACGGCGCCCTCGCGGCGCACAAGCACGGGATCGGACATGGCGAACTCCTATTCGGCGGCGCTGGCAAAGGCCGAGGTGATCGATTCGGCCCCCTCGACCACCGTGGTCTCGAGGCCCTCGGCGCCGACAGCGAGATTCTCGGCAAAGAAGCGGGCATCGCGGATGCGGGATTCGTGCCGCGGATCCGTCTCGCCGGCATGGCGTGCGGCGGCGGCGGCCATGGCTTCGTCGGCAAGGAAGGCGCCGCCGGCCGCAAGCGCGAAGAGGCGCAGATAGGGCGTCGCGCCGGCCAGAGCCGCGTTCGGATTGCCCTTGAGCGCGGCGAGCATGAAACCGGTGGCACGTTCCAGCGCATCGACGGCACGGTCGATCCGGCTGCCGATGGCGTTGAGCGCCGGATCGTTGAAGGCGCGGGCGCGTTCGGCCGAGGCCCGGTAGCCGGCGATCATCGCAGCGACACGCTTCCCGTCCGAGAGCGGCAGCTTCCGGGTGACGAGGTCAATCGCCTGGATCCCGTTGGTGCCCTCGTAGATCGCGAGGATGCGGGCATCGCGGTAATGCTGGGCGGCACCGGTCTCTTCGACGAAGCCCATGCCGCCATGGATCTGGACGCCGAGCGAGGCGACCTCGATTCCGATATCGGTGGCGAAGGCCTTGGCCACCGGCGTGAGCATCGAGGCTTCCTCATGCGCGATACGGCGGGCCTCTTCGTCCTCCAGCCGGTGATGCCGGTCGAGGCCCGCCGCCGTGGCGAAGCACAACGCCCGGGCCGCCGCGATCTTGGCGCGCATCTCCATCAGCATGCGCTTGATATCCGGGTGCTCGATGATCGGCGAGGCGGCCGGCGCCCCGACAGCGCGGCCCTGCTTGCGGTCACGCGCGTAGGACAGCGCCTGCTGGTAGGCGCGGTCGGCAATCGCGACGCCCTGCACACCGACGCCGAGGCGGGCATTGTTCATCATCGTGAACATGCAGGCGAGGCCCTTGTTCTCCTCGCCGATGAGATATCCTACAGCGCCACCGGCATCGCCGAAGATCATCGTGGCGGTGGGCGAGGCATGGATGCCGAGCTTGTGCTCCAGCGCGTGGCAGCGCAGGTCATTGCGGGCGCCGAGGCTGCCATCCGCGTTGACGAGGAATTTCGGCACGAGGAACAGCGAGATGCCGCGCGTGCCGGCCGGCGCATCCGGCAGTCGGGCAAGGACGAGATGGATGATGTTCTCCGTCATCTCGTGGTCGCCATAGGTGATGAAGATCTTCTGCCCGAAGATCCGGTAGCTGCCATCCGCGGCCCGTTCGGCACGGCTGGTCAGCAGGTTGAGATCCGAGCCGGCCTGCGGCTCGGTCAGGTTCATCGTGCCGGTCCATTCGCCGGCAATGAGCTTCGGCAGGTAGGTCTGCTTGAGATGGTCCGTGCCATGGGCGGTCAGCGCCTCGACGGCGCCGACGGTGAGAAGCGGGTTCAGCGCGAAGGCCATGTTGGCGGCATTCCAGATTTCGCTGCAGGCCACGCTGAGCAGCGTCGGCAGGCCCTGCCCGCCGAATTCCGGATCGGCCGCGAGGCTGGCCCAGCCGCCGGCGGCCCAATCGGCATAGGCTTCGGCGAAGCCGGCCGGCATCCGGACCGTGCCGTCGACAAGGCGGGCCATCTCCTTGTCGCCCACCCGGTTGAGCGGCGCGAGCCGGCCCTCGGCGAACTTGGCGGCCTCGTCGAGAATGGCCTCTGCCACGCCATCGGCGAGATCGGCATAGAGCCCCGAGGCGATGCCCTGCTCGAGCCCGGCCACGTGCCGCATGGCGAACAGGATATCCTCGACTGGCGCGCGATAGGTCATGGCCTCTCTCCCCGATTCAGGCCGTTACCCGGCCCCGTTCCGTGCTGGCAAAGGTCTAGCAAGCCTCCCCGATGGAAGGAAGCGGCCGCCTCCGATTTAGTTCATATATAAACTATCTGGTTTCGGCCTGGATGGCAAGGCCCTCCTGCCCCGCTGCCTTTATGTGTCCGGCGCGGGCGGCGCAGTCAGGTGGCCGACAAAGAGATGTTGCAGAGCCGAGGCAATCTGCCCCAAAGATGTCCCATGCATTCGCTGACCGAGACGACCGAATTCCTGACCGACCGGCCGGACGATCTGGCCCGCGCGGGAGCGATGCTCGCAGCGGGCGACCTTGTCGCGTTCCCGACCGAGACCGTCTACGGCCTCGGCGCGGATGCCACGAACCCGGAGGCCATCGCACGGCTCTATGCTGCCAAGGGACGCCCGAGATTCAACCCGCTGATCGCCCATGTCGCCAGCCGGGAGCAGGCGCTGGCGCTCGGCGACTTTCCGCCCGAAGCGGAGGCGCTGGCGGAGGCGTTCTGGCCCGGCCCGCTGACGCTGGTCGTGCCCGCCCGTGCCGGAGGGCCGGTCTGTGAACTGGCCCGGGCCGGCCTCGATTCGGTGGCGATCCGGGTTCCCGACCACCCGGTCGCGCGCGCGGTTCTCGCTGCAGCCGATCGGCCGATCGCCGCGCCGAGCGCCAACCGCTCGGGCCATGTCTCGGCAAGCGATGCCCGCCATGTCGCCGAGGACCTGTCGGGCCGGATCGCGGCCATCGTCGATGGCGGGGCGACGCCGATCGGCGTCGAATCGACGATTGTCGGCTGCCTCGGCGGCATGGTCACGCTGCTCCGCCCCGGCGGCATCCCGCGCGAGGCCATCGAGACCCGGCTTGGCCGGCCGCTCGACACCGCCCCGGCCGATGCCAGCCAGCCTCTCGCGCCGGGCCGGCTGAGTTCGCATTACGCACCCCGGCACGGCGTGCGACTTAACGCCACAGCCCTGCACCCCGGCGAGGCCTATCTCGGTTTCGGCCCCGCCAAAGCGGGCGGTGCCGAGCCGGTGGCAGTGCTCAACCTGTCCCGATCGGGCGATCTCGCCGAGGCGGCATCTCGCCTGTATGGCTGTCTGCGACAGCTGGATTCGGTGCCCAGCGCCGGAATCGCGGTCGCGCCGCTTCCGGCCACCGGTCTCGGCGAGGCAATCCAGGACCGGCTGCTGCGCGCGGCCGCCCCGCGGGAAAGCGTCCTTCCCACAGGACAGGAAGCCCTTGCCAAAGGTGATTGAAACATGCGGAGATACTTTCAGATACAGTATACCGAATACAATATGTGATCCGACATGCAGCCACTCGCCTGGGATGATTTCCGCCTCGTCCGCGCCATTGCCGACCACCGTTCCCTCGGCGGCGCGGCGGAGGCCCTCGGTGTCAACAACTCGACGGTCTTCCGGCGGCTGAACGCGCTCGAGGAGCATCTTGGCGTGCGGATTTTCGAGCGCGCCCGCTCCGGCTACCTGCTGACTTCCGCCGGCGAGGAGATGGTGGCTCTGGCCAGCCGGATGGCCGAATCGATCCTCGAATTCGAACGCCGCATCGCGGGGCAGGATGTCCGGCCCTCCGGCGAGCTGCGCGTCACGACGACGGACACGATCTTCTCGCATCTTGTCTCGCCGATCTTCTGCGCCTTCCGGCAGCGCTATCCCGAAATCACGCTCGATTTCGTGATCGACAACCGCGCCCTGAACCTCTCGCGGCGGGATGCCGATGTCGCGATCCGGGCCTCGGTCGATCCACCGCCTTCGCTGGTCGGGCGGCGCGTCGCCACGATCGGCTGGGGCTGCTATGCCGGCAGGGCCTTTGTCGCCGAGCAGAAGCCGGATCTCGCCCAGCCCGAGAGCCTCCTGCGCAAGCCGGCCCGCTGGGTGGGCCTCGGCGATCCGATCAGCATGACGGCCGGCGGGCGCTGGATTTCCGGGCAGGTGCCGCCGGAATGCGTGGTGGTGAAGGTCAACATGGTCTCCACCCTCGCCAGCGCGGCGCAGGCGGGACTCGGCATGACGACCCTGCCCTGCTTCATCGGCGACCAGTTGCCGGATCTCGTGCGGATCCACTCGCTCCGCATTTCCTCGGATACCGGGCTGTGGGTATTGACCCATCCCGACCTGAAGAAGGCCGCGCGGGTGCGGGCCTTCCTCGAGTTTTTCGGTGCGGAGCTGACGAAGCGCCGTCGCCTGATCGAGGGCGACGACATCGCCAACCCGCCGGCCTGATCAGGCCGGCTTCGGTTCGAGGCGCATCGGCGCGGCGCGCTCCGAGATCGGCAGGTTGATGACCGCCGAGGCCAGACCAAGCCCGACCGAGAGCCACCAGACCACATCATAGCTGCCCGTCCGCTCGAACAGGAGCCCGCCCAGCCAGACGCCGAGGAAGGCGCCGACCTGATGCGAGAAGAAGGCGAAGCCGTAGAGCATCGCCATGTAGCGCGGGCCGAACATGATCGAGACAAGGGCAGCGGTGGGCGGCACGGTCGAGAGCCAGAGCAGTCCCGTGAAGGCACCGAAAGTCAGCGCCGAGAGAACCCCCACCGTCGTGACGATGCCGAAAACGCTGACCGGCTGCGCCACGAAGGGAATCGAGAGCAGGAGACCGATCGTCACGACCGAGCGGGCCAGATAGATCGCGGCGAGGATCCAGCGCTTGGGCATGCGGTTGCCGAGCCAGCCGGCCGAAAGCGAGCCGACAATGTTGAAGATGCCGACCAAAGCCAGCGTCCAGCCGCCGACTTCCGGCGGCAGGCCGATATCCTTGAAATAGGATGGCAGATGCACGGTGATGAAGGCGAGCTGGAAGCCGCAGGTGAAGAAGCCGAGCACCAGCAGCACATAGGAACGGTGCCGGAAGGCCTGGTTCAGCGCCTGCTTGACCGACTGGTTGTCCACGCTCGGCACCGCATTGGCGGCCGCCTGCTTCTGCGGCGGGGTGGCGATGGCCAAAGCCAGCGGCAGGACCAGCATCGTCAGGCCGGCGAAGATCAGCAGCGCATTCTGCCAGCCGTAATCGCGGATCAGCGCCACGCCGAGCGGCGAGAACAGGAACTGGCCGAAGGAGCCGGCGGCCGTGCCGGCGCCGAAGGCCATCGAGCGCTTCTCCGGCGGCAGCAGCTTGCCGAACGCGGCGAGAACAAGGTTGAAGGACGAGCCAGCCAGGCCGAACCCGATCAGCACGCCGGCCGTGAGATTCAGCGTCAGCGGATCGCCCGCGACGGTCATCAGCGCGAGGCCCGCCGCATAGAGGCTCGCGCCGACCCAGAGCACGCGGAGCGTGCCGAAACGATCGGCGATGGCGCCCATGAAGGGCTGGCCGACGCCCCAGAGCAGGTTCTGGATCGCGAGGGCCATCGCGAAGACATCGCGGCCCCAGCCGTTGGTGGAGATGATCGGCTGCTGGAAGAAGCCCATCGTGGCGCGCGGCCCGAAGGTGAGCATCGAACAGGCACAGCCGGCAAGGATGATCAGACCCGGCGCAAGCGCGCGGGAAGCGGTGGCATTCATGGGAAATCTCCAAGGTTGACCGGAGCCTAGGCGAGTTTTCCCGGCTTGGCGAGACTGTCGCTTTGCCTGAATGCGTCAAGATCACGCCAAAATGGCAGGAGGGCTGACCGAATGGCGGCATCGGGGATTCCCTGTACCCGCCGATGGGGCTGTGCCCCTCACCCGCCGACGCTCCGCATCGTCGGCCTCTCCCCCGAGGGGAGAGGCGGGAGCGCGCTGGAGCGGTCGGTCGCGTGAAGAAAGAAGCGAACACGGCGGCGAGCGCCCCCTCGCCCCGCTTGCGGGGAGAGGGAAGCCGAGGGCAAGGCCCGAGGCAGGGTGAGGGGCGGCCGGGCCTTACCCCGCGATGCGGCTGAAATCCGCGACCTGCCGCGTCACGCGGCGCAGCGTGGCGAGCAAGGCGAGGCGGTTGCGGCGGATGGCCGGGTCCTCGGCATTGACCATGACCGCCTCGAAGAAGGCATCGACCGGGCCGCGAAGCGCCGCCATGGCGCGCATCGCCGCCTCGAAATCGGCCTTGTCGAGCGCGATGCCCGCCGCCTCGCCGGCTTTCGACAGCGCCTCGAGCAGGGCCTTCTCGCTGGCCTCGCGGCAGAGGGCAGGGTCGGCGGCGGCCTCGAAGGCGCCCTCGCCATCCTTCTTCTCCTCGGCACGGAGGATATTCGCCGCGCGCTTGAAGCCGGCGAGCAGGGACTTGCCGTCCTCGGTTTCGAGGAAACGGCCGAGGGCGTTCACGCGCTGGACGACGAGGAGGAGGTCGTCGTTGGATTGGCCGTTTCCGAGCACGGCATCGACGAGATCATGCCGCGCACCCTGGTCGCGGAGCATGACCTTCAGGCGATCATGGAAGAAGGCTGCTAAATCTTCGATTTGGGAAATGTAGTGATCGACTTGGTCACTAGCCAGATTTTCTGGGAAACGGCTCCGCTCTAGGTCTGACCAGACTTTTCCGATACCCCGCCTCGATAAGCCTGCATCGCTTAGCTGCTCAATAGTGGGAATCAAACGGTCAAGTTGGGCGTGCTTTACGTCATCCATTGCCCTGACATGGGCAGGAATGCTGGTATGGATGATTTCGAGGCTGATCCCATTCTCCACCAACAACCGGATCACCCCCAACGCTGCCCTTCGCAACGCATAGGGGTCCTTGCTGCCGGTGGGCTTTTCATCAATCGCCCAGAACCCGACCAGCGTATCGAGCTTGTCCGCCAGTGCGACGGTGACGGAAACCGGGTCCTTCGGTACGGAATCGCCCGGGCCGACCGGCTTGTAATGCTCCTCGCAGGCGGCGGCGACCGAGGGGTCGAGCCCGATCTGGCCGGCATAGATGCGGCCCATGAAGCCCTGCACTTCCGGGAATTCGCCAACCACCTCGGTCTGCAGGTCGAGCTTGCAGATGCGGGCGGCGAGATCGACCTTCTCCGGGTCTGCGCCGGTGACGGCACAGAGTTCCTTCGCCAGCGCGCGGATGCGCTCGATCCGGTGCCACTGGCTGCCGAGCTTCTCGTGGAAGGTAACGTTGCGGAAGCGCTCCAGCCGAGCGAAGCCCGTATCCTCGCGCCAGACCTTCCTGTCCGTCTCCCAGAAGAATTTCGCATCCGACAGGCGGGCGCGGATCACGCGCTCGTTGCCGGCGATGATCGTGGCGCCGCCATCCTTCGCCTCGATATTCGAGACGAGCAGGAAGCGGTTGGCGAGCGTGCCGTCGGGCTTCCGCAGCACGAAGCATTTCTGGTTGGCGCGGATCGTGGCGCGGATGACCTCGCCCGGCACGTCGAGGAAGGCGTCCTCGAAGCTGCCCATCAGCACGACAGGCCATTCGACAAGGCCAGCGACCTCCTCGAGCAGGCCCTCGTCCTCGACCACTTCGAGCCCCTGCGCGAAAGCAAGGTTGCGGGCATCCTGCCGGATCATCTCCTTGCGGCGGGCGGGATCAAGCACGACCTTCGCCGCCTCGAGCTTCGCGACATAATCGTCGAAGCGCTTCACGCGGATTTCCGCCGGCGCCATGAAGCGATGGCCGCAGGTGATGTTGCCGGCCTTCAGGCCATCGACCTCGAAGGGAACGATCTCCGGCTCCTCGGTCTCGGCGCCGAAGGTGGCGACGATGCCACGGAGCGGCCGCACCCAGCGGAGCGAGGACGAGGAGGTGCTGGCCGCGCCCCAGCGCATGCTCTTGGGCCAGGGGAAGGCGCGGATCGTCGCCGGCAGGATCTCGGCCAAGAGGTCGAGCGTGGGGCGGCCGGGCTTCTCGATCACCGCGACATAGAATTCGCCCTTCTTCGGATCGCTCTCGATCTTCGCCTGATCGAGCGAGGCGAGCCCCGCCGATTTCAGGAAGCCCTGGATCGCGCCCTCGGGCGAGCCGACGCGCGGGCCCTTGCGCTCCTCGCGCGTATCGGGCTGGCGGGCCGGCAGGCCGACGACATGCAGGGCCAGCCGGCGCGGCGTCGCGAAGGCCTTCGCGCCCTCATAGGTCACGCCCGCCGCCACGAGGGCATCGGTCACGAGGCGCCTGAGATCCTCCGAAGCCTGCTTCTGCATGCGGGCCGGGATTTCCTCGGAGAAGAGTTCAAACAGAAGATCGGGCATGGGCTCAATTCTTGGCAATTCGCGAGTCAGGGAAGAGTAACGGCTGAGATCTTCTTGCGTGCTCGCTGCATCCTTCTTCCCATGGAAATTTTCCATTCACAGGATCGGGCAAGACGCATTGCACGATGGGGAACACCTTGCGGTCATAGTACCAATCTGTCCATGTCAGATGCTGCAACGCTGCCGTCTGATCCAGATTATCGAAGAAGATGACGGGCCAATTGCCAACGAACCCTTCGTATCGTTCGCCGGGCAGGAAGCTTTCGCCTGCTGCAACGCGGTCGCCGTATTCGTTGACAAGAAAGTGTCCGATATCGGAGGGCAGGCCAAAAACGATGATCTCAGGCTTTCCGGTTCGCCGGAAAATGCCACAGGAGTAGTGGAACATCGGCTCGGTTTCAGGGTCATCCGGATGAATGATCCTGACAACCCAGCCGAATTTCTCGACATCATCGAGAAATTTCTGGTCAGCCGGGTTGGATGCAACGGGCATGGATCAGATCAGAGCTTGTTATGGCTGCCGTCGCAGAGCGGCGACTTGCCGGTCTGCTTGCAGGTGCAGAAGAACGCCTTGCGGTCGGTATCGGCCGTCCATTTCATCGGGCTGAATTTGCCCTCGGCATTGTGGGAGCCGTCGCAGAAGGGCTGCTTCTTCGACTGGCCGCAGGTGCACCACCAGTAATCCTTGCCCTTTTCCACCTCGACGGGGATGGGCGCCGTTCCAGCAACATGCGGTTTTGTCATGGTGTTCCCTCGTGCGAAGCCGGAACAAGCCGGCGATCGGTTCAATTCCCTCTGGCGCCGGCAATGAGCATGGCGGACCACCGCCAGCCATCCACCGTCGCGGGGTTGACGATATCGTCGATCCGCCAGGCGTTGTTTTCCTGCACAAGCTCGAAAACCAGCGTCTGCTCGGGCTGTTCCTTGAAGATGCGCATCCGGACCGAGACGCGAGCCTTCCCGGCCGACGGGCTTTCGGTGGAAAATTTGAGTGTTTCGCGGAAATTGTCGTCGGAATCCTGCGAATTTGTCGTCGGATCGAAATCGAGGCCGGAAACCGGCTCGTTCAACCGCCGCGAGGTCCGGATTGCCGCGGCATAGAGCTTCCGCAGCCGCGCGGAATAGGGCCGCTGGGCATCCTTGATTTTCGGGTCATAGACCTGCCGCACCACCGCCACCGGATCGGCCGGGGTGGCTTGCGCGAAAGCGGGGGCGGCCGCGAGGCCGGCCAGCAGGGAGAGGGTGAAACCGCGACGGTTCATGCCGCACCCCCCGCTTCGGTCTTCACCCAGGCGGCGCCGCAGGCCTTGGCCAGTTCGCGCACGCGGAGGATGTAGCTCTGGCGCTCGGTGACCGAGATCACGCCGCGCGCATCGAGCAGGTTGAAGGCGTGGCTGGCCTTGATGCACTGGTCATAGGCGGGCAGGACCTGCCGGTGGCGCTGGCCCTCGCCGCCTTCGCCCGCGGCCAGCAGGGCGCGGCATTCCGCCTCGGCTTCGGCGAAGTTGCGGAACAGCTTCTCCGTATTCGCATACTCGAAATTGTGCCGGGAATATTCCTCCTCGGCCTGCCGGAAGACATCGCCGTAGGTGACCTTCGCCTCGCCCTCGAGGCCGTTGAAATTCAGCTCGAAGCCGTTGTCCACGCCCTGCAGATACATGGCGAGGCGCTCGAGCCCGTAAGTCAGCTCGCCCGCGACCGGCGCGCATTCCTGCCCGGCCACCTGCTGGAAATAGGTGAACTGGCTGACTTCCATCCCGTCGCACCAGCATTCCCAGCCAAGGCCCCAGGCGCCGAGAGTCGGGCTTTCCCAGTCATCCTCGACGAAGCGCAGGTCATGCAGGGCCGGGTCGATGCCGATGGCGTAGAGGCTTTCGAGATACAGCTCCTGCAGGTTCGGCGGCGACGGCTTCAGGATGACCTGGAACTGGTAGTAATGCTGGAACCGGTTCGGGTTCTCGCCGTAGCGGCCATCCTTCGGTCGGCGCGAGGGCTGGACATAGGCCGCATTCCACGGCCGGGGGCCGAGCGCGCGCAGGGTCGTGGCCGGGTGGAAGGTGCCCGCGCCGACTTCCATGTCATAGGGCTGCAGGATGACGCAGCCCTTTTCCGCCCAGAAGCGCTGGAGCGTCAGGATCAGGCCCTGGAAGGAACGGTCGGGGCGAAGGGCATCTAGCCCATGCGGAAATGCGGTCACGGCGGATCTTCCCGGAAAAGGCGTCGGTTTCCCCTAGGACGTAAACTCACAAATCGGAGCGATTTTGATGGCCTTGCGGTTTGAAAATGGGCGGAAGCGGCTCGCAGCCCTGACGTCCGTCAGGGCAAGAGACGATTTCGGTCCAGTTTTGAACCCCAAGGCCACCGAAGGCGCGGCAAATCCGGGCCAGACCTTCCGTCCTGATCCTTGCAAGCCCGACGGCTTCCTGCGGATCAGGCCAGAAGCTCTGTTCTCCGGATTTCCTCGCGTCAAAACGCGCCCGATCTATGCGTTTACGTCCTAGCCGAGCGCGCGGGCGGCTCGCAAGCCCCTTCGGCGCGGCAGGGGAGGGTTAACAGGGCGTGAAAGCCCTGTGCGCGACCGCACCGCCGCCCGACACGGAAGACGGCATTGTCCCGGTCATGGCGCTTCCCCCCGGCGCCCCAACCCGAGACCAAGGAGACTTCCGATGACCACCACCACCCTCGCCTCCCCGATGCAGAAGACCCGCCGGGCCAGCATGCTTGCCCTCGCCCTTTCCCTCTCCGCCGGCACGGTCGCCGGCATGTTCGGCATCGCCGCGTTCACCGCGGGCCCGGCCCAGGCCCAGTCCGCCGGCAATGGCGGCGGCGGCGCCAGCACGGGCGGCGGCGGTGCCGGAGCCAACCCGATGGCGGTCGGCGCAGCCGAGCCGAATGCGGTCGCCGAGCGGCAGCGCCCCGCACGGACCAGCTGCGAAGGCAGCGCGGGCCAGGTCAACACGACCAAGTGCCGCTTCGTCCTCCGCTCGACGCCGCGCGGCTGAGCCAAGCGTGAGGCCTGTGCGCAACCGCACTGCCGGAAGAGCCTGACCGGGGCATGGTCCCGGTCATGGCGCTCCCCCGGCGCTCCCCATTCCGAGACCCCGGAGAACTCCCATGACCAAGTTTTCGCACACCAAGACCACCACTTTCCGCAAGGCCAGCCGCTTCAGCATGCTGGCGCTCGCCCTCTCTCTTTCCGCCGGCACGGTTGCCGGCATGTTCGGCATCGCGGCCCTCACCTCCGGCCCGGCCCTGGCACAGGCCGCCAGCGTTGGCGGCGGTGGCGGCCCCGGCGGCAATGGTGGCAATGGCGGCCCCGGCGGCAATGGCGGAGCGGGCGCAAGCCCGATGGCTGCCAATCCGATTGCCGCGTTCAACCCGGCGCCGCCGAACAGGGAGCCGAATCGCGGACGCGACCGGCCGGCCGGTGACAACTGCAATGGCAGCGCTGAAATGCTTGAAACGCAGAAATGCCGCTACAACCAGCGCTCGGCGCCGCGGATCGTCCGGATCAACGGCTTCAGCAACTGCGCGATCATCCAGCAGGTGCCCAATCCCCATGGCGGGCCGGCAGAGTTCTATTGTGTGAAGCCGATGTGACGCTGGCCTTCGAGGCCTGAAAGGCCGGCCCCGTGCCGGTCTTTCAGGCCCATGGGTTTGTTTCACGACCGTTCATGTTCGATCGGTACGCTCATTCCGGGCGACCCAAGGAGAGCACCATGACCCGTTCTTCCCCCATGATCCTCGCTGCCCTGTTCGCAGCGATCCTCGGCCTGACCGGCCTCGCTCCGGCCCGCGCGGCCGGCATTCCGTCCGGCCCGGCCCTGACCCTGGATGCCCAGTCCAAGGCGCAGACCAGCCCCGTCTACCATCACCGCCGCCATTACCGGCCGTATCGCCACATCCATCGTCGGCACTACTACCGGCCCTATTACTACCGCCCGGCGCCGATCCATTACCGTCGCTGCGTCACCCGGCCGCGCGTGGTCTGGACGCCCTATGGCTATGTCCGGCGCTGGGTCCGCGTCTGCCGGTACTGAGGTCCGGCCCGATCCATCCCCCACCGGGCGGCGCAAGCCGCCCGGTTTCCGTTGCGCGGCGCTCATTCCTGCTCCGGCCGCATCGGCAGCAGGGCATGGCCATCATGGAGCGCAGCGGAGAGGTCAGTCGGGCGATCGCCCTCGAACAGGATCACCGGGGGCAGGATGGTCAGCCCCTGCCGCGACCCTTTCTTTCCTGAAACCAGCACGCGATGGGCCGGCTCCGGTGCCCGGGGATGGACGAAGCGGAACGCCAGGCGGCCGAAACGGCGCGCCATCGCCGCCAGAACATCGCCCAAGGCGTCCGCCCGATGGATCATCACGATCTCGCCCCCCGGCGCGAGCACCGTTGCGGCATTGCGCAGCCAGCCATCGAGATCGCCGTCCAGCTGATGGGCCGCGCGCCGCACGGGGTCCGGCGAGGGGCGCCCGCGCCCCGGGGTGAAGTAGGGCGGATTGGTCAGGACGAGGTCGAACGCTTCCCGCAGGTCTTTCTCGCGGCCGAGGGCGAAGGCATCTGCCTCGCGGCAGGAAACACGGTCCGTGAGGCCGTTGGCGGTGATGTTGTGCCGGGCCAGGGCGGCCATCGCCGGGTCGCGCTCCAGCAGGACGACGCGCGCCTCGGAACGCCCCTTCGCGACCTGGAGCCCGACCAGCCCGGTCGAGGCACCGAGATCGAGGATGTGCCGCGCCCCGGGCGGTGCTGTTGCCGCCAGAAGAACGGCATCCGTTCCGGCGCGGTGGCCCCGCGCCGGCTGGCGCAGGAGGAGCGAGCCCCGGAAAAGCCGGTCGTCGGTGGTGTCGCTCTCCCCGTTCGCACCCAATGCCGCATCTCCCTTGCCCGCCGGCGGCCACGCCTCACGTTGTATTTGGTTTTCTTCGCGTGGCGGCGTATGGAAAGCAATCGGGCACAGGGCCTTGGACGGAATTCAGAGGTTGGGATCGTGGGCGTCGTCGTTTCCTTCGGAGAGAAGCCAAGAGGCGAGACAATCGACCGGCTGGTCGGCTTGCTGAAAGACGACATGGCACGCGTCAACGAGACGATCCTCGCGCGGACCGGCTCCGACGTGATGATGATCCCCGAAGTGGCGCAGCATCTGATTTCCTCCGGTGGAAAGCGGCTCCGGCCGATGCTGACCCTCGCCACGGCACAGCTCGCCCGCTATTCCGGGCACGGCCATATCAAGCTTGCCGCCTCGGTCGAGTTCATGCACACGGCGACGCTGCTTCATGACGACGTCGTGGACGAGAGCGACCTGCGCCGCGGCAAGCCTTCCGCGCGCAAGGTCTGGGGCAACGAGGCCAGCGTGCTCGTCGGGGATTTCCTGCTCGGCCAGGCCTTCAAGATGATGGTCGAGGTCGGCTCGCTCCAGTGCCTCGACGTGCTCTCGACCGCCGCCGCCGTGATCGCCGAAGGCGAAGTCATGCAGCTCGCGGCTGCCAAGAACACCGCGACGACCGAGGATGAGTATCTCTCGGTCATCCGCGCCAAGACAGCCGCCTTGTTCGCCGCTGCGGCCGAAGTCGGCCCCATCCTCGCCGGCGCGGACCAGACGGCGCAGAAGGCCTGCCGTTCCTACGGGCTCAATCTCGGCATCGCCTTCCAGCTGATCGATGACGCGCTCGACTATGGCGGCACGGCAAGCAAGCTCGGCAAGAATGTCGGTGACGATTTCCGCGAGGGCAAGATCACGTTGCCCGTGGTGCTCGCCTTCCGGCGTGGCTCGGATGACGAGCGGGCCTTCTGGCGCGAGGCGCTGGAAGAGGGTGCGCATGACGATGTGGCACTCGGCCGCGCGATCGAGTTGCTGAAGAAGCACCGGGCGCTGGAAGACACGGTCGAGCGGGCCCGCCATTACGCCGCCATGGCCAAGGACGGTCTTGCGCTGTTCCCGGCCTCGCCGATGCGCGACGCGCTGGATGAGGTTGTCGATTTCTGCGTGAACCGGGCGCATTGACGCCCGGCGCCGCTCAGGGCGCGGCCCCAGGTCTCAGGGCAGCCCCCATTCGGCCGGATCCACGAAGAACAGGTCCGTATCGTCGGGCCGCGCGCCGGCTGCCGTCAGCATGGCATGAACCTGCCCGCGATGATGCGTCTGGTGGTTGAAGAAATGCGCCACCAGCGCCCAGTTCGGACGCGAGACCTCGCGTCCTGCCGCCCCGGACATCCAGCTCTGCGACGCCGCCAGCCATTCCGCCTGCACCGTGCCGGCCCAGTCGAGAATCTCCGCGTCAAGCGCCACCCGTGCTGCCCGGTAATCCGCCCAGTCGGCGAACAGCGTCGCGGATAGCCGGTTGGGCAGAGGCGGTTTCGGCCGCCCGATGAACCGGTGCATCCAGACCGAATCGCCCCAGACAACGTGGTTCAGCGTACCGAAGATGCTGCCGAAAAAGGCGCCGCGATCCAGCCGGCGTGCGGCCTCGTCGAGACTGTCCGCCGCCGTCACGAGGGACCGGTTCTGCCAGGCATTGTACCGCGCCATCAGGCGGACATGGTCGGGGCTGATCACGCGTCAGCCCCCCATCGGTGCGCGGGTCACGATGTCCCATCCGGGCAGGCGGAGCGTGGTCGAGGATACCCACCAGCCGGGGTTCCGGGCGGCAATCTCGTGCGCGGCGGCGTTGCGGGCATGGGCGTTCGAGAAAATGGCGTAGCAGGTCGCCCCCGATCCGGACATCCGCGCCAGCCAGCAGCCAGCCTGCCGCCGCAGCGAATCGAGCACCTCGGTGACCGTCGGCACCAACGCCTCGGCAATGGGCTGGAGATCGTTCCGCGTCTGCGAGGCCAGGAAATGCAACGGCTGCAGCGGCAGTTTCTCGTAGGAAACCGGTGGCCTCTCGTGGCGCTGGCCGGGCTGGAGCCCCAGCTGCCGGAAAATCTCGGCGGTCTCGACCCCGATCCCGGGATTGACCAGCAGGACCGGCGCCGGCTCACTGGCAAGGGGCGGGCCGAGTTCATGGCCGATGCCGGATATCAGCCGCGTTTTCCGGTCGAGGCAGGCCGGCACATCGGCGCCCAGCATGGCGGCGCAATCGACGAGGCGCGGATCGGAGAACGGTATGTCGTTCGCCCGGGCCAGCAGACGCAGGGCCGCAGCGGCATCGGCCGAGCCGCCCCCGATCCCCGAGGCAACCGGCAGGGCCTTGACCAGCACGAAACGCCCCATGCGGCCCGGGCCGACATGCGCGACAAAGGATCGCGCCGCGCGCAGGACAAGATTGTCTTCGGCCACGGCAAGGGAACCGGCAAAGGGCCCCTCGATCGTGAGACCCAGCGGCTGGCCGGGAAGGAGATGCAGTTCGTCGCCGTGATCGGCAAAGGCGACGAGGCTTTCCAGCAGGTGATAGCCATCCGGCCGACGGCCGAGGACATGAAGGAACAGGTTGACCTTCGCCAGCGCGAATTCGGTCAGCATCGGGTTGCCCTGCCCCGCTCAGCCGCCATTCGGCTTCGGCGTGGCCGCATTGGCCGCCGGGCCTTCCTCCAGCCCGGTTTCGAGCTTCCGGCGGATCTTCTCCGCCTCCTCCGGCTCCGGGTTCAGGCCGAGCGCCTGTTCCCATTTGAACCGCGCCTCGCGCTTGCGGCCGACTTTCCAGTAGGCATCGCCGAGATGGTCGTTGATCGTCGGATCGCCCGCCTTGAGCAGGACGGCGCGCTCGAGTTCCCGCACGGCATCCTCGTAGCGGCCGAGACGATAGAAGGCCCAGCCCAGCGAGTCGACGATGGCGCCGTCACCGGGCGAGAAGGACACGGCCTCGCGCAGCATGTCGAACGATTTCTCGATGTTCATGCGCATGTCGACCCAGGAATAGGCGAGATAGTTCAGCACCTGCGCGCGCTCGACCCGCTCGCGCGGGGTCCGCGGCCTGGCCGGAAGGAGATCCAGCGCGGCGAGGAAATCCGGCTCCGCCTTTTCCCATTGCTTCGACCGCTCATAGCCGATGGCGCGGCCGAAAAAGAGCGGCCAGTGACGCTGCTCGACCTTGGGCAAGGCGGCGATGGCGGCGCTGTAGACCTCGACCGATTCCGTCCAGCGCTTCTTCACCCGCAGGATCGTACCCAATGTGTCGGCGGATTCCATATCGCCGGGATTGCGCGCGAGCAATTCGCGCAGGACCGCAATCGCCTCGTCGGTCCGTTCCATGCGCTCGAGCGCGCTGGCCCGGCCGATCGCCGCACGATTGGCGAGGACGGACGTGGCGGGGATGGTCTCGTAGAGCTGGGCCGCGCGGGCATATTGCCGCATCTGCTCGAAGAATTCGGCCAGCGTGGTCGCGATCACCTCGTCCTTCGGCGAGAGGTAGCGCGCCATCTGAAGGTAGATCACGGCCGACATCGGATCACGGGCAGCGGAACCGACCGCGCCGAGCCCGTAGAACACTTCCGCCGTGCCCTCGGAGATCGACCCGGCCAGCGGCGGCAGCTGCTCGCCCTTCGCGAGCAAGGCGGCCTGCCGGTCGAGGTAGGGCTGGTTCGGGTTGCGCTGCTGCCAGGCCTCGATCACCTTCGCGGCCTCGGCGATCTTGCCCCGGCGCGAGAGGATGCGGGCATAGGCATCGACCACGCGGAGGATGTTGGAATCGGCCTTGTAGGCGCTTTCAAGCCGGGCCTCGGCCTCACCGAAGCGCTTCGCGGATTCGGCAATCAACCCCGCGAAGAAATCGCGGTAGCCGCGCAGCTCGTTATCCTTGAAGCGATCGACGGATTGCAGCGCGCCATTGATCTCGCCAAGTCCGGCCATGGCCCAGGAGCGCAGAAGCGAGATGGTCAGATCGGCCTCGCGGACCGTGCCGCCGGCGCGCTCGAAACTCGACTTCGCGCGCTCGTACTGGCGGCTGCGGAGGGCCCGGACGCCGAGGGCGACATGGGCCAGCGCGTTGGACTTGTCCCGCTGGATGGCGCGCTCGGCCAGCCGGAACGCCTCGTCCATGTTGCCATCGACGAGTTCGGCCAGGAAGGCCTGGTCGATCAGCCCGGCATTGCGCGGATCGGCGCGAAGGGCTTCCCGGAAGAAAGCGGCCGCGGCCGCCGTATCCCGTTCCGTATTGGCGACGACGCCGGCAAGGAACGCGCCCGACGCGCCGAGGCCGGGCGTCACGCGTTCCTGAGCGGCGGACTGAACCCGTTCCTGTGTGGCTGGGGCGGCCTGCGCAGCCGGAAGCCCCAGCATCAGCGCAAGCGCAACACCGAGGCGGCGCAGCCCTGCCTGCCGTTCCGTGCGGGAAGACACGCTGGCGCTGAAAGACAAACGGGCGCTGTTCCTGCAATCCATCCGGTCGTGCCAATCCTGTTTCTTGCCGAGTCGCGGCCCTGAACATCCTTTCGGTTAGCACCGAAACAAGGCTTCAGAAAGGCCCAATTGCCAGCCATCACATGGGAAGCCGCCCACGTTGCGGCAGGGACGGAGCACGGGAATGTGATCACGCCGTGCCCGCTCGTGATGTGACTTCCCCTGCGGCACCATGCACAGGATTGCAGCGCCAGATCCGTGCAGCCGCCTGCATGGTCCATCGTACCGAGGAGAATTCCGATGTTCCGTCCGTCCCTGCTCTCGCGGCGTCATATGCTGGCTGCCGGGCTGGCCGCTTCCGCCCTTGTCGCCGCGCCGGCCCTCGCCGTTACGCTGGCGACGGGTTTCTCGGCCTACAAGAAGGAAACCTTCGACGCCGCGCTGAAGGGCACGAAGCCGGTTCTCGTCCATGTCCATGCCGATTGGTGCCCGACCTGCAAGCGCCAGCAGGTGGTATTCAACGAGCTGGCCAAAACGCCGGAATTCGGCAAGCTCGTCGCCTTCACGGTGGATTTCGACATGGATGGCGAGTTCAAGGCCACCCACAACGTGCGCAACCAGTCGGTGATCCTCGTTTTCAAGGGCGGCAAGGAAGTGGCCCGCTCCGGCGGCGTCACCGACAAGGCGCAGATCGCGGCGCTTGTCGCCGAAGCGGCGAAGTAAGCCGGAGCCGGCACCGCATCCGCCGCAATCCGTCTCGGGAGGCCGATTCCCCGCGACGGACCGGAACACCCCGGAGGACGGTGCGTCACATGTTCGGATAGGTCGGCCCGCCGCCGCCTTCCGGTGCGATCCAGTTGATGTTCTGCGACGGATCCTTGATGTCGCAGGTCTTGCAGTGGACGCAGTTCTGCGCGTTGATCACGAAGCGCGGATCGGTCTTCGCGGCCTCGTCGCCATAGACCACCTCGTACACGCCGGCCGGGCAATAGAGCCGCGCCGGCTCGCCATAGACCGGAAGGTTCCGGGCAATCGGCACGGCGGCATCCTTCAGCGTCAGGTGGATCGGCTGGTCTTCCTCGTGGTTGGTTCCGGACAGGAAAACCGACGACAGCTTGTCGAAGGAGATCACGCCATCCGGCTTCGGATAGGTGATCGGCGTCACCTCGGCCAGCGGCTTCAGCGAGGCGGCGTCGGTCTTGCCATGCTTCAGCGTGCCGAAAGGCGAGACGCCGAACAGCTCGTTGCACCACATGTCGACGGCGCCCAGCGGCACGCCGATCCAGGTACCGAATTTCGACCAGAGCGGCTTCACGTTGCGGACCTTCTTCAGGTCCTTGCCGATCTCGCTCGACCGCCAGGCCTGCTCGTAGGCCAGCAGTTCATCGCCCGCACGGCCTTCGGCCAGCGCCTCGGCAATCGTATCCGCCGCGAGCATGCCCGAGAGCATGGCGTTATGGCTGCCCTTGATGCGCGGCACATTGACGAAGCCTGCCGAGCAGCCCACCAGCGCGCCGCCGGGGAAGCAGAGTTTCGGCACGCTCTGCCAGCCGCCCTCGGTGATGGCGCGTGCGCCGTAGGAGAGGCGCTTGCCGCCTTCCAGCACCTCGCGGATCATCGGATGCTGCTTGAAGCGCTGGAACTCGTCGAAGGGAGAGAGCGTCGGGTTCTGGTAGTTCAGATGGACGACGAAGCCGATCGAGACGAGGTTGTCGTCGAAATGGTAGAGGAAAGAACCGCCGCCGGTCTTCGAATCCAGCGGCCAACCGAAGGAATGCTGGACGAGGCCGGGCTGGTGCTTGGCCGGATCGATCTGCCAGAGTTCCTTCAGGCCGATGCCGAATTTCGGGACATCGCGTCCCTCATCGAGGCCGAACCGGGCGATGAGCTGCTTCGAGAGATGGCCACGCACCCCTTCCGCGAAGAGCGTGTACTTGCCCATCAGCGCCATGCCGCGGGTAAAGCTGTCCTTCATCCCGCCGGCGCGGCTGACGCCCATATCGCCCGTGGCAATGCCGATCACGGCGCCCGCTTCGTTGTAGAGCACTTCCTGCGCCGCGAAGCCGGGATAGATCTCGACGCCGAGGGCCTCCGCCTTCGTGGCGAGCCAGCGGCAGAGATTGCCCAGCGAGATCACGTAATTGCCGTGGTTATCCAGCAGCTTCGGCATCGCGATATTCGGCAGCCGGATGCCACCGGCCGGGCCGAGGAAATAGAAGCGGTCATCGACAACCGGCGTCTTCACCGGGCAATCGGGATCGTCGCGCCAGCCGGGGATCAGCTTGTCCAGCCCGACCGGATCGATCACTGCGCCGGAGAGGATATGCGCGCCGACTTCGGAGCCTTTCTCGACGAGGACAACCGAAATCTCCTCGCCCCGTTCGGCAGCGGCCTGTTTCAGCCGGATCGCCGTGGAAAGCCCGGCCGGGCCGCCACCGACGATGACGACATCATATTCCATCGCGTCGCGTTCCGGCAGTTCCATCGCGTCCCTCGTTCGTTCCCGGGTTCAATCGAATCCGCCTGCCCTGAATAGTTCATATGTAAACTAAATTCAAGACCGGCTTGTCGCCCTGCCCTCCGGTGGCTAGTTTCAGGGTCGGGAATGACGTCCCGAGCCCGGCACGGTGCCGGAGGCGCCTCTTTCTGGCGTCGGGATGGCCGAATTGCAAGCTGGAAGCATCCGGGAAAGGACCGCGCCTTGGCGATGACCGAACCGCACTCGCCGCGCCGGATCCTCGAATTCCTTGCTGCGGCCGGGGTGGACATGGTTGTCGGCGACGAGCCGGTGAACCGGCTGCAGCCGCCACCTGCCGTGCCGGAACGCGAGGCCGAGGCCCACCCGGCCCGCCCGGCCCCCGCCAATGCGGCGCCCCCTCCATCCTCCCCGGCGATCCGCGCGGCACCGCCTGCACCGGATGATGCGATCATGCAGGCCCGCCTGCAGGCGCGCTCGGCCACCTCCCTCGAGGAACTGGCCACCATCATGGCGGCGTTTGACGGATGCGCGCTCAAGGCGACGGCTTCGCGGCTCGTCTTCGCCGATGGCAATCCGAAGGCGCGCGTCATGATCATCGGCGAGGCGCCGGGCCGCGAGGAAGACGAGACCGGCAAGCCCTTCGTGGGCCGCGCCGGGCAGTTGCTGGACAAGATGCTGAAGGCGATCGGGCTTGACCGCAACGGCGTCTACATCGCCAATGTCGTGCCGTGGCGCCCGCCCGGCAACCGGACGCCGACCCCGCAGGAAGTGGCGATCTGCCTCCCCTTCATCCATCGCCAGATCGAACTGGCCGGGCCGGAATTCCTGCTGACGATGGGGGCCCCGGCGACGCAGAACCTCACCGGGCGGCGCGATGGCATCCTCCGCCTGCGCGGCCAATGGTTCGACGTGGAGGTCGCGGAACGGAAAATCCCGACACTGGCGACGCTGCATCCGGCCTATCTGCTGCGGCAGCCTGGCCAGAAGGCGCTGGCCTGGCGCGACCTCCGGGCCCTCAGGGCGCGGCTTGCGGCGGAATGACGCCGGAGGCCGGGCCGGAAAAAAGGCGATTTTGTTCCCGGGCCCGGCTTGGTATCAGTGGTCCCATCGTGCGGGAGGAGTGAACCATGCGTCTCGATGACATCCAGGAATCCGCCAATGTCGAGGATCGCCGCGGCGACAGCGGCGGCGGGATGCTGGGCGGGGGGTTTCCCGGCGGACGCGGCAGCCTCGGCTTCGGCACCATCGCCATCCTGACGCTGATCGGCTGGGCGCTCGGGATCAACCCCGCGATCCTGATCGGCGGGGCGGAGATGATCTCGGGCGGGAGCGGCGGGCAGGTCGTGCAGCGCCAGCAGAACGCACCGCCGCGCTCGTCCTCGCCGCAGGAGGAGCAGCTCCGGGTGTTCGTGGCGCGGGTGCTCAAGACGAACGAGGATGTCTGGCAGCAGGTGCTGCCGCAGCAGCGCGGCGTGCCGTTCAAGCCAGCGCCGCTGGTGATCTTCCGCGGCGCGACGCGCTCGGCCTGTGGCGGGGCGCAATCGGCGATGGGGCCGTTCTACTGCCCCGCCGATACGCGCATCTATCTCGACATGAGCTTCTTCGAGGAGATGCGCACCAAGATGCGGGCTGGCGGTGACTTCGCCTATGCCTATGTGATCGCGCATGAAATGGGCCACCATATCGAGAACCTGCTCGGCATCCTGCCGCGCGTCCAGCAGGCCCAGCAACGGCTTTCGCGCCGGGAGGCGAACCAGCTTTCGGTGCGGGTGGAGCTGATGGCGGATTGCCTCGCCGGGGTCTGGGCGCATCATGCCAACCAGCGCTGGCGGATCCTCGAGCAGGGCGATCTCGAGGAGGCGATGAATGCGGCGGCGGCCATCGGGGATGACAAGCTCCAGAAGCAGGCGCAGGGCTATGTCGTGCCGGACAGTTTCACCCACGGCACGTCGGAGCAGCGCGTCCGCTGGCTGCAGCAAGGGCTGCGGACCGGCCAGGTCGCGGCCTGCGACACGTTCAACACGCGGGCGCTCTGATCATGTCGATGTCCCGTCTCGACGAGAGCAAGGCCTTCATCCCGCTCAATATCGCGGTGCTGACGGTCTCGGATACGCGCACGCTGGCGGATGACAAATCCGGCGATACGCTGGTCGGGCGGCTCGAGGCCGCCGGTCACCGGCTGGCCGACCGCGCCATCGTGCCGGATGACGTGGAGGCGATCCGCGCGCGGATACGCGTCTGGATCGCCGACAAGGGCGTCGACGTGGTCATCACCACCGGCGGCACCGGCTTCACCGGCCGGGATGTGACGCCAGAGGCGGTCGAACCGCTTTTCGAGAAAAGGATGGACGGGTTCTCGGTGCTGTTCCACCACATCTCGATCCCGAAGATCGGCACCTCGACCATCCAGTCCCGGGCGACAGCGGGCGTTGCGGGCGCGACCTACATTTTCTGCCTGCCCGGCTCGCCCGGCGCCTGCAGGGATGCCTGGGACGGAATTCTCGCGGCGCAGCTCGACTACCGGCACCAGCCGTGCAATTTCGTCGAGATCATGCCCCGGCTCGACGAGCATTTGCGCCGCGTCAAGGCGCAGGGCGCCACGGTCTGAGAGGATGCGCGGATGAAAACCCGATTGATCCTGCTGGCCCTGCTCGCCAGTTCCGGTGCGGTGGCGCAGCAGCCGAACCGCCAGCTCATTCTCGAATGCATGGCCTGCCATGGCGATGACGGCATCGCCAAGGACAAGGACGTGCCGCATCTGGCGGGGCAGAATTACGAATACCTGCTGAAACAGATGCGGGACTTCCGGGCCGGCCGGCGGCCGCACAAGGAAATGCGCGTCATGAGCCGCCTGATGGATGATCAGGAAATGCAGGAAATCGCCGATTTCTATGCCCGCCTGCCCCGATAGGACGGGCGTTCAGCGCAGTTCCACCCGGGTGACCGACGCCTTGAGGCGGACCAGCTCGGCGCCGAACCGCACCGAATAGGGATCGAGCTTGGCCAGCGCGATATCCCGCGCGCGGCTCGGCGGCAGCAGCAGGGCCGCATTGCGGCTCGGCCGCCCGCCCATCGTGCGGACCCCCTCGATCAGCCCGTCGAACAGGCCGCCCATGCCGCCGCCAAGCGCCGGCTGCGACATGGCCGGCCGCGCCCCGAGAGCGGGCAGGATATCCGCCAGGACCGGCCAGAAATCCGGGCCAAGCAGCAGGCCGGTATCCAGCACAAGCAGGCCGGAACCGGGGGCCAGCGTGGCCGCGCGGGCAAAGCCCTCCGGCCAGCTTTCGGCGGTGACGATCCGGCAGCCGGCCGCATCGGCGATCGAATCCAGATCCTCGGTGGACTGGCGGCAGATCAGCATCGCATTGCCGACCAGCCCCTCGACCACGCCCCTGACCAACGGGCCCAACGTTGCCGTCAGGGCAAGCGGTTCGGGACGCACATCGATGACAGCCGTGAGCATGGAGCCTTTCCGGACCGGCGCGCAGGACAGGTTTGCCGCCATCATTATTGTGCAGCGCAGCAAGCCATTTGGCAAGAGGGCGCAGACCTGCCGGAAGGCTTGACTCCCCGTTGCCAATTGTTCACTTTCCGTTCTCATATCAGGAGTGAATGATGAACGGTTGCGACCCTCGCCATCCCGCCGAGGCCGAGCGGATCAAGCGCGTGGAAACCCCTTTGGCCCGCGCGCATGAGCGCGGCCGCGGCACAGTGACCAATGCCGGCGGGCGTTACGAGAAGCAGCAGCGCGAGGCGTTCGATGACGGCTGGCACGAGGACGAGGCCCTGCCTCCCTTCCGCACCGAGACGACGATGGAACGGGCGGTCTCGGTCATCACCCGGAACGATTCGCCCGACCTGTCGTTCGACCGCTCGATCAACCCCTATCGCGGCTGCGAGCATGGCTGCTCCTATTGCTATGCCCGGCCCAGCCACGCCTATCTCGGGCTGTCTCCGGGGCTGGATTTCGAATCGCGCCTCTTCGCCAAGCCCAATGCAGCGGAATTGCTGGAGCGCGAACTGGCCCATCCCCGCTATCAGCCGCGCGAGATCGCGCTGGGGACGAATACCGATCCCTACCAGCCGATCGAGCGTCATTACCGGATCACCCGGCAGATCCTCGAGGTGCTGTCCCGGACGCAGCATCCGGTGACGATCGTGACCAAGAACGCGATGGTGGTGCGCGATCTCGACCTGCTCGCCCCCATGGCGGCGAAAGGGCTGGCGCGGGTGGCCCTGTCGGTGACCACGCTGGACGGTACGTTGGCCCGGAAGATGGAGCCCCGCGCCTCGACGCCGGCGAGGCGGCTCGACGCGCTGCGCCGGCTTTCCGCCGCCGGCATTCCCACGGCGATCCTCGCCTCGCCGGTCATTCCGGCGATCAACGACCATGAGATCGAGGCCATTCTGGAAGCGGGCGCCGCGGCCGGTGTCGAGGAGGCCAACTACATCCTGATCCGGCTGCCGCTCGAACTGCGCGAACTGTTCCGCGAATGGCTGCTGGTGCATTATCCGGGCAAGCTCCGGCATGTGCTCAGCCTCGTCCAGGCGATGCGATCCGGCGCGGATTATGATTCACGATTCGGGACACGGCAGACGGGAACCGGGCCCTATGCCGACCTGCTCGCCAAGCGGTTCCGCATGGCCTGCCAGCGGCTGGGGATCCGGCGGCGGCATTCCTCGCGGCTGCGGACGGATCTCTTCACACCGCCGGTCCTTCCCGGCGCGCAGATGTCGCTGTTCTGAGAGCGTCAGAGCGGCCGGACGAATAGGACCCGTAGCAGCAGCGACGTGGCGATGACGGCCAGCAACAGCATGCCCAGCCGGTAGAGCAGGCCGCGCCAGTTCACCTTGTCAGGCTGGTCCGGCATCAGCATGGGCGGCCCGCCGAACACCGCCATCCAGCGCAGCCTGCGGCGCGGCGCCGGTTCGGGCGGTTTCGTCGGCGGGGGGCCAAGCCGGCGGAGGGCGTCCTCGCGATAGGCAGCGAGGCGGGCCGGCGTGGTTTCCGAGATGAGAAAGGCCTGTTCGGCCTCCGCCGAGGGCGCTGTGCCGGTCCGCCGGGTGAATTCCGACCGGAAGGCAATCAGCGCCCGGCGATGCAACGCATAGGCGACAAGCCCGGCCGGATCGGCTTCCCCGGGCGCGAACCGCGCGAGAATCGCGGCCTCGTCGAGGCTTTCCACATCACCGGGGGGCGTTTCACTCATGGTCGGGCTTGAACCTCGCTGTGTCCCGGCTAGGACATATAGCCACAAACCGGGCGCAAGGCATCATGGCCGACGAGATTCCCCAATCCTCTGCATGGCGCAAGGCAGGGCTGACGCGGATCGCCGGCGTTGACGAGGTCGGTCGCGGCCCGCTGGCCGGGCCGGTCGTGGCGGCGGCCGTCATCCTGCCGGCCGGGAGGATTCCACCGGGCCTCGCCGATTCGAAGGCGCTCTCCGCCGCGCGCCGGGGGGTTCTGGCGGAGGCGCTGTTCGCCTCGGCCGAGATCGGCCTCGCCACGGTCCTGCCGGCGGAGATCGACCGGCTCAACATCCATGGCGCAACCCTGCTGGCCATGGCGCGGGCGCTGGCGGCCCTGCCCCGCCCGGCCGAGGCGGCCCTCGTCGATGGCAGGTTCACACCGCCGGGGCTCGCCATTCCCACCGCAGCGGTGATCGGCGGCGATGCCCGCGTGGCAGCCATCTCCGCTGCCTCGATCATCGCCAAGGTCACCCGTGACGCGATGATGCGCGAGGCGGAGCGGCGTTACCCCGGCTATGGCTTCGACCGTCATGCCGGCTACCCGGCACCGGCGCACAAGGCAGCGCTCGCCCGGCTGGGCCTGTGCCGGCTGCACCGGCTGTCCTACGCGCCCTGCCGCGCCCTGACCGGCGGATCCTGAGAGCCACCAGCCATCCCAAAAAGGGACAGGCAGCGTGAATCCCCCGTAAACCTCGTTTTCATCCCCCGTCGCCATAGTCGGCCGCGTCGAAGTTCTTACCGGTGCGGCTGTCATGCGTATCCTCCGCTCGGAAGCGACAAGTCTTGGGTCCCGGGGTCAGGTATTGCGTACCCGGGACCTCGCTTCCCGCGCCGGCTTGTCTTTCCAGAACCATCCTTTCCGGGATCAGATTCTCAACGAGGATTGCCTCGAAGCGCTGGCACGCCTGCCCGAAGCCTCGGTCGATCTCGTCTTTGCCGATCCGCCCTACAACCTGCAGCTCGCCGGCGCGCTGACGCGGCCGGACCAGAGCCTCGTGGATGCGGTGGATGACGAATGGGACCAGTTCTCGAGCTTCGGCGCCTATGATTCCTTCACCCGGGCCTGGCTGGAAGGTGCGCGCCGCGCGATGAAGCCGAACGCGACGCTGTTCGTGATCGGCTCCTATCACAACATCTTCCGCGTCGGTGCGATCCTGCAGGATCTCGGCTTCTGGATTCTCAACGACATCATCTGGCGCAAGGCCAATCCGATGCCGAATTTCCGCGGCCGGCGCTTCACCAATGCCCATGAGACCCTGATCTGGGCCGCGCGTGATGCCGGCGCGAAGAAATATACCTTCCATTACGAAGCGCTGAAGGCCGGCAACGAGGATTGCCAGGCCCGCTCGGACTGGTTCCTGCCGCTCTGCACCGGCGCGGAGCGCCTGAAGGATGGCCAGGGCGCCAAGGCGCATCCGACGCAGAAGCCGGAAGCCCTGCTCCAGCGCGTGCTGCTTTCGGCCACCAATCCCGGCGATCTCGTGCTGGATCCGTTTTTCGGCACCGGCACGACCGGCGCGGTGGCGAAAAAGCTCGGCCGCCATTTCGTCGGCATCGAACGCGATGCGGGCTATGCGAAGGCCGCTGCGGAACGGATCGCCGCTGTCGCGCCGCTGCCGGCCGACCTGCTGACCCAGCCGCTCGCCAAGCGCGAGGAACCGCGCGTTGCCTTTGCCAGCCTCGTCGAGACGGGGCGGATCGCCGCCGGCACGGTGCTGACCGACGCGAAAGCCCGGCACGAGGCCATTGTCCGGCCGGACGGACAGCTCAGCGCGAATGGCATTGTTGGGTCGATCCACAAGATCGGCGCGCTTGTGCAAGGGCTTCCGGCCTGCAATGGCTGGACCTTCTGGCATGTCGAGATCGAGGGCCGGCGCCAGCCGATCGACGTGCTCCGCGCGGAAATCCGCGCCGCGCAGAAGGCAGCCTGAGCGGATCAGACCGCCTCGATCACCTTGCGGAACAGGGTGGGCAGCGGCTCGCCCGGAAGGTCGGCCCCGGCCACCCAGCGCAGGCCGGGCGGCGCCGGGATCTCGCCGGACAGGCGGGCCTCGGCCACGATCAGCCGCAATTCGAAATGGGTGAAGACATGGATGACGGGCGCATTGCGCCGCGTCCACTCGGCCTGAACGGGCGGGGATTCCGGCGGCGCGGTCTCGGCCCAGCCGGAATTGGGGATCTCGGCCATGCCCGCCAGCAGGCCCTTCGCCGGCCGCGTGCCCAGCAGGATCCGACCCGCGCCGTCCCGCACGAGATAGGCCGTGCCATGACGGATCGCCTTGCCCTTCCGGGCCGGCTTGACCGGAAAGGCGGTGGCACGCCCCTCCGCCGCCGCCTTGCATCCGGCGCGGAGCGGGCAGAGCAGGCAATCCGGGTTGCGGGGCCGGCAGATGCCGGATCCGAGATCCATCAGCGCCTGCGCAAAGTCACCCGGCCGGGCCGGCGGCACCATCGGGCGCAACGCGGCGGCGATCTCGACCCTGGCGCGCGGCAGTGGCGTCTCGATCGCCTCCAGCCGCGCGATGACGCGCTCGATATTGCCGTCGATCACCACGGCCGGCTCCCCGAAGGCGATGGCGGCAATCGCCGCGGCGGTGTAGGCGCCGATTCCCGGCAGGGCGCGCAATCCCTCTTCCGTTTCCGGAAAGGCCGCACCGGGGCGGGCAGCGACGACCCGAGCGCAGGCGATCAGGTTCCGGGCGCGGGCGTAATAGCCGAGGCCCGCCCAGGCGGAGAGCACGGCCTGATCCTCGGCCGCCGCAAGGGCGCGTATATCCGGCCAGAGCGCGAGAAACTTCGCGAAATAGGGTTTCACCGTCTCGACGGTTGTCTGCTGGAGCATGATCTCGGACAGCCAGACATGGTACGGGTCCGGCCGCTCGCCGGGCCCGGCGCGCCAGGGCAGGACGCGGCGGTGGCGGTCATACCAGTCGAGCAGGGCGAGACTCCGCGGATCGGCGGGCCCGTCTGTCCGTGATCGGCGTGGCGCGGCCACCTCTGTCTCCCTTGCGTCATCCGGCCGGCCTCTTGGTCTGCCGGAGCGAACCCGCTACGATCCTCCCCGTCTTGTGGCGGCTTCCGCTGCCGCCAACAAGCCGGCAGAACCGCGCAGCCCGCCGGCGCCCCCAACCGATTGTGGAGAAGATGAGCCAGGACAGCCCGCAGAGAAAGCCGCGCCGCAAGGGGCCTGCCCGACTCTCCGACCTGGTGCCGGGCACGATCGAGCCGGCCCTGCGGCAGCGCGGCTTCGCGACCTCGGCGATCCTGACCGAATGGCGCGAGATTGTCGGGCCGCGCCTCGCCGAGTGGACCCGGCCGCTGGAGATCCGCTGGCCGCGCCGGACCGAGATCGACGCACCGGCCGGAAAGAACACCAGCGACAAGGCCGAACGGGCCCGCCGGGCGACGCTGATCGTCGCCTGCCCCGGCGCCTTCGCGCTCGATGTGCAGATGGCCTCCGCCGGCCTGATCGAGGCGGTGAACCGCCGGCTCGGCTTCGGCTGCATCGGGGCCATCGTGGTGCACCAGATGCCGAAGGCGCCGGCGCCCGCCCCGCCCCGCTCACGACAACTTGATCCGGCCCTCGTCGCCCGCATGGAACAGGGGCTCGGGCGGATCGAGGCCGAGGATCTGCGCCATGCGCTGGCCGTTCTGGGCGCGGGAATCACGCGGAAAGCGGAGGAGATGGCCAGCCAGCCGCCGGAAGCGGCCACAGTTCCGGCACAAAAGCCGCGCTAGAACCGGGTGATCCTGCAGCCATGCGGAGAAGCGGGGCTTGCCTTGCGGCGCGGCTTGGAACAAATGGCGGGCAGGTTTCGAGTTTTCGCGCGGCCGGACGCCGCGCCCTGCCACGGGATTTGTCACCATGAGCCAGCCCTTCCTTCCTGCCAACCGCCGGACCGTGATGCGCTCTGCCGCGTTGGCCCTCGGGATCGCCGTCCTGCCCGCCGCTGCGCTCGCGCAGGGCAAGACGCCGGATGCCCTTCTCCAGGCCGGCCCGCTGGGCGACAAGGTGCTCGGCCGCGACGACGCGCCGGTGACCATCATCGAATATGCCTCGCTGACCTGCGGGCATTGCGCGAATTTCCACAACCGGACCTTTCCGGCGCTGAAGGAAAAGTACATCGATACCGGCAAGGTCCGGCTGATTTTCCGCGAGTTCCCGCTCGATCCGCTTTCGACTGCCGCCTCGATGATGGCCCGCTGCTCCAGCGAGCAGCGCTATTTCCCGCTGGTCTCGGTGCTGTTCCAGCAATTGCCGAACTGGGCCGGCTCGGACAAGCCGCTCGATGCCCTTCTGGCCATTGCCCGGCAGGCCGGTTTCACACAGGAAAGCTTCGAGGCCTGCTTGAAAAACCAGTCGGTTTATGACGGCCTGAATGCTGCGAAGAAGCGGGGCGCGGAAGTGCATGGCGTCAATTCCACGCCGACCTTCTTCATCAACGGTCAGGTCCGCCGCGGTGACATGAGCATCGAGGAACTGGACAAGCTGCTGGAACCCTTGCTGAAACCATAAGCCGCAGCGGTTTTCCGCCGGCCGGAACCGAAACGGAGGCGGGACAGGGTGAAGTTCGAACGGCTCCGCCTTGCGGGTTTCAAGACCTTCGTCGATCCCACCGACGTGCTGATCGCGCCCGGGCTGACCGGCGTGGTCGGCCCGAATGGCTGCGGCAAGTCGAACCTTGTCGAGGCGTTGCGCTGGGTGATGGGCGAGACCTCCTCCAGGTCGCTGCGCGGCGGCGGGATGGACGACGTGATCTTCGCCGGCTCCGGCAACCGGCCCGAGCGGAACCATGCCGAAGTCTCGATCCGGCTGAGCGACCCGCCGTCGGACCTGCCCGGCTTCCTTGCCGGCGCCGACCAGATCGAGATCTCGCGCAAGATCGTCCGCGAACAGGGCTCGACCTACCGGATGAACGGCCGCGAGGTCCGCGCGCGGGATGTGCAGATCCTGTTCGCCGATGCCGCCAGCGGCGCGCGCTCGCCGTCCATGGTGCGGCAGGGGCAGATCGGGGAACTCATCGCCGCCAAGCCGCAGCACCGCCGCCGCATCCTCGAGGATGCCGCCGGCATTGCCGGGCTGCATGCCCGCCGGCATGAAGCCGAGTTGCGGCTGCGGCAGGCCGAGGAGAACCTGACGCGCACCGAGGATGTGCTCGGCCAGCTTGACCGGCAAATGACCGATCTTCGCCGCCAGGCCAAGGGTGCGGAGCGCTACCGGCTGTTTTCGGCCGAGATCCGGGAACTGGAATTGCTCCTGCTGGCCGAAGGATTGGCCGAGGCCGAAGCCGAAATGGCCCGGCTGAGGCAAGCGCACGAAGCCTCCGTGCGGGCCATCGCCACGGCGATGACGACCCAGGGCGAGGCGGAACGGGGCCGTGCCGTCGCCCAGCATGAACTGGACCAGGCCCGCCGCACGGCCGGGCTCGCGCAGGCAGCCTTGCAGCAGGATCTCGTCCAGCGCGAGACGCTGGACAGCGAGATCCGGCAGGTCGAGGCCCGGCTGGCCGAACTGGCGGCACGCCAGCGCGATTCGGAGAAGGATGTCGACGCCGCACGGAATGTGCTGGCGGATGCCGATGGCGCTATCGCGAAACTGGCTGCCGAGCAGGACAGCCTTGCAGCGGCGCTGGCCGTCGATGAAGCGACGGCCGGGGATGACCGTCTCCGGCTTGACCAGGCTGCCGCTGCCCGGCTTCAGGCCGAGGCGGATCTGGCCGCGTTGCAGTTGGAACTGGCCGAGGCGCAGGCCGGCCGCCGGGCTGCCGACCAGCGGATCCTCGAGGCCCGGCAGGATCTTGCCCGGCTCGATGCCGCCATGGAACAGGCGCGCGCCGCCCTTGCCCTGGCGGAACGGGATGCGGGCGCGCTGGCGGAGGTCGACCGGCTGCAGGCAGCCTCGGAGGCCGCAGGCGCGGCGTTCGCGGCCGCGCAGGCCGCGCTGGACGAAGCCGAGCGGCGGGCGCATCAGGCACGTGGCGAGGAACAGGCCGTCCGCCCCCGCCTCGCGGAGGCGGAGCGCGTTTCCCAGCGGCTCGACACGGAAGCCCGGACCATCCGCAAACTGGTTGACCAGACCGAACCCGGCCTCTGGACGCCGGTGATCGATCTTGTCGCGGTGCAGGCGGGCTACGAAACCGCGCTGGCCGCCGCCCTCGGCGAGGATCTCGAGGCCGCGATCGAGACCGGCGCGACCCGGCACTGGGACGGCGCGGCGCGGGAAGACACGTTGCCGGCACTCCCCGATGGCGTGATGCCCGCCCTGTCGGTGGTCGAGGCGCCCGCCGTGCTGCATCCGCGCCTCTCGCAGATCGGCATCGTCACCCGCGAGGATGGGCATCGCCTGCGCGCCCATCTGCGCCAGGGTCAACGGCTTGTCTCGCGCGAGGGCGATCTCTGGCGCTGGGACGGGTTCGTGGCCCGTGCCGAAGCACCAAGCGCCGCCGCCCGCCGGCTGGCCGAGCGCAACCGGCTGGCCGAGGTCGAGGCGCAGGCCAACGAAGCGCGGACGAAGCGGGACGCGATCCGGGCCGAGATCGATCGCCTGTCGCTGGCGACCCGGAAGACACAGGACGCCGAGATGCAGGCCCGCGAGGCCTTGCGCCGCGCCGGGCAGGCGCGCGAGCAGGCCCAGGCGGAATGGCAGCGCGCCCTCCGCCGGACGGAAGAAGTGCGGATCCGGCTGGAAACAGCCCGGGCGCGGCTGGCTGCGCTCGAACCGGACCGGCAGGCGGCCACGACCCGGCTGGCCGAGCGGGAAGCCGCCCGGGCGGCGCTCGGCGACGCACCGCAGGGCGAAGCCGGGCTGGCACCCTTGCGGGAGACGGTCGATGCCCTCCGGCAGGCGGAGCGCGAGGCGACGCAGGCGCAGGCCGCGCGGCAGGCCCGCATTGCCGGCCAGAGGAGCCGGATCGAACAGCTGGCACGCGATCGCGCCGCCTGGGACGAGCGGATCGAGCGGGCACGCCGGTCCGAGATCGACCAGGCCGAACGCCTTGCCCGGCTCCGGGCCGAGGCCGAGGCGCTGGATGGCCTGCCGGCCACTCTGGCCGCGAAGCGCCGAGGCATCGCTCTCCAGATCGAGACCCGCGAATCGGATCTCCGCACGGCGCAGGATGCCCTTGCCCTCGCCGAGGCGCGGGACCGCTCCGCCGACGAGGCCGCCCGGCAGGCCATGGCGGCGCTGGCGGATACGCGCGAGGCCAGTGCCCGGCTGCAGGTCCAGCATGAATCCGCCGTCGCCCGCCATCGCCAGATGATTCAGGCCGTCGAGGAGAAGCTCGATGCACCGCTGTCCGAGCTTCCTGCCCGGCTGGCCGCGCTCGCCGTGGCGAAGAAGGCGGAGCCGGCGCAGATGGAGGCCCGGCTCACCGACCTGCGGCAGGATCGTGACCGGCTGGGTGCGGTCAATCTCCGCGCCGATCTCGAATTGCAGGAGATCGAGGCCGAACGCAGCGGGCTGGCCCGCGAACGCGAGGATGTGATGGAGGCGATCCGGAAATTCCGGCGCGCCATCGACACGCTCAACAGCGAGGGCCGGCAACGGCTGCGCGCGGCGTTCGACAGCGTCAACGCGCAGTTCCAGAAGCTGTTCGGCCGGCTGTTCGGCGGCGGCACGGCGGAATTGCAGCTGATCGAGGCGGATGATCCGCTGGAGGCGGGGCTGGAGATCATCGCCAAGCCGCCGGGGAAGAAGCCGCAATTGCTGTCGCTGCTTTCCGGGGGCGAGCAGGCGCTGACGGCGACGGCTTTGATCTTCGCCGTGTTCCTGACCAATCCCGCGCCGATCTGCGTGCTCGACGAGGTCGATGCCCCGCTGGACGATTCGAATGTCGAGCGGCTCTGCGACCTGCTGCATGACATGGCGCGCGACACCGCGACCCGGTTCCTGGTGATTACCCACAACCCGATCTCGATGGCGCGGATGGACCGGCTCTATGGTGTCACCATGGTCGAACGCGGTGTCAGCCAGCTGGTTTCCGTGGATCTGGCCGAAGCGGAACGGCTGGCCGAGGCGGTTTGACCGCCCGGAAAGCCGAATTTCTGCTGCATTGCGGCAACAGGCTGCCCGGCATGCCATGCTTCGGGCAGCCCTGTGACTTTTCAGCCGATCTGGCGGCTTGACACTGGCATTCGCGCCTGATTAACACCCCGGCAACGTGGCGGAACGGGAAACTGTTTCGTTGCGCGGCTGCGCCTAGGCTTTCTTCGGAAAATCGGGGCGTTTCCCTCAGAGGGTGATGTCGCACCATGCCGGATCCGGAACCTGACGTGCCCAAGCCGGGCTCCAAGGCTTCCTCGCCGGGCGGTGAGATGGAGTCGCTCCGGTCACGATTGGATGCGCTGAAGGCGCAGCGCGAGGGCGAGAGCACTCGCGGTGGTCTGTTCGGCCGGCCATCGTCGAAGGGGTCCGACAACGGCGCTTTCGCCAAGGCGATGCGTGCCACGTCGGAACTGGCGGCGGGCGTGATCGTCGGGGGCGGTATCGGGTATCTGCTCGACCGGCAATTCGGGACCCTGCCGATCTTTCTGATCATCTTCCTGATGGTCGGCATGGCAGCGGGGTTTCTCAACCTCTACAAGCTCGGCATGCGCCGCACCGACGGCACGGACGGGCCAAGGACGTGAATGGAACGCCGATCCCTCGGCAGATGACAAGGACGACGACACGTGGCGCAACCGGGCACGATTGATCCGATCCATCAGTTCGAAATCCAGAAGCTCGTCCCGATCAACCTGTTCGGGTTCGACATGTCCTTCACCAATTCGGCCCTGTGGATGGTCATTGCCGTTTCGGTAACGACATTCGTCATGGTCTATGGCAGCGCCTCGCGCTCGATTGTTCCCGGGCGCCTGCAGAGCCTGGCCGAGATGGCCTATGAATTCGTCGCCAACACGCTGACCGGCGTGACCGGCCGCGAAGGGATGAAGTTCTTCCCGTTCGTGTTCTCGCTCTTCATGTTTGTCTTTGCGGCCAACATGCTCGGCATGATTCCGGGCTCCTTCACCACGACCAGCCACATCATCGTCACCGCCGCCTTCGCGATGCTGGTGATCACGGTGGTGCTGGTGGCCGGCATTGTCGGCCATGGCTCCCATTTCTTCGGCCTGTTCGTGCCGTCGGGCGTGCCCGGCTGGCTGCTGCCCTTCATGGTGCTGATCGAAGTCGTGTCCTTCGTGTCGCGTCCGATCAGCCTTTCGCTCCGTCTTTTCGGCAACATGCTTGCCGGCCATATCGCGCTCAAGGTGTTCGGTGCCTTCGTGGCCGCTCTCCTCGGAGCGGGTGCAGCGGGAATCCTCGCGCCGCTGCCCCTGCTGCTGGCGGTTGCGCTGACGGCGCTGGAATTCCTTGTGGCCTTCCTGCAGGCCTATGTCTTCACGATCCTCACCTGCGTCTATCTCAACGATGCGCTGCACCCGGGACACTGACCCGCAGACATCTTGCTGAAGGCTTTCCGCTTTTACATCCATCCCAACCAGGAGAAATTCGATGGAACTCGCTGCTGCCTCCGCTCTCGCCAAGTTTATCGGCGCCGGCCTCGCCTGCCTTGGCATGGGCCTCGCTGCCATCGGCGTCGGCAACATCTTCGGCAACTTCCTCTCGGGCGCCCTGCGCAACCCGTCGGCGGCTGATGGCCAGTTCGGCCGCGCCTTCATCGGTGCCGCGCTTGCCGAAGGTCTTGGCATCTTCTGCTTCGTCGTCGCGCTGGTCCTGCTCTTCGTCGTCTGACGATGCCGGCCGGCCTGCCGGCCTGCCACCACGAAACGGGATGGCGAACCCGCCATCCCCGGCCCGGATCACTCCGGGTCCGCCGTTCCCACCCAAGGAGCGTTCGATGCGCCGATTTCTAGCCTCTGCCCTCGTCCTGTCGTCGGCGCTCCCCGCGTTTGCCGCAGAGTCCAAGGGCGGATTCCCGCCTTTCAACGCGACCACCTTCGCCGGTCAGCTGTTCTGGCTCGCGTTGACCTTCGGCACGCTCTATCTGCTGATGAGCCGCGTCGCGCTGCCGCGCGTCGGGGCCATTCTGTCCGAGCGCGAGGCCACGATCGAATCCTCGCTGGCCCAGGCCTCGAAGGCTCAGGCTGCGGCGGAAGCCGAGGCGCAGGGCCTCGAGCAGGCGCTGGCCAAGGCGAAGGCAAATGCCCAGGCCATCGCCCAGGAGGCCCGCACCAAGAGCGCGCGGGAGATCGACGCCAAGCGCAGCGCTGTCGAGAAGGATCTCGCCGCGAAGATGGTCGCCGCCGAGGCGAGCATCAACGAAACCAAGGCGAAGGCCATGGCGAATGTCGAGGACATTGCCAAGGACGCTGTCTCGGCGATCGTCGAGCAGCTTGCCGGCAAGGCCCCCACGGCTGCTGCCGTGACCAAGGCCATCAATGCCGCCCGCGGCGAATGAGGAGTCGGAGCCATGACCGCTGAATTCTGGGTTGCCGCTTCCTTCTTCATCTTCCTGGGGATCCTCGGCTATTTCGGGGTCCATACGAAGATCCTCGGCGCACTCGACGCCCGGGGTGCCCGGATCAAGGCGCAGCTCGACGAAGCCGAGAAGCTTCGCAACGAGGCCGCTGCCCTGCTGAAGAGCTATGAAGCCAAACGCGTGGCTGCCGAGCAGGAAGCTGCCGGCATCGTCTCTGCCGCGCAGGACGAGGCCAGGCGTCTGGAAGCCGAAGCGAAGACCAAGCTCGAGGATTTCGTGAAGCGCCGGACCGAGCAGGCCGAGCTCAAGATCCAGCATGCAGAGAGCCAGGCCATGGCCGAGGTCCGGTCGGCTGCGGTCGATCTCGCGACCAAGGCTGCGGCGCAGATCCTGAGTGCGGCGAAGGGCGACGATGCCTTTGCTGCCGGCCTCGAGGATGTGAAGAAGCGTCTCAACTGACGCCTCTCTGCCCTGCCGATGGTTCAAGGCCGCCCCCGAGGCGGCCTTTTTCTTGTGCTTCGGGCCGCCATGCGGCACTGTGTCCCGGGGATTGGCGGATTCCAGGAGAACGACCATGCGATCATCCTCGATTGTCGCCGCCAGCCTTGTTTCATCCCTTGCCGCCATCCTGCTGACCGTTGCCCCCGCCGCGGCCGAGGAGTGGGTGGCCATTCCCGGCCGCGGCGGGGTGAGCCTCAAGGCCCTGATGCTCAAGCCCGAAGGCGCGGGTCCCTTCCCCGCCATCGTCGCGCTGCATGGCTGTGGCGGCCTTGGTAGCCCGCGCGAGACGGTCAGCGCCCGCCACAGGGACTGGGGCGCCCGCCTGCAGGCGGCAGGCTTCGTGGTTGTCTTCCCCGAGAGTTTCGCGTCCCGGGGGCTCGGTTCGCAATGCAATGTCCGCGACCGCGATGTGCGCTCGAAGGACCGCGCATACGATGCCTTCGCGACGGCCGAATGGCTGGCCGCACGGCCGGATGTGCAGCGGAACCGGATCGGCCTGCTCGGCTGGTCGAATGGCGGGACGACCGTTCTGAGCGCCGTCCGGGATATCCGCCGGCCCAAAGGCGTGGATTTCCGCACCGCGGTGGCCTTCTATCCCGGCTGCCGGACCATGGCCAAGCAGGACTTCCGCCCGAGGCTGCCGATCACCATCCTGCACGGGCTCGCGGATAACTGGACACCGGCGGCGCCGTGCCAGGCCCTGCCGGGCGTGACCTTCGTCGGCTACCCGGATGCGCATCACGATTTCGATTATCCGAACATGCCGCTGAGGACGCGAAAGGCTGCGTTCTCCGCAGATGGCAGCGGCGTGGTCACGATCGGCACCAACCCGGCCGCACGCGAGGCAGCGATCAGCCGCGCGATGGGGATCTTCCGGGGCATGTGAGCCGCCCGGGAAGCAGTCGCCCCGAAGGACCAGAGCCGGGCACAGGCCCGGCTCTCGAATGTTCCTTATTCTGCCGCCTGCTGGATCGGCTGCGGCGGCGTCCAGCGCAGGATCGGGTTGCGCGCGGCGCGGGTTTCGTCAAGGCGGCGGCGCGGCGCATGATACGGCGCGGCCGAGAACCGCTCGGTCTCACCCCGTTTCGCCCGCAAAGCGAGGTCGCGCAGCGTCATGATGAAGAGGTCGAGCGAGGCGCGGCTTTCGCTCTCGGTCGGCTCGATCAGCATGGCGCCATGGACGACAAGCGGGAAATACATCGTCATCGGGTGATAGCCCTCGTCGATCATCGCCTTGGCGAAATCGAGCGTGGTGACGCCGGTATCCTTCAGCCAGCTGTCATCGAAAAGGGCTTCGTGCATCGAGGGATGATCCGGGAAGGGCAAGGACATCAGGTCCTCGAGGCCGGCGCGGATGTAGTTGGCGTTGAGCACGGCATCTTCCGAGGCCTGCTTCATGCCGTCCGAGCCATGGCTGAGCATGTAGGCGAGGGCCCGCACATACATGCCCATCTGGCCATGGAAGGCGGTGACGCGGCCGAAGGCCTGCACATCGCCGGCCTGGTCCGCCGTCTCGACCAGCGCATAATGGCTGCCATCCCGGCGAATGAAGGGCAGCGGAGCAAAGCGGGCCAGCCGGTCGGACAGGACGACGGGACCGGCTCCGGGGCCGCCGCCGCCATGCGGGGTGGAGAAGGTCTTGTGCAGGTTGATATGCATCGCATCGATGCCGAGATCGCCCGGACGGGCCTTGCCGACGATGGCGTTGAAATTCGCGCCGTCGCAGTAGAAATAGGCGCCGGCATCGTGCATCGCCCTGGCAATCTCGACGATCTGCGGCTCGAAGATGCCGCAGGTATTCGGATTGGTCAGCATGATCGCCGCGACATCCGGGCCGAGAAGGGCCTGCACATCCTCGACATGGACGGTGCCATCGGCGCGGGCGGGAACCGGCTTGACGACGAAGCCGATCAGCGCCGCCGTGGCCGGGTTGGTGCCATGGGCGGATTCCGGCACGAGCACGACGTTGCGGATTGCTCCCTCGCCCTTGGCGTCAATCGCCGCCTTGATGGCCATCATCCCGGCGAGCTCACCATGGGCACCGGCCTTCGGCGACATCGCCACGGCCGAGGTTCCGGTGAGGACCATGAGCCAATGGGCAAGCTGGTCGATCAGTTCGAGCGCGCCCTGCACGGTGGATTGCGGCTGGAGCGGGTGGATATCCGCGAAACCGGGCAGCCGAGCCATCTTCTCGTTGAGGCGCGGATTGTGCTTCATCGTGCAGGAACCGAGCGGGAAGAGCCCGGTATCGATGCCGTAATTCTTCTGGCTGAGCCGCACGAAGTGCCGCATCGTCTCCGGCTCCGAAAGCCCGACCAGCCCGATATCGCCCCTGCGCTCCAGCCCGCCGAGACGCGGCGTGAAGGAGGCGGGCTCATCGAGATCGACGCCCGTGCAATCGGCCCGGCCGATCTCGAACAGCAGGGCTTCCTCGATCTGCAGGGCCTGGTTGCCGGTGAAGGTGGGATGGGCGGAGCCGGTGGCCTCGCCGGCGGCGGTGGGACGTCCCTGGTTGTTGAGCATCACAGCACCTCCTTCAGGGCAGCCACGAAGGCTGCGCGGTCATCATCGGAATTCACCTCGGTCGAGGCGACGAGGATCAGGTCATCGAGGCCGGCTTCCGGCGCGAGGCGCGAATAGGGCACGCCGCCGAGCACGCCCTTGCCGGCGAGCTTTTCCACCACATCCGCCGCCTTGCCCGGCACACGGAGGGTGAATTCGTTGAAGAAGGCCTTGTTGAGGATGCTGACCCCCTTCACACCGGCGAGGGCATCGGCCAGCTTCACGGCGTTGGCATGGTTGATCCGGGCCAGCCGCTTCAGCCCGGCCTCGCCGAGCAGGGTCATGTGGATGGTGAAGGCGAGGCAGCACAGACCCGAATTGGTGCAGATATTCGACGTCGCCTTGTCGCGCCGGATATGCTGCTCGCGGGTGGAGAGCGTGAGGACGAAGCCGCGCTGGCCCTCGGCATCGACGGTCTCGCCGCAGAGGCGGCCCGGCATCTGCCGGACATATTTCTGCTTGGCCGCAAAGAGGCCGACATAGGGTCCGCCGAAATTCAGCGCATTGCCGATCGACTGGCCCTCGCCCACCACGATATCGGCGCCCATCGCACCGGGGGATTCGATCAGGCCCAGCGAAACCGCCTCGGTGAAGACGGCGATCAGCAGCGCGCCCTTGGCCTGCGCCGCGGCGGCAATCGGCCGGAGATCGCGGATATTGCCGAAGACATCCGGGTTCTGGACGACCACGCAGGACGTCTCGCCATCGATCAGCGCGATCAGGTCCTCATCCGCCAGCGGGCTGGCCGGGGCCGAAACGACGGAATCGCTGGCCATGTGCGAGAGCGTGCGCACCACATCGGCGTAATGCGGATGCAGCCCGCCCGAGAGCACCGCCTTGCGGCGCTTCGTGATGCGATGCGCCATCAGCACGGCCTCGCCGGTGCCGGTCGAGCCGTCATACATCGAGGCATTGGCCACTTCCATGCCGGTCAGCAGGGCGACCTGGGTCTGGAACTCGAACAGGTATTGCAGGGTGCCCTGCGCGATTTCCGGCTGGTAGGGCGTGTAGCTGGTGAGGAATTCCGAGCGCTGGATCAGGTGGTCCACCGTGGCGGGAACGTGATGCTTGTAGGCGCCGGCCCCGACAAAGAACGGGACCGACGAGGCAGGAACGTTTTTCGCCGCGAGGCGGCCGAGCTGACGTTCGACCTCCAGTTCGCCCTTCCGGCGCGGCAGGTCGACCGGCGCTTTCAGCAGCTTGTCGGCGGGAATGTCGGCGAAGAGGGCGTCGATATCCTTGACGCCGATCCGGGCCAGCATGGCCGTCCTGTCAGCATCCGAAAGGGGAAGATAGCGCATGGTCGGGGCTTTCCTGCTCTTTTGTTCCTGTCGTGTCGCGTGGTCCTCAGGCGAGCCGGCATCGGCTTCGCCTGAGGATGCTCAGGCATAAATCGGGTCCGTAGGGATCAGTTCGACATCCGCGCGCAGGGAATTGGCGATGTAGCATTCCTCATGCGCACGGTGGTGCAGTCGGTCGATGGTTTCCGCATCGGGCCTCTTCTCGCCGGAAAAGGTGATGACCGGCTTCAGCGCGACATGGCTGATATACAGCTTGCCGCGTTCGTTCTTCGTCATGGTGCCGACGGCATCGTCGATATAGGAATCGACGCGGAAGCCCTTCAGCGCGCAGAAGGCGAGGAAGAACAGCATGTGGCAGCTCGAGACCGAGGCCACGAGCGCCTCTTCCGGATCCACCGCATCCGCCTTCGAATACAGCGGCACCGAGGACGGCGCCGACGACCCGGGCACCGAGATGCCGCCGTCAAAGGTCCAGAGATGGCCGCGTGAGTATTTGTTGTCGGTGAAGGGCTCGTCGCCGCGCGACCAGCTGACCTTTGCGATATATTCATGGGCCATTCTGAAAACTCCTTGCTGAAAAAAGACCGGAAAAAATCAGGCGCCGATCATCGCCTTGTAGGCCGCCTCATCCATGAGGCCGGCAAGCTCGCCCTTGTCGGCAAGGCGGATCTTCATGAACCAGCCCTTGCCTTCGGGATCCTCGTTGATGGTGGCCGGGCTGTCCGGGAGGCCGTCATTCACGGCAACGACCTCGCCCGAAACCGGGGCATAGACATCCGAGGCGGCCTTGACGCTCTCGACCACGGCAGCCTCGCCGCCGGCCTTCACGGCCTTGCCGACTTCCGGCAGCTCGACGAAGACGACATCGCCGAGCTGGCTCTGCGCGTAATCGGTGATGCCGACAATACCGGTATCGCCTTCGACGCGGACATATTCGTGATCCTTGGTGTAGTAGGTCGTCATATCGGTCTCCCCCGGATGCGGTTAGCGGAAATAGCGGTGCGGAACGAACGGCATCGGCGCGATGCGCGCCGGCAGTTCCTTGCCCCGGACAATCAGCGTGACCGGGGTGCCGGGTGCGGCGAACGCCGTCTCGACATAGCCCATGGCCACCGGGCCGTTGACGCTGGGGCCGAAGCCGCCGGACGTGACGGTGCCGATACGGCGGCCATCAGCCATGATCTCGGTGCCTTCGCGCGCCGGCTGGCGACCCTCGGGCAGCAGGCCGACGCGCAGTCGCGCCGGGCCTGCGGCCAGTTCGCGCCGGATGCGATCCGCGCCCGGGAAGCCGCCCTGCTCGCGCCGGCGCTTCTGGATCGACCATTTCAGGTCAGCCTCGATCGGCGAGGTCGTGGTGTCGATGTCATGGCCGTAGAGGCAAAGCCCGGCCTCAAGCCGCAGCGAATCCCGCGCGCCGAGGCCGATCGGGCGGACGCGCGGATCCTTCAGCAGGCGATCACAGAAGGCGACGACATCCTTCGCGGGGATGGAGATCTCGACTCCGTCCTCGCCGGTATAGCCGGAACGCGAGATATGGAGCCAGACACCGTCAAGCTGGGCCGCGTGATAGGCCATGAACGGCACGGTCCGGATGGCCGGAACCATCGTGGCGATCACCTCGACGGCCTCGGGGCCCTGCAGCGCGATCAGCGCGAGATCCTGCTCGACGCGGAGCGACACGCCGGCCGGGAGATGCGCCGCGATATGGGCGTAGTCGGCATCCTTGCAGCCGGCATTGACGACGAGATAGGCCCAGCCCTCATGCCCTTCATAGGCCGAGCGGGTGATCATCAGGTCGTCGAGGATGCCGCCATCGGGGGCAAGAAGCTGCGAATAGCGCTGCTGGCCGGGCTTGAGGTTCAGGATATCCGCCGGGACGAGGGTCTCGAGGGCGGCGGCGGTCTTCTCCCAGCTGTCGGAATGGACGAAGCACTGACCCATATGGGAGACATCGAACAGGCCGGCATGGGCACGCGTCCAGAGATGCTCGGTCAGGATGCCATCCTTGTACTGGACGGGCATGGAATATCCGGCGAACGGCACCATGCGGGCGCCCTGCGCGACATGCCAGGCATCGAGGGGCGTATATTTCAGGTCGCCTGCAGCGGTTTCAGCCATTTCTCTCGCCGGCTCGCGCCGCCTCCGTGACAAGGATGCATGCCGTTCCGGGTGGAACGGTGCTGCCCCCTCTGTCACGGAACCTGAGAGATTTCGCCGCGCCGCGGCTTACTCCGTCGGTGGAGGGATGTGCCCTCGCTTTCCAGAGCGGCTTTTCTCGCGCGGTCCTTCTGCCTGAGCGTTTCCGGGGCGGTTGCGCCTTCGGCGGCGGGCGAACCCGCTCTCTCCCGCGCGGGAGATGGCCATACGCGCTGACGTAGCGCTTTTGGTGCGCAAGTCAATTGCGGCGTTGACGACGCGCCCCGGTTTGGCGAGCCCCCTGTGGATCAAGGCCGATCAGCACGGAATACTGCTCGGCCGGATCGGCCGCCGTGATCGGGACGGAGATCGAATCATCCACCGTGACGAAGGCTGCCTGGCTGTCGCTGGCCGGGATCGTCACCGCAACGGGGACGAGCCGGGTCGACAGCGTCTGGCCATTGCCGCGGACGGCAACGCGGACAGGAATGGTGTAATTGCCGGGCCGCCCGGCCTCGCCCAGCAGGACGCGGCCCTGGATGCCGACCTTGATCCGCATCATGTTGCCTTCCTGGCGGCATTCCCGGGCGAGATCCTCGATCGCGGCCTGGTAGGCGACGCCCCGGGCCTGCGTGGCATCTCCGGTGCGATAGGCAGCCGTGCCGTCGAGGATGCTGGCCGACGGGCAGCCGAGCTCGCGTACCTCTTCCTTCTGTTCCGGCAGCTTTGTGCCCCCGAGAAAGATCCGCTCGGTCACACGGCGCTCGGTTGCGCTGGGTTCATTGCCCGACGAGGTGCTCTGGCAGGCGGCCAGGGCCATACCGAGGCCGGCAAGAAGGGCAAGACGGACAGACACGGCACCAACGCTCACGGCACAATCCTCACTGAAGCTGCGCGAAACCCTGCTCGAACCCCGAAAGCGTCACGGGAAGGCCGCGGCCTTCTTCCGGCGTCAGGAACACGGCGAAGAGCGCGACCTTGCCCTTCTTGAACCCGTCGATCAAGGCATTGTCCATGTCGACCTCGGCGACACAGCCACTTTCGAGGCAGCGGACGAAGCCGGTCGAGCCGATATCGCGTTCGTCGATCTTGAGGCCGAGGCCCCGTGGCAGCAGGATGCCAAGCGGCGCGATCACGCGGAGGACAGGGCGCCGGACGGCCGGGGCTGCCGGGTCGCGCCGGCGGGCCTCGGCCGTGGCCGCGCTGTCCTCGACGCGCAGGATCACCACCGCGAGGTTGAGATCGGATTGGTCCAGCACGTTCTGGATTAGGATGCATTGCTCGGGCCCGGCGGGGTTCGGCCGGTCACACCGGTACTGCCAGTCACCGAATTTCTGCTTCAGCGTGCCCTGGGCCGCGGCCGGCAGGACGAGACCGGCCGCGAGAAGCAGCCAGGAGACGACAGGAACCAGCGCCATCTTCGCCGAAATATGCACGTCGGATCGCTCCCGGACTCTTTTCTAAAGGCTGTGATTGGCCTAACAGAGAGGATGGTCCTGTCAAGGAAGGTGAAGGCTTTCCGACAGGCTCGCCCGCCCGCAGACCCTTTCGCTTCGCCGAAACGGCGGCGGAACGGCCGAAGCCGGGCAGGATCGAGGACAGAACAAGGCGGCGATGCGGCAAGCTAACGCTTGCATAGAGAGGCGCTTTGTGAAAAGTGGAACGCATCTCATATGCTCTTTTTCGCATGTGACTTGCGATGTTAAGGCCGGGTTGACCGATTTCCGGGCACATGCAGCCCGAAGCCGGATTCCGGTGGCACAAGGGGGAGTGGCACTCGCCATGACAATGACTTCGATTCGCCGGTCCGTCGGAGCGGCAGCCGTATGGATGGCTGCAGCGATGGGCACCGCCTCTTCGGCCTGGGCCCAGGATGGATACGGCCAGGCCGTGCCGTGGCAGCTCGACCTGCAGAAGGCGGCCACGCCGGTCGCCGAGTTCATCCACAGCTTCCATACCGGCCTGCTCGTGACCATCACGGTGATCACGCTGTTCGTGCTCGCCCTGCTGATCTATGTCGCGGTGAAGTTCAACGAGAAGGCCAATCCGAACCCCTCCAAGACCACGCATCATGTCGGTCTCGAAGTGGCCTGGACGCTCATTCCGGTCCTCATCCTCGTGGTGATCGCCATCCCGTCCTTCCGGCTGCTCAAGCAGCAGGTGGTTCCTCCGCAGGCCGATCTCACGATCAAGGCCACGGGTCATGCGTGGTACTGGCGCTTCGAATATCCGAAGGATGCCGGCGGATTCGAGTTCGAGGCCCGCATGATGACCGATGACGACATCAAGGATGCCGTCGCGAAGGGCAAGGGCAAGAAGGAAGACTTCCCGCGGCTGCTCGCCGTCGACAATGAAGTCGTCGTTCCGGTGAACAAGAACGTGATCGTGCAGGTAACGGCGGCCGATGTGCTGCACGCGCTGGCCATGCCGTCCTTCGGGATCAAGGTCGACGCCGTGCCGGGCCGCCTGAACCAGACGTGGTTCCGCGCGACGCGCGAAGGCATCTATTACGGCCAGTGTTCCGAGCTCTGCGGCAAGGACCATGCCTTCATGCCGCTGGCAATCCGCGTGGTCTCGGAAGAGAAATACGCGGCCTGGCTCGCGGATGCGAAGAAGAAGTTCGCCGTTGTCGGCGATGCGCCGCGCCAGACGGCGCAGAATGAAGTTCCCGCGCGCTGATCCTTCCGCGCGAACCGTCCCTTCGACAGGAGTTTATGGCAATGGCTCACGCTCACGCTGCCGATGACCATTCACACGACATGCCGACCGGCTGGGTCCGCTATGTCTATTCGACCAACCACAAGGACATCGGCACGCTCTACCTGATCTTCGCGATCATGGCGGGGCTGATCGGCGGCTTCCTCTCGGTCGCCATGCGCATGGAACTGCAGGAGCCCGGCCTCCAGTATTTCTCCAACCCGCACACGTTCAACGTGTTCGTGACCGGCCATGGCCTGATCATGATCTTCTTCATGGTCATGCCCGCGCTGATCGGCGGCTTCGCCAACTGGTTCGTGCCGATCATGATCGGCGCGCCGGACATGGCCTTCCCGCGCATGAACAACATCTCGTTCTGGCTGCTGCCGGCCGCGTTCGGCCTGCTCCTGATCTCGATGTTCGTCGAAGGCCCGCCCGGTGCCAACGGCGTCGGCGGCGGCTGGACGATCTATCCGCCGCTCTCGACCTCGGGCCAGCCCGGCCCGGCGATGGATTTCGCGATCCTGTCGCTGCACATTGCCGGTGCCTCGTCGATCCTCGGTGCGATCAACTTCATCACGACGATCTTCAACATGCGCGCCCCGGGCATGACGCTGCACAAGATGCCGCTCTTCGCCTGGGCGGTGCTGGTGACGGCCTTCCTGCTCGTGCTGTCGCTGCCGGTTCTTGCCGGGGGCATCACCATGCTGCTGACGGACCGCAATTTCGGCACGACCTTCTTCGCGCCGGAAGGTGGCGGTGACCCGATCCTGTTCCAGCATCTGTTCTGGTTCTTCGGCCATCCGGAAGTCTACATCCTGATCCTGCCGGCCTTCGGCATCGTCAGCCACATTGTCGCGACCTTCTCCAAGAAGCCGGTCTTCGGCTATCTCGGGATGGCCTATGCGATGGTGGCGATCGGCTTCGTGGGCTTCATCGTGTGGGCGCACCACATGTACACCACGGGCATCAGCCTCGCCGCGCAGCAGTATTTCGTGGCGGCAACGATGGTGATCGCCGTGCCGACAGGCGTGAAGATCTTCTCCTGGATCGCGACGATGTGGGGTGGCTCGATCCAGTTCCGTCCGCCGATGGTCTGGGCGATCGGGTTCATCTTCCTGTTCACCGTCGGCGGCGTGACCGGCGTGGTTCTCGCCAATGCCGGTGTCGACCGCGTCCTGCATGACACGTACTACGTGGTGGCGCATTTCCACTACGTGCTGTCGCTCGGCGCCGTCTTTGCGATCTTCGCGGGCTGGTATTACTGGTTCCCGAAGATGTTCGGCTATGTCATCCCGGACTGGATCGGCAACCTGCATTTCGCGATCGCCTTCGTCGGCGCGAACGTGCTGTTCTTCCCGCAGCACTTCCTGGGCCTTGCCGGCATGCCGCGCCGCTATGTCGACTATCCGGATGCCTATGCCGGCTGGAACTACATCTCGTCGCTCGGCTCCTACATCTTCGCCGTCGGCCTGATCGTCTTCTTCTACGGGATCTGGTACGCCTTCTCGAAGAAGATCAAGGCGGGCGACAATCCGTGGGGCGAAGGCGCGACCACGCTGGAATGGACCCTGTCCTCCCCGCCGCCCTTCCACCAGTTCGAGACGCTGCCGCGCATCACCGGCAACAATCACTGATCCGCATTCCGGAGGCCGGGCAACCGGCCTCCGGAACGCTATCGGCAAGGGGCCCGCGGGCCCGTTCCCGATGGCGTCCGGCCACACGGCCGGCGGTCCCGTTCCCGACGAACACAGGACGATTGCGTGAGTGACCTTGGTGCAGACCTCCGGCGCGAGACGCTGATCTCGAATGCCGATCCGCTGGATTTCCTGTCGCTGCTGAAACCGCGGGTGATGTCGCTCGTCGTCTTCACGGCTCTGGTCGGCATGGTGCTGGCACCTGGCGCGATCCACCCGGTGATCGGCCTGATCGCCGTCTTCGCGATTGCCGTCGGCGCCGGCGCCTCGGGCGCGCTCAACATGTGGTATGATGCCGATATCGACGCCGTGATGGGCCGGACGGCCAAGCGGCCGATTCCCTCCGGGCGCGTCCAGCCGGGCGAGGCGCTGAGCTTCGGGATGATTCTCTCGGTGCTCTCGGTGATGGTGCTCGGACTGGCAACAAACTGGGTCGCCGGCGGCCTGCTGGCCTTCACGATCTTCTTCTACGTCGTGATCTACACGATGGGCCTGAAGCGCCGCACCGCGCAGAACATCGTCATCGGCGGTGCCGCCGGGGCCCTTCCCCCGGTTGTCGGCTGGGCCGCCGTGACCGGCGGCGTGGCGATCGAGCCGATGATCCTGTTCTCGATCATCTTCCTCTGGACGCCGCCGCATTTCTGGGCGCTGGCCATCGTCCGCAAGGATGATTATGCCCGCGCGGGCGTGCCGATGCTCCCCAATGTCGCGAGCGACCGGAACACCCGGCTGCAGATCCTGCTCTATTCGCTGCTGCTGATCCCGTTCGGCGTGGCGCCCTTCTTCATGGGCTTCGGTGGCTGGCTTTACGGGGCAACCGCCCTTGTCGGCGGCGTGATGATGGTCTGGTGGTCCGTGGGCATCCTGCGCGCCGATGACGAAGGCAAGCTGAAAAAGGCCTGCTGGTCGCTGTTCGGCGGGTCGATCCTCTATCTCTTCGCGGTCTTCGCGGCGCTGCTGCTCGAATGGGCCGGCGGCCTTGCCTGGACCCTGCTGCGCGGGAGCCTCGCATGAGTGCGCCGCAGGAAACCGAGGGGCTGCGCCTGACCGACGAGGAAAAGGCCCGCCGCGCGCGGCGGAACAAGGCCATCGGCCTCGGCGTGGCTGGCCTGTGCCTGCTGTTCTACGTGATCACCGTTTTCAAGATGGGACCCTCGATTCTTTCCAGGCCGATGTGACATGACCGAACGTCCGCTTCCCGCCCCTGTCGTTATCGATCCCGCCCGCAACCGCCGGGTGGCCGCCTATGTCGTGACCGGTTTCTGCGTGATGCTCGGCGCCTCCTTCGCGGCGGTGCCGCTCTACGACCTGTTCTGCCGGGTGACCGGCTATGGCGGGACCACGATGGTGGCGACCCGCGCGCCGGACCGGGTGAGCGAGCGCGTATTCACGATCCGGTTCGATGCGAATGTCGCCGCCGGCCTGAACTGGCGCTTCGAGCCGGAAGTGCCGGAGATCACGATCCGGGCCGGCGAGGTCAAGACCGTCAGCTATACGCTGCGCAATCCCGGCCAGCAGCCGACGACCGGCATTGCCAGCTATAACGTGACGCCGGACCAGACGGGCGCCTATTTCAACAAGATCGCCTGCTTCTGCTTCACCGAGCAGACGCTGCAGCCGGGCGAGGCACGGACCGAGGAAGTGGTGTTCTTTGTGGATCCCGAGATCTCGAAGAACCGCGAACTCGACAGCATCCGAACGATCACCTTGTCTTACACGTTTTTTCCGTCCAAGAACCCGGCCAAGCCTGTGGCCGATGCTGGACAGCTGACGGCACCGCCCGCTCCGGCGGGTGGCACCGTATCGAAATAGGAAGGGGGGCCCGTTTCCATGGCCAACGCACACGCCAAGAACCACGATTACCACATTCTTCCGCCGAGCCCCTGGCCCTTCATCGGGTCGGTTTCGGCCTTCATCTGCGCGGTCGGGGCCGTGATGTGGATGAAGAAGATGCCGATCGGGGGCCTCCAGGCCGGAAGCCTGCTCTTCTTCGCCGGGTTTATCGGCGTGCTGTACACGATGTTCGGCTGGTGGCGCGACGTGGTGAACGAGGCCGAGACGGGTGACCATACCCGCGTCGTGCAGATGCATCATCGCTACGGCATGATCATGTTCATCGCCTCGGAAGTGATGTTCTTCGTGGCGTGGTTCTGGGCCTATTTCGACGTGGCGTTCTTCACAAACGAAGCCATCCAGTTCCAGCGCACCGAACTGACCGGCGGGCAATGGCCGCCCAAGGGCATCGCGGTGTTCAATCCGTGGGAGCTGCCGCTCTTCAACACGCTGATCCTGCTGACCTCGGGCACCACCGTCACCTGGGCGCATCATGCGATCGTTCATGGTGACCGCCAGGGCCTGCGCCAGGGGCTCTGGCTGACCGTCCTGCTCGGCGCGTTCTTCACCCTGGTGCAGATGTATGAGTACAGCCATGCCGCCTTCAAGTTCTCGGGCCATATCTACGGCGCGACCTTCTTCATGGCGACCGGCTTCCATGGCTTCCATGTTCTCGTCGGGACCATCTTCCTCGCTGTCTGCCTGATGCGCGTCTACAAGGGGCATTTCACGCCGAAGCAGCATCTCGGCTTTGAATTCGCGGCCTGGTACTGGCATTTCGTCGACGTGGTCTGGCTGTTCCTGTTCGCGGCGATCTATGTCTGGGGTTCGAACTGGGGCGCAGCGGCCGCCGCAGCGGCCCATTGATGCAAGACGGAGGGCGGCCACGAGCCGCCCTTTCCGATTCGAGGGATCGAACATGGCGTATCATGGCCCGGAAGCCGATCCGGTTTCGGCCGGACTTTCCGGACGCTGCCCGCGCTGCGGCGAGGGGCGCCTGTTCGAGGGCTTCCTCAACGTCCCGCCATCCTGCCGATCCTGCGGGCTGGATTACCGCTTTGCCGATTCCGGCGACGGCCCGGCCGTTTTCGTGATCCTGATCGCCGGCTTCCTTGTGGTTGGCCTGCTGCTCTGGACAGAGATCAGTTACGAGCCGCCGATCTGGGTCCATCTCGCGATCTTCCTGCCGATGACCCTGATCCTGTGCCTCGGCATGCTGCGCCCGCTCAAGGGCGTGATGATTGCCCTGCAATACCGCAACCGGGCCGAAGAGGGGCGGCTCTCGGACAAGCCATGAGCCTGCGCGCCAAGGGGTTCCTTCTTTTCATCGCCGCGATCACGCTGTTCCAGGCCGGGCTCGGCTTCTGGCAATGGCAGCGCCTGGGCGAGAAGGAGGCATTTCTCGCCGGCATCGCCGCCGCCGCCAAGGCACCGCCGCGGCCGCTGGGGGAGGCCCGTCTCTGGGACCGCGTGACCGTGACAGGGCGCTTCGTCCACGAGCGCGCGAGCTATGTCCGCACGTCCCGACCCGAACCGAAGCCCGGCACCCAGCCCGGCCGCACGCTGCTGGGCAGCGGGTTCGGCGTGTTCGTGATGACGCCCTTCATCACCCGGCTCTGCGGCACGGATGGCAAGTGCACGCTGACCAATATCTACGTCAATCGCGGCTTCCTGCCGACGCGCGCCGATGGCCGGCTGCCTCCGTTCGACCGTCCGACCGAACCGGTCACGCTGACGGGCTTCCTGCGTCCGGGCGAGACGGCCGGCCTCTTCCCGCCGCACAATGATCCGCAGCGGCAGGTCTGGTTCTTCCGCAGCACGGACGAAATGGCCCGCCAGACCGGGCTCCCGGGTGCCGAGACCAGCGAGCTGGCCCGCACCAATTATGCCCGCTTCATCGACCTGCAGGCCGCTCCGGATTCCGTCGATCCACCGCATGGCGTCGAGGTCGAGGCGTTCCTTGCCGCCATTCCCAACAACCATTTCCAGTACGCGCTCACCTGGTGGGGCCTCGCCCTGACCAATGTCGTCGTCCTGACATTTTTTCTTGCATCGCGCCGCCGGCGCGGCACAAGTGCGCTCTGAGTTTCTTCCCCTGCGGACAGCCTGCCATGCGCTATATCTCCACCCGGGGCGAGGCCCCTGCCCTCACCTTCGCCGATTGCCTTCTGGCCGGCCTGGCCCGGGATGGCGGCCTCTACCTGCCGGAAACCTGGCCGAGCCTGAGCACCGACGAGATCGCCGCCTATGCCGGGCAGAGCTTCGATGCCGTCGCCTTTGACGTGATCCGCCGGTTCACGGGCGGCACCATCCCCGATCCGGTGCTGCGGCAGGCGACACGGGAAGCCTATGCCACCTTCGCCCATCCGGCCGTGACGCCGCTGGCGCAGATCGGGCCGAACCAGTTCGTCCTCGAGCTGTTCCACGGCCCCACGCTGGCCTTCAAGGACGTGGCGATGCAGCTGCTGGCGCGGCTGATGGACCATGCGCTGGCCGGAACCGGCAAGCGGGCAACGATTGTCGGGGCCACGTCGGGCGATACCGGCGGCGCCGCCATCGAGGCGTTCAGGACCTCGAAACGTGCGGATGTCTTCGTGCTGTTCCCGGAGGGGCGCGTTTCCGATGTCCAGCGCCGGATGATGACGACGCCGACCGAGCTGCATCTGCATGCGATCACCATTCCCGGCACCTTCGATGATTGCCAGGACCTGGTGAAGGCGCTGTTCAACCACCATGCCTTCCGGGATTCGGTGCAGCTTTCCGGCGTGAACTCGATCAACTGGGCGCGCGTGGTGGCGCAGGTCACCTATTACTTCGTGGCGGCGGTGGCGCTGGGCGCGCCGCACCGGAAGGTGGCCTTCACCGTGCCGACGGGGAATTTCGGCGATATCTTCGCCGGGTATGTCGCCCGGAAAATGGGACTGCCGATCGAGCAGCTGGTCATCGCGACCAATATCAACGACATCCTTGCCCGGACGCTCGAGACCGGGCGCTACGAGATGGCCGGCGTGGCGGCAACCTCCTCGCCGTCGATGGATATCCAGATTTCCTCGAATTTCGAGCGCCTGCTGTTCGAGGCCTCCGGCCGTGACGCTGCATCGGTCCGGCAGATGATGGCCAGCCTCAAGCAGGGCGGATCCTTCGCGCTGCCCGCCGACGTGCTGGCAGCGATCCGCGCGGATTTCTCCGCCTTCCGGGCGGACGAGGCCGAGGTGGCTGCCGCGATCCGCACCACGCGCGACGAAGCTGGCTATGTCGTCGATCCGCATACTGCCACGGGCATCGTCGCGGCGGCCAAGGCAGGGATTGACCCCGCCGTGCCGATGGTGGTGCTGGCCACGGCCGCGCCGGCGAAATTCCCCGACACGATGCAGGCGGTTGCCGGGATCGAAGCGCCCCTGCCGCCACGGCTGGGCCGGCTGATGACCGATCCGGAGCGGATGTCGCCGGTTCCCAATGACAGCGCGGCTCTCGAGGCCTTCATCCGGAGCCATCGACGGGATTCCTGACCGTGATCGGATTTCTTGCCAGCCTGACCGGCGGAGTACCGCACGAGATCCTAACCCTGGAATCCGGTCCGCTGCGCCTGCGCCCGCCGCAGGCTGCAGACTACCCGTCCTGGGCCGAGCTGCGGCAGGCATCGCGGCCGTTCCTCCAGCCCTGGGAGCCGGCCTGGCCGGCTGATGACCTGACGCAGGCGGCCTTCCGCCGGCGCCTTGCCCGATACCGGCAGGAGATCCGCTCGGACAGCGCCTACCCGTTCTTCCTGGTTGACCGGCACAGCGAGGCGATCCTCGGCGGGATCACGCTCGCCAATGTCCGGCGAAGGGCCGCGCAATCGGCAACCCTCGGCTACTGGATGGGCGCACCGCATGCGGGAAAGGGTCACATGACGGAAGCGGTGAAGGCGCTCACCCGCCATGCCTTCCTCCGGCTCGGCCTCGAACGGATCGAGGCGGCCTGCCTCCCGGACAATGCCGCCTCGGTGCGTGTTCTTGAAAAAGCCGGATTTCGCCGCGAGGGCTACGCGCGCGGATATCTTTCCATTGCGGGGGCGCGGCGCGACCATGTGCTGTTCGCCCGGCTGAAATCGGATCCGATCCCAGAATAACCGGGGAATCCGCAGCTCCGCCCGCGCTCGTCGCTTGCCCCCCGGCAGGCGATGATGTTTGAACAGGGAAACGATTGAAGGGCTTGCCTCAGGTGATCCGCACCGACATCCCAACCCTGCTGCCATCCGTGCCTCGGCCGGGCCGGCAGACCGTTTCCGCCTACCCGTGATGCCGATGATCGCGTGGTTTCCTCCTGCGTCGCGTCCGTCCCGACGCTTCGGCCCGTGGGCAAGTCTCGTGCTGCTGGCCGGGCTGCTCCTTGCCGCTTCGGGCAGCGCCCACGCGCTGGAGGCGATCCGCGTGGTTCCGCAGGCCGAGGCGATCGATCTCCTGCCGGCCGTGCAGGCGCAGGAATCCCGCGATGACCGGATCGAGATCCAGACCGCGCGGGATGCCAACGGCATTGTCCGCCGGATCGAGGTGCAGGCCCGTGAGCCCGGCTCGCGCCCGCGCTGGATCGCCTTCGCGCTGGCCAACGAAACCAACGAGCAGATCGAGCGGCTGCTGGTGGCGCCGCGATTCAAGATGGCGGGTTCCGGCGTCTTCTGGCCCGATCTCGCCGCCTCGCGCATCGAGGCCATCACGGCCAGCCATGGCTACCGGCCGGAACGCGAGGAAGCGACCGAGGCCGATCTCTTCCTGATCACGCTGGATCCCGGCTCGGTCGTCACCTTCGTCGCCGAGCTGCGGGGCAACCGCCTGCCCGAACTGACCCTGTGGGATCCGGATTCCTACAAGGACAAGCTCAATTCGCTGACGCTTTATCGTGGCATCGTCACCGGAATCGCGGCGCTGCTCGCCATCTTCCTGACGATCGTGCTGGCCCTGCGCGCGGCGCTGATCTTCCCCGCGGCGGCGGCCCTTGCCTGGGCCGTGCTGGTCTATCTCGGCATCGATTTCGGCTTTGTCGGGCGGTTCTTCGGGGTGCGGCCGGAAATCGAGAACATCTATCGGGCCGGTGCCGAAGCGGTGCTGGGCGGCACGCTGCTCGTGTTCCTCTTCGCCTATCTCAACCTCAACCGCTGGCATGCGCGCTATGCCCATATCACCGTCGTCTGGCTGGTGCTGATCGGCGCGCTGATCGCGCTGGCCAGCATCGATCCGGCGGTGGCGGCGGGCATTGCACGAATCTCCATCGCCGCCATCGCGATCATCGGCTTCGTGCTTGTGCTGTTCCTGGCGCTCCAGCGCTATGACCGCGCCACGATGCTGGTTCCGACCTGGTTCCTGCTGCTGGTCTGGGTGATCGCGGCCGGCCTCGTGGTGAACGGCCAGATCGTCAATGACATTGCCACGCCGGCTCTGCTCGGCGGGCTGGTGCTGATCGTTCTGCTGATCGGCTTCACCGTGATGCAGAACGTCTTCACCTCCAGCGCGGTCGCCACCGGCGCCGTGCCGGATGCCGAGCGCAAGGCGCTGGCCTTCGTGGGCGGTGGCGACCTCGTTTTCGACTGGGATGTGAGCGATGACCATCTCCATGTCAGCCCGGATCTCGAGGCGCATCTCGGCCTCGAACGCGGCGAACTGGAGGGCCGGGCCTCGGCCATGCTGGACGTGATCCATCATGTCGACCGGGACCGCTACCGCACGATCCTCAATGCGCTGATCGAACAGCGCCGCGGCCGGATCGCGCAGGATCTCCGCCTCGTCGCGCGGGATGGGTCGGTGCTCTGGTATCGCCTGAAGGCGCGGCCGGTCGTCAACCGGGAGGGCGAGGTGGTCCGCGTCGTCGGCACGCTGACCGACGTGACCTCGATCCATCTCGCGCAGGAGCGGCTGCTGCATGATGCGATCCATGACCACCTGACCGGCCTGCCCAATCGCCGGCTGCTGCTGGACCGGCTGGAATCGGCGCTGGTGGCGATGCGCTCCGCCGGGCCGGCGATGGTCAAGCCCAGCATGATCATCGTCGATGTCGACCGGTTCAAGCAGATCAACGAGCAGATCGGCTTCAATGCGGGCGACATGGTGCTGCTGACGATTGCCCGTCGCCTCGCGCGCGTGGTCAAGGCCGGCGATACGCTGGCCCGGCTCGCGGGCGACAGTTTCGGCCTCGTCGTCGTGTCCGAGCAGGACCCGCAGCGGATCATGGCCCTGGCCGATCTGGTGCGGCGGGCCGTCTCCACGCCGATCACCCATGGCGAGCGGCAGATCTACCTGACCGGCTCGGTCGGCATCGCCTTTGTCGATGATGCGACCATGGTGGATCGCGAGGCCTTCGTGCGGAATGCCGAACTCGCGGCGATCCATGCCAAGCGCACCGGGCGGGACCGGATCGAGGTCTATCGCGCGTCGATGCGTTCGACCCCGCAGGACAAGCTGACCCTCGCCGCCGATCTCCGGCGGGCCATCGAGCGCAAGGAGCTCGAGGTGCAGTTCCAGCCGATCGTGCGGCTCGAGGACCGGGCCATTGCCGGGTTCGAGGCGCTGGTGCGCTGGAACCATCCGCGGCTCGGCCGGCTGCCACCCTCGGAATTCATCGCGATTGCCGAGGAGACCGGCACGATCATCGAACTGGGCCTGTTCGTGCTGGAGACGACCGCACGCGAATTGATGCTCTGGCAGCAGAACCTCGTCGTCGACCCGCCGATCTTCGCCAGCGTGAACGTGTCCAGCCGGCAGCTCATCCGCAACGACCTGCTGCAGGATGTCCGCAACGTGCTGATCCGCTATCCGGTCCAGCCTGGCTCGCTCAAGCTCGAGATCACCGAGACGCTGGTGATGGAGAACCCCGAATACGCCTCGCAGATGCTGCAGAAGATCAAGGAACTCGGGGCCGGGCTGGCGCTCGATGATTTCGGCACCGGCTTTTCCTCGCTGTCCTATCTGCAGCGTTTCCCGTTCGACACGCTGAAGATCGACCAGAGCTTTGTCCGGCACGATGATTCCGGCAAGCGCCCGCTGATCCTTCGGTCGATTGTCAGCCTCGCGCATGACCTCGGCATGACCATCGTCGCCGAGGGCGCCGAGACCGAAGCCGATACGGTGGAACTGTTCCAGCTCGGCTGCGAATTCGCGCAGGGCTATGTATTCGGGCCGGCCATCAATCTCGAGCAGACACGGCGACTGATCGGCATCAATGCCTGACCGGGCGGGGCCCGGGTTTCAGGCATGGCCGGCATCGGCCGAGAGGAAGGCGGGATCGATCCCGAGATGGCGCAGGGCGCGGTCGTATTTCGCCTCGTGATCCGCGCCGAAGACGAGATCGAAATCGATGGGCCCGTGCAGCCAGGTATTCTGCTGGATTTCGCGTTCGAGCTGCCCTGCGCCCCAGCTCGCATAGCCGAGAGCGAGGATCGCGCTTTCCGGCCCCTCGCCCCGCGCGATCATGCGCAGCATATCCACCGTGATGGTCAGGCCGATATTGTCGGCAATCGGCAGGGTGGAATCCTCGATCACGCAATCGGTGGAGTGAAGCACGAAGCCGCGCGTGGTCTCCACCGGGCCACCGGCCAGGACGGCAACCCGCTCGGCCCGGCGCGGCAGGCGGATGGCCTGGTCGCGGGCGATGATGTCGAGCTGGACCAGCAGATCCGGAAAGCCGATATTGCGGGCCTGCCGGTTCACGACGATCCCCATCGCGCCCTCGCTGGAATGCGCGCAGAGATAGATGACCGTGCGGGCGAAGCGCTCGTCCGGCATGCCCGGCATCGCGATCAGCATCTGGCCATCGAGAAAGCCGGGCGCGGGATTTCGGCGAAGCTTTTCCAGGTTCATGCCCCAAGAGTTGCAAGCCTTGCCCGGATTGCCAAGGGGGATTTCCGCCGCATCGATCCGGCTTCACGGGAATGTTCATGGGTCTTGAAGGCCTCGTGATGCATAAGGATCGCATGATGCGCCTGCTGAGTTTCTGTTTCGGCCTTGTTTTCCTGCTCACCCTGCCCGTTCTCGTGCATGCGGCGGGCGGCAAGGCTTCGCCCTGGCTCGATTTCCGCGAAGCCCGGGTGCGGCTGGTTGTTCCGGCATCTCCGCCGGCACCGGGCGTGATCGGCGCGATCGAGATCCGCCTCGCGCCGGACTACAAGACCTACTGGCGCAATGTCGGCGATTCGGGCGTCCCGCCGCAGGCCGATTTCTCGGTCAGCCAGGGCTATGCCGGGCTGGCGCTCGACTTCCCGTTTCCGAAAGCCTTCGATGATGGCGCCGGCGGCAAGGCGTGGGGCTATGTGAGCGAAGTGATGCTGCCGATTCGCGGCGCGGTTTCCGGCAACCCGGCCCGCCTTGCCCTGAAGCTCGATTTCGCGGTGTGCGGCACGATGTGCATCCCGCTTCACGGCGAACTCGCGCTTGATCCGGCGCAGGCCCAGCCATTGGAGCCGGCCGATCTCGACCGCCTGGCGTCATTCCTCCGCATGGTCCCCGTGCCGGCAACCGAACCGGCAAGGCTGGTTTCGCGGGGCGGCACGGCGGAAACGCCGGTCTTCACCGTCAGCGTCGCGCATCCCGGCGATGCCGGCGCTTTGTCGGCTTTCGCCGAGGTGGAGGGCTTCCTCGAGACGAAAGCCATCGCCGCAGAGGGGCCCGGGCGGGTGGCGATTACCCTCTCCGGGCAGCCGGCACCAGGCAAGGGCGGAAAGTTCGGGCCCGTGCGGCTGACCTTCGGCACGCGGGAAGTTCCGCGCGAGATCACGCTGAACCTCGACGGCGGCGCGGTTCAGCCTTAAATAGGCGTGGCTGCCCGGCGCCGGGCTGCACGCGCATCACTCAGTTTCAGGATATCGCCATGCCTATCGCCGTCGGAGACCGCCTTCCGGATGTAACCCTGCGTACGATGACCGAGACCGGCCCGAAGCCGGTGACGACCGCCGATGTGTTCGGCGGCAAGACGATGGTGCTGTTCGGCGTGCCGGGTGCCTTCACGCCCACCTGCCACAAGACGCATCTGCCGGGCTTTCTCAAGGAAGCGGAAGCCTTCAAGGCCAAGGGCGTCGCGGGCATTGCCGTTGTCTCGGTCAATGACCCGTTCGTGATGGCGATGTGGGCCAAGGAAACCGGCGGCGAGGGCGTGATCACCTTTCTGGCCGATGGCAATGCCGAATTCGCCAAGGCGACCGGGCTCGATGTCGATCTCTCGGTGGCCGGTCTCGGCGTGCGCTGCCGCCGCTTCTCGATGCTTGTCGAGGACGGGGTGGTCTCGAAGATCAATATCGAGGAGTCGCCCGGCAAGGCCGAACTCAGCTCGGCCGAAACGCTGATCTGCCAGCTCTGATCGTCCGAGGGGCGCGGGTCAGGAGGCCTGCGCCCGCAGGGTGGCGATGGCGGCACGGGCGAGTTCATCCGCCCGTTCGTTCATCTCATGGCCGGCATGGCCCTTGACCCAGCGCCATTCGACCGTGTGGCGCTGGATGGCGGCATCCAGCTTCTGCCAGAGATCGACATTCTTGACCGGCTTCTTGTCGGCCGTTTTCCAGCCATTGCGCTTCCAGCCGAATATCCAGCCGGTCATGCCGCCCTTCACATACTGGCTGTCGGTCGTCAGCACGACGCGGCAGGGCCGCTTGAGGGCCTCCAGCGCCGAGATGGCGGCCTGAAGTTCCATCCGGTTGTTGGTCGTTTCCGGTTCGGCGCCGGACAATTCGCGCAGCGTTTCGCCATAGCGCAGGATCGCGCCCCAGCCACCCGGTCCGGGATTGCCGGAACAGGCGCCGTCGGTCCAGATCTCGACGAGCACGCCGCCTTCCCCGCCGGTGCTCATTCCATCAATCCATAGGCGGACGCGGCGTTCACGCCCTGATGGAAACGCAGCTTCTTCCAGTATTCCATCGGATCCAGCGGGCGGACCAGGGCACCGGGCGGCACATTCAGCCAGTCGACGAGGCGCGTCAGCAGGAAGCGCAGGGCGGAGCCGCGGCAGAGAATCGGCAGGGCATCGATCTCGACGCGGTTCAGTGCGCGACGGCTGCGGTAGCCGGCGATCATGGCCCGGCCCTTGGTGAGGTTGAACGAGAAATCCGGCTCGAAACACCAGGAATTCAGGCAGATGGCGAGGTCATAGGCCAGCGAATCGCGCGCGGCGAAATAGAAGTCGATCACGCCGGAGAGCTGATCCCCGACGAAGAGCACATTGTTCGGGAACAGGTCGGCATGGATGATTCCCGTTTCGAGGGTGCGCGGCCAATGCGTCTCGAGGAAATCGAGTTCGTTCCGGATGGCAATCGCCAGCCCGCTGGCCACCTCGTCGGCGCGGGCACCGGCCTGCTCCAGCAGGGGCCGCCAGCCGGAGACCGAAAGGGCGTTCTCGCGGCTGGGCATGAAGCCGCGCGCCGCCTCGTGCAGGGCCGCCAGCGTCGTGCCCAGGGCCTGGCAATGGGCAACGCTGGGCCGGCGATAGGAAACGCCTTCGAGGAAGGTGACGATGGCTGCCGGTCGGCCGGCCAGCACGCGCAGGGCCCTGCCGTCATGCGCTTTCACGGGGAGCGGGCAGTTGATGCCGCGATCGGCCAGATGCCCCATCAGACCGAGGAAGAACGGCAGATCCTCCTCCTTCACGCGCTTTTCATAGAGCGTGAGGATGAAGCGGCCGCGCCCCGTCTCGATCAGGAAGTTCGAATTCTCGACGCCCTCGGCAATGCCCTTGAAGCTGAGCAAGGGGCCGAGATCATAGGCCGTGAGGAATTCGTTGAGTTCCTCTGCGCTGACATCGGTGTAGACGGCCATGGCCCCGCGCCTCCCTGTCCGGCCCGCCGCCGCTTTTGCGCGTGACGAAGCCCCGGGCCGGTGATACGCCTCCCCCTCCGCCGCCGTCAAATCCATCCCGGCAGCAACAAGGGCCTGACCACCACCATGCTGTGGGCAATCTTCACGCTGCTTGCCGCCGCCTCGCAGACCCTCCGCAACGCCCTGCAACGCGACCTGACCCAGGCGCTCGGCGTGGTCGGGGCCACGCATGTCCGGTTCCTGTTCGGGGCGCCCTTCGCCCTGTTCTTCCTCGGCCTGATGACGCTGGGCACCGGCGATGCCATTCCCCCGGTTCCGCTGAAGGCGCTGCCGGCCGTGGCCATCGCCGCGCTCGCGCAGATCGGTGCGACCGGGCTGATGCTGGCGGCGATGACCTCGAAATCCTTCGTCGTCACCACGGCCTATACGAAGACCGAGCCGGTGCTGGTTGCGGTTTTCGGGCTGGTCTTCCTTGGCGAACGGCTTTCGCCCGGCATCGCGCTGGCCATTGCGGTGGCCACGGCCGGCGTGATGCTCACGGCGTGGCCCAAGGAGGGCCAGGTGCAGGGCTCCTGGGGGGCGCTGGCGCTGGGGCTGTTCTCGGCCGCGATGTTCGCGATCTCGGCCATTGCCTTCCGGGCGGCGATCCATGCCCTGCCCTCGGGCGGCTTCGGCATCCGGGCCTCGACGATCCTCGCGCTGGGGCTGGTCTTCCAGGCGCTGGTGCTCTCGGCCTGGCTTGCCGCCACCAACCGGGCCGCTCTCGTCGCGATCCTGCGGCTCTGGCGCCCCTCGCTGCTGGCCGGCTTCATGGGCGCCTTCGCCTCGCAGTTCTGGTTCCTCGGCTTTGCGCTGGCCAGTGCAGCGCAGGTGCGCACGCTCGCGCTGGTCGAGGTGTTCTTCGCGCGGCTCGTCTCGGGCAAGATGTTCTCGGAAGTTCCCTCGAGGCGGGAAGGCCTCGGCCTCGTGCTGATCGTGGCCGGCGTGGCGTTGCTGCTCAGCCTGTCGCGCTAGCGCGATCCGCGGTCAGGCCGCATCCGGCCGCAACACTTTCGGCAGCGGGAAGAAGACGCTCTCGTCTGCCGTGGAGACGGTTTCGACCTCGATCACGTAGCGGGCGGCAAAGGCGTCGATGATCTCCTCGACCAGCACTTCCGGGGCCGAAGCGCCCGCCGTGATCCCGAGGGTGCGGATCTGGCCGAACAGCGACCAGTCGATATCCTCCGCCCGCAGGACCAGCCGCGCGACAGGGCAGCCCGCCCGCTCCGCCACTTCGCGCAGGCGCTGGGAATTCGAGGAATTGGGCGAGCCGACGACGATCATCGCTTCCACCTCCGGGGCGACGCGCTTGACCGCTTCCTGCCGGTTGGTGGTGGCGTAGCAGATATCTTCCTTGTGCGGCGCCGCGATGCCGGGGAAGCGCGCCTTGAGCGCCGCCACCACGGCCGCCGTATCGTCCACGGAAAGCGTGGTCTGCGTCACGAAGGCCAGCGGCTGGTCATCCGGAAGGACGAGGCGGCCGACGTCATCGACGGTCTCGACCAGAACGACGGCGCCTTCGGGCAGCTGGCCCATCGTGCCGACAACCTCGGGATGTCCGGCATGGCCGACGAGGATGACCCGGCGGCCGCGCTTGAAATGGATCTCCGCCTCGCGATGCACCTTCGTCACCAGCGGGCAGGTGGCATCGATCGCGAAGAACCGACGGCTCTCGGCCTCGGCGGGGACAGCCTTCGGCACGCCATGGGCGGAAAAGATGACCGGCGCGTCGGTGTCGGGTATCTCCGACAGCTCGTCGACGAAGATCGCACCCTTGCGTTTCAGCCCCTCGACGACATAGCGGTTATGGACGATCTCGTGCCGGACATAGACCGGCGCCCCGAATTTCCGCAACGCTTCCTCGACCGCGTCGATCGCGCGGACCACGCCGGCGCAGAAGCCGCGCGGCGCGCAGAGGCGGATCAGGAGGGCAGGCTTCTCGGCAGGGGCCATGCAGCAGGTTTCCCGGAACGGCATCGTCTCCGGTTCTGGCGCCGAAGCCCGACAAGGTCAAGCTTCCGAAGTTACCTTTCATGAAGGACGATTCGGCAAAGCGCCCTGATTTCCGATGGTTATCGACGTTTAACCACCCTTTTTAGGGGTTTTGCGCCCGCCCTCGCTTACCCTGCACGCATGATCGGAGGCAGAAGAATTCTCCGACAGGGATCGCGTCAACCATGAGAACGAGCCATCACGTCGATGGACCGGGCAGCTTCGTGCTGTCCGGTCCCGACGCCCGCCCCACTTTCGTGGCCAATGACAACCTGGCCCCCGCGGCGCCGGCACCCGGCGAGGCCATCGGCCTTGTGCTGGCCCTGCTCCACGGGCCCGGCCACGAACCCCATGCCGCTTTGCAGATGCTGGACCGGCACGGGGAACGCACCAACTCCCTGATGCTGGCCCACGATGATCCGGACCTGATCGCGCTCTGGCGCGGGCTGGGTCGCGATCTTGGCCTGCCGCTCTACCTGTTCGACGAGGAGCACGGCCTGAATCAGGTCACGCAGAGGCCCGGCGATGTCAGCTATCCGAGGCGCGCCGGATCTCCGCTTTCCGGCCGCCGGACCCGCACCGCGCAGAGGCGGCAGATGCCTCTGGCCCGCTTCCCGGCCATGGATGGCCGGGGCTCGCGCCAGACCGACGGCACGCGCTGAGATCAGATCAACCGGCCGAGAACGGCATCCAGCAGGAGGCCGGCCGAGAGCAGCAATCCGGCATCGCGGTTCGCGCGGAACAGGCGCAGGGCCTGGACCGGGTCATCCCGTTTCAGGATGGCCACCTGCCAGCCGAGATGGCCGGCAAAGGCCGCGAGACCGAGCCAGCCGAGCGGGCCGGACCCGGCCATCAGCATCGCGATCCCGACCAGCAGCAGCGTCAGCGTGAACATCGCGGCAATGAACAGCCGCACCCGGGCGCCGTAAGCGCGGGCGGTCGAGCCGATGCCGACGATCGCATCATCCTCGATATCCTGCAGGGCGTAGATCGTGTCATAGCCGACAACCCAGGCAATCGCCCCGGCATAGAGCCAGAGCGCGGCCTGCGGCAGCGTGCCGAGATGCACGGCAAACCCCATCAGCGCGCCCCATGCGAAGGCGAGGCCCAGCACCAGCTGCGGGTGATTGGTGAAGCGCTTCATGAACGGATAGACGACGACCGGCGCCAGCGAGAGGATGCCCATCGCGATCGCAAAGGTGTTGAATTGCAGCAGCACAGCAAGACCGACCAGCGCCTGCAGCACCAGGAAGGCAAAGGCCTCGCGCACCGTAACCTGCCCGGAGGGCAACGGCCGATCCCGCGTGCGGGCGACACGGGCGTCGAGATCGCGGTCGGTGATGTCGTTCCAGGTCGAGCCGGCACCGCGCATCGCGATGGCCCCGATCAGGAACAGGATCAGGGTGAGGAGGTTCGGCCAGCCGCCGGCGAGGCGGGCCGCCAGGGCCTCGCTCCACCAGCAGGGCAGCAGCAGGAGCCACCAGCCGATCGGCCGGTCCAGACGCGCCATGCGGGCAAACGGGCGCGCCCGTCCGGGCAGGCGCTCGACAAGACTGCGGGGAATTGCGTCCGGCGTGGCGCCGGGCGCAGGGCCGCTCACAGCGCGCCCTTGGGCAGCTGGACGCCGCTCCCGGGGGCCGGGCCGCGCGGCGCGCCACCCTGGGCACGGGCCTCAGCTTCGCGCTTGGCGGCCGTGCAGACCTGACCGCGCGCCTTCACGCCCTGCTGGGTGCTCTTCCGGAAATCCTCGACGAAGGGTTCCGGCAGCGAGCACCATTGCTGGTTGTCGTCCATCCACTTGATCATGTCGGCTTCCGCCTTGACCAGCTGGCCGAAAACCGCGCAGGCCTGCTGGGCGGAGGGACGCTTCTTCTGGAAGCTGTTGATCTTGTTGATGACTTCAAGACGCGCCGCGCCGTATTTGTCGAGCTCGGCCTGGCAGCTGGGCGTCAGGGCCGATGCCGGCCCGGCGACAGCCACAAGCCCGAATGCCAAACCGATTGCCGGCAAGATTCGCTTCATTTCAGACAACCCCTCGGCGCTGGCTTCGATGCCGTTGCCTCATTTTTCAGGCGGATGATCGATGGTCATCTTCTGCAAAAAATCAAGACGATTTTTGGGATGCAAAGGCTTAGGACTTGAATTCAGACCGATTTTTGCCCGCAAGAGTTCCGGATGGCCCGTTACGACTTCGCAACCCATCGTCTCCATGTTCCCGCCGATCTGGCCCCCGAAGCCGTGGTGCCGCTGGAACCCGGCGCACTCAACTACCTGTTGAACGTGCTGCGCATGGACGAGGGCGCCCGCCTGCTTGTGTTCAACGGGCGCGACGGGGAATGGGAAGCGACCGTGCGGAAGCCGACCCGCAAGACCGCCGTGCTGGCGTTGCAGCGACAGACCCGCCTGCAGGAGCCGGCGGGCCGCATTCGCTACGCTTTTGCGCCGCTCAAATCCGCGCGGCTCGATTATCTGGTCCAGAAGGCCGTGGAAATGGGCGCGGCACGGCTCACTCCGGTGCTGACGCAGCGGACGCAACTCCACCGGCTCAAGGACGAGCGCCTTCAGGCCAATATCATCGAGGCGGCCGAGCAATGCGGCATCCTTGCACTCCCCGTCCTCGAACCGGAGATCCGGCTCGACCGTTTCCTCGCAACCCTGCCGCCTGACGAGATTTTGGTCTTCTGCGACGAGGATGCGGAGATCGCAAATCCTGTCGTCGCACTGCGCCAGAAGCAGCCGATGGCGGGCATCACCGTGCTGGTCGGGCCGGAAGGCGGCTTCACCGAGGACGAGCGTGCGCGTGCCCTCGCCCATCCGGGCCTGTTGCGGCTTTCCCTGGGCCCGCGGATCCTCCGCGCCGATACCGCGGCCGTGGCCGTGCTGACCCTCGTCCAGAGTGTGTATGGCGACTGGACCGGCGCAAGCGTCAAGGAAATGTGACGGTGCCGTCAACGCGCTGCCATTGTCGGACCGTCCGGCGATGCCTATACAGTCCCCGATGCGGGCGTCATGACGCTCCGGCTTGAACGGCTTCCGAGGTTTGTATGGCGCGCGATACCGTGGACTTGACCCCTGTCGAAGGGCGCAATGCGCTCGTCGCCTGGTTCGAACAGGGCAGCAAGCCTGAATCCGCGTTCCGGATTGGCACGGAACACGAGAAATTCCCCTTCTATACCAAGGATCTGTCTCCTGTTCCCTATGAGGGCGGCAAGGGAATCCGGGCCTTGCTGGAGGGCATGCAGGGCCTGCTCGGCTGGGAACCGATCCTCGAGGGGGATCATCCGATCGGCCTTTTCGATGTCACCGGCGGCGGGGCGATCAGCCTCGAACCGGGCGGTCAGTTCGAGCTGTCCGGCGCACCGCTGGAAACCTTGCACCAGACCGCGATCGAGACCGCGTCCCATCTGGCCCAGCTCAAGCAGGTGGCCGACCCGTTCGGGATCCGGTTCCTCGCGCTTGGCATGTCGCCGCTCTGGAGCCGGGCGGAAACGCCGGTCATGCCGAAGGCGCGCTACACGATCATGCGGAACTACATGCCCAAGGTCGGCTCGCTGGGGCTCGACATGATGTTCCGCACCTCCACCGTGCAGGTGAATCTCGATTTCGCCTCCGAAGCGGATATGGTCCGGAAGATGCGGGTCAGCCTCGCGCTGCAGCCGATCGCCACGGCCTTGTTCGCGAATTCACCCTTCACCGAAGGACGGCCGAACGGATTCCGGTCGATGCGGTCGGAAATCTGGCGTGATACCGACAATGCCCGCGCCGGCATGCTGCCCTTCGCCTTCGAGGACGGGTTCGGGTTCGAGCGCTATGTCGATTATGCGCTCGACGTGCCGATGTATTTCGTCAAGCGCGGCGACACCTATCACGATGTGACGGGCCAGTCCTTCCGCGACCTGCTGGAGGGCCGGCTGCCGGGCTTGCCGGGCGTGCGTGCCACGACCTCGGACTGGGCGAACCATCTCTCGACCATTTTCCCCGAGGTGCGGCTGAAGCGTTATCTCGAGATGCGCGGCGCGGATGTGGGCTCGCTGCCGGTCATCACCGCCCTCTCCGCCTTCTGGGTCGGCCTGTTCTACGACCGGGCGAGCCTCGATGCCGCGTGGGATCTCGTCCGTCCGTGGAATGCCGAGCAACGCCAGGCCCTGCGCGATTCGGTGCCGAAAGCCGGCCTCGGCGCCTCGATCGGCGGCCGGACCGTGCTCGAGATCGCGCGGGAGGTTGTCGCCCTGTCCCGCGCCGGGCTGGCCCGACGCGCGCGCCTCGACCGCGAGGGCCGGGACGAGACGATCCATCTCGCGCCGCTGGAGGCGATCCTCGCCAGCGGGAAAAGCCAGGCGGACGTCCTGCTGGAGCGCTTCCACGGCGAGTGGAAAGGCTCGGTCCAGCCGGTCTTTGCCTCCAACGCCTACTGAACGCGGCTGACGCGGCGCGCCAGCCTCACTCGGCCGCCAGCAGGGCGTTCTTGCCCTCGATGGAGAGGTTGTCGAGGCTCTGTATGATGTGGTCTGCCAGCGCGTTCGAAACGTGATCCCGCGAGGCGGCGTTGCGGACGAGCGCGATCTGGACGCTGGGCAGGTCCGGGAAGCCATCCGCCTCGGTCAGGACGCGCATCCCGGCCCGGACCGCGCTTTCCGGCAGCACGCTGACCGACAGGCCGGCCAGCACGACCGCGCCGACCGCCGCCGAATTCCAGCTCGTATAGAGGATCCGATGCGGCACATTGCTGCGCTTGAGCCGGGTGACGGCCGCCTCGCGCCAGTTGCAGGTATCGCGCCCGAGCGCGAGCGGCACCGGCCGTGCCTCGTGCGTGCAATGGCGCTGTGACGTGACCCAGAGCAGGCGTTCCTCGCGGATGATCTCGCCGACGGCCCGCTTGTCCGAGTGGGTGATGATGGCCATGTCCAGTTCCATCGACTGGAGATTGGCGACGAGGCAGGGCGTCGGCTCGCAGACGACGAGCACCTCGATTCCGGGATTGGAAGCCGTGAAGCGTGCCAGAATCTGCGGCAGGTAGCGTTCGGCATAATCATCCGGCACGCCGAGCTTCACCCGCCCGGTCAAGCGCTCGCCGCGGAACGAGGCCACCGCCTCGTCGTTGAGGCGGATCATCCGGTAGGCGTAATCGAGCAGGCGCTCGCCGTCCTCGGTCAACCGGGCGGCCCGCCCTTCCTTCTCGAAAAGGTCGCGGCCGATCCGCTCCTCGAGGCGGCGGATCTGCATCGACACCGCGCTCTGCGTCTTGTGGACGATATCCGCCGCGCGGGTGAAGGACCCCGTTTCGGCGATCGCGATCAGGGTGCGGAGGTGATCGTTGTCAAGAACCGGCAGCATGGGGAACGCCCTCCCGCTTGAGGATGGACCCTGTGTCGCGGGATGCGATCACAGGTCAGTTCGTCTCATTCTATTTTTTGATGAGTAGATAAAAAACATTCGCTTCTGAAATGCAAGAGAGTCTTGTATAAAATTCCCTGTCAACCGGAGAGACGGTTTCCGACCCTTCGGAACCCCGGCCAACTCTCCCGCATCGAGAAGATGCTGAACGCGAAAGGAACATGTCATGGCCATCGTCCCGGGTTTTATCACGGCTCTGCTGCTCGCTGCGGTCAAGGGTGTGGTTCAGCTCCACACGGCCATGGCCAACCGTCGCGCGGCCAAGGAACTGCTCAATTGGGATGCGCGGGCGCTGAAAGACATCGGCCTCACTCGAGGCGATGTTCGAGGAGCGCTTGCCGAACCGATTGCCGCGGATCCCACCGTTTCCCTTTCCCTGATCGCAGCCGGGCGTGATGCCACGCCCCGGCGGGATGGCGCGGTCCGCCCTTCGCCTGCCAAGGCGACGGCGGTCAGCAAAGACCGGCTCGGCAATCTCCCCTCCGCCGAGCCGGCGCTTTGCGCCTGACGCCCTGAAGCGATCGACTGGGCCTGCCGGCGTTCTCCCCCGTTCCTTGGCAGGCCCTCTCTCTTTCCCTTCGCCTCCGGCCGTTTCTCCCCTCCACAGGCCGGAACGAAAAAACCGCCCGGTTGCGCTGCAACCGGGCGGTTCCTTTTCGGTCGGGCCCGCAGAGAGGGCAGCCGACGGATCAGACGATCTTGTTCTGGACGGCGATGACCGCCGGCTTCACTCCGGCAAGATAGGCGCCGACCTTGGCCTCGACAGCCACGTCACGACCACGCTCGCCCGCCCCGAACAGGGTGTCATCCTCCGATCCGGGCTTGCCGAACACGCCGGATTTCCGGTTGTCAGACGCCTTCTCGGAACGCTCTTCCGCTTCCTCGCGGCGCTGCGATGCCTTGTCCAGGTATTCCGAGACGCGGTCGATCACCCGGCGATCGGCTTCCGCCATGGCCGTGGTCATCCATTCGGCAAACCGGTCGCGGATCTCGCCATAGGTGCTGGCGGCACGCTTCAGGGCCTCCTGGGCACCGGCAGAGAGCACCGACTCATCGTCCTTCGTCACAGACGGGGCTGCGGATGACTTGGCTTCATCCGTCTCCGGAGCCGGCGTCCCGGCGTTGCCGTTTGCCGGAGCGGCCTCGTTCGGGGTCACCGGCGGGGCCACGGGCGCAGCAGGAGCCGGGTTCACGGCCTCGACCGGCGGCGCGGCCGGTCCAGCCGGCGCCGGATCGACCGATGGCGTCACCGGGCCCGGCGTGGCCGGCAGGACCGGCGGCACGGTGATGCGCGGCGTCAGACCATCATACCGGTCGCGGTTCGACTGCAGATCCGCGGCAACGAGCGAATAGTCGTTCATGGCGTTCTGAAGGCGCAGGAACTCCGAGCGGGTCAGGCCATCGCGGACAAGCTGGTTCTCCGAGCGCTGGATATCCTGCTGCAGGTCGAGGAGGCTGATCGCTTCCTCGTTGGTCAGGGCGCCGTTATCGATGCCACGGGTCAGGCCCTCCAGCTGCTGTGCCTGACGCTTGTCGACCTGGACGACATCGACATAGCTGTCGGCGAGCCGCTTGCCGTCATCATTGCGCTGGAGATCATAGATGAGGATCTCGGCATCATTCATGCTGCTCGAGAGGTTGACCCATTCACGCCAGTCGACCGTGCCGTTCTTCAGCGCCGCGGCTTCCTCGTCGTTGACCACAGCGAACTGGTTGCGCACCGTCTCGGCTTCGGTCTCGGTCAGGCTGCCGGCCTTGAGGCCCTCGGCCAGCATCTTCTCGAGCTGGGCCTGACGGTCATTCACTGCATCGGCATAGGAATACGTGCCAAGATTGACGCCGACCCCGTTGTTGCGGGCCCGGTTCAGCGCATCGGCAGCCTGGCGCAGCTGGTCCATCACCTGCTTCATCTCGCCGGCCGTCAGCTTGCCGTCGGATTCACGGAACTTCGCCTCGAGTTCGGCGATCTGGTCCTGCTCCGCAGCAAGCACTCTCGCCTCGTCTTCGGTCAGCGAGCCATCTCTCAGCCCCTGGCGGAAGCGATCCGCCATATTGGCCTGGACGACATCGATATCCCGCCCGTCGATCGCTTCGAGGCTCGACAGGTTGATGCCGCGATCATTGTTCGACAGGCGATCCAGCAGCTTGTCGGCATTGTTCAGGCGGTTCGCAAGACGGCGGAGGTCGCGGTCGGTCGGACCGCCTTCCTTCGCGAAGATCTCGTTGGCATAGGCCTCGATGGCTTCCAGGCGCTTCAGGGCCCGCTCTCCCTCGCGAAGGGTGAAGGAACGGTCATACAAGGCGGCGCCGACCTGCTGGCGCAGCATCCATGCCTTGGAATCCAGTTCCGAAAGGGCGGGAACAGCCTTCTTGGTAACGGTCTTTTCCTGCTTTGCCGCGGCATTGCCGGCGGCGTTGCCCTGCTGCCCCGAGGCAGCCAGAGCCGCAGCCGGGTTCAAGGCTGCGTTCGACGAGACATTCTGGATCATCAATTTCCCCTGTCCAAGCCCAGTGATTGCCAAGCCTAGTGCCTGCCAAGCGTCCTGCTTGTGGGGACCTGAATAGTTTAGAACATAAGCATCAATGCAAAACGCAAAACGTGCAATTTTAGCGAAAGGCGGAATTTTGCAGGTTTCAACAAACCCTGCTTGTTCAAGATCAAGGGTATCTGAAAGGCACCTGGCGGATTTGCCTCAAATGCGCGGCATCAGCCTGACTGGCCGTCACGCGGCCTCGAAAACTGGTTGAACATGTCCTGCCAGGCATCCATCTGCGTCGACTGGACATGCTTGCCCGTCTCGAACATGCCTTTCAGCATGTCGAGCCCGGCACCGAGCGGGTCCGCCTGAGGCGGCGGTTCCGGCGGGCGCCCGCCCGTCATCATGGAATTGAGGATGTTGCCGAACATCCCGCCAAGGCCGCCCTGCTGCTGCGGCTGCTGGCCGCCGAACATGCCGCCGAGGACATTGCCGAAGACATTGCCCGGATTGTTCTGGTTCATGCCCTGGCCGAACATGCCACCCAGCATGCCGCCCAGCCCACCCTGCGCCGCGCCGCCCTGCATCATCTGGCCGAGGATCCCGCCGAGGCCGGAATTCGCGGCGCCCTTGAACAGCCCGCCCATCACCATGGCGGCGATGACCGGCAGCATCTGCTGCATGATGGTGGCGGGAAGGCCGGCAAACTGCGCCGCCTGCTGGGCGATGGCCTGGGTCATTTCGGGGCCGCCGAACATCGAGCCGAGCGCATTCCTGCCTTCGTTCTCGAGGTGATCGGGGATGCCGTCGCCATCCGAATCGTAGAACTGGGCGCTGTTCTGCGACTGGCCGAGGGTGGAGAGGATGTTCTGCCAGCCCTCGATCGTCTGGGCCTGCTGCTGCAGGCCGAGGGAGATGGCCGGCAGCACGGCCTCGACCGCTTGCTGGGCCTGCTGCGGACCAATGCCGAACTGGTTGGCCAGATTCTGGTAGGCGTTGCCGCCCTGCGCACCCTGCATGATATCAAACAGATTGATCATGGCTCTTCCCCTTGTCCGGCCCGCGGGAAGCGTAGCCTGTCAGGCGGGCCCCCGCAATGCGGCAGGAGCCTCAGCCTGAACTTGTCCCGGCTGCCCGCCGTTCGATCCCGCCGATCGCCCGGAAGACAACCCAGACGGCGGAGACCCCGAAGACGAGCGAACCGGCGACAAGGCCGACCATCGCGCCCTCGACGCCGTTCCATTGGGCGCCGAGCCAGGCCAGCGGGACCGTGCCGAGCGTGGCGCGCCCCCAGTTGAAGGCGGTGGAATAGAGCGGGAAGCCGAGATTGTTGAACGCGGCGTTGGAGACCAGCACCAGCCCGATGAAGACCCAGGCCAGCCCGCCGACGAGGCAGAAATAGGCGACATAGCGGGCGGTTGCGCCGTCGACCCCGAAAAAGACCGGGATCTGGTTGCGCAGCAGGATCAGCAGCAGCCACGCGCCGAGCGTGTACAGGCCGCAGAAGATGAAGGCATCCCGCATGGCCATGCGCAGCCGGTCGAACCGGCCGGCGCCGAGATTCTGGCCGAGGATCGGCCCGACCGAACCGGACAGGGCGAAAACGGCGCCGAACGCGACCGGCACCAGCCGGTCGAGGATCGCGTTGGCGGCAACCGCCTCAGCACCGAACGGGGCGAGGATGCGGAGATAGAGCAGCCCGCCGATCGGGGTGGCGACATTCGTCAGGATGGCCGGCACGGCAATGCCGAAGAACCCGTCCCAATCCCGCCGGAGGCCGGACCACGTCGGCCGGTCGAGCATCCGGTGTACCCGGACGACACCCTGCAGGCCGACAAGGGTGAACACGATTCGGGAAATCACCGTGGCCCAGGCGGCACCATCGGTGCCCAGCCCGGCCACGAAGATCAGCAGCGGGTCGGTGACGGCCGTCACAAGCCCGCCGAACAGCGTGACCTGCATCGCCCGCCGGGCATCGCCGACGGCCCGGAGAAGGCCGGACAGCATCATGCCCGTGGCCATCAGGATATTGGCCGGCAGGGTGATGAGCAGGTAGCGATGGGCGACCTCGCGCGGGACGCCGCGGGCGCCAAGCAGGTCAAGCACCTGCGGCAGGATGACAAGCAGGAGTAGCGACACGACAATGCCGACGAGATTGGCGAGAACGAGGGCGTTGGTCGACACGCGGCGCGACACCGCCGGATCGCCGGCGCCGATGGCCCGCGAGACCATCGCCGTGCCGGCGATCATCGAGCCGATATTCACCGAGATGGCCACGAACAGGACGGTGGTGGCATAGCCGACACCGGCGGTCAGTTCGTCATTGTCCAGACGCGAGACATAGAAGAGCGACAGGAAATCGACGAGGAAAATCGCCATCAGCCCGATCGCGCCGGTCACCGTCATCTCGATGACGTGGCGCATGGTCGAGCCTTCGGTGAATCGCGCCTGCGGAGCGCCTCCGGCCGGTGCGTTCACGAGGATTCTCCGGTCACGCCATCGCCCAGCCCGGCCTGCGGAACCGGTTTCGGCCGCGCCGTCAGGTCGCGGCCCTTCCGCTTCGGTTCGGAAAGCGGCTCGGGCGCAACGGTGGCGCCGATCAGCAGGTCGGTTCCGCCGAGGATCCCTTCGTCCCGCTGGCGCATCAGGCGCTGGGTGTCGCGCCGACGGATATCCTGCCGGATGGCCTCGGATTCATCCTCGGACAGGCCCAGGGCCATCAGCGCTGTCCGGCCGAAGCTCAGCGCGCCCTCGAAGGTTTCGCGGATCGGGTTGCGGACGCCCCGTTCCATCAGATCGAGGGCATGCACGCGATCATAGGCGCGAACGACCAGCCTCGCCTGCGGGAAGGCCCGGACCGCCATTTCCGCGATGGTGGAAGCGGCCTCGCGGTCATCGATGCAGATTGCGATCACCGCGGCCTTTTCCGCGCCCGCCGCGCGGAGCACGTCGAGCCGGCGGCCATCACCGTAATAGACCTTGAACCCGAACCGGCCCGCCGCGCGGATCCGGTCGATATTGCGATCAATGACCGTGACATTGCGCTCGGCGGCCAGCAGCATCTGGTTGGCCACCTGGCCGAACCGGCCGAACCCGATGACCAGCACCTCGCCACCGGCGCCCTCGAAATCCTCGGCCATGTCTTCCTGCTGTTGCTGCCGCTCGGCCATCCGGGCCAGGACCGGCTCGACCAGCTTCACCAGCACGGGCCCCAGGAACATCGTGATGGCGGCAATCGCGGCATAGAGCGTCGCATCCCGCGGGGCGATGAAGCCGAGGGTTCCTGCCAGAGGGATGATCACGAAGGCGAATTCGCCGATCGTCGAGAGCAGGACCGATGCGCGGACGGCATCCGCCACCGGCTGGCGGTAGACGCGCAGCAGGAGGAAGGTCAGCGCGGCCTTGAGGCCCATGACCAGCACGGCCATGCCGAGCACGAAAGCGAGGCTGCCCATCACCACATTGCCGTCGATGCTCATGCCCACGCTCATGAAGAACAGGCCGAGCAGCAGGCCGCGGAAGGGCTCGATATCGGCTTCGAGCTGGTGGCGGAAATGGCTCTCGGCCAGCATCAGCCCGGCCACGAAGGCGCCGAGCGCCGCCGAGAGGCCGACGGCATGCATCGCCTCCGCGGCGCCGAGCACCACAAGCAGGGCCGCCGCGGTCATGACTTCACGCGCATCGGCGCGGGCGAGCAGCCGGAAGAACGGATTGAGCAGGTAGCGCCCGGCGAGGACCAGCGCGGCGAGAGCGCCGAAGGCGAGCGCGATATCGGGCAGGTGCTCGCGCATGCCACCCCCGCCCCCGGGCAGGCCGGCCAGAAGCGGCATCAGGGCAATGAAGGGCACGATCGCCATGTCCTGGAACAGCAGCACCGCGAAGCTCTTCTGGCCATAGGCCGTGGCCAGGGCGCCGCGTTCGTTCAGCACCTGCAGGGCGATGGCCGTGGCCGAGAGCGCGAAGGCGAAGGCCATGGCCAGCAGGCCGGCGCCGCGCAGGCCCAGCAGGTAGAGCCCCACCGCGAGGACGATCCCGGTCACCAGCACCTGCAGCAGGCCGAGGCCAAGGATGTCACGCCGCATCGAGACCAGCTTCGAGGGTTTCAGCTCGAGGCCGATCACGAACAGGAACATCACGATGCCCAGCTCGGCCACGGTGCGCAGGGCATCGGGCGAGCGGAACAGGCCGAGACCGGACGGGCCGATGACAATCCCGGCCAACAGGTAGCCGAGCACGGCGGAAAGACCGGCAAAGCGGAGCAGCGGCACGGCCGCGACGGCTGCCCCGAGAAAGACAAGCGTGGAGGTCGTGGCGCTGGCGGCGCTGGGATCGGCCATGGACAGGAACTCCGGGAGAGCCTTCGGCCTTGGCCGATCAGGACAGTCTCCCCTATGTAAGGGTGTAATCCGGAATTGCGATACACCGGGGAAGGGTCTATCCCCAAGCGTCAATCACGTTTGCCTGAGGCGTTCAGGCTGCCCGAGGAAGAGCGCGCGAACGATGGAATCCCTGATGAAAATCGGCGAAGGCCGAGAACTCGGAGTCGCCGCGACCTATGTTGCCCTGCTGATCCTGCTGGGCTTCGTGCTGGCGGTCCGCGTCATCGCCGTCCGGCGCGCGCAGAAGATCGGGCTTGGCGACGGCGATGACCGGCAGTTGATGAAGCGCATCCGCTGCCATGGGAATTTCAGCGAATACGCGCCGTTGCTGATCGCGATCCTGATCCTGATGCCGCTGCTCGGCGCGAAGGACTGGATGATCCATGTCGCCGGAGTCGCGTCGGTGACCGGCCGGACCTTGCATGCGATCGGGCTCAGCCAGACGTCCGGTGTCAGTTTCGGCCGCATGGCGGGGATGATCCTCACCTTCACGACCCTTGTCCTCGGCGCGCTGACCCTGCTCTGGCTCGCCTGGGCCTGACACGGATGGCCGATCCCGCCCTCCCGGATCTCGCAGCCCTGCACCGGCACCTGCTGTCGGTGATCGCCGAGGCGACGGCCATCGCCATGGCCCATTACCGGCCGGGCCGGCGCACCTCGGCCGAGATCATCTGGAAGGAGGGCGGTTCGCCGGTTACCGGCGCGGATCTGGCGGTGGACGCGTTCCTCGCCCGGGCGCTGCCGGAGGGCATCCCGCTGGCCTACCATTCCGAGGAGCGGCCGGAGAGCTGGCAAGGCGCCGCCCGGGCCGCCTACGTGGTCGATCCGATCGACGGGACACGGAATTTCATGGAAGGCGGCGAGGCCTGGTGCCTTGTTGTCGGCGTCGTCTCCGGGGGCGTTCCGGTGGCCGGGGTGCTGGCGGTGCCGGCGCAGAACCAGGTCTTCTCGGCATGGCGCGGTGGCGGCGCCTGGCTCAACGGCGCGCCACTGGGTCCGATTGCCGCGCCGGCCGGCGCCCTCCGGGCAACCGGGCCGCGCAGCGCGCTGGACCTCCTCGCCGGCCGCATCGGCCGGCCGCTCGAACAGGCCGCCGCCGTGCCGGCGCTTGCCCACCGGCTGCTCGCGCCGGTCAAGGGCCAGGCCGATCTCGCCCTTGCGCGTGGCGGCGGGCATGACTGGGACATTGCGGCCGCCCATGCCATCCTCGCGGAATGCGGCGGCACGCTCGCGCGGATCGACGGGCAGCCGCTGACCTACACCCTTGCCGGAGGCACGCTGCCCCCGCTGATGGCCGGCGGGACGGCGCTTATCGACAAAATCCGGCCGACACTCTTGACTGACTCCGCCTGATTGAGGATCGAAGGCGGCAGGATTCTCCGCTGCCGCGCCGGACCGCTCCGTGCCAAGAGGCAGCCTTCAGGCAGGAACACATCATGGCCCAGGACAATGGCGGCAAGCAGCTCCTCCACCTCGTCTTCGGCGGGGAGCTGGAAGCCATCGACAGCACGACCTTCCGCGACCTGACCAAGCTCGACATTGTCGGCATCTTCCCCGACTACAAGAGCGCGCATGTCGCCTGGAAAGCCAAGGCGCAGGCGACGGTCGACAATGCGCAGATGCGCTATTTCATCGTCCATATGCACCGCCTGCTCGACCCCGATTCCGCTGCCTGATGTTCCGCGCGATCGGGCGTTCCCGCGCCTTCCAGGTGGCCATCGGCTCGCTGATGGCGGCCTACCTGACCTTCGTGAAGCGGACCAACCGGCTGATCTTCCTGCCGGACGAGGACGTGCGCACCGTGGATGCGCACAGCCCGACCATCATCACGTTCTGGCATGGCCAGCACCTGATGCAGACCTTCTTCCGGCGACCGCATGATCGCTGCTACGTGATGATCTCGCGCCATGGCGACGGCGAGATCAACGCCGTGGCGGTGGAGAAGCTCGGGATGCTCGTCGTCCGGGGCTCCGGCGCGCAGCGCAAGGACCAGGTCCGCAAGCGCGGCGGCATCCAGGCGCTGCGCCAGATGCTCTCCCTCCTCGCGGCGGGAGACCATGTCTCGATGACGGCCGACGTGCCGAAAGTGTCGCGCGTGGCCGGCGAGGGCATCATCACGCTGGCGCAGCTTTCCGGCCGGCCGATCGTGCCGATCGCGGTGGTCTGTTCGCGCCGGATCGATTTCCGGTCATGGGATTCGGCCTCGCTTGGCCTGCCCTTCGGCCGCACCGCCATCGTCACCGGCGAGCGGATCGAGGTTCCCAAGGATGCCGACGCGAAGACCCGTGAACAACGGCGTCAGGCGCTGGAGGAGGAACTCGACCGCATCTATGCGCTCGGCTACGCTACCCTGGGCTCGCGTGATCCGGGGGCGGACCGCGCGGATGTCCTCGCCGCGCGGGCCGAACGGCGCAGGCAGGCCATGATTGATCCTGTCGAGCGCGGGTGAGGCGTAACATGTCCCGAGTGGTCTCTCCGGCTTCCGGCGCCTGGCACCGGCCGTTCTCGCTGCTGGCCTACCGGGCGCTCTCCACCCTCGCTGCGCCCGCCCTGCCCCTGCTGCTCCGCCGTCGCCTTGCGCAGGGCAAGGAAGATGCCGGCCGCCTGAACGAGCGGCTTGGCCGCCCGGCAACCCCGCGCCCACCGGGCCGGCTCGTCTGGATCCATGCCGCGAGCGTCGGCGAGATGATGACCATCCTGCCGCTCGTCGCGCGGCTCGATGCCGAAGGCATCACGGCTCTGGTCACGACCGGTACGCTGACCTCGGCGCAACTAGCCGCGGAAAGGCTGCCGCCGGGCAGCATCCATCAGTTTGTGCCGATGGATGGTCCCGGCGCGGCGAAACGCTTCCTCGACCATTGGAAGCCGGATCTGGCGATTGTCTGCGAGAGCGAGATCTGGCCCAACCTGATCATGGAAACCCGTTCCCGCGGGATCCCGATGGGGTGGGTGAATGCGCGGATGTCGGCCCGATCCTTCGCGCGCTGGCAGGGCATGCCCGGCGCCGCACGGGCCCTGCTGGGCGGGCTGGCCTTCTGTTTCGCCCAGAGCGCTGCCGATGCCGAACGCTTCTCCGCCCTCGGCGCGCCGGCGGAAATGGCCGGCAACCTGAAATTCGACGTGCCGCCGCTGCCGCTCGACGAGGGCGATCTCGACACCCTGCGCCAGCGCATCGACAACCGGCCTGTCCTGCTGGCTGCCTCCACCCATCCGGGGGAGGAAATGATGGTTCTCGAGGCCTCGGCCATCATCCGCGACCAAGTGGCCGAGCTGCTGACCATCCTCGTGCCGCGCCATCCCGAACGGGGCGCCGAGATTGCCGACATGGCCGCCCGGGGCGGGATGCGCTCGCTCCTGCGCAGTGCCGGGCAGCAGCCTGACGACATGACAACCGTCTATATCGCCGATACCCTCGGCGAACTCGGGCTGTTCTACGCGCTGGCGCGGGTGGTGTTCGTCGGCGGTACCTTCGTGCCGGTCGGTGGCCACAATCCCATCGAGCCGGCCAAGTTCGGCGTGCCGATCCTGCATGGCCCGCTCTTCTCGAATTTCACCGAGATCTACACCGAGATGGATGAAAAGGGCGCCGCCATCCGCGTGGAGGATGCGGCCGGGCTCGGCCGGGCCGCCTCGCGGCTCATGCGGGACGCCGAGGCGCGTGAGGCGCTGGGCCAGCAGGCCCGCACCTGTGTCGCCGCGCATGAGGGCGTGCTGGATCGCTGCTGGGCGGCGATCATGCCCTTGCTCACCACCAGGGACAGCGCCTCATGATCCGCCAGCCGCGTTTCTGGTCGCGAGACGGAAACCGGCTGTGGCGGGCGATGCTGGCGCCGATCGGCTGGCTCTATGGCCGGCTGACCCTGCGACGCCTCCGCAAGCCGGGCTGGCGGGCGCCGGTTCCCGTGGTTTCGATCGGCAATTTCACCGTGGGCGGCGGCGGCAAGACGCCGACAACCCTCGCCCTGGCCGAGGCCCTGGCTGCCCGTGGCGAGAAGCCCTTCCTGCTGACGCGCGGCTATGGCGGGGGGATGGCGGGGCCGGTCCGGGTCGAGCCCGGGCGGCATGCGGCGCGGGATGTCGGCGACGAACCCCTGCTGCTGGCGCGGGCCGCGCCGACCATCGTCGCGCGCGATCGCCGGGCCGGCGCCGAGGCCGCACTGGCCGCCGGGGCCGGGTGCCTGCTGCTCGACGATGCCCTGCAAAACCCCGCCCTGATCAAGGACATTTCCCTCGCCGTCATCGATGCGGGTTTCGGCTTCGGCAATGGCGCCTGCCTGCCGGCCGGGCCTTTGCGCGCCCCGGTTGCGGCGATGGCGGCCTCGGTGCATGCGGCCCTGCTGATCGGCGAGGGGCCGATTCCCGATGCGCTGCCGCCGGGCCTGCCCCTGTTCCGGGCGCAGATCGTTCCTGCCGGAGACCTGACCGCGCTGACCGGCCGCAAGGTGCTGGCCTATTGCGGGCTGGCGCGCCCGGAGAAATTCCGCGCAACGCTCGAGGGGGCGGGAATCGTGGTAGCGGCCCTGGCCGACTTCCCGGACCATCACGCCTTCACCCCCGATGAGGCCAAACGGCTGATGGACGAGGCGGCGGCGGCAGGGCTCGTCCTTGTGACGACGGAAAAGGACGCGGTGCGCCTGACGGGTGATCCGGCCCTGCATGCGCTGGCGGCGGCAAGCCGGGTGGTGCGCATCCGGCTCGAACCCGAGACGGCCTTCCTTGACTGGTTCTACCGGGCCTTCGATTCGGCGCGAAGCCGGGCGAGCACGGCTTCGGGCCCGGCATAGGCCTCCTGCCGTTCGGCGCTCCAGTAGCGGAGGTCCTCCAGCGGGATCGGCACGCCGGTAACGCCGCAGCGCACGAAGGAGCCCTGCCGCAGGATGCGGTAATCGCTGTCAGAATATTCCAGCAGGGCTTCCGTGCCGAGGGCCGGTCCCGCCGAACCGGATGCGAGTTTGACCATCAGGCGCTCTCCGTTGATGCCGAGGTCATACTGTCTGGGCGCCTCACCTTCAACCTCCGCGCGCCGTCAAAAGAGCGAGCCCTGCCCGCCGCCGGGTGCGGGCTTCCGGGCCGGCCGCGCCGCCGGGGCACCGCCAGAGCCGGTCACGGCCTCGATCCGGCCATCGGCGAATTCGATGGAGACGGCCTGCCCGGCCTCCAGCCCCTCGCGGCGGCTGAGGATGCGATCCTCCTGCCGGATCACGGCATAGCCGCGGGCGAGGACATTCTTGTAGGCGAGCGAATCGAGCAGCTTGGCCCGTGCCTCGAGAGCGGCCTTCCTCACGCCGATCCGGGCCTCGATCACGTGCGGGAGCCGGCCCGCCACCGAAGCGAGAATCTGCTTTCGCCGGACAAGTTCGCGCTCCTCGCGCTGGCGCGTCGTCAGCATGGCCTGCAGGAGTCGCTTGCCAAGCTGCTCAAGGCGCTGGAGCCGTTCCGCCGGATGTCGGCGACCGATCCCGGAGAGGCGCTCGCCAAGGCCGGCAATGCGCTCCCGGAAGCGGGCGAGCCGCGCCTCGGGCTTCTGCGCGCCGAGCCGGCGGGCGAGATTGGCCAGCAGGACGGAGCGGCGGTCGCGCGCGGCGCGCAATGCATTGTCGAGCCGGAGGATCGCGCGGTCGAGCCGCTGGGCCGGGCTTTCGAGCAGGCGCTCGGGTGAGCCCATCGCCCGGGCCAGGTTGGCGAGATCACGCCGGCGGCGGTCCTGGCCGCGCGCCATGGAGCCGGCCAGCCGGGCGGCGCGGTCGCGCAGGTCGGCCAGCAGATCGACCCGGACCGGCACAACCATCTCGGCCGCAGCCGTCGGCGTCGGGGCGCGGATATCCGCGACGAGATCAAGCAGCGTCCAGTCGGTCTCGTGGCCGATAGCCGAGACAAGCGGGATGGTGCTTTCGGCCGCGGCGCGGACGACGATCTCCTCGTTGAAACTCCAGAGATCCTCCAGCGATCCGCCACCACGCGCGACGACGAGCACATCCGGGCGCGGCAGGTCATCCTCGTCGCCGATCGCGTTGAAGCCGCGGATGCCAGCCGCCACTTCTGCCGCGCTGCCTTCGCCCTGTACCCGGACCGGCCAGACCAGCACGGTGCAGGGGAACCGGTCCGACAGGCGGTGGATCATGTCGCGAATCACCGCGCCGGTGGGCGAGGTCACGATGCCGATCACCTGCGGCAGATAGGGCAGCGGGCGCTTGCGGGCGGCATCGAACAGCCCCTCGCCCTGCAGCTTGCGCCGGCGTTCCTCCAGCAGCGCCATGAGCGCGCCGACACCGGCCGGCTCCATCTGCTCGATGATGATCTGGTAGCTGGACTTGCCCGGGAAGGTGGTGATCCGGCCGATCGCCACCACTTCCAGCCCGTCCTCGGGGCGGAACCGGATCCGCGAGAACACGCCCTTCCAGATCACGGCGTCGATCTTCGCGTTCTGGTCCTTCAGCGAGAAATAGACATGGCCGGAGGAATGGGGCCCGCGATAGCCGGAAATCTCGCCGCGCAGGCGCACCTGCCCGAAGGCATCCTCGATCGTGCGCTTGAGCGCGCCGGCGAGTTCGGAGACCGACAATTCGGGGGTGTTCGTGACCGGCTGATCCATGCGCCGAGTGTAGAGATCGGCGGCGAGGGATGCTACAGGCCTCTTGCATTGCAGCAGCGGGTTATCCGCAGCCTGCATGACCAGAGGGTTATCATGAAGGTTCTTCTTCTCGGCAGTGGCGGCCGCGAGCATGCCCTCGCGCTGGCGCTTTCGCGGTCCCCGTCGCTGACGCAGCTTTTCATCCTGCCGGGCAATGACGGCATGGCCCGCGAGGGGCAGCTCGTTCCCGGCATTGCGCTTTCCGATCACGCCGCGATTCTCGGCCTGTGCCGGCAGGAGGCGATCGATCTCGTGGTGGTGGGCCCGGAAGCGCCGCTGGTCGCCGGGCTGGCGGATGATCTCGCCGCGGCGGGCTTTGCCGTGTTCGGCCCCTCGAAGGCAGCCGCGCAGCTCGAAGGCTCGAAGGATTTCACCAAGTCGGTCTGCGATGCGGCCGGCATCCCGACTGCCGCCTATGCGACCTTCACCGACCATGCCGGCGCCCTCGCCTATCTCCGCGCGAAGGGTGCGCCGATCGTGGTGAAGTATGACGGGCTGATGGCCGGCAAGGGCGTGACCGTCGCCGCCAGACTCGCCGAGGCGGAAGAGGCCATCGCGGCGCTCTATGCCAACGAGCCGGCCGCCAAGGTCGTGATCGAGGAGATGATGGAGGGCGAGGAGGCAAGCTTCTTCTGCCTGATCGACGGCGAGACGGTGGTTCCTTTCGGCTCGGCGCAGGATCACAAGCGCGTCTTCGACGGCGACCGGGGGCCGAATACCGGCGGGATGGGTGCCTATTCGCCGGCGCCGGTCTTCACCGCAGCGCTTGAAACGGAGACGCTCGAGCGGATCATCCGTCCGACCGCGCGGGAAATGGTGCGGCGGGGCATGCCGTATCGCGGCGTGCTGTTTGCCGGGCTGATGCTCACGGCCGACGGGCCGAAGCTCATCGAATACAATTGCCGGTTCGGCGATCCGGAATGCCAGGCGCTGATGCTGCGCTTCGAGGGCGATCTCGTGCAGGTTCTCCATGCCGCAGCAAACGGTGCTCTCGACCGGGTGAGCGTGACACTCGGTGCCCGCCATGCGGTGGGCGTGGTGATGGCGGCGAAGGGCTACCCTGGCGAGTATGCGAAGGGCAGCGTGATCCGGGGCCTCGACATGGCCGGCGCCCTGCCCGGCGTCACGATCTTCCATGCGGGCACGAAGACCGTGGCCGGCGAGGTCACCAGCCATGGCGGCCGGGTCTTGACCGTCGCCGCGACGGGAACCACGCTCCGGGAAGCGCGGGACCGCGCCTATGCGGCGGTGGATGCGATCGACTGGCCGGAAGGGTTCTGCCGGCGCGATATCGCCGCCCGCGGGCTGGCGCGGCTCGGCCAGGGCTGAGGGAGGCACAGGATGAACGATCTGGCGGATCTGTTTCCCGGTTTCGAGAGCCATTACTTCCCCACACGCGAGGGCCAGATCTTCGCGCGGGTCGGGGGCAAGGGTCCGCCCCTCGTGCTGCTGCACGGTTTCCCGCAGACCCATGTGATCTGGCACCGGATGGCGCCTGAACTGGCAAAAACACACCAGGTCATCGCGATGGATCTGCGCGGCTATGGCTGGTCGAGCGCGCCACGGGGTGGCCCGCCGCACGAGACCTATTCCAAGCGCGCCATGGCGGAGGATGTGCTGGCGGTGATCGACCAGCTCGGCCATACCCGCTTCGCGCTGGTCGGCCATGATCGCGGGGCGCGGGTCAGCTACCGGCTGGCGCTGGACCATCCCGGCCGGCTGACGCATCTCGCCCTGCTCGACATCATCCCCACTCTCGCCATGTGGGAACGGATGGATGCCCGCCGGGCGATGCAGGTCTATCACTGGAGCTTCCTCGCCCAGCCGGCGCCGATGCCGGAAACCCTGATCGGCCGGGTGTCGACGGAGTTTCTGGAGCATACGCTGGCAAGCTGGACGGCCGCGAAGGATCTCTCGGCTTTCGACAGCCGGGCGCTCCGGCATTACCGGGCCTTCTTCAACGATCCCTCGCGGATCCATGCCTGCTGCGAGGATTACCGCGCCGGCGCGGCGATCGATGTCGACCATGACGAGGCAAGCCGGCAGGCCGGCGCGCGGATCGATTGCCCGGTCCTCGTCCTCTGGGGCGAGGTCGGCATTCCGGCGGCCGGCTCGTCGCCGCTCGAGGCGTGGAAGGATTTCGCGCCGCAGGCAACGGGATCGCCGATCCGGGCCGGACATTTCCTGCCGGAAGAGAACCCGGCCGATACACTTGCCGCGCTGAAGGCATTCCTCGGATGAAGGGCCGCAAGCGCAAGCCGAAGATCGGGCTGGTGCTCGGCTCCGGCGGGGCGCGCGGCCTCGCGCATATCGTGGTGCTGGAAACGCTCGACCGGCTGAAGCTGAAACCGGTCGAGATGGCCGGCACCTCGATCGGCGCGATCCTCGGCGCGGCCTATGCTTCCGGCACCAGCGGCGCGGAATTGCGGGCACATGCGATCCGTGATTTCAAGAACCGCACCGACGTGATGACGCGCCTGTTCCAGACGCGCGTCGGCCGCTTCGTGGATCTGTTCCAGCAGGGCCTCGCCAACCCCGTTCTTGTCGATGGTGAGGGCATTCTCGAACGGTTCCTGCCGCGCCCCCTGCCGGAGAGCTTCGCGGAACTGTCCATCCCGCTCTCGGTGATCGCGGCGGATTTCCACCGGCTCGACCGGGTGGTCTTCACCGAAGGCGCGCTGCGCCCGGCCGTCGCCGCCTCGATGGCGATCCCCGGTCTTGTCCGGCCGGTTGTCTATCGCAACCGCGTGATGGTGGATGGCGGCGCCGTTGACCCGCTCCCCGTCCGGGCGATTTCCGGCGAGGCGGATCTCATCATCGCGGTCGATGTTTCCCGCGCGGCCGCGCGGGAGGAAAGCGAGCGCATTCCCAATGCGGTCGAAACAGGGTTCCGGGTCTTCGACCTGATGCAGGCTGCCCTTGCCGATGCGCAAGCCAGCGACAACAGCCGGCCGATCTACCGGCTCAAGGCGCCGGTCGAGGGCTTCAATGCGCTGGATTTCTTCTCGGCCAAGGGCATCCTCGCCGCGTCGGAAGCGCTGGCCGGTGCGGTCGAGGCCATCATCGAACAGGCCTCGTCCCGCTAGCGCCGGTCGCGGAAGAAGGCGCGGAGCATTTCCGCGGCTTCCTGCTCCCGGATGCCGGGATAGACCTCCGGCGCATGATGGCAGCTCGGCTGGGTATAGAGTCGCGGCCCGTTTTCCACCGCGCCGCCCTTCGGATCTCCTGCCGAGTAATAGAGCCGACGGATCCGGGCAAAGGAGATCGCCGTGGCACACATCGGGCAGGGTTCGAGCGTCACGTAGAGATCGGCGCCGATGAGCCTCTCGCTGCCGAGCCGGGCACAGGCCTCGCGGATGGCCAGCATCTCGGCATGGGCGGTGGGATCACGGCATTCCCGCATCCGGTTGCCGGCCCGGGCGAGGAGTTCACCCTCGCGCAGGATGGCGGCGCCGATCGGCACCTCGCCCCGGCCCGCCGCCGCGCGCGCCTCGTCAAAGGCAATGTCGAAGCCGCTGAGGCCCTGCTCTCTGCTCATGGCGGGGATGCTCCGGGCTTTCTGTCCTGCAGTTTGCGAATAAAGTTGCGTCTGGCCCTCGCAACAGGCGGTCGATCCTGATATGAGCGCGACATGTCTGACAGCGATAATGAGAAACGTCGCGGTGGCAAGCCCCGCGACTCCCGCCCGCGCGCCGATCGTTCCGGCGATGCCCCGCGTTCCCCGCGCCCCAAGGGCGAGTTCCGCCCGCGGCAGGACCGCGATGCGCCCGCCGGTGACAGCCGCCCGAAGCGCAGCTTCCGCCCCCGCGACGAGCAAGCCGGCGAGGAACGCGGCTTCCGGGCGCGCCCACCGCGCGACAATGCCGGCGGCGACCGCCCGTTCAAGGCGCGTGCCCCGCGCCGGGATGATCAGGGCGGCGAAGAACGCGGCTTCCGGCCGCGCCCGCCGCGCGACAATGCCGGCGGTGATCGCCCGTTCAAGCCGCGCGCCCCGCGCCGGGACGATCAGGGCGGCGAGGAACGCAGCTTCCGGCCGCGCCCGCCGCGCGACAATGCCGGCGGTGATCGCCCGTTCAAGCCCCGGGCCCCGCGCCGGGATGAGGATCCGAATGCCCCGAGCGGCTTCGCGCCCGAAGGCGAGCGCATCGCCCGGGTGATGGCGCGCGCCGGCCTGTGTTCGCGCCGCGATGCCGAAACCTGGATCGAGGAAGGCCGCGTCAGCGTAAATGGCAGGGTCATCGACAGCCCGGCTCTGGACGTGACCGATCGCGACCGCATCCTCGTGGATGGCAAGCCCCTGCCCGAGCGCGAGCGCACCCGGCTCTGGCTCTACAACAAGCCGCGTGGTCTCGTGACAACGGCCAGCGATCCGGAAGGACGCCCGACCGTCTTCGACAACCTGCCGGCGGAACTGCCCCGCGTGATCTCCGTCGGGCGGCTCGACATCAACACCGAAGGGCTGATGCTGCTGACCAATGATGGTGGCCTCGCCCGCGTGCTGGCGCTGCCCGAGACCGGCTGGCTGCGCCGTTACCGCGTGCGCGTGCATGGCGGTGTCGATCAGGCGATGCTCGACACGCTGCGCGAAGGCATCTCGCTCGACGGGATCGATTACGGCCCCATCGTCGCGACGCTCGAACGCGAAGTCGGCGACAATGCCTGGCTGGTGATGGATCTGCGCGAGGGCAAGAACCGCGAGATCAAGCGCGTGCTCGAGCATTTCAATCTCCAGGTCAACCGGCTGATCCGGGTCTCGTTCGGACCGTTCCAGCTGGAGGATCTCGGCGAAGGCGCGATCGAGGAAGTCCGCACGAAGACCCTGCGTGACCAGCTCGGCGACCGCCTGACTGCCGAGGCCGGCGCCTATTTCGAGGGGCCGCGCCGCGAAAGCGCCGCCGACCGCGAGGCGCTGCTTCAGGAAGAGCCCGTCCGCAAACGCTTTGACAAGCGCAAGCCCGGCGAGAAGCGCGAGCTCGCGCTGTCCGGTGCGGCGAAGGATCTGAAGGTCGAGCGCGAACGCGTTGCGGATCGCCGGGGCCGGACTGTCAAGGTCGAGCGGATCGTCAAGAAGGACCTGCCGCCGGAAGAGCCGCCGCGCATCATTCGCGAGGAGCGCGAGGAGCGGCGCCCGCGCCGGGATTTCGGCGACCGGCCGTTCAAGCCCCGCGCCCCGCGCCGTGATGACCAAGGCGGCGAAGAACGCAGCTTCCGTCCGCGCCCGCCGCGGGATGGTGGCGATCGAGGCGACCGGCCGTTCAAGCCCCGCGCCCCGCGTCGCGATGACCAAGGCGGCGAGGAACGCAGCTTCCGCCCGCGCCCGCCGCGGGATGGCGCACCTTCGGGTGATCGCCCGTTCAAGCCCCGCGCCCCGCGTCGCGATGACCAAGGCGGCGAAGAACGCAGCTTCCGTCCGCGCCCGCCGCGGGATGGCGCACCTTCGGGTGACCGGCCCTTCAAGCCGCGCGCCCCGCGCCGCGACGATCAGGGCGGGGAAGACCGCAGTTTCCGGCCCCGCCCGCCGCGGGATGGCGCACCTTCGGGTGACCGGCCCTTCAAGCCGCGCGCCCCGCGCCGCGACGATCAGGGCGGGGAAGAGCGCAGTTTCCGGCCCCGCCCGCCGCGGGATGGCGCACCTTCGGGTGACCGGCCCTTCAAGCCGCGTGGCGACTTCAAGCGACCGGGTGGACCGAAGCCGGGCGGCAAGCGGCCGCCGCGCGACCGGGGCTGATCCATGCGGATCGTCGGCGGGCGGCTTGGCGGGCGTACCCTCCGGGGTCCGCAGGGCGACAGCATCCGGCCGACGACCGACCGGATGCGGCAGGCCCTGTTCAACATCCTGATCCATGCCTACGCATTCCCGTTCGACGGCGCCCGGGTGCTCGATCTCTTCGCCGGGACGGGTGCGCTGTCGGCGGAGGCGCTTTCACACGGGGCGGGATTCGCCGTGATGGTGGATGTCGGCGCCGAGGCGCGCGGCCTGCAGCGCGAGAATGTCGAGGCGCTCGGCCTCGGTGGCGTGACGCGCATCCTCCGCCGCGATGCGACGCGCCTCGGCGAGGTTGCGCCGTTCGAGCCCTTCAACCTCGTCTTCTGTGATCCACCCTATGGCAAGGGCCTCGGCGAGGCAGCCCTGGCCTCCGCGATCCGGGGCGGGTGGATTGCGCCCGACGGGCTTGTGGTGCTGGAGGAGCGGGCCAGCGCCGAGGTCACCCTGCCGGCGCCTCTGGTCGAGATCGACCGCCGCAAGGCCGGCGAAACCCAGCTGATCTTCGGCCGGATGCCGGGCTGAGCCCCGGTCAGGACCGGCCGAACAGGCGCTCGAGATCCTTCAGGCTCAGTGAGACATAGGTCGGCCGGCCGTGGTTGCACTGGCCGGAACCGGGCGTCGCCTCCATCTCGCGCAGCAGCGCATCCATCTCCTCGAGCCGGAGCCGCCGGCCGGCCCGGATCGAGTGATGGCAGGCGAAGGTCTTGAGGACATGGTCCTGCCGGGCGGAGAGGCTTTCGCTGCCGCCCCATTCGCTGACCTGATCGGCGAGATCCCGCAGCAAAGCCACGATATCGGCGCCGGAAAGGGCGGCCGGCACTTCCTGAACGGCGACAGCGCCAGGACCGAACGGTTCGATGACCAGCCCGGCCTCGGCCAGGGGCGTGGCCTGATCGAGCAGGGCCGCAATAGCCCGCTCCGGAAGATCGACAATGGCCGGGATCAGGAGCGGCTGGCGCGGCACCGCGCCCTCGGCCCTCGCTTTTTTCAGCCGCTCATAAACCAGCCTTTCGTGCGCGGCATGCTGGTCGACGATCACCACACCCTCGCCGGTCTGGGCGAGAATGTAGGTCTCATGGAACTGCGCCCGGGCATAGCCGAGCGGCGGGAAGCCCGGATCCTCGGCGGCAGGCCCCTGCCGGGAATCCGGCGTGGTGACGGGCTCCGAGACGCGGACCGGCTCGGCGAAGCCGGCGCGTGGCATGGCGGGGAACGGACGTTCCGGCAGGCGCTGTTCCGGAAACACGAAGCTGAGAGGGCGCGGCGGCGGCAGGCTGCCTGTACCGAGATGGGTGATGCCCTGCGCCCGCAGGCGCTCCAGCATGGCCTCCCCGCCGCGGCTCGAGGCCTGATGCCCCATGCCGGCGAGTGCATCGCGGATTCCCGAGATGATGAGGCCGCGGATGCCCTCGGAATCGCGGAAGCGGACCTCGAGTTTCGCGGGGTGGACATTCACATCCACGCCGGCGGGGTCGAGCTCGAGGAAGAGCGCGACGACGGGATGGCGGCCCGCCATCAGGCTGTCGGCATAGGCCGCCTTGAGCGCGCCGATCAGCAGGCGGTCGCGCACAGGCCTTCCGTTGACGAAGAGATACTGATCGAGCGCGCTGGCGCGATGATAGGTCGGCAGCGAGACGAGGCCCGACAGGCGGAACCCGTTCCGCTCGGCAGCCAGCGTCGCGGCATTGGTGGTGAAATCCTCACCGACAAGCCGGGCGATGCGGCGACGGAGCCCCTCTTCGCCCTCCGCTTCGGCGGGAAGGTCGAAACCGGAGAGGTGATCGCCCGAGAGCGCGAAGGCGATCCCGGGATGGGCCATGGCGAGCCGGCGGACGACCAGGGCTGCCGCCTGGACCTCGGCGCGGTCGCCCTTCAGGAATTTCAGCCGTGCCGGCGTGGCGAAGAACAGGTCGCTGACCTCGACCCGCGTGCCTTGCGCCATGGCGGCAGGGCGGATCGGGCCGACCTGCCCCGCATCGACGAGGATGGCATGGCCCTCGCCGCCCGTGGCGCGCGTGGTAATCGCGAGGCGGGCCACGGCCCCGATCGAGGGCAGGGCCTCGCCGCGGAATCCCAGAGTCAGGATGCGGTCAAGCTGGCCTTCGGGCAGTTTCGAGGTGGCATGGCGGCGGATGGCGAGGGCGAGATCCTCCGGCGGCATGCCGGCGCCATCATCCGTCACGCGGATCAGCCGCCGTCCACCCTGTTCCAGCCGGATCTCGATGCGGCGCGCGCCGGCATCGATGGCATTCTCGACCAGCTCCTTCACAGCCGCAGCCGGACGCTCGATCACCTCGCCGGCGGCGATCTGGTCGATCAGGACAGGGTCAAGCTGGCGGACGGGCATGCAATCTCGGGGGGTACGGAGCGAAACGACGGTATTCGCGCGCTCCGGAAATTGCCAGCCCAACGCTCCCGCAGGGTCAGCCCGCGAGGGCTTCCTTCTGCTTTTCCATGCGCTTGCGATCGTTCGGATCGAGGAAGCGCTTGCGCAGGCGGATCGATTTCGGCGTGACCTCGACCAGTTCGTCATCCTGGATCCAGGCGAGCGCGCGTTCAAGCGTCATCCGGATCGGGGGCGTCAGCCGGACGGCCTCGTCCTTCGAGGTGGTGCGGATATTGGTGAGTTTCTTGCCCTTCAGGACATTGACCTCGAGGTCATTGTCGCGCGTGTGGATCCCCACAAGCATGCCCTGATAGACCTTCCAGCCCGGCTCGATGATCATCGGGCCGCGATCCTCAAGGTTCCAGAGCGCATAGGCCACGGCCTCGCCGGCTTCGTTGGCGATCAGAACGCCGTTGTTGCGGCCGGCAATCTCGCCCTTGAAGGGCTCATAGGCCTTGAACAGGCGGTTCATGATCGCCGTGCCACGCGTGTCGGTCAGCAACTCGCTCTGGTAGCCGATCAGGCCACGGGTCGGGGCGTGGAAGACGAGGCGCAGGCGGTTGCCGCCCGACGGCTTCATCTCGATCATCTCGGCGCGGCGCTCGGACATCTTCTGGACGACCGTGCCGGAATATTCCTCATCCACGTCGATGACGACTTCCTCGACCGGTTCCAGCGTCTCGCCACCCTCGCCCTGATGGAAGACGACGCGCGGCCGCGACACAGCCAGTTCGAAGCCTTCGCGGCGCATGGTCTCGATCAGGATGGCGAGCTGCAATTCGCCGCGGCCGGAGACGTAGAACGAATCCTTGTCGTCGGCTTCCTCGATGCGGAGGGTGACGTTGCCCTCGGCTTCCTTGAACAGCCGGTCGCGGATCATGCGCGAGGTGACCTTGTCCCCTTCCGTGCCTGCGAGCGGGCTGTCATTGACGATGAAGCTCATCGTGACGGTCGGCGGATCGATCGGCTGGGCCTGGATCGGGGTGTCGACGGAGGGATCGCAGAACGTGTCGGCCACGGTGCCCTTGACCAGGCCGGCAATGGAAACGATGTCGCCGGCCACGCCCTCGTCGATCGGCTGGCGCTCGATGCCGCGGAAGGCGAGGATCTTCGAGACGCGACCGGTTTCGACGACCTTGCCGTCGCGGTCCAGCACCTTGATCGTCTGGTTCGGCTTCACCGAACCGGAGGAGATCTTGCCGGTGATGATACGGCCGAGGAACGGGTTGGCCTCGAGCAGGGTGCCGAGCATGCGGAACGGCCCCTCCTCCACCGTGGCTTCCGGCACGTGCTGCAGCACGAGGTCGAAGAGCGGCGCGAGGCCTTCCTCCTGCGAGCCATCCGGCTTCAGCGACATCCAGCCATTGCGGCCGGAACCGTAGAGGATCGGGAAGTCGAGCTGCTCGTCGGTGGCGTCGAGGGCAGCGAAGAGATCGAACACCTCGTTGACCACTTCGGTGACGCGCGCATCCGGGCGGTCGACCTTGTTGATCGCGACGATCGGCTTCAGGCCGATCTTGAGCGCCTTTCCGACGACGAACTTGGTCTGCGGCATCGGGCCCTCGGCGGCATCGACCAGCACGATCGCGCTGTCGACCATCGAGAGGATGCGCTCGACCTCGCCGCCGAAATCGGCGTGGCCCGGCGTGTCGACGATATTGATGCGGGTATCCTTCCAGACGACCGAGGTCGCCTTGGCGAGAATGGTGATGCCGCGTTCCTTTTCGAGATCGTTCGAATCCATCACGCGCTCGACAACGCGCTGGTTTTCCCGGAAGGCGCCGGACTGCGCGAGGAGCTTGTCCACCAGCGTCGTCTTGCCGTGGTCGACGTGGGCGATGATGGCGATGTTGCGCAGCGACATGGGTATGTTCCAAAAAGCGCCCGGGCGGCCGGTGGATGCCGGACGGTGGCGGCGGGGCAATACATTCTACGGTGTTGCAGCGCAGTATCCTTTTTGCGCTGCAAGAGCAAGCCGGCCTGCGGTGATTCCGCCCGTTCAGGTCGAAATTGCCGCCAGACCGGGCGGCCGGCGCGGCTCGTTGCGCTCGCCCGGAGCCCCGCGGATCCGCTGCTGGGCATCCGCAACCGCAAGGCGAAGCTCATCGACAAGGAACCGGATCGTGGCAATCCGGTCCGAATCCTGTGCCGCCTCCGCGACCGAGTGGAGCAGCAGGTGGTGGAGCGTGCGCGCCTCGGCCTCGAGGCCCGGAAGCGCCTCGGCCGAGCTGGCCTGACGGAGCTGGTCGATCAGCACGACCATGCGGTGGAGTTCATCATCCGTCACCGGATGGACGCCGCTGCGGCTGGCCCCGACCCGGGAGAACAGGGCGGCAGCGACCGAGCCGACGAGCGAGAAGCCCATGATGCCGAGATAGATCCAGTCGCCGTAGCGCTCGAAGAAGGTCTTCGTCTCGCCCTCGATATAGGCGATCGTGCCGGGATGGACGGGCAGCTTCGCGCCCCTGTCCTCGGCCGAGGGCAGCTCGATCTGGTTGGCGGCCGGCGCCTCGGCTGCGATGGAGAGGCGGAGGGCGAAGAGCAGGCGCGTCAACTCGCTGACGACCGATTCATCCAGCGTACGGCGGGCGACGAGCCGGTGGGTTGCCGCGAGGGTTGTGGTTTCCTCTTCCGGTTGCGGCGGATCGCCGCCGAACACGCCGCGCACCAGCTCCACCGTGTCATAGGCCGGGACCTGCTCGGCGATCGCCTCGGCTTCGGTGATCGGGAGGAAGCCGGGCTCCTCGTTCTCGACCTTGGGGAAGGCGAGGAAGGCCCAGCGGCTCATCCGGTCCGCCACGGGAGCCACCGCGAAGAAGGCATCCAGCTTTCCGTCCTGCAAGGCCTGGCCGATCTCGGCCTGGTTGCCGCGGATCACATCGACTTCGGAGGCTGCGATGCCGTAATGGGTCAGGATGCTCTCGAGCATCCGGTCATTGGCGGGGCGCGGGGCGATCGAGCCGATGGCCTTGCCCTTCAGATCGCCGATCTTGGTGATCTTCGAGCCGGGCCGGGTGACGAAATAGACCGCCTCGCGCCGGAAAATCGCCACCGTCGCCGCCTTCTCGGGCACGGTGATGTCCGAGCGGATCACCGCCAGATCGGCCTTGCCGCTCTCCAGCAGCGCGCCGCTGGCGGAGGCCCCTTCCGTGAGGACCAGCTTGAGGCGCAGGGACGCCTTCTCGCGCTGGAGCGACTGGAGGAAGGCGACGACGATGCGGATATCCTGCCCGCCGAGCGGCCCGACGGCGACCCTCAGCAGCCGGGGCGCGAACAGCCCGTAGGCGGCAGCGGCCGCAACCGCGACGCCGACGAAGACCATCGCCAGTACTTTCAGCCGCCTGCGCATCGATCTGCCCTCCGGTCCTTGCCGTTCCGGTGGGGAAACGCGCCTCCCCGCCCGGCCTCAGCTGGTGCGGGCCCTGCGCATGGCGAGGGTCCGCAGCCGCAGCGCGTTGAGCTTGATGAAGCCCTGCGCATCCCGATGATCATAGGCCACCGCGCCTTCCTCGAAAGTCACGAGTTCCTGATCATACAGGGAATACGGGCTTTCGCGACCGATCACGGTCGCATTGCCCTTGTAGAGCTTCATCGTGACGCGGCCGGTGACGTTTTCCTGGCTCTTGTCGCAGAGGGCCTGGATCATCTCGCGCTCCGGGGTGAACCAGAAGCCGTAATAGACCAGCTCCGCATAGCGCGGCATGAGCGATTCCTTGAGATGCATCGCCTCGCGGTCAAGCGTGATCGATTCGATGCCGCGATGGGCGGCATGGAGGATCGTGCCGCCCGGCGTCTCGTAAACCCCGCGCGATTTCATGCCGACGAAGCGGTTCTCGACGAGGTCGAGGCGGCCGATCCCGTTGGCCTTGCCGAGTTCGTTGAGGCGCGTCAGCAACGTGGCCGGCGACATGGCGACACCGTCGATCGCGACGGCATCGCCCTTCTCGAAATCGATCGTGATGGTGGTGGCCTTGTCGGGCGCGGCCTCGGGCGAGATCGTGCGCATATAGACCATTTCCGGGGCCTCGATGGCCGGATCCTCGAGCACCTTCCCTTCCGACGAGGAATGCAGCAGGTTCGCATCGACCGAGAACGGCGCCTCGCCATACTTGTCCTTGGCGATCGGGATCTGGTGCTGCTCGGCAAAGGCGATCAGCCGGGTGCGGCTCGCGAGGTCCCATTCGCGCCAGGGGGCGATGATCTTGATGTTCGGCTCGAGCGCGTAATAGGTCAGCTCGAAGCGGACCTGGTCATTGCCCTTGCCGGTCGCGCCATGGCAGACGGCATCGGCGCCGACCTGGCGGGCGATCTCGATCTGGCGCTTGGCGATGAGCGGCCGTGCGATCGAGGTGCCGAGCAGGTACTGGCCCTCGTAGAGCGCATTCATGCGGAACATCGGGAAGACGAAATCGCGGGTGAATTCCTCGCGCAGGTCATCGATGAAGATATGCTCCGGCTTGATGCCCAGCAGCTCGGCCTTCTTGCGCGCCGGGTCCAGTTCCTCGCCCTGGCCGAGATCGGCGGTGAAGGTCACCACCTCGCAGCCATAGGTGGTCTGGAGCCATTTCAGGATCACGGAGGTGTCGAGCCCCCCGGAATAGGCCAGGACAACGCGCTTGATATCGGATTTCGCCATCGGTTCTGCTTCCAAACGTCCGGACCTGTACAAGCCCGGAACTCCCTTCCCCTCACCCGGCCCAAATTCCGTGCGCGGCGTCCACACCGGCTCGAAAAGGCGCTGGAGAGGTCCTATAACCGGAACCCGACGGCACGCAAGCCACTCCCGCGAGAACGCCCAAGATGCTTTCCCCCGATGACCTCACCCGTTTCGCCCGCCATATCGTGCTGCGCCATATCGGCGGGCCAGGCCAGCAGCGCCTGCGCCGGGCCCGCGTGCTGGTGGTCGGGGCCGGCGGGCTGGGCACGCCGCTGCTGCTCTATCTTGCGGCGGCGGGGGTGGGGCATATCGGGATCGTCGATGATGATGTGGTCTCGCTGTCGAACCTGCAGCGGCAGGTGATCCATGGCACGCCGGATCTCGGCCGGCCCAAGGTCGAGAGTGCGGCCGATGCGCTGCGGCGGCTTGACCCGGGCGTCACGCTCGATCTCCACCGGACCCGGCTGGATGCTGGCAACGCGGCAGATCTGGTTGGCGCCTATGATGTGATCGCGGACGGCTCGGACAATTTCGACACCCGCTACCTGCTCGCTTCGATCTGCGAGGAAGCACGGAAGCCGCTGGTCCATGCCGCGGTCAACGAGATGCATGGTTCGGTCACCGTGCTTCGCCCCTGGGAAGCCGGGCCGGACGGGGCGCTGAACCCGCGCTACACCGATCTCTTCCCCGAAAAGCCGCCAGCCGGGAGCATCCCCACCTGCTCGGAAGCCGGCGTGCTCGGCGCATTGGTCGGCGTGGTGGGATCGCTGCAGGCGATCGAGGTGATCCGGCAGATCACGCCCTTCGGCACGCCGCTTGTCGGCAAGCTGCTGCTGATCGACGCGCTCGACATGCGGTTCGAGACGATCAGCTACGGGCGGGCCGGCTGAGGCGCAGGCAGGAAAGCTCAGCGCCGGCGGCGCTTTGGCCCCGCAGGCGGGCGAACACCGCTCCAGGGATCGATGACGGCGCTGGTCCGGCCGTTCCGGCGGGTCATCTCGATGCCGCCGATGCCCGACAGGCCGGAATCGGCGCCTGCGCGGCGGGCATTGCGGCCCCGGCGGTGGACAACGGAATCCTCCGGATCGCCGGAGGTGACGCGCGGCGCACGCGTCCCGCGCGGTGGCGCCTGTTTGGCGAGGCATTCATTGTAGGCGAAGGCATTCGAGATGCCCTCGCAGGCCGCGAGAGCCGGCTGCACGATGCACCCGGCCCCCAGAAGAACGAGTCCCGCCAGCAGGACAGGGCGCGCAGCGTGGCGTCTTGCCATTCTTGAACCTCTTCAGCGGGCCAGACCTCACCCGCGCAAGGTCGCTCCCGTCTTTCCGGTGATTTCCGCCACCAGCTTCTTCGAGAAGGCCTCGATTTCCGCATCCGTCAGCGTCTTTTCACGCGGCTGGAGCGTCACATTGAGGCCGATCGAGACCTTGCCCGGCTCGATTCCCTTCCCGGCATAGACATCGAAGACCGTGACGCTTTCCGTCAAGGGCTTGTCGATGCCGCGGGCGAGGCGGAGCAGCATCTCGGCTTCGACGCTCTGATCCACAAGGAAGGCGAAATCACGGCTGACGGGCTGGAGATCCGACATCTCGAGCTTTGCCTTGACCTTGGTCGGCTTCTTCTTGGGATAGGGCAGCCCGTCGAGGATGATCTCGAAGGCGAGCAGGCGGCCCTCGGCCCCGAGCGCCTCGACAAGGCGCGGATGCAACTCGCCGAACCAGCCGACGACATCCTTCGGGCCGAAGCGCAGGATCGCCGCGCGGCCGGGATGGAGATGCTCCGGCGCCGGATTGACCTGCCCGGCCGCGACGACCTGGAGCCCGCCCGTCGGCACGCCGAGCGTCGCCAGCAGGGCCATGACATCGCCCTTCACATCGTAGAGATCGGCCTCGCCGCTGCCGGTCCAGTGCCGGCCTGCGCCGGCGGCACGGGCGAGGCCACGCCGGATGCCGGCCGCCGCGAAACGCTGGTCCTTCTCGCCATCGCCCCGGAAGATCTGGCCGACCTCGAACAAGGCGACATCGGGATAGCCCTGATCGGCATTGCGCTGGGCCGCCGCGACGAGGCCGGGCATCAGGCTCGGCCGCATGTCGGACAGATCGGCCGCGATCGGGTTCGCCAGCGCCAGGGACGGCTGGCCGCCGCCGAACAGGGTGGCGGCCTTTTTCGAGACGAAGGACCAGGTGACGGCTTCCACCAGCCCGCGCACGGCCAGCGCGCGCTTGGCCTGCCGCACGCGGCCCTGAAGCGGGGTGAGGACGGGCTTGTGCACCTCGTCGACACGCTGGATCGGGACGAGCGGCACCGAATCAAGCCCGACGATGCGGACGATTTCCTCGACAAGGTCGGTCTTGCCCTCGATATCCGGGCGGAAGGATGGCACGGCGACCTTGAGCACCGGGCCATTGCCCGAGCACCAGAAGCCGAGGGCGGACAGGATGGCCTTCATTTCCGAAACCGGCACGTCGAGCCCGGTCAGGCGCTTCACTTCGGAAACCGGGAAATCGACGATCCGCTCGGTTTCCGGAACGGCGCCGGTCAGGCTGATCTGGCTCGGCGTGCCACCGCAGAGATCGACGACCAGCTTCGTGGCGAGTTCGAGGCCCGGCACGGTGAAGGCCGGGTCGACGCCCCGCTCGAACCGGTAGCGCGCATCGGTGTTGATGCCGAGCTTGCGCCCGGTCTGGGCAATGTTGAGCGGCGACCAGAGCGCGGATTCGATCAGCACATCGGTGGTGTTCTCATCGCAGCCGGAATGTTCGCCGCCCATGATGCCGCCGATGGATTCGGGGCCCTTGTCATCGGCGATGACGACCATGCCGGGTTCGAGCGCATAGGTCTTGCCGTCGAGCGCGAGGATGCTCTCGCCCGCGCGGGCATGGCGGACGGTCAGCGCGCCCTTGACCTTGGCCGCATCGAACACGTGGAGGGGCCGGCCGCGGTCATAGGTGATGTAGTTGGTGATATCGACCAGCGCATTGATCGGGCGGAGGCCGATGGCGCGCAGGCGCTTCTGCATCCATTCCGGCGACGGGCCGTTCTTCACGCCGCGCACGAGGCGCAGGGCGAAAGCCGGGCAGAGGGCGCGGTCCTCGCCGGCGAAATCCAGCGTCACCGGCACGGTGCAGGCGGCATCGCCCTTGATGGCGGGGATGCCGGCATCTTTCAGCTTGCCGAGGCCAGCGGCGGCGAGATCGCGCGCGATGCCGTGGATGCCGGTGGCATCCGGGCGGTTCGGCGTGAGGTTGATCTCGATGACCGGGTCCGACAGGCCGGCCCATTCGGCATAGCGCGTGCCCACCGGCGCATCGGCCGGCAGGTCGAGAATACCGTCATGATCGTCCGAAATCTCGAGTTCGCGGCCCGAGCAGAGCATGCCGGAGGACTCGACCCCGCGGATCACGCCCTTGCCGATCGTGATGTCCTTGCCCGGAATATAGGTGCCGGGCGGGGAGAACACGCTCTTCATGCCCGTGCGGGCATTGGGCGCGCCGCAGACCACCTGCACCGGATCGCCGCCGAGGCCGGTCTCGACCATGCAGACGCGCAGCCGGTCGGCATTGGGGTGCTGCTCCGCCGAGATGACATAGGCGATGGTGAAGCCCGAGAGCTTCTTGCCCGGATCATCGACGCCTTCCACCTCCAGCCCGATGCGGGTCAGGGTCTCGACGATCTGGTCGAGCGTGGCGTCGGTCTCGAGATGGTCCTTGAGCCAGGAGAGGGTGAATTTCATGATCTTTTCCTCCCGCTTATGCGCTCAGGCCGCCCGCAAGGGTCGGCAGGTCGAGCGGGCGGAAGCCGTAATGCCGGAGCCAGCGGATATCGGCCTCGAAGAAGGGCCGGAGATCGGGCATGCCGTATTTCAGCATGGCGATGCGGTCGATGCCCATGCCCCAGGCATAGCCCTGCACGGCATCCGGATCGAGGCCGCAATTGCGCAGCACATTCGGGTGGACCATGCCGCAGCCGAGGATCTCGAGCCAGTCGTCGCCCTCGCCGAAGCGGATCTCGCCGCCCTTGCGCGAGCACTGGATATCCACCTCCATCGAGGGTTCGGTGAAGGGGAAGAAGGAGGGGCGGAAGCGCATCTTCACGCTCGGCACCTCGAAGAAGGCCTTGCAGAATTCCTCGAGCACCCATTTCAGCTGGCCGAGATTGGCGCTCTTGTCGATGACCAGCCCCTCGACCTGATGGAACATCGGGGTGTGGGTCTGGTCGGAATCGCAGCGATAGGTCCGGCCCGGGCAGATGACGCGGATCGGCGGCTTCTGGGCCAGCATCGTCCGGACCTGCACCGGCGAGGTATGGGTGCGCAGCAGCTTGCGCTCGCCCTTCGCGTCCGGGTTGAAGAAGAACGTGTCGTGCATTTCCCGCGCCGGATGGTGCGGCGGGAAATTCAGCCTGGTGAAGTTGTAGTCGTCGCTCTCGACATCCGGCCCCTCGGCCACGGCGAAGCCGAGATCGGCGAAGATCGCGGTCAATTCGTCCAGCACCTGGCTGATCGGATGGATGCGGCCGGTTTCCAGCCCGGATTCGAGCACCGGCAGCGTGACATCGATGCGTTCGGCCGCAAGGCGGGCATCGAGCGCGGCGTCCTTCAGCACAGCCTTCCGGGTGGCAAGGGCCTCGGTCACCCGGTCCTTCAGGGCGTTGATGGCCGCGCCGGCCTCCTTGCGCGCATCCGGCGCCATGGAGCCCAAGGTGGCCAGCAGCGCGGAAACGGAGCCCTTCTTGCCGAGCGCGGCGACGCGCACGGCTTCCAGCGCCTCTTCCGTGGCGGCGGCGGCGATCTCCGCCGAGAGGGACTTTTCCAGTGAGGTCAGATCCGACATTCCGAGAACCCCTTGTTGCGCGCCTCGCTTGTCATGCGCCGGGGAAGCGCGTCAAGCGCCCTGATGGGCGCGGGGCAGAAAAACCGCCTTGCCCGACCGCGAAGAGAGGCGACCGGGCGCGGCAGCATGCACAAGGAAAAAACCCGCCGTTGCCGGCGGGTTCATCAGTCGGCCGCGGAAGCGGCCCGGTCTCGATTCAGAAGGCGTAGGCCAGCTTCAGGCGCGCCTGGTGCAGCGGGAAGACAGCCGTGCCGAGATTGCGGCTCGGGCCCGACTTGTCATTGCCATAGACCTGATAGGCCCAGGTGCCGTTGAGCGAGAACTTGTCGTTGATCGCCCAGAAGAAGGTCGGCCCGACATAGACCGCAGCAGCCCGGAAGCGGCCATCCAGCCACATGCCGGTCATCGCGACCTGCGAGCTGGCTTCGGCGCCGACATAGAGCGAGTCGGTCACCGGGCTGGTCAGCGCGCCGCGGACATTGACCTGCGAGAGGTTGCGGAAGCCCGGCACCGTGTTGGTATAGGCGGACTGGAACAGCTCGAGGTTCAGCGCACCGAAGAGCTTGCCCTTCATCAGTTCCGCATCCGCGAGCAGGCGGTAGGAATTGTTGAAGACCGAGTCATGGCCGCCATAGATCGTGAAGCCGTTATAGGCGCCCGCATTCGGGCTGACCGCGAAGGTCAGGCCGATGCCGTGCGGGGCGCGGCCGAGCAGCTTGTACTTCATCTCGACACCGGCACCCATGATGGTGCCCTGGCGCTCGATGCCGCCATACGGCTTGAATCCGGCGATCGTGTAGGTGAGGTACGGACCGATTTCGAAGCAGGGGAAGAACGAGCCCGAGACCTGCGCGGTGCCGGTGTACCCGTAGGTCTTGCCGCCCTTGCCGCCGGCAACATAGACGTTGTCGAGCGCGGCGCCCCAGACGCCGACATCCGCGACATCCGAGCCGGTCGCGAAACCGAAGGCATCAACCGGGAGCGCCTTGGTTTCCTTGCAGGCATTGGAGACCGCCGCGACCGGCGTCGGCTTCTTGGCACCGAGATCGGCCGCCATGGCCGAGACGGAGAACAGGGCCGTAGAGGCCAGAATGACAGAACGGAACATGGCACACCCCAGTTGGCGAGGAAAAATCTCGATCCGGATATTTGGGTGCGCTGCACAATGTGTCAAAACACAAAGCAGAGCCAAGCATACGTAGGTTCACGGAGTCACTGTTTTGCAACAGAACGTGTATTCAACATGCTCCATTTTCAGGCATTCCGTATCCGTCAGGGCAGTTTGCTTGGATGGCGGCATCCGATGTTAATGTCCCGGTAATGTTCGCGGCCCGGCGGGGCGGAACCCCGTGCAATCACGTCGAATCACGGCACAAAAAAACCGGCGCCCCAGGGCGCCGGTCTGACAATCCTGCCGGGAGGACGGGGTTCAGGCGGTCGCCGGAAGCGCGCCCTTGGCCTGCTCGACGATCGCCTTGAAGGATTCCGGCTCGCGGATGGCGAGGTCGGAGAGGACCTTGCGGTCGATGACGATGTTGGCGCGGGCCAGGCCATCGATGAAGCGGCTGTAGGTCAGGCCGTATTCACGCACGGCGGCGTTGATACGCTGGATCCAGAGCGCGCGGAACGTGCGCTTCTTGGCGCGACGGTCCCGCGTCGCATATTGCATCGCGCGGTCGACAGCGGCCTTCGCGGTGCGGATGGTGTTCTTGCGGCGGCCATAGAAGCCCTTGGCGGCCTTGAAGACTTTCTTGTGCTTGGCGTGAGACGTCACGCCCCTCTTCACACGAGACATTGTTCAACTCCTGATGTGCTGATCGCTTTTTGCCAGCGAGAGCGCGTCGCGCTCGGATGTTTCAGTCTGGTCGCGTTTTCGTCACGCGAACCGGGGTCCACTTCGCTTGAAAACGCTCCCGATCAGCCGTTCGGGAGGAAATACTTCTTGATGTTGTCGCCGTCGGTCTTGAACAGCACCCGCATGCCGCGATGATCGCGGATCTGCTTGTTGGTGCGCTTGATCATGCCGTGGCGCTTGCCGGACTGGGCGTGCTTCACCTTGCCCGTTCCGGTAATCTTGAAGCGCTTCTTGGCGCCGGATTTGGTCTTCAGCTTGGGCATTTGCCTCTCCTTTGGAAGGAAGCGACCCCGAGGGGACGCGGCACGTCACTGGATTGCGAGAATCCTCGACGCGAAAGAACCGCCACGGCAGCCCTTATCAGCCGGGCGGTTCGAACGAAGGCGCGCTGATACGCCAGGATGGAGAAAAGTGCAAGAGGGCCCGGGAGAACAGGCGGGGCCTCGCCCGCCTGCCGGGGGCCAGCGCCTTATTTCGGCGCCAGCACCATGACGACCTGGCGGCCCTCGAAGCTCGGCTCGTTCTCGACCTTGGCGATATCGACCGTATCGGCCTTCACCCGATCAAGCACGCGCATGCCGATATCCTGATGCGCCATTTCGCGGCCCCGGAAGCGCAGGGTGATCTTCACCTTGTTGCCTTCCTCGAAGAAGCCCTTCATCGCCTTCATCTTGACCGTGTAATCATGGTCGTCGATGGCCGGGCGAAGCTTGATTTCCTTGATTTCGATGGTCTTCTGCTTCTTGCGCGCCTCGGCGGCCTTCTTCTGCTCGAGAAAGCGGAAGCGGCCATAATCCATGATCTTGCAGACCGGCGGCGTGGCATTCGGCGAGACCTCGACGAGGTCAAGGCCCTGATCCTCGGCCAGCTTGATGGCATCGAAGGTGGACAGGATGCCCTTGTTGGAACCGTCGGCGTCGATCACCTGGACTTCCCGGATGCGGATATCCCGGTTGACGCGCGGGCCTTCCTTGACGGGAAGGGGAACGTTTCTCATCGGCCTGCGAATGGTCTTTCTCCTTGGCTGTTGCGAGGGTGGCTCACCGGATGCCCTGATCCGGAAACCGGCGTGAAAATCAGCGCATTCGCGGACAAAGTCAACGGGAAGGAAGGGCCAGGCCCACCTTGCCCTCAAGAAGCGCGATATAACAGTCCAGCGTCTGCGCCACCATCTGGTCGAGCGAGAAGTTCCGCTCGACATGGCGTCGGGCCCGGGTGGCCAGCGCATCGCGGGCGCTAGGCTTCAGATCGAGCGCGAAAGCGAGGGCCTCGGCCAAGGCGGCGGCATTGCCGGCCGGCACGCGCCAGCCCGTCCGCTGCTCCGGCCTCACCTGCGGCGGGGCGAGGACCGTTTCCGGCACGGCGCCGAGATCGGACACAACCACCGGCACGCCCATGGCCTGGGCTTCCACCGCCACACGGCCGAAGGCTTCCGGCTCGGTCGAGGGCACGGTAACGACGGCGGAGGCCGCCAGAGCAGCCGGCATGTCGGTCACATGCCCGACGCGGCGGACGACGGAGCCGAGATTCCGCGCCGCGATACCGGCGTCCAGCTCGGCGACATAGGCTTCGCGCCCCTGAGGATCCCCGGCGAGGATGAAGACCACGTCGCGATAGCCGCGGTCACGCAGGAGCGCGGCCGCCTCGACCAGCAGCTTCTGCCCCTTCCAAGGCGTCAGCCGGCCGGCCAGCAGGACGATCCGGTCATCGGGCGAGGCCAGCCAGCCGCGCCGGATCCGCTCCACCCGGTCCGGGCCGATCCTGTCGGGCGAGAACGCCTCGAAATTCGTGCCGCGCGGAATGACGCGGAGCCGCTGCGGCTCGATCCGGTGCGTCTTCTGGATCAGCTCGGCGGTGAAATGGGAGTTCGCGATCACCACGTCGCCGCGGGCCATGACGGAATTGTAGAGGATCTTCGGCGGCGACTTGCCGTTATAGGCACCATGATAGGTGGTGACGAACCCGATCTTCATCGCCCGCGTCGCGGCATAGGCCACCCAGGCCGGCGCACGGGACCGGGCATGGACCAGTTCGACCCGCTCCTCGCGCATCAGGCGCACAAGCTTGCCGACATTCATCGCCATCGAGAGCGGGTTCTTGGTCGAAGCCGGGAACGGCACCCAGATCCCGCCCTTGGTCTGCAACTCGCCGATCAGGCGGCCGCCTTCGGTGGCCACGAGCGCCCGCGCGCCGGCCTGCGACAGGCCCTCGGCGATATCCACCGTCGTGCGTTCGGCACCGCCGGCATTCAGGTCGGGGATGATCTGGAGGATCGTCCGGCCGAGAAGCGGCTTGGCGGGGGAGGCGGAAAAGACCATCGGGAAACGGGGCTTTCGGAACCGGCTGGGGATGTTTACTCATGCGCGGAGTTCTGCGCAAACATCCGGGAATCGCGCCGGCGCAGCCCGGCCTTGGGAGACATAGAGACATGCAGCAGCCGGTGCAATCACTGGAGGTCGAGGGCGATGCGGAAGCCGGCTTCCCTTCGCGCCGGCTCGCCTTTCGCCTCCGGCCCGGCCGGCGGCCCACCCTCATCTGGATGGGTGGCTTCCGCTCGGACATGACATCGACCAAGGCGGAGAAACTCGACGAGGCCGCGGCCGCCGAGGGGTTCGGCATGCTTCGCTTCGACTATACCGCACATGGCGAATCCGGCGGGGAATTCGCCTCGGCGACCCTGTCGCTCTGGCTGGATGATTCCCTGAAGATGATCCGGCAGTTCGGCGGCGATTGCCCGATCCTGGTCGGCTCGTCCATGGGCGGCTGGCTGGCCCTGCGCGCCACAGAGATCCTGGCTGCCGAAGGTCGCCCGCCCGGCGGGCTGGTGCTGATCGCCCCGGCGGTGGATTTCACGGAAGCGCTGATGTGGGCGCAGTTCCCGCCGGCCATCCGCCGGCAGATCGAGGAGGAAGGTGTCTGGTACCGGCCCTCGGATTATTCGCCGGAGCCCTATCCGATCACCCGGGCGCTGATCGAGGACGGAAGGCGCCACCTGCTGCTCGGCAAGGGCGCGCGGTTCGGCGTGCCGATCCATATCCTGCAGGGCGGCGAGGACCCCGATGTGCCGCTGGCGCATGTCCGGCGCTTCGTGGCGGAACTGGTCGAGGACGACGTGCGGATGACCGTCATCCCCGATGGCAATCACCGCCTCTCGCGCGAGGAGGACATCGCCACGCTCCAGCGGATCACGCTGGATATGGCCCGCCAGCTTGCGGGAGACACGGCATGAGCCCTCCGGTTCCGGCCGATATGGGCGAGGTCCGCGCCGCCATCGACGCGCTTGACCGGCAGTTGGTGCCGCTGCTCGGCCGGCGGCTGGCCCTCATCCGCAGGGCCTCGGAACTCAAGGCCACGCCGGATCAGGCACGGGTGCCGTGGCGGATCGAGGATGTCGTGCAGAAGGTCCGCGCGGAAGCGCAGGCCGTCGGGTTCAATGCCGATCTGGCCGAGGCGATCTGGCGCGACATGATGGAGCATTGCATCCGGTTCGAGGAAAACCGGCTGGGGGCCCGCCAGCGGGAAGCAGGCGGGCGCTGAATCAAGGGCAGGTCCGGGTCAGTGGACTGTCGCCATGTCGAGATCGTTCTGCCAGGCGCCGGAAATCACCAGATCGCGGCTGTCGGCCAGCATGAGCGGGGAGCCATCCGCCGCGAACAACGCGAAAAGCTGGACCGAGGGATGGACATTCTCGGTCTGCGGAAACAGGTGGCGGAGCTCGGCCGCGCGGAAGGCGCGCATATAGGCCAGTTCGCCATCCCCCATCGCCGCGAGCGCTTCCGGCGTGCGGGCCAGTTCCGGTGCCTGCGGCTTCACAGCCAGCGGCGGATGCGCCGGATTGGCATTCTTCTTCGGGTGGGTCGTCCTCTTCATTTCGGCCATGGGAGCCTCCAGTTCACCTATTGAACGCACTAAGGCGTTGACGAAGTGTTGCGATCCATAAAAGGCGTCGAAAAGGTCCTGCTTTGCCGTTGATCCTCGCGCTCGGTGCCTGGGTCTGCCATGCGGTGAAGCACAAACCGGACCAGACGCGCGACAACTGTCCCTCCGCGCCGGGGTCGGCGCGGGATGGCAAGGCGGGGCGGGAAATTCCTAGCCGCGCGCGTGAATGTCGATCTTGCGGATGATCCGCTCCGGTTCGGGCCGGGCAAGATCGACCGAGAGCAGGCCGTGCATCAGCTCGGCGCCGAGAACCTCCATCCCGTCTGCCAGGAGGAAGGCCCGCTGGAACTGCCGTGCAGCGATGCCGCGATGCAGGAACTGGCGGGTCTTGTCATCCTGCTGGCGGCCGCGGATCACCAGCTGGCTTTCCTCGAGCGTGATCTCGAGCTCGTCGCGGGTGAAGCCGGCCACGGCGAGCGTGATGCGGAGCCGGTCGGGCAGGTTCTCGGTGCGCGGGAGGCGCTCGATATTGTAGGGTGGATACCCGTCCGAGGCGGCCTTGGCGACGCGGTCGAGCGCACGCTCGATATCGTCGAAGCCCAGCATGAAGGGCGAGGACAGGGATGGAACGCGGGACATGGCGAAAAGCCCTCCTGAAGAAGCGGCTCCGGTTGCGTCACCCGCAAGGGCGTGACACTGGGAATATGGACAGTGCTCCGGCCCCGCGCAAGGGGGAAGCCGCTGCGGGCCTGCGGCCGTCCGCAAGCCGGCGGCTCCGATGCACTTGTCGGATTTATGAGACAGATCCTGTCTGATCCGGAGACAGTCCCGATGACCAGCCCCTTCCCTCCCGCCAGCAAGGCCGCGCTTCGCAAGGTCGCGCTCGCCGCGCGTGCGGCCCTGCCGGCGGATCTCCGGCGCGAGGCCGCTGCGCGCGTGGCCGGGGCCGGCCCCGCAACGCTCGCCCGGCTGGCACCCGGCGCAGGGCTCGTCGCCGGCTATGTCGCCCTGCGCGATGAGTTCGACCCGGCGCCGCTGCTGGCAACGCTGGCGGCGGGTGGCTTCCGGCTGGCCTTGCCACGGATGACGGCGGAGGGCCTCGCCTTCCATGCCCATGAATTGGGCAGCCCGCTCGAGAAAGGCGCATTCGGCGTGGCGGAACCACCGGCCCGCGCGCCGCTCGTCGAGCCGGAGGTGATCCTCGCGCCGCTCGTCGCCTTCGACCGGCGCGGCAACCGCCTCGGCTTCGGCAAGGGATTCTATGACCGCGCCTTCGCCGCCCATCCGGAGGCCATGCGGATCGGGATCGCCTTCGCGGTTCAGGAAGTCCCGGAGGTGCCCGCAGAGGCGCATGACCTGCCGCTGGCGGCGATCCTGACCGAGGCGGGGCTGGTGGTGCCCTGAGCGCGCGCGGTCACGCGCGGCCGAGCTTCCACCATTTGCCCTTGGGCTTCTCGCCCTCGGCCTCGGGCTCTTCCGGCGAAGGGGCGACCGCCTCGCTGAAATTCTCGAAGAACTCCCCGGCGAGTTTCTTGGCGGTCGAATCAATCAGGCGCGAGCCGAGCTGGGCGATCTTGCCGCCGACTTCCGCGCGGACCGTGTAATGCAGGATCGTGGCCTCTCCATCGGCTTCGAGCCGCACATCGGCACCGCCGCGCGCATGGCCGGCCACGCCGCCCTGCCCCTCGCCGGAGATCGTGTAGCCGTTCGGCGGGTCGATGTTCGACAGGGTGACCTTGCCGGTGAAGGAAGCCTTGACCGGCCCGATCTTGAGCGTGACCTTCGCCTCGAGTTCATTGTCACCGGTCCTCTCGACGCTTTCGCACCCGGGAATGCAGGCTTTCAGCACATCGGGATCGTTCAGCGCGGCCCAGACCACCTCACGCGGGGCCTCGATGCGCCGGTTGTCACTCATGTCCATGGCAGTTCCTCCGGCGCGCATGAAAGGCGGCGGCGGCCATGCCGTCAAGCGAGGAGCCGCATCGGCCGCCACGAGAGGCCCTCGCCTATCCTGACAGAAACTGGCGGGAGGATGCGGCAAAGCAGGCGCCGTCAACCCACCTTCCCGAAGAGGACCCTCATGTTCAGCCATGTCACGCTCGGCACCGATGACCTCGCCCGCGCCAAGGCCTTCTACGACGCCGTTCTCGGCCCGATCGGCTATCCCATGATTCATGACGAGAGCGAGCATGGCACCTATGGCTACGGCCCGGAGACCCCCGGCGGGCAGAGTTTCTGGATCCTGCGGCCCATCAACGGGCAGGCCGCGACCTTCGGTAACGGCACGACGATCGCCTTTGCCGTCACGAAACGCGCCCTGGTGGACCGGTTCCATGCCGCTGCCCTCGCCGCCGGCGGGACCTGCGAAGGCGAACCCGGCCTGCGCCCGCATTATCACCCGGATTATTACGGCGCCTATGTGCGGGACCTCGACGGCAACAAGCTGTGCTGCGCCTGCCACCTCCCCGCCGACCAGGCCAGCTGAGTCCGAACTGGCACGCGAACTGTTTCCCGCCTGCCGAGAACGCCCTTGCGGAATCGCGCGGCACACGCCAGCGTTGGTCCGCAAAGCGAGGCAGGCGGGACGATGCTCGAATACGTGATCATGGAATGGGGGAGCGCTGCCCTGCGCTGGCTGCATGTCATTGCCGCCATGGCGTGGATCGGCTCCTCCTTCTTCTTCATGCATCTGGATGCGGGGTTGCGTCCGCATCCGGAGATCCCCGGCGGCAAGGGCGGCGCGGCCTGGCAGGTCCATGGCGGCGGCTTCTACGAGATGAAGAAATATCTCGTCGCACCGGCCAGCCTGCCGGCCGAACTGACCTGGCACAAATGGCAGAGCTACATGACGTGGCTCTCCGGCTTTTTCCTTCTGGGCTGGATCTATTACGCGCAGAGCTCGCTCTACCTCATCGATCCGGCCGTGCGCGTCCTGAGCCCGGCGGCGGCGGCGGGAATCGGCATCGGCTCGCTGCTGGCGGGCTGGATTGTCTATGACCTGCTGTGCAAGTCGCCCCTCGGCCGGAACGAGACCCTGCTGGCCGTGCTGGGCTTCGGTTTCGTGGTGGCGATGAGCGCCTTCTACGCGCAGGTCTTTTCCGGCCGCGGCGCGCTGATCCATACCGGTGCCCTGATGGCGACGGTGATGAGCGGCAACGTGTTCCGGATCATCATCCCCAACCAGAAGAAGGTGATCGCCTCGCTGATGGCGGGCGAGGCGCCGGACCCGGCCCTCGGCAAGCAGGCGAAGCAGCGTTCGGTGCACAACAATTACCTGACGCTGCCTGTCGTCTTCCTGATGATCTCGAACCATTACCCGCTCGCCCATACCGGGGCGGTGCTTCCGCTCTTCGTCGCGCTGATCACCTTTGCCGGGGCGGTGATCCGGCATTTCTTCAATGGCTGGCATGCCGATCATGCAAAGGCGCCGTGGTGGTGCTGGATCGCCGCCCTGATCGCGCTCGGCGCGGCCATGCTGCTGTCCTGGCAGGCGGCGCCGGGCCGGCAATCATGGCTGGCCGCGGAACGGCAGGTGTCGGCGGCGAACCCGGCGCTGACCGAGCAGGCGATCCAGATCGTGCAGGGTCGCTGCTCGATGTGCCATGCCGAGCAACCGGTCTGGGACGGGATCTCCGCCCCGCCCAAGGGCGTGCGGCTGGCCGAGGAGGCCGATATCCGCCGCGAGGCCAGGGCGATCGGCTTGCACGCGGTCCTGACCCATGCGATGCCGCCAAACAACATCACCGAAATCACGCCCGAGGAGCGCGCTGCCCTCGCGCTCTGGCTGACCCGCCGGTAACCCGGCCCCCTGCCACGGAATTCCGCCATGACCCGCCCCAACCTGCCCGCCACGACCCGGATGATGGAGCGGCTCGACGCGCTCGCCCTCGTCACCGACGAGCCGGGCAAGATCACCCGCCTCTACCTGTCGGATGCGCATCGCCGGGCGATCGATCTCGTCTCCGGCTGGTTCCGCGAGGCGGGGCTCGCCCCGGCGGTCGATGCGGCGGGCAATATCCATGCCCGGTTCGAGGGGCGCGAGCCGGGCCTGCCGGCGCTGATCATCGCCTCGCATATCGATACGGTCCGGGATGCGGGCCGGTATGATGGCAATCTCGGCGTTCTCGCAGGGCTGGCGGTGGTCGAGGAACTCGCCCGGCTCAACGAAAGGCTGCCCTTCGCCGTCGAGGTCATCGCCTTCGGCGATGAAGAGGGTGTTCGCTTCCCGCAGACGCTGACGGGCTCGCGCGCTGTTGCCGGGCGGTTCGACCTGTCGGCGCTGGACGGGCGCGACCGCGACGGTGTCTCGATGCGCGAGGCGCTCACGGCGTTCGGGCTCGACCCCCAGGCAATTGCCTCGGTCGCCCGCAAGCCGGGTACGGTGATCGGCTATCTTGAACTGCATATCGAGCAGGGCCCGGTGCTGGAGGCGGCGGACGAGCCGCTCGGCATCGTGACCTCGATCGCCTCGATCCAGCGCTTCACGGCGACGGTTACCGGCGAGGCCGGGCATGCCGGCACCGTGCCGATGCCCTACCGGAAGGATGCTCTGGCGGCCGTGGCGGAGATGGTGCTGGCCGTCGAGCGCGAGGCCCGCATCGCGCCGGGCCTTGTCGGCACGGTCGGCCGGATCGAGGCCTCGCCCGGCGCGATCAATGTCATTCCCGGCAGCGTGACCTTCACGCTCGATCTCCGGGCGCCGGATGATGCCGCCCGCCATGCGCTGGTGGCGCGGGTGCGCGCGGCTGTGGAGGAGATTGCCGGTCGACGCGGCGTGACCTTGGCGCTCGAGGCCGGCTACGAGGAGCAGGCGACGCCCTGCCACCCGGCCATCCAGGAGGCACTGGCGAAAGCGATCGAATCGCTCGGCCACAAGCCGCTTCGCCTGCTCTCCGGCGCCGGGCATGACGCCATGGCTTTCGAGGCGCTCTGTCCGATGGGCATGCTGTTCCTGCGCTGCAAGGGCGGCATCAGCCATAACCCGCTGGAATCGATCACCGAATCAGATGCCGATGTTGCTCTCGCGGCGATGCTCGCCTTCGTCCGCACGCTGGATCCCGCCGCCTTGGCCAGCTGAGCGCCGGCAGCAAAAAGGGCGCCCGCGGCGCCCTTCGCAATGCCGGTCGGCCAGGGCCGGATCCAGCCTTACTTCGCCTTGCCGTCGGCGCCGAACGTCTTGAGATAGGCGATGAGATTGGCGATGCGGGTCTCGTCCTTGAGGCCGGCATAGACCATCTTCGTGCCCGGCATCTGGCCCTTCGGGTCCTTGATGTAGGTGGTGAAGGTGGCCTCGTCCCAGACCTTGCCGGAATTCTTGTTCGCGTCGGAATAATTGTACCCCTCGACCGAACCCGCCTTGCGACCGATCAGACCGTTGAGCTGCGGGCCGACGCCGTTCCGGGCGCCTTCGCCCACGGCATGGCAGGCGCGGCACTGGCCGAAGACCGACTTGCCGGCTTCCGCATCCTGGGCCATGGCCGGAGCAAGGCTGGCAACAGTGAGGGCCAGGATGGCGATCGAGCGATTCATTGCATTCCCCTTTTTGAATGTTTGAAAAGGGAAATATGCCAAAACCGGTCTGAGCGCAAGCTGAACCGGCGCGTCAGATTGGCGTCAGGCGGGGAGAACCAGTCCCTGGTCCCAGCTCGGAACAGGGCCGTAGAGGTCGAGCAGGAAATCGATGAAGACCCGCGTCCGCTGCGGCAGGTGGCGGCGCGAGGGATAGACCGCGTAGATGGCGACGCGATGGCTGGCCCGGTAGCGCGGCAGCACCGGGATGAGGTTGCCTGCGCGCAATTCGGGCCCGACATCCCAGGTCGAGCGGAGCGCGACGCCCAGGCCGGCGATCACGGCCTCGCGAATCACCTCGCTGGAATTGGTGGCGACGCGGCTGGCCACCGGCACGGAGACGGGGCCTTCCGGGCCTTCGAGGCGCCAGTGATCGGCATTGTGGACCAGCAAGGCGTGCCGGGCGAGATCGGCCAGCGTCTCCGGTCGGCCGTGCCGGGCGAGATAGGACGGCGCGGCGCAGAGCACGCGATGGTTCGGCGCGAGCTTGCGCGCGACGAGGCTCGTATCCTGCAGGTCGGCGATGCGGATCGCGACGTCGAACCCGTCGCCGACCACATCGACGAAGGAATCCGAGAGCGAGAGATCGAGCGAGATGTCGGGGTAGCGCTCGAGGAAGCGCACGAGATGCGGCGCCACATGCAGCCGGCCGAAGGTGGTCGGCGCGGAAACGCGCAGCGGGCCGCGGGCCAGCATGGCGCGCTGGGATACCCAGTTCTCCGCCTCCTCCACCGAGGCGAGGATGGCGAGGACGCGTTCGTGGAAGCCACGGCCGGCTTCCGTCAGCGCGATCTGGCGCGTCGTGCGCTGAAGAAGCCGGGTGCCGAGCCGCTCCTCCAGCCGCTTGATGCGCTTCGAGATCACCGGCGGCGACAGGCCGAGATCGCGCGCGGCCTGCGACATCGAGCCGGTGGCAGCGACGCGCGCGAAAATATCGAGATCACCCAACCTGTCCATGCGGAAACAAATAGCGCGATCCATTCGATTCCGGAACAGATGCCATGCGGAATCGGGGGTGCTGTCCCCGCCTTCCGGCTGCGCTAGCATTAGGATCGTTCCAAGGCCTCTGATAGAAGAGCGCTATCAAGGAAATGGAGCCGGAGACCGGCCGTTGTTCTGGGGAGATGAAGCATGGGCGCCATTGCCTTTCCGACGCCACAGGCGGGGATCCTGGCCCGCCGCGAGAGCATCCTCGCCGGCCTTGCCGCCCTGCTGCCGCCCGAATGCCTGATCACCAGCGAGGATGAGCGCCGCGCCTACGAGACGGACGCCTTCACCGCCTATCGCCGCGTGCCGATGGCCGTGGCCCTGCCGCGCAACACGGCGGAGGTTTCGGCGGTGCTCGCCTATTGCCATGCCGAGGGCGTGCCCGTGGTGCCGCGCGGCGCGGGAACCAGCCTAGCCGGCGGGGCGATCCCCCAGGAAGATGCGGTGGTGATCGGCGTCTCGAAGATGAACCGGATCCTCGAGATCGACTATGCCAACCGCTTCGCCCGTGTCGAGGCGGGGGTGACCAACCTCGCCATCACCAACACGGTGTCGGCGGAGGGCTTCTTCTACGCGCCGGATCCGTCGAGCCAGCTCGCCTGCACGATCGGCGGGAATATCGGCATGAATTCCGGCGGCGCGCATTGCCTGAAATACGGCGTGACCACGAACAACATCCTCGGCGTGACGCTGGTGCTGGTCGATGGCACCGTGGTCGAGATCGGCGGTGCGGCGATGGATGCGCCGGGCTATGACCTGCTCGGCCTCGTCTGCGGTTCGGAGGGTCAGCTCGGCATCATCACCGAGGCGACCGTCCGCATCCTGCGGATGGCGGAAGGCGCGCGGCCGGTGCTGTTCGGCTTCCCGACCAGCGAGCAGGCGGGCGAGGCCGTGGCGGCGATCATCGCGGCGGGCATTGTGCCGGTGGCGATGGAATTCATGGACAAGCCGGCCATCGAGATCTGCGAGGCCTTCGCCAAGGCGGGCTATCCGATGGATGTCGAGGCCTTGCTGATCATCGAGGTGGAAGGCTCCGACAGCGAGATGGATGCCACGCTCGCGCGGATCGTCGCGATCGCCCGCGAGCATGGCGTGAAGACGGTGCGGGAGTCGAAATCGGCCATGGAGACGGCGGCGATCTGGAAGGGCCGCAAGAGCGCGTTCGGCGCCACGGGTCGCATTGCCGACTATATCTGCATGGACGGGACGATCCCGACGGGGCAGCTCCCTTACGTGCTGCGGCGGATCGACGAGATCGTGAAGCATTACGGGCTGCGCGTGGCCAATGTCTTCCATGCGGGGGATGGCAACCTGCATCCGCTGATCCTCTACAATGTCAATGATCCGGGCGAGGCCGAGAAGGCCGAGGAGGCCGGCAACGACATCCTCAAGCTCTGTGTCGAGGTGGGCGGTTGCCTCACCGGCGAGCATGGCGTCGGCATCGAGAAGCGCGACCTGATGCACCACCAGTTCAACCGGGTCGATCTCCAGCAGCAGCTGCGCGTCCGCGCGGCCTTCGATGCGCAATGGATCCTGAACCCGGCCAAGGTGTTCCCGCTTGACGGGAGGGCGGCATGATCGTGGTGCGGCGCCCGCAGGACGAGGAAGAACTGGCCAGCCTCGTGCGTGAGGCCAGCGGGCATGGCGCGCCGCTGGCGATCGAGGGCGGCGGCACGCGCAAGGGGCTTGGCCGGCCGGTCAATGCCGGGATCACCGTCTCGGTGGGCGGGCTCCATGGCATCACCCTCTACGAACCGGCGGAGATGGTGATCGGTGCGCGGGCCGGCACCCCGCTGGCCGGGATCGAGGCGGCGCTGGCGGAGAAGGGGCAGATGCTCGGCTTCGAGCCGCCGGATTTCCGGCGCCTCTACGGCACGGAGGGCGCGCCGACCATCGGCGCGGTGGCGGCAGGCAACCTGTCGGGATCACGCCGCCTCTGGGGCGGCGCATGCCGCGACAGCCTGATCGGCGTGCGCTTCGTCAACGGCCTCGGCGAGATCGTCAAATCCGGCGGGCGGGTGATGAAGAACGTCACCGGGCTTGACCTCGTGAAGCTGCAATCCGGCGCGTGGGGCACGCTCGGCGTGCTGACCGAGGTGACCTTCAAGGTCGTGCCGAGGCCGGAAGTGACGCTGACGCTCGTGATCGAGGGCCTGCCGGAGGCCCGCGCCATCGAGGCGATGAGCGCGGCCGTCGGTTCGCCCTTCGAAATCACCGGCGCGGCGCATCTGCCGGCCATGGCTGGCGCGCCCGCGCGGACGCTGCTGCGCATCGAGGGATTCGCCTTCTCGGTCGAGTACCGGGCCGGCGCGCTGGCGGAACAGCTCAAGGGTGTCGGGGCGTTGGGCCGGCTGGAGGCGGCAGAGGCCGATGCGCTCTGGCGCGATGTGTCCGACGGCGCGATGCTGTCCGAACCGCGGGACCGCGCGGTCTGGCGGCTCTCGGTCAAGCCGGGCGCGGCCGCCGGCGCGGTGGCCGCCATCCGGGCGAGCCGCGATGTCACCGCCCTCTATGACTGGGCGGGTGGCCTTGTCTGGCTGGCCACGCCGGAAACCGGCGATGCCGGAGCCGAGATCATCCGCCAGGCGGCGCGCCAGGCCAGCGGCTATGCCACGCTGATGCGCGGTTCGGAGGCCTTGCGCGCCCGGGTGCCGGTCTTCGAACCGGAACCGGCGCCGATCGCCGCGTTGAGCCGGCGGATCAAGGCCAGTTTCGACCCTGCAGGCCTGCTCAATCCGGGGAAGATGCATGCCGGCATCTGACGTGATGGCGACGGGGCGTGACGGCTGGTCGGAACGGGGGCCGAGCCTCGCGCAGGGGCTCCTGCTGGCCGGCGGAATTCTCCTCCTGGCCTGCCTCGTCCTGCTCTGGATGGGCCGGCTGCCGATCTGCAAATGCGGGACGATCAAGCTCTGGCACGGCGTGGTCGCCTCGTCTGAGAATTCGCAGCATCTGAGCGACTGGTACACGCCGAGCCACATCATCCACGGGTTCCTGTTCTATGGCCTGTTCCGGCTGCTGCGGCAGGCGGGCCTGCCGATCAGCCTCGGCCTTGCGCTGGTGCTCGCCATGATGCTGGAGGCGAGCTGGGAAGTGGCGGAAAACACCGAGGCTGTGATCAACCGCTATCGCGAGGCCACGATCTCGCTCGACTATTTCGGCGACAGCGTGCTGAATTCGGCAGCCGACATGCTGGCCATGACCGCCGGCTTTTTCCTCGCCCATGCGCTGCCGGCTGTTGTGACCGTTCTCGCCGGGCTGACGATGGAACTCGTCGTCGGCTGGCTGATCCGTGACAATCTCACCCTCAACATCATCATGCTGGTCTGGCCGATGGACTGGATCAAGGCCTGGCAGGCAGGAGCCTGAGACATGCAGACCAATTTCTCGCTCGCCGCTCTGGCCGATCCGGCGATGCAGGCCTCGGAGAAGATCCTCCGCACCTGCGTCCATTGCGGCTTCTGCACGGCCACCTGCCCGACCTATCTCGAACTCGGCGACGAGCTCGACAGCCCGCGCGGGCGCATCTACCTGATCAAGAAGATGTTCGAGCAGGGCGAACCGGCCAATGCGGAAGTGGTGCAGCATATCGACCGCTGCCTTTCGTGCCTGTCCTGCATGACCACATGCCCGTCCGGCGTGCATTACATGCATCTGGTTGACCATGCCCGCGCACATATCGAGGAGACCTATCGCCGGCCATGGCACCAGCGCTTCCTGCGCGAGGTGCTGGCACGCGTGCTGCCCTATCCGAACCGCTTCCGCCTTGCCCTCGCTGCCGCGTGGCTCGGCAAGCCGTTCCGGCCGCTGGTGGCGAGGGTGCCGAAGATCGGCGGGCCGCTGGCAGCCATGCTGACGCTGGCCCCCTCGCGCCCGGCCGGACGCTCGGCGATGGAGGGGCCGGCAACGTTCCCGCCGGCCGCGCCGAAGCGGGGCCGGGTGGCCTTGCTTTCGGGTTGCGCACAGCCCGTGCTCGCTCCGGAGATCAACGAGGCGACGATCCGCGTGCTCAACCGGCTGGGCGTCGAGGTGATCCTGCCCAAGGGCGAGGGATGCTGCGGCGCGCTGGTGCATCACATGGGCCGCGAGGCCGAGAGCCACGGACAGGCGGCGCGGCTGATCGACGCCTGGATGGCCGAGATCGAGGGCGAGGGGCTGGATGCCATCCTGATCACCGCTTCCGGTTGCGGCACCACGATCAAGGATTACGGATTCATGTTCCGCAACGACCCTGATTATGCCGAGAAGGCCGCGCGGGTCTCGGCCCTTGCCAAGGACATCACCGAATATCTCGCCGGGCTCGAGCTGGCGCCGGCACGCGAGACCGGGCTGACCATCGCCTATCATTCCGCCTGTTCGATGCAGCATGGCCAGAAGATCACCGATGCGCCGAAGAACGTCCTGAAGGCGCTGGGCTTCACGGTGAAGGATGTGCCGGAAGGGCATATCTGCTGCGGCTCGGCCGGCACCTACAACATGCTCCAGCCGGAGATTTCCGGCCGGCTCCGCGCCCGGAAGACGCGCAACATCGCCCGGCTGAAGCCGCAGGCGGTGGCGACCGGCAATCTCGGCTGCATCAGCCAGATCGGTCTCGGCTTTGCCGAACGGAACGAGGCCGTGCCGGTGGTTCACACGATCGAGCTGGTGGATTGGGCGCTCGGCGGCGAGAAGCCGGCCAAGCTGGGGTAAGGCCCCCTCACCCGCCAAGGCTGCGCCTTGTCGGCCTCTCCCCGAGGGGGAGAGGTGGGAGGCCAGCTGGAATGGCGGCGATGGGAAAAAAGCGGCGGTAAGCTTTCCCTCTCCCCCCGCGGGGAGAGGGTGGCGCGAAGCGCCGGGTGAGGGGCGCCGCCCCGCAATGACGAACGATCAATCGCCTCCTCAGCGGAAGAAGATGAACGTCAGCACGACGAAGAGCGGGACGAGAATCCCGACCGACCAGACCATGTAGCCGAAGAAGCTGGGCATCTTCACGCCCATATCCTTCGCGATGGCATAGACCATGAAGTTGGGGGCATTGCCGATATAGGAATTCGCGCCCATGAACACCGCGCCGCAGGAAATGGCGGCAAGCGTCAGCGCCATCGGGCCCATCAGCGCCTTGGGGTCACCGCCCGCCAACTCGAAGAAGACCAGATAGGTCGGGGCATTGTCGAGGAACGAGGAGAGGATGCCCGTCGCCCAGAAATAGGCGACATTGTTGGGCGTGCCGTCCGGGTTGGTGACAAGCGCGACCAGCGGGCCGAAAGCGCCCGCCTTGCCGGCCTTGAGCATGGCGAGAACCGGGATCATGCAGATGAAGATGCCGGCAAAGAGCTTGGCGACCTCGAGGATCGGCCCCCAGGAGAATTCATTGCCCGCCCTGACCGGCTTCGGCGTGATCTTCAGCGAAACGAGCGCGATGATCACGAGGGCGACGTCCCGGGCGATGTTCTGCAGTTCCATCTCACCACCCGGGAATTTCACCGTGATGCCCGGCTTCCAAGAGGCGGAGACGAGGATGGCGACGATGATCGCGCCAAGCAGCGCGAAATTGGACGTGCCGAACAGCTTGATCGGCCGGTCGGGCGTCTTGTCCTTCAGCGGCGGCAGCTTGTCTTCCTTGCCATGCAGGATGCTGTCCCAGATGTAGAACAGGATCAGCAGGGCAATGACGAGGAAGAGCATCTCGCCGAACATGTGCGTGGTGGTCCAGAAGAAGTCGACGCCGCGCAGGAAGCCGAGGAAGAGCGGCGGATCCCCGAGCGGTGTCAGCGAGCCGCCGATATTCGAGACGAGGAAAATGAAGAAGATGACGACATGCACGTTGGTGCGGCGGTCGTCATTGGCGCGGATGATCGGCCGGATCAGGATCATCGAGGCGCCGGTCGTTCCGACGATGCTGGCCAGTACCGTGCCGATGGCGAGCAGGCCGGTATTGACGGCCGGCGTCCCGCGCAGGTTGCCGGTGACAAGGATGCCGCCGGCCACGGTGAAGAGCGCGACGAGCAGGATAATGAAGCTGACATATTCCAGCAGCATCGTGTGCAGCACGGCCGCGACCGCAATGCCGAAACCTTTCGAGAGAACCAGCGGCAGCACGGTCAGCACGGCCCAGAAGGCAGCGATCTTGCCGTAATTGTGTTCCCAGAAATGCGGAAAGAGCACCGGCCCGGTGGCAATGCAGAGCAGCAGCCCGCAGAAGGGCACCGCCCAGAGGAAGGAGAGGCCTGCGCCATCGAGTCCCTCGGCCGCGAAAGCCGGGCCCGCAAGGCCGAGGCTGATTGCCAGCATGGCCCCGATCACGGCCGCGAACCGGCCCGTCCCCTTGCGGCCCCGCATGGCCGAACGCATCCGAAGCATAGGCTCCCCCACCCTGTTTTTCGCTTGCAGGACAGAAGCGGGGCCGCGCGGCAAGGTCAAGGGGGGAAGCCGGCCACGGGAGGCCTCCTCCCCGGATTTCGGATCGCGCCATCGCCGATCCGTTCCGGCCGGGCTGCAAGGCGCGGATCGACAGGAATCAAGGCCGGAACGGACTGACGGCTTCACTTGCGGTTCATTTTTCTGATGGCATGATATTTTCCAGAAGATTCCTCTGCCAGCATATTGTTTCCGAGAATTTCCTACCCGAGAGAATCCTGCCGATGTGTCGCTTCCTCGCCTATCAGGGCCAGCCCGTGCTGCTCGAGACCGTGGTCTCCAAGCCCTGCCATTCGCTGATCCACCAGTCGATCTGCGCGACGGAGGCGAAAACCTCGACCAATGGCGACGGGTTCGGCCTCGGCTGGTATGGCGAGCGACCCGAGCCGGGCATCTACCGCGACCTGCGCCCGGCCTGGTCGGACGAGAACCTGCTCTCGATCTGCGCGCAGGTGCGTTCACCGCTCTTCTTCGCCCATGTCCGGGCCGCCACAGGCACCGCGACGGCGCGCGCCAATTGCCACCCGTTCAGCCACGAGACCTGCATGTTCATGCATAACGGGCAGATCGGCGGCTACGGGCAGATCCGCCGGGCAATCGAGAACCTCATCCCCGATCCGATGTATCGCCACCGCCATGGCACGACGGATTCCGAGGCGATCTTCCTCGCCGCCATGGCGCGCGGCGCGGCGAGCGATGCCGCGCGGGCCTTCGCCTCGGTGCTCTCGGCGATCCGCGGCATGACGAAGGATGCGGGCATCAACGACGCGCTGCGCTTCGCGGCGGCTTTCACCAATGGCGATACGCTGCATGCCTTCCGCTGGGCCTGCGACGAGAAGGCGCCGACGCTCTACTGGCGGCATGACAGCAACGGCCTGCATGTCGTTTCCGAACCGCTGGACGAGACGCGCGCCATGTGGAACGCCCTGCCGCAGGGTTCGGTGCTGGTGGCAGACCGGCACGGCCCGCCGCAGGTGCGCGAGTTCAACCCGGCCTGCCACTGAGCGGCGCGGGGGGCATTTCCGCCGCCCCCCAACAAAGATCCGGTATTCAGGCTCAAGGCGTGCTACTGCTGAGGCGGCTGCAACCGCCGGGCCGCCCGGCCTGCCCTGCCCTGCCGTATTCCCGGCCTGGCGCCACGCTGCGGCAGAAAAGATCAGGCACGCATGAAGCTGCGCATCGGCTACGAGCTTCACTACCGGCTCGAGCATCCCACCCCGGCCATCCTGATGCTCAATGTCCATGCCAGCCGTGCCATGGATCTCGTCCTGCCCGACCATGTGGAGACCATCCCTCCTGTCATCCTGTCCGGTTACCATGACGGGCATGGCAACTGGTGCACGCGGCTTGTCATGCCGGCCGGCGACGTCACCCTCCGCGGCGATGCGATCATCCGCGACAGCGGCCTGCCCGATCCGGAGAGCACCCGTTACTGGCAGGTGCCGGTCGAGGCGCTGCCGGATGACACGCTGGTCTTCCTGCTGCCCAGCCGGTTCTGCGACAGCGACCGGATGCTGGACCTGGCCTGGCAGCTCTTCGGCATGACCCAGCCCGGCAGGGCCCGGGTCCAGGCCGTCTGTGACTTCGTGCACCGGCATATCACCTTCGGCTATGCCCATGCCTCGGTCGGGCGCAATGCCACGCAGGCGTATGAGGAACGGCGCGGCGTCTGCCGGGATTATGCCCATCTTGCCATCGCCTTCTGCCGCGCGCTCAACATTCCTGCCCGCTATTGCACCGGCTATGTCAGCGATATCGGCACGCCGCTCCCGCATCCGCCGGGCGATTTTGCCGCCTGGATGGAAGTCTATCTCGGAGAGGAATGGCAGATGTTCGACCCGCGCAACAACCGGCCCATGATCGGTCGGGTGCTGATGGCGCGTGGCCGCGATGCCGCGGATGTCGCCATGACGACCACGTTCGGGCCCAACACGCTGACCGGGTTCCGTGTCTGGACCGATCCGGTGGAAGATGGCGTCTGACCGGGCGTTCAGGCTGCCCGGCGGCCTGGCCCGAGGCCCAGCACGAGCATGCAGCCGGCGATGATGACGACGCCGCCGGCGAGCTGCGGCCAGGACAGTCTCTCGTCGAGCCAGAGCGCTCCGACCAGCACGGCGACCACCGTCACGGCAAATTCGACGCTGATCGTCCGTGTGGCGCCGATCGAGCCGACAAGCCCGAAATAGACGACATAGGTCAGGCCGCTCATGCCGCCGCCGAGGATCAGCAGATAGAGGAAATCCATCGGCACCAGCGGCCCCGGCACGGGAACGAGCAGGATCAGCGGCAGGGCCATGATCCCCCCGGCGAGGAAGGCGAGAATCGTCACCTCCCACGAACCCGCCGTTTTCAGATGGCGGCTGGCATAGACCGAGCCGAAGGCAGCGCAGAGCGCGCTGGCGATCATGGCGACGCAGCCGATGGCGAAAAGCGGCGTGAAGGGCACAGCCGGGAAGCCGACCAGCAGGATCACGCCGACAAAGCCGAGCGCGAGGCCGGCGAGCTTGCGGCCATCCAGGGTCTCAAGGCCCCAGAGCCGGCTGATCAGCATCGAGAAGAGCGGGATGGTGGCCACCAGGATCGCGGCCATGGCGGTGCCGATGATCGGTGTCGCATAGGAGAGGCCGACCAGCTGCCCCGCAACCGTGGTGGCGCCGACCATCAGGCCATGGCGGAGCGGGAAGCCGAAATCGAGCCGGCGACCAAGGCCCTTCGCCAGAAGGTAGAGAAAGGCCGCCGCGAGGATGCAGCGGAATGTGACCGCGCCGACCCAGCCGAAGGCATCGACCACGCGGACGAGGACGAGGAAGGACAGGCCCCACACGATGGCAAGGAAGAGGTAGGCGGCGAGATCACGGGGAGACATGGGGAACTGGGGGAATCAGGGGCGGAGCGGGTGACGGGCGAGCCGGAGGCACCCGCCTCAATGCGCCTCGTCCCAGTTGCGGGCGGCGCGGGCATCGACCTTCAGCGGCACCTTGAGCTGGAGCAGCGGCAGCGGCGCCTCCTCCATCACCCGGGTGATGACGGGGATGGCGCGCTCGGCCTCGGCTTCGGGCACCTCGAAGATCAGTTCGTCATGCACCTGCAGCAGCATGCTGGCGGGGATGTTCCGTTCGGCGAGGACGGCATCCATCCGCAGCATGGCGCGGCGGATGATATCGGCCGCCGAACCCTGGATCGGCGCATTGATGGCCGCGCGCTCCATGAAGGCGCGTTCGGACGGGTTCTTTGAGTCGATGGCGGGATAATGGCACTTGCGGCCGAAGATCGTCTCGACAAAGCCGTCCTTGCGGACCTTCGCCTTCATCGCCTCCATGTAATCCTTGATGCCCGGGAACCGCTCGAAATACTTGCGGATATAGGCGCCGGCCTCCTCGCGCGGGATCGAGAGCTGGTTGGCGAGGCCGAAAGCGGAAATACCGTAGATGATGCCGAAATTGATCGCCTTGGCACGGCGGCGGATCTCCCCCGTCATTTCGGCGAGGGGAACTCCGAACATTTCCGACGCCGTCATGGCGTGGATGTCGACGCCGTCCTCGAAGGCCTTCCGGAGCTGCGGGATCTCGGCGATATGGGCGAGGATGCGCAGCTCGATCTGGCTGTAATCGGCCGAGACCAGCAGCCGGCCCGGCTCGGCCACGAAGGCCGTGCGGATCTTGCGGCCCATCTCGTTGCGGACCGGGATGTTCTGGATATTCGGCTCGGAGGATGCAAGCCTCCCGGTCGTCGTCGAGGCGAGCGAGAACGAGGTATGGACCCGGTTCGTGCGCGGGTTCACATAGCCCGGCAGCGCATCGGTATAGGTCGATTTCAGCTTCTGCATCTGCCGCCATTCGAGCAGGCGCGCGGGCAGTTCGTGGCCTTCGGCCGCGAGATCCTCCAGCACATCCGCGCCGGTGGACCAGGCGCCGGTGGCGGTCTTCTTGCCCCCCGAGAGGCCCATTTTCCCGAACAGGATATCGCCCAGCTGCTTGGGCGAGCCGAGATTGAAGCTCTCGCCGGCCAAAGCGTGGATCTCCGATTCGAGCCGGGCCATTCCTTGCGCGAATTCGCCCGAGAGGCGGGAGAGGATCTGCCGGTCGATGGCGATGCCGCGCGCCTCCATCCGGGCGAGGCAATCGGGCATGCCGCGTTCCAGCGTCTCGTAGACCGAGACCATTCCTTCCGCGACAAGGCGCGGCTTCAGGGCGAGCCAGAGGCGCAGGGTGATGTCGGCATCCTCGGCGGCATAATGCGTCGCCTTGTCGAGCGGCACCTGGTCGAAGGTGACGGCCCCCTTGCCCTTGCCGGCCACCTCGGAAAACGGGATCGGCCGGTGATGCAGATGGAGCGTCGACAGCTCGTCCATGCCATGGCCATGGCGCCCGGCATCGAGCACGTAGGAGAGAAGCATCGTATCGTCGACCGGCGCGATATCGACGCCGTGCTGGCGCATGACCAGCAGATCGAACTTGATGTTCTGCCCGATCTTCAGCACCGCAGGATCTTCCAGCACGGGCTTGAGCAGGGCCAAAGCCTCGGCCAGCGGAATCTGCCCGGCGACAAGACCGGAATCGAACAGGCCATCACCGCTGCGATGCTGGAGCGGGACGTAAGCCCCCTCGCCGGGGGCCGTGCTCAGCGAGACCCCGACAAGATCGGCCTGCATCGGATCAAGGCTGTTCGTCTCGGTATCGAAGGCAAGGATGCCGCGCTCGCGGGCGCGGTCCAGCCAGGCCTCGAGTGCGGCAACGGTCTGCACGGCTTCATAGGCCTCGTGCTTGACCGGCATGGCGCGCAGGGCGGCAAGCCGGGTGGCGGCGAGGCCGGCCGGGCCTTCGGGTGCCTTTTCAGCGAGCGGTGCGGCGCCAGGCTGAGTGCCGGGTTCCGGCGGGGCAGCGGCTTCGGCCGGCGCTCCGGCCGCACCCTTGGCATAGGCGGGATCGGGATCGACCTTGTCGACCGTCACGCCGTAGAGTTCACCGACGCGGCGGGTCAGCGTGGTGAATTCCATGGCCTTGAGGAAGGCGACGGCCGCCTCGGCGGTGGGATCATGCGCCACCAGCGTCTCGAGCGGCGCCTCGACCGGCACGTCGCGGACCAGCGTGACCAGTTTCCGCGAGATGCGGACCTTCTCGACCACCTCCGGGTCGGTCAATGTCTCGCGGCGCTTCGGCTGCTTGATCTCGCCGGCGCGGGCGAGGAGCGTGTCGAGATCGCCATATTCGGCGATGAGCTGCGCAGCGGTCTTCACGCCGATGCCGGGCGCTCCGGGGACATTGTCGGTGGAATCGCCGGCCAGCGACTGCACATCGACAACGCGGTCAGGCTTCACGCCGAAATACTCGACGACTTCGGCCTCGCCGATCAGCCGTTCCTCGCGCTCGCCGGACGCGGGATCATAGAGGACCACGCCGGGCTCGATCAGCTGCATCAGGTCCTTGTCGGCGGAGACGATCGTCACCTCTGCCCCGGCACGGACCGCCTGGCCGGCATAGGTGGCGATCAGGTCATCCGCCTCGTAGGTATCCATCTCGATCGGCTGGTAGCCGAACGCCCGGACGACCGCCCGCATCAGCGGGAATTGCGGCACGAGGTCCTCGGGCGGCTCGGAACGGTTCGCCTTGTAGGCGGGGTAAAGCGCCTTGCGGAAGGAATTCTCGCTCTTGTCGAAGATCATCGCGAGATGGGTGGCCTTGCGGCCGCGTGCACCCTCGCGGATGAACTGGACGAGCTTGGTGGCGAAGATGCGCACGGCCCCGGTGGGCAGGCGATCTGACCGGTAATTGTAGCGCTGGTCCTGCCGGATCGACTGGAAATAGGCCCGGAAGACGAAGGACGAGCCATCGATCAGGATGACATGGTCGCCGGGACCGGGCGGATTGATGCGGGGCGTTTCGCTGGACATGCCCCGGTTTATAGGCCCGCAAAACGCAAAGGTCAGCCGGGTTTTCGGACAAATCACGGCAGGATTCGATTGACCGGCCGGCAGGTCAGGCCTTGTCCCATGGATAGGACAAATCCGTCGGTGCAAGGCGTTGCGACCGGAGCCCCCTCATCTGCCGCCGGCCGAGACGGCCAATGAAAAAGGCCGGCAGGTTGCCCTGCCGGCCTGATTCCGCTCGTCGTGGATGGCCGGGCGAACCCGGCGGTCCGGCGACTTACTTGGTCTTCTTCAGCGCGGCGCCGAGAATGTCGCCGAGCGTGGCACCCGAATCGGCCGAGCCGTACTGGGCCATGGCTTCCTTCTCTTCGGCCATTTCCAGCGCCTTGATCGACACCTGGACCTTGCGGGCCTTCTTGTCGAACAGGATGACGCGGGCATCGAACTTCTCGCCGGCGGCGAAGCGGTCCGGACGCTGGTCCGCACGGTCGCGGGCCAGTTCCGAGCGCTTCACGAAGGTGGTGAGATCCGAGCCGACGAGCTTCACTTCAAGCCCGCCATCCTTCACTTCCAGCACTTCGCAGGTGACAACGCCACCGCGCTTGATCGAGTCGCCGGCATCGGCGAAGGGATCGCCCGAAACCTGCTTGATGCCCAGCGAGATGCGCTCCTTCTCGATATCGACGTCGAGCACGATGGCGCGAACCATGTCGCCCTTCTTGAACTCGTCGATGACCTGCTCGCCCGGGCGGTTCCAGTCGAGATCCGAGAGATGGACCATGCCGTCCACATCGCCTTCGAGGCCGATGAAGAGGCCGAACTCGGTCTTGTTCTTGACCTCGCCTTCGACAACCGACCCGACCGGGTGGCGATCGATGAAGCTTTCCCACGGATTGTTGAGGGTCTGCTTGAGGCCGAGGCTGATGCGGCGCTTCGAGGGATCGACCTCGAGAACCTGCACCTCGACTTCCTGGCTGGTCGAGAGGATCTTGCCCGGATGGACGTTCTTCTTCGTCCAGGACATTTCCGACACGTGGATCAGGCCTTCGATGCCCGGCTCCAGCTCGACGAAGGCACCGTAATCCGTGATGTTGGTCACGCGGCCGGTGAACTTGCCGTTGATCGGATACTTGGCTTCGATGCCTTCCCACGGATTGCCCTGCAGCTGCTTCATGCCGAGGCTGATGCGGTGGGTATCCTGGTTGATCTTGACGATCTTGACCTTCACGGTCTGGCCGACGGTCAGCACCTCGGTCGGGTGGTTGACGCGGCGCCAGGCGATGTCGGTCACGTGCAGCAGGCCATCGATGCCGCCGAGATCCACGAACGCACCGTAATCGGTGATGTTCTTGACCACGCCGTCGATGATCTGGCCTTCCTCGAGATTCGAGACCAGTTCCTGGCGCTGGCCGGCGCGGGTCTCTTCAAGGACCGTGCGGCGCGACACGACGATGTTGCCGCGGCGGCGATCCATCTTCAGGATCTCGAACGGCTGCAGAACGCCCATGAGCGGGCCGACATCGCGGATCGGGCGGATATCGACCTGGCTGCGCGGCAGGAACGCCACGGCGCCATCGAGATCGACGGTGTAGCCACCCTTGACCTGGTTGAAGATCGTGCCGGTGACCTTTTCCTTGGCCTCGTAGGCCTTCTCGAGGCGGACCCAGCTTTCCTCGCGGCGGGCCTTGTCGCGGCTGATGACCGCTTCGCCCATCGCGTTCTCGACGCGCTCGAGATAGACCTCGACCTTGTCACCGACCTTGATGACCTGGTCCTTGTTCGGACCGGCAAATTCCTTCAGCGCCACGCGGCCTTCGGTCTTGAGACCGATATCGATGACGGCAACGTCCTTTTCGATCGCGACAACGGTGCCGGTGATCACCGAACCTTCGGCCGTATCGGCCGAGAGAAAGGACTGTTCGAGCAGAGCCGCGAAATCCTCGCGGCTGGGAGACATAGCAGTGGTGGACATGAAAACTCCGAATGCGCCTGCTGCCTCGGGCAGCCTCCGGCGCGGACACTGGTGCTTCGTCGGTTGCGTTTCACCCCGTTCCGCCAGCCGCCGCAGCGATGCGGCGAAGCCCTTGAAGGCGACCAGTGCAGGAAAAACACCGGCGGGCGGGATGCATGGTTTCCCTTCCGGCCTGGCTGGCGGGCCCCGTCCTGCCACCACTGGTGGAAACGACGAAACCGCCGGCACCCCGTGAAGGGCCCGGAAGATTGCCGCGGGGAATACCAGAGACCGGGGTCGAGGTAAAGCGGAAGCGGCCCGGATTGCGGCCGGGCGCCGCTTCAGGGCAGATCGCGCCGCATGAAGGTGGAATTCGGATCGGGGCGGTAATCCCCGAAAGGCGGGCATTCGACAAAGCCATGCCGGGCATAGAGTTCGCGCGCCGGACGGAAATAGTCGAAGGAGCCGGTCTCGAGATAGAGGCGGCGGAGGCCCATCGTGCGGGCGGTCTCGAGGATATGGCCCAGCATGAACGCCGCGATGCCGCGCCGCTGGGCATGGTCCCAGGTGCGCATCGACTTGACCTCGCCGGCCGCTGCATCAAGCCGGCGCAGCGCCCCCATGCCGAGCAGCTCCTCGCCCTCCCAGACGGTCCAGAAGGCAATGTCCGGCTTCTGCATCGCCGTCAGGTCGAGCACATGGGCAGAGCCTTCCGGCGTGACAGCGCGGTTGGTCTCGAAATGATGGCGAAGCAGGGCGACCACGCGGTCATCCGAGAAATCGCCGGGGCGGATCGTCAACATGCAGCCTCACACCAGGAAGAGGAAATAGCGGGCGCCGGTTTCCGGCGGGGTTTCGAAGAGGGAAGGCCCATACAGCCGGTAGCGGAGGCAATCGCCGGGGCCAAGATCATGGCGAGTTCCCTCGATGGTCAGGTGCAGCCGCCCCTCCAGCAGGACAAGATGGTGCTCGTGGCCCTGTTTCGCCGGCCCGTCATAGGCAATGCGCTGGCCCGACGGCAGCCGGGCCTCGACGACCTCGCCGCTCAGCCCGTCGGAGGGCGGCGAGACAAGCCGGCGCTCGAAGCCATTGGTCGGATCCTGCCAGACCGGCTGCTGCGATCGGGGCAGGAACGGATCGACCTGCTGCTCGGCAAGGTGCAGAAGCCGGGAGATCGTGATTCCGTAAGCGGTCGCGAGTTTGCCGAGCGTGCTGGCGGTGGCGCTGGTCTCGGCGTTTTCCAGCCGCGAGAGCGTGGCACGGCTAATGCCCGATCGGGTAGCCAGATCATCGAGCGACCAGTTCCGCGCAATCCGCAGCCCCTTGAGATGGGTGGCGATGCGGCTGTCGAGATCAGCGTCGTTGATGGATTTTTCCATAAACGAGAAATTTTCTCATTTATGGATCAAAGTCAAGTCTGGATCAAGATCAGGCCATGCGCGGCCGGAGGATCAGCGCGAGCACGGCACCGCCGAGGAACCCGCCGAGATGGGCCTGCCAGTCGATGCCCGGCACGAAGATCGTCACGGCGATGTTCAGCCCGATATTGATCGCGAAGAACGAGACCGGCAGGGCAATGTCGCGCAGGAGCCAGAACGTGAAGAGCGCGCCGAGCAGGCCGGAGGCACCGCCCGAGGCGCCGGCGCTGATGAAGGGCTGGCTGTGCAGCATGAGCGAGCCGAAACTTCCCGCGAGGATCGAGCCGAGGAAGAGGATGGTCATCCGCGCGGGCCCGAGGCCCCGCTCCAGCGGCACGCCCCAGGCAAGCAGGCAGATGCCGTTGGCCACGAGATGCATCAGGCCGAAATGGAGGAAGCCTGCGGTGAGCATCCGCCAGTACTGGCCATCCAGCCATTCCAGCGGCAGAAGCCCACCCCAGGCCGCGATGGTGCGCGTGGACATGTCGAGCCCGCCCTGCGCGACAACGAGGCCGAGATAGACCAGCGCGTTCAGGGCAAGGAACACCCCCGTGGCGGGCGGCATGCCCCGCGGTCCGGCGTCGGTCTCCATCAGGCAGGTACTCCGGGTTCAGGTGAGAAAGCTCGCGATCTCGGCAAGCGGTTTCTTCTCGGTGGCATGGCGGGGAATATGGGCATCCTCGGCCGGATAGCCGGTGACCAGCAGGATATAGGGCTTTTCCTGAGCGGGGCGCCGGCAGATCTCGTTGAGGAAGCCCATCGGGCTCGGCGTATGTGTCAAGGTCGCGAGGCCGGCATGGTGCAAAGCCGCGATCAGGAAGCCTGTCGCGATCGAGACCGATTCCGGCACGTAGTAGTTCTTGCGCATCACGCCGTCGGCGCTGGGGCTCGAGCGCGCACCGAAGATCGCGATCAGCCACGGCGCAATCTCGAGGAAGGGCTTCTGCGGATCCGTGCCCAGCGGCCGGAGTGCGCCGAGCCATTCCTCGCCGGCCTTGCCGGCATAGAAGGCGCGCTCCTCCTCCTCGGCCGCGGCGCGGATGCGGCCCTTGAGCGCGGGATCGCCGATCACCGCGAAATGCCAGGGCTGGTGATTGGCGCCGTTCGGGGCGGTTCCTGCCGCACGGAGGCAGGTTTCGATAATGTCGTGCGGGACGGGCCGGGGCGAGAAATCCCGGACCGTATGCCGCCGGGCAATATCGGCGCGGAAGGCCTCGGCCCGCGCGCGCATCTCCTCGACCGGATATTCCCGGTAATCCGGCAGCGGAACGGGCTCGAAATCGCGGGTCGGCATCATCATCGCTCCGTGCGAGGCAGGGCCAGCGGTCACCGGGGCCCTTCAGGCGGGAGACTGCCCCGCCCGGGCCAACACGGCAAGCACCTCCGCAAGGGCGCGGGCAAAGGCGGCCTCGGCGTCCAGGGCCGAGGTGTCGATCCGGACGGCATCGGGCGCGACCTGCATGTTCGGCGCATCGCGCGCATCGCGCGCCACGAGATCGGCAAGGATCGCCGCCTCGGTCACGGGCTCCCCGCGCGAGACCAGTTCGCGGTAGCGGCGGCCGGCACGGATGGCGACATCGGCATCGACCCAGAGCTTGGCGGTGGCGTCCGGTGCGATGACCGTACCGATATCGCGACCGTCCAGCACGGCTCCGTCGGGCTGGTGCGCGAAATCCTGCTGGAAGCGCCGCAGCGCGACGCGCACGCCATCGACCCTGGCGACCCGGCTCGCCGCCTCGCCCGCCTCGCGCCGGCGCAGGCGGTCATCCTCCAGCCATGCGGCATCGAAGCGCGCGGCGATCCGGGTCGCGGCCTCGCCGTCATCGAGATCGCCGCCCTCATCGCGCAGGCGCTGGCCGACCGCCCGGTAAAGCAGCCCGGTATCGAGAACGGGCAGGCCGAAATGCGCCGCCAGCCTCTTGGCCAGCGTGCCCTTGCCGGAAGCGGCCGGCCCATCGACAGCGATGATCATCGCGGGGCTCACCGCAGGGTCCCCCCCAGCCGCGTCATCATCGGCACGAAATCCGGGAAGGAGGTGGCGATGAAGCTGGTGTCATCCACGGCGACCGGCTTGTCCGACGCCAGGCCCATGACCAGGAAGCTCATGGCGATGCGGTGGTCCATATGCGTGGCGACAAGGCCGCCGCCCGGGGCCGGCTGGCCACCGCCGGAGACGATGAGATCATCCCCGACGATCTCGTGCGCGACGCCGTTGGCCGCGAGGCCATCGGCCACGGCGGCGAGGCGATCGCTTTCCTTGACGCGCAGTTCCTGCAGGCCCCGCATGCGCGTCTCGCCCGCGGCGAAGGACGCGGCAACGGCGAGGACAGGGTATTCGTCGATCATCGAGGGCGCGCGCTCGGCCGGGACATCGACACCCCTGAGTGCGGAATGCCGCACACGCAGGTCGGCCACGCGCTCGCCGCCCTCGACACGGCTGTCCAGTTCCTCGATCGAGGCCCCCATCTCGAGGAGGGTGGTGAGCAGCCCGGTCCGGAGCGGGTTCATCATCACCGATTCGATGATTACCTCGGAGCCGGGGACGATCAGCGCCGCGACAATCGGGAAGGCGGCGGAAGACGGATCTGCCGGAACGACGATCGGGCGCGGCACCAGCTCCGGCCGGCCCTTCAGCGTGATGCGGCGGCCATGGGGGCCGGCGGGTTCGCTGCGGATCTCGGCGCCGAAATAGGCGAGCATCTTTTCGGTATGGTCGCGGCTGGCCTCCGGCTCGACCACCACGGTCTCCCCCGGGGCATTGAGGCCGGCGAACAGCACGGCGGACTTGATCTGCGCCGAGGCGACCGGCGTCGTGTATTCGATCGGGATGCTGTCCTTCGCGCCCTGCAGGGTCAGCGGAAGGCGGTTGCCCTCGGCGACGTCAAGCACCGTGACACCCATGCGCTTCAGGGGATCGAGGATACGGCCCATCGGGCGCTTGCGGAGCGAGGCATCGCCATCGAAGGTCGCGCGAATCGGATGGCCGCCGATCACGCCCATCATCAGGCGCGAGCCGGTGCCGGCATTGCCGAAATCCAGGATGCCGCGTGGCTCCAGCAGCGTGCCGATGCCCATGCCGCGCACGCGCCATTCGCCCAGGCCGAGATGCTCGACCGTGGCCCCGAGGGCGCGGGCGGCCTCGGCCGTCCGCAGGACATCCTCGCCCTCGAGCAGGCCCGTCACACGCGTCTCGCCGACGCTGAGCAGCCCGAGGATCAGCGAGCGATGGGAAATCGACTTGTCACCGGGGACGCGCACCCGGCCCCGGAGCGGCCCGCCCCGTTCCGCCTGGAGGGGAAGCGCTTCGGAACCATGGGCCATGTCTCGATCCTCGAACGATGCTCCGCAGCGACCGAAAAAACCCGGGCGGGGCGGGAAAATTCGCTTATCCGGGTCTTGCCCGCAACAAGCATTTGACAGGAAAGTGCGAGGCCACTAACGGGCTTCATCCCGACTTTGCAAGCGGAAGTTTTTGCCCCGGCCCGCCCCCCGGGCCCCATGACAGGAACGCGACATTGCCCAAGGCTGAACTCGGCACCAAGCGCATCTGCCCCGTGACGGGCAAGAAGTTCTACGATCTCGACAAGGATCCGATCGTTTCGCCCTATACCGGGCAGAGCTATCCCCGCGCCTATTTCGATCCGCAGCCCAAGGTCGCCAAGGCCGAAGTGGCCGAGGACGAGGAACTGGCCACGGATGAAGTGGCCGCGCCGGAACTCGTGCCGCTAGAAGAAGCGGACGAGGCCGATGACGCCAAGGTCGTGGCCGATGACGATGATATCGACATCGATGGCGATGATGACGATACGTTCCTCGAAACCGAGGAAGACGAGGATGACAGCGACGTCGCCGACCTGATCGACGGCGATCTCGAGGAAGACGAGGAAGGCTGATCCTCGACCGTTCCGGGCCGCGGCGAAAAAGATCGACCTCCGGCCGGAAAGGCTCTTGCGGCGCGCGGGGTCTTGTGACAATAAGCGCGCCTCCGGACGCCGTCCGGTTCCGGCATGCTTCCCAGGCATGTCTGTGATGTGGGGCTATAGCTCAGCTGGGAGAGCGCCTGCATGGCATGCAGGAGGTCAGCGGTTCGATCCCGCTTAGCTCCACCATCCCCCTCCCCGGTCATTTCCCGGCTACCCGACGTGAAGCCAGCCGGATCGGCCAGCGCGCGGCGTTTGCCCGAGATCAGGCCTGCATGGCCTGCAGCCGGGCCCGCGCCGCCCCGAGTTCATCCGCGTTGATGCCGTGGCCGAAGCCGGGATAGATCCGCTCGTCCACATCGGCGCCCATGGCCCGCATCAGGGCCGTGGTTTCCTGCACCCGCGCCAGCGGGATATGCGAATCAACATCCGAGCAGCCGATCAGCACGGATGCGCCGGCAAGCGCCCGTTCGCTGCCCGGCACGGGGCGGCGCGGCTCGCCCAGCGTGCCGATATAGCCGCCGCTGAACCCGAAGACGGCCCCGTAGGCGCGCGGCTGCCGGATGGCGGTTTCGAGCGCGAGGCAGGCGCCCTGCGAGAAGCCGCAGATCCCCGTCCGCGCGGCGGGCACGCCGCCCTGCTCCAGCGCGTCGAGCACGCCTGCCGTCAGCGCCAGCGCGCGGGAAAGATGCGGCTCGTTCGCCGCCAAGGGGGCGATGAAGGGATAGGGATACCAGCTGAAGCCCGGCGCCTGGGGCGCCAGGAAACAGAGGTCAGGCTGGGCGAAGGCCTCGGCAAGGTCGAGAATCGATTCGGCGCTCGCGCCGCGCCCGTGGAGCATCAGCACGAAACCGGCAGCCCGGGTCGGCGGGGTGCCGATCCGCTTGAGGGGAAACCGGGAGAGCAGGGCATCGGCATGGTTCGGGCTGAGCATGGCCTCTCCTATCCGGCGGGGGTGAGCGGCGCGAGGCGCCGCTCGATGGCGGCCCGCTGGGGTTCAAGTTCCGGCGGCAATTGCAGGCCGGTGCCCAGCCGATCCGCCGGCTCGTCGATGGCGAAACCCGGCGGATCGGTGGCGAATTCGAACAGGATGCCACCGGGTTCGCGCACATAGACCGACCGGAAGTACCGTCGGTCGAGCACCGGAGTCGGATCGAGGCCCCAAGCGAGCAGCTCGGCACGGATCGCCCCGAGGCTTGCGTCGTCGGGCACCCGGAAGGCGAGATGATGGACAGTGCCGGCGCCGGGCTCGACCGGCGGCAGCGCCCCTCCCCGGGCGAGATCCAGCGTCTGGCCGCCTCCGGGCGCGGCAAGGCGGCGGAGGCCCGGCTCCTCGCCCGCCGGCTCGTAGCCCATCAGCCGGACGAGCAGGGCCTCGGTAGCATCCGGCGCCTGCGAGGCCAGGGTTGCCCCGGCAAGGACGGGGTGCGGGCCCGGCGCAACACCTTCCCGCCCGACCAGATCCAGGGCAAGGCCGAACGGATCCTCGAAACGGAGCACGGGCTCGCCGAAACGCTGCGACGGCCCGAATGTATCGATCCCCTGTTCGGCAAGGTGCAGGATCCAGTCCTCCATCGCTTCCGCCGGGATCGCCAGCGAGAGGGCCGCCGCCGCGCCGCCGCCGGCATGGCCGCGGGCGGCATCGGTGAAGGGAAAGAATGTCAGAAGGGTTCCGGGGCGCCCGTCCCGGTCTCCGAAATAGAGATGGTGGATGTCCGGCGCGTCGAAATTCACCGTGCGTTTGACAAGATGCAGCCGCAGGACCTCGCAGTAGAAGCGGAGCGTCTCGACGGGGTCGCTCGACAGCATCGTGACATGATGCAACCCGAAACTTTGCTTCATCCCGATGACCTTCCCGCTCCGCCCCGGGAAAATGGGGCTTTCCCGGCATTGCACAAGGGCGGCCGCGCAGACGATGTTCCCGGGCAGATTGCCTGAAAAATGCGCAGACTTGTGATCACAGTTACAAAATATATACTATCATCATCACAAGAATGAGGGGCCTTCTTCAACAAGGACCCTGTCATGTATGCATTCGGAAACCGGCTGTTCCTCTCGCTGCAGGGGTCGATTGCAGCGCTTGGCCTGCTCTGCTGCCTGCTGGCGGGCAGCATCTGGATCGAGAACACGTTCCGCGCCGAGACCGCCGGCGAGATCCGGGACACGCTCCGGAAGCAGGCCCTGATCGAGAAGGCCAATGCCCTTGTCTATGCCGTGGTGATGGAATCCCGCGGGCTCTACATGAGCGACGATCCCAAGCGGATCCAGCAGTTCGGCGGCGGCCTTGAGAAGCACCTCGTGGCGCTTCAGGCCACGATGACCGAATGGAAGGGCCTGGTGACCGACATCGACCGCGCGAACTTTGCCGAACTGGAAAAGCAGGGAAAGACTTTTGTCGAGCTGCGCACGCAGCTGGTGGCGGCAGCCCGGGCGCAGGGCTCGAAAGCTGCGCGGGAGATCGGCGACAATGACGCCAACCGCGCCACGCGAACCGCCTTCAACAAGGCGCTGGAGGCCCTGGCTGCGGCCTATCAGGCCCGCATGGTGGAGATGGATGCGCGCCTGACCGCCGTCGCCCAGATGATCAGCTCGGCGCAATGGGCCATCATGTTCGCGGCCTGCGCCGTGGTGCTGGCCTTGCTGATCTGGACCAACCGCGCCATCGCGCGGCCCTTCGCGGATCTGGCGCGCGACATCAGCCGGATCGGCCGGGGCGAGACCGAATTCACTGTCTCGCATGATCACCGGAAAGACGAGCTCGGCAATATCGCCAAGGCCGTGGAGGGCTTCCGGCAGGCGCAGGCCGAACGGGCCGGCCTCCGTCGGGCCGAGCAGGACGAGCTGGCGGCCCGTACCGAACGGCAACGGCAGGTCGAGGCGGCGATCGCCGCGTTCGAGAGCAGCGCCCTTGCCCGCGTGAACGCGCTCGCCTCCACGTCGAACCAGCTTCACAACGCGGCCGCCACGCTGTCGACGGGTGCCGAGGAAACGGCGCGTCAGGCCGGAGTGGTCACGGAGGCCTCGACGGAGATGTCTGCCACGGTGGATTCGCTGGCGGAATCCGGGCGGCAACTCGCGCAGGCGATCGGCGGGATCGCGTCCGGCATGACGAAAGCGAGCGAGGTGTCGGCGCAGGCCTCCGATCTCAGCGCGGCGACCGCCGGCAAGTTTTCGGAACTGGCGCAGGCGGTTTCGGCGATCGGCCAGGTGGTCGACCTGATCAACTCGATTGCGAGCCAGACGAATCTCCTCGCGCTGAATGCCACGATCGAAGCGGCCCGCGCCGGGGAAGCCGGCAAGGGCTTTGCCGTCGTGGCCAGCGAGGTCAAGGAACTTGCCACGCAAACAACGCGAGCCACAGCCGAGATCGGCGCCAACATCGCCCATGTCCAGAGCGTGACCCGGGATTCCATCGCGGCGGTGGAGGCGATCGGCAGCACGATCGAGGAAATGCGCAGGATCGCCGCCGATGTCTCCCATGCGGTCGAGGACCAGCGCCGGGCGAGCGAAGGCATCGCCGATGGCGTGATCCACGCTGCCGAGCGGACACAGCAGGTCACCAGCAACATTTCCGGCGTCTCGGACGCAGCCGACCAGAATGGCAGCGCGGCCATGCAGGTCCTGCAATCGGCCAGCCAGCTTTCCGAGGCGGCGGCCGACATCAAGAGCGAGATGGACCGCTTCCTCGGACAGATCCGCGCGGCCTGATCCACCCTCCCCGGCGGGGCAGCGGAAGGCGCCCCGTTTTGGTAGCGGACTATCAACCGTTTCGACGGAAACCGCCCGTTCCGCCCGGACCTTCCGTTCACCACGGCGTGATCGGGCGCCTTTGAGGCCGTGAACAAAGCCATTTGTTAGGAGATGGGGGAGACACTCCGGCCCCAAGCGGCACATCCCCGCAACCGGATTCCGACGACCCATGCTCGATTTCGTGACGGCGAAAATTCTCGCCCGGCTGTCGACCGAGAACCTCATTGCCTCCGGCCTCCTGCTGGCCACGGCCCTGGGCTCGGCGCTCTATGTCTATTTCCGGACCATCGAGAAGCGCTCGTTCCGGGAGTTCTTCGAGTTTCTCATCCCGCACGAGATCATCACCCATCCCTCCGCCAAGGCGGATTTCCTGTTCTGGATCACCAAACGGGCGATCACGCCCTTCCTGATGTTCCCGGCGGGCGCGGTTTTTGTCGGGGCCATGGGCTATGCGACCCACCAGGTTCTGGGCGGCCTGTCCGGCATCACCGAACCGCTGCTCGGCCAGCCCGGTCCGCTGACCATCGTGATCTTCACCATCACGATGCTGCTTGCCTATGACATCTCCTATTACACCTATCACTGGGCGCAGCATAAGTTCCCCTTCCTGTGGGAGCTGCACAAGGTGCATCATTCCGCGGAAGTGATGGTCGGCATCACCAAGGATCGCGTCCATCCGCTGGACGAACTGATGAACCGGGCGTGGGACGGGGTCATTGCCGGGTTCTTCTTCGGGCTCTGGACGCTGATCTCGCTCAATCCGGTCGAGGCCACGATCTTCGGCGTCAATGTCTATGTTATCCGCAACATCCTGATGATGGATTTCGTGCGGCACACGCATCTCAAGATCTCGTTCGGCGCGCTCAACAGCATCGTGCTGTGTCCGCATTATCACCAGCTCCATCACAGCGCGGACCCGAAGCACTACGACAAGAATTTCGGCCTGCTCTTCAGCTTCTGGGATCGCTGGTTCGGGACGCTGGCCGTTCCGGAAAAGGACGAGAGCTTCACCTTCGGCCTGATGGAACGCGAGAGCCGGGAATACCAGTCCCTGTTCGGCCTGTGGGTCCTGCCGGTCATCAAGATGGGCGGGCATATCCAGCGGTGGCTCCGGCTCGACCGCGGACGCAAGGCCGCGGAGCCGGCCAAGGAGCCTTCGGCATGAACGGGCCTTTCGAGATCGTCCCCGAAGCCCTTGCCGGGTCATCCGCCGGGATCCGGGTGGAGATTGTCCGGACCGCCGAGGCGCTGTCCGCGCTGGAGCCGGACTGGCAGCAGCTCTGGGCCGCCTGCGGCGCCCTGATCTTCCAGAGCCATGGCTGGATCGAAGGCTGGTGGCTGCACATTGCCGATCGCGAGACGCGGCAATTGCTGATCGCGACCGCCTGGGACGGATCGATGCTCGTCGGCGTCATGCCGCTGGCGATCCATCGCCACCGCGGCCTTCGCCTGCTGGAATGGGCCGCGCGCGACCATGCCGATTATTGCGACATGCTCATCCACCCCGCCGCTTCGCCGGATGTCACCAGTGCCCTGTGGAACGCGGTGACCCGGCAGCGGGGCTATGACCTGATCCTGCTGAACCGGCTGATGCCGGATGCCCGCGCCCATGCTCTGCTGACCGCCGGCGAGCGCCCGGTCCTGATGCCCAATCATCGCAGCGAGATGAGCCTCCGGGTGGTCGGCCCGCATGCCGATGGCGAAGCCTGGTTCAATGCCCAGACCAAGAAGACCCGCCAGAACTACCGGCGGGGCGTGGCCTATCTCTCGGAAGGGGCGGAACTCCGGTTCCGGCTGCTGCCCCCGGATGCCGAACTCGAACCGGTTCTCGCCCGCCTTGCCGCGCTGAAGCGTGCCTGGCTGGAGAAAATGGGGCTCGACGCCCCGCTCTTCGACGAGGGGGCGCCGCTGCTCGGGGCGCTGGTCGAGACCCTGCGCCGGGCCGGGCAGCTGCGGATCTTCGTGCTCGAACGGGGCGACGAGACCATCGCGATCTCGATCAACTTCATCGACGGCAGGAAGATGATGGCCTTCGTAACCACCTATGACCCTGCGGTCGAGAAGGGCTCGCCGGGCATGGTCCTGATGGTCGACTATATCCGCTGGGCCTTCGACAACGGGCTGGATCTCGTCGACTTCCTGTGCGGCGCGGAAGACTTCAAGTCACGCTTTGCCTCGGAGACCGTGACCCTGACCTCGATGGCCGGAGCGGCCTCCCTTGTGGGGACGGCCGCGCTGACCACCGACCGGCTGGTGCGCTTCATCCGCACCTGCCGCGCCGGGCTCGCCGAGCGCCGCGCGGGCGCCCGGGCTGCCTGACGCCGCTCAGGCCGAAAAGACGGCACGCGGATCGTGCCGGGCGAGACGGGCGAGCAGGTATTCCACCTCCTCGCGCGCCATGACCGAGAGCGAACCGGCAGGACGCCGCTGCGCATCGGAGGCCAGCAGGCCGCGACGCATCAGCACGTATTTCCGGACAGCAAGACCAACGCCCGGCTGCTGCTCGTAGCGCAGAAGCGGCAGATGCGCATCGAACAGGTCATGCGCGGCATCGCGATGCCCGGCCTTGGCGAGGCGGACGACATCGACCAGCATTTCCGGGAAGGCATAGCCGGTATTGGAGCCGTCGGCGCCGCGATCCATCTCGAAATCGAGGAAGAGGCCGCCATTCGCCGTCATGATGGAAACCGGGCGGAGGCTGCCTTCCGCCTGCCATTTGCGCAGGGTGCTGATCTTCTCGAGGCCGGGCCAGTCCTCGGCCTTGAGCATGACGCAGGACGGGTTGTCGGTGATGATCCGGCGGATCACCCCCGGCGTCATGACGACGCTGGTGATCAGCGGATAATCCTGGATGACGAAGGGGATGTCGCGGCCGATGGCCTGCACGGCATCGGCATAGTAGCCGACGATCTGGTCATCGGTGCGCAGCGTGTTCGGCGGGGCGATCATCACTGCCGCAGCGCCGGCCTCGACTGCCTCGCGCGCCAGCGCCCGCATGGCTGCGAAACCGGGCGCGGAGACCCCGACGATTATCGGCCGGCCTGCCATGACCGCCACGGTGCGGCGGATCATCTCGAGGGATTCCGCCGCCTCGAGCTTGGGGGCCTCTCCCATGATCCCGAGGATCGTGACGCCCTCCGCGCCGACAGCGAGGTAATGCGCCAGCAGCCTCTCGAGGCTGGCCCAGTCGATCTCGCCGCCCGGCAGGAAGGGCGTGGGGGCGATGGGGAAGACACCCGTAAAGGCCTCGTGGGAGATCATTCGCCCTTCCCCTTCGTGGCTTCGTAGCGCGCCTTGGTCTCGGCATTCATCGGGTAGAGGCCCGGCAGTGGCACGCCCCGGTTCACCTCGTCCATGATCCAGGCTTCCATGCGCTCCTGCTCGATGGCGAGCGGGACGATAGCGTCGACCAGCGCCTCGGGAATGAGGACGGCGCCGTCATCATCGGCCACGATGACATCGTTCGGGAAAACGGCCACGCCGCCGCAGCCGATCGGGCGCTGCCAGTCGACGAAGGTCAGCCCCGCGACGGAAGGCGGGGCCGCCGCGCCGCTGCACCAGACCGGCAGGCCGGTGCCGAGCACACCGGCGAGATCACGCACCACGCCATCGGTGACAAGCGCCGTCACCTTCCGGTTTTTCATGCGGGCGCAGAGAATATCGCCGAAGATCCCCGCATCCTGCACGCCCATCGAATCGACCACGGCAATCACGCCTTCCGGCATCGCCTCGATCGCGCCGCGGGTCGAGATCGGTGAGGACCAGCTTTCCGGCGTGGCGAGATCCTCGCGCGCCGGCACGAAGCGCAGCGTGAAAGCGCGGCCGACGAGGCGGGGCTGGCCGGTGCGGATGGGCATGGCGCCGCGCAGCCAGACATTGCGCAGGCCCTTCTTCAGCAGGATCGTGGTGAGGGTGGCCGTGGTGATGGTGGCGAGCGCCGCGCGGATCTCGGCAGCGAGCGGCTTTGCAGCCGGCATGTCAAAGGTAACGGACATCGGATTTTCCGGGTTCAGATGTTGGGGAGAGCGCCGCCATCGACCCGGATGACCGAGCCGGTGACATAGGAGGCGCGCGGCGAGGCCAGGAAAACGGCCATGTCGGCGAATTCACGCGGATCGCCATAGCGGCCGACGGGGATGGTCGCCTGGCTGGCGGCCGAGACCTCCTCGACCGGGCGGCCTTCGCGCTTGGCCTGGTTGGCATCGATCGAGCGGACGCGGTCGGTGAGGATGCGGCCAGGCGCCAGCACGTTGACGGTGATCCCGTCGCGTGCGACCTCGCGGCTCAGCGTCTTCGACCAGCCGACCAGCGAGGCACGGAGCGTGTTCGACATGCCGAGATTGGGAATCGGCGCCACAACGCCCATCGAGGTCGAGGTGATGATGCGGCCCCAGCCGCGCTGGCGCATGCCAGGCAGCACCCGGTCGGTGATGGCGAGCACGCAGAGCACCATCGACTGGAAATGCGCCTGCCACGTCGCGATCGATTGTCCGGCCGCCGGCGAAGGCGGCGGGCCGCCGGTATTGTTGACGAGGATGTCGATCGGGCCGAGCTTCGCCTCGATCTCGGCGATGGCGGGCTCGATCCGGCCGAGATCGGCCAGGTCCCAGACCAGCGGCAGAACCTCGCCCCCCTTCGCGCGGATCGCCGCCGCCGTCGCCTCGAGCTTCTCCGCCTTCGTGCCGGTGATGGCGACACGCGCGCCTTCTTCGGCCAGCACCTCGGCGATCGCGGCACCAAGCCCGCCCGATGCCGCGGTGACCAGCGCCACCTTGCCCTTCAATCCCAGATCCATGGAAAATCCTTCCTTGTCCCGCCGTAACGGCTTTGTGCCTTTCTAGCGGGCAGGGGCTGCCGCCGGAAAGGGCAAAACGCGAAAACCGTGCGGGCATGGATGCCCGCAACGACGACCATGTCGTTGCGGGAATCAATCAAATCCGGCCAAAAAGGCCCGATCGGGTGGACCGGAGGGCGGTTGTTGCGCACGAAACCGCTTCAACCCTTCCGGGACATGCGCATTTTGACACGGCTCTGGCATGGCGATTGCCAGAACCAAAACCCGTGTCTAGTCTTTCGCCATCCGCTGCCGGGACAACAACAAAATCCCCGGCGGCCCGAAAGTCCCGGCCCGGCCGGGTTGTCCAGGGGAGACCATCATGACGACGTTCCGCAAATCGCTGTGGCTCGCGCTCATCGCCTCGACCTTCGCGGTCGGCGTGGCCGAAGCCCGCACGCTCAAATGGGCCCGCTCGGGGGATTCGCTGACCCTCGATCCGCATGCCCAGAACGAAGGGCCGACGCATACGCTCAGCCACCAGATCTACGAGCCGCTGATCATCCGCGACCATACCGGCAAGCAGCTGCCCGCTCTGGCCACCTCGTGGAAGGTGACCTCCGACCCGACGGTGTGGGAATTCAAGCTGCGCACCGGCGTGAAGTTCCATGACGGCGCCGAATTCGATGCGGATGACGTGGTCTTCTCGCTCGAGCGCGCCATGCAGCCGACCTCCGACATGAAGGGCCTGCTGACCTCGATCGAGAAGGTCTCGAAGGTCGATGCGCACACCGTCCATATCAAGACCAAGGCACCGAACCCGCTGCTGCCGAACAATCTCGGCGACCTGTTCATGATGGACAAGGGCTGGTCCGAGAAGAACAACGTGACCAAGGTCCAGGACTTCAAGAACAAGGAAGAGAATTTCGCGGTCCGCAATGCGAACGGCACCGGCGCCTTCATGCTTGTCAGCCGCGAGCCGGACGTGAAGACCGTGCTGAAGCGCAATGACAATTACTGGGGCAAGAGCGAGGTTCCGCTGGAAATCACGGAAGTCGTCTATACCCCGATCAAGGCCGATGCGACGCGCGTTGCCGCGCTGCTCTCGGGCGAGGTCGATTTCGTGCAGGACCTGCCGGTGCAGGATATCGAGCGCCTCCGCAAGGACAACAAGCTGCGCGTGAATTCCGGCCCCGAGAACCGCACGATCTTCTTCGGCTTCAATATCGGCGACAAGGACCTCAAGTCCGACAATGTCGAGGGGAAGAACCCGTTCGCGGATGTCCGCGTCCGCCAGGCCATGAACATGGTCGTCAACCGCCAGGCGATCCAGCGCGTCGTGATGCGCGGTGAATCCGTGCCGACCGGCGTGATCGCCCCGCCCTTCGTGAATGGCTGGACCAAGGAACTCGACACGCCGCCGGCCGTCGATGTCGCCGCCGCCAAGAAGCTGATGGCCGATGCCGGCTATCCGAACGGCTTCTCGGTGACGCTGCATTGCCCGAACGACCGCTACGTCAACGACGAAGCGATCTGCCAGGCCGCCGTCGGCATGTGGGGCCAGCTCGGGATCAAGGTGAACCTCGTCAGCCAGTCCAAGTCGATCCACTTCACGCTGATCCAGAAGCAGCCGCCGGAATCCGACTTCTACATGCTCGGCTGGGGCGTCCCGACCTTCGACTCGGACTACATCTTCTCGTTCCTCTACCACACCCGGGCCGGCAGCCGCGGCAGCTGGAACGCCACGCGCTACACGAACCCGGAAGTCGACACGATGATCCAGTCGCTGTCGGGTGAAACCGATCTCGCCAAGCGCAATGCGACGATCGCCAAGATCTGGTCGATCCTGCACAAGGATGTCGTCTACATCCCGCTGCATCACCAGACGCTGGCCTATGGCATGAAGAGCGACCTCGACATTCCGGTCGACGTCTCGAACCAGCCGAAGCTGAAGATGATCTCCTTCAAGCGCAGCTAATCCTGCGGACAGGCGCGGCTCGCCCCGGGTGAGCCGCGCCCTTTTTTGAGAGTGTCATGTTTGCTTTTGCCATCCGCTCGCTGGCCCAGGGCGTGCTCGTCCTGGTCACGGTCGCGTTCATCGCCTTTTCCATGTTCCGCTTCGTGGGCGACCCCGTCGTCAACATGCTCGGCCAGGAGGCGACCCAGCAGGACCGCCAGGAACTGACCGAGCGGCTCGGGCTCAACGATCCCTGGCCGATCCAGTTCGCCCGATTTCTCGGCGATGCCGCGCAGGGCGAATTCGGCGTCTCCTACCGGCAGGGCCGCAAGGTGTCCGACCTGATCAAGGAACGCCTGCCGGCCACGCTTGAACTCGCGGTGCTCTCCGCGATCTTCGCCACCGGGCTGGGGGTGCTTCTGGGGGTCTATGCCGCGATCAACCGGACCGGCATCCTGAGCAACCTGATCATGTCACTCAGTCTGATCGGGGTCTCTCTCCCCACCTTCCTGATCGGGATCGGGCTGATCTACATTTTCGCAGTCGAGCTGCGCTGGCTGCCCTCCTTCGGGCGGGGCGAGGTGGTGCGGCTCGGCTGGTGGAGCACGGGCCTGCTCACCGAATCGGGGCGGAAATCGCTCATCCTGCCGGTGCTGACGCTCGGCTTCTTCCAGCTCACGCTGATCATGCGGCTTGTGCGCGCCGAGATGCTGGAAGTGATGCGGGCCGATTTCATCCGATTCGCCCGGGCACGCGGCATTTCCGACCGCTCGATCGAGTTGAGCCATGCGCTGCGCAACACGCTGATCCCCGTTGTCACCATTGCCGGCCTGCAGCTCGGCTCGGTCATCGCCTTTGCCATCGTCACGGAGACGGTGTTCCAGTGGCCGGGTCTCGGCGCGCTGTTCGTCAATGCGGTGCAATTCGCCGATGTGCCCGTCATGTCGGCCTATCTGATGTTCGTGGCCGCCGTGTTCGTCATCGTGAACCTGACGGTCGACCTTCTCTATTTCATCCTCGATCCGCGCCTGCGCTCCGGGCGCCGCGTGGCGAAAGGACATTGACCATGGCCGAGATGCCCTCCCCTGCCACGCCCGATAGCAGCGCCGTGCGCCGTTCCGCGCTGGCGCGCTTCCTCGACAGCGACCTGTTCTTCGCCTTCAAGAGCTCGCCAGTGGCGATTGTCTCCTTCATCGTGTCGGTCGTGATGATCGGCGCCGCGCTGCTCGCGCCGCTGATCTCGACGCAGAACCCGTTCAACCCGGCCGAACTGAACCTCATGGAGGGGATGACCAAGCCGGGCACCGCGAATGAGTTCACCGGCAAGACCTTCATCTTCGGTACCGATCCGCAGGGCCGCGACATGTATTCCGCCGTGCTCTACGGCACCCGGGTCTCGCTGCTCGTCGGCGCGGCCTCGGTGCTGTTCTCGGCGACGATCGGCGTGTTCCTCGGGCTGATGGCCGGCTATCTCGGCGGCCGCACGGAAGCCGTGATCATGCGGATCGCCGATATCCAGCTGTCGTTCCCGGCCATCCTGATCGCGTTGCTGGTCTTCGGGGTGGCGCGCGGCATCATCCCGCCGGCCCAGCAGGAGGGGGCGACGCTGATCCTGCTGATTGTCGCGATCGGCCTGTCGAACTGGGCGCAATATGCGCGCACGGTGCGCGGCTCCACGCTGATCGAGAAGGGCAAGGAATATGTGCAGGCCGCCCGGGTGATCGGGCGTTCGCCACTTGTCATCATGATCCGCCATATCCTGCCGAACGTGATGGGCCCGGTGCTGGTGATCGCGACGATCAACCTCGCGCTCGCCATCATCGAAGAGGCGACCCTGTCCTTCCTCGGCGTCGGCATGCCGCCGACCCAACCCTCGCTCGGCACGCTGATCCGGATCGGCCAGCAATTCCTGTTTTCGGGCGAATGGTGGATCCTGTTCTTCCCGGCCATCACGCTGGTGATCCTTGCACTGGCGATCAACCTGCTGGGCGACTGGCTGCGCGATGCATTGAATCCGAGGCTGCAGTGATGGCGACGGGTGATACGGGGATGGAGCCGGTTCTCTCGGTCCGCAATCTCAGCCTCGAATTCGTGACACGTCGCGGCGTGCTGCGGGCGCTGAACGAGATTTCCTTCGACATCGCCCGCGGCGAGGTGCTGGGAGTCGTCGGCGAATCCGGCGCCGGCAAATCCCTCACCGGAACGGCGATCATCGGGCTGATCGACAAGCCGGGCCGGCTCTCCGGCGGCGAGATCTGGCTCAAGGGCCAGCGGATCGACAATATCGGCCATGACGGCTTGCGGAAGATCCGCGGCCGGCGGATCGGGATGATCTTCCAGGACCCGCTGACCTCGCTGAACCCGCTCTTCCGGGTGGGAGACCAGATTGCCGAGACGATCCTGACGCATATGCCGGTCAGCAAGGCGGAAGCGCGGTCCCGGGCGCTGGCGCTGCTTACCGAGGTGGGCATTCCCGCACCAGAAAGCCGGATCGATGCCTATCCGCACGAGTTTTCCGGCGGGATGCGCCAGCGCGTCGTGATTGCCCTCGCACTGGCAGCGGAACCGGACCTGATCATTGCCGACGAGCCGACCACCGCGCTCGATGTCTCGGTACAGGCGCAGATCATCACGCTGCTCAAGCGCCTCTGCCGGACGCGCGGCACCTCCGTCATGCTGATCACGCATGATATGGGCGTGATCGCCGAAACGGCCGATCGGGTGGCCGTGATGTATGCCGGCCGGATCGTCGAGATCGGCCCGGTGGCTGATGTCATCCGCCATCCCCGACATCCCTATGCAACAGGCCTGATGGGCGCGATTCCGGCTTTGGGGGCGAAGGTCCAGCGCCTGACGCAGATTTCCGGGGCGATGCCGCGGCTGAATGCCATTCCGGCAGGCTGCGCCTTCCGTCCGCGCTGCACCGTGGCAATCGGGAAATGTGCCGAGGCGATCCCGCCGCTTGTGCCGGTGGGGGCCACATCGGCGCGATGCTGGCTTCATGAAACGCCGGTCGAATGGAGTGCGTCCCATGGCTGAGCCCGTGCTGCGCGTCGAGAATGTCCGCCGGCTCTTCGATGTCTCGAAGCCATGGCTGGAACGCGTGATCTCGCGCGAGAAGCCGCAGTTCCTGCGGGCTGTCGACGAGGTTTCCTTCGAGATCCGCCCCGGCGAGACCTTTGCCCTTGTCGGCGAATCCGGTTCCGGCAAATCGACCGTCGCGAAGATGGTGGTCGGCCTGCTGCCGCCCAGCGCGGGCGCGGTGCATTTCTCCGCCTCGATGGGCGGTGCAAAGGTCCGCCCCGGCGCGATCCAGATGATCTTCCAGGATCCCTATGCCAGCCTCAATCCGCGCTGGCGGATCCGCGATATCATCGCCGAGCCGATGGAAGCGCTGAACCATCCCGCCGACCCGGCTGCGCGAGAGGCACGCGTTGCCGATCTGCTTACGCTGGTCGGGCTGTCGCCGCTGGATGGCGAGAAATATCCGCACCAGTTTTCCGGCGGCCAGCGCCAGCGTGTCGCGATTGCGCGGGCCCTTTCATCAGAACCGCAATTCCTGGTTTGCGACGAGCCGACCTCCGCGCTCGACGTCTCCGTCCAGGCACAGATCCTCAACCTGATGCGCGACCTGCAGGAGCGGCTTGGGCTGACCTATCTCTTCATCTCGCACAATCTGGCGGTGGTCCGGCACATGGCCCACCGGATCGGCGTGATGTATCTGGGCCGGCTGGTCGAGGTGCAGGAGACGGAAGCGCTGTTCGCGGCGCCGCGCCATCCCTATACGCGGCTGCTGATCGACGCGGTGCCCGATCTCGAGCAGATCGGGCGGGACCGCGTGCCCGTGCAGGGCGAGGTTCCGAGCCCGATCAACCCGCCCTCCGGCTGCACCTTCCATCCCCGCTGCCCGCTGGCGATGGAGATCTGCAGGCGGGAGGTGCCGGCATTTGACGGCTCGGTGGCCTGCCATGCCGCCAACGACCGGGCGGTCAGCCCGTCCCTCGCCTGAGGTTCAGGGGCGCAGTGCAGCCTCGACCGAAGCACCGAGCGCCATCAGCCGGCGATCCTGCATCGGCGCGCCGATCAGCATCAACCCGACCGGGAGACCCGCCACGGGCAGCGGCAGCGAGAGCGCCGGGCAATCGAAGAAATTGGCCGGGCTGGTGTTGCGCAGGGCGAGCATATTCTTCCGGGCGAAGAGATCGGGATCCGCCTCGAGGGCAGCGATGGAGGGCGCCTGCAGCGCGCAGGTTGGGAGCAGGAGCGCGTCGAACGGCTCGATCCGGCGTTGGAACTCGCCCTTGAGACGCTCGCGTTCGCGCATCGCAGCGATATAGGCCGGAGCGGGCACCGCCGCGCCCGGCCGAATCCGCGCAAGCACCCGCGCGTCGAAATCCGCGGCGCGGCTTTCGAGCCAGGCGCGGTGAATCTCGGCAGCCTCACAGGCGGCGATCGGCGCACCGGCGAGAGCCCCGCGCATCGCCAGAACGAGATCATCGATCGTGACCTCGTTCGCTCGCGCCCCTGCTTTCGTCAGCTGGCTTACGGCTTTCTCGAAGGCCTCGGCAACCGGCGCTTCCGTTTCCTCGAAGAGCAACCCGCGCGGGATGCCGAGGCGCAGGCCTGCAACCGGCGGCTCCGGCAGTGTGCCGGGCTCTATTCCGGCGAGAATCGCATCCATCGCGGCGCAACTTTCGACATCCGGACCGAGCGGGCCGATGGAATCGAGCGTGTAAGAGAGCGGGAAGGCACCGGCCTTCGAGACGCGGCAGCTCGTGGGCTTGAAGCCGACAATCCCGTTGAAGGCGGCGGGGATGCGGGTCGAGCCGCCGGTATCCGTGCCGAGCGTCAGATCGGCGAGGCCCAGCGCGACGGAAACCGCGCCGCCGGAGGTCGATCCGCCGGGCACGCGGGTCGGGTCGATGGCATTGCCGGGGGTGCCCCAATGCGGATTGAGGCCGATGCCGGAAAAGGCGAATTCGCTCATATTGGTGCGGCCGATCAGGATCGCGCCGGCCCGACGGAGCGCCGCGACGGTCGGCGCATCGGCCAGCGCAGGCGGCCTGTCCTTCAGGATGACGGAACCGGCGGTCGTGACCTGGCCGGCCATGTCGAACAGGTCCTTGATCGAGATGATCCGGCCATCCAGCGGGCCGAGCGAAAGGCCGGCCTTGCGGCGGAGATCGGCCGCATCGGCCTCGGCACGGGCGCTGTCCGGCAGGAGCCGGGTGAAGACGTGGCGGGCGCGGGGTTCCGCGGCGGCGCTGAGTTTCTGTTCCAGGCGCTCGCGGTGAAGGGGGCTCGACATCGGACCTGCTCGGCTCGGGGGGAGGACGATCAGGCTATAGCCGATGGCGAGCCCCGGTTGAAGGCCCGTCACAGGGCGGCGAGCCGGGCCTTCAAGGCCTCGAAGCGGGCGAGCTGATCCGGCAGGAGGTTCCGCTCGCGATCCCGCCGGACAAAGACCTTGAACATGGCCTCGCCCTCGCCGTTGAAGAACTGGATCGAGCAGGAGCGCCGGCCATGGAAGGCGCGGTCCACCAGATAGATGGCCCGGCAATTGGCGGCGCGGATATGCCCGCCGATCGGGCTGTCGCCATGGATGTTGTAATAGCCCTGCCCGAACGTGCCGGCCGGGAGGCTGCCTTCGCATTCCAGCACGATATCGGGCGTATGGACGATGAACAGGATCTGGCCCCAGCCGCCGACCTCGCGCCAGATCGCCTCGAACTGCTCGGCCGGCGCGAACAGGCGCTGCGATTCGGGCATGGCCTCGAGCGCGACCTGCGTCGGCACGCCGGCCTCGCGCGCCATGGCCTCGACCACGCCATCGGGCTTCTTCGCGATGATCTCGTGCAGCAGGGCCATGCGGTCGGCGGTTTCGGCCACAGCGGGCCGGAGAGGTGTGACATTGCTCATCGGATTCACTCCGCCGCCGCACGCGGGGTGCGGTTGTCGTCGAGGAGCACAACCTCGAACCCCTCGAATTCCGGATGCCCCATCGAGACCGGCCGACCCTGCCCGGCCCGGGCATGGGCCTTGCGGAACTGCTCCGACTGTGTCCATGCCGTGAATTCCGCCTTGCTGGCCCAGACCGTGTGCGAGGCATAGAGCGTGTGGTCCTCGCGTTCCGGGCCCTTCAGCAGCGAGAACTCGATGAAGCCAGGCAATTCGTGGAGATAGCTCTCGCGCGAGCGCCAGATCGTCTCGAAATCGGCTTCGTTGCCGCGGGCGACACGGAAGCGGTTCATGGCAATGAACATGGGAGGTCCTTTCCTGGGTTCAGTGGAGGTCGTAGCCAATCGAAAGCTGGAAACTGATGGTGGCCGGCCCGCCTTCCGGCAGGGCGGGGAAGGGCTGCGCGCGGCGCACCGCAGCCAGCGTGGCGGCATCAAGCAGCGCGTGGCCGGAGCCTTTCGCGACGGTGACCGAAGCGAGTTTGCCGTCCCGCGTGATGACAAGGGCGATGGTGGTGCGGCCAGTCTGGCCGCGATCCTGCGCGGCTTCCGGATAGGATTTCTGCCGCTCGATCAGCGCGCGCACGCGGGCGCCATAGCCTGCCGTCACGGCCAAGCCGGCAACGGGGCCGGCGCCGCCGGTACCCGCGCGGCTCGTCGCCTGACGGTTCGCGGCCTGCTGACCGGCACCTTCCCGCCCCCGGCCCGGGCCCTCGGCCGGGCGAACGGCAGCCGGTTCGTTGCGCTTTGCCTTCGGCCCCGCGACGCGCTTCGGTTCAACCTGCGGCTTCGGCCTTGGCTTCTGCTTCAGCTCGGGTAGCGGAGCCGGTGCAACCACAATCTCGGCGGGAGATGCCGGAGGCGGCTCGGGAATGACGACCGCCGGCAGGGGAGGCTCGGGCGCGAGGATGACCGGCTCGGGGAGAGGTGGAACTTCCGGCACGGCAACTGTCGGGACGGGTTCCGTCACAACGGGCTCAATCGCCGGCAACTCCGGCAAGGCCAGAGAGACCGGTTGGGCGCGCGCGCCTTCCGTTGTCGCGAGAGCCTCGGCTTCTCCGACAAGGGTGACGTCAAGCACGGAAGGGGGGCCGCCCCGCTCCGCCTCGTCGGCCGGGGGGGCAGGCAGGATGATCAGCGCGGCAGCAGCAATCCCCGCGTGGAACAGCGTGGAGAGCCCGAGCCCGAGCCCGGTCCGCCTGATGATCCGCGGTACCGGGCACGGCCGTTCCCGTGCCTCGGGCACCGGAACCTGCAGCGGGTCCGGCAGCGGAGCGGTCCGCCGCGCCGGCAGGACCGGCCAGGGACAGCCCGCCTGCAGCGGCGCCATCGCGCGGTGGAGCGCGAGGCCGGTCTCCGCCTTCAGGGACAGCAGGCCGGCCGCCATGTCACATCCCCAGCCGGGCGGAGAGGCCGAACTTGGCGACGAGCCCGGGGCTGCGGTCGCTGTCGCGATAGCGCTTGTAGCGGACATCGCCGAGGTTATCGACCTGCGCGAAGGCCCGCATGTCCTTCGCGAATTCATAGCTGGTGAAGATATCGACCAGCGCATAGGCCTTGCTGGCATTGGCGGCGAGTGTCGCGGCGGGCAGGCGGCGCTGCTTGTCCACCAATGTGAGCCGGCTACCGACCAGCAACTTCTCATCGAAGAACCGCAGACCGCCGCCAAGGATGACCTTGTCCGGATAGACCGATTCCAGCGGCGTGCCCGCATTGAGATTGTCGCCGCGGATGGTCGAGCCCGCCAGCGAGACATACCAGCGCCGGGCATCGTAGACGAACTCGCCTTCGATCCCGCGCAGCCGGGCGCGCGCGACGTTCGAATAGCGGAAGGTGGCATCCGCGCAGCCGGCCGGAATGGCCGGGTTGCCGCAATCATTGCCCGGATCCGACAGGGCGCCTTCGATGAAGTTGCGGACCCTGTTCTCGAAGATCGAGACCTTGCCGCGGAAGGCATCGCCCTTCCGGAAAACATCATTGTATTTCAGGTTGATGCCGGCCTCGATCGTCTTGCCGATTTCGGGGCGGAGGTTCGGGTTCGGAATGAAGGTGAAGGTCGAGGGCGCGGGATGGGCGCCATTGACCAGCGTTTCCGTGATGGCCGGGGCGCGGTATCCCTCGGCATAGGTGACATAGGGCTGGAGGCCCTCGATCGGGGTCACGCCGATGGTGATCTTGGGCGAGAGCCGCTGGCCATCGGAGGAATTGCCCCCGCCGCTGAGCGAATAGCCGTCATAGCGGAGCGCGGCGATCACATCGACGATCGACCAGCTGAAATGGTTCTGGACGAAGCCGCCATAGACGTGCCGCCGTCCACCCGGTGTCGTCTCGTCGCCGTTCGAGAACGGATCGAACGTCCGGACCCGATCCTGGAACCAGTCGACACCATAGGTCGAGGCGAGCTTGACCGGGCCCAGGCTGAAGCGCGACGTGTTGTGGGCGTCGATGCCGATCGTCTCGATCCGGAAATAGCGTGCATTGCCGATCTGCGCCGGCGTGCCGCTGACCCGGACCTGATCCGTATCCGTCGTGGTGCGATAGACCGTCGTGCTGAGATTGAGCCAGTCATTGTCCGGCCGCGAGAAGATGTAGCGCGCGACGAGATTGGTGGTCTCGACATCGTTGATCCGGCGCGGCGCGGTGGACGTGCCGAGGCCATTCACGAACTCGTATTTCTGATACTGGCCTGAGAGCCTGATCGTGTGCCCATCGCCCGGCGTGAGGACAATCTTTGCGAGGCCTGAGCCGAGATCCTGCCCGGAATCGCGGATCGGGAAGCTGCCGCCATCCTTGTAGGGATTGAGATCGCGGAAGCTGAGCCCGATCAGCGCCGAAGCCCAGTCAACGGGGCGGGCGGCACCGATCACCGAGCCGTAGACACCGTTCTGCCGTCCGCCCAGCAGCGCAGTAAAGCCCAGCTCTCCCGCGACCTTCTCGCGCGGGCGGAGGATATCTTTCGGCTCTACCGTCTCGAACGAGACGACACCCCCGATTGCTCCGGAACCATAGATGTTGGCGACGGGGCCGCGGGTGACATCGATGGTCCGGACAAAGGCCGGATCGAGGAAGAACGCGCCATTGGCATTGTGACCGGAGCGCTGGAAATTCTGCCGGGCGCCATCGACTGTCACCGCGACGCGGCCGAAATCCTGCAGTCCGCGGACATTGACCGCCGTCGCCGGATCGTTCGGGTTTTCCTGCGTCGTCACGCCCGGATTCTGGCTCAGCATCGAGCCGATACGCTGCGGGTTCTGACGGCGGACTTCCTGCCGGTTTGTCACTGAAACGGAAGCGAGTGCATCGACCGCCCGTTCCTCCTGCCGGGTCGCCGTGACGCTGATATCATCCAGCGCGGTTGTTCCCGGTGTGCCCGTCTGCTGCGCCTGAACCGCAGGCGATGCCGCCATACCCATAACCAGCGATACCGAGGCCATCAGCCCCTGTCGAAATCCAGATCCCATCTCTTTGCCCCAAACCCGTTCTTGATGACGTCTGGCTGGCTGGCGGGCCGGAATGGCGGGGCGCTGGCTGGCTGCTCGCGGCGGCTCTGATCGCCTCCGCTTGACCGGCTCTATATATTCTGACATCTGAAGTCAATTAATTCTCTGATTTTCCTCATGTTTTGAGGATTTCTAAACTGACCTTCACTCTGGAATGTCTCCAAATGCCGCGAAATCATCTTGAATCTCATTCGGCTGACAGGGCCCGCAGCACGCCGCCCCGCGATCGGCCTCCGGTCGATCCTGCGTCCGGCCTCGGGCTGATCGATGTTGCCGATCTGCTCGGCGCCGGGCGGGAGGCCATTCTTCTCCACAATGGCGAACGCTATCGGCTGCGCGTCACCGCCAATAACCGGCTCATCCTGACCAAGTGAGGCTCACCATGCGTGCCATGCTGCACAGATATGCTCTCGCCCTTCTCGCCACGCTTGCGCTGGGGCTGACCTCCGTGATCGCCGAGCCCCAGCGCATCGTCGCAGCGGGGGGCGTCGTGACCGAGACGATCCATGCCCTGGGCGAGGGCGACCGACTCGTGGGGGTGGACTCGACTTCGCTGCATCCGGCCGACGCGCTGAAACGCCTGCCGAATATCGGGTATGTCCGCGCGCTTTCAGCCGAGGGCGTGCTTTCGCTCCGGCCAGACCTCGTCGTCGCCATCGAGGGGGCCGGGCCGCCGGATGTGCTGGCGCTGATCCGGCAGGCCGGCATTCCCGTCCGGATGCTCACCGAGGAGCCGAGCGAGGCGGGCGTGCTGGCGCGGATCCGGACGATCGGCGCGGTTGTCGGACAGCAGGCGGCAGCTGAATCGCTGGCCGAACGGATCGCCGGCGACTTTGCCCGGCTGGCGCAGGACCGGGCGCGGATCGCGCGACCCAAGCGTGTGATGTTCGTCCTGTCGATGCAGAATGGCCGCGTGATGGTGGCGGGCCGGAGCAGTTCCGCGGCGGCGATGATCGGCCTCGCCGGCGGGATCAATGCGGTCGACTCGCTGGAGGGGTTCAAACCCGTCTCCGATGAGGGCATCATCGCGGCGGCTCCGGATGTCATCGTCATGATGCAGCGCGGCGACCATGCCATGGCAGCAGCCGACCTGTTCGTCCATCCGGCCTTCCGCCTCACGCCAGCCGCGGCGGATCGGGCGCTGATCACGATGGATGGTCTCTATCTCCTCGGTTTCGGTCCGCGCACGGCCGACGCCGCGCGCGAGTTGATGAGCCGGCTCTATCCCGACTTGACGCGCCATCGCGCGGAAGCGGCACCCCGGCCATGAGCCCCGAGGCCTTGCGCGAGACCCTTCACGGCGGGCAGGCCGGTTCCGGTCGGGGAGGCGTTGTTGCCATCCTGACCATGTCCCGCCACCGCCGGGCGCTGTTCTGGGCGGTGCTGGGCTCGGGACTGCTGGCCGGCCTCATCCTGCTGTCGCTGTTCAAGGGCGCCATCGCCCTGCCGGCAGCAAGCCTGCTGCAGACCCTCGGCAGCCTGATCGAGCTTGGCCGCCTGCCCGACACGCGGGAAGCGCTGATCCTCGTCAATATCCGCCTGCCGCGAACGCTGCTGGCCATGCTTGTCGGGGCGGCGCTCGCGGTATCGGGCGCGGTGCTGCAAGGGCTGTTCCGCAACCCGCTGGCCGATCCGGGCCTGATCGGCGTCTCGGCGGGAGCCGCCCTCGCCGCCGGACTCACCATTGTTCTCGGCGAAACGCTGCTGGCGCCGGCTTTCGGCAAGATGCCCTTCGCCGTGCTGCCTGTCGGCGCGTTTCTGGGCGGTCTCGGCTCGACGCTCATGCTGTATGGAATCGCGACACGCGCCGGCCGGACCTCCATCGCCACGATGCTGCTGGCCGGTGTGGCCATGGGGGCGCTGAGCGGCGCGTTGTCGGGCTTCCTCGCCTATCTCTCCGATGACCGGCAATTGCGTGACCTGACCTTCTGGGCTCTCGGCAGCTTTTCCGGCGCCAGCTGGACCAAGCTCGCAGCGGTGGCACCGGCCATGATCGCCATTCTGGTGGCGGCGCCCTTCCTTGCCCGCGGTCTCGACGCTCTGGCCCTCGGCGAGGCGGAGGCCTACCATCTCGGCCTGCCCGTCCAGCGCGTGAAGGCGGCAGCCATCCTGATCGCTGCCGTGGCCGTGGGTGCCTCGGTGGCGGTGGCCGGGATGATCGGCTTTGTCGGCATCGTCGTGCCGCATGTCCTGCGCATCCTCCTCGGGGCCAGCCATCGCCTCCTGCTGCCGTTCAGCGCGCTGGGCGGTGCCGTGCTGCTGCTCGGCGCGGATATCGTCGCACGGCTTGTCGTGGCACCGGCCGAACTTCCCATCGGCATCCTCACCGCCGCGATCGGCGCCCCGTTCTTCCTGTGGCTGTTGCTGCGACGCGAGGTGAGGTCCTTCGAATGAATGCCTGGCTGATGGCTGAAAATGCCGGCTACACAACCGGCGGGCGCTGGCTCGTCGAAAGGGCCGACCTCGCCTTGCAGGGCGGCGCGCTGACTGTCGTGATCGGCCCGAACGGCGCCGGAAAGAGCACCTTGCTCCGGCTGTTATCGGGTGAATTGACGCCACAGCGTGGCCGGATCACAAGCCTCGGCGCCCCCCTAGCCGAGGTGCCGGCCTGGCAACTCGCCGCGCGGCGCGTGGTGATGGCGCAGAGCGGGCGGCTCGGCTTCCCGTTCCGGGTCCATGAAGTCGTGGCCCTCGGAATTCTCTCAATCGGCCGCCGGCTGCCCCGCACCGAGCGGGACAGCCTTGTCGAGGCGAGCCTGCATTCGGCAGACATGCTCGCGCTGGCGGATCGGGATTTCCAGACGTTGTCGGGAGGCGAGCAGCAGCGCGTCCATTTCGCGCGGGCGCTCTGCCAGCTCGAGGCTGCCCGCCGGATCGAGGCGCGGCAGGTGCTGATGCTCGACGAACCGATTGCCAGCCTCGATCTTGAACATCAGTTCGCACTGCTGGATGCCGCCCGCGCCCTGACGCGCCGTCCGGACAGCCCCGTGGCCGTGCTGGCGATCCTGCATGATCTCAATCTTGCCGCCTGCTATGCTGACCATCTGGTCGTCCTCAGCCGCGGGCGGATCGCCGCGCAGGGGCCCGTGCAGAAGATCCTCGACGAGGCCTTGCTGGCGGAGGTGTTCGGGGTCCGGCTGGGCATTACCCGGCATCACGGGCTGCCGGTGATCCTGCCGCAGGCGCGGCGGGTCGCGGGTGCCTAGGCCTCGAGGCGACGGTGGCCCTCGCCGTTGAGGGAGGGCAGGTCGAGATCCGCCAACGTCGTCGCCTCGAGCGGCTGGAAGAAGCCCCGATGTGCCTTGAAGAGCAAGGCCGAGATGCCGGCGCTCACGGTCGAGGCGACGAGAAAATTCACCGGGCAATCCTTCGGCTCGAAAGCGCGGACGATCTCGCCGATCGTGATCTCGTCGGGCCCGCGTGCCAGCCGGATGCCGCCATGCCGGCCGCGGCTCGTCTCCAGCAGGCGGGCCAGCGCCAGGGCATGAACCGTCTTCTGGATGTTGACGAAGGAAATCCCCGTGACATCGACCAGATCCGAAGCGCGGGTCAGCCGGGGCCAGCGGGTCGCCAGCTCGGCCATGATCCGGATCGCATCAAGCGTTTGCTGGTTCAGCCACATCGTTTCGCGATACCGCATAGCTATCGGAAACGGAAGCCGGAATGGCCGGGAGAAAATCGTTCTCCGCAGGGCCCGAAGTTTGAAAGCCCAGGCTCCGGACCCCGAATTGGAAGAGAACGGCGGGTATAGTATCCATTTTGTTCGGAATAACGAACAAATGCGAGGCCGATCCCGGCTTCGCAAAGGACCCGGAACCCGCCATGTCCTCGGCCAAGCTCCCTCCCCTGCCGGCGATCCTGATCGCCAATGACCTGCTGACCGGGGATACCGTCTTCTATTCCGGCCAGGGCTGGACCCGCCATCCCGGCGAGGCGCAGATCGCGGAGGACGAGGCCGCCTCCCTCGGTCTGGAGGCTGCCGGGCAGGAAGCCATGCGGCTGAACCGGGTGGTCGATGCCTATCTCGTCGATGTTGTCCTGTCCGCCGGCGGGATCCCTGTACCCCGCCATTTCCGCGAACGTTTCCGCCTTCTGGGCCCGACGATCCGCCCTGATCTCGGCAAGCAGGCAGAGTTTCCCGGCCTCGCCGCGCAGGCCGGCCAAACGAGGTAACCCATGTACCGCTATGACGAATTCGATGCCGCTTTCGTGCGCGATCGTGTGGCGCAATTCTCGGCGCAGGTGGAGCGCCGGCTTTCGGGCGCCCTGACGGAGGACGAGTTCAAGCCGCTCCGCCTGCAGAACGGCGTCTATCTGCAGCTCCATGCCTACATGCTCCGCATTGCCATTCCCTATGGCACGCTCTCGGCCCGGCAGCTGCGGCAGCTGGCGCTGATCGGCGAACGGTTCGACCGCGGCTATGGCCATTTCACGACCCGGCAGAACCTCCAATTCAACTGGATCCAACTCAAGGACGTTCCGGAGATCCTGTCTCTGCTCGCCGATGTCGAGATGCATGCCATCCAGACCTCCGGCAATTGCATCCGCAATGTCACGGCGGACCAGTTTGCCGGCGTGGCGGCCGACGAGATCGAGGATCCGCGCCCGGTTGCCGAGCTGATCCGCCAATGGTCGACCGCGCATCCGGAATTCAGTTTCCTGCCCCGCAAGTTCAAGATCGCGGTGACCGGTGCGGAAGAGGACCGGGCCGCTGTTGCCGTGCACGACATCGGGCTGCGCATCGTCCGCCACCCGGAGACCGGAGAGACCGGCTATGCCGTGCTGGTCGGCGGGGGCCTCGGGCGGACACCGATGGTCGGTAAATGGGTGCGCGACTTCCTGCCCAAACCGCATCTGCTCGCCTATCTCGAAGCGCTGATGCGCGTCTACAATGCCGAGGGGCGGCGGGACAACAAGTACAAGGCCCGCGTGAAGATCCTCGTCCACGAGATCGGGATCGAGGCGTTCCGGGCCCGTGTCGAGGCGGAATTCGCTCAGCTCGATCCGCAGCGGATCCAGGCGGATGCCTCGGAGGTCGAGCGGATCGCACGGTATTTCGCGCCGCCAGCCCATGCCGATCTGCCGGACAATCCGCCCGCTCTCCGCCGGGCGCGCGCGGCGAACCCGGATTTCGATCGCTGGGTGGAGCAGAACGGCTTCCCGCACAAGGTGCCGGGCTATCAGGCGGTCACGCTGTCGCTGAAGGGCATCGGCGAGGCGCCGGGCGATATCAGTTCGGCCGGCATGCGCCTCGTCGCCGATCTTGCCGATCGCTACTCCTTCGGCGAAATCCGCGTCACGCATGCGCAGAACCTCGTCCTGCCTCATATCCGGCAGGAGGATCTCCACGACCTCTGGCAGGCACTCGCCGCCGGGGGGCTTGCCACCGCGAATGCCGGCCTGATCACCGACATCATCGCCTGCCCCGGCCTCGATTACTGCGCGCTGGCGACGGCCCGCTCGATCCCCATCGCGCAGGCGCTGGCGACGCGGTTCGCCGCCCCCGAACGCCAGCGGGAAATCGGGCCGCTGGCCATCAAGATCTCCGGCTGCATCAATGCCTGCGGCCATCACCATGTCGGGCATATCGGCATTCTCGGCCTCGAGAAGCGCGGCGAGGAATCCTACCAGATCACCCTTGGCGGCGATGCCGGCAATGCCAGCGCGATCGGGGAGATCCTCGGGCCGGGGCTTGTCGCGGGCGACGTGCCCGACGCGATCGAGCGGCTGGTTGCCGTCTATCTCGCGCATCGCAAGCCGGGCGAAGTGTTTGTCGAATCCGTGCGGCGGCTGGGTATCCAGCCGTTCAAGACGGCCTTCAACGCGGAGATTCGCCATGACGCTGCTTGATCGCCACGGGTTCCGGCCCGACCCCTTCCGGCGGCTTCCGGCGTCGGAGATTGCCGGGCATCCGGCCGTCATCCTGCCGCTGGCGGAGCTGCAATCCGGGCTGCTGGTCCGTACCGGCGGCCAGCGGATCGGCATCGACATCGCCAACACCGTTCCGGCGGAAGAGGCGGCGTCGCTGGCCAACCAGGTTGACCTGATCGCCATCGCCTTCCCGGGCTTTGCCGATGGTCGCGGGTTCACGCTTGGCCGCCGCCTGCGCCAGGCCGGCTTCCGCGGCATTCTCCGGGCCGTGGGGCCGCTGATCCCGGACCAGTTTGCCTATGCCCTTGCCTGCGGCTTCGACGAGGTGGAACTGCCCGATGCGGTGGCAGCGCGGCAGGGCGAGGCGGCGTGGCTCGCCGATCTTTCGATCTACCGGCACAGCTACCAGCGGGACTATGCCCGCGGCCGGAACATCCTCGACGCCCGGCGCGCGGCCCGGAACGGCGGTGCCGCATGACGGAAGCCAGCGCCAACGACCTCGCCCTCGCGCTGGCCGAGTTGCCGCTCGCAGCGAGGCTGCGGAAGATCCGGATGGCTTTCGAAGGCAAGCTCGTCTTCACGACCAGCCTCGGGCTTGAGGATCAGGTCCTGACCCATCTCATCTTCAGCGAGGGACTGGATATCGAGGTGGCGACGCTCGACACTGGCCGCCTGTTCCCGGAAACCTATGCGCTCTGGGCCGACACGGAGATGCATTACGGACGGCGGATACGCGGCTATGCGCCGGACCGGATCGCCATCGAACGGCTGCTCGACGACCAGGGCATCAATGGTTTCCGGCTCTCGCCGGACGCACGGAAGGCCTGCTGCCATGTGCGCAAGGTCGAGCCGCTCCAGCGCGTTCTCGCCGGGGCGGAGGGCTGGCTGACAGGCCTGCGCGCCAACCAGTCGAGCTTCCGGCAGGGAACCGGTGCGCTGCGTTTCGACCCGGAATTCGGACTTTGGAAGATCAACCCGCTCTTCGACCAGACCCGCGAGGGCCTCGTTGACCTCGCGGGGCGTTGGTCGATCCCCGTCAATCCGCTCCACGCCGCCGGTTTCCTGTCGATCGGTTGCCAGCCCTGCACCCGGGCAGTCCAGCCGGGCGAGGACGAGCGCGCCGGGCGCTGGTGGTGGGAGGCGGATGCGAGCCGCGAATGCGGCCTCCATCTCGCCCGCAGCGAACCCGATTCCGAAGGCCGGAGGGCCTGACATGCACCAGACCAGCCATCTCCGGCGCCTCGAAGCCGAGGCCATCTTCATTTTCCGTGAGGTCTTCGCCACCTGCGACCGGCCGGTCCTGCTCTATTCGATCGGCAAGGATTCGGCCGTGCTGCTGCATCTGGCGCTGAAGGCTTTCGCGCCGGGGCGGCTGCCCTTCCCGGTGCTGCATGTCGATACCGGCTGGAAATTCCGCGAGATGATCGCCTTCCGCGATGAAACCGCACGCCGGCTCGGGCTCGACCTGATCGTCCATACCAATCCGGAGGGGCTGGCTGCCGGCATCGGCCCGCTCACCCATGGCTCGGCCGTCCATACCGACGTGATGAAGACGCAGGCGCTCAAGCAAGCGCTGGACAAACATGGCTTCGATGCGGCCTTCGGCGGCGCCCGGCGCGACGAGGAGAAATCCCGCGCGAAGGAGCGCATCTTCTCGCTGCGCACGCCGGACCATCGCTGGGATCCGCGGTCGCAGCGCCCGGAGCCCTGGCTGCTGTTCAATACACGCAAGGCACAGGGCGAGAGCTTCCGTGTCTTCCCGCTCTCGAACTGGACCGAAGCGGATGTGTGGGACTACATCGCGCTCGAATCCATCCCGGTCGTGCCGCTCTATTTCGCGAAGCCCCGGCCGGTCGTGCAGCGCAACGGCGCCCTGATCATGCGGGATGACGACCGCCTGACGCTGCTGCCGGGCGAGGCTCCCGAAATGCGGATGATCCGGTTCCGGACGCTCGGCTGCTACCCGCTGACCGGGGCCGTCGAAAGCCGGGCGGACACGCTTGAGGCCGTGCTCGCGGAAATGCGCGAGAGCCGCGTTTCGGAACGCCAGGGCCGTGTGATCGACCACGATTCCACCAGTTCGATGGAAAAGAAGAAGCAGGAAGGATACTTCTGATGCTGCCCGCCGTGCTTGCCGCGCGCCACCCCGAACCGGACCTGCCGCAGGTCGCCCAGGCCATCCGCCCGGCCGAACGCAGCCTCCTCCGTTTCATCACCTGCGGCTCGGTAGATGACGGCAAGTCGACGCTGCTCGGCCGCCTGCTCTGGGAAACCGGCGCCGTCTACGAGGACCAGGCCGAGGCGCTGGCGCGGGATTCCGCCCGGTTCGGCACGGACGGCAAGAACCGTGACTACGCGCTGCTTGTCGACGGGCTCTCCGCCGAACGCGAGCAGGGCATCACGATCGATGTCGCCTATCGCTATTTCGCGACGCCCCGTCGTGCCTTCATCGCCGCCGATACGCCGGGCCACGAACAATATACCCGGAACATGGCGACGGGGGCCTCGACGGCGGATGTGGCGATCCTGCTGGTGGATGCGCGCAAGGGGGTTCTGCCACAGACGCGCCGGCATTCCTCGATCGTCTCGCTGGTGGGGGTGAAGGATATCATCGTCGCCATCAACAAGATGGATCTTGTCGGGTTCGACGAGGCCGTCTTCCGGCGGATCGAGGCCGAGTATCGCGCTCTGGCGGAACAACTCGGCTTCCGGTCGATCCATGTCCTGCCGTTGGTGGCGCGGGATGGCGACACCCTCACCCGCCGCTCCGGGCGCATGCCGTGGTATGCCGGGCCGACGCTGCTCGACCTCATCGAAACGCTCGAGCCGGTCCTTCCGACCGACGGCCGGTTCTTCCTGCCCGTCCAGTGGGTGAACCGCCCGGATGCCGATTTCCGCGGCTTTTCCGGAACCATTGCCAGCGGGCAGATCCGGGTCGGCGATCCCGTCACCATCCTGCCGCAGGGCCGCGCGAGCCGGATCGCGGAGATCCTGACGCCGGAAGGCACCCGGAGCGCCGCGAAAGCCGGCGAGGCCGTGACCGTCACGCTTGCCGACGAGACCGATGTCGTGCGCGGTGACGTGATCACGCTGGGGCACCGGCCGGGCCACACAACCGGAACGCTGACCGCCCGGCTGCTGGTGCTCGGCGAGCGTCGGCTCGCGCCCGGAGACCGAATGCTGATCAAGCTCGGATGCGCGACGGTTCCGGCACGTTTCGAGGCGCTCGCCCATGAATTGTCCGTCGAGGACCTTTCGCCCCGGCCCGCCGGGCATCTCGCGATGAACGGGATCGGGAAGGTTGTCCTGCGGCCCGAAGCCCCGCTCTTCGCCCTGCCCTATGAGGAATGCCGGACGCTGGGCAGCTTCCTGCTGATCGATCCGATCACCCATGCCACCCTGGCCATGGGCGTCATCGACACGGTCTCGGGCCCCTCCCGCGAAGCCTCCACAAGGCCGGGCAAGCCGGCACCTGCCGTGCTCCCGCGGTTCTGGCCGAAGAGCCGGGTGGAACGGACGCGCCTTGCCGTCACGACCCTTGCCTTCGCGCTGGCCGGGTTCCTGCTCACCGGTACGCTGGCCGGCGCGCTGGCTCTCGCAGCCCTCGACGCAATCGGGCGGCCGCTGCTGCATGCGCTGCAGGACCGGTTCTGGCCTGCCGGCGAAAGGCCGGCCTCTGCCCCGGTTCCGGAACCGGGCCTCGACGGAGGCGGCATATGAACCCGCCCCCCGCCCATCGCCACGAATGGGCCTTCCGCCTGCTGCTGCTGGCGCTGACGTTGCTCTGGCTGCTCCTGCCATCGGCGCGGGCCTATGCCCTTGCCGCCATGGTGCTGGCATGATTCCGCGTCGCGCCCCGACAACCCAGCCGCCGGCACGGATCGCGCCCCTCGCGACGCTGCCCGTTTTCCACAAGGTGCAAGGCCGCTTCGTCGTGCTGGCCGGGCATTCGGACGGCGTACGCTGGAAAGCAGAGCTGCTTGCCGCAGCCGGCGCCGAGATCCGGCTGTTCTCGCCGGATGGCGCGCCCGCCGATGCCTCCGGCGATCCGCAGATCGTCCGGATTGCCCGGTCCTGGCAGGAAAGCGACTTTGCCGGCGCGGCCCTCGCGGTCGGCGATTTCGACACGGACGAGGAAGCCGGCACCTTTGCTGCTGCAGCCCGGAAGGCCGGCATCCCGGTCAACCTGATCGATCGTCCCGCCTTCTGCGATTTCCAGTTCGGCGCAATCGTCAACCGCTCGCCGCTTGTCATCTCGATCTCGACCGACGGCGCGGCACCTGTTTTCGGGCAGGCGATCCGCGCGCGGATCGAGGCCCTGATCCCGCCCGGGCTCGCCCATTGGGCGGCCGCAGCGCGCGACTGGCGACGTTATGTCCAGGCCAGCCGGCCGGCCTATGCGCTCCGGCGGCTGTTCTGGGAACGCTTCACCGAACGGGCCATGGCGGAACCCGAACGACGCCCGGATGCCGGCGACCGGCGCGACCTCCTGCGCGCCTTCGCCCGTGACCGGCAGGCCCCGCCTTCCGGACGGGTCATCCTCGTCGGGGCGGGCCCCGGGGATCCGGAACTGCTGACGCTGAAGGCGTTGCGCGCGCTGCATTCCGCCGACATCATCCTGCATGACGATCTTGTCGCGCCGGAAATCCTCGATCTCGCCCGCCGCGAGGCCGAGCGGATTCGGGTCGGCAAGACCGGGCATGGCCCGTCCTGCCGGCAGAGCGACATCTGCGCGCTGATCGTGCGCGAGGCGCTGGCGGGCAAGCGCGTGGTGCGGCTCAAGGGTGGCGATCCGCTGATCTTCGGCCGCGCGACCGAAGAGATCGATGCCTGCCGCGCGGCTGGCGTTGCGGTGGACATCATCCCGGGGATTTCCTCCGCCCAGGGTGCCGCGGCGTCGCTGGGAGTCTCGCTGACCGAGCGACGGACGGCCCGGCGGATCCAGTATGTCACCGGGCACGGGGAGGACGGACGCCTCCCGACGGACATGAACTGGGCCGCGCTCGCCGACCCTGTGGCGACCACGGTGGTCTATATGCCCCGTCGCACGCTCGACGGCTTCGTCCGGGAAGCACTGGCGGCGGGGCTCGACCCGGCCACGCCGGCGATTGCGGTGGTCAACGCCACCCGCGCCACGCAGACGCACCGCCGTGCCCGGATCGACGCGTTGCCGGCGGCGCTGGGCGACCTGCCGGAAGCCGGCCCGATGCTGGTGATGATCGGCGCGGCGATGCGAGAGGCGGATATTGCCGAAATCGAGATGAACCCTCTGCAGATGGCCGCAGAGTAGGGAATTTTTCTTTCTACTCGCCGATTCTTCAGACGCAAAAGAAAATCATTCCCTGATACATTCAGGCCCTGGAAGGGATTCTGCCATGGACGCCATTGACCGGAAGATCCTGACGGTTCTCCAGGAGGATTGCACCGTCAGCCTCGCGGAGCTTTCCCATCGCGTCGGCCTGTCCCAGACGCCATGCTGGAAGCGCATCCAGCGGCTCGAGTCCGGCGGCGTGATCATGCGCCGCGTCGCGCTGGTCTCGCCGGAGAAGATCGGCCTCGGCCTGACGGTCTTCGTGCAGATCGAAACCGGCGACCATTCCGGCCCGTGGCTGCAGAATTTCGCCCGGACGGTCTCGTCCATGCCGGAGGTGATGGACATCTACCGGATGGCGGGAGATGTCGACTACATGCTGCGCGTGGTGGTCCGGGACATGGCGGAGTTCGACAGCTTCTACAAGCGCCTGATCGAGGTGATCCCGCTCAAGAACGTGACCTCGCGCTTCGCGATGGAACGCGTGAAATCCACAACGAGCTACCGGGTGCCGGAACTGGCATAGCCACATAAATCCGGAACGACCCGGAGCGCCGCCTCGCCGCGCTCCGGATCCCGTGATCCTTATTCCGGCAGGATGCGGACGGCGCCCGTATCCGCGCTCGACGCGAAAAGGGCATAAGCCTTCAGCGCGGTCGTCACGTTGCGCTTGCGCGGCTTGGCCGGCTTCCAGCCCAGCTTGTCCTGTTCGGCCCGGCGGGTTGCGAGGTCGGCATCGCTCACCTTGAGATGGATTGTCCGGTCCGGGATGTTGATCTCGATGACGTCGCCATCGCGCACAAGCCCGATCGTACCGCCCGAGGCCGCTTCCGGCGAAACATGGCCGATGGAGAGCCCCGACGTGCCGCCGGAGAAACGCCCATCCGTAACGAGAGCGCAGGACGTGCCCAGCTTCTTCGATTTGATGTAGCTGGTGGGATAGAGCATTTCCTGCATGCCCGGCCCGCCCTTCGGCCCCTCGTAGCGGATCAGCACGACATCGCCGGCGACGACGCCACCGTTGAGGATGCCATCAATCGCCGAATCCTGGCTTTCGAAAATCCGGGCCTTGCCGGAGAATACGAGAACCGACGGATCGACGCCGGCCGTCTTCACGATACAGCCCTTCTCGGCGAGGTTGCCGTAGAGCACCGCGAGGCCGCCATCCTTGGAGAAGGCATGGCTTGCCTTGCGGATCACGCCCTTCTCGCGGTCAGTATCGAGTTCCTTCCAGCGGGCGGACTGGCTGAAGGCGGTCTGCGACGGCACGCCACCGGGCGCGGCCTTGAAGAAGGTAGCCACGGATTCCGAATTGGACTGCGTGATGTCCCAGCGCGCGAGAGCCGCCGACATCGTCTCGGCATGGACCGTCCGGCATTCGCCATGCAGAAGGCCGGCGCGGTGCAGTTCGCCGAGGATGCTCATGATGCCGCCGGCGCGATGCACATCCTCGATGTGGACATCGCCGACCGCCGGCGCGACCTTGCACAGCACCGGAACCTTCCGGGAGAGACGGTCGATATCCTTCATGGTGAAATCGAGGCCGGCCTCGTGGGCCGCCGCGAGCAGATGCAGCACGGTGTTCGTCGAGCCCCCCATGGCGATATCGAGCGTCATCGCGTTCTCGAAGGCCTTGAAGCTGGCGATGTTGCGCGGCAGCACGCTCTCGTCGTTCTGCTCGTAATAGCGCCGCGCGAGATCGACGATCAGATGCCCCGCTTCGACAAACAGGCGGCGGCGATCGGCATGGGTCGCCAGGACGGTGCCGTTGCCCGGCAGCGAAAGGCCGAGGGCCTCGGTCAGGCAGTTCATCGAATTGGCCGTGAACATGCCGGAGCAGGAGCCGCAGGTCGGACAGGCGGATTGCTCGACCTTCTGCACTTCCTCGTCGGTGTAGCTGTCATCCGCCGCCCAGACCATGGCATCGACGAGGTCGACAGCCTTCTCCTTGCCCTTCACGGTAACCTTGCCGGCCTCCATGGGTCCGCCGGAGACGAAGACCACCGGAATATTGAGGCGCAGCGCCGCCATCAGCATGCCTGGGGTGATCTTGTCGCAGTTCGAGATGCAGACGAGCGCATCGGCACAATGGGCGTTGACCATGTATTCGATGCTGTCGGCAATGATCTCGCGCGAGGGCAGCGAATAGAGCATGCCGTCATGGCCCATCGCGATGCCGTCATCGACCGCGATGGTGTTGAATTCCTTCGCCACGCCGCCGGCCGCCTCGATCTCGCGCGCCACCAGTTGCCCCAGCGGGTGCAGATGGACATGGCCTGGCACGAATTGCGTGAAGGAATTGGCGACGGCAATGATCGGCTTGCCGAAATCACCGTCCTTCATGCCGGTGGCGCGCCAGAGGCCGCGGGCACCGGCCATGTTGCGGCCATGGGTGGTCGTACGCGAACGATATGCGGGCATGGGGTTTCCTTCGTGAAGCCGGCCTTCGGAGCCACTGGTCTTGTTCCACCCGCTTTAGGTGAAAAGCAGCCATCGGGCAATCTGGCGATCGGTTGCGCGGCTGTCCGAATTCCGCTACCCGCTCCCTATTCACGACCTTGTTTTTGATTGGAGTTTTAAGAATGACATTGCCAATGCCGATCTATCTCTTTTCCTATGGCACGCTGCAGACGCCGCAGGTCCAGCTCTCGCAGTTCGGCCGCCTCCTCGCTGGCAGGCCGGACATCCTGCCGGGTTACCGCAAAGCGATGGTCGAGATCACCGATCCGGAGGTCATCGAGGCGAGCGGCGAACGCTTCCACCCGATCCTGCTGCGCACCGGCCTCGAACTGGATGAGGTTGCGGGTACCGTTTTCGAGGTTACGGCGGAGGAACTCGCCGCGGCCGATGCCTATGAGGTCTCGGATTACAAGCGGGTCGCTGTCCGCCTGCGTTCCGGCCTCGAAGCGTGGGTCTACGTGAAGGCCTGATCGCTCAGGCCACCTTGGGCTGGGCGAAGCCGAGCTTGTGGTTGAGGCCGTCGAGCAGCTTCTCGGCGGCATCGGCGATGACCGTGCCCGGCGGGAAGATGGCCGCCGCGCCGGCATCGAGCAGGGCCTGGAAATCCTGAGGGGGAATGACACCGCCGACCACGATCATGATGTCGGGGCGCCCTTCCTTCTCCAGCGCGGCCTTTAGGGCCGGCACCAAGGTCAGATGTCCGGCTGCCAGTGACGAGACGCCGATGATGTGCACGTCGCCCTGAACCGCCTGCGCGGCGGCTTCCTCGGGCGTTGCGAAAAGCGGCCCGATCTCGACATCGAAGCCGAGATCGGCAAAGGCCGAGGCGATCACCTTCTGGCCGCGGTCATGGCCGTCCTGCCCCATCTTGGCGACGAGGATCTTCGGCCGCCTTCCGTCATTCTCGGCGAAGGCGCGGGTCATGCCCATCACGCGCTGCACGGCGGCGTTCTTCTCGCCGACCGCTTCGCGGTAGATGCCGGAGATGGCCTTGACCTCGGCACGATGCCGCGAGAAGGCGCGCTCGAGCGCGAGGCTGATCTCGCCCACCGTGGCCTTGGCCCGCGCCGCGGCCACCGCCAGCGCGAGGAGATTGCCAGTCTTGCTGCGGGCGGCATGCTCGAGCGCGGCAAGGTTCGCCCGAACCTCGTCCGGGTTGCGCTCGGCGCGGAGCCGTTCGAGCTTGGCGATCTGCTGCGCCCGGACGGCCGCATTGTCGACCTTCAGCACATCGATCGGCTTCTCGTTTGCAAGGATGAAGCGGTTGACGCCGATGATCGTCTGCTCGCCGGAATCGATCCGCCCCTGCGTCCGGGCTGCGGCTTCCTCGATCCGGAGCTTGGGGATGCCGGCCTCGATGGCCCTGGCCATGCCGCCGAGTTTCTCGACCTCCTCGATATGGGCCCAGGCACGGGTCGCGAGGTCATGGGTCAGTTTCTCGACCATCCGCGAGCCCCCCCAGGGGTCGATCAGGCGGTTCGTACCGGCTTCCTGCTGGATCAGCAGCTGCGTGTTCCGGGCGATGCGCGCGGAGAAATCCGTCGGCAGGGCGAGCGCCTCGTCGAGCGCATTGGTGTGCAGCGACTGCGTGTGCCCCTGCGTGGCCGCCATGGCCTCGATGCAGGTGCGGATCGCGTTGTTGAATACGTCCTGCGCAGTGAGGCTCCAGCCCGACGTCTGGCAATGGGTGCGCAGCGGCAGGGATTTCGGGGATTTCGGATCGAAGCCCTTGACCAGCTTCGACCACAGCAGCCGCGCCGCACGCAGCTTCGCCACCTCCATGAAGAAATTCATGCCGATGGCCCAGAAGAAGGACAGGCGTGGAGCGAAAGTATCGATGTCGAGCCCCGCCGCGCGGCCGGTGCGGATGTATTCCACGCCGTCCGCCAGCGTGTAGGCCAGTTCGAGATCCTGCGTCGCGCCGGCTTCCTGCATGTGGTAGCCGGAAATCGAAATGGAATTGAATTTGGGCATGTGCTCCGCCGTGTACGCGAAGATGTCCGAGATGATGCGGAGCGAGCCTTCCGGCGGGTAGATGTAGGTGTTGCGGACCATGAACTCCTTGAGGATGTCGTTCTGGATGGTCCCCGACAGTTTAGCCGGCGCAACGCCCTGCTCTTCCGCAGCCACGATGAACAGCGCGAGAACCGGCAGGACGGCCCCGTTCATCGTCATGGAAACGGACATCTGGTCGAGCGGGATGCCATCGAACAGGGTGCGCATGTCGTAGATCGAATCGATCGCCACCCCGGCCATGCCGACATCCCCCGCGACACGCGGATGGTCGGAATCATAGCCGCGATGGGTGGCGAGATCGAAGGCGACCGAGAGGCCCTTCTGCCCCGCAGCGAGGTTGCGGCGATAGAAGGCGTTCGAATCCTCCGCCGTGGAAAAGCCGGCATATTGCCGGATCGTCCAGGGCTGGTTGACATACATGGTCGGATAGGGCCCCCGGAGGAAGGGCGGCAACCCGGGATGCGTATCAAGGAAATCGATCCCTGCAAGATCGGCTTCGGTGGCCAGCGGCGGGATGGCAATTCCCTCGGGCGTCAGCCACGGCTCGGCAGGAACCGCGACCGCCGACGGATCCGGGCGACGGAAGGCCAGGGAGGTGAAATCGGGCAGGCGGCTCATGGGTTTCTCCCTCAGGTGCCGATTGCATCGAGTGCAGCCTCAAGCGAGGCTAGCACATCACAGCCGACATACGAAAATCCGTCGATCCCGGCCGCGCGGTAAGCCACCTCGTCGGCGCCGGGGCGGCCGGCCAGCCAGACCTGCCGGGCGCCGGCCGCGCGCAGGGCCTGCGCCACTGCTGCCGCAAGCATGCGGCCTTCCGGCCCGGACGGGCTGCGGTAGACATCGTCGGACGAGCAAAGGCAGGCGAGCGCCGCACCGCTGGCGCGGAAGGCCGCGAGCAGGGCGGCGAGATCGGTCCTGCCGTCGGAGCCGGTAAAACCGTCATTCCCAAGACCCTCGATGCCCGCTGCCTCGAAGAAGCTCTTCGCGAAGGTCGCTCGGGCCGTGAAATCGGCGACGCGACCAAGATTGGCGAGGAAAATCCGGGGCGTCCTGCCCTGCCCGAGGCGGAGCGCGCGATCCCGCAGGCGCTCGTAGGGCCCGGCCAGCCGGACCGAGGGCAACGCGCCTTCCGGCACCGCATGCGGGCGCGCTTCCGCCAGAACGGCAGGTGGGGTTTCCGTGAGATCCGGGAATTCGCTCACCCCCGTCAGCGGCTGGCGCCGGGTTGCCAACAGCCGCAGGCGGGCATCGCGGGCATCACGCAGCATCTCGGCAACGAAGCCGTTCTCGAGCGCGGCGGGCAGGCCGCTCAACCGGTTGCCGGCCTGCCCCTCCAGAATGCCGAACAGCGACCACGCCTTCTCCGCCAGCGCGTCGGTCATCGCCTCCAGGCTGCCCGCACCGGCGGCAGGATCCACCATGCGGGCGAGGTTCGATTCATCGAGCAGGATGAGGCTGGTATTGCGGGCAAGGCGGCGGGCGGCGGCATCCGGCAGGCCCAGCGGCGCCGTGAACGGCAGGACCTCGACCGAATCCGCGCCACCGATCCCGGCCGCGAAAGCAGCAATCGTATTGCGCAGCAGGTTCACATGGACGTCATGCCGGGTCAGCATGCGCCAGGCGGTTTCCGCGTGGATCGCAACCGGCAAGGGGTTCAGGCCGCTCGCTTCCTCGATCCGGGCCCAAAGGAGGCGCAGGGCCCGCAGCTTGGCGATGCCGAGGAAGAAGTCGTCATCAACCGCGATCGTGAAGGAGAGCCAGCACCGCGCTTCGTCGAGCGGGATACCGGCTTCCTCGAGCGCGCGGAGATAGGCCACGCCCTGCGCAACGAGCAGGGCCAGTTCCTGCGCCTCTGTGGCGCCGGCTTCATGAAAGGGGCGGGAATCGCAGCGCAGGAAGGGGCCGGCAAAGCCCTCGGCCTGCCGCTGGCGGATGATCTCCACCGCATGGGTCATCAGCGTGGCGAAGGCGAGCGGGAAATGCCCGAGGGCGGCAAAATCCGCCAGAGGCTGGAGACCGAAATCGACCTTCAGCGTCGCACCCGGCAGGCGGCTGGCCTGTGCGAAGGACGCGAAGGAATCGGCCAGCGCGCGGCCGCCGAACGGCGCCCCCTCGAGGCGGAGGGCCACGAGGTCGCAATGGACATTGCGCAGGGCCTGCGACCAGCTGGCCGGAGAGGGCTCACGCAGGCCGAAACCGCGCGCATGGGGGGAGCCCGCGAGGGTGGCGGTGATCATGTCCGTGCCGCCAAGCAGGTCCTCGTGCAGGAGCGTGTTGCCGCGCTCGGCATCGGGATCGGCGATGCGCGCGGCAATCCGCCAGCGTTCCGCCCCGCGCTGCCCGGCAATCGCACCGACCTCCTTCCGCCGCGGATGCAGCGGAAGGACGGGCAAGCCATCCGCCGTCCGCCCCACCATCACCTTCTCGAAATCCGCGCCCTTGAGCACCTGCTCGACGGCCTTGCGCCAGTCAGCTTCGGTCGTGGGCGGGAAGATGTTGTGGCGGGTCGCCGTCATGGGCTGTCTCCCTCGCGAGAAGGCTTAGCGGTGCCGGCCCCTGGCCCGGGCGAAGGCGATCCCCGTGGCCACGACCAGAGCGGATTTGATGAGCGTGCCCAGGAGGAACGGCATCAGCCCGACGGCGATCGCCTTCTCCACGCCGGTGAAGCTGGCAAGCCAGGCGAGGCCGCCGGTAAAGATCACCGCATGGGCCACGAGCATCACGGCGAAAGCGCCGGCGACATGGCGAGCCCAGCCGCGCTCAACGCACCAGCCGACCAGCATCGCCGCCAGCGGGAAAGCCGCGAGATAACCGGCGGTCGGACCGAGGAACGGCTTCAGGCCGAAGGCGCCGCCAGCAAGCACCGGCAGGCCGGCAAGGGCCTCCCCGAGATAGAGCAGGACCGAGGCCCCCGCGAGACGCCAGCCGAGCAGGACACCGAGCAGCAGGACACCATAGGTCTGCATGGTCATCGGAACCGGAATCATCGGGACGCTGATCCAGGAACACAGAGCCAGCAGGAGGCTGCCGGCAACAATTGCGGCGGCCTTCCTGGCGAGGGCGTGATCGCCTTCGAAACGAAGGACCGGCGTGGTGGCATGGGCAAGAAAAGGCTGGGCGAGCAATGTCATGGTGAAATCCTTTCAGGAAAGGGATGGCACGGGAGGCAGGAGCCGCGTGCCGGCAAAGCCGGCTGACGCGACCTGATCGCAGAGGTCACGCCAGGCGCAGCCCGAACAGGCCGTGCGCAGCGTTCCCCCGGCAAAGGCGGCCCGCAACGCGGCCAGACGGTCCACGAGCCCGGGCAGTTCTGCGCCGGCGGGAAGCGCCTGCCCGAGGAAGGGCGCGAGATCCGCCGCGGCCTGCCGGTCGCGCCAGGCCAGCCGCTCGTCATGGCAATGGCAGCCGGGCTCGCCAAGGCGCGAGGCGCAGATCGCATCCGGCCCTTCGACGATCCGGATCGGCGCGCCGGCGGCGAGGCGTCCGATCACCCGGTCGTAGCCGGCAATGAAGGCGGCGCTGTAGCCCTCCCCGCGATAGGTGAGGCTGCACAGCAGATGGTGCGGCCGGAGCGGGATGGAGGCCTGCGCCGTGGCCATCAGGCGAATTCCATGATCACGGCATCCACGGCAAGGCTGTCGCCGGCCCTGGCCTTCAGCTTGCCGATTGTCACGTCCTTCTCGGCGCGCAGAACATTCTCCATCTTCATGGCCTCGACAATGGCGAGGGTCTCGCCCGCCTTGACCTCCTGCCCCTCGGCAACGGCGATGCTCTTGACGAGGCCCGGCATCGGGCAGAGCAGCACCTTCGAGGTATCGGCGCCCTTTTTCTCGGGCATGAGGGCCGCCAGCTCCGCTTCGCGCCTCGTGTAGACGCGGAAGGCCGCCGCGCTGCCACCCTGCGCCAGCCGGACACCGTTCGGGATCGGCGAAACCTGCACGGCAAAGGCCTCGCCGTTGATCGCGCCGTTCCAGACGAGATCACCCGGGCGCCAGCCGGAATCGAGCGCCATGACCGTGCCCTCCGCAAAGCGGATGCGCAGACCCTCGCCCTGCGGTTCGACGACGAGATCCAGCCGCTGCGCAGCCGGACCTTCGCCCACCAGCACCACACGCTCGGTTTCGAAGATGACCGGGCGCATGGTCGACATCTGGCCCGAGATCTGACGCTTTCGCGCGTTGAGGGCATGGTCGATCGCAGCGGCGATCGCGCCGAGCCGGCGAGCGGCCTCCCCTGCGGGCAGCGGGATCTGGAACCCTTCCGGAAATTCCTCGGCGATGAACCCGGTCGAGAGCGCACCGGAGCGCCAGCGCGGATGCGCCATCAGCGTCGCCAGGAACGGGATGTTGTGGCGGATGCCGTCGATCGCGAAGCCATCGAGCGCCCGGGCCTGCGCCTCGATCGCCTCGAGGCGCGTCGGCGCATGCGTGACCAGCTTGGCGATCATCGGATCGTAGAACATCGAGATCTGCCCGCCTTCCTCGACACCGGTATCGTTGCGGACAGTGATGCCGCCCTGCGCGCCTTCGGCAGGCGGACGATAGCGGGTGAGCCGGCCGATCGAAGGCAGGAAGTTGCGCGTTGGATCCTCGGCATAGATGCGGCTTTCCACTGCCCAGCCATGCAGGCGGATCTCCTCCTGCCGGTAGCGCAGGGCCTCGCCATGGGCGACGCGGATCATCTCCTCGACGAGGTCAAGCCCGGTGACCATCTCCGTCACGGGATGCTCCACCTGGAGGCGGGTATTCATTTCGAGGAAATAGAAGCTGCGGTCCTGCCCGGCGACGAATTCCACCGTGCCGGCGCTGTCATAGTTGACCGCCTTCGCAAGGGCGACCGCCTGAGCGCCCATCTTCGCGCGGGTCGCCTCGTCGAGCAGCGGCGAGGGCGCTTCCTCGACAACCTTCTGGTTGCGGCGCTGCACCGAGCATTCACGCTCGCCGAGATGGATCACGTTGCCATGCTTGTCGCCAAGCACCTGGATCTCGATATGGCGCGGATTGACAATGAATTTCTCGACGAACATCCGGTCATCGCCGAAGGAGGATTTGGCTTCCGACCGCGAGCGCTCGAAGCCTTCCTTCACCTCGTCGGCCGACCAGGCAATGCGCATGCCCTTGCCGCCACCGCCGGCCGAAGCCTTGATCATCACGGGATAGCCGATCTCGTCCGCGATCTTCGTCGCGTGCGCGGCATCGGCAATCTCGCCGAGATAGCCGGGAACGGTCGAGACGCCGGCGGCGGCCGCCGCCTTCTTCGACTCGATCTTGTCGCCCATGGCCGCAATGGCATGGGGATTGGGGCCGATGAAGGTGATCCCGGCCGCCTTCAGCGCATGGGCAAAGGCCTCGCGTTCCGAGAGGAAGCCATAGCCGGGATGCACGGCCTCGGCGCCGGTCCGCTTGCAGGCCTCGATGATCTTCTCGATGACGAGATAGGATTCCGCCGCGGCCGGCGGGCCGATATGAACCGCCTCGTCTGCCATGGCGACATGCATCGCGTCCTTGTCGGCATCCGAATAGACCGCAACCGTGGCGATGCCCATCCGGCGTGCCGTCTTGACGACCCGGCAGGCGATTTCCCCGCGATTGGCGATCAGGATCTTCTTGAACATCGTTGTCTCCTGATTGCCGCTTAGAGCGGCATGTTGTCGTGCTTGCGCCAGGGCTGCTCGACCTTCTTGGTGCGCAGCATGGCGAGCGCACGGGCGATGCGCGGCCGCGTCGAATGCGGCATGATCACCTCGTCGATATAGCCGCGCTCGGCCGCGACGAAGGGCGAGAGGAAGCGTTCCTCGTATTCGCGGGTGCGCTTCTCGATTTCCTCCGGCGTCTGGCCGCGGAAGATGATCTCCACCGCACCCTTGGCACCCATCACCGCGATCTGCGCCGTGGGCCAGGCATAATTCACGTCGCCGCCGATATGCTTCGAGGCCATGACATCATAGGCGCCCCCGAAGGCCTTGCGGGTGATGCAGGTGACGAGCGGCACCGTGCACTGGCTGTAGGCGAAGAGCAGCTTCGCGCCATGCTTGATGAGCCCGCCATATTCCTGCGCCGTGCCCGGCAGGAAGCCCGGCACATCGACGAAGGTGACGATGGGAATTTCGAACGCATCGCAGAAGCGGACGAAACGCGCGGCCTTGCGGCTGGCATCGCTGTCGAGCACGCCGGCCAGCACCATCGGCTGATTGGCGACGATGCCGACCGTGCGCCCCTCGATCCGGCCGAAACCGGTGATGATGTTGCCGGCATGTTTCTCCGAGACCTCGAAGAAGTCGCCCTCGTCGACGACCTTCAGGATCAGTTCCTTCATGTCGTAGGGCTGGTTGGCATTGTCCGGCACCAACGTATCGAGGCTCATGTCGCGGCGGAGAGGATCATCCGCGCTCGGCCATTCCGGCACGCCTTCCTGGTTGTTGGCCGGCAGGAAATCGATCAGACGGCGGATCTGCAGCAGGGCTTCGACATCGTTGTCGAAGGCGCCATCCGAGATCGAGGATTTCGTCGTGTGGACCGAGGCCCCGCCCAGTTCCTCGTGGGTGACGATCTCGTTCGTCACGGTCTTCACCACGTCCGGGCCGGTCACGTACATGTAGGAGGTGTCACGGACCATGAAGATGAAGTCGGTCATGGCCGGGGAATAGACGTCGCCGCCGGCACAGGGCCCCATGATCACGGAGATCTGCGGGATCACGCCCGAGGCGGTGACGTTGCGCTTGAAGATGTCGGCATAGCCGGCAAGGCTGGCCACGCCTTCCTGGATGCGGGCGCCGCCGGAATCATAGAGGCCGATGATCGGGGCCCGCATGCGCAGGGCGAGTTCCTGGATCTTGCCGACTTTCTGGGCATGCGTCTCGGAGAGCGAGCCTCCCAGCACCGTGAAATCCTTGGCGAAGACGAAGACCTTGCGGCCATTGACCGTGCCCCAGCCGGTCACAACCCCGTCGCCCGGCGCCTTGGGCTGCTTGTCCATGCCGAAATCGACGCAGCGATGCTCGACAAACATGTCGAACTCCTCGAAGGAGCCATGGTCGAGCAGCAATTCGAGCCGTTCGCGCGCGGTAAGCTTGCCCTTGGCATGCTGCGCCTCGATCCGTTTCAGGCCGCCGCCGAGGCGGGCCTCCTTGCGGCGGGACTCGAGCCTGTCGAGGATTTCCTTCATGAGCCATCTCTCCCAAGGCACAAACCGGTGCCGGCCACCGATAGGCAGGGTGCCGGCCTCGGTCAATTCGGTCTTTTGACCAAGGTCAGCGCATCTCCAGCGTGAAAACGACGAACTGCGTGACCTGGCCGTTCCGGTTGAAGTTGTTGTCAGAGGCGAAGACGAGCGTCTGTCGTCCATCCAACACTGGGCCGAGGGCGAGGCCCTCGATATTGTCGAGATTCAGCCCGAAATCGCCCTCGCGCAGCGTCAGCAGCAACTCCTTGGCCAAAGGGATAACGGGCCCACCCTCCTTCAGGCTGGCCCGGCCGAGCACATCGGTGCCGCCTTCCGGCCGGACCCGGAACAGGTGGATCATATTCCCGGCGCCGAGGGCGAAGGTGCGCTCGACGACAATCAGCTGGCCGTCCGGCAACATCAGGATCTCGGAGACGCCGTTATCCTCGACCGGCGGATTGCGCGTCGAAGCCAGCCGCACCGGTTCGGTGCGGTAGGCATATTCCGCCAGAGGCTGGCCGCTGGCAAAATCAAGCACCAGCAGCCGCGAGAGCGAGCCTTCCTGTCGGTTGGCCACAGGGCCGTCCTGCGCGAGGGCGTTCTCGGTCAGCGCGTAGAGCCGGCGACCATCGGGCGAGAAGGCGATGCCCTCATGGCCGAGATTGCTGACGACACCGCGCGTCCTGCCCGCATCGGGCATGTAATAATCCGGCAGCGTGAACCTGCGCAGCGTGCGCCCCTGCCGGTCGGCCTCGTAGAGCGCCGGACGGCCCTGCTGGTCGCGCTCCGAACTCCACGCGATGTTGCCGTTCGGCGCGAGGCGGATCGCCTCGGGATCTACCGCATCGCGCGGGAAGGGCTGGCCCTGCTGGTCGGTGAGCGCGATCATGCGCTGCACCTCGAATTTCGAGATGCCGCGGGCATCGATGGCGAGATCGATCTCGTAGAACCGCACCGGCCCGGTTTCGGCCCGGTCATCCGACAGGGCGAGATAGCGCCCGCTCGCCGGATCGCGTTCGAGGCCGGAAATGCCGCCGAATTCTACGCCGTTGATATGGAGCCCGGTCGACATCCGGAACTCGCCGATCCGGCGGAGGGGGCCGGGGGCCTGGGCAAGCGCGATGCCCGCGGTGAACAGGGCGAAGGCCAGACCGGCCAGCTTCATTCCACGTTGCACGTCATTCTCCCGAGGACCTGGAACCGGAAGGAGCCCCCTGTCAGCCGGGGGCCTTGCCGGGCGTGCCATTGAGGAACGTGACGATGGCCGAGAAGTCCATTCCGCCATGCCCCTGGGCCGCAAACAACTCGTAAAGCTGCGCCGCCGCCGCGCCAAGGGGGGTTACGGCGCCGCTTCCCTGCGCTGCCTGCTGGCTGAGTTTCAGGTCCTTGAGCATCAGGTCTGCCGCGAAGCCCGGTGCGTAATCGCGGTTGGCCGGCGAGGTCGGGACCGGGCCCGGGACAGGGCAATAGGTATTGAGCGACCAGCACTGACCCGACGAGGTCGAGGCCACATCGAACAAGGCCTGATCCGAAAGGCCGAGCTTGCGCGCCAGCACGAAGGCCTCGCCCACGCCGATCATCGAAATGCCGAGCAGCATGTTGTTGCAGATCTTGGCCGCCTGCCCGTTCCCGGGACCGCCGCAATGGACGATCTTCTTGCCCATCGCCTCGAGGATCGGCTTGGCCTTGGCAAAAGCCTCTTCGCTGCCGCCGACCATGAAGGTCAGGGTCCCGGCGGCTGCACCGCCGACCCCGCCGGAGACCGGAGCATCCACCGCCAGCATGCCCGCCTTGGCCGCCGCCTGGCTGGCCTCGCGGGCCGAGCCGATATCGATGGTCGAACAATCGATGAAGAGCGTACCGCGGGCAGCCTTCGACAGGAGATTCATGCGGCCGGCATAGGCATCGAGGACATGCCGGCCCGCCGGCAGCATCGTGACGACGATATCGGCCTTGCGCACGGTGACATCGGCATCGCCGGCCACGGTCAGCCCGGCCTCGCGGCTGGCTTCGCAGGCCTCGGCGGAGAGATCGAAACCGATCACCTCATGGCCGGCCTTCACGAGATTGAGCGCCATCGGGCGCCCCATATTGCCCAGACCCAGAAACCCGATCGTCGCCATGTTGTCCTCCGCTCTTGTGTCTTCTCGTCTCAGGCTTTTTCGGCGATCAGGCTGCGTGCCACGATCAACCGCATGATTTCGTTGGTGCCCTCGAGGATCTGGTGGACCCGGAGATCCCGGACGATCTTCTCGATGCCGTATTCCGAGAGGTAGCCATAGCCGCCGAGGATCTGCAGCGCGCCATTGGCGACCTCGAAGCCGGTATCGGTCACGAAACGCTTGGCCATGGCGATGCGGCTCGTCCGGTCGGCATCGCCGCGATCATACGAGGCGGCCGCCGCGTAAAGGAACAGCCGCGCGGCTTCGAGCTCGGTAGCGAGATCCGCCAGCCGGAACTGCAGGGCCTGGAACTCGTTGAGCTTGCGCCCGAACGCCTTGCGCTCGCCCGCATAGACAAGCGCCTTGTCGAGAGCCGCCTGCGCCCCGCCGACCGAGCAGGCCGCGATGTTGAGCCGGCCGCCATCGAGCCCCGACATGGCGATCCGGAAGCCATCCCCCTCCTCGCCGAGGCGGTTGGCGACGGGGATACGGCAGGATTCGAAGATCACCGCCCGGGTCGGCTGGGCGTTCCAGCCCATTTTCCGCTCGTTGGCGCCGAAACTCAGGCCGGGGGTGCCACCCTCGACAATGAAGGTCGAGATGCCCTTCGGGCCGTCAGCGCCGGTCCGCGCCATCACGACATAGAAATCGGCTTCATTCCCGGCTCCGGAAATGAACTGCTTCTGGCCATCCAGGACATAATGATCGCCCTCGCGCCGCGCGCGGGTCGAGAGAGCGGCGGCATCGGAACCGGCGCCGGGTTCCGTCAGGCAATAGCTCGCGCAGCGCTCCATCGTCGCAAGCGCCGGCAGCCAGGACTGACGTTGCGCCGGATTGCCGTAGGTATCGATCATCCACGCGCACATGTTGTGGATGGAAATATAGGCTGCAACGGTGGGGCAGCCGGTCGAGAGCGCCTCGAAGATCACGGCCGCATCCAGCCGCGTCAGGCCGGAGCCGCCGACATCGTCGCGGACATAGATGCCGCCCATGCCGAGCGCGGCCGCCTCGCGCATCACATCGATCGGGAAATGCTTCTTCTCGTCCCATTCGAGGGCATGCGGCGCCAGTTTTTCCGCCGCGAAGGCCCGGGCCATATCCTGGATGGCGCGGGCATCATCACTCAACTGGAACATGCAAGCCTCCCCGATGGCGGTCGGCAAGGCTTACAAACTGCGAAGATCGAACGAAAGAGGGAAATTCGGCGAGCCGGCTCTGCGGAATTGGATACTCCTCGGGCTCGCCCTCCCCTGTCAGGCCATCAGCGATTTCAGCGCGAAGCCTTCATCGACCCAGCCCGTGATGCCGCCGATCATCACCTTGACACGGCAGCCGAGTTCGCCAAGGCGCAGGGCCGCCTTGTCGGTGCCGTTGCAATGCGGGCCGGCACAATAGACCACGAAGAGCGTGCCTTCCGGCCATTCCGCCATCTTGCGGGCGGTCATCTTGCCGCGCGGCAGGTTGATAGCCCCCTCGATATGGCCCCGGGCAAAGAGGGCCGGCCCGCGCACATCGAGCAGCACGAAACCGGGCTCGGCCGAGGCCAGCGCTTCGTGCACGTCCCAGCAATCGGTCTCGAACCGCAGCCTCTCGGCAAAGCGGGCCCGGATCTCCTCGGGGCTGGCCACGGGAATTTCGGTCACGGCGTTCACGGCATCCTCCATCAGGTGTTGTCCTGCGTGGTATGCCGCATAGCCGGGGAGCCGACGACTGGCCGGACAGCCAGGCAGCGTCAGGATTCAGCCAGAATCCATCATGCCGCCCGGGCGGGGCGCCGGTCGCGGAAAAAGCGGTCGCGGTATTGCCCGGGGCTGACGCCAAGGCGCAGCCGGAAATGATGCCGCAGGGCTGCGACCGTCCGGAAGCCGGTCGCCTCGGCGATGTCGTCCAGCGAGCGGTCTTCGGGTGCCTCCAGCAATTCCTGCGCGCGGGCAAGCCGGAGTTGCAGCAGCCAGCTTCCCGGCGGCAGGCCGGTCGTTTCCTCGAAGCGGCGCTGGAAGGTGCGGATGCTCATGCCCGCACGGCGGGCGAGATCCGGCACCTTCTGTTCCCTGTCGAGATGGGCCTGCATCCATTCCATCAGGGCCGAAAGGCGTGCGCCCTCGCGCGGCTTCGGCACGGGGCGCTCGATGAACTGCGCCTGCCCGCCCTCCCGATGTGGCGCCACGACCAGCCTCCGCGCGACACGATTGGCGATCTCCGCCCCGAAATCGCGGCGGACGAGATGCAGGCAGAGATCGATACCGGCGGCACTTCCGGCAGCGGTGAGGATCCGGTCTTCCTCGACATAGAGGACATCCGGTTCGAGCCGGACCTCGGGAAACCGTTCGGCCATGGCGTCGAAATAGCGCCAGTGGGTCGTGGCGCGGCGGCCATCGAGCAGGCCCGCGGCGCCAAGGACGAAGGCGCCCGAGCAGAGCGAGGCGATCACCGCCCCGCGGGCATGGGCCTCGCGCAGGGCCTGGAGGAGCGGCGCCGGAACCGGCGCGGCGATGCCGCGCCAGCCGGGGACGATGATGAGATCGGCCTCGGCGAGAATGCCGAGATCCGCCGCTGCCTCGACCGCAAGTCCGCTGGCCGAGCGCAGCGGCCCCGATTCGACGGCGCAGGGGCGGTAGCGATACCAGCCCGGCCCCATTTCCGGCCGTGGCAGGCCGAACACCTCGTAGGCGATGGCGAACTCGAAGGCGCAGAGCCCGTCATAGGCGAGGACGGCAACAAGCGGCGCGGTGGGCAAGGCGGTCATGGCGCATCTCCCGAAAGCTGGCATTTTCTACATGCCAATGAGGATCCTGCCAACCGGCAAGCCTCGAGCCTTGCCGCGCCGGAAGGGCTGTGACAGGGTGCCGGTCCTTTCCGGAGATCCTTCAGCCCCATGTTTGAACAGAACGCGATCCTCGCGCATATCCGCCGGTGGGTGGAGATCGAGAGCCCGACCGAACGCCCCGACCAGATCAATCGCCTTGTCGACATGGTCATGGCCGATCATGCCGGGCTCCCTGTGATGCTTGAACGCATCCCCGGCACGGACGGATGCGGCGACCATCTTGTCGTCCGGTCAAGCTGGGGGCAGGACCGGCCCGGCATCCTCGTCCTCAGCCATCTGGACACCGTGCATCCGATGGGGTTCCTGACCAGCCGCCTTCCCTGGCGGGAAGAAGGACCGATCGCCTACGGCCCTGGCATCTACGACATGAAATCCGGGGCCTGCATTGCCCATCATGCCCTGCGTGCCACGGCGGAAGCGGGCGGTGGCCCTCTCGGCGTGACGCATCTCTATGTCTCGGACGAGGAAATCGGCAGTCCGACCTCCCGACCGCTGATCGAGGCATTGGGCCGGACGGCGAAATACGTGCTGGTGACCGAACCCGCCCGCGATGGCGGCAAGATCGTCACCGCGCGCAAGGGCGTCGGGCGGTTCGATGTCCATATCCGCGGCGTGGCCTCGCATGCGGGGGCGAAGCCGCATGAGGGACGCAGTGCGATCCGCGAACTGGGCCATGTCATCCTCGCGCTCGAGGGCCTCTGTGACGAGGCGCGCGGCGTCACGGTGACCGTCGGCGTCGTGCAGGGCGGGACCAAGGCGAATGTCATTCCGGAAGAGGCAACTGCCGCGATCGACCTGCGCGTGCCCACGGCGGAACTGGCCAACGAACTCTGCGGAAAGATCCTCGGCCTGAAGCCGAAAACCGAGGGCGTGACGATCACAGTCACCGGCGGCATGAACCGGCCGCCCTTCGAGCAGACGCCGGCAGCGAAGGCGCTGTTCGACCATGCCGCACAGCAGGCGGCGGAGATCGGGTTCGAGCTGATCGGCGTGCATACCGGTGGCGGGTCGGATGGCAATTTCACCGCACCGATGGCCGCGACGCTGGATGGCCTCGGCGTCGATGGCAAGGGTGCCCATACGGATTACGAACAGATCGACTGCCGGACGATCGTGCCGCGTGCCGAATTGCTGCGCCGCCTCATGATGACGCTGTCCTGAGCGCCGCCATGCCCGCCGACCCCGCCTACCGGCCGGAGCGGATCCATGCGGATCTCGGCCCCGCCTTTTCGGACCCGGTGAAACCGGCGGCGTTTCCGGCAGCCATCCTGCGCTACCGGAATGACCGCTGGGCGCGTCGCGTCGGGCTCGCGGGGCTGGATGACGCGGAATGGACCGGCCATTTCGGGCGGTTCGAGCCGCTGCCTGGCTCGTTCGAGACCCCGCTGGCCTTGCGCTACCACGGCCACCAGTTCCGCAGCTACAATCCGGATCTCGGCGATGGCCGCGGTTTCCTGTTCGCGCAACTGCGCGACGAGGCCGGCCGCCTGCTCGATCTCGGCACCAAGGGCAGCGGCAAGACGCCCTATTCGCGCGGCGGAGACGGGCGGCTGACGCTCAAGGGCGGCGTCCGCGAGGTTCTCGCGACAGCGATGCTGGAGGCGCTGGGCGTCGAGACCTCGAAGAGCTTCTCGTTGGTCGAGACCGGCGAGGCGCTCCATCGCAACGACGAGCCTTCGCCCACGCGCTCGAGCGTGCTCGTCCGGCTCTCGCACGGCCATATCCGGATCGGGACCTTCCAGCGCCTTCTGGCCGAGGGCGACACGAAGAGCCTTTCACGACTGGTGCAGCATTGCACCCACCACTACCTGCCCGAAGCCCGGCGCGAAAGCATGGAGGAGGAGGCGCTGGCCTTTTTCGATGCGGTCGCTGGGCGGACTGCGCGGATGACCGCACAATGGTTCGCAGCCGGTTTCGTGCACGGGGTGCTCAACACCGACAACATCAACATCACCGGCGAAAGCTTCGATTACGGGCCTTACCGGTTCCTGCCCTTCTACGACCCCGGCTTCACCGCCGCGTATTTCGACCAGACCGGGCTATACGCTTTCGGGCGTCAGGCCGACACACTCGCCTGGAACCTTGCAAGGCTGGCCGAATGCCTCATCCCGCTGACGGCACAGGACGGGCTGGAGGCGGTGCTCGACACTTTCGGCGACCGGTTCTGGGCCGAGCTGCGCACAGCACTGTTTCGCCGGCTCGGGATCACGCCGGGGGACATGGAAGCTGACACCCTCCTCATCCGGGCGCTGTTTACCGCCCTCCGCCAGACGCGAGCCCCGTTCGAAGCGGTGATGTTCGACCTTCATGGCGGCGCTGCCCGGCTCGGCAAGGCGCTGGCCGGGCCCCGGGCCGCCCTCTATGCCGGAGGGGAATTCGCTCCGGTCATCGCGCTCTGCCGCGACCGCGCACCCGCGCCGGATGCCCGCACGGACGCGGCGTATTTCGGCGGCGACGAGCCGGAAACGCTGCTCTATGACGAAATCGAAGCCCTCTGGGCGCCGATTGCCGAGCGTGACAGCTGGATCGGCTTCGCCGCCAAGCTGACCGGGATCGACCGCGTGAGACAGGCCTATGGCTTTGCGCCGGATCCGTGAGGACGGGCCCGGGTTTCAGGGGTGGATCAGGTCCCGCGCGGCACGGAGATCCCCCGCGTAATGCACCAGCGGCTGGCCGAGACCGGCGCGCTGGAAGACCTGCCGCACCTGCGCATTCGCTCCGGTGATCACGAAAACCGCGCCGGCCTTGTGCAGACGGTGCGCAAAGCGCTCGAGGCTCTTCGCGGCGCTGCTGTCGGCCAGCGGCACGTCCCGGAAGTCGAAGATGAAGGCCCGCGGGGGAATCGGCAGGCGTTCGAGCAGTACCGACACATTGCCGGCTGCCGCAAAGAAGAAGGCGCCCGTCAGGCGATAGACCAGCACGTCGCCCTCCGGGAATTCCGGATCGAGGCGCTCCGTGCTGCCCTCCCCGGCGGGCGGAGCAAACCCGGCGACCTCGACCGAGGTCGCCATGCGGTGCATGAAGACGAAAGCGCCGAGCACAACGCCGACCCCGATGGCGATCGTCAGGTCGACAAGGATCGTGAGGATGAAGGTTGTCAGCAGGATCACGGCATCGGCACGGGATGTCCGGAGCAGGGCCATGAATTCATGCTTCTCGGCCATGTTCCACGCGACGACGGCCAGAACCGCACCGAGGGCCGCCAGCGGAATATACGAGGCCAGCGGAGCGGCAACGAGCATGAAGGCCAGAAGGTAGAACGCGTGGAGCATGCCGGAGACCGGGCCGCGGGCGCCGGCACGGACATTCGTCGCTGTGCGGGCGATGGTGCCGGTCACCGGCACGCCGCCGAACAGGACCGAGGCCATGTTCGCCGCGCCCTGCGCGATCAGCTCCATGTCTGACCGATGCCGTCCTCCGCTCATCCCGTCCGCCACCACGGCACTCAGGAGCGATTCGATCGATCCCAGCAGGGCGATCGCGAGCGCGGCGGGCAGGAGTTCGACGAGTCGTGCGGCCGAGACCGGCGGCAGGGACGGACTGGGCAGGCTGCTGGGCACGCCGCCGAAGCGGCTGCCGATCGTACCGACATCCAGCCCAAGAAGCCAGGCGAGCATTGCGGCTGTCGCGACCGTGATCAGCAGGCCAGGCCAGGCCGGGCGCCAGCGCCGGAAGGCGAGGATCATCAGGATGGAGAGCCCGGCCACCAGCATGGTCTGGCCGCTGGCGCTGGGCAGGCTGGCCCAGATCGCGCCCAGTTTCGGCAGCAGGGCCGCCGGTTCCTTTTCCATGGCCAGACCAAGCAATTCCTTGATCTGGCTGGCGAATATGATCACGGCGATGCCGGCGGTGAACCCGACGGTGACCGGAAAGGGAATGTAGCGGATATAGCCGCCGAGCCGCAGGAACCCGATGCCCATCATCATGATCCCGGCCATGATCGTGGCAAGAACCAGACCGTCATAGCCATGGACCTGCACGATACCCGCGATCAGCACGATGAAGGCCCCGGCCGGGCCGCCGATCTGGTAGCGGCTGCCGCCGAGGGCGGAGATCAGGAAACCGCCGACGATGGCGGTGTAGAGCCCACGATCCGGCGAGAGGCCACAGGCAATGGCAATGGCCATGGAAAGGGGCAGGGCAACAATGGCGACGGTGAGGCCGGCAATGGCGTCGGCCCGGAAATCCCGGAGCCCGTAGCCCTCGCGCAGGACAGTTAGCAGCTTGGGCGTCAGTTCCGGCATCGGAGGTGCCCCGTGTCCCTCGACATGGCTCATGACGCGAGCCCGGCCTTGACCCGGAGCTGATGCGCCAGACGATTATGGTGATCCGCCTGTGCCGGGAGGTCGATTGTCTGCATTTCGCCCTTCCGGACGATCATGCGGCCATTGATCATGCTGTAGCTCACTTTCGGCGGCGTGCAGAAGACAAGCGCTGCAACCGGATCAGCCAACGCGCCGGCAAAATCGAGCCCGGTGACGTCAAAGGCGACGAGATCCGCCGCCATGCCGGGCGCGAGTGCGCCGATATCATCGCGGCCAAGCACCCGCGCGCCGCCCAATGTCGCCAGTTCGAGCGCTTCACGCGCCGTCATCGCTGCCGGGCCGAAGCCGACGCGCTGGAGGAGCATGGCCTGCCGGGCCTCGGCCAGCAGATGGCCCGCATCCGCCGAGGCGGAACCGTCGACACCGAGGCCGACCGGCACGCCGGCAGCGCGCATCTTTCCCAGCGGCGCGATTCCCGAGGCCAGGCGCATGTTGGAACAGGGGCAATGCGCGACCCCCGTACCCGTGCGACCGAAGAGCCGGATCGCCTTGTCGTCCAGCTTCACGCAATGGGCATGCCACACATCGGGGCCGACCCAGTCAAGGCTTTCGACATAATCGGCCGGATCCTTGCCGAAAACCTCGAGGGAATAGGCGATGTCATTGTCGTTCTCGGCGAGATGGGTGTGGAGCGAGACGCCGTAATGCCGGGCGAGCTTCGCGCTCTCGCGCATCAGATCCTCGCTGACCGTGAAGGGCGAGCAGGGGGCGATGACGATGCGCAGCATCGCGAAGCGGGAAGCATCGTGATGCTCCTCCACGAGGCGCTGCATCTCGCGCAGGATCGCCGGCTCCTCCTCGACGACGTGATCGGGCGGGAGACCGCCCTTCGATTCGCCGACGCTCATGGCGCCGCGTGCAGCATGGAACCGGATGCCGACCCGGCGGGCCGCTTCGATCGCATCGTCAAGCCGGGCACCGTTCGGGTAGATATAGAGATGGTCCGAGGAGGTGGTGCAGCCCGACATCACCAGCTCGCTCATCGCGGTCACGGCCGAGACATGGATCATTTCCGGCGTCAGATGCGCCCAGATCGGGTAATGCGCCTTGAGCCAGCCGAACAGCTCGGCATCCTGGCCGCCCGGCGTTGCCCGCGTCAGGGACTGCACCATGTGGTGATGCGTGTTGACGAGGCCTGGCAGGACGACATGACCGGAAAGGTCGATCACCGTGCCGGCTTCCGGCAGCGGCTCGTCCGCAGCACCGACCTGAAGGATTTCCGGGCCGTCGACCAGGACGAAGCCGCCCGGCAGTTCCCGCCGCCGCGCATCCATCGTTGCAACGACCAGCGCATTCCTGAAGAGGATCCGACCCATGGTTCAACGCCCCCCGGCGACTCGCCGGGCCAGAATGTCTGGTTCGCGGGCCAAGGTCCAGCATACTGATCGGGGATGATTCGCCAGGAGGTCAAGGTGACAGGGATGATCCGCGCCGTGGGTGCCATCAGCGGCACCTCGATGGATGCCATTGACGTCGCGGTGCTGGAAAGTGACGGGCTTTCCCGCGTGCAGATGCTCGCCGGTGGCGCCGCGCCCTATCCGCCGGATCTTCGGGCGAAACTGCAGGCGCTGATCGCCGATCCCACCCGCGCCGAAACCGGCGATCTCGATGCGCTCGAGGCGGAGGTGACAGAAGCGTTTGCCGGGGCGATCCGCGAGGTTCTGGCCCGCCGCGGGTTCGACCTCGGCACGATCGACCTGGTAGGCCTGCATGGCCAGACCGTTTTCCACCGGCCCGAGCGGCGGATCACCCGCCAGCTCGGCAACGGAGCGCAACTGGCGAGGGCGCTCGGCCGGCCCGTCGTGAACCGGTTCCGGCATGCCGATGTCGCGGCGGGGGGGCAAGGCGCCCCGCTGGTGCCGCTCTACCATGCCGCGCTTGCAACACCGCTCGACAAGCCGGTTGTCGTGCTCAACCTCGGCGGGGTCGCCAATATCACCTATCTCGACGGCGAGACCATCCTCGCCTGCGATACCGGACCGGCTTCGGCCCTGATCGACGATGCGATGATGCATCATTTCGGGAAGCCCTATGACCGGGATGGCCGGGTCGCGAGCCAAGGCATGGTCGACAGGCACATGGTCGCGGAATGGCTCGACCATCCGTTCTTCAGCCAGCCTTTGCCGAAATCGCTCGATCGCAACGATTTCCACCGGCTGACCCGAACGGCCCGCAGCCTGCCTCCGGCGGACGAGATCGCAACGCTGGCGGCCTTCACCATTGCCGCGACCTCGGCCATCACCCGCCATCTGCCGCAGCCGGCCCGGCAATGGCTGGTCACGGGCGGCGGACGCCACAACCCGGTCTTCATGCGCGGATTTGCCGAAACGCTGCGGGTGCCGGTTGTGCCGGTGGAATCGGCCGGCTGGGATGGCGACCTGCTGGAGGCGGAATGTTTCGCCTATCTCGCCATCCGGTCCCGGCTCGGGCTGCCGCTCAGCCTGCCCGGAACCACAGGCGTGCCGACGCCCATGCCGGGCGGCGCGTTCTGGCCGGCCTGAATTCGCCTGCCAGATTCATCCGGCCCGGCGGACGCGGGGGCCGATCACATCCCGGATATGCCGGTCGATCATGTCCCGGACCCGGCGATAGGCCTCGAGGCGCTGGTCCCGTGTGCCTGTCACCTGTGTGGCATCCTCGATCGGCCAGTAGAGCAGTTCGACCGAGGTGGCGCGCAGCAGTTCCCGCGCCCTCGCATGGGCCTCCGGCGACAGTGCAACCACGAGATCGAAACCCTCGCAATCGATCTCGTCCAGCGTATGCGGTTCGTCGCCCTCGAAATCGATGCCAAGCTCGCGCAGCGCCGAGAGGGCGAAGCTATCCCGGTCCGATTTCGCGAGGCCCGCGGAGTCGACGTAGAGCGTGCGGCCGTAGCGCATCCGGGCCAGCCCCTCGGCCATGGGCGAGCGGACGGCATTCATGGAGCAGACGAACAGGACAGCCTGCAGCGGAGGCGTAACGGGTTCGCTCACCGGTCCTGGCCTTTCCAGGACAGGGCGGCGATCAGGGTGAAGAGCCGACGGGCTGTCTTGTGGTCGATCTCGATCTTGCCTTCGAGCCGTTCGATCACCAGGCCGGCACCCTCGTCATGGACCCCGCGCCGGCCCATGTCGATGGCCTCGATCCGCTCCGGCGAGGCCGAACGGATGGCCTCGTAATAGCTTTCGCAGATCAGGAAATAATCCTTGATCACCTTGCGGAACGGCGAGAGCGACAGCAGATGCGCCACGACCGGGCTGGCATCCTCGCGCCGGATATCGAAGGAGAGCCGGTTCGCCACCAGCCCGAGGGAGAGCGTGTAGGGGCCGCCGGCATCGCCGGGAATGCCGAAGACATTTTCCTCGACCAGATCGTAGATGGCGATGGCGCGTTCGTGTTCCTGATCCGGCGTGCCGCGTTCGATCGAGGCCTCGTCAAGCGTGACCGCAACCAGACGCCGCATGTCGGACCCTTCAGCGCCCATCGCTCACCGCCGGTTCAGCCGGATCGCCACGGACCGGGCATGGGCGTCGAGGCCCTCGGCCTCGCCCAACGTGATGGCCGTCGGCCCGAGGACCGCCAGCTGGTCGGGACCGCAGCGAAGGATGGAGGAGCGCTTCATGAAATCGAGCACGCCGAGCCCCGAGGCGAATCGCGCCGAACGGGCGGTGGGCAGGACATGGTTCGAGCCGCCGACATAGTCGCCGATGGCTTCCGGCGTGTATCCCCCGAGGAAGATCGCTCCGGCCTCGCGGATGCGCAGCGCCAAACCCTCCGGATCCCGCGTGTGGATCTCCAGATGTTCCGCCGCGAGGCGATTGGCGATGCGGGCCGCGTCGATCATGTCCTCGACGAGGATGATCGCACCATTGTCCCGCCAGCTCGCCGCGGCGATATCCTTGCGGGACAACGTTGCCAGCTGGCCATTGACCGCGGCGATCACCTCCTCGGCGAGGTCGGCCTCGTTGGTGATCAGGATCGATTGCGCGGCCGTGTCATGCTCGGCCTGGGCCAGCAGATCCGCCGCGATCCATTCGGCATTGGCGGAACGGTCGGCGATGATCACCACTTCGGACGGGCCGGCGATCATGTCGATGCCGACCTGGCCGAAGACCTGCCGCTTGGCCGCCGCCACATAGGCATTGCCGGGCCCGACGATCTTCGAAACCGGGCGGATCGTCTCGGTGCCATAGGCGAGCGCCGCAACGGCCTGCGCACCGCCGATCCGGTAGATCTCATCGACGCCGGCGAGTTGCGCGGCAGCAAGAACCAGCGGCGAGAGGTTTCCGCGCGGCGTCGGCACCACCATCACCACGCGGTCCACGCCGGCCACCTTGGCGGGAATGGCATTCATCAGCACCGAGGACGGATAGGACGCGGAGCCCCCGGGCACATAGAGGCCTACGGCCGCGATCGGCGTCCAGCGCCAGCCGAGTTTCACGCCGAGATGGTCCTCGAACACGTCATCGCGCGGGACCTGCCGCTCGTGGAAGGCCCGGATGCGGCGGGCCGCCACCTTCAGCGCATCGACATGCGCGTTCTTGCACTGGTTGACCGCCTCGTCGATCTCGGCCTCGGTGAAGCGGACACCTGTTCCACGAAGATCGATTCCATCGAACCGGAGCGTGAAATCACGGACGGCATTGTCACCGCGCAATTTCACATCGGCAAGGATCCCCGCGACGACCTTGTCCACATCGGCGGCGACCTCGCGCTTGGAGCCGGCCATGGCCACGAAGCGCCGCTCGAAATCGGCATCGGCCGTCGACAGACGCCAGCGCGGCGAGACATCGCTGCCCGTCAACCGGGGGGAATGGTGCACCAAGGACGGGCCCTCGCTCGAATTCGACTTCCTCGTTGTTACCCAGCCTCCGGCGTGGCTGCAACGGTCTCGATACGACTTTATCGCGGTGCGACAAGGACATCTCCATTCTGTCGCAGCAAGGGCCCCGGAATCCGGCTTGGGTTTGTCCGCAAACTGGCCTAGCCTGTCCTGGTCGCTGTCTTTCTTCCGAGGTCATCCATGACAGATTCCCGTTTTCTCCGGTCGCGGCTTCAGGCGTGGATCGCCGGCTTCCTGCTGATCCTGGGCATGGCGGCCCATGCCGAGGCGCAGTATTACGAGCGCGGACCCTCGATCTGCGTGACCTCCCGAGGGAATTGCTCGGCCGGCTACGCCCCGATGGGCGCCGGCTGCTACTGCAACATCCCCGGTTTCGGCCGCAAGGCGGGCAATGTCCGGGCCTTTGCCGGTGCCCCACGCCCGCGGTATCAGGATGATGGCTATTACCGGGGTCCGCGGCGCTATGAGGACGACTACTACCCCGCTCCGCGCCGGCGCACCGCGATGGGCTCGGTCTGCGTGACCTCGCGCGGGAATTGCTCGGCCGGCGGCGTCGTGCCGATCATGTCCGGCTGCTATTGCTTCATCCCGGGCTTCGGCCGGAAAGCGGGCAACGTCCGCTACTGACCTCTGCCGGAAAACGGCGCATCCGCGTCAGGCGCGGATGCGCTCCACATTCGCGCCACAGCGCGAGAGCTTGGCCTCGAGCGATTCGAACCCGCGATCGAGGTGATAGACCCGGTTGATCATCGTCTCGCCCTCGGCGGCCAGGGCGGCAATCACCAGGCTGACCGAGGCGCGGAGATCGGTCGCCATCACGGGTGCCCCCTTCAGCGTCTGGGTCCCCTCGACAATCGCCACATCGCCATCAAGCCGGATCCGGGCCCCGAACCTGGCGAGCTCCTGCACATGCATGAAGCGGTTCTCGAAAATCGTCTCGGTGATGCGCGACGTGCCTTCCGCCCGCGTCATCAGCGCCATGAACTGCGCCTGCAGGTCGGTCGGGAAGCCCGGGAAGGCCTCGGTCGTCACGTCGACCGGCTGGATGCCATGGCCGTTGCGACGGACCCGGATGCCTTCATTGGTGGAGATCACCTCCGCCCCCGCCTGCTGCAGCTTGTCGAGCGCCGCCTGGAGATGGTGCGGGGCAATGCCCTCCAGCATGACGTCGCCGCCGGCCATCGCCGCGGCAAAGGCGTAGGTCCCGGCCTCGATGCGATCCGGAAGGACGCGATGGGTCGCACCATGGAGGTTGGCCACGCCCTCGACTTCCAGTTCCGACGTGCCGATCCCCTTGATGCGGGCGCCCATCTTGACGAGGCATTCGGCGAGGTCGGTCACTTCCGGCTCGCGGGCAGCATTGCGGATCAGCGTGGTGCCCCGGGCCAGCACGGCCGCCATCAGGGCGGTATGCGTACCGCCGACCGTGACCTTCGGGAAATCGATCTCGCCGCCGGTCAGGCCCTTCGGTGCGCGGGCGATGACATAGCCGGCATCGATCTCGATCGAGGCGCCCAGCTTCTCCAGCGCCATGAGCAACAGGTCGACCGGCCGCGTGCCGATGGCACAACCGCCCGGCAGCGAAACCTTGGCCTCACCCATCCGGGCCAGCAGCGGTGCGACCACCCAGAAGCTTGCCCGCATCTGGGAGACGAGTTCGTAGGGAGCGACCGTGTCGACAATGGTTGCGGCAGAAAGCCGGACAACCTCGCCATCCTCGCCCGTCTCGCCGACCCGCTTGCCGGCAACGGTGACATCGACGCCATGATTGCCGAGAATCCGCTTCAGCATGCGCACATCTGACAGGCGGGGCACGTTCTCGAGGACGAGTGTCCCCGGCGTCAGCAGGCTCGCGATCATCAGCGGCAGGGCGGCGTTCTTGGCGCCGGAGATCGGAATGCTGCCGCGAAGCGGGCTGCCGCCGACGATCTTGATGCGATCCATGGATGATCTCGCTTTTTGGCCGTTCCGTGGGGATCGGCAGGATGTGGGCGGTGCTTTGCCATGCCGGGGCCAGCAAGGCAAACAGGTTCAGCGTGTGCGTTCGGGCGTGCCCGGGCTTTGTGGCGGTTTCTCGGCAGGCGCCGTGGCGGAGCGCTGCCTTGCCTGCTGCTTGCGCCGCTGCAGGTTGGCGCGCAACGCTTCGGCAAGGCGGGCCTTCCGGTCCGGATCGGGAGATTTCGCGCTCATTTCGGCTCCGATGGCAGGGCAGACCTATTGTCGCAATGGCAGATTTGCTTCATGCCTCTAAGTGGCAATATATGGCAAAACCAGCATGTATGGTGCGGTATCGCACCGAACGACCCAGTCAAGACGGGAAAAGTGGATGTTCGACTACCGGAAAGCGTTCGAAGCGGTCACGAAAGGCCTGAAGGCCGAGAACCGCTATCGCGTCTTCACGGAGATCGCCCGGGATCGCGCCCGCTTCCCCCGCGCGACCTGGCATGCCGGTCCCGAGCCGCGCGAGGTGACGGTCTGGTGCTCCAACGACTATCTCGGCATGGGGCGCCATCCGGATGTGGTCGCCGCGATGATCGCCGAAGCGGAAGCCGGCTCGGTGGGCGCGGGCGGCACGCGCAACATTTCCGGCAACAGCCATGCCGTGGTCGGGCTCGAGCATGATCTGGCCCGGCTGCATGGCAAGGATGCGGCGCTTGTCTTCTCCTCCGGCTATGTCGCCAACCAGACGGCGATCGCCACGCTGGCCCAATGCCTGCCCGGCTGCCTGATCCTGTCGGACTCGGACAACCACAATTCGATGATCGATGGAGTGCGGCGCTCGGGCTGCGACAAGGCGATCTTCCGCCACAACGATGTCGCGCATCTCGAAAACCTGCTTCGTGCGGCCGATCCGGACCGCCCGAAGCTGATCGTCTTCGAGAGCGTCTATTCGATGGATGGCGATGTCGGGCCGATCCATGCGATCTGCGACCTCGCGGAGCGTCATGGCGCGCTGACCTATCTCGACGAGGTCCATGCTGTCGGGCTCTATGGTGCGCATGGGGCCGGCTATGCCGAGGAAATCGGCGCGATGGCCCGGATCGACGTCATCCAGGGCACGCTCGGCAAGGGTTTCGGCTGTTTCGGCGGCTATATCGCTGCCCGGCACGAAATGGTGGATGCCGTCCGCTGCAACGCCCATGGCTTCATCTTCACCACCGCCCTGCCGCCGCCGCTCGCCGCTGCCGCGCGGGCGTCGATCCGGCATCTCTCGGGCTCGCAGGCCGAGCGCCATCAGCATCGGGCCCGGGTGGCGGCGGTAAAACGCGCCCTCGGCGAGGCGGGCATTCCCGTGCTCGACAACCCGACGCATATCGTCCCGGTGATGATCGGCGATCCGGCCCTCGCCAAGGCCGCAAGCGACCGTCTGCTCGAGCGCCACGCCATCTACGTCCAGCCGATCAACTACCCCACCGTACCGCGGGGCACCGAACGGCTTCGCATCACCCCGACGCCGTTCCATGACGAGGCGCTGACCGGCGAACTGGTCAGCGCCCTCGTGGAAACCTTCAGGGCCCTGGGTCTTCCCTTCCGCGCCGTGCCTTCGCTCGCCGCGGAATGAACCCGTTCCCGGCGCTCAGCCCTTCTTCGGGCGGGTCGCCTTGCTGACGGCAGCGACGCCTTCCGCCATGGCCGCCTTGGCCTTGGCCTGAACCTTCGTCGCCTCACCCATCATTTCCGTGGCCATGGCCTGACCCTGCTTCTGCATCTCGGCGCCGGCCTGCTGCATATGACTGCGGAAGGTCTCGAACTGGCCCGACATGAACTCGGTCTGCAGCCGGACGATTTCCTCGATGCTTTTGGCCGAAACCATCTTCTGGGCGAGGTCGAAGGCGGCATTCACGCTGGTCTCGGTCAGCGCAAGCCCTTTGCGGCGCAGTTCCGCGGCCTGGGCGGCGGCGGCATCCGACTTGGTCTCGATCGAGGCTGCTGCCTCGCTCGCTGCGCCGAGGACCTTCCCGAACCCCTCGCGGGCCTGGCTGACGCCCTGATCGATCATCGACCGGATCTCTTCCGGCACCTGGAACGGACTGGTCGGCTTGGTCATCGGCGATCTCCCCTCGCTTGCGCCGCCGGATGCGGCGACACCCGGAGATTAGGCCCTTCATGGCCCATGGCAATACAGGGATCGCCAGCCGTTAAGGTTGATTTCCGGTTAATTTCCGACAAGGCCGCTGGGTGATGGACGGGGCGCGCATGGCGACCTATTGATACTTTCTTACCGGACCGTCCCAAAAGGAGACATCCTGACGGACGCCCGCTTGTGTTTCCGAGGCGTATCATGGCTGCTTACACTGCCAACCAGGCTGCCGAAGCCCTCCTTCCCGCCGGCCTGCTCGATGACGAGGCCCGGCAGGCGCTGATGCGGTCGCCGACCCCCGCTTTCCTGCTCGACGCCGTCGAGGGAACCATCCTGTGGTCGAGCCATGCAGCCGCGCGGCTGCTCGGCCATGGCGATGGCGCCGGCCTGATGCAGGCCGGCCTGCCCCGGCAGGCGCCGGGCACGCAAAGGCTCCGCCAGCTCGCCGGAGATGGCAGCAGCCCGGGGCGGCTGGAACGGCTGCGATTTACCATTGCTTTCCGTTCGGTGATCGTGATTGCCCTGTGCACGCCGCTTGCCCTCGCCGATGGCCGCCATGCGCTGGCGGTCGCGCTGCCCGAAGCGGCGCCGGCGGACGGAATGGGGGAAGCCGCTGCGGTTCCCGCACCCGAACCGGCGGTGCCTGCAGTCGCTCCCGCCCCTTCACCCGACCTTTCCGACCTGCCGGTTCCGGATGGGCCGTCCTGGCTCGCGAAGGCGGCGGATGAACGCCCGATGATCCGTTTCGTCTTCGGCCTCGACCGGGACGGGATCGTCGAACGGGTCACCCCGCCGCTTGCCGAAGCGGTCGGGCCGCAACAGGCCGATCTGGTCGGCCAGAGCCTTGCGGGCTTCATCCAGCGTTTCGACCCGGAAGCCGCCGAGGCGATCCGCGTCGCGGTGCTTTCCGGCGAGACCTGGTCGGCGATCCGGACGCTCTGGCCGGTCAGTGGAGCGGGCTGGCAGGTTCCCGTCACGCTCACCGCCCTGCCGCTCGTGGTGGCGGAAGAAGGGCTCGCGGGCTATTCCGGCTTCGGGCGTTGCGACCTCCGCGCAGCGCGTGAAAGCGACCCGGCACCGGCAGAACGTGGCGAACCCGACGGGACGATGCCGGCGCCGGAGGCGGCCGCCGCCGAGACCGAAGCCCATGCCGCGCCCACCGCGATCCAGCCGGACATACCCGTTGAAAGCGGGGCCGCCGACATTGCGATGCCGGCCGAGGCCGTCGAGCGCGTGCTCCCCGCTCCTGATGGCACGCCCGGGGAGGAGGACGAAGCGGCGCGCGAGGCCCGGGAAACGGCCGATCTCATTGCCGCCCTCGAGGCCTTCGGCGCGGTCGAGCCTGCGGACGGGCCAGCGCAGGCGGCCGATGCGTACGGGGAGACGGATCCTTCGCCGTCTCCGGATGCAGCCGGCGACCAGGCACCACCGGCCGGCAAGGCGCCGGACTGGGCCAGCCTCGACGCGCGCGCCATTGCCGCCGAGCTCGACAATGTCGTCGCCTTGCGGCAGGGCCCGGTTGCCGTGCCACCCGGCTCCCGGCCGGGGCTTTCCCTGTCCGAAAGGAACGCATTCCGCGAGATCGCCAAGGCGCTGGGGGCGAAGCTCGATGCCGATCTCGATGCCAAGCTGCCCACACAGGACGAGCCCGGCCCGGCTAATCCGGCACCGGCCGCCCCGATGGATGATGCGCTCCCCCGCCCCGCTGCGCCTGCCGCGCCGGTCGAGGCCAGCATCCTTGACCGCCTGCCGATCGGCCTGCTGGTCACGCGCGGCGAGGAGACCCTGTTTGTCAACCGGACGCTGCTCGACCTCACCGGCTATCCCGATGCGGAAACTTTCCGGATGGAAGGAGGGGCGCAAGCCATCTTCCGGAAAAGCTCAATGCCGAATGACCGGGAGGCCGGCTTTGACACGGTCGTCCTGACCGGCCGCGAAGGCGAGATGATGCCCGTCGATGCCAGCCTGCAGCGCGTTGACTGGCAGGGCGAGCCGGCCAGCCTCGTCTCGCTGCGGCGGGCCGTCGAGCTGGAACAGGGCAAGGCGCTGCGCAGCGTGGCGCTCGATCTCAAGCGCGTCCGCGCGGAGGCGAGCGAGTTGCGTTCCGTGCTCGACACGGCGACGGATGGCGTGATCACGCTCGACGACCGCGGCCTCATCCTGACGCTCAACGGGGCAGCCGAAGCGCTGTTCGGCCTGACGCAGAACGAGGTGGCCGGCGAAAGCTTCACGGTGCTGCTGCATAATGACAGCCATGCCGATGCGCTCGATTATTTCGAAGGTCTGCGGAGCAACGGTGTCCGTTCCGTCCTCAATGACGGCCGGGATGTGCAGGGCCGGGAAAAGAAGGGCGGGCGGATCCCGCTCTTCATGACGCTCGGTCGGATCAGCGAGAACGAGCCGCGGCGGTTCTGCGCAGTCCTGCGTGATCTCACGGCCTGGAAACGGGCGGAAGCGGAACTGACGGAAGCCCGGCGGGCGGCGGAACTCGCGAGCGCCAAGAAGAGCGACTTCCTCACCAAGATCAGCCACGAGATCCGGACGCCCATGAATGCGATCATCGGCTTTGCCGAAGTGATGCTCGAGGAGCGGCTGGGCGCGATCGGGAACCCGAAATACAAGGAATATCTCGGCGATATCCGCACCTCCGGGCAGCATGTCGTCAGCCTCGTGAACGACCTTCTCGACCTTGCGAAAATCGAGGCGGGCCGCATGGAAATGCGGTTCGGCGCGACGGATCTGAACAGTATCGTTTCGAGTTGCGTCGGCATCATCCAGCCGCAGGCCAATGCCCATCGGGTGCTGGTAAGGACCCAGCTGGCCCAGCGGCTGCCGGCCGTGGTGGCCGACGAGCGCTCGATCCGCCAGATCATCCTCAACATGCTGTCCAATGCCACCCGATTCACCGAAAGCGGCGGGCAGGTGATCGTCGCGACGGCCCTGCTGGATACCGGCGAGGCAGTGATCCGCATCCGCGATACCGGGATCGGCATGACGGCGACTGAGATCGAGCAGGCGCTTGAGCCGTTCCGCCAGGTGGGAACCCGGCGCGATCATGGTGGAACCGGGCTCGGCCTGCCGCTGACAAAGGCGCTCGTCGAGGCCAACCGCGCGAATTTCGCCATCCGGTCGACCCCGGGCGAAGGGACGATGGTGGAGATCACCTTCCCTTCGACGCGTGTCCTCGCCGAGTGATCAGGGGTCGATGCGCTGGACCGGCGGCCGGAACGCCGCTGCCGCGCGGGCGTTGAGGCCCGTCGCATCATAGTTTTCCGGGCGCGGTTGCGCCTCTGCGCTCCGGGCTGCCGGGCGCGCGGGAACTGGCGGCGGTGCCACGGCCGGCGGCTGCGCGATCCGCGGCTGCGGATCGGCCGGATCGGGCAGCGGTGCCGGCGGCGCGCCGTCGCGACCATAGATATCCGGCCGGAAATGGACGAGGCCATCCGGGGTGACATAGCCGGTCAGATAGGTCCAGATCACCGGAACGGGCTGGGCCGGGCGAATATCGCGACGCTTGCCCTCCTGGATTGCCGCATCGATCGCCGCGCGGTCCCAGCCGCGCTGGCCCTCGAGAATCCAGACGGCGAGATCCCGGACATTCTCGACGCGGACACAGCCCGAGGAATGATAGCGATCGTCGCGCAGGAACAGGCGCTTCGAGGGTGTGTCATGCATGTAAACGGCTTCGCGGTTCGGCATGTCGATCCGCAACTGGCCGAGTGCGTTGCCCGCGCCGGATTCCTGCCGGAGCGTGAAGGCCGTCGCGCGTTCGGTCTTCCAGTCGATCAGGCGGGGATCGATCTCGCCGCCGCTGGCGCCGTAGATCCGGATCTTCGACTTGGCGAGATACTCCGGATCCTTCTGCATCTTCGGGATGATATCCTTCTTGATGATCGAGACCGGTACCGTCCAGGTCGGGTTGAGATTGACATTGGTGATCCGCGTCTCGACCTCGGGCGAGGCGCGGTCCTTCTTGCCGACCACGGCAATGAAACGCTTCTCGACAAGGCCGTTCTCGATCGCCTCGACCGAGGCGGACGGAATGTTGACGACGACATAGCGCGAGCCGAAGCCGAAGCTGCGGGAGGCAAGGCGATCCGCGCTCTCGGCGAGCTGGAGAGCCCGGTCCTGCGCCGGCACCCGCAAAGCCTTCAGCGTGGGGCCCATCACAAGGCCATTCTGGCTGTGTCCATGCCGGGCCTGGAACCGTTTCACGGCGGCGGCGAGGCCCGGATCGAAAAGGGGGTTGTCCTTCTCGGCGAGGGGAAGGTCACCCTCCGCCGCGAGGCGGGCGCGCAGCTGGAGCACAAGATCGCCCTCGTCGCCGAGCTTGAGGCTGGCCTTCGCAGGAAGGATCGGCCACCCACCGGCTTCGGCGATCTCCCGATAGCGGCGCGCCGCTTCCGTCATCATGGTCACGGATTCGGGATGGACCGTTGGCCGGCGGTCATTCCGCGCGACAACCTGTTCATGCACGACCGGTGCGGGCGGCGTCTTCGCCTTGGGCCGCGGCGGCTGTTCCGGCAGGGGGGGAATGGCGGGAAGGGTGCCCTGAAAGCTTCCGACCGGTGGCGGCGGTGGGCCAAGCCCCTGGGCCATGGCGCCGGACAGGCCGACGAGGAGCAAGCCGGCACCGAGGCCATGCCTGCACGAGCGGCCCAGCATCCGGCTCCCTGCCATCCACCCGCGACGCGTCACGCCACTCTCTCCTGCTTGCAGCGACACACCGTCGATAGCATGCAAAAGAGAACAAAGTGTTGTTAACCACGATGCCGCAGGCGGTGGCTCAGAACCCCGCCTGCCGGATGGCGATGGCCAGGCCAAGGGCGACGCAGAGGGCCAGGAGGTCACTTCTGCCTGCACGGGCCATCCCCACCGCGACGAGGATCGCGATCAGGGCGGACGGGCCATCCTGCACGACGAGCGGCGTGAAGGTGGCAGCGGCGACGGCCCCGGGGAGCGAGCGGAAGCCGGCTTCGAGCCGGGGCCCTACCGGCATGAAGCCCATCAGGAAGAACCCGAACATCCGCACGAAGACGGTGACCGCGGTCATGGCGAGGATCGCCAGCAGGGTCCAGAGGCTGGCATCGACGATCATCGGCCGGCCTCCTCCTTCGTCGCGGGCGTAAGCAGGGCCACGACGATCATTCCGGCCAGCGAACCGACGACAACGTGAACGGTACCGCCCTGCCAGCGCTGCACGGCAAGGCCGACCAGCCCGGCGACCAGCCAGCCGAGGCTGTCATTCCGCCCCTGCCAGAGGCGGGCGACCATGGCCGAGAAATAGATCGGCATGACGAGATCGACCCCGAAAGCGCGGCTGTCCTGGATCAGTCGGCCGGCGAGATAGCCGGGGATCGGGGCGACGATCCAGACCACCCAGAGCAGCAGGCCCGCGCCGATGAACATGCCGAGATCGCGACCACCCTCGGCGTAATAGCGCTGACCCGCGATGTAATTCGCATCGGTCAGCGTGAGCAGAGCACCATAGGCAATGACCGGATTGGCCGGGCCGAACCAGGGCCGGAAGGCTGCGCTCATCAGCAGGAGCCGGGCATTGACGGTCAACGTCACCAGCGCAATCGCCGTCAGGGCCGCACCGTTCCATTGCTCGGGCCAGAGGCCGAGCGCGACCAGCTGGGAGGCGCCGGCATAGACCAGTGCGTTCATGAGGCTCAGCTCGACCAGCGTGAGGCCCTTCTGGGCCGCAACAGCACCGACGGCAAGACCGAAGATCGAGACCGGGAGGATCAGCGGAACCATCCAGCGGGCACCGGTGACAAGGCCCGCCCAGGTAAGGGTCGGGCGGGCAGGAGGAAGGACAGGAGACATCAGACCCTCGCATCCGGGCAGCCCGGGAGCGGGCGCCGGCGGATGAAGACCATGTTGGATTCGGCGACGACACTGGCATGATCAGGCGCATGACAGCAAGCGAGTCGCCCCGCATCGATGAGGATGAATCCGCTTTCGACGCCGACTCCCTTGTCTGGCCGGATGCCGGGACCGCGCGCCGGCTCTGGCATTCCCGGGGTCATGTGGAGGCGATCCTCGGCCAGCAGGAGCTGCCTGCCCTTCCGCCCGCCCTGCCCGAAGAGGCACGCGGTGCGCGCGACCATGCCGATCCCGAAGGCTACCTCCTCCGGCGGCGCGCTGTCCGGGCGCTGGCGGCCGCCGTTCTCGATCAGGCACCGGAGGATTTCCGGATCACCCGATCGACCGCAGGCGCGCCTTGCCTCGCCGGCACGGATCTCCGGATCAGCTTTTCCGGACGAGCGCCCTACAGTGCCATCCTGATCGCGCGGAAGCCGGCGGGGATCGATCTCGAGGGGCTCATCCGCTCCGATGCCATTCCCTGGAAGGTTCTCCGCGAGGACGAGAGCCGACTGCTCAAGGCACTTCCGCCTGCACAGCAGGGCGAGGCCTTCATCCGCCTGTGGTCGGCGAAGGAAGCCTATGCCAAGGCGCTCGGGCTGGGCTTCCTGCTGCCGCCGGAATGCCTGCAGGTCGAGCCTGGCGGGAAGGCCAGTTTCCTGCCGGCGCCGGGACAGGAGCCCCTGCCCGGCGGGATGATTCGGACCACCGGATGGCGGGCGGGTCCGGGCAAAACCGTGATCATCTCCCTCGCGCTATTGTCATCCTGACGACAATCGTTCATGGACTGCCAACGGTTGAAGAAAGAGTGCCGCCATGGAATTCCTGACCCCCTACATCGTGCCGATCCTGCAGATCATCTGGATCGACCTGCTGCTCTCCGGTGACAATGCGATCGTCATCGCGCTGGCCTGCCGGCAATTGCCGGAGAAGCAGCGCAAGATCGGGATGCTGCTCGGGGCGGGCACGGCTATCGGGCTGCGCATCATCTTCGCGATCTTCGTGACCTACCTCCTGCAGGTGCCGTTCCTGAAGGTGGTCGGCGGGCTGCTGCTGCTCTGGATCGGCGTGAAGCTGGCCGTGGGCGAGGATGACGGGGGCCACAATGTCGAATCGAGCGACAACATGTGGCGCGCTGTCCGGACCATCGCCATCGCCGACGCCGTGATGAGCCTCGACAATGTCATCGCGATCGCGGCGGCCGCGGGCGGCAATATCTGGCTCTTCATCTTCGGCCTGCTGCTCTCGATCCCGCTGATCATCTTCGGCTCGACCCTTCTCTCGACCATCATGGACCGATTCCCGATCATCATCTGGGCGGGTGCGGCCCTGCTGGGCTGGATCGCCGGGGAAATGATCGTCTCGGACGGTTTCGTGATGGAATGGATGCGCAGCATCAACGCCAGCTTCATCACCTCGGGCACCGCATCGGACGGCCATGGCGGAACGGTCACGATCACCAAGCCGATCACAGCCATCTTCTATGGCGCGGCCGCCGTCGGCGCCGCGATCGTCGTGGCGATCGGCTACGTCATGAAAAAGCGCGAGGCCCATGCGGGCTGAGCGCGGATTGCCGCACAGGGAATGCAAAAGGCCGCCCGAGGGCGGCCTTTTTGTTGGGCTTCACGATCCTGGAGAAATGGTACAGTCGGGTGGATTCGAACCACCGACCTTCGGTGCCACAAACCGACGCTCTAACCAACTGAGCTACGACTGCAGATCGGAGACAGCGTCCTATCCGCTCTTGATCAGGATTTCAAGGCACGAATTGCAGGGCCCGGCCGGAAGCCGGATTGCCGGTTCCGGCACCGAAGCGCCCGGCAAAAAGGGCGCCCCGAGGGGCGCCCTTTCAAATGTCCGGCGAGGCTTCGCCGTGTTCAGCGCTTGAACGGCAGGACGATCGAGGCCTTCACCGGCTCGACGACATCCGTCGCCACTTTCTTCGCCAGTTCGGCCAGGCTCTTCGTGTTGGTCTGGATGGCTTCCACCTGGACCTTCGCGAAATCCTGCTGCAGCTTCACCGCATCGGCGAGCGTCTTGGCACCGAACAGGGCCTGGAGATGATCGAAACCGGCCGTGGTCTGGGCGCGGAACAGTTCAAACACCTTGGCATTGAATTCGCGCGTGCCGGCCTGGGCCGCGGTCATGCTTTCCTCAAGCTTGCCGGTGGCCACTTCGGCATTGCCCTTCAGCGTGGTGTACTGCGTGCGGAGCTGCTCGATGGCCTTTTCGGCCTGCGCGCGGAAATTCTCCTGCATGTCGGCGAACGGCTTGATTTCAGCGAAGGGCTTCATCTCGGCAAACGGCTTCATCATTTCGGTCGCGGCCGAAACGACGGCTTCCGTGTTGGCCTTGGTGGTTTCGACGACCTGCTCGACAGCAGCTTCGATCGAGGCCGGGGTGGCGGCGGGGGCGGTCTTCTTGACTACAGCCATGGTAAACTCCTGAATCTGGACTCGATGCCGTGGCACCGATGCGGCAAGGTGAAGGGAACGCGGAACACGACCCTGAAGATGACGGTACCCTTATAGCCCAGTTTATGTTGCGCTGCAACAATTTTGTGCGGCGCACAATTTCTGGAAATCTCCTCCCCGCCGGTGCCAAGGCGGCTTGACCTGCCGGGACGAGCATGGCAGAGGCACAACCCCGTGCTGCTGTAGCTCAGTGGTAGAGCACTCCCTTGGTAAGGGAGAGGTCGAGAGTTCAATCCTCTCCAGCAGCACCAGTGGTTCCCATCCCGACCGTTTGCCACGCCGAGGTCTGGTTCCCGGCGCCGTCAGGTAGCGCCATAGAGCCAGGTCGCAACCTGATAGAGCATCGGCAGCCCGATCAGCATGTTGAAGGGGAAGGTGACGCCCAGCGACGCCGTGAGATAGATGCCGGGATTGGCCTCGGGCAAGGCGGCCCGGCAGGCTGCCGGTGCATCGATATACGAGGCGGAGGCCGCGATCGCGCCGAGGACGAAGGCACCACCCAGTTCCAGACCGGCCAGCTTGCCGAGGAGCACGCCCGCCACGCCCCAGACGATCGGCGAGAGAATGGCGAAAGCCGTCATGAACCGACCGACCCCGGCATAGGCCCGGATGTGCCGGGAGGCGGTCATGCCCATTTCCAGCAGGAAGAGCATCAGGATGCCCCGGAAGAGATGCTCGTAGAACGGCGCGATCTGGCCCCATTGCGCATCATTGGCGAGGAAACCGATGGTCATCCCCCCGGTCAGCAGCAGGATGCCCCGGCCGCGAAGCGTATCGGCCACGATGGCGCCGAGCCGGCCCGCCTGCGATTCCCGGCCCTTGGCAACCCGCGCGATGAGCAGCGCGACGATGACGCCCCATTCCATCAGCGCCACGATCGCACTGACATAGCCCTCGGCCGGATTGCCCATCGTCCGGGTGAAGGTCAGCGCCGCGAAGAACGTTACCGAGGAGACCGAGCCGTAATGCGCAGCAATGGCGGCGGCATTGGCGATATCGAACCGGCCGAACCGCCGGAGGATGCCATAGCTCACGATCGGGATGGCGAGGGTCAGCGCCGCCGCGACCGCAAAGACCCCGAGCAGCGCCCCGGGTTCCGCCCGGGCCAGTTCGCGCCCGCCGGTCAGCCCGATCGAGAAGAGCAGGTAGATCGAGATGAGTTTCAGGACCGGCTCGGGCAACTCGAGTTCGGAGCGGATGAACCCGGCGACAAGGCCGAGAACGAAGGCCAGCACGATCGGCGAGAGAAGGTTGGTGAGAAGCAGGTCAAATCCCGGCATGGTCGCCCCCAGTTGGCATGATGACGGGCGTCGTCATGGCAGGGACCCATTGATGATTGAAATTCATTTCCTAGGTTGTTGCCATTGCATTCATCAATGACAGGTCCATGCCCCGTTCCTCCGCGACACCGAACCAGAGCCAGCTTGACCTCGACCTTGTGCGCACTTTCGTGACCATAGCGGAGGTCGGCGGAATGACGCGGGCAAGCGAGCGCCTTCTCCGCTCCCAATCCGCGATCTCGCTGCAGCTCAAGCGGCTGGAGGCCCGGATCGGCCACCGGCTGTTCGACAGGACGCCACGTTCGTTGCGCCTGACGCTGGAGGGCGAGCGCCTGCTGCCGGAGGCGCGGGCCTTGCTTGCGCTCCATGATTCCATCCTCCAGCGCAACGTGGATGCGCCGGTCGAGGGGGTGATCCGGCTGGGCACACCGGAGGATTTCGCGACGACGCATCTGCCGCTGGTCCTGTCCCGCTTCGCCCGGAACCATCCGCGGCTGACACTTGAAGTGACCTGCGACCTCACGCTGAACCTGCTCGACCGGTTCCGGGAGGGCGAGTTCGACATCGTGCTTGCCAAGCGGGAAATCGGCCGGACCTCCGATGGCGTGCGCGTCTGGCGGGAACCGCTGGTCTGGGTGGCGGCGGAGGATTTCATCCCGCCGCTCGAGGGGCGGCTCCCGCTGGTCGTCTCTCCCGCGCCGTGCGTCTATCGCAAGCGGGCGACGGAATCGCTCGACCGGGCAGGCCGGACCTGGCGGATTGCCTATACCTGCGGGTCGCTCGCGGGAACGCTGGCGGCCGTGAAGGCCGCTCTGGGCGTTGCCGTCCTTCCGAAGGACATGGTGCCCGCCGGATTCCGCATTCTCGAGGACAGCCCCTTGCCGGACCTGCGGGATACCGAGATTGCGCTGCTCACAGCCCCCACGCACAACCGGGCGGTGCACCGGCTGGCGGAACATATTGTCCGGAGCCTCGAACGCCGTCTGGTTTGAGCGCGGAGGCGCTCAGGCCTGCGGAGCGGTGCCCGCTTCATTCGTCGCCACTTCAGGCCTGCGGCGGGCCATCCGGTCGAAGGCGAGATAGATGGCCGGCGTGGTGTAGAGCGTCAGGACCTGCGAGACGAAGAGCCCGCCGAGAATGGTCAAGCCCAGCGGGCGGCGCAACTCGGCACCGGGCCCCTCCCCGAAAGCCAGCGGCAACGCACCCAGCATCGCCGCAAGCGTGGTCATCAGGATGGGGCGGAAACGCTCGCGGGCCGCCCTGACCACGGCCTCTCGGGTGCCGAGCCCCAGATGGCGCTGGGCGTGCAGGGCATGATCCACGAGCATGATCCCGTTCTTCTTCACGATGCCGATCAGCAGGATGATGCCGATCATGGCGACGAGGGTCAGATCCTGCCCGCTGACTTTCAGCGCGAGCAGGGCACCCAGACCTGCGGAGGGCAAGGTCGAGAGGATCGTCAGCGGGTGGATCAGGCTCTCATAGAGGATCCCGAGCAGGATATAGATCGCCAGCAGGGCGGCAAGGATCAGCACGGCCTGGCTGTTGGCGCTGCGGTTGAAGGCTGCCGCATCCCCGGCAAACTCGGCCTGCACCGCTTCCGGCAGGCGCATGTCGGCCACGGCACGGCGGATGGCCTGCGTGGCCTCGCCGAGGGAAGCGCCCGGTGCGAGGCCGAAACTGACCGTGACCGCGGCGAACTGCCCCTGATGATTGACCGCCAGCGGTGTGACCGAACGGGCATGGGTGACGAGGCTGGCCAGAGGCACCTGCTTCCCGCCGGAAGCCGGGACATAGATGCGCTGGAGATCGACGATGTCGCTGCCCTCGCCTTTCGCCACCGAAAGCACCGCGCGATACTGGTTGCGCTCGCCGTAGATGGTCACGATCTGCCGTTGCGAGAACGCGTTGTTGAGCGCCGTGCCGATGCTGGCAATGGTGACGCCGAGCCGAGCGGCCATGTCACGGTCGATCCGGATATCGAACTGGAGGCCGCCCTCCTCCTGGTCGGTCGAGACATCGGTGACGTTCGGCACGCTGCGAATGCGCTGCACAACACGCGGCGTCACCTCACGCAGGGCAGCGAGATCCGGGCTCCACAGGGTGAACTGGTAATCCGACTTGCCCTGCCGCGCACCGACGCGGACATCCTGCGTGGCCACGAGGAAAACCGAAAGGCCGGCGATCCTCGACAGGCTCATCCGCAGCCGGCCGACCACGCGCTGCGCGCTCATCCGGCGTTCGGCCAGCGGCTTCAGCGCCACGAAGAACCGACCATTGTTGACGGTGCCGGAGCCACCACCAAGGAAAGAGCCGACATGGGCGACGGCGGGATCGGCCATCAGCACGGCCGCCGCCCGCTCCTGCAACTGGCGCATCTGGTCGAAGGACACGTCGGGAGCAGCCTCGCTCCAGCCGAAAAGAAGGCCGTTATCGTCCTGCGGGAAGAAGCCCTTGGGAATCACGGTGAAGAGATAGACGGTCAGGGCGATGGCGCCGAGGGTCAGGCCGATCATCAGCCAGAGCCGTTGCAGGGCCCAGTCCAGCGACCGGGAATAGACCGAAATGATCGCCGCGAGGCCGGCATTGACCCGGCGTTCGAACCGTCCCGGCGGCCGGGCGGCGAGATAGCGCCCGCACAGCATCGGGGTGACGGAAAGGGCGACGAGCGTGGAAACGAGAATCGCGAAGGCGACGGTAACGGCGAATTCCTGGAAGAATTTTCCGACGATGCCGCCGATGAAGAAAAGCGGCATGAAGGCCGCAACGAGGCTCAGGCTGATCGAGATCACCGTGAAGGCGATGGCGCCCGCCCCCTCGATGGCGGCACGGACCGGCGAAAGCCCGCGCTCGATCCGTTCGATCACGCTCTCGATAACCACGATCGCATCATCGACGACGAAGCCGACACTGATCGCCAGGGCCATCAGCGAGAGATTGTTGAGGCTGAACCCCATCGCCCACATGCCGAGAAAGGTGCCGGCAAAGGCAAGCGGGATGGTCACGCCGGCGGCGAGGGTCGGGACGATGCGGCCGAAGAAGAGGAAGACGACCACCATGACCAGTCCGACCGAAAGCAGCAGCGTGAACTGCATGTCCTCGAGGCTGGCGCGGATCGTGGTCGTCCGGTCGGACATGATGTCGATGCGGATATCCGCCGGGAGCCAGCGCGAGAGTTCGGGCAACAGCGTCCGGATCCGGCCGACCGTCTCGACGACATTCGCGTTGGCGGCGCGGGTGATGCTGATGATGACGGCGGGCCTGCCGTCATAGCTGCCGGCCGACAGCGTGTTGCGGACGCCATCATAGACCCGGGCGATATCCGTGAGGCGCATCACCCGGCCATTCGCGGCGCGGATCACCAGCTGGCGGTAATCCTCGGCACTCCGGAGCTGGGCGTTGAGAGCGATGACCTCGCTCTGCTGCCGGCCCTCGAAGGCCCCGAGCGGCCCGAGGGCATTGGCGCCGACAACGGCCAGCCGGACCTGCTCGAGCGTAAGCCCGGCCTGCGCGATCGCGGCGGGGTCGAACTCGATCCGGACGGCAGGCTGCTCGGCCCCGCTGACATTGACATCGGCCACGCCGTCGATCTGCGACAGGCGCTGGACCAGCACCGAATCAGCTGCGTCATAGATCGCGCTGTTCGGCAGGGTCGGCGAGGTCAGCGCCAGGACAAGGATCGGCTGAGCGGCGGGGTTGGCCTTCCGGAAGCGCGGCAGCGAAGGCATGTCCGAGGGAAGATCCGCCATGGCACCGTTGATGGCGGCCTGCACATCCTGCGCGGCCTTGTCGACCTTGCGGGCGAGATCGAACTGGACGGCGATGCTGGTATTGCCCTGTGTCGAGGTCGAGGTGATCTCGGTGACGCCGGCAATCGCGCCGAGGCGGCGTTCGAGCGGCGCGGCCACGGTGGCCGCCATGGTTTCCGGGTCGGCGCCCGGGCGGCTCGCCGAGACGCGGATGGTCGGCAAATCGACCGAGGGCAGGCTGGCGACCGGCAATTCCCGATAGGTCGCAAAGCCGAAGATCAGCAGCCCCATCGCGAGCAGCGAGGTACCGACCGGCCGCCGGATGAAGGGCGCGCAGAGATTCATTGCGAGCTATCCGGCGCCGGCGCGAAGGCCTCGGCTTCGCCGGTCCGGACCCGCAGCCGATCCAGCGCGAGATAGACCACCGGCGTGGTGTAGAGCGTCAGGAGCTGGCTGAGCAGCAGGCCGCCGATGATCGAAACGCCCAACGGCATCCGCAGTTCGGCACCCGGCCCTGTGGCGAGCGCCAGCGGCAGGGCACCGAACAGGGCTGCCAGGGTGGTCATCATGATGGGCCGGAACCGCAGGGCGCAGGCCTCGACGATGGCCGCCTCCGGCGTAAGGCCACGATGCCGCTCGGCATGCAGGGCGAAATCGATCATCAGGATCGCGTTCTTCTTCACGATGCCCATCAGCAGCACGATGCCGATCACGCCGATGATCGTCAGGTGCTCGCCGACCAGCGCCAGCGCCAGAAGTGCCCCGATCCCGGCGGAAGGCAGGGTCGAGAGGATGGTCAGCGGATGGATATAGCTCTCGTAGAGCACGCCGAGCACGATATAGATCGCGAGGATGGCGGCGAGGATCAGCCAGGGCTGGCTGGCGAGCGAGAGGCGGAATTCCTCGGCCTCGCCGGAGAAGGAGCCGGTGACGGCGCCGGGCATGCCGATCTCGCGTTCCGCGGCATGGACGGCCCGGACGGCATCACCGAGCGCCTGCCCTTCGTTCAGGTCGAAGCTGATCGTGAAGGCCGGGAACTGCTCCTGATGGGAGATCGCCAAGGGTGCCGTACCACGCTCGATCCGTGCAAAGGCCGGAAGAGGCACCTGTACGCCCCCGGCACCGGGAAAGCGCATGGTCTCGAGACGCGAGGGGTCGCTCCTGTAGCGGGGTTCGACTTCCAGCACCACGCGGTACTGGTTGGCCTGGCCATAGATCGTGGAGATCTGACGCTGGGCGAAGGCGTTGTTGAGCGCATCGCTGACGGCCTGCAGCGACACGCCATACTGGCCGGCGCGAACCCGGTCGACCACGATCCGCGCCTCGAGGCCCTCGTCTTCCTCGATGGAGGCGACATTGGCGAATCCCGGCTCGGCAGCCAGCCGGCGCAGCAAAAGCCGGCCCCACCGGCGGACCTCGTCGCCCTCGGCGCCGACCAAGGTGTACTGGTACTGGCTCCAGCTCGCACGCGTGGCGATCTGCACGTCCTGGACGAGCTTGACGAAGGCTGTCACCCCCGGGAGCCCGCGAAGAGCGGATTCGAGATCCGGAACGATTGCCGCGGCGTTGCGCTGCCGACCGGCATGGGGCTTCAGGGTAACCGCAAGGGTCGCGATGTTCGGCGTCGGATTGGTCAGTCCGGTCCCGACGACCGCGACGACATCGGCGATCTCGGGCACCTTGCGGATAGCCTCGCCGGCCTTGGCCTGCAGGCGGGCCATTTCCTCGAAGGAGACGTCCGGGGCGGCACGCAGCGTGACACTGAGCAACCCGGTATCCTGCACCGGCAGGAAGCTCTTCGGCATCGCCATGTAGAGCCAGATCGTGGCGAGCACCGTGAGCATGGTGACGACCAGCGTCAGCCCGCGATGGCGCAGGACAATTGCCAGCGAGGCGGCATAACCCCGTGCGAGGCTGCCACCGATCCCGTCCGACAACCGGCCGAGGGGGCCGGGCCGTCGCCCCGCCGCTTCGGGCCGGACCGGCTTGAGGAGGCGGGCGCACATCATCGGCGTCAGCGTCAGCGAGACGACCGCCGAGACGACGACGGCAATCGAGAGCGTCACCGCGAACTCGCGGAACATCCGCCCGACCAGCCCGCTCATGAAAAGAAGGGGGATGAAAACCGCGAGGAGCGACACGGTCAGCGAGATGATCGTGAACCCGATCTCGGCCGAGCCCCGCCGAGCGGCCGCATGGCCATCGCCGCCCTCCTCGCGGTGCCGGGCGATGTTCTCGATCATCACGATGGCATCGTCGACCACGAAGCCGGTTCCGATGGTCAGGGCCATCAGCGAGAGATTGTCGAGCGAATAGCCAAAGGACCACATCACGGCAAAGGTGCCGATCAGCGAGAGCGGCAGGGTGACCCCGGCGATGATGGTTGCGGCCCAGGTGCGCAGGAAGAGCAGCACGACCATGATCACCAGCCCCACGGAGAGGGCGAGCGTGAACTGGACATCATGGATCGAGGCCCGGATGGCCTCTGTCCTGTCGGCCACGACATCCAGCGAGACATCCGCCGGAAGCGCCCGGGCAAGGCGCGGCAACTCGGCGCGGATCCTGTCCACGGTGGAGACGACATTGGCACCGGGCTGACGCTGGATATCGAGCACCACTGCCGGCCGGCCCTGGCGCCAGGCGCCGACGCGCTCGTTCTCGAACCCGTCGGCAATCGTGGCGACATCCCGCAGGAGAACAGGCGCGCCATTCCGGAACGCGATGGTGACCAGCGCATAGTCCCGCGCGGAGGTGATCTGGTCATTCGCCGCGATGGCGTGGCTCTGGACCGCGCCATCGAGCGAGCCCTTGGCGGCGGAGACATTGGCCGCGGACACGGCGCTGCGGAGATCCTCGAGGCTGAGACCCTTGGATGCGAGGGCCGCCAGATCGGCCTGCACGCGGATCGCCGGTTTCGAACCGCCCTGCACGGCAACGCGGCCGACGCCGCCGATTTCGGCGAGACGCTGGGCAATCAGCGTATCGGCAAGATCGGCCATAACGCGGACCGGCGTGTTGGGCGCGGTCAGGGCAAGGGTGAGGATCGGCGCATCCGCCGGGTTGGCCTTGGTGTAGGTCGGCGGGTAAGGCAGCGTTCTCGGCAGAGACGAACCGGCGGCATTGATCGCCGACTGCACATCCTGCGCGGCACCATCAATGTCGCGGTCGAGCGCGAATTGCAGCGTGATCTGGCTGAGACCGAACGAACTCGTCGAGGTGAGGGTCGTCAGCGCGGGGATCTGGCCGAGCTGGCGTTCCAGCGGTCCGGTGACGAGGGCAGCCATGGTCTCCGGGCTGGCGCCCGGCAGGTTGGTGGTCACGACGAGCGTCGGGAAATCAACCTGCGGCAGCGAGGAGACCGGCAGGGCCCGATACCCCATCAGCCCGACGATCAGCACGGCCAGGGCCAGAAGGGATGTAGCGACCGGCCGGGCAATGAAGGGAGCGGAGACATTCATGCCGGGCCTCGCTCAGGGCCGGGGGGCGGGAAGCGGAGGACCCGGCGGGGCGTTGCCCGGCGGTGAAGCACCGGACGGCGTGCTGCCCGGCTGTCCGGCATTGCGCCCCCCCGCAGGGGCGCCAGGCGGACGCTGGCGGGACCCCGGCCCGCCGCGCTGGCGCTGGGCCGGGGCGACCGGCAGGGCCTCGGTTCCGGAGGGGTCGGGCAGGACGGTGACCTCGCGGCCTTCGGAAAGGCGGGGGAACCCGGCGGTGACAACGCGCTCGCCGGGTTCGAGACCGCGGGTGATGACAACGCGCTCCTCGTCCTGGGGGCCCGTGACCACAGGGCGGGCGGAAACTTTCTCGCCCTCGCCGATCACATAGACGAACGGACCAGCCGGCCCCCGCCGCAGGGCCGGTGTCGGCACCGTGCGTGCGCCGGCCAGAGCGCCGACACGCACGCGGACCGAGACGAACTGGCCGGGCCAGAGCCGAGCATCCTCGTTGGCGAAGCTTGCCTTCAGCCGGATCGTACCTGTCGTGATATCGACCTGATTGTCGACGACATCGAGCTTGCCGGTGGCGATAACGGACCTGCCGTCGGCATCGATCACGTCGACCGGAACGGGTCCCCGGGCAAGAGCTGCCGGCACGACAGCGAGATCACGTTGTGGAAGGGTGAAGACCACGGCAATCGGCTGGACCTGTGCGACCGTGACAAGCCCGGCCGCATCACCGGCCCGGACAATGTTGCCGGCATCGACCTGCCGGAGGCCCGCGCGCCCGTCGATCGGCGAGGTGATGGTGGTGTAGCCGAGGCTGGTCCGGGCGCTGGCAATCGCGGCCTCGTCGGCACGAAGCTGGGCCTCCAGCTGCTCGACCACCGCCTTCTGCTGGTCGGCCTGCTGGCGGGGCCCGGCATTGGTGGCGGCGAGGCGCTGGTAGCGCTCGAGATCGAGCCGGGCATTTGCGAGGTTGGCCTGGTTCTGCGCCTGTTTCGCGAGTGCCTGGTCAAGCTGCGCCTGGGGTGCGGCGGGATCGATCCGCGCGAGCACATCTCCGGCCCGGACCATCTGTCCCTCGCGGAACTCGACCGAAAGCAGCTTGCCCTCGATCTGGGCGCGCACGGTCACCAGGGCATTGGCCTGGACATTGCCGATCCCCTCGCGCAGGAGCGGCACGTCCTCGACCTTGACCGCGCTGGCGGAGACCGCGACGGGCCCTTCCACGGCACCACCACGGCGACCGCCCGGCTGCGTTGTCTCGCCCTGCCGGGCCTGCCATTGCTTCCAGCCGACATAGCTGCCCCCGGCGGCGCCGAGCAGCAGGAGAACGAGGAAAATCCGGCCGCGCTTCATGGGGATTCCCTGTCAACAGGAGCGATGGCCAGCCGGATCCGGGCATGCGCAGCATACAGCGAGGTTCCGCCGACAAAGTCTCCGCCCAGCGCCTGGAACAGGGCGACCGAGGCCTGAAGCCGTGCGAGCCGCGCCTGGACCAGCGCATCCTGCGTCTGGAAGAGTGTCGATTGCGTATTGAGCAGGGATTGCAGGTCGATCGTCCCCTCGCGGAACCGCTGTTCGGCAAAACCGAACGCCTCGCGGGCCCGCGCCACCGCCACCGCCTGTGCCTGCTCCCGCGCCGCCGTTTCACGCACGGCGACCAACGCGTTCTCGACATCGACCAAAGCCGAGACGATGGCCTGCCGGTAGGCTTCCAGCAATTCCTGCCGCTGCGCCTCGCTCAGCACGATTTCCGCCCGGAGGCGGCCGCCATCGAAGATCGGCTGGGTAACGCCGGCCGCAAGCGACCAGATCGCCGATTCCGGCCGGAGAACCAGGTTGAGCGCGGCACTCTGCAGTCCCGCCTGTCCGGTCAGCTGGATGGACGGCAGCAGGGCCTTCCGGCTGGCCTCGACATTGGCGTCGGCCGCTTCCAGCCGGGCTTCCGCCAGCCGGAGATCGGGACGGCGAAGCAGCAGGTCTGCGGGAAGGCCGGGCCGGGCTACGGGCGCCCGCAGGCTCCGAAGGCTTGCTGCAGCGACGGCAAATCCCTCCGGGGGCCGGCCGAGCAGCAGCGCGAGCGTATTGCGCGATGTCTCGAGGTTCTGCCGGAGCGGCGGGATGGTGGCCCGCTGCTGGGCGACAAGGCCTTCCTGTTGCGCCCTGTCGAGGGCCGAGGCTGTCCCGGCCCCGAGCCGCTCGCGGATGACCCCGAGGATGCGCTCGGCGCTGCCGACATTGCTCTCGGCAATGGCCAGCCGATCCCGGGCGGCGGCAAGCTGGAGATAGGCGTTGACGACCGCGACCTGCGTCGAGAGCCGAACCGTGTCGAAGGCGAAGCGCGCGCCGAGGCTCTGGCTTTCCGCGGCCCGAAGGAGGTCGCGGTTGCGGCCCCAGAGATCGAGCTGGTAACTGGCGGCAAGGCTGCCCGAAAAGCTGCTGCTCAGCGATGGCGAGGTGATCCGGCCGCTATTCGTGCCCGATCGCTGCGACCGGCTGGCGTCAAGGGCGCCGGAAAGCGCCGGCAGAAGGGACGCGCCCGCGATCCGGGCCTGGGCATCGGCCTGCTCGATCCGCGCCGCGGCGGCTGCCACGTCGAAATTGTCGGCATCGGCCCTGTCGACCAATCCGGTCAGCGTGGGGGAACCGAACCGGGTCCACCAGCGCGTGATATCCGAGGCTGGCCGGGCGGAAGCCCCGTTGAACCGATCCGCGAGCGGAATGCCGGCCTCCGTCGGCGGCGTGACGCTGCATCCGGCCAGCAGCCATCCCATGCCGGCCAACCACAGGAGGCACGATCCCCGCCTTGCCTGCGGCCCTGAACGGGGGGCTGAACGAGGGAGCAGGAAAACCATGCCGGGAATGGGCCTCTCGCTTGCAGGGCGGCACCATTTGCCCGCAACACGCGCGAAGGATGCTTACCGCCGGCCGGTGCCCTGCCGGGGCCCTGACCAGCTTCTGGATAGGAGAGAAGGAGAAAGGCCGCAAGTTAACATGCGGCAATCTTCATGAACGTGAAAGGCGCGGCAGCGGCCCGGACGTCAGTGCTGCAGCCGCAAATTGAGCGCGCCCGGGGCATTGCGCTTCGCTTCGATGAAACGATGGAGATCGGGCAGCGGCATCGGCTTCGCGAAATAGAAGCCCTGGAAATGGTGGCAGCCTGCAGCGCGCAGGAAGATGTGATGTTCGAGGGTTTCCACCCCTTCGGCATGGACGGTCATGCCCAGGGAGCGCCCCAGCGAGACCACCCCATGGATGATGGCCGCCGAGCCGTTCGAACGGCCGAGATTGCGCACGAACGCCTGGTCGACCTTCAGCTTGTCGAAGGGGAAGCGCCGCAGGTAGCTGAGCGAGGCATAACCGGTGCCGAAATCATCCAGCGCGACATGGATGCCGGCGCTGCGGAAGCCGTTGATGATGCTGATGGCCGTCTCGGCATCCTCCATCAGCACGCCTTCGGTGATCTCGATCTCGACGCGCTTGGCCTCGACACCGGATTGTCCGATGACCGAAAGCATGTGTTCGAGAAATTCGGGACGGCGGAACTGGACCGGCGAGACGTTGACTGCCATGTGGATGTCGCCCAGATCCAGCGCATCGCTCAGCGCCCGGCGCATTGTCCATTCTCCGATCTCGACGATGAGGCCCGACTCCTCCGCCAGCGGGACAAAAACGCCGGGGGAGATGATGCCCTCGTCCGGATGGACCCAGCGGAGCAGCGCCTCGACCCCCACCACGGTCTCGCCATCCGAGGCCATGTAGGGCTGGTACCAGACCTGGAGCTGGTCGCGCCCGATCGCATGGCGCAGCTCCCCCTCGAGGAACTTGCGGCGGCGGAGCTCGTCTTCCATGCTGGCATCGAAGCGAAGTGCCTGGCCGCGGCCTGCGGCCTTGACGCGATACATCGAGATGTCGGCGCGGCGGACGAGGACAGTCGATTCGGTCCCGTCCATCGGCGCGACAACCATCCCGACAGAGCCCCCGATAAGCAGTTCCGTCGAGCCGATCACAAAGGGCTGGCCGAGCACGGTGCTGATGTCATGACCGAGTTGCTCGATCTGGTCCGGCGTCCGGCGGCCATATACGACCATGGCGAATTCGTCACCACCGAGGCGGGCGATATCGGCCTTCGGACCCGCGAGATTGCGCAGGCATTCGGCGACGGCGACCAGCAGCCTGTCCCCCATTTCGTGGCCGAACGTATCGTTGACGTCCTTGAACTTGTCGAGGTCGATGTAGATCACGCCGAGGATGGCATCTTCCGTCCGTGTCTCGAGGGCGTGATCCAGCCGGGTCTTGAAGCCGGAGCGGTTATGGAGCCCCGTGAGAGGATCGCGCATCGCCCGGTCGAGGACGATCGCCTCGATCCGCCGCACGGTGGCGACAGCCCGGCGCGAATGGGCGATATTGCTGAACGAGGCTCCGATGGCGATGACCAGCGAGACCGCAAGGGCGCCGAAAGCGAGCTGGAAAAGATTGCGGTCCGTCAGCCAGTCGACATTGATCCCGAGCCGGAGGGCTGCCGCACGAAGGTCGATCAGCCCGGTCTCGCCGTGGCTGGCAAAGATGCCCATGGCGAGCAGCGCGAAGACGATTCCGAACCCGTTGGCAATGTTCAGGAAGAACTGATGGCGCTGGGCAAGCTCTCCTGCAGCGCTTTCGATCAGGTCATCATGCTTTGTCGGATCCGACACAAAAGCTGCCCTATTTTGCGGGCGCCGGTGCCCCGACGCGCCATCCGGATAGCATCGAACCTCCTAACGTTTGATGAGGCCAGGCGGTCGAACTCGGCTCGAATTCTTCAGGCCGGCAGGCCGTGGACCTGCACAAGCGTCCGTACTTCGGCCGGGGACAGGAGATCCTGCAGCTCGACCAGATAACCCCTCGTGGACGTCTCGACGATGCGGCCGCGCAATTCATGCTCGCCGAAGCGGACCATCACCTCTGCTTCGGTCCGATCGAAAATGTAGCGGGACCCCTGCCGGAAGACGAGGCAGTCCTCGGCGATCTCGAGAACCAGCCCGTCGAGCGCAAGGGAGCGATCCGTCAGGATCAGCACGGCGACAACGCAGCATGGCCGCAACGCCTCATCCTGCGGGTTCCGCCGGCGGGGCCAGAAGCGGGCCAGCCAGCCCTGCCGCGCGGGCGCCTGGCGGGGTTCCTCCCCGGCGTCCCGACCGATGCGCAGCCCGATCTCCTCGCGCATCTCGGCGGGCGTCATGCGGCGGCGGGGCTCGTTCGGCAGTCCCTCGCGCGCGCGATCCGGATAGGCGTGGCTGTCCCCGTTCATCGACATCACGGACCCTTTCTCAGTTTGTCTGGATGCGGCGGTTCAGCGCCGTCACGAAAAGCCGCTGGCGCAGGGCGTCGTGGTCATAATCCGGGCCGGCATTCTGTGCCTGACGCCGCTCGTGTTCCGGCAGCACGACTCCGCCATTCCCCGGCATCGCGACAGGGGGGGGCGTGCCGTCCTCTGCGGCAAGGGCATTCTGCATCATCGCTCGGTTGAGAATGGTCGAATAGGCCGCGAAGACGGTCTCGAAGGATCGCGAGACCTCGCTGAAGCCGGAAGCCAGGCGATCCTCGAATTCCTTGGACAGGCCGACCTGGCTCGACCCGAGCCCGCCATCGCGGAGGGCTTCCTTGAGATCGGCATGATCCTGCGCCATCCGCTGCATCGAGGATTCGATGGACATGGCGGTCCGCTCGAGCAGGGTGGCGAGGCCTCCGAAACCGTTCTTGACCTTCCCCTCGATACCCACGGCGATTTCGGTGATCCGATCGCCGGCCGCCTTCACATCCAGCAGCTTGGCGAGGCGGGCGTTGGTTTCGTAGTTCTCCGAGGTCAGGCGGCGAAGGCCGTCGAGATACGCCTGGCCAGTGACTTCCATGATATGGGCCATGCCGTTGAAGCCCGATGTCAGCCCCGTCTCGGTCTTCCGCTGCACATTGATCAGCTCCTGCAGATATTCGGCATTGGCGGTCTGTGCCGCGACGAGCATGCTGATCTGCTCGCGCATTTCCCCCGTTTCCGCGGCGATCTTCGAGACCGCGCCGAGCATGACCCTGATCATCTCCTGGTTGCTGGCCTGCAGGCTCACAATATCCGGCAGCGTGTTGTTGACGGTATCCATGCCCTGGTTCATGCGGCCGAAGCCCTGCGCCATCGTGGCGACAACGCCGACATCGGAAATGCCGCCTGCCGTACCGGCGCCGCGACTTCCACCCCCGGAATCGGCCAGATTGGTCGCGATAAGGCGCGCCAGTTCGCCGGCCTCGCTGCGGTTGCCGCTGCCCATATGCGACATTCCGGCAAGCCAGCCCGAGAATTCATCCTTGAGAATGTTCAGCCCGTGGCTGCCGAAACGGGAGAGGATGCCGAGGATCAGCGATCCGAAGAGCCCGAAAAGCGAGGAGGAAAACCCGGTTGCCATGCCTGTCAGCGGCACCTGCAGGTTCGTCAGCAGCCGCTTCATCGTATCGCCGGAGCTGGCATCGTTGCCGCCGAGGCTGCCGATGATGCCCCCGACCGAACCGACCATCTCCATCAGGCCGATGAAGGTGCCGATCAGCCCGAGGAAGATCAGCAACCCGGCGAGATAGGTGAGCTGGTTGCGCTCGTCGGCCAGTTTCTGCTCGATGCCGCTGACCACGTTCTGCATGGTCGAGACCGAAATCGAGAGGTTCTTGGCGCGGAAGAGTTCATCATAGGCCAGCTCGAACATATGCCCGAGCGATTTCGGCCGCGAGAACACGATCCCGGGATCGAGTGCGCGGTAGTGCCGCCAGTAGGGGTCGTCCAACGTTTCCGTCCGCTCACGCCGGGAATCGTTGAACGCTTCCTGCAACGCCTCGAAGGCGATGGCATCGGCACGGATCCGGAGAACGCGCTGGAAGGCCAGCACCGTGCCGAAGGCGAAAACCGCGATGATCATCCCGTTCAGCCAGGGATTGGCGACAAGGCCCTGCCAGACGAAATGACGTCCGAGCATCACGACGAGCCCCACCGCGCCCATCACGATGACCATCCGGAGCAGCTGGGCGTGGATGGTTTGCCTCAAGGCATTCTGGCGGTCGGACAGCGGGGTCTTCATGGTCGGCAGCGAATCCTCTTATGAGCCGGACCACAGTCGCTGATTATGGTTAGCAACTTACAAACATCGCCGGTCCGGGTGCGGGCTCAGCGCTCCTCGGCGCCCGGGCTGCCGGCCATGGCGCGGATCTCGATCCGGTCTGCATTGGTGCCTTCACGGCTGTCCACAACCCTGACCTGGATATTCTGGGCCGGGATGCCGCCGGCAATCAGCTGTGTCCGCGCCGAGAGCGCGCGGTAGAAGGCGACGCGCCGTGCATCGGACGCATTGCCAAGCTCAAGGCCGGCCAGGGCCATGATCTGGAAATGGGTGGCCTTGCCGCGGTGCCCCTCCACGAAGGCGCGGACATCATTGCCGGCATTCTCGTCAATGCTCGTGCTCCGGGTCGGGAAGGTCAGGGTGAGGACAGCCTCCGATTGCCGAGTCGCGATCTCGCCGCGCGGGACGAAGGGTTTCGGAGCCTCGCCGGCATGGACCACCCGCTCCTGTCCTTCGACGGGCATGGCCCTGTCTTCCGGGAGCTTCGCGACCGGCGGGTTCCGTCGCTGGCTTTCAAGGGTCTCGGCGATCTGCCGGGCCATGGCCTCGGTATCGGCCTGACGCCCCTCGACGGGGAGGCCGGCCGCATCCGCGATCTTCTCAACCAGGGAGCGGGACGCGTTCTGCGTGATGCCGAACAGCGCGATCGCGAGGATCATCATCACGAAGACGAGCATCATCGTCATCGTGGTCAGGGCGTCGACATAGCCCGGCCAATGGTTCTCGTTGTCCCCGCCTTCTGTCATGACCCTGTGGCTGCCTTCCCTGCTCGGCTTCCCGGTCATACATCGGCGTTGGCTTCGCTTTGGTTAAGCCGCTGCCGGTCCGACCCCGAAGCGCTTGAGGATCTGGTCCTTCGGTCCGTCTGCCACGATCCGTCCCTGATCGAGCCAGATGATCCGGTCGACCATGGCCAGCACGGGCAATCGATGGGTCGCGACGATCACGCCCATGCGATCCGTTTCCAGCTTGCGCAGCTCTGCGACCACGCGGGCCTCGAGGCCGTTGTCCATGGCGGAGGTCGGCTCGTCGAGCAGCAGCACGGCCGGCGCGCCCATAAGGGCGCGGGCGAGGGACACCGATTGCCGTTCGCCCCCCGAGAGCCTCTGGCCGCCGGGGCCGACCTGCAGGGTATAGCCAGCGGGATGGAGGCTCGCGAAATCCGCGACGCCGGCGAGCCGGTTCACCTGCTCGAACCAGGCGGGGTCAATATCCGGCAGCCCGGCCACGAGATTGTCATGCAGCGTGCCATCGAACAGGGCCGAGTCCTGCGGCATCAGCGCCAGGTGGGCCCGGAGCCAGGCAGGGTCGTACTGGCCGATTTCCTGCTCGTCGAGCAGGATGCGGCCATCCTGCGGCTCGACGAGGCGCGCCAGCACGCGCAGCAGGGTGGACTTGCCCGACCCGGCCTTGCCGACCAGCGCGACGCGCTCGCCCGGCGCGATGGACAGCGTGATGTCCCGGAGGCAGGGGCGCAGTTCCCCCGGATAAACGACCGTCAGCCGATGGAGGTCGATCTTGCCCCGGAATCCCGGCCGGATCGGGCGGGCCCGATCTCCGGCCTGTTCGATCGGCTCGACAAGGAACGGCGCCAATGCCGAAAGCGCGCGGACATTCTGCAGGGCCCGGAAAACCAGTCCCGAGAGAATCGAGATCGGCATCATCGAGCGGTTGACCAGCAGGATCACCGCCGAAAGCGCACCGATCGTCATGCTCGCGTCCTGGATGCGATAGGTGCCGATGACCAGCGTCGCGACGATCGAGACCTGGACGATCACGGCGGCGAGCTGCGCCGCCATGCCGTTCCAGTAACGGGCAAGATGGCCCGTATAGCCGGCTTCGTCCGACGCCTGCTCCCACGCGGCCATGCGGGATGGCGCGGCATTGGTGATCCGCAGCCGTTCGATGCCACCCACCATATCCATCACCTGCTGGACCTGCCTGCCCTGTGCGCCCATCGCCTCGCGCAGCGCCCGGTGCGACATCACATGGGCCACGACATGGCAAAGCACCACGAGGACCGTGGCAAGGAGAGGTGCCAGCACCACGGGGCCGCTGATCGAGAAGATGAAGAGCATCAGGAAGATGAAGAAGGGCAGATCGATCACGACGCTGGCGATCAGCTGCGGCATGAGTCGGCCGGATTGCTCCATTTCCTGGATCAGCGGCATGATCGGGCCAATCTGACGCGGCACGCGCTGCGCCCGGGCAAAGAGCAGGCGTCGCACGAAGCGAGCCTGCAGGACATGGCTGGCCTCATGGCCGACAGCATCGCCGAGCTTCAGGCGGGCGTGCCGCAGGACGGTTTCCAGCACGAGGGCGAGGATCGCCCCGATGGACAGCGCCCAGAGGGTCTCGTTGGCGCCATGCGGGATCACCCGGTCGAAGACTGCCATCGAGAAAAGCGGCAAGGCCATTCCGAGAAGGTTGATGAGCAATCCACCGAGGCAGAGATAGGCGATCCTTCCGCCCTGCCCTTCCAGCGAGAGGCGCAGCAGGGAGAACACGTTGGCCGGCGTTTCCTCCGGCAGGTCGCTTCTCGCGTGACTGCCCCGTGCATGATCCGGTCTCGCCTGACCGATTCCGGCCTGACCGGCTCCTGCGGGGTCCGACCGCGTCGCATGGAATTCGGATGCGGCGGGCTCCGGCATGGCCGGCTCCTTGCGGAGGGTTTCCTCATGCCGAGGCGGGTTCGGCCCGGCTCCGGACCCGGCAGGCCTGGGTTCATGGCCTGCCGTTCCGGTTCCATCGCGAGAGGGCGGTCCGGGCATACCGGGGATCGGGGTTTGCGGCACGACCGGCCGCCCCTCGGGAAGGCTCGCAGCATCCGGACGGGGCGTCTGTGGCGGCGGCGCCTTTTCCGGACCGGGCTCCGCCGGAGTCGCCGGTTGCATGGGCGCCGGCGTGGGGACAGGCCGGGGCGCCGGGCGCTCAAGGTCGATGACACGGAAGATCGAGCTGCTGGCCGCCCGATCGAGCCTGTCCATCTCCACATCATAGGCGCCGTCCGGGCCGAGCAGGCGGAAGCTGTTCTCATCAGTCCGCCCGATCACCAGCCGGCTGGAGCGGTCCCGAAGCATCACCACGGCCGGCAGGAGCGCCGGATCGAGCTGCCGGAGGGACATCGCCTCCCAGATGACCGAAAAGCCCAGCTTGTCGGCGATCAGGGCCAATGTCGCCGGGCCGGGCATCGAGGTCGGCGGCGTATCGGGGACCGGTTCGTCGACCCGCCGCCCGCACAGCCGGGCGAGGCGCTGGAGATCGACAACGGGGTGGCTGGCGGGGCCGAGTTCGGGCGTCACGCCCTGCACGGTCTCGTTCATGGAGCGGAAACGCTCCCGCAGCCGTGCAACGGTTTCACCGAAGGGGGCCTCCCCTTCGGAACCGGTGCGTTCCGATTGCTGCTTGACGCTTTCGCTCATCCTGCCGACGACCATGGTGATGGGAAAATGATCCTTCTCCTACGGATCGCTCAACATGCTTAAGGCGCCGTAAACAAATTGGTGCGAGCGTCATTCCGTTGCATTGAAACGGAGAATCCCTTGCCCGGACCGGAAGGAGCGGCCGGCTCGCCGACGCGGCTCTGCGCAAGCATTGCCCGGCGCAGCCACCACCACATGATCCTCGCGATTTTCGGCGGCATCACCGTCTTCCTGGTCTGGGCGACCCTGACGTCGATCGACCGTGTGACCCGCGGATCCGGGAGGGTCGTCTCGCAGACGCGCAACCAGCTCGTCCAGCATTTCGAGGGAGGCATTGTTACCGAGATCCTTGTCCGCGAAGGCGAGAACGTCCGCGCGGGCCAGCCTCTCGTCCGGATCGAGAATTCCTTCGCGCGGGCGGAACTGCAGAACAACCAGCTCGAACTCTATTCGAAGCTGATCGCATGGAACCGGCTCGATGCCGAGGCGCGCGGCCTGCCGAGTTTTGACGAGCCGCCCAATGAAGGCCTCGACACACGGCAGATCTCCGAGCAGGAGCATTCCCTGTTCCGCGCCCGGAAGGACGGGCTTCAGGCCCAGATCGCGGTGATCGACGAGCAGTTCAAGCAGAAGCAGCTCGAGCTGGCGGAAACCCAGACGCGGTGGAGTTCCTCGCAGCGCGAGCGCGAAATCGTGACGCCCCGCGTCGAGAGCCTGCGACGCCTCGTGCAGATCGGTGCGGTCAGCCGGAATGAACTGCTCGACAACGAGCGGACGCTCCAGCAGATCGAGGCGCGGATGGCCGGCCTGATCCACGAGATTGCCCGACTGGAAGCAGCCGTGGTCGAACTCAGCCGCCGGCGGGAGGAAGTGACCTTGCGCTTCCGGGCCGAAGCCGAGAAGGACCAACGCGAGACCTCGGTCCAGATCGCCAAGCTCAGGGAAAGCATCGCCGCCATGCGCGACCGCTCCAACCGCTCCGAAGCGGTGGCTCCGGTGGCAGGCACCGTGAACAAGCTCTTTGTCGACACGATCGGTGGCGTCGTGAAATCGGGCGATCCGCTCGCCCAGATCGTCCCGATGGATGCCTCCCTGATCATCGAGGCTCGGATTCCACCAAGCAGCCGCGCCCAGATCTGGCCGGGCCTGCCTGCGATCATCAAGGTCTCCGCCTATGACTTTGCCGTCTATGGCGGCCTCAAGGGCAAGGTGATCGATGTGTCGCCGGATGCGCTGGCCGACGAAAAGGGCGAGCCGTATTTCCGTGTCCGCCTCGCGACGGAATCACGGGGTTTCGGCCCCGGCCAGCCCGTCATTCCCGGCATGATTGCCCAGGTCGACATCATTTCCGGACAGCATACGATCATGAGCTACGTTACCAACCCGATCAACCGCATGGCCAGCGAGGCGCTGCGGCAGTGATCGCGGTCAGACGATCGACACCTTGGCGAGTTCGGTCGTCAGGGTCGCATCCGTAAAGAACGTGTAGTCCGATCCGGTCTGGGTGAAGTGTTCGCCAGCCGCGACGGTGAAGGTGTCATTCCCGTCCATCTTGAAGGTCAGGGTATTGCCGGGACCGGAAGTGCCAAGCACGTTGGTTGCATCGGTCGCGGTGAAGTTGGTAAAATCCGCCGCCACGCCAGCCGCTTCGAAATCGATCGTCTCGACATTGGTCATGAAGGACAACTGGCCGAGGGTCAGCGTTCCTGTACCAACAACACTCACCGCATCCTGGTCCGCGCCACCGTCAATGGTCAGCGAAGTTGACTGCACGTCGAGATCGAGGATGAAGGTGTCGTTGCCGGCATTGCCAAAGAGCTGGTCGATGCCGCCATTGCCCCGGATCGTATCGTTGCCGTTGCCGCCGCGGATCGTGTTGACCCCGCTGGTGCCGGTCAGGCTATCGTCATTAGCCGATCCGAAAACGTTCTCGATATCGATGAACGTGTCGCCCGCCGCGTCCCCGCCGGAACCGCTGCCGGTTGCCAGATTGACCGTCACGCCCGAACCGGAACCCGAGTATTCGACCGTATCGTTATCCGCGCCGCCATCCATGACATCGGCCCGAGCAGACCCATTCAGTATATCGTTACCCGCGAGGCCATTCATCTGGTCGTCCTCGCCCGTGCCATTCAGCGTATCGTTGCCGGCAGTTCCATTGACCGTGTTGACCTGGTTGGTGACGGTGATGGCCACGGATTGCGTCGTGCTTCCTCCCTGGCCATCCGAGACAAGGATGTCGATATTGTAGACATTGTTGGCGCCGGCATCGGCCGGGTTCTCATAATCCGGGGCCGAATTGAACGTGACTTCGCCGGTTGTCGAATTGATCGAGAAGAGCGACGCATCCGCGCCACCGGTGATCGAATAGCCAAAGGTCGGGCCCGCATCGGGGTCGGTCGCGGTGACGGTCAGGGCCGAGGTGCCATTCTCGACGACCGAGACGCTCGCGGCGGAGGTGATCACCGGTACCTCGTTCTGGTTGGTCACGGTGACAGCGATGTCCTGCGTGGTCGTGCCGCCAAGCCCGTCAGACACCTGCACCTGCACATCATAGACATTGTTGCCGCCGGCATCGGTCGGGGTTTCAAAGTCCGGGGCCGAGACGAAGGTCAGGACGCCGGTGGTCGCGTTGATGGCGAACTTCGCCGAATCCGCGCCCCCGACAATCGAATAGGTCAGGCTCGCGCCGGCATCCGGATCGGTCGCCGTGACGGTCAGGACTGCCGTCCCGTTCTCGGCGGTGGAGATCGTGGCCGAGGAGGTGATCGTCGGTGCCTCGTTCTGGTCGGTGACGGTGACCGCAATGTTCTGCGTCGCCGTGCCGCCGAGGCCGTCGGCGACCTGGACCTGAACAATGTAGACATTGTTCAGGTTCGAATCGGCAGGGTTCTCGAAGTCGGGCGAAACCTTGAATGTCAGGGCGCCAGTCACAGAATCGATGTCGAAATCCGCCGCATCCGCTCCCCCGACAATCGAATAGGTCAGGCTTGCGCCGGCATCCGGATCGGTCGCCGTGACAGTCGTCACCGGTACCGTGATGAGGCCATTTTCCGCCAATGTCAGGCTGGCATTTGCCCCGCCCCCATTGGACGTGATCGTCGGCGCCTCGTTCTGCCCGGTCACCGTGACGGCGATATCCTGCGTGGTCGTGCCCCCGAGGCCATCCGACACCTGGACGCGGACATCATAGACATTGTCGCCGCCGGCATCGGTCGGGGTTTCAAAATCGGGCGCCGAGACGAAGGTCAGGACGCCGGTGGTCGCGTTGATGGCAAACTTCGCAGAATCCGCGCCCCCGACAATCGAATAGGTCAGGCTCGCGCCGGCATCCGGATCGGTCGCCGTGACGGTCAGGACTGCCGTCCCGTTCTCGGCGGTCGAAACCGTGGCCGAGGACGTGATCGTCGGCGCTTCATTGACGTTCGTCACCCAGATCTTGATCGCTTGGGTAGCTGTACCTCCCAAGCCATCCGAGACAGTGACATCGACATTGTACTGATTGTTTGTGTTCGAGTCTCCGGGAAGCTCAAAATTCGGCGAGGTCTTGAATGTGAGGACGCCGGTTGCGGTATTGAGGTCGAACAAAGCGGCATCCGCGCCGCCGGTGATGGAATAGGTCAGGCTCGCGCCGGCATCCGGGTCATTGGCCGTAACGGTTGTTACCGGCACCGTGATCGCGGTGTTCTCGGCAAAGTTGATCGTGGCTGTTGCTCCGCCACCATTTGATGTGATCGTCGGCGCCTCGTTCTGGTTGGTCACCGTGACGGCAATGTTCTGCGTCGTCGTGCCGCCAAGGCCATCGGCGACCTGGACCTGCACGTCATAGACATTGTTGCCGCCGGTATCGGTCGGGGTTTCAAAGTCCGGGGCCGAGACGAAGGTCAGGACACCGGTGGTCGCGTTGATGGCGAACTTCGCCGAATCCGCACCCCCGACGATCGAATAAGTCAGTGTTGCCCCGGCATCCGGATCGGTCGCCGTGACGGTCAGGACCGAGGTGCCGTTCTCGGCGGTCGAAACCGTGGCCGAGGACGTGATCGTCGGTGCCTCGTTCTGGTTGGTGACGGTGACGGCAATGTTCTGCGTCGTCGTGCCGCCAAGGCCGTCGGCGACCTGGACCTGCAGGTCATAGACATTGTTGCCGCCGGCATCGGTCGGGGTTTCAAAGTCCGGCGCCGAGACGAAGGTCAGGACGCCGGTGGTCGCGTTGATCGCGAACTTCGCCGAATCCGCGCCCCCGACGATCGAATAGGTCAGGCTCGCGCCGGCATCCGGATCGGTCGCCGCGACGGTCAGGGCCGAGGTGCCGTTTTCGGTGATCGTGACGGCAGATGGCGAGGTGAAGGTCGAGGCTTCGTTCTGCCCGGTCACCGTGACGGCGATATCCTGCGTCGTCGTGCCCCCGAGACCGTCCGACACCTGGACGCGGACATCATAGACATTGTCGCCGCCGACATCGGTCGGGGATTCGAAGTCCGGGGCCGAGACGAAGGTCAGGACGCCGGTGGTCGGGTTGATCGCGAACTTGGCCGAATCCGCGCCCCCTACAATCGAATAGATCAGGCTCGCGCCGGCATCCTGATCGGTCGCCGCGACGGTCAGGACTGCCGTCCCGTTCTCGGCGGTCGAAACCGTGGCCGAGGACGTGATCGTCGGCGCCTCGTTCTGGTTGGTGACGGTGACGGCAATGTTCTGCGTCGTCGTGCCGCCAAGGCCGTCGGCGACCTGCACCTGCACGTCATAGACATTGTTGCCGCCGGCATCGGTCGGGGCTTCAAAGTCCGGGGCCGAGACGAAGGTCAGGACGCCGGTGGTCGCGTTGATGGCGAACTTCGCCGAATCCGCGCCCCCGACGATCGAATAGGTCAGGCTCGCGCCGGCATCCGGATCGGTCGCCAGAACCGTCAGAATGGCGGAGGAATTCTCCGTGATGGTCGCGATATTCGACGATGTGATCGTCGGCGCCTCGTTCTGCCCGGTTACCGTGACGGCGATATCCTGCGTGGTCGTGCCGCCGAGGCCATCCGACACCTGGACGCGGACATCATAGACATTGTCGCCGCCGACATCGGTCGGTGATTCGAAATCGGGCGCAGAGACGAAGGTCAGGACGCCGGTGGTCGGGTTGATCGCGAACCTCGCCGAGTCCGCACCTCCGACAATCGAATAGATCAGTGTTGCCCCGGCATCCGGGTCGCTTGCCGCGATGATCCCGATATTTGTTGCGTTTTCCGCAACCGTCATGGAGGAGGCTGACGTGATTGTCGGCGCCTCGTTCACGTTGGTGACGGTGACGGCAATGTCCTGCTGGGCGGTGCCCCCGAGGCCGTCGGAAACCTCGATCCGGACATCGTAGACATTGTTGCCCCCCGCATCGCCGGGCACGTCGAAATCCGGAGGCGCGATGAAAGTCAGCACGCCGGTCGCGGAATCGATGGCGAATTTTGCCGCATCCGCGCCGCCGACGATGGCGTAGGTCAGGCTTGAACCGGCATCAGGGTCGGTGGCAGTGACTGCTATGACCGAGGTGCTGTTCTCGGCAATCGAAACCGTGGCAGCCGAGGTGATTACCGGGGCATCATTGGCATCTGTGACCGTGACGTTGATGGTCTGGGTGTCCGAACCACCAAGCCCGTCCTGCACGCGGACAACCACTGTATAGACATTATCGGCGCCCGAATCGGTCGGGTTTTCGAAATTGGGCGGCGTCACAAAGGACAGCGCTCCGGTCGACGTGTCGATCGAGAATTTGGCAGCATCAGCGCCGCCAAAGATGCTGAAGATCTCGGCCGCTCCGGCATCGGGATCATTGGCTGTCACGGTGGTGACAAGGCTGGTTCCCTCGCTGCGTAAGATGTTGGCCGTTGCACCACCTCCGTTCGAGGAGATGACCGGGTTCTCGTTCACATTGGTCACGACGACGGCGATCGCCTGGGTATCGACCGCACCTTGCCCGTCGGAAACCTGGACGATCACGTCGTAGACGTTGTCGGATCCGAAATCGGAAGGTGCCTCGAAGTTCCGGCCGGACGAGAAGCGCAGCGCGCCCGTGGTCGAGTTGATCGTGAAGCGGGCCGCATCCGTCCCGCCCACGATCGAGTAGGTAAACGTGGCTCCCGCATCCGGATCCGTTGCAGTCACGGTGGTGAATACTGCCGTCGAGTTCTCGGCAACGGTGATCACTGCCGTATCGCCGCCGCCATTCGACGTGATGACCGGCGCCGTGTTGTTGTCGATGACATTGATTGTCAGCAACTGCGTGTCGGCCAGCAGGCCATCACTGGCCTGGACGATGACTTCGTAGGCGCCGTCCAGATTGGCATCCGTCGGCGCGGCGAAATCCGGAGGGACGATAAAGGACAGCGCGCCAGTCACCGCATCAATGGTAAAGAGCGCCGCATCTGCTCCGCCGCTGATGCTGTAGGTGATGACATTTCCAACATCCGGGTCCGTGGCCGTGACGGTTGTCGCGAAGGTTGCCCCTTCGACATGGTTGAACGTGGCAGCAATTCCCCCGCCATTCGATGTGATTTCCGGTGCCTGATTGATGTCGACGACTGAAATCGTGAAAATCTGGTCGGTCGACAGACCGAATGAATCCGTTACCCGAACAACGATCGAATAGGACGGCGTGATGTTGAAGTTGATGGTCGAATTGTCCGCAACGCTCAGTAATCCGGTGGCGGCATCAATCGCAAAGATACCGTTCGGATTGCCGCCGGGTGCGAAGCTGTAGGTGATGGTATCGCCCGCATCCTGATCCGCAGCCTGGATCGTGCCAATCACGGCACCGTTCGCAGAGTTTTCCGGCAGCGTGAAGCCTGTGATGCCAAGGAAATATGGGGCTTCGTTGACACCGGTGACCGTGATGGCGAGGTTCTGGATGTCGACACCGCCGGCCTGGTCGGTGGCCTGGACGATGATGTTGTAGACATTGTCCGCGCCGGCATCGGCCGGAAGTTCGAAATCAGGGTTGCTGACGAAGGTCAGCGTGCCGGTCAGGGCATTGATCGTGAACCGCGCGGCATCGGGCCCCCCGATGATGGAGTAGCTGATCGTGTCGCCGACATCCTGATCGATGGCCGTAACACTGAGGACCGAGTTCGCGTTTTCCGGCACGACCAACGCGCCGTTGTCTCCTCCCCCATGGGAGACGATGACCGGCGCGTCATTGGCATTCTGGATGGTCAGCAGAAACGGCTGATCGAAGAAAAGGCCGCCCTGGTCGGTGACACGGACAACCACCAGCTGCTGTGGGCTGGCCTCGAAGTCGATCAGATCACCCCGGATGACGGTGAGCTGGCCCGTCGACGTGTCGATGGCAAAGCGACCGCCCGCATCGCCGCCCGGTGCAAACCCGTAGGTGAGCGAGGTTCCGCTGTCGAGATCGGTGCCGGTGACCTGCCCGACCGACGTACCGAGGGCCGTATTTTCCAAAAGTGTCGACGCGGTGATGACGGCAGAGATCGGCGCTTCGTTGGCGTCCCCGACCGCAACATAGATCTGCTGGCGGTCCTGGCCCTGACCGTCGGATGCAACGACCTGCACCTCGTAGATATTGTTGCCTGCCGCCGAATTCGCGGATTCGAAGTCCGGTGGATTGAGGAAATAGAGCTTGCCGGTCACGCCGTCGATGACGAAGCGGCTGGCATCGGCACCGCCGGCCACCGCGAAGAAGACCTTCTCGCCATTCGGGTCCGTGGCGGTGATCTGCCGGATGAAGGTCGCATTCTCGAGCGAGCCTACCGTCAGCGAATCGACCCCGTTGTCCGAGGTGATCTGCGGGGTCGGGTTCTCCGGCTCCGGTGCCTTGCCTGCGCGGTCGGAGCGCTCCACCAGCGCGCCTTCGCTTCGCAGTTCCTCGTTCGGCTGTGTCACCACCCGCTTGCCGAATTCCGAAGTCGGCTTGACCACGGATGGATCCCCGTTGGGATCCGAGGCGACCGTCCGCTGCAATGGCAGAGGTGTGCTGGCAAACTGCTGCGCGGAGGGGAGCTGGACCGCCTGGGCTGTCCCGCTCTGGTTGCCATCCCCGCCGGCGGGTGCGCGACGGGGATCCGCCACCGCCATCTGCGGGATCTGTTCGAAGAAGCGGACATCGCCGACATTCGCCAGCAGGGCCTGCGGATCGACCGGCGCATTGTTGAACTGGATCGCCGGCGGACGATCCGAGACCATTTGCAGCGCGAAGGACGGCATGATGATCCTGCCGCCATCCGGAAAGGTCAGGACCGCATCGACATCGAGGATCGAGACCGAGACATCGGAAAGCGAGAAGGCGAACCGGAGCGTCCGGGCGTCGATCACGTCGACGATCCGAACTTCGCCGGCGGAGGGGCGATCGATCTGCTGGTCCTGTCCGGCCATGGATGCGGGGGGCGGGGCGGGTAGATTCGCGGCTTGCGCCAGCATTCCCTGTCCGCTGTTACGTTCGTTCACCCTGCACCACTCAGATCGGTTTCCGTCATGCCGCCCACCTGCCGGAGCGGGCTGACGGGTTGACGCCTGCAAGGAGCCTAAACAGATATTCTCTAAATCTAATTTAAGTGACTTGCTTCAAATTGTCCGGATCGGGGCCGCCTTCACCGGCCCCGTTGGATATTGTTGATAAATCACTGCTTCGTTACAGAAGCGACCGGTGCCGGGGCCTTGTCCTTCCCTGCCAGCACGGAGGCCAGCGTCCCGGTAAAGCGCAGGATATCAATGACAGCCTTCTGCCGCTCGAAGCGGCTTTCGATCTGGGCGCGGCGTGCCGTATAGACCGCCATCTGTCCGTCCAGAAGCTCGAAGACGGTCCGTTTCCCGGCCTTGAACTGCTCGAGATAAAGTTCCTCGGCTCTCCGGGCCGCGCTCACCCCCTCGTCCAGCAGGCGGGCCTTGGCGCCGGCGCTGTCGATCGCGCGGTAGGCCTGGCGGATATCGGCCTCGAGTTGCTGGCGCTCGTTGATCATTGTCAGTTCGCTGGTCTCGATCCGGTTCCGGATCTGGCGCTCCTGCGCTTCCGCCAGCCCACCATCCAGCAGCTTGAAGCGCATGGCCAGCATGGCGCGGCCTTCCATCTGGGTACGGCCACCCTTGCCGGACCGGAAATTCTTCGACTCGGTGTCGAGCTCGAACATGAATTTCGGCTTGTTGGCCGCACGCTGGGCGTCCAGTTCGCTCTCGATGGACTGGGTCGTCGCACGGAGGGAGGCCAGCCGCGGATTCCTGGCCAGAACGACCGAGATGGCAGCATCCGCACGCCCGGGAATGCTGGCCCGGAAATCAGGCACGGCAATCAGTCGGCCCGGCCGCTGCCGGGTCAGGCGCTCGAACTGGTCCTCGGCCCCTCCGAGTTGCAGGGACACATCGGAACGGACGGCCGTGATGTCGTTCAGGCGCGACCGGATCCGGCTGGAATCGGCGCTCGTCCCATGACCTTCCGCCTCCTGGGCCGCCACGATCTTCAGCAGCCGCATATGCGCCGCGATTGTCTCGTCGATCAGGGCGACAAGCGCGCGATGCTCGAGAATCTTGAGATAGACCTGTGCCGTCCGCCAGGCGATCTCGTCGATCTTCTCGTAGAGGCGCTCCTGTTCGGCATTCGACAGCAAGCGGGCGCGGGCAATGTCCGCCCGGACGGCGCCGAAATCCCAGACGAGCTGACGCAGGATGATGCCGCCATCGAAACGGTTGTCGCCGGCATTGCTCGCTACGCTATACGGCACAGCCTTGCCCTCGTAGGAGCCTGAGAAGTTCCCGCCGACAGCCAGCCGGGCATCGGCCGTGGGATACAGCGCGGAGCGGGCAATATCGATCCCCGCCTTGGATTCCAGCAGCCTCGTCTGGTTGATGCGGATTTCGGGGTAGGTAAGGACGGCCCGGGCGACCGCATCCTCGATCCGGATCAGACCATGGCGTGCCGGCGGCCTCGCGGGTGATTCCGGCGGTATCGATGCCGGCGATACGGCACGTGGCGGGGCGATCGAGCCTGTGACGAGGAGTGGTTCGGCGGATGCCAGGGCCGCGGTCTGTGCCTGACGCCCATCCTTCGGGCGATCCTGGTTCGCGACATGCTCGATCGGGCCCACGCCCACTGGCCGGATCGGTGGCAGGGGCGCCGAGACGGGCCGGGGAACAGGCTCCACCGGTTCTGACAGGGGCTCATGCTGGGGCGGAAGCGTGGCTGGTGCAGTGCCGGAACGCAGCGGACTGGCGAGAATATCCGGTGGAACAACCGAGGAGGCCTGCCGCATCACGGTCGTCGGCGCCATGATCACGCCTTCCGCGAACGGCCGCTGCGCCGGCAGGGGCATGGCCAGGGCCGTCATGTGCGACAAGGCCGGAATCGGGCGGATCGCCGCCACGGCTGGCATGAGCGGGAGATGGCCTGCGGTCTGGTCGGATGGAAGCGGAGCCGTGCAGGCGCTGGCCCGCCCCGCGGGCACCGGGCCGCATGCCGTTGGCGGAGTGAGCGTCCACATGGCGCGCAGCTGCGCCGTCGCGCGAAACCCGGACTCGATTCCCTGATGGGAGCACCCTGAAAGAAGCATTGCGAGAAGGATCGCTGCTGCTGTCTTCGGCCGTGCCCAACGCTGCACTATTGGCAATCCTGCCATCGGGGACTCGTTTCTAGAACGTTAATATCAAAAGATTATATTCAATCATCCTTTCTGTTCGGTTAAATGCCGGCCGCCCGGCGGGCCCTCGCCGATCCCTCCCCCGCCGGGACGTGCTCCGGAACAGTCTGCCGAAAGCATCCGCCATGCGGATGGCTGCCCCGCCGGGCACGCCATCGCTCGCAACGACATTCTGCTACTTGTGCTTGACCTTGGCGGGCTTCGCCGACATCGGAACCACGTTCGCGACGTTGAGATGGGCGATCGCGCCAAGAATGGAAGCCGGCTTGCCCAGCAGATATCCCTGGCCTTCGGTGCAGCCCAGCTTGCGCACGAGGTCGAGCTGTTCTTCGGTCTCGATGCCTTCGGCCGTTGTCGACATTCCCAGCCTCGTTGCCAGTTCGACGATGGAACTGACGATGATCGAACAGTCGCTCCGGAAATTGGCTTCCGCGATGAAGACCTTGTCGATCTTGATCTTCTGGAAGGGGAACCGGCGGAGATAGTTCAGCGAGGAATACCCGGTCCCGAAATCATCCAGCACGATCCGGACGCCGGCATCCCGGAGCTGATGGAGATTCTGGACGATGCGCTCGTTCTCCTCCAGCAGCGCCGTTTCGGTGATCTCCAGTTCCAGCCGGTCGGCCGGCAAGCCGCTGGCTTCCAGCGCCGACATGACGTTCTGGACAATACCGTCGCTTTTCAGCTGGACCGGCGAGAGATTGACCGCGACCTTGCCCGAGCCCGGAATCCGGGCAATGTCGGTACAGGCGCGATGCAGGGCCCATGCGCCCAGTTCATGGATCGCACCGGAGGCTTCCGCCAGCGGGATGAATTCCATCGGACCGAGGCGGCCGCGCGTCGGGTGGTTCCAGCGGATCAGCGCCTCGAAGCCGATCGTCCGGTTGCTGGCCAGCTGGACAAGCGGCTGGTAGGCCAGCTCGAACTGCTCGCGCCGCACGGCATCCCGCAACTCGCTTTCGATCTCGACGCGGCGATGCAGCCGCGTCGCCATGTCCGGCGTGAAGATCCGGTAGGTGCCGCGGTTCTCGTCCTTCGCCTGATAGAGGGCCAGATCCGCATTCTTGAGCAGGGTGTCGGGGTCGGCGACATCGTCATTCGCGATGGCCGCGCCAATGCTGACGCCGATGGTCACCGGCTGGCCGGAGAGGTCATAGGGCGCCGACAACTCGGCAATGATGCGATCACTCAGCGTCCGCACCCGCTCCTCGATCCGCGGTGCGCAGACGAGAATGGCGAATTCATCGCCGCTGAGCCGCGCCACGACATCCGAATCGCGCAGGCAGGTGCGCAGGCGCATGGCCACGGCTTCCAGCAGGGCATCGCCGACCGGATGGCCGAGCGTGTCATTGACGTCCTTGAACTTGTCGAGGTCGAGATAAAGGATGCCGATCCCGGATTCCGCGGGGCGGCGGACCAGTGCCTCGTCCAGCTTGGACCGGAACAGGACGCGGTTCGGCAGCCGCGTCAGGGCATCGAAATGCGCCATGTTCCAGATCCGGCGTTCGGTCTGCTGGCGTTCTGTGACATCCTCGTAGATCGCGACGAAGCCGCCGCCTTCCATCGGCTGCTGGGTCACAGAGAGTGCCCGGCCGTCAGTGGCCTCGGTCACGAGGCTGCCCTGGATCCCCGCCTCGGCGCGCTCGGTCTGCCAGCCCTTGATCCGGGCCACCATCTCGCGCGGGTAGCTGGAGCCGACCAGTTCGATGCGGGCGAACAGGGTCTCGATCGGCAATCCGACGCCTGCTCCCTGATCGTCGATGCCGAACAGTTCCATGAAGCGCCGGTTGCAAACGATCAGCCGGCCCTGCGCATCCGCCATGATCAGGCCATGCGACATGTTGTTGAGGGCAGCATCGAAAAGGACGTTCTGCTTGCGCAGGTCCAGATCGCGCTGGAGCAGGACCGCATTCTGGCGCTGGACTTCCCCGACAGCTTCACGGGCCCGGCTGTTGGCCACCGCCAGCTCGTCAAGGGTCTGCCGCATTGTCGAGATGTCGGTCCGGATGCCGACAATCCCGCCGGATCGGGTCCGCCGTTCCTGGATGAGGATCCAGCGGCCATCCGGCAGCAGGCGCTCGATCGACCCTTCGCAGGTCCTGTGCCACCGCGTGATGTCCTCGATAAACTTGTCGATATCCTCGCCCGCCTGGGGATATTGCCCGTTCTCCGCTCCTTTGCGCATGATTTCGCCGAAATGCGCACCGGGATAGATGAACTCCGCGCTCTTCGCATACATCTGCTTGTAGCGCGTGTTGCAGGTGACGAGGCGGTCCTCCTCGTCCCACATGACGAAGCCATCCGACATGGCTTCGATGGCGTCCTCCAGCCGCGTCTGGGCCTGATGCCGTTCTGCCTGCAGCTTCTCCTCGCGCCGGGCCATGATGACCAGCCCAATCGCGAAGACGATCACGACAAGCGCGAAGACCGCAGCAACCGCCCGGACCCGCTGGAGGTCATTGCCCCAGTCCGCCAGCGCAAGCTCGCGGTCCAGCAGGAGAACGACGCGGATATCGGGATAGGCCGACGGCCGGACCACGCCCAGCATGCTCTTGCCGCCTTCACGGGGCTCGAAGGTGAAGACGCTGCCATCCATGGCCGGATAGGCGCTGCCCGCCTGCCCGATCTGTCCGATATGCAGTTCGGCATGCGGGAAGCTGGCCAGCAGCTGGCCGCTCTCCCGTTCGAGGCGGATCTCGAGGCCAGGGAAGTCATCGATGTAGGACAGGGCTGACCCGAAGATCGAGACCGGCAATTCGGCCGCGGCCAACATGTTGCCTTTGCCGGGGACCGGGATGGTCCGGACAAGATACCAGGTCCAGTCCCCGGTCAGCGTGTTCCGCACCGGCCCGATCACGCGCTGCCGACCGGCAACCCCGTCCGGCATGGCAGGATTGAAAGGGACGGTCCAATGTGCAGGCCTGGTCTTGCCGGCGGCCCAGACATGGCCTTCCGCATCGATGATCATCAGGTCGCGGAAGGCGAAGGTCTGGTAATTCAGGCCCTGCAGGACCCGATTGGCGGCAGCCTGCGTCAGGACTGCCTCACCCCTGCGGGACGCTTCGACCAGGAGCATGGGGACGCGCGAGAGCGCCGCATCGGCCTGGACAAGTTGCCGGTTGACCGAGTTCTCGACATTCCGTGCCGTCCGGTCGAGTTGCTGCTCGGTGGCCTGAAGTGTCGTGCGGTAGGTCCTCTCCAGAACGAAGGCCGCGCCCGCAGCCAGAGCCCAGAGCATCAAGGCCGCGCCGAGAATGATGTAGGGAGTAAGCTTTCGAACCTTCATCATGCGCTCTGTCTGGTTGGCTTCGGGAACACCAGCGGAGACATGCTCCGCCATTCGTCAGCGTTGATTGGGGGTATCCGAGACCTTGCGGATCAGGACGCGGTTGTTGTCCTCGACCATCATCCCGATGTCAGGGCCGACATAACGGTTCCACGCGGTGCGGCAGGGCTCGCCACAGCGCCTGAGCCAGCTGGGCAGGACGTGATCGATGAAGAGACGCCGGAAGTCGGCCGCGTCCTTTTCCGTGACCGGAACCAGCGACATCGATCCCTTCCTGGCCCCATGGCAGGTATCGGCGCCGATGTTGCAGGCCAGACCGTTGACCGTCTCGCGCTCGGCTGCGTCCCAGATCCGGGCCTCGAGCGTCGCCACGGCCTTCTGCAGGATCTCCTGGAGGTCCGGCGGCAGGCTCTGCCAGAGGTCCCGGTTGACGCCGAAAATCGATATCCCGGCATTGATGGCGAGGGGGTGGATATGCGAGGCGACATCGATCAGCCCGATCTCGTTGCCGCTCAGCGTGCCGGTAATCGCGCAATCGACCACGCCGCGGCGCAGGCCTCCGGCCACTTCGGCGAAGGCCATCTTGACCGGGATCGCGCCGACGGCCGTCATCATTTCCGACTGACTGACGGACGATGTCCGGACGCGGAGGCCCTGCAGATCACGCAGGCCGGAAAACGGGCGGGCGCAAAAGACAACCTGCTGCGGATAGGTGTAGATGCCCAGCAACTCCACATTGTAGCGCTCACGGAGGATGCTCTTCAGATGCGGGCGATAAAGCGTGTTGACGCGGCGCAGCGTCTGGAAATCGGGGTTGAGCCCGGGCTGGTCGACGCCGTTCAATTCGGGATCGTCCCCGGCGGCCAGTGCAAGAAGGGCGGTTCCAAACCCGACCACGCCTGACTGCATCAGGTCGAGCATGTCCGCGCCCGGAAAGCCGGACCGGTCAAAGGGGTGAACGGTGGCGATCACGCGGCCGCCGGTAATCTCGGCAATCTCGTTCCGCCAGAACGGTTCCTCGAGCCTCGTGAACTGATTGACGCCGCCGAGGCCCCCGATGATGTTCAGGCGCAAGGGTTCTTTCGCCGATGCAACCGGAGCCAGCACGGAGAGGCCGCACAGGCTTGCCAAGAGGGCAAGGCCGAGGCGCAGTCCCTTCGATCCTGACGTCGACGCCGGTGCCATGACACCCTCCCGCAATCGCTTTCATGCCCGGTCAAGCTATCGAGACGACGGTTAATTTTTGTGACTATTCCCGTCTAAGTTGTATTTTGGATTGAGGATCGGGGCCGGTTTCCGGAAAGAGGGTTAAGAACCGGTAACCTTGCGGAGTGGCAGTCCGGAAGGTCGACTCATGAACCGGACGCGTTCCGGGTCAGCAGGCGCCCGGCAATATGCGCAGCGATCGGCAGGGCCGAGGTTGCTGCGGGAGATGGCGCGTTGCAGACATGCAGGCTGTTCCGGCCGTCAACGAAGAGGAAATCATCAATGATCGAGCCGTCGCGCGCCACAGCCTGTGCCCGGACGCCGGCGCGGTAGGGGACAAGATCCTCGAGGCGGATATGCGGGCAGTATTTCCGGACCTTCCGCAGATACAGCTCCTTGCTGGCCGAGGCCGACAGCTCCGAGAGGGCGGACCGGAAATTCCGGCGCAGCAGGCGCCAAAAGCCTGGATAGGCCAGGCTCGAGGCGAGATCGCGCAGGTCGATGTCGGTGCGCCGGTACCCTTCGCGCTTGAAGGCCAGCACGGCATTCGGCCCGACGGTGAAGCCGCCATCCATTTTCCGTGTCAGGTGGACACCGAGGAACGGGCGTTCCGGATCCGGGACGGGGTAGATCAGGTGCCGCACCAGATCGGGCGGCTGGTTGGCGATCCGGAAATACTCCCCCCGGAACGGCACGACCCTGAAATCGATCTCGGCCCCGAACTGGCGGGCGAGTCGATCGGACATCAGGCCTCCGCAGAAAACGGCCCTTGCCGCCGAGATCTCGCCCCCGGTGGTCCGAAGCGTCACATCATCCGACCGCTCCATGCCACCGGTCACGGCGATGCCGCATCGGATCATGCCGCCCCTTGCCGCGAAGAGCCCGGCCATCCGCCGCGCAACAAGGCCGTAATCGACGATCCCCGTGCTCGGGGACAGCAAGGCCGCAACCGATCGAACACGGGGCTCGAGCGCTCGCGCCTCGTCGCCGGACAGGCGTTCGATCGGGATGCCGTTCGCGCGGGAACGGGCCTCCAGAGCCGCGAGCTTCGCCGCCTCGACCTCGTCGGTCGCGACGATCAGCTTGCCGCAGGTCTCGAACGGAATGTCATGCTCGGTGCAGAAGGCCTTCATCGCCTCCTTGCCCTCGCGGCAGAACCGTGCCTTCAGGCTGCCGGGCGCATAATAGACGCCGGCATGGATCACGCCGGAATTTCGGCCGGTCTGGTGCAGGGCAACTTCCGGTTCCTTTTCGAGGATCGTAACCTGCGCCCCGGGAAGCCGCTCCTGCACGGCGAGCCCTGTCGCGAGACCCACGATCCCGCCACCGACAATCACCACATCCGGATTGCGATCGACCATGGGTGTGCGGTGAACGATCCGGACGCGCCGGTCAAGCCCCGCAACGCCTCACGCCACGCGATGCATCGCCCTCGCCATCCCCAGGACGGGGCCGAATTCGGCGACGATCTCGGCCTCGGGGCGCGGCCGGCCGAACAGATAGCCCTGCACGTAGCGGCATCCTTCATAGATCAGCATGTCGCGCTGGGTTTCGGTCTCGACGCCTTCGACGATGACATCGATCCCGATATCCTGGCCGAGGCTGAGGATGGCGCGGCGGATGGCCGTGTTCATGGTGCCGTCCTCGTTGTTCTGCACGAAGGACTTGTCGATCTTGATCTTGTTGAACGGGAATTTCTGGAGATAGCTGAGCGAGGAATGACCGACCCCGAAATCGTCCAGCGCGATCCGCACGCCCAGCATGCGCAGCTGCCGGAGGATGTCGACGGTCCGGTAGTCATCGGCCATCAGCACGGATTCCGTGATCTCCAGCACAAGCCGGTGCGGTGACAGGCCGGAAGCTGCGAGGGCGTTCACCACCGACACGGCGAGCTGGTGGTTGCGGAACTGGATCGGCGAAAGATTGACCGAGACCGAAACATCGTTCGGCATGCGGGCCATGGTCTCGCAGGCCTGACGCAAGACGAGTTCACCGATCTGCAGGATGAGGCCACTCTCCTCGGCGATATCGATGAAATAGGCCGGCATGAGCAGGCCCTTCTGCGGGTGCCGCCAGCGGATCAGCGCCTCGAAGGCATGCGGGCGGTTCGTCTCGAGATCGATGATCGGCTGGTAGTGCAGTTCGAATTCATTATGCGCGATGGCGCGGCGCAGATCGACCTCGATCTCCCGACGCGCGAGAATGGCGGCCGTCATGCCCTCGTCGAAGCAGGCGTAGGTGCCACGGCCATCCCGCTTGGCGCGGTACAGGGCGATGTCGGCCTTCTTGAGCAGGTCATGCGCGTCGATCCCGTCGCCCGGGGCCACGGCAATGCCGACGCTGGCCCCGACATAGACGCGGGTTCCCCGGATCCGGTACGGCTTGGAGAGCAGCTGGACGATCCGGCGGGCAAGGGCCACCACGGAATCCCGGTCGCGGACATCGGGGAGGATCAGGGCGAATTCGTCGCCACCGAACCGGGCCGCCATGCCGCGCTTCGGCAAGGTCCGCATGAGCCGTCGCGATGCCATGCGCAGCAGGATGTCGCCGCAATCATGGCCCATCGTGTCGTTCACATCCTTGAAATGGTCGAGGTCAAGGCAGAGCACCGCGATTTCATGGCCGCGGCGATTGTCTTCCAGGGCCGTGGACAGGGTGTTCAGGAACAGTGACCGGTTGGGCAGCCGGGTCAGCATGTCATGCAGGGCGAGATGGGCGATCTCGGCTTCGGTGCGCATGCGCTCCGTGGCATCGATGACCATACCCTCGTAATAGGCCGGGTTGCCATCCTTGTCCCGGACAAGCCAGGAGGCCTCGGAAACCCAGATCCGCTCCCGGGTCTTGTGGCGATAGACCTCGGAGACGAAATCGGTCGTCCGTCCCTCGCGCTCCATGATCTCGGTGAATTCCTGGCGCCGCCGCGGATCGACATACCATTCCTGGGCGATGTCATTGACCGCCCTCAGCATCTCTTCCTCGGTTTCGTAGCCGTTCATCCGGACGAGCGCCGGATTCGCCCGCAACTGCTTGCCATCCAGCGTGGAGCGGAAGATGCCGACCGTCGAGTTCTCGAACAGGCTGCGATATTCCTCATGGACCCGGGCAATCGCGTCTTCGCGGCCCCGCGCCTCGGTGATGTCGGTGAAGGTGCGCACGAAGGAGCCGTCCTGGAGGCGGATGGTGTTGAACTGGATGATGGTGCCGTTCGGCCGCCGCCTTGTGTAGCAATCCAGATCCGTCCCCGGATTGCCCTCCCTGACCCGTCTGAGAACGTCCTCCGGCTGGCCCTCGAAATCACCGGATTCATATTGCCAGCGGATCAGCTCGCGGATCGTCACGCCTTCCTTCATGAGGCCTTCGGGGAAGCCGAGCAATTCGACGACACGCCGGTTGAAGAAAAGAACCTTGCCCTGGGCATCGACCTTCATGATGCCCTGGGTGACATTGTTGAGCGTCATCTCGAACATATCGCGCGTGGCGCGGAGTTCGTCCGATTTCCGCACATGCGCTGTCACATCCGAGAGGGTGCGGACTTCGCCGCCATCCGGCATCGGCAGGGCCTGGACCTGCAGAACCACTCCGTTGGGCCGGATGCGCTGGAACGAGACCGGTCCCCGCCGGGACGCCCGGCGCATCACCCAGGCCTTGAAGGCATCACCCATCGGATCGAATTCACCGGCTTCCAGCATGCGCTCGACGATGGAGCGGAAACGCGGATTGCCCTCGAAGGCCGAGCGCGGCAGCCCGGTCATCTCGACGAAATTCTCGTTGAACACCGCGATGCATCCATCAGGATCGATCATCACGATGCCCTGATCGACAGTCTGCAATGTGGCTTCGAGGCGCCGATGCAGTTGCTCGAGTTCATCGGTGCGGCGGGCAACGACCTGCATCAGCCGTGCATTGAACTGGTCGAGTTCCTCGACCATCAGCGCAATGGAGCGATCCGTCCGGCGACGCTCGATGTCGGACTCGGCATAGGCATCCGACACCAGGCGCGTCAGCATGTCGATGTCGAGACGCCCGTCTTCCTGCGTTGCCCGCTCGATCTGTTTCCGGAGCAATCGATGCACGGTGCTGTTCATCCGTTCACCGACCTTTCGCGGACCGAAAGGACGGTCATCGTCTGGTTATGCAACTGCAACTTGCGCGAGGCAGCGTGCGGGGAAATCTCGCCGTAGGAGTAGAAGCCGACCAGCGCATGCTGCCGCGCGATTTCCTCCGCGGCCGCCGTCACCTCGTCGATCGCCCTCTGGCCCATCAGCAGGCGGCGTCCGATACAGGACACCAGCAAGGCGAAACCATCCTTGCTGTCCGGAGGGGTTCCGGCATTGCGGGCGGCCTGGGCGGAGCCCTCGACGATCCGGTCGAAGCTGCCGCGCATCAATTGCGCAGTCCAGCGTACCGGCATGTCACCGGCAAAGATCATCGCGCGCCTGTCGCGATCGATCCCGAGCACGGTGCGGACAACATCGGTTCCGGGCCGCTCGGGATCCTCGATGCGCAGCGGGAAACAGAGAGCGGAGGCCGGCAGGTTCCGGCTTTCCTCCTCGCCGAGATAGCGCTCGTAGAGATCGAGGGCCGAGACGCCGTCAAGATCATAGAGGATGTTGTCGACCGCGCGGGTGATGGTCCGCCGGGGGCCGAAAACATCCCAGCCGCCCGCCGAGCCGGCGCTGACATCGAGTGCATCGCCATAGAGCCCGATCGCGGCGACGAGACCGCTGCGGGGGACGCCGTCGGCAATGATGCTCGTCTCGGCGAAATGCTGGCCGTCACCCGCCAGCCCGCCCGCGACGAGCACGTCCGGGCCAAGCGCTGCAGCGAGGCCGTTGACGAGACGGGAGCCGTTGATGCGGATGCCGTCGGCCAGAACCATCACGGCCCGGAGGTCGTCCTCGAGCAAGTCCCTGCCGATGGCCTCACCTGCGGCAAATGAACCGCTGCTGCCCTCGATCTGGCTTGTGGCCAGCCGGACACGTGCCGAGTCAAACCAGATCGCGAGGCCACATACCGCCTCATCCTCGATCCGCTGCCGGTCGAACTGGCCAGCCGTCGAGCAGCCCGCAAGCAACGCGCCGGGGAAGGCATGGCGAAGGGCAGGGAGAAAGTCGGGGTGGGCCAGGGCATCGCGCGCACCGAAGACGAGCACAAGCGCAGGTGGGCCGGCATCCCTCGCAGAGGCGAGGCGGATGCCGATCGACCGAGACCAGCTGAACTCGCGTGCGTGCACTCTTTGCCCCTGCCAAAACCGCATTATCGGCAAAATAGAGGCCAAGACTTAACAAAAACCTTGTCGTTTCCGGGAGGCGGATTTCGGCCTACAGACGCGTGAGCAGAATGCTTGTCTCCGAATGCGAGACCCCGACAATGCCGCGGATCCGCCCGAGCACCAGATCCAGCTGGGCAAGGTCTTCGGTGACCAGCTCAACCACGATGTCCCAGCGGCCGTTGGTGGAATAGATCGCCAGCGCTTCCGGAATGCCCCGCAATTCGGCAACGACCTGGCGGATATCGCCGGAGCGGATCTCGATGCTGGTCAGCGCCCGCACCACCTGCCGCTCGCTTCCGGGATCGAGCCGGAGTGTGAAGCCGAGGATGACCCTGTCACGGACGAGGCGCTCGATCCGGTTCTGCACGGTCGCCCGGGAGACGCCGAGCCTTCGGGCCAGTTCGATCGCGGTCTGGCGGGCATCGTTCCGGAGAAGGGCGATCAGGCGGGAATCGACATCATCAAGGACCCGATTTGGCATTATGGTGTTTATCCTTGGCATTTTGCTTGGTTGATTGGCTCATTATCACATTTCTTGTTCTTGATGTTAGCTTTCCTCGGCTTCATCACTGGACCCCGGAAGGAGCCCACCATGTCCCGCGCCGTCATGTCCTGTCTGTCCCCCTCTCCGTCCGCCGAGCCTGCGCAGCGGGCGTTGGAGCGGCCCGCCCCGACCCTGCGGGCACCGGTTGCTTTCGGCGTCCCGTGCGGCGCCGGCGCTGGCGTTCCGGGGACGGAACTCGGGCCGGCGGCCGCCCGCCTGGCCGGACTCGCTGCCGCATTCGAGCATCTTGACCTGCCCTTCCGCGATGATGGCGATCTCACGCCGGAAGGGTTGGCCCCGCATCCCCGGCGGGCCGCCCTCGGCCGTCACGCCGAGATCATCGCGAGCTGGATCCGGGCGGCGCATGATCACAGCGCGGCGCTGCTGCAGCAGGGTCAATGCCCGATCATGCTGGGCGGGGACCATGCGCTGGGCATGGGCTCGGTCAGCGCGGCTGCGCGGCATGCACGGGAACAGGGACGCCGCTTCATCCTGCTGTGGATCGACGCCCATGCGGATTTCAACACGCCGGAGACCTCGCCCTCCGGCAACCTGCACGGCATGTCGCTGCAATTCCTCGCCGGGCATCCCGACCTCGCGAATCTGCTGCCGGGGCGAAACTTTCCCGCCCTGCGGATGTCGGATGTCCATCTGATCGGCGCCCGCTCGCTCGACCGCCGCGAACGCGAGGCCGTGGCGGAAGCCGGCATCCGGTGCCATGACATGCGGGCCATCGACGAGTTCGGTGTCTGCGCCCTGCTGCGTGGCATTCTCGACGGGCTGGACCCGGCAGAAACCCATGTCCATGTCAGCTTCGATCTCGACGTGGTCGATCCCGGACTGGCCCCGGGCGTCGGCACGCCCGTTGCCGGCGGCCTGTCCTACCGGGAAGCGCATCTGCTGATGGAGATGCTCCACGAGAGCGCGCTGGTGCGATCGGTGGATTTCGTCGAACTCAATCCGATGCTGGACCATGCGGGGCAGACGGCCCGCCTTCTGGTCGACCTCGCCGCGAGCCTGTTCGGCAAGACGATCATCCGGCGCTAGCGCCCAAGCAAGCAGGTTGATCCGAGCAGGACAGGCCCCGCCCAAACGGCCGGCACGCTGCCCCCGGAATGGCCAGAAGAAGGCTCGCGGGCTAGACAAATCACGCGATTAATTTGTCTAGACATAAAAACCGGCCGATGCTTCAATCCCCCTCAGGGAAAACCACAACACGGGGAGTTCGTCATGCTGTCGCGCCGCCTTGCCACCCTTGCTCTTGCCGGCTCGATGCTGGCCGGCTCCGCCTTCGCCGCGCTGGCGCAGGACACCAAGGTCTCGATCGGGATTTCCGGCTGGACCGGCTTCGCCCCGCTGACCCTCGCGAAGGAAGCCGGGATCTTCGCGAAGAACGGCCTCGACGTGACGATCAAGAAGATCCCGCAGGCCTCCCGGCATCTCGCGATCCTCTCGGGCGACATCCAGTGCGCGGCAACGACGGTCGAGACCTGGATTGTCTGGAACGCCAATGGCGTCCCGACCAAGCAGATCTTCCAGCTCGACAAGAGCTACGGCGCTGACGGCATGGTCGTCCGCAACTCGGTCAACAAGATCACCGAACTCAAGGGCAAGACCGTCGCCGCCTCTGCACCGGGCACCGCGCCCTATTTCACGCTGGCCTGGTTCCTCAAGAAGAACGGGCTCTCGGTGAAAGACGTCACGGTGGTCAACATGGAGCCGGGCCCGGCCGCGCAGGCCTTCATTGCCGGCCAGAACGATGCCGCGATGACCTATGAACCCTTCCTTTCGGCCGTGCGCGCCGCGCCGCAGGCCGGCAAGATCATCGCCACCACGCTCGACTATCCGATGGTGATGGACACGTTCGGCTGCTCGAACGACTTCCTTGCCAAGAACGAGAAGGCCGCGCAGGCGCTGACCAACAGCTATTTCCAGGCGCTCGAGATGATCGCGAAGGAGCCGGAAAAGGCGAACACGATCATGGGCGCGGATGTGAAGCAGACGGCCGAGGCCTTTGCCAAGTCGGCCTCGTATCTTCGCTGGCAGGACAAGGCTGCGAACCAGAAGTTCTTCGCCGGCGAACATGCCGCCTTCTCGAACGAGGCGGCAGACCTTCTGCTCGAACTGGGAATCATCAAGCAGAAGCCGGATATGTCGGCCCTGACCGATACCCGCTTCATCAAGTGATCTGACAGAGGCGCCACGCGGGCGCCTCTCCTCCCCGCTGGATCGGAACCTCCGGATGCGCCCGCTCGAGCCGATTTCCCAGAAGGCCAGAACGGTCCTGGGCTTCAGTTTCTTCGTGCTGTTCTTCGCCGCCTGGGCCATCGCAACCCTGGGAGGCTTCGTGCCGAAGATCTTCCTGGCCGACCCGCTGACCATGGTCAGTGACGGCTGGCGCCTGCTGACCGCCTTCAATTTCGGCATCGACATCCTGATCACGATCTGGCGCGTCGTCGGCGGATTCATCCTCGCAGCGATCGTCGCCGTGCCGCTCGGCATCCTGATGGGCGCCTACAAGCCGATCGAGGCCTTTTTCGAGCCCTTCGTCTCCTTCGCCCGCTACCTGCCCGCCTCGGCTTTCGTACCGCTGCTGATCCTGTGGGCCGGGCTTGGCGAGACGCAGAAGCTGCTCGTGATCTTCATCGGCTCGGTCTTCCAGATCATCCTGATGGTGGCGGTGGTGGTCGGCCAGACCCGGCGAGACCTTGTCGAGGCCGCCTACACGCTCGGGGCCGGCGATGACGGTGTGGTCCGCCGGGTTCTCATCCCCATGAATGCGCCGGAAATCGCCGAGATCCTGCGCCTCGTGCTCGGCTGGGCATGGACCTATGTGATCGTTGCGGAACTGATCGGCTCCTCGACCGGGATCGGCCACATGATCATCGACAGCCAGGCCCTGATGGCCACGGGCCAGATCATCTTCGGGATCATCGTGATCGGGCTCATCGGCCTTGTCTCCGATTTCGCGTTCAAGCTGGCGAACCGCCGGCTCTTCCCGTGGCGGCTGGCATGAGCAAGCTCGTCATCGAGAATGTGTCGCGCGTGTTTCCCGGCGTGCATGGCGGCGCCCCAGTCACGGCGCTCCAACCGACAAACCTGACGGTCGGCGACAATGATTTCGTCACGATCCTCGGCCCGTCAGGCTGTGGCAAGTCGACCCTGCTGCGCATGGTTGCGGGGCTTGACCGCCCCTCGACGGGGACCATCTCGCTCGACGGCAAGGCGGTGACGCGGCCAGGGCCGGATCGCGGCATGGTCTTCCAGAGCTATACGCTGTTTCCCTGGCTGACCATTGCCGAGAACATCGCCTTCGGCCTGCGCGAGAAGGGAGTCGGCGAGCAGGAGTCGCGCGAGATCGTGGCGGCCTATATCGACCGCGTCGGCCTGCGAGGGTTCGAGAATCACTGGCCGAAGCAGCTTTCGGGCGGTATGCAGCAGCGGACAGCGATTGCCCGCGCGCTGGCCAATGATCCGGCTGTCCTGCTGCTCGACGAGCCGTTCGGTGCGCTGGACAACCAGACGCGCGCGCTGATGCAGGAATTGCTCCTCGGCATCTGGGAGCGGGACAAGAAGACCGTTCTCTTCGTCACGCATGATATCGAGGAGGCGATCTTCATGGCGACGCGCTGCCTCGTCATGTCGGCCCGGCCCGGCCGCATCAAGGCTGACCTGCCGATCGACCTGCCGCATCCCCGGCACTACACGATCAAGACCGCACCGGAATTCTCGGCGCTCAAGGCCCGTATGACCGAGGAAATCCGCGCCGAGGCCGTCCTCGCCGCAGCGCATTGAGACTCAGCTGATCAACGGCCCGCCAGGCCGGAAATGGCTTGTCAGCTGGTGCCTGTCTCCCGGATAGGTCAGCCGCACCCAGGTGATCGTCGCATCGCCCTGCCATGTCCGGCGCTCGATGGCGAGGCAGGCGGATTTCTTTGGGACACCGAGCAATGTGGCGATCCGCTGATCCGCCAGTTCGGCCTGGATGACATGCTCGGCATTCGTCCACGGCACCACATCCAGCAGCCAGGTCCCGGGCGGCGAGACGAGGAACGGTTCCTCGCGGGCGGCAGGCACGACGGCGAGATTCATCAGACGATCCTCGACCACGAAAGGATGTTCGTTGGCAAAATGCCTTACCGACAGGGCGAGGACACGCCCCCCTGGCGTGACGCGCAACTGCAGCGCATCATCCGTCGTCATGGCCCGCTCCTGCCGGGTCAGGATCTCGAAGCGATAGGCCTTTCCCTTGGCGAGGATCTCGGCCTTGATGTCCTGGATGTTGAGGATTGTCTCCTGAGAGCGCGGCATGGCGACGAAGGAGCCCGACCGCCGCCGGCGGATGATCAGACCAGCCTTGGCCAATGCAGAGAGCGCCTTGTTCACGGTCATCCGGGAACAGTGATACTGTGCCTGCAATTCATGCTCCGGCGGCACGCGCGAACCGGGAACCCATTGCCCCGAGGCAATGCGGGCCTGAAGATCCCGCTGGATCTCGAGATAGCGCGGCAGGGGTGAAGCGGGTTCGGACACGGTGTCAGCCTTCCCCTTGGCCATCGAAATCTACCGGCCGGCCAGCTTGCGGATCACCTGCTTATAGCGGCTTGCCAGCACGGCGTGATCCCTGTGCCGGCCGCCCTCCACAAGCCGCTTGCCCCGGACATAGACCTGGTCGATCGCTGCGCGGCCGGCACAGAAGACATAGCCGTCGAGATGGCGGTCTCCTGAAGCGGCAACGAGATCGGGATGATCTTCCGCGAGGCAGACAATATCGGCATTCTGTCCGACCTGAAGGCCGGCTATGGGCTGCGCCAGCGCTTGGGCGCCCCCGGCGAGGGCCGCACGATAGAGGGCCCCGCCGGTCGATTCGCCCTCGACCTGCGCGCTGACATTGCGCGCCCTGTGGGCAAGGCGTTGGCTGTATTCGAGCTGGCGCAATTCGCCCGGTGCGGAGATCTCGACATTCGAATCCGTGCCGACGCCGAAACGTCCGCCCTGCGCCATGTATTCCGCCAGCCGGAACGTGCCGTCGCCGAGATTGGCTTCGGTAATCGGACAGAGACCGGCCACGGCACCGCTCCCGGCGAGATGGCGGGTTTCCGCCTCGTTGAGATGGGTGGCATGGACAAGGCACCAGCGGGAATCGACGGCGACATGGTCGAACAGCCATTCGACCGGCCGACGGCCGGACCACGCGATGCAATCCTCGACTTCCTTCATCTGCTCCGCGATGTGGATATGCACCGGCCCCTCGGGCCAGGCCTCGATCAGGGCGAGCAGCTCATCCGGGGCCACGGCCCGCAGCGAATGGGGCGCGATGCCCAGCCGGGCCCCGTGCAATGTTTCAACGGCCGCGCGCGCACCCTCCATCAGCCGGTGGAACCCTCCGGAATCATTCAGGAAGCGCCGCTGCCCCTCATGGGGCGGGGCCGAACCGAAGCCGCCATGGGCATAGAAGACCGGCAGCAGCGTCAGCCCGATCCCGGAGGCGCCGGCTGCCGCGACGATCCGGCCAGCCAGTTCTGCCCGGTCAGCATAGGGTTGGCCGGCACGGTCGTGATGCAGATAGTGGAACTCGCCGACGGCGGTGAAGCCGGCTTCCAGCATCTCCATGAAAGCGAAGGCGGCGATGGCCTCGACATCCTCCGGGTCCAGGAGGCCGAGGAAACGGTACATGACCTGCCGCCAGGACCAGAAACTGTCGGCCGCCGGGCCGCGGGTCTCGGCAAGGCCGGCCATGGCGCGCTGGAACGTATGGCTGTGGAGGCTGCCCAGCCCGGGCAGCGCGACGGCGCCGGAAACGCCGCCCGCTGGCATCGACGCATCGCGCTGGACCGACCGGATCATGCCGCCCTCGCAGGTCAGCAGGACATTCTCGGCCCAGCCTTCCGGCAGCAGCGCACGGGTGAAGAACAGGGTATCGGCCATCCGGAAACTCCCGTTGCTCGGTTCTCCAAAAACCTGCTGGACATTAGCGCGGTTCGGCTATTATGTATAGACAAATTAACCGATCACTCGGGAGGCCTCCCCATGCAGATGGATCGTCTCTGGCGGCATGTGAACCTCGCCACGATGGCGGAAGGCGGCCCCTTTGCGCAGACGATCCGGGATGCCTGCCTCGGCGTGAAGGATGGCCGGATCGTGCATATCGGCCGTGACGCGGATCTCCCGGCCGGCCTCTCCGTGGCCGAGGAAGTCGACTGCGAGGGGCGCTGGATGACGCCCGGGCTGATCGATTGCCACACCCATCTCGTGCATGGCGGAAACCGTGCCCGGGAATTCGAGATGCGCCTCAACGGAGCGACCTACGAGGAGATCGCCAAGGCCGGCGGCGGCATTCTCTCGACCGTCAAGGCCACGCGCGCCGCCTCCGAGGATGAGCTGGTGGCCAGCGCCCTGCCCCGCCTCGACGCCCTGCTTGCCGAAGGCGTGACGACCGTGGAGATCAAATCCGGATACGGCCTCGATCGCAACACGGAATGGAATTGCCTCCGCGCAGCACGCCGGCTCGGGAAGGAACGACCGGTTGCCGTGCGGGCGACCTATCTCGGCGCGCACGCGATCCCGCCGGAATGGCGTGACAATCGAGCCGGCTATGTCGACTTTGTGGCCCGGGAGATGCTGCCGGCCCTCGCCGAAGCCGGCCTTGCCGATGCAGTGGATGCCTTCTGCGAGGGCATTGCCTTCACCCCGGATGAGACCGCCGCAATCTTCGCGGAGGCCCGCCTCCTCGGCCTGCCCGTCAAGCTCCACGCGGATCAGCTTTCCAATCTCGGTGGGGCTGCGCTCGCTGCCGCGCATGCGGCACTGTCGGCCGATCATTGCGAATACACCGATATAAAGGGCGCCGAAGCAATGGCCCGCGCCGGCACCGTAGCGGTGCTGCTGCCGGGCGCTTTCTATTTCCTGCGCGAAACGCAGAAGCCCCCGGTCGAGGCCTTCCGCGCGGCCGGCACGCGGATGGCGCTGGCCACCGATTGCAACCCCGGTTCCTCGCCGCTGACGTCGCTTCTGCTGACCATGAACATGGGCGCGACCTTCTTCCGCATGACGGTGGCCGAATGCCTCGCCGGCGTGACCCGGGAAGCGGCGCGTGCGCTGGGACTGCAGCACGAGACCGGCACGCTCGAACCCGGCAAGCGTGCGGATCTCGCCATCTGGTCCATCTCCGACCCGGCGGAACTCGTCTACCGGATCGGCTTCAACCCGCTGCACCAACGAATCTGGAGGGGCGCATGACGCGCATCGTTCTGAAACCCGGCGCGGTCAGCCTCGCCGAATGGCGGATGATCCGGGATGGCGCCGGGGTGGCGGTCGATCCGGCCAGCCTGCCGGCGATCGACCGGTCAGCCGCGGCAGTGACGGCGATCCTCGCCAAGGGCGAGCCCGTCTACGGGATCAATACCGGCTTCGGCAAGCTGGCCATGGTGCGGATCGCCGATGCGGATCTCGCGCGCCTGCAGCGGAACATCGTGCTGTCGCATGCGGCCGGGACCGGCGCTCCGATGCCGGCGGGAATCGTGCGCCTGATGATGGCGCTGAAGCTGGCCAGCCTGGCACAGGGCGCTTCGGGTGTGAGCCGGGCAACGGTGAGGATGCTGGAAACGCTGCTCAACCGCGATCTGATCCCGGTTGTACCGCAGCAGGGCTCGGTCGGTGCGTCCGGCGATCTGGCGCCGCTTTCGCACATGACAGCCGCAATGATCGGTGTCGGGCATTTCCTTGTCGGCGGCCGGCCGGTCGGGGCCGGAAAGGCCCTGAAGGAGGCCGGGCTTGAACCCCTGGTGCTGGGCCCGAAGGAAGGCCTTGCCCTCCTCAACGGCACGCAATTCTCGACGGCCTATGCGCTGGCCGGGCTGTTCGAGGCGGAGGCTCTGTTCCAGTCCGCCCTTGTCACCGGCGCCCTGTCGACCGATGCCGCCCGGGGCTCCGATACGCCCTTCGATCCGCGCATCCACCAGCTCCGGCGGCATCGCGGCCAGATCGAGACGGCGGCGGCGTTGAGGGCGCTGATGCAGGGGTCCGCGATCCGGGCTTCGCATCTCACCGGGGATGACCGTGTGCAGGACCCCTATTGTCTCCGCTGCCAGCCGCAGGTGATGGGCGCGGCGCTCGACCTGCTGCGCCAGGCGGCAACGACCCTCGCCACGGAAAGCAATGGCGTTTCAGACAATCCGCTGATCTTCGCGGAAACAGGCGAAGCACTGTCGGGCGGGAATTTCCATGCCGAGCCTGTGGCCTTTGCGGCCGACATGATCGCCATGGCGATCTGCGAGATCGGCTCGCTGGCGGAACGGCGCATCGCCATGCTGGTCGACCCGGCCCTGTCGGGCCTGCCGGCCTTCCTCACCCCCAAGCCGGGCCTCAATTCCGGCTTCATGATCCCCCAGGTGACGGCGGCGGCGCTGGTTTCGGAAAACAAGCAGAGGGCCTTCCCGGCCTCGGTCGATTCGATCCCGACCTCGGCCAACCAGGAAGATCATGTCTCCATGGCGGCGCATGGCGCGCGGCGGCTGGTCGACATGGCTGCCAATCTCCGCGCCATTCTCGGCATCGAGCTGCTGGCGGCCGCTCAGGGCTGCGATTTCCACGCACCGCTGGCGACCAGCCCGGCGCTGCGGCCCGTCATGGCGGCCCTCCGCGCCCGCGTGCCGATGCTGGAGGATGACCGCCATTTCCACCCCGACATGGAAGCCGCCATCGCGCTGGTCGGACCGGATCTGCCGCGCCTCGCCGGGCTGCCCCTGCCCTCGAGCCTCGAGGTCGCCGCATGAGCACCGCTCCCGACTGGCTCGAGATAACGGAAGGCCCGGCGCCGCTGATCCTCAGCCTGCCGCATACGGGGACGGAGATACCGCCCGACATCGAGGCCGAACTCCTGTCGCCCTGGCTTTCCCGCAAGGATGCCGATTGGTGGATCGAGCAGCTTTACGCCTTTGCCGGCGACCTTGGCGCCACGATGATCCGGACGCGGATCTCGCGCACCGTGATCGATGTCAATCGCGATCCCTCGGGACAATCGCTCTATCCCGGCATGGCGACGACCGAGCTTTGCCCGAGCACGACCTTTGATGGCGAGCCGCTCTATCCCGACGCGGCGCCGGATGCCGATACCGTCGCGCGCCGCCGTGCGACGTATTTCGATCCGTATCACGCCGCGCTGGCAGGCCAGATCGCGCGTCTCCGGGCCCTTCACCCGGCCATCGTCCTCTATGATTGCCATTCGATCCGCTCGGAAATCCCCCGGCTGTTCGAGGGAACGCTGCCGCATCTCAATCTCGGCACGAACAGCGGAAAAGCCTGCGCGCAGGCGCTGGAGGCGCGGCTCGCCGCGATCGGCATGGCCTCGCCCTTCAGCTTCGTTGCCAATGGGCGTTTCAAGGGCGGTTTCATCACGCGGCATCATGGCGATCCGGCCGCCGGCATCCATGCCGTTCAGATGGAACTGGCCTGCCGCGCCTATCTCGACGAGCCACCGGGACCGGTCAGCGAAGCGAACTGGCCGACGCCGTTCGACGATGCCTATGCCGCCCCGATCCGGGCGACGCTTCGTGCCCTGCTCGAAACCTGCCTTGATTTCGTCCGACCCTCGTGAGGAACACGCCATGAATGCGCCCGCACCCCGCCTCGACAATTCCCGCGTCATCCGCGCGCCGCGCGGCACGGAGCTCTCTGCCAAAAGCTGGCTGACCGAAGCACCGCTCCGGATGCTGATGAACAATCTCGATCCGGATGTCGCGGAAAAGCCCGGTGAGCTGGTCGTCTATGGCGGGATCGGCCGCGCAGCGCGCGACTGGGAGAGTTTCGACCGAATCGTTGCAGCGCTGAAGCGATTGGAAGCGGACGAGACGCTCCTCGTCCAGTCGGGCAAGCCGGTCGGTGTCTTCCGGACCCATGCCGATGCGCCGCGCGTGCTGATCGCGAATTCCAACCTCGTCCCGCATTGGGCGACCTGGGACCATTTCCACGAACTCGATCGCAAGGGCCTGATGATGTACGGCCAGATGACGGCCGGGTCGTGGATCTATATCGGCAGCCAGGGCATCGTGCAGGGCACCTACGAGACCTTCGTGGAAATGGGCCGCCAGCATTATGGCGGTGATCTCGCAGGGCGCTGGATCCTCACGGCGGGGCTCGGTGGCATGGGCGGCGCGCAGCCGCTGGCCGCGACCATGGCGGGCGCTTCCTGCCTCGCTGTGGAATGCCGCCCTTCCTCGATCGAGTTCCGGCTGCGGACCGGCTATGTCGATGTACAGGCCAGGGATCTCGACGAGGCGCTGGCGATCATCGATCAATCCTGCCGCGAGAAGAAGCCTCTCTCGGTGGCGCTGCTCGGCAATGCCGCCGACATCTTCCCCGAACTCGTCCGCCGCGGCATCCGCCCGGATTGCGTGACCGACCAGACCTCTGCCCATGACCCGCTCAACGGGTATCTGCCGAAAGGCTGGAGCCTTGCCGATTGGGAAGCCAAGCGCGAGAGCGATCCGAAATCGGTAGTCAGCGCCGCCAAGCATTCCATGGCCGCGCATGTGCGGGCCATGCTCGATTTCCACCGGCTGGGCGTGCCCACGGTCGATTACGGCAACAATATCCGACAGATGGCGCTGGAGGATGGCGTCGCCGATGCCTTCGACTTCCCGGGTTTCGTGCCGGCCTATATCCGGCCGCTCTTCTGCCGCGGCATCGGGCCCTTCCGCTGGTGCGCGCTGTCGGGCGACCCGGAGGACATCTACCGCACGGATGCGAAGGTGAAAGAGCTCCTGCCGGACAATACGCATCTCCATCGCTGGCTCGACATGGCGCAGAAGCGGATCAAATTCCAGGGCCTGCCGGCACGGATCTGCTGGGTTGGCCTCGGTGACCGGCACCGGCTGGGGCTTGCCTTCAACGAGATGGTGGCGCGGGGCGAGTTGAAGGCGCCGATCGTGATCGGGCGCGATCATCTCGATTCCGGCTCGGTATCCTCGCCGAACCGCGAGACTGAGGCGATGAAGGACGGTTCGGACGCCGTGTCGGACTGGCCGTTGCTCAATGCGCTTCTCAACTGCGCGAGCGGCGCGACCTGGGTGTCGCTGCATCATGGCGGCGGGGTCGGCATGGGCTTTTCGCAACATTCCGGCATGGTCATTGTCTGCGACGGCACCGAGGACGCGGCGCGCCGTCTTGAACGCGTGCTGTGGAATGATCCGGCGACCGGTGTGATGCGCCATGCCGATGCCGGCTATGACATTGCGGTGGATTGCGCCCGGACCCACGGGCTCAACCTGCCGAGCCTCTGAGCATGGCGATGCTGGTCCGGCTGCTTGACCCGGCGGGGTTCCGCCGCATGCCGTGGAAGAATGGCGGCGGCGAGACCATCGAGATGCTCGTGCATCCCGACGGGGCGGATCTCGCGGCGTTCAACTGGCGGATCAGCATGGCCCGTGTGGCCTCGGACGGGCCGTTCTCCCGGTTCGAGGAGATCGACCGCACGCTGAGCGTGCTGGAGGGCGGGCGGCTCGTGCTGGATTTCGGGGCAAGCCAGACATTGCTTGACCCACTCTCCGAGCCGTTCCCCTTTGCCGGCGATGCGGCGGTGACGGGTGCGGTGCCGGACGGCCCGATCCTCGATCTCAACGTGATGACGCGGCGCGGCATCTGCCATCACCGCGTACAGCGCCTGCGGAACGACGCGGCTGCAGCGAGCCGCGCTTCCCTGGCCTTTGCCTTTGCATGGCGCGGTGAAGCCACGCTGGATGACGGCGAAGCCCGCTTCGGGATCCCGGAAGGCCATGCTGCCCTGATCGAGGGCGAAGCATCCTTTCGGCTCGTGACATCGGCAGGCGGGATCGCCTACCTCGTCGAGATCGACGCCCCGGGCCGGGCCTGATCAGATCAGGCCGCGCCGGGCGAGATTGCGCATCAGCGCCGTCGTGCCAAACTGCCAGGGCGGGCATTCGTCCGATGGCGCCATCTGGTTCACGAGCGCGCCGAGTTCGGGTGCCGCCACCACGACGATATCGCCATAGGCATGGGTGAAGCCCTTGCCCGGCGCACCGCGATCCTGCACCGGCGCGAAGAGCGTGCCGAGGAAGAGCACCGCCCCGTCCGGATATTGATGATGCGGGCCGAGCATCTGGCTGGCGAGATCGGCCGGATCGCGGCTGATCTTCGCCATGTTGGACGCCCCCTTCATGACGAAGCCGTCCGGCCCGGTCACGTCGAGGCTGAGTTCCATCTTGCGGACATGATCCAGCGTGAAGCCGGCATCGAAGAGGCGGATGAAGGGACCGAGCGAGCAGGAGGCGTTGTTGTCCTTGGCCTTGCCAAGCAGCAGGGCGGAGCGGCCCTCGACATCGCGCAGGTTCACATCATTTCCGAGCGTCGCGCCGACGATCCGGCCATCCGGCGCCACGACCAGCACGACTTCCGGCTCGGGGTTGTTCCAGGTCGAGACGCGGTGGAGGCCGGCCAGCATGCCGGTGCCGACCGAGGCCATCGGCTGGGCCTTGGTGAAGATCTCGGCATCGGGGCCAATGCCGACCTCGAGATACTGGCTCCAGACGCCCTGCTTGATCAGCACCTCCTTCAGCGCCATCGCTTCGGGCGAGCCGGGCTTAAGCCGCGAGAGGTCATCGCCCACAAGGCGGACGATCTCGGACCGGATGGCCGCCGCGGCACCGGAATCGCCACGGGCGCGCTCCTCGATGACACGCTCCAGCATGGAGATGGCGAAGGTGACGCCGGCCGCCTTGACGGCCTGCAGGTCGACCGGCGGGAGCAGCCAGGGCCGGGCAGGATCCCGCGTGGCCTCCGGCGTGTTGAGCAGGATCGGCTCCAGCGGGCCAAGGTCGAGACCATCAAGCTGCGAAAGCCGGGCCACGAGGGCGGGATCCGCGCAAAGCTGGGCCGAGGTCGCAGCATGGCGCGAGATGTCGATCAGGCGGTCGCCGGCGACACGGACGAGGGCGGGCCCCTCCTGATCCGGCAGCCAGACCCGCCCGATCAGGCTGGCGCGGGCCGCATCCTGCGGCATGGCGGCATGCTGGCGCAGCGCCGCGAGAAGTTCCTTGGACATGGTTCATCCCCAGAGACGTTTTGTTGTCCCGACCCTAACAAGGAGACCGGCCCGGAGGCCAGTGCCAAGAGTCCCGGGGCAGGATATCCCTGGGGTTGCGAATTCCCGGGGATCGCTGCTTTCCGCAGGTTCGCTCTTGTGTCCGCCATTCGGGCGAATAAGGCTGACGGGAACAGGCGGGCCCGATGCCCGCGCGAGATATGAGGCGACGATGATCGAAGGACATAATCTCCGCGTCGATGGCGGACGGCTCTGGGCGAGCCTGATGGAGATGGCGAAGATCGGCGGGACGGAGAAAGGCGGCTGCAACCGTCAGGCGCTGACGGCCGTGGATGCAGAGGGCCGGGCCCTGTTCCGGGCCTGGTGCGAGCGGCTCGGCTGTTCGGTCAGCACCGATGGGCTCGGCTCGATGTTCGCCCGGCGCGACGGCCTGGAAGACCTGCCGCCGGTGGTGATCGGCTCGCATCTCGACACGCAGCCGACCGGCGGCAAATTCGACGGCGTGCTCGGCGTGCTGGCCGGGCTCGAAGTGATCCGCGTGCTGCATGAAACCGGGATCCGGACCCGCAGACCGATCGAACTCGTGAACTGGACCAACGAGGAGGGATGCCGCTTCCAGCCGGCGATGCTGGCCTCGGCGGTCTTTGCCGGCCTTGCCGATCATGCGGTGACCCTGGAGGCGCGGGATGCCGAGGGCGTCCGGCTCGCCGATGCGATGGCGGGGATCGGCCTCGATGCCCGTCTGCCGGTCGGCGGGCGGGGTATCGAGGCTTATCTCGAATTGCACATCGAGCAGGGTCCGATCCTCGAGGCGGAGGGCGCGGATATCGGCTTCGTTGTCACCGGACAGGGCCTGCGCTGGTATGATGTGACCGTGACCGGTTTCGAAAGCCATGCCGGCTCGACGCCGATGCCCCGCCGCAAGGACGCGCTGCTCGCCGCCCTGCCGATCATCCAGGGGGTCCGCGAAATCGCCCTCGCCCATGCGCCGGCGGCCGTGGGCACGGTGGGCGAGATGCGCCTGCTGCCGAATTCGCGCAATGTGATTCCGGGCATGGTGCAGTTCTCGGTCGATGTCCGGCATCCCGAGGCCGCCATTCTTGCCCGGATGGACGAGGCCGTGCGGGCACTGGTCGCGCGGGTCGCGGCGGAGACCGGCCTTGCCATCAGCCTCACCGACATTGCCCACAGCGCGCCGGTGCCGTTCGATCCCGCCATCCTCGAGATCGTGCGCGAGGAGAGTGCGGCGATGGGGCTGAAGGGCCGTGACATCGTCTCCGGGGCCGGGCACGATGCCTGCAACATGGCGAGAACGTTCCCGAGCGCGCTGATCTTCTCGCCCTGCAAGGACGGAATCAGCCATAACGAGTCGGAGGACATGACACCGGCCTGGGCCGAGGCGGGCGCGAATGTCCTGCTCCGGACAGCCTTGCGGCTCGCCAACGCGCCCTGAGCGCATCCGGCCGGCGGCTTTCTGGTCGACCTGCCTACATTTTGACCAGCCTGTCGACAGGCTGTCTGCTCCTTCCGGGGCATCCGGCCCGGTTCTGCCCGGGCCGCATGCCGGAATATCCGCGACAGACAGGCTATGGCATATCGGTTGCTTTCCTCCCCCGGTCACAAGGCATCCATGCCGGGGAGAATGTCATGGCCATCTTCAGGAATCCGTTCGACCATCGTTTCCGGTTATCCAGCAAGGGCTGCTCCTGCGGCCAGCATGGCAGCGAGGCAGAGCATGCCGCCGCGGCCGCCGCCGACGGGCTCGCCGCCTCGTCCGACGAGACACTTCGCCTGCGCAGGAGCGTCGAGAATGCCGTGATGCGCGCGCTGTTCCCGGTGGATGAACAGCGCCGGAACTTCCTCAAGGTTGTCGGGGCCTCGACGGCCTATGCCGCGATCAACACGCTGTTCCCGATCGCCGCCGCGACGGATGTGCTGGCGCAGGGCGCGCCGCTGGAGAAGAAGGATCTCAAGGTCGGCTTCATCCCGATCACCTGCGCAACGCCGATCATCATGGCCGCGCCGATGGGCTTCTACTCGAAGCAGGGCCTCAATGTCGAAGTGATCAAGACTGCCGGCTGGGCGGTGATCCGCGACAAGACGCTGAACAAGGAATACGACGCCGCGCATATGCTCTCGCCGATGCCGCTGGCGATCTCGATGGGCGTCGGCTCGAACGCGATCCCCTACACGATGCCGGCGGTCGAGAACATCAATGGCCAGGCGATCACGCTGGCGATGAAGCACAAGGACAAGCGCGATCCGAAGAGCTGGAAGGGCTTCAAGTTCGCCGTTCCCTTCGACTATTCGATGCACAATTACCTGCTCCGCTACTATCTCGCGGAAGCCGGGCTCGATCCGGATACCGATGTGCAGATCCGTTCGGTGCCGCCGCCCGAGATGGTGGCGAACCTGCGCGCCGACAATATCGACGGGTTCCTGGCGCCCGACCCCGTCAACCAGCGCGCCGTGTTCGACGGAGTCGGCTTCATCCATATGCTCTCGAAGGAGATCTGGGACGGCCATCCCTGCTGCGCCTTCGCGGCATCGAAGGAATTCGTGACCACCTATCCGAACACCTATTCCGCCCTGCTCAAGGCGATCATCGAGGCGACCGCCTTCGCCACGAAGACGGAGAACCGCAAGCAGATCGCGGAGGCGATCGCGCCGCCGAACTATCTCAACCAGCCGGTGACGGTGGTGGAGCAGGTGCTGACCGGCACCTATGCTGACGGGCTCGGCCAGGTGAAACGCGATGCGAAACGGATCGATTTCGATCCGTTCCCGTGGGAGAGCTTCGCCGTCTGGATCCTGACGCAGATGAAGCGCTGGGGCCAGATCAAGGGCGATGTCGACTATGCCGGCGTTGCCAAGCAGGTCTTCCTCGCGACCGATGCAACGCGGCTGATGAAGGAAGCCGGCCTGACGCCGCCGACCGCCACGACCAAGACCTTCTCGGTCATGGGCAAGGTGTTCGACCCGGCCAAGCCGGAGGAATACATCGCCTCCTTCCCGATCAAGCGGACCTGACCGATGCGGCAGACCAGCCTCCGGCTCCGGGCGGGGATCGTCTCGTTGACGATCCTCCTCGTCTTCGGCCTTGCCTGGCATATCGGCGTGTCCGGCAGCGGCCCGACGCAGCAGATGGACCCGGAATATGCCAAGCTGATGGGGCAGACGGCCGTGCAGGGCAAATCCGCCATGCCCGGCCCGCTTGACGTGCTGGCCAAGATCTGGAGCCATCTGAAAGAGCCGTTCTATGACCGGGGCCCGAACGACAAGGGAATCGGGATACAGCTCGCCTATTCGATCGGCCGCGTCCTGCTGGGCTATGGTCTCGCCATGCTGGTGGCGCTGCCGCTCGGCTTCCTGATCGGCATGTCGCCGCTGATGGCGCGCGCACTCGACCCCTTCATCCAGATCATGAAGCCGGTCTCGCCGCTGGCCTGGATGCCGCTGGCGCTCTACACGATCAAGGATTCCTCGATCTCGTCGATCTTCGTCATCTTCATCTGCTCGCTCTGGCCGATGCTGATCAATACAGCGTTCGGCGTGTCCAGCGTCCGGAAGGAGTGGCTCAACGTCGCCCGGACGCTGGAGGTCGGACCAATCCGCCGGGCCTTCACGGTGATCCTCCCGGCAGCCGCACCGACCATCGTCACCGGCATGCGGATCTCGATCGGCATTGCCTGGCTGGTCATCGTCGCGGCGGAGATGCTCGTGGGCGGCACCGGCATCGGCTACTTCGTCTGGAACGAATGGAACAACCTGTCGATCACCAACGTGATCACCTCGATCCTCGTGATCGGTCTGGTCGGGATGATTCTCGACCAGGCTCTCGCGCGGGTGGCCCGCGCGGTATCCTTCCCGGAGTGAGCCATGAGCGCGAAGTTCATTTCCATCGAAGGGATCACGCGGCGCTTCGAAGCGCCGGATGGTGGCATGACCACGGTGTTCGAGGATATCTGGTTCGCCATCGCCCGCGGCGAATTCGTCTGCATGATCGGCCATTCCGGCTGCGGCAAGACGACCGTTCTCAATATCCTCTCGGGCCTCGACCTGCCGGATGACGGTGCGGCCATCGTCGACGGCAAGGCGATCGAAGGACCCTCGCTCGACCGGGCCGTGATCTTCCAGAGCCATGCCCTGCTGCCCTGGCGCACCGTGCTCGGCAATGTCGCCTATGCCATCTCCTCGCGCTGGCCGAAATGGAGCCGGAGCCAGGTGGAGGAGCAGGCGAAACGCTTCATCGAGAAGGTCGGGCTGAAAGGCGCGGAGACCAAGAAGCCGGCGCAGCTTTCAGGCGGCATGAAGCAGCGCGTCGGCATCGCACGGGCGCTCTCGATCGAGCCGAAGATCCTGCTCATGGACGAACCGTTCTCCGCACTCGATGCGCTGACGCGCGGCACCCTGCAGGACGAGGTCCGCCGGATCTGCCTCGAGACCGGGCAGACCGTCTTCATGATCACGCATGATGTGGACGAGGCGATCTACCTCGCCGACAAGATCGTGCTGATGACCAACGGGCCGGAAGCCATGGTCGCGGAAATTGTCGAGAACCCGCTGCCCAAGGAGCGGGACCGGAACCAGATCCACCGCCATCCCGCCTTCTACGCGATCCGGAACCACCTGATCGATTTCCTCGTCAGCCGGTCGAAGACGTTCAAGTCCGAGATTCCGGCCGATTACGACCGCCGGAAGCCGCCGGTGGTCCTGCCGCAGAACCAGCCGCAACCCCTCCCGCCCAGCCATGAAGCCGGGCGGAAAGTGGCCTGATCCTCCCCTGTCCAACAACCGGAGTCTCCCGATGAAGCGTGCCGACCTCACGGAAAAAATCCTCGACATCAAGCGTGAGAAGGGCTGGACCTGGAAATACATCACCGACGAGATCGGCGGCATGTCGCCCGTGCTCGTGGTGGGCGCCCTTCTCGGCCAGATGAAGCTGGTCAAGCCGCTGGCGAAGAAGGCCGCCGCCCTGTTCGGCCTGTCCGAAGTCGAGGAGCGGATGCTCAACGAAATCCCCTATCGCGGCACCGGCACGCCTATGCCGCCCACCGATCCGCTGATCTACCGCTTCTACGAGATGGTGATGGTCAATGGGCCGGCCTGGAAGGCGCTGATCGAGGAGGAATTCGGCGACGGCATCATGTCGGCGATCGATTTCAACATCGAGATCGTGCGCGAGCCGAACCCGCGCGGGGACCGCGTGAACATCACGATGAGCGGCAAGTTCCTGCCCTACAAATATTACGGGAACGAGCAGGGCATTCCGGATTACGGCTACCGGGAGGACTGACCACGTTCAGGCCGCCTGCAGGGACAGCCGGTTCCGGTGCGCCTCACGCGGCATCCTCGGGCGATCCTTCGGTATCGCGCGGGCAGGCTGTCCTGCCCAGCCCCTCCTTGCCGCAGATCCGACGCAGCAACGGGGACCGGCTCGCCCAGTGCCTCAGGTGCCAGGCGCCGGCGGCCGGCCAGCCCCGCCAGGAGAGGGGCAGGACCAGATCGTCCAGCGGCATTTCCACTGCGCCGAAGCGGCGCTTGTACTCGTAGTTGCCCATGGTGAAATCGAACGTCCGGACGCCGCGCTTCTGCGCCTCGGCAATTGCCAGTTCCGTGACGACGAGCCCGAGCGCATGCCTCGCCCAGGGGCCGAACTCGTTCGCGACCCTGAGATAGATCAGCTCGGTTCCCGCCCGGACGGCAAAATTGGCCGCGACCGTCCGGCCCTCGACGGTCAGGATGGTCATCTGGACCTTTCCCGCGGGCAGCCCCTGCTCGATCAGGCGACGGTAGAAGCTGCGGATGGCCGGCTCGTCGAGGCAGTAATCGAGGCCCTTCTTCTCGATCCGCTGGCTCTGCAGCCGCTCCAGATCCGCAAGGACACCAAGACCTTCGGCGACACTCTCGACAATCCGGCGTTCCGCGCCGGGAACACGGTCGAACTTGCGCCCCATCTTCTTCAGCTTCTCCCGCTTCTTCGGGGAGAGCGAGGCGAAATAGGCATCCCAGCAGACCGGCAGACTGAGGACCCAGCCGGAAAGCCGGTTCCGGCGGCTCGCATGGTGCCCGTGGATCGGATTGGCCATGCCCCCGACAACCGGCGCGATCCGGCAGATATGCAGGAGATCTGCCTCCGGCAGCGCCGGCCGGATCAATTCCCAGAGCGCATCGCCCCGGGGCAGGCGGTTCAGTGCCGAGCGCCGCAGCATCGGCGCCGCATAGTCGGACACGCCGAGATCGGGGCATTCCAGCAGGCGAATGTTGCGGACACTGCGACGGATCAGCGGCAGGGCCATGAGGATGGCGCCGCCCGCATCCCGGACCAGCACGAGAAAATTCTCGATCCCGGGGCGCGAACCGAGCACATCGAACCAGCTCGCAAGCCAAAGCCGGCTCTGGAAGGTCGAGCCCTCGAGCCCCTCGAGCAGGGGTTCCACCGCCGGGAAATGCCGGAAGCCGACCGCCTCGACATCAAGGCCCCCTGCCAGGGCAACCTCACCGGTCGCCTCGGCCGCTACATTCTGGGGCGCCGAAACCGAAAACGTCATCTCAATCCCTTGCCGCGCATCGAAACCCTGGTCCCGAAGCGCGCGAAACTGCTTATGCAGCATCCATTTTGAAGAATTCCCGAAGGAAGGTTACGGCTCATCGAGGCAATCTCCCGACACAGTCAACAAAATCCAAACCCAACTGCACAATCCGGCTTCACCCATTCCTCAACGCTGCCTGTTGCCGCGCTCCCGGCGATCCGCGCGGGCATCAGGAACGGCCCTCTCACGCGGCGTCCTCCGTCCGGATCGAGGCCGCCGCCGGCTGCAACCGGCTCCCGAGATGATCCGCAAGACGCAGGGCAAAGGCGATGATGGTCAGGGTCGGATTGGCCTGACTGGAGGTCGGGAAAACGGCCGAGCCGGCAATGTAGAGATTGTCCATGCCATGGACGCGGCCATCGCCGTCCACCACGCCATCCCGGGGCGAAACGGACATGCGCGCCGTACCGATATGGTGCCCGCCATACGCGCCTTCGCGGAGCATCGCATCCGGGATCTCCTCCTCCCGGTAGGTCAATTCGCCGAGGTGCTGATCGGCCAGGTCCCGCCGCAATAGATCCAACGCGACGGAAACCGTCCGGAAATCGAGCGGCCGGTGCCGCCAGTCGACGCGCAGCCTTGGCATGCCGAGGGCATCGCGTTCACCCGCAAGGGTGATCCGGCTGTCCGGATTGGGAACCTGCTCGGCATGGATATCGAGGCTGTAGACGCCGTTGCGCGGCTCGACCACGAGGGAGGGGAATTTCCTCTCGGCCAGGGTCCGGCGCCAGACCCAGTTCATCAGGAAGCCGGCGGTCGCGAAGGGTTCCCGCAGGACATTGCCGGCATGGCGCAGATAGCCGGAAAGGCCCGGCCTTTCGCTGCCATGGAGACGCTTGGAATATTCGTAGCTGATGAAGGGCTTGGCGAGATAGATCGCCGAAAGGATTCCGCGCCCATGGGCCGGATCCGGCAGGCGGGGATGATGAAGCCGCATGACGATGTTGCCGATGCGATTCTCCCGCTGGATTTCCGGCCGGAGGGACAGGCGGCGGCGGCAATAGACGCCGTCCCAGCTCCGCTCGTAGCCATGCCAGATCCGGGTCCGGGCCGGATCGAAACGGACCGATCCCATGGTCCCGGCAATGTGGCAGAGGTAGTTGCGCCCGACCTGATCATGCGCGTTGCCGATGCCCTCACCGCCCCGCGATGCAAGCAGCAGGCGCGGTGTCTCGAGGCCGCCCGCGGCGATCACCGTCACCTCGGCGGCAATCCGGATCTCCTGCCCTGTCAGGGTCCGGACGACTACGCCGGTCGCCTTCCCGTCCGAGGTCAGGATCTCGGTGGCGTGGCCATTGAGAAGCGCGGTGATGTTCGGGGACCTCTCGATCCGGCGCCGGTAGCGCGGGCCGAACCGGGTGGGGCACGAGAACCGCTCGATCGAGTCCTGGCTGAAATGCGGGCCGCCGAACCCGTCGATCATCGGCCGCATGCCGCCCTCGATAGCGCGGGCGGCGGAGAATTCGGGATCCCCGATTTCCGCCAGTTCCGCTGCCGCGGCATAATGGGGAGCAATGTCGTCAAACCCGATCGGCCATTCCGCGCCCTCGATCCAGCTGCGCGGTTCGAAATCGATCGGATCGAACGGCATTGCCCGGCCACCCCAAGTGGCGGATGATCCCCCGAACTGCCGGTGGCGGTATTCCGTGGTGGGGCTGTGCAGGGCCGGATCGGCAACCTCTCCGGCATAGAGCGCCTGATGGCGCGGCTCTGCTTCCAGCGCACCGCCAGCCACGAGGACGACCGCGAGGCCTGACCCGGCCAGCCGGAGCGCCAGCGAGATCCCCGCAGGACCGGCGCCGATGATGCAGACCTGCGTCGTCAGCACCCCGCTTGATCCGGGCGCCTCGGCATCGATGATCATCGCGCACGCTCCGCTGTCATTTCGCCGACCGGATCCGTCCGGACTCCGAAGCGGCGCGCATAGATCGCCAGCATGTCGGACAGGAACGCCTCGAGCGTGAACCGGGCCCGGAACCGCTCGAGGCCCCTGTCGGAAAGGGATTGCTGGAGGGCAGGATCAGCCAACAGGTCAAGCATCCGCGCAGACAGCGCCGCCCTGTCTCCGGGGGGCACGAGAAGGACCTCGCTGCCCTGTTCGAGAAACTCGGGGATCGCTCCGACCGGCGTCGTGATGACGGGGGCGCCGCAACCCAGCGCTTCGAGGATCACCAATGGCAGGCCTTCGTGGTAGGAGGGCAGGACCATCATGTCGACGCTGCAGAGCAGCCGGCGGACATCCGCCTGCCCGACCCAGCCGATGAATTCGACCCGCCCGGACAGGCCGAGTTCGTCTGCGAGGGCCGTATAGCGCGGCACGTCGCCATGACCGGCAATGATCGCGCGCCAGGGCGGAGCCTCCCCGGGCAGGAGCGACAGGGCCGCGAGGAAATCCGAAATGCCCTTCCGCTCCGTCAGGAGGCCGAGAAAGAGGATCGTCCGTGTCCGGCCCGGCTCGGTCGTGAAGGTCCGGGGCGTGGGGACGACCGGCACGCCGTTGCACAGGATGTCGATCTTTCCCGCATCGATCCCGAGATCCCTGACGAGCCAGTCTTTCCAGAGCCTGCCGAGGACGATGATCGCACTGGCCTGCCGGAAGGGCAGCCGGAGCAGCCAGCGGCGGAGGGGCGTGCCCTCCGCATGGAATTCAACCAGCTCCGCCGCATGGAGATGCAGCAGGGTGGGGGCACCGACCAACGCGGAAGCAAGGATGATCAATCCCTTCCGGAAGGCGCTGCCCCTGTCTCCGAAATTGACATGGACGAAGGCGAGGCTCCCGTTCAGCCGCGCCCACCAGATCGTCAGGATGGCGCGGAGGAGAAGCAGGAGCGAGAAGACGACGCCCCGCTCGTCCCGCGTGACAAGGGCCTCGAACCGGACGGGGCCATTCCGGGCGGCGTCCGATTGCAGGATGTAATCCTTGACGCGGCCCATGCCGCCGCCAACGCCGCCTCCGGGTGCAACGAGATAGATGGTCTTCACGGCTTTCCGGTCCTGGTTCATGCCGCCTTCTGCGCAGCCTTCGCCCCAGCCATGCGGTCGAAAGTAAAATCTTTCGTGCAGTCCGGGACGAAACCGACGCAATTGTCGGCATTATCCTTGCGGAATGATTGCCGGGTTTTCCGAAAGGCGGGGGCAAGCTGCCTCATCGGACCGGTGCCGCCTGCAGGGCCTGCCGGATGGCCATCGCCATCGGCTTCTCGTTGAGACGGTCATCGAACGGGAGCGCACGCGCGGGAAACCGGAAACCGCGCTCCCTCGCCACGGCCGGTTCACGGTACCAGGTGTACCGATCCGACAGATGCCACGGGATGAGAACCTTGACAGCCCGGTTCTTCAGTACCGGCTCAAGGAAGCGCTTCGTCCAGAGCGCAACCTGCTCGTCCCGCTTGGCGATCTCCTTCGGGAAGGTCAGGTCCTCGACATCGAACTCGGTGAGGTAGATGTCGAGCTTCCGCCGCCCGATCTCCTCGAGGAACCGCAGGAAGGGATCGATGTCGAACGCCACGCCCGGGCGTATATGGGCCTGAAGCCCGATGGCATCCAGCTTGACGCCCCTGTCGAGCAACCGGTCGATCAGGGGCAGCATGGCCGCCCGGACCTGACGGCCAAGCCGGTCATCCTGCTCGGTGAACGCCTCGTTGAGAACCAGCTTGGCCAGCGGATCGACCCGCGAAAGCCGCCGGAACGCCCGCTCGATATAGGCTTCGCCCATTGCATCGTACCAGGGCCCCGGCCTGAAGCCGCCGGGGCGTCCGGCATCCGGCCAGAAGGGTTCGTTGACGGCATCCCACGAATGCATGGCCCCCGCATAGCGCCCTCCGACGACGTCGATATGCTCGTCGAAGATGCGTTCGATCTCCCGGGAGGACTTGCCCTTCAGCCAGGGGGCCGGCCAGTCGTTCCAGAACATGGCCGCGCCGCGGAAATACATGCCATGGGCGCGCGCGAATTCGAGGAGCGCATCGGGCTGCTCGAAATCGAAGGCGTCCTCACGCGGCCGGAGATAGTCGAATTTCAGGGCAAGTTCCGCCGCGAGAAGCCGGGAATGCTCAGCCTGCAAGACACCGTATTCGCGGTCCTTGATCACCTCCCACGCAGCAGCGGAGCCGAAAAGGATGCCGGCCCGACGGGCCTCGGCCCAGAGGGGAAGGCGCTGGCCGAGCGCCGGCACCGCGGATACCGAGAGCGACGCTGCCGCTCCGAGCTGCAGCATTTGACGACGATTGATCGAGCGGCAGGAATCCACGCGATGGGCTCCGACAAGGTTCCGAAAACAGGCTCCTCCCTACCGGAAATTCCCTACCCGATTGGTTGTGAAGCCGGATTTCCGCCCGGATTTCCACGCGGGTCGATGAAGAATTCACCGCGATGCTTGAGGAATTCCGGTATCGGATCATGAAAATTTTAGGAGATCGGCGGTAAGCAGCGGCCATGTTCACACCCCCTTTCCGGCCACCTTTCCCGAAGATCCTATCGCCCGATCCACGGGCCCGAACCCTGTTTGTCACCTCCGGCGGGTTGCCTTCCGGCACAGGACCGGAGCAGTCCGACGAGGCAGGCCGGAACGGCGTGGACGGAAGGAAGGCAGCGCCATGAAGGTTCTCGTGGTTGGTGCCAATGGCTTTGTCGGCCGTCATGTCATCGATGCCCTGATGGCCTCCGGCACGGCCGAACCGGTCTGCGGGGTGAGAAAGGCCCGGCCGGGCGCAGCCCCGGTCCGGCTTTTGGATGCAACCGATCCTGCTTCGGCGATGGCGGCAGTCGAGGGCATGCAGGGGGTGGTCAATTGCGTCCTGGGATCGCCCGACACGATGATCCGCAGCACCGAGGCATTGATCGCTGCCGCGCTCCACCATGGCGCCCGCCGCTTCGTCCATCTCTCCAGCATCGCCGTCTATGGCTCCCGTGAGGGGATGATCGACGAGCAGAGCCCGCAGGGCGAAGGCGTGAATGCCTATGGCGAGGCCAAGATCCGGTGCGAACAGCTCGTCCGCGCGGCACAGGCCCGAGGGCTTGAAACCGTCATCCTCCGGCCGGGGCTCGTCTGCGGGCCGGAATCCCATCCATGGACCCTGCGCATCGGCCGTTTGCTGCGCCAGCGGCGCCTTGGTGACCTTGGTGCGCAGGGCGATGGCTATGCCAACCTGATCGCGGTCGAGGATGTGGCGGAGGCGATTGCCCGCGCGCTGGTCAGCAGGCCGAGCGGCCGGAGCTACAACCTTGCCATGCCGGATCCGCCGCGCTGGAACCGCTACCTGCTGGACCTCGCCAAGGGCCTCGGCGCGACGCCGGTCCATCGGGTGCCGGGCTACCAGCTCAAGGTGGAAAGCCGGCTTGCCATGCTGCCCCTGAAAGCCGCGGAAAGGCTGATCGGTTCGAGGCCGTGGCTGCCCGAAGCGATCACCCCCAGCCTTGCCCGGCTCTTCGGCTCGGATATCCGCTTTTCCCCCGCCGCAACGGACGCTGATCTCGGCTTTGTCCGGACCGGCTACGAGGCCATCATGGCACGATCGATCAATTGGTTGAGGACCGTGCGGTGACCATGCCGGTGCATACCTCCGCCGAACCGCTGGTCCGGGACACGATCCGCATCGGACCGGTGACCGTCGCCGCATTGACGCGCGACGAGGCAATTGCCGGCCTGCACCGGATTGTCGCCAGCGGCGGCCATGCCAAGATCGCCTTCGCGAATGCCCACATGGTCAATGTGGCCTATGACAACCCGGCCTTTGCGCGGGCGCTGGGCCAGTTCCTGATCCTGCCGGATGGCATCGGTGTCGATCTCGGGGCGAAACTGGTGCACGGGCGATCCTTCCCGGCCAACCTGAACGGGACCGACCTGCTGCCGCAGTTGCTGACCAGCGCCCCGACATCCCTGTCGGTCGCGCTGTTCGGCGGCAAACCGGGAATCGCCGAACGGGCGGTCGTCACGCTTTCAGGGCTTGCGCCGCAGCACCGATACATCGTCCTTTCGGATGGCTATGGCGGCGACCGCCGGACCGTGGAAGTCCGGCGGCAGCTTGAGGCGAACCGCGCCGATATCGTTCTGGTCGCGCTTGGCAACCCGCTCCAGGAACTCTGGATCCATGACAATCTCGGTTCGAAGCATTGCGGCCTCGCGATCGGGGTCGGTGCACTGTTCGATTTTCTTGCCGGCGAAGTGGTGCGCGCGCCCAGCCTCGTCCGCCGGCTGAGGCTCGAATGGGCCTTCCGCCTCGCGCAGGAGCCGGGCCGCCTCTGGCGCCGCTATGTCGTCGGCAATCCGCTGTTCCTCTGGCGTATGCTGGTCCAGTCGCGTCAGGCGCGTTCCCGCCGCTCAGGCTGAGATTTCGCGAAGGATGTCCTCCGCCGTTGCCAGATAGGCGTCGGTGGCCGCCTCGATTGAGAAGAGGGACGCCCGTGCCTGCCGCGCGGCCGGTTCGCCAGGATCTCGCAGGGCTGCATCAAGCGCGCGGGCCATGGCGTCGGAATCACCGATCGGCACGAGAGCACCGAATTCGCCCTGGCCGAGAATTTCAGCCGGACCGGCGGCAGCCGTGCTGACCACCGGCAAACCATGGGCAAGAGCTTCGGCGACAACATTGCCGAAGCTTTCGAGCCGCGAGGTCAGCGCGAGCACGCGCGACCGGCGATAGGCCTCCGCCGGATCCTTCAGATAGCCAGCGAAGGAAATGCGTTCAGCCACTCCGAGAGCACCGGCAAGACGCTCCAGATCCGGGCGAACCGGGCCATCGCCGACCAGTTCAAGGGTGGCCGCGGTGTTGGCCATTTTCGCGAAGGCACGGAGCAGGGTCGGCAGGTCCTTGTCCGGATGCATCCGACCGACAAAGAGGATGCGCGGCGGCCGCGCGGCAAGATCCGCGGTCTCGACTGCCGGCCAGCCAACCGGCGAATAGACGGGGTTGTAGATGCGGATCGTGCGCGAGGGCGAGGCACGGTAGCGCCTGACGAGTTCGTCACGCAGGCCGTCGGAAACGGCGATGGCGCGGCCGCAAAGCCGCGTGAACAGCGGGGCGCCGTGATTGCCGAGCCGCGAGAGAAGACGGTTCTCGGACTGGAAGAAGCCGTGGAAGGAAATGATCGCCCGGCGGTGCCGGCCCGTCGCCAGGGCGGCGAGCATGTGCTTCAGGTTGGCAACGCCCAGGCCGGAGAAGGTGACGTCCGGACGTTCGGCGCGCAGCAAGGCTGCCAGCCCCATCACGGCCCGGGCATGGCCCGCCGGCAGCGTGACCTGCCGGATGCCGGAGGCGAGATAGTCGAGATTCTCCGATGCCTCGTAGTCAACCGCGAAGATCACGTCATGGCCGCGTCGACGCGTCTCGGATGCCAGCAAGGCGAAGACGCGCTCCGCGCCACCGCCCAGCAGGGCCGGCATGTAAAAGAGAAATTTACGGGATGGCATTAAACAGGCCTCGACCGGATTCCCGGCGCCCGGTTGTTCGGACCGACGCCTGTCAGCCTGATCGCATAATTTTCATAAAATTCCCTTGCGGGGTTCGGGTGTGAACCTACTTCTCGGCATCGACCTTTCCGCCTCCGGCGCCTGGCTGGATGTTCTCGCCTCCCAGTTGCGCACTTTCGGGCATGATGTCGTGACGGAGATCCTGCCGGCCGGGCGGGCCGTGTCTTCACGACCGGACTGGCTCCTCCGGCTCGAACCGCGGCTCTACGGCGTCGATTCCGGCGCTTGGCTTTCGCCTGTCCGGGAGAGCCCGCCCTTGGCGGCGGATGTCTCCGGCCGGTTGAGAATCGCGCTGTCGCCGGCCGCGGCGAGCGATGCCGGTTTGCAGGTCACGATCGAGGACGAACCGCTGGCGTTGCTGCCGCAACGTCTCGCGCAGGGGTTGACGCCACGGCTGATCGTGAGCGGCGCGAACGGCACCCGCTGGATGGCGCTGCCGGCAACGGAGCGCCCGTTCAGCGTCGCGTTCACGCTCGATTCCTATATCCAGCGGCTCGGCCTGCTCATCCACAAGGCCGCCAGCGGGCACGAGCCCGTCGAGATCCCCGCACCGGCACCCCGCGAGCCGCAATCGCCGGCCGGAACAGCGTGGCGGCACTTCGTGGCGAAGGCGCTCGGCCTTGCCGCCCGGCACCGTTTCCGGCCCGACCATTGGCATGTCGGCATCCGCCGCCGCAATGAGCGGGCAGACGCGTTGCCCCGCAGTGCCGAGGGCTGCATGTGGGTCGCCGATGACGGGCAAAGCTATCTCGCCGACCCCATCCTCTGGGAAGAAGGCGGGCGGACATTCCTGTTCGTCGAGGTTTTCCCGTTCAGCACCATGACCGGCTTTCTGGCGGTTGCCGAACTCGATGACGAGGCCCGGCCGCTTGGCCCGCTGCGCCCTGTCCTGACGCGCAAGGGGCACCTCTCCTATCCGTTCCTCTTCGGCCATGACGGGCAGACCTACATGATCCCCGAGAACGCAGCGGAAGGGCATCTGCCGCTGTACCGCGCCACGGCATTCCCCGACCGGTGGGAAGAATGCGCGCCCCTGCTCGACGTGCCCCTGCAGGATGCCACGCTGATTGCCCATGGCGGGGCCTTCTGGCTGCTGGGCAACGAGAGCCGCGATGGCTCCAGCTGGGATTGCCTTTGCGCCTATCGCGCGGAGACACCCCTGGGTCCGTTCATCCCGCATGCTCGGAACCCGCTGATGATCGACGCCCGCTTCGCGCGGAGTGCGGGGCCGGTCTTCCGCCACGGGGAGGAGCTGATCCGCCCGGTTCAGGATTGCCTCGGCGGCTACGGACGCGGCGTCCACTTCATGCGGATCACCCGGCTGGATGCGCATTCCTTCCAACAGGAGCGGGTATCCAGCCTGTTTCCGCCGGCCAACGGCATCGTGTCCGGCATCCACACCTATTGCCGCTCGGCGCGTTTCGAAGCGTTCGACGCGCTCACGCCGGCCAGCCGGAAGCCCGCCTAGGGCTCTAGCCTGATGCCCTCCGGGCAAGAAATGGCAGGGCCGCCGCGATCATCACGAAGCGGGCGACATGATGCGAGGAGACGTAGAGCGGATCGAGGCCCATCGCGAGGCCCAGCACCACCATGGCCTCCAGACCACCGGGCGCAAAAGCCACAAACGCTTCCGGCAGCGGCACATTGGCGAGGCGTGCGGTGAGCAGGGCGCCCAGGGCAGCGACCGCGACGGTGACGACCAACAGCAGGATGCCCGGCAGGAAGAGCGACCGCACCGTCTGGAAATCGAGGCCCGAGAATCGGGAGCCGGCATAGACGCCGACAATCACCATCGCCAGCGAGACGATCGCGACCGGAGGCGAACCGGTGATGAGGCCGGTCACGTGGAGCAGGCCGGCCGCCGCCATCCCGCCCAGCAGGAAGGGCGCCATGATCCGCAACGCCTGGAACAGCCAGGCCACCAGCACGGCGGCCACCATCATGAGGGCAAAAGGCAGCGCACCGATGATTTCCGGCGGCGCCGTGTTGACCTCGCGCACCGCGAGAAGCGTGGCGCTCGGCAGGACCGCCACCAGCACGAACATCCGGAAGGACTGAACGGCGACGATCGGCAGCATGTTCGAACGGGTTTCGGAGACGGCCGCAATCACAGCCGAGAGCGCTCCGGGAACCGAGGCGAACATCGCGCTGGTCCGGTCCCACCCGAACAGCCGGACGAGCGCCAGCCGACCGGCAAAGACGATGGCCAGTGTCGTCAGCGCGAGGATGACCAGCGAAAGCGGATAGCGCTCAAGCGCGCGCAGCATTTCCGGTGTGATCGCGCTCCCGGTCAATGCCCCGGCGAAGAGCATCCCGAGATCGCGGACCGGATCCGGCATGACCGGCTTGACCCCGGTGACGATCAGCAGGACGGAACCGACAAGGGCCCCCGAGAGCCAGGGTGCCGGCAGCCGGAGGAGGTAGAAGACATAGCCGCCGAGGAGGCCGGCGCCGATCGTCAGGATCAGCCGGCCCCAGACCGGCAGGCGATCGAGCCCGGTCACAGCCGCGCCACCGCCTCGACCAGACGATCCGCGGCCAGGGCGATATCCTCCGACTTCCGGAGATAGCACAGCCTGAGGAAGCCCTCGCCGCCGGCGCCAAAGGCGGTGCCCGGCGCGAGCCCGACATTCGCTTCGTCGATCAGGCGGAAGGCGAGCTGCCGTGTATCCTCGACGCCATCGATGCCGAAAAACAGGTAGAAAGCTCCGGCGGGCGGCGCCACACGGAACCGGTTCTGTCGGGCAAAAGCCTCGAGCAGGATCTGCCGGTTCCGTCGGGCGCGTTCCACCTGCTCGGCGATCAGCGCATCGCCCTGGCGGATGGCCGCCTCGGCAGCGCGCTGGATGAAGACCGGCGCGCCCGAACTGGAATACTGGATCAGGTTCACGATGGTCTGGCCGAGGGCAGAGGGCGCCTCGATCCAGCCCAGTCGCCAGCCGGTCATGGCCCAGTTCTTGGACATGGTCTGCACGAAGAGGAGGCGGTCATCCTCGCGCATGACATCGCGGAAGGACGGCGCGCGGGGACCGTCGAAGTAGAAGCGACCGTAGATCTCGTCGGCGATGATCCAGAGCCCGTGCCGGCGGGCGAGATCCATCAGGCCCCGGATTTCCTCCGCGCTGGCAGTCCAGCCGGTGGGGTTGGCCGGGGAGTTGATGACAATGGCCCGCGTCTTCGGACCGATCGCAGCCGCAACCGCCTCAAGATCGAGCTGCCATCCAGCCGCGCCGAAGCGCATCGGCACCTCGCGCGGCGTCGCGCCTGCAACCGTCAGGGCACCGATGAAATTGGGCCAGGCGGGGGTCGGCACGATGACCTCGTCGCCGGCACCTGCGACCATGGTGACCGCGATCTGGAGCGCATGCATGCCGCCGGAGGTGATGTAGATCCGGTCGGCAGCCACCGGCGTGCCGTACATTCCGCCGAGATAGGTGGCGATCGCCTCCCGAAGGCTGGGGAGGCCGGCCTGATAGGTGTAGAAGGTTTCGCCCGCCGCAAGCGAGGCACCGGCGGCCTCCGCGACAAAGGCCGGCGTGGGCATGTCACCCTCGCCGACCCAGAGCGGAATCAGGCCGTTCCGGCCCCGTCCGTAATCGAAGACCTCGACAATGCCGCTGGAAGGCGCCTGCGCCGCGTTCGCCCGGATGGGGAACGCCGAAGAAAAGGAAGGACTCATCATCGCGGCCTTATGCTTCGAAAGCGGCAGGCATTCAACCAACCATCGCTGGCTGGTGACCGTTATTTCCTGAGGAGGTCCCGGATCTCCGCCAGCAGCTTCTCCTGGGCCGGCGGTTCGGCCGGGGCTGCCGGTGCCTCGGCGGCCTGCTGCTGCTTGAGCCGGTTCATGCCCTTGACGACCATGAACAACACCCAGGCGATGATCACGAAATTGATCGAGACGGTCAGGAACTTGCCATAGGCAAGCACCGCGCCCTGCTTGGCTGCATCCGCCACGTTGGTGGCCGTCACGGATTTGCTGAGGGCGAGAAAGTAATTGTCGAAGTTCAGCCCGCCGACAATGGCGCCGATCAACGGCATGAAGATATCGCCGACCATGGAATCGACAATCTTGCCGAAGGCTGCCCCGATGATCACGCCGATGGCGAGATCGACGACATTGCCCTTGAGAGCAAATTCCTTGAATTCCTTCAACATGGCATTCCCCTTCACGCCGTTGAAACCACCCGCGTCGGGCCGAAATTCCGACCCCACCTCGCAAATCTTGGAAACAAAACCTTGACCATGCAAGGAATTTGGCGGGCCAGCCGGTTTTCTCCCCGGCAAAGATGAGGCCGGCTCCGTGCCGGGGCCGACCGTCCTTGTCCGAGAGTCGACTTGCGGCTTCGCCGAGAGCATGAAATCCTGCGTTTCCGGCTCACAGAACAAGGAAGAACCATGCTCGCCGGCTGGGTCGCGCTCATTGCCGCGCTGCTCTACCTGTTCGCGCTGTTCGCGATTGCGCATTACGGCGACACGCGGGGCCGCTGGCTCATGCGCGGGCGCCTGCGGCCGACCATCTATGCGCTGACGCTGGCGGTCTATTGTACATCCTGGACCTTCCTCGGTTCGGTCGGGCTGGCGTCCCGCAGCGGGTTCGACTTCCTGCCGATCTATCTCGGACCGCTGATCGGGATCCTGATCGGGCTGCCGCTGATCGCCCGCATCACCAACATCGCCAAATCACAGCGCATCACCTCGGTGGCCGACTTCATCGGTGCCCGTTACGGCAAGAGCAGCAAGGTGGCGGGGATGGTGGCGATCATCGCCGTCGTCGGGACCATCCCCTATATCGCCCTGCAGCTGAAGGCGATCTCGGCCTCGCTCGAGATCATCGTCTTCCGGGAACAGGGCGTGCCGATGACGCAGGGCTTCAGCCTGATCGGCGATGTCTCGCTTCTGGTCACCGTGGTGCTGGCAGCCTTCGCCATCGCCTTCGGCACGCGCCATATCGACGCGACCGAGCATCAGGACGGGCTGATGCTGGCCGTTGCCGCCGAGTCGCTCATCAAGCTGCTCGCCTTCCTGGCAGTCGGGATTTTCGTCGTCTACTGGATGTTCAACGGCTTCGACGATCTTTTCCGGCAGGCCCGGGATTTCCCGCCTGCGGCGCGCGTGATGTCGACCGGGCCGGACCCCTGGGTATGGACAACGACCACCGCCCTCGCCGCCTGCGCGATCTTCCTGCTGCCGCGCCAGTTCCACGTCATGGTGGTGGAAAACCGGAACACGGAGGACCTGCGGCACGTTGCCTGGCATTTCCCCGCTTATCTCGTCGCGATCAACATCTTCGTGATCCCCATTGCGCTGGCCGGCTGGCTGATCTTTCCGGAGACCGGGATCGACCGCGACTTCATGGTGCTGTCGCTGCCGCAGTTCGCCCATGCCGGCTGGATCGCGCTCATCGCCTTCATCGGTGCGCTCTCGGCGGCCACCGCCATGGTGATCGTCGAATCCGTTGCCTGCGGGATCATGATCTCGAACGATCTCGCCATGCCCTTCCTCCTGCGCCGGATGAACCTCCGGCCCAAGGACGCCCTCGAGGATGGCGACCAGCAGGTCCGCTCCAGCGCCGACATGGTCGAGATGGTGCTGACGATCCGCCGTGTCGCGGTGGTCGTCATCCTGTTTCTCGGCTTCGCCTATTACCGCTCGAGCGAAAAAGCGGCGCTGGCCTCGATCGGGCTGCTGTCCTTCGCGGCGATTGCCCAGCTCGTACCGGCCTTTTTCGGCGGTCTCTTCTGGCAGCGTGCCAATGCGCAGGGCGCGCTGGCAGGGCTGGCCATCGGTTTCCTGAGCTGGCTCTACCTGCTGTTCCTGCCCACCCTTGCCGGGTCGGAGGGCTTCATCCATCATGTCGTCCGCGACGGCCCGTTCGGGCTGAGCTTCCTCGCACCGTCGAACATCTTCAGCCCCGAACTGCCCACCCTCGTGCAGGGCGTGGGCATCTCGCTCGGGCTGAACCTGCTTGCCTTCGTCACGATCTCGCTGATGCGCGAGCCGACACCGATCGAGCGGCTGCAGGCCAGCCTGTTCACGGGGCCGGAGGCGGCAACGTCCGGGCCGGGTTTCAAGCTCTGGCGCAGCGCGGTCAATGTCGATGACCTCAAGACCACCGTCAGCCGGTATCTCGGCGACGAGCGGACCGGCCGGGCCTTCCGCTCCTTCGAGGAGCAGCGCGGGCTGGCCTTCAGCCCCGGCCAGGAGGCCGATGCCCACACGATCCGCTTCGCCGAGCAGCTGCTCGCCTCGGCCATCGGCGCGGCCTCGTCGCGTCTTGTGCTCTCGCTGATGCTCCGGCGGCGGAACGTGTCGACCGAGGCCGCGCTGAAGCTGCTCGATGACGCATCTGCCGCGATCCAGTATTCGCGGACGCTGTTGCAACACGGGCTCGACCATGCACGCCAGGGCGTGACCGTCTTCGATCAGGACCTGCGCCTGATGTGCTGGAACCGGGCCTTCCAGGATCTGTTCGACCTTCCGGCCGACCTTGTCCGGTTCGGCGTCGGGCTCGACGAGATCGTCAGCTACAATGCCAAGCGCGGCCTGTACGGGAAGTCCCCGCGTGCCGACGTGATTGCCCGGCGCATTGCCTCGCTTGTGCAGGAATCCGAACCGCAGCGCCTCCGGCTGACGCCGTCGAACCGGGTGATCGAGATCCGCTCGAACCACCTGCCGGATGGCGGCCTTGTCACGACCTATACCGATATCACCGACGCCGTGCAGGCGGAGAAGGCACTGGAGGATGCCAATGCCACGCTGGAACGGCGGGTCCGGCAACGGACAGACGAGCTGACGCAGGCGAACCGGGCGCTGGGGCGGGCCAAGCTCGATGCCGATGAGGCGAATGCCTCCAAGACGCGCTTCCTCGCAGCAGCCAGCCACGACATCATCCAGCCGCTGAATGCCGCGCGGCTCTATTCCGCAGCGCTTTCGGAAGCGCTCAAGGGCCAGGACCACGCCGAACTGGCCGAGAATGTCGGAGCGTCCCTCAATGCGGTCGAGGAGATCCTTTCTGCCCTGCTCGAGATTTCCCGGCTCGATGGCGGAAAGATGCAGCCCGAGATCACCAGCTTCAAGGTCGGCGAGTTGCTGGCGCAGATGCAGATCGAATTCGATCCCATCGCGCGGGCAAAGGGCATCCGGCTGACGATCCTCCCGAGCAGCCTTGTCGTGCGGAGCGACCGGCGGCTGCTGCGCCGGCTGCTCCAGAACCTCGTTTCCAACGCCATCAAATACACGGTCAAGGGCGAGGTTCTGGTGGGCCTCCGCCGTCGCGGCGACCATGTCACGCTGGTTGTCGCCGATACCGGCATCGGCATTCCGAGCAGCAAGCACAAGGCGATCTTCAAGGAGTTCCAGCGCCTCGACCAGGGCGCACGGATCGAGCGCGGTCTCGGGCTCGGCCTTTCCATTGTCGAGCGCATCGTCAAGGTGCTCGATCTCGATCTTTCGCTCGAATCCCGTCCGGGGCGCGGCACGATGTTCCGCGTCTCGATCCCGCGGGCACCGGAATCGGTTGTCCTGCCGGAACCGGACCAACGGGACCTGCCCCATGCCACCAGCTATTCCCCGCTGGCCGGGCTTCATGTCGTGGTGATCGATAACGAGCCGGCCATCCTCGACGGCATGCAGCGGCTCCTGACCGGCTGGGGCTGCCATGTTCTCACCGCGAGCCATGCTGCCGAAGCGATGGAGAAGGCCGGGCAGGCCAAGGTGATCCCGGCGATCGCGCTGGTCGATTACCAGCTCGATGACAGCCATGGCCTGGATGCGATCCGGCGGCTGCGGTGGCGCTACGGAACCGACCTGCCGGCAGTGCTCATCACCGCCGACCGTTCGCCGGAGGTCCGCGAGGAAGCGACATCGGAAAATGTCCAGATCCTCAACAAGCCCATCCGCCCGCCCAGCCTGCGGGCCCTGCTCGCCCAGCTGACGCTGCAATCGCCGCGGGCGGCGGAATAGGTCGCAGGCCGTCATCTTGCCGTGCGGCAGCCGGGCGATTATGAGGAAGGCATGAACCACCCCGCCCTCGCTCCGCTGCGCCATGCTCTGGCCGTCCTGGCCTGCCTGTTGCTGCTGCTTGGCGGTGTGGCGCAACAGCGGGCGTTCGCCACCAAGCTAGGCGCGGCCGGCGGAGCGGGCGCGATGGCGATGTGCCTGCCGGGTTCCATGGCTCCGGATGGCACCGAGCTGCCCGCTGCCCCCCTGCATGATTGCTTCGAATGCTGCCTCGGCACCCTGCCCGGCCTCGCTGTGCAATCGGTCAGCCCGGTCGTGCATCCGCTACCCGCCGGCCCCGCCCTGCTTCCGCCGGACTGGCCCCTTCCCCGTCCGGGCCAGGTTGCCCGCCCCTGTTCGAGAGGACCGCCGGGACACGCCTGAGCGTCGTTTCCCCTCCTCACTCGAACAGGACAGATCCATGTTGACGACATTTCCGCGCCAGACGGCGCTGCTGGCCCTTGCCGGCTTCTCCCTGCTTTCCTCGGCCTCTCCCGGGCTCGCCCATGCAACCTTCGAGAATGCCCAGGCGGCGCAGGACAGTACCTACAAGGCGGTGATCCGCATCCCCCATGGCTGCGACGGCCAGCCCACACAGACCGTACGCGTCACGATTCCCGAGGGTGTGATTGCCGTCAAGCCGATGCCCAAGGCGGGCTGGACGCTCCAGACCACCCGGAAGAGCTATGACCGGCCCTATACCCTCCATGGGCGCGAGGTGAAGGACGGCGTTTCTGAGATTGTCTGGTCCGGCGGACAGCTCGGCGACGATCATTATGACGAGTTCACCTTCCAGGCCCGGATGACGGATCGTCTTCCGGCCCAGCAGAATGTGCATATTCCCGTGGTGCAGGAATGCGCGACGGCCAGGGTCAGCTGGACCGAGATCCCGGCTGCCGGGCAGGACCCGCATGCGCTGAAATTCCCCGCACCGGGGATCCGGATCATTGCCGCGAACCAGCAGGTTGCGCAGCACCAGCATCACCATGGCGGGCCGGCCGCGCCGGCCACCCAGACGGGACAGGTCATCCGGGCCGGCGATCTCGAGATCACCGCGCCATGGAGCCGTGCGACACCGGGCGGCGCCAAGGTTGCCGGCGGCTTCATGCGCATCACCAACAGGGGCCAGAGCGCAGATCGGCTTGTCGGCGGTTCGGCGGAGATTTCCGGCGTGTTCGAGGTCCACGAGATGCGCATGGACGGCAATGTCATGCGGATGCGGGCGCTGGAAAAGGGGCTCGAGATCAAGCCGGGCGAGACGGTCGAACTGAAGCCTGGCAGCTACCACGTGATGTTCATCGATCTGAAGAAGCCGCTCAGGGTCGGTGACACCGTCAAGGGGACGCTGGTCTTCGAGAAGGCCGGCACGGTCGAGATTACCTACACGGTCCAGTCCATGAGCAGTGGCGGCCACGGTCACGGCCAGCACAAGCACTGACGGCTCCGGCGGCCCGGCTCCGGCCGGGCTGCCCTGCCCCCAACCCCTTTCGAGGAGTCTTGCCATGAATGCCCTGCGCTGGATCCGCTACACGGTCTGGGCCGCAATCGCGGTCCTCACCGGTGCGATGTTCTACCTGTTGCTGAGCCCGGAGCGGGAGACCGGCAGCGGCGTCGCCGCGATCGGCGGCCCGTTCGAGCTGGCCGCCCATGATGGCAGTCGCGTCAGCGCCGCCAGCCTCGCCGGCAAGCCCTATGCGCTGTTCTTCGGCTTCACGCATTGCCCCGATGTCTGCCCGACCTCGATGATGGAGATCACCAACGATCTCGTCGCGCTCGGCAATGCCGCAAAGGATTTCCGGGTCTTTTTCGTCACTGTCGACCCTGCCCGCGACACGGCGACGCTGCTGAAGGAGTATGTCGGATCCTTCGACCCGCGCATCATCGGGCTGGTGCCGAAGGACGAGGCCGAACTCGCCGCCATGGCGCGGATGTTCCGTGCCGTCTATCGCAAGGTCGACACGCCGAGCGGCTACACGATGGACCATACCGCCTCGATCTATCTCATGGACGGCAAGGGCCAGTTCTTCGGTACCCTCGACTCGAAGGAGACGCCGGCCGTCCGGCAGGCCAAGCTGAAGCGGCTGCTCGCCCGCAGCTGATCAGGCGTCGCCCTCCGGCGAGTAGGGCGGTCGGCCGCTGGCGAGCGCCGCATCCAGCAGGTCCAGCCGGTCCTGCCCCCAGAAGATCTCGCCGTCGAGCACATAGCTGGGCGCGCCGAAGACATTGGTGGCCAGCGCCCAGTCGCGGTTGGCCTCGTATTCGGCCCGGATCGCAGTCGAGCGCGCGAGATCGAGCAGATCGGCCGGCAGGCCGGTTTCGGCGAGCAGGCGGATCAGGGTGTTGTCATCGGCGAGGTTCTGCTGTTCGACCCAGATCGCGCGATGCGCGGCGCGGAGATAGGCTTCCGGCGAAAACCCACGCGCGACGGCTGCGAGGGTTATGCAATCCGCCAAAGTCGCATCGAACGGCACGCCGGCCGGTTTCAGGACCAGCGGAAGGCCGCGGATCGCCCGCCAGCGCTGCAATTCGACAAGGCGGTAGGCCTGCCGTGCGGGATGCCGCTTCGCCAGCGGCAGGCCGCCGGTTTCACTGAAGACGTTGAGCAGCAGGACCGGACGGTAGCGGATGGCGGCGCCATGGCGGGCTGCGATCGCGTGAAGCCGATCGAAGCCGAAATAGGCCCATGGGCTCATGAGCGTGAACAGATAGTCGATCGTGCGGGGCATGCCATTCTCCGGTCGGGAAGGCATAGAAGGCCGGATCGGCCGTCAGGTCAACGCCGCTTCAGCCCGTCTTCCACGGTGAGGAAGGCCTCGATTTCCGGCGCGAAGGCGGGCGAGTCGCCCTCATAGCCGACAAGCCGGACAAGCCGCTCCGCCGGCACGAACTGCCGCTCGCGGCGCGCGTAGAGACCGCCGCGCACAAGGGCCAGCGCCGCGGTGACAGGCGCGCCGTCCGGACCGGCGATGATGAAGCGATGCTCCATGACGAAGGTCGTCGCGCGCCAGCAGACAATGCGCGATTCCAGCGTGAAGCGCTGGAATGGCCTGAGTTCGCGGCGATAGCGGATGGCACTGCCGGACAGCATCGGCAGCAGCCCCTCCTTCAGCACGGCCCGCCACAGGCCGGTCTGGAGCAGCAGGTCGGTCCGCCCGAGATCCGCAATGGTCAGGTAGCGGCCGTTATTCATGTGGAGATTGGTGTCGAGATCGCTCGGCCAGACGCGGAAGGTCAGGCGGGAAACGCCGAAGGGCGGCTCGATCCGTGCACGGAAGGCTGCCGTGAGGAAGAGCCAGAGCACCCGGAACCAGAGATTCATGTCAACCGCCTGCTGCGCGCGCGAGGCCCGGTCCCGGCCGGCCCGTCATGAAAGGAGGAAACAACCCGGCCGGGAAGCGATCCCTTGGCCAGGAACGGGAAGGGCCCGGCTTGCGCCGGGCCCGGAATGTCACGCCGCCGCCTTGTGCGGGTTGAACCGTCCGTAGAAGGTCTCGCCCTTCCGGGCCATGGCGCGGAGCAGCTTGTTCGGCTTGAACCGTTCGCCATGCTTCGCGGCCAGCTTCTCGCAAAGCGCGACGAAGGCCTTGGTGCCCATGCGGTCGATATAGGAGAGCGGACCGCCGGTATAGGGCGCGAAACCAAAGCCGAGGATCGCGCCGACATCGGCTTCCCGGACATCGGTGATGACCTTCTCCTCGACCGTCCGGGCCGCCTCGAGAGCCTGCACAACAAGCAGGCGGTCGACGATTTCCTGGCGGTCGATGCCATCGGCAACAAGCCTGGTTTTCTGCAGGTCGGCGAGGCCCGGCCAGAGCTTCTTGCCCGTCGGGGCATAATCGTAGAAGCCCTTGCCGTTCTTGCGTCCGAAGCGTTCGAGATCCACCACCATGGTCTTGAGCAACGCTTCCTGCTTCGCATCCACCGCGGCGGCGCCGAGATCCTTTTTCGTCGCCTGCAGGATCTTCCAGCCGAGATCGAGGGCAACCTCGTCATTCAGCGAGAGCGGGCCGACCGGCATGCCGGCCTTCCTGGCCATGTTCTCGATCATGGCCGGGGGCACGCCCTCGGCCAGCATGAGATGGCCTTCCCGGATGTAGTTGAGCACGCAGCGATTGGCGAAGAAGCCGCGGCAATCATTGACGACGATCGGCGTCTTCTTGATCGCCCGGACGAAGTCGAGCGCCGTGGCGAGAGCGCGGTCACCCGTGCGCTTGCCGAGGATGATCTCGACCAGAAGCATCTTCTCGACCGGCGAGAAGAAATGGATGCCGACGAACTGGCTCGGCCGGTCGAAGTTCTCGGCCAGCGAGGAGATCGGCAGGGTCGAGGTATTCGAGGCGAAGATGGTGCGGCGGCCGATGACCGACTGCACCTTCTTGATCACCTCGGCCTTCACCGCGCGATCCTCGAAGACGGCCTCGACGACAAGGTCGCAGCCCTTCAGCGCGTTGAAATCCGAGGTGGCATTGATGCGGGCCAGCAGGGCATCGCGGTCTGCGCTCTTGGCGCGGCCCTTCATGACCTGATCCGACATCAGCTTGTGCGAATAGGCCTTGCCCTTGTCGGCGGCTTCCTGATCGCGGTCGACCAGCACCACATTGAGCCCGGCCAAGGCCGAGACATAGGCAATGCCGGCGCCCATGAAGCCCGCACCGACAATGCCGACGCGCTTGATCTTGAGCGGCGGAACCTTGGCCGGACGGCGCGCGCCCTTTTCGAGTTCACCCTTCGAGATGAAAAGCGAGCGGATCATCGCCGCGGCTTCCGGCGTCTGCAGGATATGCGCGAAGTAGCGGCTCTCGATGCGCAGGCCGAGATCCATGGGAACCTGCAGGCCCTCATAGACCGCCTGCAGGATCGCCTTGGCAGCGGGGTAATTGTCCTGCGTCTCGCGGCGGTAGATCGCATTGGCCGGCGGCCAGATCATCATGCCGGCCGGCGAATGGACCTTGTTCGACGGGTTCTTGAAGCCCTCGACATCCCAGGGGGCCTTGGCCGAACCGCCAGCCTTGATCCATTCCTTCGCGGTCTCGACCAGCTTTTCCCGCGGGACCACGGCATGGACGAGATTCATCGCCTTGGCCTGCGCCGGCTTGATCTGGTCGCCCTTGAACAGCATCTGCAGGGCATCGCCGGTCTGCATCAGGCGGGCAACACGCTGCGTGCCGCCAGCGCCGGGGAACAGCCCGACCTTGATCTCGGGGAGGCCGACCCGCGTCTTGTCGCTGTCGGACAGGACCCGGTAATGGCAGGACAGGGCAAGTTCGAACGCACCGCCGAGACAGGTACCGTTGACAGCTGCCGCGAAAGGCTTGCCGCAGGTTTCCAGCTTGCGATAGAGGCGCGACAGCCGCGACGAGGCCTCGAAGAAGAAGGCCATGGCTTCTTCTTCGCCCTTGGTCTTGGCCAGCCGGCGGAACTCGCCGCCAAGGCCCTGCAGCATGGTCAGGTCAGCGCCGCCGGAAAAGGCCTCCTTGCCGGAGACGATGACACAGCCCTTGATGGCCTCCGCGCCGGCAACATGGTCAACCACCTGGCCAAGCTCCGCCATCACCGCTTCGGTGATCACGTTCATGGAGCGGCCGGGCATGTCCCAGGTCAGGAGGGCGATGCCGTCGGAATCGGTTTCGAAACGAAAGTTCTCGAGTTTCATAGGGGTGATCCTTCCGTATCGATCAGACGCGTTCGACGATCATCGCCGTGCCCATGCCATGGGCGACGCAGAGGGTGACAAGGCCGGTCGAGAGGTCGCGGCGCTCGAGTTCGTCGATCACCGTGCCGAGGATCATTGCCCCGGTCGCACCGAGCGGATGGCCCATGGCAATGGCGCCGCCGTTGACATTGACCTTGGCGGGATCGAGGTCGAAGGCCTGGAGATAGCGCAGGACGACGGCCGAGAAGGCCTCGTTGATCTCGATCAGGTCGATATCCTTGATCGACATGCCGGTGCGGGCGAGGAGCTTCTCGGTCACGTCGACCGGGCCTGTGAGCACGAGGGCGAGGTCGGAGCCGAGGCTGGCAAAACCGCGGATGCGGGCGCGCGGCTTCAGGCCCGCCTTGCGGCCAGCGGCCTTGTTGCCGACGAGCACGGCGGCAGCGCCATCCACGATGCCGGAGGAGTTGCCGGCATGATGGACGTGGTTGATCGTCTCGACTTCCGGATGGCCCTGGATCGCAACGGCATTGAAGCCGCCCTGCTCGCCCATCATGGCGAAGGAAGCCTTGAGGCCGCCGAGGGTCTGCATGTCGGTGTTCGGGCGGATCGTCTCGTCCTTGCCGAGGATGGTCAGGCCGTTGACGTCGCGGACCGGCACGACCGATTTCGCGAAGCGGCCCTCTTCCCAGGCCTTGGCGGCGCGCCTGTGGCTCTCGACGGCGAAAGCGTCGACATCGTCACGCGTGAAGCCGTATTTCGTGGCGATCAGATCCGCCGCCACGCCCTGCGGCGAGAAATAGGACGGGATGGCCACGCTGGGGTCGACCGCCGGCAGCATGCCCGAGGCGCCCATGCCGACGCGGCTCATGGATTCGACGCCGCCGCCGATCACGATGTCCTTCTGGCCGGCCATGACCTGCGCCGCGCCGAAGGCGACCGCATCCAGGCCCGAGGCGCAGAAGCGGTTGATCTGGATGCCGGGCACGCTCTCGCCGAAACCGGCCGCGATGGCCGCCGAACGGGCGATATCGCCCGAGGCCTCGCCGACCGGATCGACGCAGCCGAGGACCACGTCATCGACAAGCTTGGGATCGAGGCCGTTACGCTTCTGGACGGCGCGCAGCGTCGTCTCGGCGAGGCGAACCGCCGTGACCTCGTGGAGCGAGCCATCGGCCTTGCCCTTGCCGCGCGGGGTCCGCACATGATCATAGATGAAAGCTTCGGCCATCCTGGGCCTCCCTTGGGGTGAGTTCGGTTTTGGGCGGACGGCCCTTCCGGGGAAGGACCGCGCCGGATGTCGGTCCGATCAGAAGCGATCGGCCGGGAGAGACATGATCGCATCGGCGCCCGAGGTGATGCGGGCGAGCTGCGCGCCGGTTTCCGGCAGCATCCGCTCGGCATAGAAGCGGGCGAGGACCAGCTTGGTTTCCATCCGTTCGGTCGAGCCGTTCGCGCCTTCGGCGAGCTTCGCCTGCGCGGCCTTGACCTGCAGCGCCCACATGTAGCCGAGGGCGACGAGGCCGAAGAGATGCATGTAGTCGGTCGAGCCGGCCCCGGCATTGTCCGGCTTGGCCATGGCATTCTGCATGAACCACATCGTGGCCTGCTGGAGATGGCCGAGGCTCTTGCCGAGCGCGACGAGCAGCGGCTTCATGCTCTCGTCGGCCTCGTTGGCCTTGATGAAGCCCTGCACCTCGTTGAAGAAGGCCATGACGGCACGGCCGCCATCGCGCGGGAGTTTGCGGCCGACAAGGTCGAGCGCCTGGATGCCGTTGGCGCCCTCATAGATCATGGCGATGCGGGCATCGCGCACGAACTGGCTCATGCCCCATTCCTCGACATAGCCGTGGCCGCCGAACATCTGCTGCGCCTTGACCGCATTGTCGAAGCCAACATCCGTCAGCACGCCCTTGAGCACCGGCGTCATCAGGCCGAGATGGTCATCGGCTTCCTGCCGGGCCTTCGCATCCTCGGAGCGATGGGCGACATCGCTCTTCAGCGCCGTCCAGAGCACGAAGGCGCGGGCCGCTTCGTTGAATGCGCGGATCGAGAGCAGGGTGCGGCGCACATCGGGGTGGACGATGATCGGATCGGCGGCCTTGGCCGGCTCCTTCACGCCAGTGAGGGCGCGGCCCTGCAGGCGATCCTTCGCATAGGCGACGGCGTTCTGATAGGCGACTTCCGACTGGGCGAGACCCTGGATGGCCACGCCGAGACGGGCTTCATTCATCATCACGAACATCGCATTGAGGCCGCGATGCTCGGTGCCGACGAGCCAGCCGACCGCGCCGTCATAGTTCATGACGCAGGTTGCGTTGCCGTGGATGCCCATCTTGTGCTCGATCGAGCCGCAGGAAACCGGGTTCCGGGCACCGAGGCTGCCATCCGGCTGCGGCATGAATTTCGGCACGACGAAGAGCGAGATGCCCTTCACACCCTCCGGCGCGCCCTCGATCCGGGCCAGCACGAGATGGATGATGTTCTCCGCAAGGTCATGCTCGCCGGCGGAGATGAAGATCTTGGTGCCCGAAATCTTGTAGGTGCCGTCACCCTGCGGAACAGCCTTGGTCTTGATCAGGCCGAGATCCGTGCCGCAATGCGGCTCGGTGAGGTTCATCGTGCCTGACCAGCTGCCGTCGATCATCTTCGGCAGGTAGGTGCGCTTGATTTCCGGCGAGGCATGCTCGTTGAGCGCCGCGATCGCGCCCATCGTGAGGCCAGGATACATCGAGAAGGCCATGTTCGCGGAGGACGCAAACTCGTTCATGATCGCCCCGACGGTGTAGGGCAGGCCCTGCCCGCCATATTCCGGATCCGCCGAGAGGCCCACCCAGCCGCCGCCGGTATAGGCGTCATAGGCCTCCTTGAAGCCCTTCGGCGTGGTGACGCGGCCATCTTCGTGCCGCGTGCAGCCTTCGAGATCGCCGGAGCGATTCACAGGGGCGAGCACCTCCTCGCAAAGCTTGGCGCCTTCCGAGAGAATTGCCTCGAGCATATCCGGCGACAGGTCCGAGAAGCCGGGCAGGTTGCCGTATTTCTCGATGCCGAACACATCATGGAGCAGGAAGGTCACGTCTTCTGTGGGCGCGCGATAGCTGGGCATGGGTTCCTCCGGCACGGGATCACGTCCGTGCATATTGTTCACATATAAACTATCTCGCAGCTTGGCAAGAGCCTTTTCACGCAGCCTCGCGCAAATCTGGTCAAAACCAAGGGAAAAGTGCAAAGGGCAATAAGGAACAGGGGCAATGCGCTGCATTGCCCCTGCTTCTTCGCCCCGTTTTGCCGACTTTCAGAAAAGGCGCAACACACCCTGCTCGGCCTGCCTGGCCAGCCCCAGGGCCGTTGCGGCCAGTTGCTGACGGGCTCTGAGCACCATCAGCCTCGCCGCCTCCTCGTCCTCAAGGGGCAGGACCGGCAGGTCGACGCAGGCCCCGGACGTGTCGACCACGCCCTGCGTGACGTCCTTCCGCGCCCGGACCGCCGACAGGCTCGAACCGAGAGCGGAGGACTGGCTCAGAAGCCGGGCCCGCGCATCGGCAAGCCCCGAGAGGGCTTCACCGATATCCGCGTCGGATTGCCAGCGATGGCAGGCCGCCTTCACGCCGAGCCCGCCGGCATCGAACCGGACGCCCGTTACGGTCACCGAATGAGCACTGCCCCTGCCGAACCGCACCGTGAACGAGCCACCCGCGAGGAGGTTGATGCCACGCTGGCCCGAGCCGGCCGCGCGCCGGTCAATCTCCGACCGGAGGAGATCGAACCGGACTGCGAGTTCGCTCCGGGTCGCATTCATGCCAGCGCCCGTCATCGAGGGCGCCGTGGAGGCTGACCGAAGGGCTTGCCGCGCCAGAGCCTCGGCGGCATCGATCAGGTTGAGCAAGGCGTCGATGCCCTCACCCGCCGCCTCGATGACCCGGGTGGCCTCGCTGAGGGAATCGAGCAGCAGGAACAGATCTCGGGCCTGGCTCGACAGTCCTGAGGGCCGGAAGCCGTCCAGCGGGGCACCGATCGCAGCCTGGTCCTGCAGGTCTTTCACCGGCCTGCGCTGGAGCGCCGGGCGGGTGGATGGATCGGTCGTGGCAACCGTGAGCGTCCGGCGCATGCCGGCAGAGCGTCCAATATCGGCCATGAAGGCACCTTTCTGGCAATGAATCGGTCAGGCAATGGCGCCAGCGCAAACCGGAGGCTGTTCCCGGCTATCCCGGCATTTCTACTCTGGGTTGTAAATTCCTAATTAATCGTTGAAATTGCGCTTGCGCGTTTCTGCACTCTCAGATTGTATAGGTATGGGTGGGATTCGCATTGCTCCGGCGGGCAGATCCACCCGTTTCCGCAGTGCATTTTTGATAAATTTCTAGATCATCTAATTTATTGGTGCATCATGATTAATGAACGCGAGATCGTCAAGAACATCATCGACTTCGGATTTCTTATAAAATCGCAACTTCACTCGGAAGATACTGCCATGCTACGCTCCATTCTCTCGATCCTGATCATGGAATGCGAGGATCTGGTCGAGATCTTCGATGAGGGCCGCGAGAGCGTCCGCCCGGCCCGGAGCGGACGGAGCGAGAACTGAGCGCCACTCGCCACGCCTCCATCGATCGCCCCGGCAGAAAAAGACCAGCGGTTAAGACGATGTTTACCATAACCCGGAAAAGCTGCGGAGAGCGGAGAAAGCCTGATTCAGCCAGAACGGGTCGGGCTTCCCGCCAAGAACTGAAGGCAGGGCTGCCGCAGGCGGCATCGGGAAGCGAGTCCGGAAATGGCGAATGCATTGCCGTGGAGTGTGCGAGGGATCGACCCGGATATCCGGGAGCAGGCCGTCGAAGCGGCCCATCGCTCCGGCATGTCGGTCGGTCAATGGCTCAACCAGGTCCTCGCCGGCAATCTTGACGAGGATGGCGACGAGGATGACAGCCATTTCGCGCGCAGCCGCCAGGGCTCCCGTCGTCGGCCCCGGCGGGCCGACCAGATCAGCGAAAGGCTCGAACGCCTCGCGCAGGGCCCGCGGGCTGCCGGTTCGACCCGCGGCCAGGATGCCCTGCCGGATACGCCACGGATCCTCGATCTGATCGAGAACGCGGTCGAGGCCATCGAGCGGCTGGAGCGCCGCCAGACGACCGGCGGCATGCCGGAGCCGACAGGTCGTGCGCATGACGATGCCCTTGTCGAGGCGCTGCGCAGCTTCGAGCGTCGCCTCGAGCAGATGGCGCCGGCCCGTTCCGGCCCGACGGCATCGGTCTCGGTGCCCGCCATGGTCCGCGCCAGCCATGCCTCGGACCCTGACCCCGCCTTCACCCGGACGCTGGCCGAGATCGAGGCGCGGCGTCGAAGCCTGGATGGCGACCTGCAGACGGCCCGGCCTCAACCGGCGGCCGCAGCCAGCGGGAATGTCATCGAGGCGATGAGCCAGCAACTCAACGCGCTTGTCGGCCGCATTGACGAGATGCGGGCCGAGCGCCGGCCGGAGGACAATGCGCTCCGCGCCCAGCTGGATCATCTCGCGAGCCGAATCTCCGAATGGCGCGACACGCCCTCGGATTCCATCGCTGCCCTGCGCACGGAAATCGGCACCCTTTCCGAGACGCTGTCCACCCTCACGCCGGGGCGTCTGGCGAGCGCCCTCGAGGATGCGTTCGCGCGGACGACCGAACGCGCCATCCGGGCCCAGGCCGGCGACGGGGACCGGGTGCTCGAATCGCTCGGCCGCCTCAACGAGGATGTCCGCGCCGTCATGCGCGAGCTGACCGACAGCCGGGTCTCGGAACGGCTGGGCCAGGAACTGGGAAATCTGTCCAAGCGGCTCGATCTCGTCGCGAACTCCGTCGGCGGGCATCGCCTCGATGACCTCGCCAGTGATCTGCAGGCCGTGCGCGGCATGGTCGAGCAGGCGGCGCGCTCAAACCCGGCCGAACAGATGGCCCGCAAGCTCGACGAGCTGAGCCGGCGGCTCGACCGTCACGATGACAAGGGCGTGCTTTCGGCCATCGACGCGCTGAACGATCAGGTCAGAACGCTCGCCGGGACGGGCATCAAGGGGCTGGAAAGCCGCCTCGCCGAAATGACCCGGGAAATGAAGAAGCTGGCGGCGGACAAGCAGCCCCTTCCGCAAATGAACGCCATCGCCGACCGGCTCGAACGGATCGACCGGATTCTCGACCAACGGCCGGATTCGCCCCTCGGCGGCCTCGACTCGATCGCGCAGTCTCTCGAAACCATCAGCGGCAAGCTTGACCGCGAGACACCGGCACCTGACCGTGACGTCGCGGCGATGCTGTCGGACCTGTCGTCCCGGTTCGACCAGCTCCAGGCCCAGGCGCCGGATACGCGCTCGCTGGACCGCCTGCAGGACGAAGTCGCCCGGGTCTTCCAGAAGCTCGACCAGATGGGCGGCGCGCCGGCCGGGCTCAACACGCTCGAACGCAGCGTTTCCGATCTCTTCGCAAGGATCGACCAGACCCGGCAGGACATGCGCGACATGGCCGAGCGGGCGGCCCTCCAGGCGGCCGAACAGGCCGTGAGAAACGCGCCGCGCGACGAGGCGAACGACACGCTGGCCGCAGAGGGGCTCCTGCTCATCAAGCGGGACCTCAACGAGTTCAAGACAGCCCAGACCGAGGCGGAGCGCCGGACCCGCAGCACGCTCGAGGCGTTGCATGGCACGCTGGAAGGCATCGTTTCAAAGCTCGGCCAGATCGAAGCGGTGAAGGCCGAGATCCGGCCTGCACCGGCCGCGCGTCCCGAAATGCCTGCCCGCGCCGAACCGGCAACAGGGCGCGAGGTGCCGGGCCCGGCACGGGACGTCTCCGCGCCAGCACGCCGGGAGCCTGCCATGGACAGCGGGAAGCGTCCCGAACCGGCGGGCCGCTCCGCCGAGGTCGCGCCGCGTGCGGATCTCGAATCCGACCTGCCGCTCGAACCCGGCGTCGCGCCGGGAAGCCCCGCGGCGGCGGCCTCGCTGGATCCCCGGGGCCAGTTCCTGGCGATGGCACGTCGTGCGGCGCAGGTAGCCCAAGCCAGCAGTGAGGCCATCCTTGCTGAAGAAGCCAAGCCGACGAAGAGTGCAAAGGCGCGGCAGCTTGCGGCCGGCGGCTCCTCCTTCATCACGAGGGCCCGGAAGCCGATCCTGCTCGGCCTTGCCGCGCTGATCTTCTCGGTCAGTGCGCTCATGGTCCTGACCGGCCGCATGGGCCAGAGCGACGACATCGTGGCGCCGATGCCGCCGAAACCGGCCGTCTCCACGCCGGCGCCGGCGCCCGCGCCGGTTCGGCCCGCAGATCCGGAGACACGCGAGACGAAGGATGAGCCGCAGAATACCGGTTCGACGACCCGGCGCGCGCCGCCGGTCGAGCAGCAATCCCTGCCGACGATCCAGCCCAACGGGATGATGACCCTGCCGGGGAGCAAGCGCGGCCAGCGGCTCTCCGACACCAGCGCCGTCACCCAGACGGACCCCGTCACCGTGGGCAGCATCGCCGCCGACGGCACGCCGAAGCCGATCGAGACCGGACGCGCCGTCATCAACGAGCTGATCGGCCTTTCCGCCCTCAAGGGACAGGACAAGCTCCGCGATGCAGCCCTGCAGGGCAGCCATGCCGCGTGGTTCGAGATCGGTGTCCGCTATGCCGACGGCAAGGGTGTTCCGCGGGATGGCAAGCTGGCAGCCCGCTGGTTCGAGCAGGCCGCGCTTGCGGGCCATGGCCCGTCGCAGTACCGGCTCGGCAGCCTGTATCGCGAAGGCAAGGTGCTGCCGAAAGAGCCCGCCCTCGCCTTCCAGTGGTTCGACCGGGCCGCAGCGCAAGGTCATGTCCTGGCCATGCACAATGCCGCCGTTCTGCTCGCCGAGGGCGTGCATGGCGCTCCCGACTATGCGGGCGCCGCGCTCTGGTTCAAGCGGGCTGCGGAACACGGCATCAAGGACAGCCAGTTCAATGTGGCGATCCTGTTCGCCCGCGGCCTCGGCGTGAACCAGGACCTTGCGGAATCCTATCGCTGGTTCGCCATCGCTGCCCTCCAGGGCGATCCCGATGCCGGCAAGAAGCGCGACGACATTGCCGCCCGGCTGACCAAGGAACAGATCGGACGCGAGAACGAGCGGGTGAAGGCCTTCAAGCCGATCCCGGCCAATGCCGCGGCGAACGATCCGGGCCAGTGGGACAAGCCGGCCCGTCAGGGCACCTGATCGATCGGGCGGGACCCAACATCTCCGGTTGACGTTCGCGCCAGCCGGACCCAGAAGGGGCCGGGATGCCTGTGCGCGACACGCGTCCCGGACGCGGTGCCGCATGCAACTCTACCTGCCGATCGCCGAACTGCCGCTCAATCTCTTCCTGCTGCTTGGCATGGGAGGAGCGATCGGGTTCATTTCGGGCCTGTTCGGCGTCGGTGGCGGCTTCCTTCTCACACCCCTGCTGATCTTTGTCGGCGTGCCCGCGCCGGTTGCGGTGGCGACCAGCGCCGCCCATATCGCGGCCTCGTCCGTCACCGGCGCGCTGACCTACTGGCGCCGGAACGCGCTTGACCTGAAGCTCGGGACTGTCCTGACGATCGGCGGTCTGCTGGGCACCCTGGCCGGCGTGTTCTTCTTCAACCAGATGCGGCGGCTGGGCCATCTCGATCTGGTGATCACCCTCGCCTATGTGACGCTACTGATGTCGGTCGGCTGCCTGATGTTCGTCGAGAGCATCGGCGCCATGCTCCGGCAGAAGGCGGGGAAAGCATCGCCGATCCGAAAGGCCGGCGATCATGTCTGGTATGAAAAACTGCCGCTGACCATGCGGTTCCCCCGGTCGAAAATGTCGACAAGCGTGATCCCGCTGGCGGCCCTTGGCCTCGTCATCGGCTTCATCGGCACCGTGCTGGGCATCGGCGGTGGCTTTCTCGTCGTCCCCGCGCTGATCTACTTCTTCCGCGTGCCGACCTCGATCGTCGTCGGCACCAGCCTGTTCCAGATCCTTGTCACGATGATCGTGGCCACCCTGCTCCACGCCATCGTCTCGCAGGCCGTCGATGTGCTGCTGGCCCTGACGCTGGTGGTCGGCGGGGTGATCGGAGCCCAGTTCGGCACACGGACCGGGCAGGCCCTCAAGGGCGAACAGTTCCGCCTGCTTCTCGCCATGCTCATCCTCATTGTCGGCATCCGCTTCGCGCTCGATCTCGTGGCGGCGCCGGCCGATCGCTTCTCGATCAACGCGACGGAGCTGGAGCGATGAGGCGCTGGCTTGCCCTTGCGGTCGTGGCGCTCTGCGCTGGCAGCGATGCCCGGGCCGAGGAACTGGTCCTTGCCCTCTCAACCCGCGAGGTTGCCATCACCTCCACCTATACCGGCGCGGAAGTGACGGTTTTCGGGCATATCGAACGGGATGCCCGGACAATCGCCCGGACCGGCGAATACGATATCGTGGCGCAGGTTCAGGGCCCGACAGGCGAGGTCGTGCTTCATCGCAAGGGGCGCTTCGGCTTCATCTGGCTGACCGAAAGCCGCCGGCGCTACAGCAAGGTCCCGCTGTATTTTTCCATTCTCAGCGCGAAACCACTGGCCTCGATCATCGACGAGGATGGCCGCCAGAGGCTCAAGCTCGGCCTCGAGCATTTCCTTCCGGCCCCCACACCGGAACTCGAGGAGCGGGACGAGTTCGGGTTCCGGAACGCCCTGCTGCGCCTCCGTCGCGAGGAAGGCGCGCTGACGGAAAACGAAAAGGGCGTGACCATGATCCGCCCGAACCTGTTCACCGCGCGGATCGTGCTGCCGGCCAAGGCGCCGACCGGGCTCTATCTCGTCAACATCTCCATTCTCTCCGAAGGCGTGCCGCTCCGGACCGCACAGGCCGGCTTCGTGGTGCGCAAGGTCGGTTTCGATGCCTTCGTGGCCAATGCGGCCCGCAATGAAGCCGTTTCCTACGGGCTTTTCACCGTGCTGATGGCCATCCTGCTGGGCTGGATGGCAAATGTGGTGTTCCGCAAGGACTAGCACGGATCCTCATGGTCGGCTCCGGTCCATGAGGATCCTTCCGAGGCTCCGCCTTCACGCCACGGCCGCCATCGGCAGCTCGGCCAGCCCCTGCCCCAGCATCAGGAAAACGCGGCTCCGGCCGGCGGGAAACAGTCCGGCAATGGCGGGATCGCTCACACAGAGCGATCCGGTCAGGGCGCCGAAAGCGGGGAGGAGCAAGCGCGTTTCGCCGGCCACGAAGCAGCGGCGGCGCTGCTGCCCGGCCCGGGTAGGCAGGCGCGCGGCGGGGTGGAGATGGCCGACGATCTCGGCATGACCGTCCTCCGCGGGCTCGTGTCGCAGGCGCAGCGCGCCCGGCAGTTCGATCTCCGCGGCCACCTTGCCAGGCAACCCGGCAAGAGCGGGATCATGGTTGCCGGCAATCCAGACCAGCTCCGCCACCTGCGTGATGGCTTCGAATTCCGCCGCGACCGGCGCGACGCTGGCCTCCATCAGGGCTTGCCGATGGATGCTGTCCCCCAACAGGACAACACGCCGGGGCTGCCAGTGACGGACGAGGGCCAGCAGCCGGCGCATCGTCTCGAGGCTGTCATAGGGCGGCAGCATCTGGCCCTTGCTGGCATAGGCCAGCCCCTTGCCGAGATGGAGATCGGCAACAACGAGGAGCCGCTCGTCCGGAAGATAGGCCGCGCCGGCCGGCAGCAGCATCACCTCGCGACCCGCCAGCCGGATGCTCGCCTGTACTGCCCGAAGGGCATCCTGGTGCTGCAGAGCCGACCTCATGCGGTTCCGAATGCCTCCCCTATCTCGTCCAGCAGGCGGGCCGCCTCGTCGGCGATCGCCTGGTCCCGGGCCTCGCCGTAAACCGGCTCCTTGCCGATCTCCAGCAGGATCGGCACCGAAAGCGGCGAGACCCGTTCGAGGTCATGGTGCACGATTCGCCCGCGGATCCGCATCAGAAGATCGGAGAGGCGGCGGAGGTCCATGAGGCCTGTCGCCGCATCGGCACGGGCGGCCCGGAGCAGGATATGATCCGGCTCATGCTTGCGCAGCACGTCGAAGATCAGGTCGGTCGACATCGTCACCGCGCGGGCCTTTTTCTCCATGCCGGGAAAGCGCCGCTCGATCAGGCCGGCAATCACCGCGCAGGCCCGGAAGGAACGCTTCATCAGCGCGCTCTCGTTCAGCCAATCCTCGAGATCGTCGCCCAGCATGTCGGGGTCCCAGAGCCGGCCGAGGAAATCCGGCTCGGCGGCGATACGGATCGAAGGATCGCGCAGCATCCAGATGGCGATGGCGTAGTCATTCGCCACGAAGCCGAGCGGCTGCAGGCCGGCCCGTTCGAGGCGCCGGGTGAGCAGCATGCCGAGGGTCTGGTGCGCCAGCCGCCCTTCGAAGGGAAAGGCCGCGAGATAGTAGCGCCCGCCGCGCGGAAACGTCTCGACCAGCAGGTCGTCCGGTCCGGGCAGGGCAGAGCGCCCCTGCTGCAGCGCCAGCCAGGAAGCCACCTGCTCCGGCAGCGCCGACCATCCGGCAGGATCGGCCAGCATGGACCGCACCCGTGCCGCCAGATGGGTCGAGAGCGGAAACTTTCCGCCATTGTAGGAGGGGATCATCGGGTCGCGCCCCTGCGCCCGCGTCGTGATCACGCGGTCCTCGACGATGCCCTCGAAGCGAAGAACTTCGCCGGCGAAGACGAATGTATCGCCGGCCGTCAGCCCCTCGGCGAAGTATTCCTCGATCTCGCCGAGAAGCCGCCCATGGCGGAGCGCACCACCCTTGGCCGAGCCCAGATGGACCTTGAGCATGGTCGATTCGACGATGGTGCCGACATTCATCCGATAGGCCTGTGCGATGCGCGCATTGGCGACCCGCAGCCGCCCCACGCTGTCGCGCCGGATCTTCGCGAAGCGGTCATAGGCGCGGAGGGCATAGCCGCCATCGGTGGCGAAACGGACCACGCGGTCGAAGGTCTCGCGGTCAAGGCCGGAATAGGGTGCCGAGCCGATGACTTCCGAAAAGAGGGCATCCGGGTCGACCGGCTCGGCGACGGTCATGCCGAGGCAATGCTGGGCCAGCACGTCCAGTGCACCCTCGCGGCTGGTCACCGCATCCTGCTCGCCGGCCCGGGCCGCCTCGATCGCCGCGTGGCATTCGAGCACCTCGAACCGGTTCGAAGGCACGAGATAGGCCTTCGAGGGCTGGTCGAGCCGGTGATTGGCGCGGCCGATCCGCTGCAGCAGCCGGCTCGCGCCCTTGGGCGCGCCGACATTGATGACGAGATCGACATCGCCCCAGTCAATGCCGAGATCGAGTGTCGAGGTACAGACCACCGCGTCGAGACCGCCGGCCGCCATGGCCGACTCGACCTTGCGGCGCTGCCCGACATCGAGCGAACCGTGATGCAGCGCGATGCGGCGGTTCTCCTCGTTGAGGCTCCAGAGTGCCTGGAAAACGAATTCCGCCTGCATGCGCGTATTGACGAAGACAAGCGTCAGACGGTGCCGGCCGATCTCGCGATAGATTTCGGCCATGGCATGCCGGGCGGAATGGCCGGCCCAGGGCAGGCGCTCCTCCGTCTCAAGCAGCCGCAGATCCGCCGGCGCGGCGAGGCTGCGCGGAACCTCGACACAATCGGCGAGAGCAGCGCCCTGCGCTTGGTCGACCAGCCAGCGGCGGAGATTGTCCGGCTCGGCCACCGTGGCGGAGAGGCCGAAGCTGATGGCCTGCGGCGCGAGACGGCGGAGCCGGGCGAGGCCGAGAGCCAGGAGATCGCCGCGCTTGCCGGGGGCGAGTGCGTGCAACTCGTCGATGATGATCTGCCGTAGACCCGCAAAGACCTTCCGGGCCTCGGGATTGGCGATCATCAGCGCCACCTGTTCGGGCGTGGTCAGCAGGATCTGGGGCGGCTGGCGCATCTGGCGCTGGCGGCGCGCGGCCGGGGTATCGCCGGTCCGCGCCTCGATGCGGATGGCGAGGTTCATCTCCGCCACCGGCTCCTCGAGATTGCGGGCGATATCGACAGCCAGGGCCTTGAGGGGCGAGATGTAGAGCGTGTGCAGGCCCTCATTTTGCGGCGCGCCGGACAGCTCGACCAACGTCGGCAGGAAGCCTGCAAGGGTCTTGCCCGCGCCGGTCGGGGCGATCAACAGGGTGGAGCGCCGGGCCTTTGCCCGGGCCAGCAGCTGGGCCTGATGCCAGCGCAGGCTCCAGCCCCGGCCGGCAAACCAGTCTGCGAAAGTCGCCGGAAGCAGGGAATCGGTCAGGGAGGCCATCCGCTCAAGGTGGCGTGGCCTTCACGACACGGCAAGGAGATAGAGCGCGCCCGGCACCGGCCTGCCCGCATCCCGACGCGAGGCAGCCTCCTCCTCGGCCAGCAGCGTGAAGCCGGCTTCCACCCCGAGGCGACGGAGCAGCCCCGGCGCGTGATGCATGCGGCAATCCTCGCCGACCACGACCCCCTCCCCCGGATGGGTCTGCACGGTGAAGGCCAGGATGCCCGATGGCGCGAGGCAGCGCCGTGCCGCCGCAAGGGCCGGCGCGAGATCGGGCAGGTAGCAGAAGACATCCGCGGCGATGGCCAGATCGCTCCGCGCCACGGGCTGCTGCCCGAGAAAGGTGACCAGATCGCCGGCTTCCAGCCCGGCATAAAGGCCGGTCGCTGACGCCTGCTCCAGCATGCGGGGCGAGAGATCGACTCCGAGGATGCGTCCCGCACGGCTGCCCAGCGCGCGGGCCATCAGCCCGGTGCCGCAGCCGAGATCGAGCACTTCGGCATAATGCCGCCCGGGTAGATAGCGGTCGAGGGCTGCGACCAGCAGGTCGGGCGCGCGATAGGCCAGTTGGCCGACAAGATGGCTGTCGAAGCGCGGGGCGTAATCGTCGAACAGCGCCGCGACATAGGCAGCCGGCATCGCGTCCGCGACCGGCTTGCCGCCGATCCGGGCGAGAAGGAGCGCCGCGCCGAGATGATCGGCTGGATCGAGCGCCAGCACGCGTTCCAGCGTCGCGCGAGCCCGGGCCTCGTCTCCGAGCGCGAGCGCGGCCTTCGCCAATGCCAGATGAGCCGGCGGCCAGTTGGGCGCCCGTTCGAGCGTCTGTTCGAACAGGTCAAAAGCCGCCTGCAAGTCCTGCTCGGCAAACGCGGCATCGCCATAGGCATAGCGGCGGTCGGCGATCATGTCGCCGGAGGAGCGGGTCGAGAAGGGCGGCGTCGTGGTCATGCCCCGTGCCATAGGACGCGGCCCGCGCTATGTGAAGAGCTCGCGCTCCGTCCTGGACGTGCCGATTCTGGAAACCGCCTTGGCGATACGCCCGGAAACCCTGCTGCATCCGCGCCCGGAGGGCCTCTATTGCCCGCCCGGCGACTTCTACATCGATCCGCTGCGGCCCGTCGCGCGGGCGTTGATCACGCATGCACATTCGGACCATGCCCGGGCAGGGCATGGTCATGTGCTGGCGACCCGCGAAACACTCGACATCATGCGGATCCGGCTTGGTGATGGCTTCTGCGGGAGCGAGCAGGCCATGCCCTTCGGCGGGAGCCTGACGCATGGCGGGGTGCGGGTCGGCTTCCACCCGGCCGGCCATGTGCTCGGTTCGGCCCAGATCGAGCTGGAATGGCAGGGCTGCCGGATCGTGGTCTCCGGCGATTATAAGCGCCGGACGGACCCCACGGCCGAGCCCTTCGCCCTCCGCCGCTGCGATGTCTTCGTCACGGAAGCCACCTTCGGCCTGCCGGTTTTCCGCCATCCGGACGCGCGGGACGAGGCCGGGCGGCTCTTGGCCTCGCTCGCCCGCTTTCCGGAGCGCACGCATCTGATCGGCGCCTATTCCCTCGGCAAGGCCCAGAGGATGATCCGCCTCCTGCGCGAGTGCGGCCATGATGCGCCGATCCTGCTGCATGGCGCCCTCGAAAAGGTGACGCAGTATTACGAGACGCGCGGCATTGCCCTCGGGCCGCTAGAACCGGTCGCCGGACGCAAGGCGCAGGACCTTGCCGGCCGGATCGTCCTTTGTCCGCCTTCCGCGCTGGCGGATCGCTGGTCGCGGCGCTTCCCCGACCCGGTAACGGCTGTCGCCAGCGGCTGGATGCGGATCCGGGCGCGGGCGCGGCAGCGCGGTGCCGAGATCCCGATGGTCATTTCGGATCACGCCGACTGGCGGGAACTTCAGCAGACGATCCTCGAGACCGGGGCCAGCGAGATCTGGGTCACGCACGGACAGGAGGACGCGCTTGTCCACTGGTGCCAGCAACGCGGACTCGCCGCACGCCCGCTCCGCCTGGTCGGCTATGGCGACGAGGAGGCGGCATGAACCGCTTCGCTGCCCTGATCGAGGCTCTGGCTTTCGAGCCACGCCGCCTCGCCAAGCTGACGCTGATGGAGGATTATTTCCGCGCAGCACCGGACCCCGATCGCGGCTATTGCCTCGCCGCCCTGTGCGGCGCGCTCGAGCTGCCGAGTGCCAAGCCAGCCATGCTGCGGCAGTTGATCAGCGAACGGACCGATCCGGTGCTGTTCGCGCTGTCCTATGATTACGTGGGCGACCTTTCGGAGACCATCGCCCTGCTCTGGCCGGCACCTGCCGGCGGGCCGGTGCGCGACGCCGCGATCGGGGCTGTCGTGGAAACCCTGCAGAAGGCTACCCGCCGCGAGGTTGCGGGACTCGTTGCCGACTGGCTCGACACGCTGGACGAACGCGGTCGCTGGGCCCTGCTGAAGCTGATGACCGGCGGGTTCCGGATCGGCGTATCCGCCTCGCTGGCCAAGCTGGCCCTGGCGCGGTTCGGCCGTGTCGAGGCGGCGGCGATCGAGGAAATCTGGCACGGGCTGGCGCCGCCTTATGCCGGGCTGTTCGCCTGGCTGGAAGGGCGCGGGCCCCGACCCGACCCGGGGCAGGCGCTGACCTTCCGCTCGCCCATGCTGGCGCATCCGGTCGAGGACGAGGATTTCGACCGGCTGGACCCGCGGGACTTCTCGGCAGAATGGAAATGGGACGGAATCCGCGTCCAGGCGGCCGGGCGGTTGCGCGGGAACGACGCCGAGATCCGCCTGTTCTCGCGCAGTGGCGACGACATCACTGCCGCCTTCCCTGATCTTGCCGGGGCACTGCGGTTCGAGGGGGTGATCGATGGCGAGCTGGTTGTCCTCGACGGGGATGCCGTTGCCCCCTTCTCTGCCGTGCAGCAGCGGCTGAACCGGAAGGCGGTCTCGGCGCGGCTGATGGCGGAATTCCCCGCGCATCTGATCGCCTATGACTGCCTGTTCGCCGGCGAGGAAGACCTGCGCAGCCTCGCGCTGGCCGGGCGTCGGGAACGGCTCGAAGCCCTCGTTGCCACGCATGGCGGCCGACTGCGCGCCTCTCCGCCGCTCGAATTCGACAGCTGGGCCGACCTTGCCCGGCAGCGCGCGCAATCCGCGGAGCATCCGGCCATCGAGGGCGTGATGCTGAAGCGGCTGGCGTCGCCCTATCTCGCAGGGCGTCCCAAGGGCCACTGGTACAAGTGGAAGCGCGATCCGGGCCTTGTCGATTGCGTGCTGATGTATGCCCAGCGCGGGCATGGCAAACGCTCTTCCTATTATTCCGACTTCACCTTCGGCGTCTGGGATGGCGACCGGCTTGTTCCGGTCGGCAAAGCCTATTTCGGCTTCTCGGATGCCGAGCTGATCGAACTGGACCGCTTCGTCCGGCAAAACACAACCAACCGGTTCGGGCCGGTCCGCGAGATCATGCATGATGCCCGGACCGGGCTGGTGCTCGAGATCGCGTATGAAGGATTGCAGCGTTCGACGCGCCACAAATCCGGCATTGCCATGCGCTTTCCGAGAATTCACCGCATCCGCTGGGACAAGCCGCCCGCCGAGGCCGACCGGCTCACGACGCTTCAAGCGGCGCTGGCGCGGGCTCCGGCATCACCGGACGCGCCGGACGCCTGAACAGGGCCTCGACGATCCGGACACAGGTGGCCACGGCGAGAAGCAGGGCTGCGCCGAGCTGCATCCAGAGCAGGAAATCGGAAGGCAGCGTGCCGATCTGCCCGCCGGCCAGGGCCATCCCCGTTGCGAGGCCGATCACCGCAAGCCGCCCATAGGCAAGCCGCGCCGAACGAAGGGCGCGCGGCCGCAAGAGCCGGAAGAGGATCCGCTCGGAAAGCCCCGTCGCGACAACCTGGACCAGCACGAGGAACCCGATCAGGGACAGCCAGGCCGGCAGCACGGTCCAGACATGGCCGATCAGGACCGGCCAGCCGAGCGAGACAGCCAGCGCCGGCAGGGCAAAGCGATCGTCGACGCGCAGGGCATCCAAGGGCAGGGGCGCGCGCGGCGTTCCGGTCCCGCACGCGAGGGCAACAGCAAGCGCATCGTCCGGCCGGCTGCCGCAGGCCGTCAGCCAGCCGCCGAGGCCCGGGTCAAACACGAAGGCGGGCCATTGCCCCGGCGGCGTCGTTCGCAGGGTTTCGATGATGCCCGCGCGGATCTGCCAATCGGCAAGCAGCATCACGCCGCAGAGGAGTACGGCGAGAAGGATCGCCATCGTCCCGCCGGCCAGCCTCTCGCTGCGGCCGGGCAGAATGGCAAGTGCCTGCCCCGATGCGGCCCCGAAGACGAGCCCTGTCAGCCCGGCCTGTGCGAGCGGCCATGACGGCGCCGACAGGCCTTTCAGGATCGCGGAAAGCCGGACCGTGGCTTCGCCGAGGACAAGTCCGGACTCCGGAAGACGGGGCAGCAGGCGCAACATCTCCGCGGCGGCCGGCAGCACGCCGGTGAACAGGGCGAGAGCCGTTGCGACGAGCGCCAGCCGGCCAAGCCCCGCCATGCCGCCGAGGACCAGAAGCGAGCCGGTGACGAGAGCGAGGCTGGTCATCCGGGTCGGATCCGAGCCGAGAAGGACCGGGCTCCAGAGCAGGCGCGAACGCTCCCAGATCAGCAACGCGCCGGCGAGGACGAGCACGAGCAGGGCGAGACCGGCCACGATCCGCGCGCCACTCCCGCCGGCAAGCGGATCGCGGTCGGCCGGATCGGCGGGGGGGTGCCTGAAATTGCGCCAGGGTCGCGTTCCGGCCAGCATCAATCCCCCGATCCAGCCCAAAAGGACAAACAGGAGAAGCGGAGCGGGATCCGGCGCCTGCCGGAAGAGCGAGAACCCGGTCAGGAGCAGGGTTGCCGCGAGGCAGGTGGCCGTCAGATGCGCGCCACGTTCATGGCCGATCACGAACCGGCCCAACCGGCTTGTCATGTTGAGCAAGGCGAGACCCACGGCCGCAAGACCCATCAGCACATAGCTGCCGGTCACGGCCAGCGGAGCGGGCATCCCCATCCGTTCGGTCAGCATCAGGATGCAGAGGCCCGCAAGGGTGAGCGCGAAGATCAGGGCCGTCGACATGGAAGGCGATCACCTGGCTCCCGACCGGGAGAAACGGAATTGGACACGCCTTTCGTTGTAATGGACGAGCCATGTCGCTTGCAAATAGAGAACGTTGTCGGCCATCATCGTGCGAGAAGACAGGATGCGGTACGCCGATACGCGCCAAGCCGTGCAGAAAACGGGACGGAACCATGACACAGGCAAAGCAGGACCATGGCCAGGGCACGATCATCGTCGCCGACGATCATCCGCTGTTCCGCGGCGCGCTGAAACAGGCCCTGTCCGGGATCTTTGCCGAACTGTCTGTCATCGAGGCCGGCACGCTGGAGGAAACCGTGCAGGCCCTGTCCGGCCAGGGCGAGATCGATCTCGTCCTGCTTGACCTGAAAATGCCCGGCGTCAGCGGATTTTCCGGGCTGACCTTCCTCCGCTCGCAACATCCGGCCGTCCCGATCATCGTCGTTTCGGGCGTCGATGATTCCGCCACGATCCGCACATGCATGGAATTCGGCGCGGCCGGATACATCCCCAAGACAACGCCGATCGACGTGATGAACAAGGCGATCCGTGTTGTTCTCTCGGGCGGCACCTGGACGCCGCCGGACATTCCGCTCGGCGAACTGGCCGACAAGGAAACCGGGGACCTGATCCGGCGCCTCGCCAGCCTGACGCCGCAGCAGATGCGCGTGTTGACGATGCTCTCCGAGGGGCTGCTCAACAAGCAGATCGCCTATGAGCTTTCCGTCTCCGAAGCGACGGTGAAGGCGCATGTCTCGGCCATCCTGATGAAGCTTGGGGTCGAAAGCCGGACACAGGCCGTCATCGCCGCTTCCAAACTCGACATTCCCGGCTGAGCGGCGCCCCCTGTCAGGGAGCGGCCTCTGCCCAGGTTGCGGCGTTGCGACCGACAAGCTCTCCGATCCCCGATGCCCGCTCGCGCTCGACGGCCCTGAGGAGGGCCGACTTGATCTCGCCGATCAGTGCCGGCCCCTGGTAGATCAGTGCCGAATAGAGCTGCACCGCATCGGCGCCGGCAGCGATCTTTGCGACGGCATCCTCGCCGCTCGCAATGCCGCCCACACCGATCAGAGGGAACTGCCGCTCCACACGCTGGAACGTCCTGGCCAGAACGATGGTCGAGAGCCGGAACAGCGGCTTGCCGGACAGGCCGCCGGTTTCGTTCGCAAGCGTTTTCTCCACCAGCGAATCCGGCCGCGCGATGGTCGTATTGGAGACGATCATCGCGTCGATTCCCCGGGCACGGGCCACCGCAATGATGTCATCGAGCTGGGCCTCGTCGAGATCCGGTGCGATCTTGAGGAAGATGCGGGTCGTCAGCCCGAGCCGGGCACGCAGGTCGAGCACGCGTGCCAGCAGGTCATCAAGGAAGGCACGGCCCTGCAGGTCGCGCAGGCCGGGCGTGTTCGGCGAGGAAACATTGAGCGTCACGAATTCGGCCAGCGGACCGATCCCCTCGACGAGGGCGAGATAATCCGCAATGCGATCAGCGCTTTCCTTGTTGGCGCCGAGATTGACCCCGAGCACACCCTGGCGGCGACGGGCCGAGAGCCGACCGGCAATGACCTTCATTCCGTCGCTGTTCAGCCCGTAACGGTTGATGACCGCGCCATCGGCCGGCAGCCGGAACACGCGCGGCTTCGGATTGCCGGGCTGGGGCAGCAATGTCACGCCACCGACCTCGACGAAGCCGAAACCGAGCCGCATCAGCGCATCCGGCACGCGAGCATGTTTGTCGAGGCCTGGCGCGATGCCGACGGGATTCGGCAGGTCCAGCCCCGCCAGGGTGCAGCGCAGGCGCGGATCGTCGACCGGGGGGGCAGGAAGCGGCAGCCGTTCCAGCGCCGCGACCGTCCAGTCATGGGCTGTTTCGGGATCAATCGCCCGGATAAGAGGCTGGATCAGGGGGAAAAGCCCGGGAAACATCGTCATCAATCCTTTACACCCCGGGCTGCTGCCATTCGGGCGTTCCATCCTCGCGCCAGACCAGCGGGGCGACCCATCGGACCGCCTCGCGCGGCAGGGATGCATAGAGATGCGGGAACAGTGCCCCGCCGCGCGACGGTTCGGCTTTCAATGCGGTGCCAAGCATAATCGTGTCAACTGCAACGATCCGGAGCCCGGCCATGCCCGCAAAGTGTCGCATCGCCGTTTCCGACAGCTGATCGGCATAGGAAAAATGAATGTAGCCATCAGCCAGATCAACCGGAGCACCCGCAAATGATCCATCCGCGTCGAACTGGCGCCACTGTTCTTCAGTCATTATCTTGAAAATGGTAGTCTGCATCACTTTTTTTAGCTTTCACGAGATTGCGACGCTTGGTTATCACAGGGTTTAAACCATTGCTTCATAACATTTAATTGCAGATGGCCAGCAAAGTTGCTACCCCCTTCGGCAACACATATGGATTTTCCCCTATCATGCTCACCCATGCTCAAATCTGGGCCGCGATCGACGCCCTGGCGAAACGCCAGGGATTGTCCGCGTCCAGCCTGGCCAAGAAGGCCGGCCTCGATCCCACGACGTTCAACCGTTCCAAACGCCAGAATGCCGACGGCCAGCTGCGCTGGCCTTCAACGGAATCCATCGCCAAGGTTCTCGGCGCCACCGGCACCAGCATCGATGACTTTCTCGGCCTGCTGACGCAGACTGAATGGCCCTCGCGCCGGGTCGCCTATCGCCTGCTGGACGAGACCCTGGCCCGCTCGCTCGATCCGACCGGGCGGCCGCTGCATGCGGGATGGGACGAGATCGCCTTTCCTTCGCCGGTCGATGGCGTGCTCTATGCGCTGGAGATCCATAGCGGGGCCTATGCACCGGTCTACCGCAAGGGCGATGTCATCATTGTCGCGCCGGAGGCGGAGACCCGCCGCCATGACCGCGTGCTGATCATCGACCAGAACGGGATGACCGATCTTGGCGTGCTTGGCCATGCCAGCGCGACGCATGTCCATTACACGCCGTTCCGGGACGAGACGCCGGTTGCCCGGCCCAGCCACGAGATCCGCCACGTCTCGCGGATCGTCTGGGCCAGCCAGTAGCGATCAGCCGCTGCGGGAACCGAGGAAGTCCCGGTGCTCGGCGATCAGCTCGCCGCGCAGCGCCTTCTCGATGAGAATCGCCGTATTCGACAGGCCGTAGATCGCCGCGAACGAGCCGAAGCGGGGGCCGCGCTCTTCGCCCAGCAGGATCTGGTAGATCGCGCTGAACCAGGCATTGGAGACGCCCGGGCGCTCCGGCGTTGCCCCCTTGGCCTTGAAATCCTGGTAGCGCGGTTCCGCGCGGGCGACATCGTAGGCCGCCTCCTGGATCGCTTCCGGACCGGCATCGGATGGCAGGGCACGAAGCTTGCCCAGCAAGGCCTGCAGGGCTGCCGCCTCCACCTCGTCCGCCGGCTTGTAGGCCTTCTTCGGTTTCACGAAATCCCGGAAATAGCGGATCGCATAGCCAACGAGATTGTCGAGACGCGGATGGGTTTCCGGCGAGGCCCCGGGCGCGTAGCGCTGGAGGAAGCCCCAGAGCACGGCCTTGTCCTCGGCATTGGCCACGGCAACAAGGTTGAGAAGCAGCCCGAAACTGACCTGCGTGCCCGGCTGGTCGCCGGCCGTACCGATCCGCTCCGGCGCGGGCGGGTTGCCACCATGGATATGCCAGACCGGGTTGCCGAGCCGGTTCTTCTCGTCCTGCCGGCCGAAGGCATCGAGGAAGCTGAGATACTCGTCCACCGCCCGCGGGATGACGTCGAAATAGAGCTTCTTGGCCTCGCGGGGCCGCTGGAACATGTAGAGCGCCAGGCTTTCGGGCGAGGCATAGGTGAGCCATTCATCGATCGTCAGGCCATTCCCCTTAGACTTGGAGATCTTCTGACCTTTCTCGTCGAGGAAAAGCTCGTAGTTGAATCCTTCCGGCGGCTCGCCATCCAGCGCGCGGACAATCTCTCCGGACAGCTTGACGCTGTCGATCAGGTCCTTGCCGGCCATCTCGTAATCGACATCCAGCGCCACCCAGCGCATCGCCCAGTCCGGCTTCCATTGCAGCTTGGCATGCCCACCGGTGACCGGCGTCTCGAAGGCCTTGCCGGTCGCGGGATCACGCCAGACGATCGTGCCGGCATCGAGCTTGCGCTCCTCGATCGGCACCTGCATCACATGGCCGGTTTCCGGGTGGATCGGCAGGAAGGGCGAATAGGTGGCGGCACGTTCCTCGCGCAACGAGGGCAGCATGATCGCCATGATCGCCTCGTACCGCTCGAGCATCAGCAGCAAGGTCCGGTCGAAGGCACCCGAACGGTACCATTCGGTGGAAGAACGGAACTCGTATTCGAAGCCGAACTGGTCGAGGAACGCGCAGAGCCGGGCATTGTTGTGATGGCCGAAGCTCTCATGCGTGCCGAACGGATCCGGCACCTTCGTCAGCGGGAGGTTCAGCGCCTTCGCCAGCATCTCCTTGTTCGGCACGTTGTCCGGAACCTTGCGAAGGCCATCCATGTCGTCCGAGAAGGCAATCAGACGCGTAGGGATCTCGCCGCCAGTGAGCGTCTCGAAGGCGCGGCGGACCATGGTCGTCCGCGCCACCTCGCCGAAGGTGCCGATATGGGGCAGGCCCGAGGGTCCATAGCCGGTCTCGAACAGAACCGCCTGCTTGCCCGATTTCGCGAAGCCGCCACGACGCTCGAGCCGGGCGACCAGCTTGCGCGCTTCCTCGAAGGGCCAGGCGGCCGAATTCTGCGCGGCATCGCGATAGGCGAGGAGGTGGGACATAGGGGTTTCCATCGGAATTCAGGGCCTTGACGAGCGGATCTGGTTAGTGGCCCGCGACCGGTGCGTCAATCAATAGAAGGGCATCGGAAAATGCTTGAGGAGCAGCTTGGCATAGCGTCCGTCGCGGATGAGCCGCCAGAGCGCATAATCCACCGCGCCGCGAAGCGTGGTGTTGCCCTGCCGGAACACAAGGCCCGCGCCTTCGCCGAAGAAGCGGCTCTCGAGGATGGGGCCGCCATGGAACACGCAGCAGCCCATCGAGCCCGAGCCGTTCAGCCAGAACGAGAGCGCGATCCCGTCGCCGAAGACAAGATCGGCCTCGCCCCGCCGCAAGGCCTCGAGGGCCGGCTCCAGCCGGTCATGGCGCTGCAGCCGGATGCCCGGGAAGAAGGCATTGAGGAATGCCTCGTGCGCCGAGCCGCCGATGACGGCAACCGAACGCCCGGCGAGTTGCCGGAAATCGCCGTCGGCCGGCAGCGTGCCGGACCGGATGACGAACCGTGCCGGCACCCGGTGCGTCGGCAGGGACATCTCGAAGCGCTGCCGCAGCTCCGGCGTGATCCGGTGCGCGGCGATGACGGCATCCGCTTCGCCGGATTCCAGCGCTGGCAGAAGCAGGTCCCATCGGCGCGTCTGGATCGTGCAGGGGACGGCCAGCTCCGCGCAGATCGCCCGGGCAAGATCGACATGGAACCCGACCAATACGCCGTCACGGCCGAGATAGTTGAAAGGCGGATAATCCTCCTCCGTCACGAACCGGATCGTGGCACCGCGTGGCAGGTCGCGCCGCTCGATGCGGCGATCGGGATCGATGACCAGCGGCACGATGACGGGCGGGGCGGCGGCAGAAGCGCCCTGCGCCGCAACCGGATTGCTCGTGCCCTGGAGGAGCATGACGGCGAGGGCCACGGCATACCCCGCCCTTCCCCGCCATCCATTGAGGGAATTCGACGCCGCGGATGCGCGTTCGGCATTCATTCAGGCTGGGCTCGCTTTAGGTCGGCGGCGCAAGGTGACCGAGCTTTCCTCGGGATGCAACGGCATTTCTCCGATTTGGGTGGTTGCCATGCTGACACTTTTGCGACAGGAAGCTTGCGTCATCTCGCAAGTGCGAAACATGCCGGGGAACGATCATGACGAAGTGGGTCTACACGTTCGGGGATGGACAGGCCGAAGGCAATTCGGGCCTCAAGAACCTCCTCGGCGGAAAAGGCGCCAATCTGGCGGAGATGTGCAATCTCGGCCTGCCGGTGCCGCCGGGCTTCACGATCTCCACCGAGGTCTGCACCGCCTTCTACGAGAATGACCGGCGCTATCCGCTCGATCTCGCCGCACAGGTCGATGCCGCGCTCCGGCATGTGGGCTCCCTGACGGGGCGGATCTTCGGCGATGCCAGCAACCCGCTTCTCGTCTCCGTCCGCTCCGGCGCCCGCGCGTCGATGCCGGGCATGATGGATACGGTGCTCAATCTCGGCCTGAACGATGTCACTGTCGAGGCCATGGCGAACCTCGCGAACAATCCGCGTTTCGCCTGGGACAGCTATCGCCGCTTCATCACGATGTATTCGAACGTGGTGCTGGATCTGGATCACCACAATTTCGAGGACATTCTCGAGGAGTTCAAGGATTCCAAGGGCTTCACGCTCGACACCGAACTCTCCGCCGATGACTGGAAGCAGATTGTCGATGCCTACAAGGCCTGCGTGAACGAGAAGCTGGGCCGGCCTTTCCCGCAGGACCCGCACGAGCAGCTCTGGGGCGCGATCGGCGCCGTTTTCGGCAGCTGGATGAATGCCCGCGCGATCAAGTATCGCGAATTGCACAGCATCCCGGAAAGCTGGGGCACGGCCGTCAATGTGCAGGCGATGGTGTTCGGCAATATGGGCGAAACCTCCGCCACCGGTGTCGCCTTCACGCGGAACCCCTCGACAGGCACGAAGGAGCTTTACGGCGAGTTCCTGCTCAATGCGCAGGGCGAGGATGTCGTTGCCGGGATCCGGACGCCACAGGACATTACCGAGGCGGCGCGGATTGCGGCGGGTTCCACCAAGCCTTCGCTCGAGGTCTCGCTGCCGGAAGCCTATGCCGAGCTGGTCCGTATCTATGGCCTGCTGGAAAAGCACTATCGCGACATGCAGGATCTCGAATTCACGGTCCAGCAGGGCAAGCTCTGGATGCTCCAGACCCGTAACGGCAAGCGCACGGCCAAGGCGGCGCTGCGGATTGCCGTCGATCTCGCCAATGAAGGCCTGATCTCCCGCGAGGAAGCGATCCAGCGGATCGACCCGGCCGCGCTTGACCAGCTGCTGCATCCGACAATCGATCCGAACGCGACGCGCGTGGTGCTCTCGACCGGCCTGCCGGCCTCGCCGGGCGCCGCGACGGGCGCGATCGTCTTCACCTCGGAGGAGGCAGAGCAGGCGGTCAAGGAAAAGCGCAAGGTCATCCTCGTCCGTGTGGAGACGAGCCCGGAAGACATCCATGGCATGCATGCGGCCGAGGGCATCCTGACAACGCGCGGTGGCATGACCAGCCATGCCGCGGTTGTGGCGCGCGGCATGGGCAAGCCCTGCGTCTCGGGGGCGGGCGCCATCCGGATCGACATGGTCTCCGGCACGATGACCGCTGGCGGGCGCGTGCTCAAGCGCGGCGACTTCATCACCATCGACGGCTCGAACGGACAGGTCCTGCTCGGCGAGATCGCAATGCTGCAGCCGGAACTGTCCGGCGAGTTCGGCACGCTGATGGGCTGGGCCGATGCGTTCCGGCGCCTCCGGATCCGCACCAATGCGGAAACGCCGCTTGATGCGCGCACGGCCGTCAAGTTCGGTGCGGAGGGGATCGGCCTCTGCCGGACCGAGCACATGTTCTTCGATGGCGATCGCATCATTGCCATGCGCGAGATGATCCTCGCGGATGACGAGAAGGGCCGCCGCGCGGCGCTGGACAAGCTCCTGCCGATGCAGCGCTCGGATTTCGTCGAGCTGTTCGAGATCATGCGCGGGCTGCCGGTGACGATCCGGCTGCTCGATCCGCCACTGCACGAATTCCTGCCGCACGAGGCGCGGGAAATCCAGGAAGTGGCGGAAGCCATGGGCACCAATGCCGAGAAGCTGCGGCTCCGGGCGCTGGAACTCAAGGAATCGAACCCGATGCTCGGCTTCCGGGGCTGCCGTCTCGCGGTTGCCTATCCGGAAATCGCCGAAATGCAGGCCCGGGCCGTGTTCGAGGCCGCCATCGAGGCCGGGCGAAAGTCCGGCGCGCCGGTGACGCCGGAAATCATGGTCCCGCTGGTCATGACCAAGGCCGAACTCGACCTCGTCAAGGCGCGGATCGACGCGATGGCGAAGAAGGTCGGCGAGGAACAGGGCGTAGAGCTGAACTACTCGGTCGGCACCATGATCGAGCTGCCGCGCGCGGCGCTGAAAGCCGGCGAGATCGCCCGTTCCGCCGAGTTCTTCTCGTTCGGCACCAATGACCTGACCCAGACGACCCTCGGGATCAGCCGCGACGATGCCGGCTCGTTCCTCGGGTCCTACAAGGCCCGCAACATCCTCGCGGAAGACCCGTTCGTGACCCTCGACCAGGAGGGTGTCGGCGAGCTGGTTCAACTGGCGGCCGAACGTGGCCGCAAGACGCGGGCGGACATCAAGCTGGGCCTCTGCGGAGAGCATGGCGGTGATCCCGCCTCGATCGCCTTCTGCGAAAGCGTGGGGCTCGACTATGTGTCCTGCTCGCCGTTCCGCGTGCCGATCGCGCGGCTTGCTGCCGCGCAGGCCGCCCTCGGCAAGGTGACCAAGGCGGAAGGATGAGGCATTCGGAAAGGATTAACCTTTCCGCTTAAGCCCTCCTGAACCCCGAGCGACGATCATCCCTTCCGGGACAGAATTTTCGCTTGCCTGGCATCCCTGAGCCACAGGGAGCCGGCGGGAACGGGGGTGCCGTGGCGCGTCACGACGCAGCAAGGCCGCATCGCAAGACACGGAGACGGGTGATCCCCGCCGCCGCGCGCCTCGCCATTGCGCGGAGCGCTGCCCTGCTGGCGCCCTGGAGCCTGGCGGGCGCCCTGCTCGTCTCGTTCACGGCCTCGGCCGGCCAGGGCACGCTGCATCTCGACAAGATCTTCAAGCGTTCGACGATGATCGAGCCGCATCGCGTTACCCTGCTGCCGCCGCGCCTGTCGGTGCTGACGCTGCACCGCGAGCGGAGCGAGCCGTCGGCAGAACCTGATGCACCGCTGCCTTCTTCCCTCGCTGCGCATATCCGCAAGGTCGACCTCTCGCGCGAATTCGAGCGCCAGCCCGAAATCGGCGTGCCGCTGCTGTTCCTGGTGGATCCTGCGGTGCTGCCGAAAGCCCGGCTGGAAGAACCCGTCTCGATGGAGCGCGCCAGCCAGGCGCTGATGGCCCGGCTGAGCCGGTTCGATATCCGCAGCAGCACGCCGGGCAGCCCCGGTGCCGGCGGCTCGATCACCGCCGCGCAAGGCAGGCTGTCGCCGCAGAAGCTGTCGCTCAGCCGGCCGGATGGGTCCACGCCAGCCGTCAGCCGCGCCGTCGCGCTGGCCTCGGTGACGCCCGCGCCTGTCGAGCCGGAGGTGATTGCCGCCGCCGCGATGCGCATTCCCGCCTTCGCGCATGTCCATACCGATCCGAGCGGGCGGGCGGCTGTGACGGCGAGATTACCCGTCGGTCCGAACTATCTCGGGCTGATCGATCCGGAAAGCCGCAAGCGGGAGCATCGCTGCCTGGCCGAGGCGATCTATTTCGAAAGCCGTTCGGAACCGGAAGAGGGGCAGGCTGCCGTGGCGCAGGTGGTGCTCAACCGCGTCAAGAGCGGGCTCTATCCCAGTTCGGTCTGTGGCGTCGTCTACCAGAACCGCCATCGCTACAAGGCGTGCCAGTTCACCTTCGCCTGCGAAGGCAAGAGCCTGGCCATCCAGGAACCGGAAGCCTGGGAAAAGGCGCAGACCATCGCCCGGGCGGTGATGGAGGGCACGCAATACAACGAGAATGTCGGCCATTCGACGCACTATCATGCGACCTATGTCGCACCGTACTGGTCGCGCCGGCTGAAGCGGACCGACCGTATCGGGCGCCATATCTTCTATCGCCTCCGGCCGGGACAGACCTGAGCGAGCCCTGATCTTTCGTAAATATTCATCGTAAACGGGACAAGAATTTACCGTTAATTCTCGAACATCATCGATTTGCTGCCTGGATGATTGAGCCAGAGCCCCTTCTGCTTCATGATTGGAGCAGAATATAGGGGGTTCCATGCGTCATCTTCTTGCCTCTTCGATCCTTGCCGCATTCTTCATGGCCGGTCCGGCGGTGGCCGGTGGCGATTGCGGCGGCGCCTGCTACAAGCGCGTCCATCACCCGCCGGTCTATGGCACCGTCGCCGAGACCGTCGAGATCCGGCCGGCCCGGACCGTGGCGCGGCATGTTCCGCCGGTCTATGGCTCGACCCATGAAACCGTGGTGATCCGCCCGGCCCAGCATGTCCAGCGCGTCATCCCCGCCCAGTATCACACCGTCGCCGAGACCGTGATGGTCGCGCCGGCCCGCAAGGTCTGGCAGGTCACGCGCGATGGCTGGGGCCGGGAAATCGGCTGCTGGGTGACGGTGCCGGCGCAATATGCCACGCAGCACCGGCAGGTCATGGTCAGCCCGGAACGGGTCGTCTACGACACCATCCCGGCCGTCCATGGCACGCGTGAGCGCACGGTGCTTGTCCGCCCGGGCTATGTCTCGCACGAGACGATCCCCGGCGAATACGCCACGCGTCACCGCCACGTACAGGTCTCGCCGGGCTATTCGGGCTGGCAACGCCTGCACTGAACGCAGCGTTTCCGCGGACCGCACGTTTTCCACTGACCGAAGCCGGTCAGGTCATCGCGATATCGAGCCCCAGGTCGAGAACCGGGGCGGAATGCGTGAGGGCTCCGACCGAGATCAGATCCACCCCGGTGGCGGCAATCCCCGTCACCGTCTCGAGAGAGACGCCGCCCGAGGCCTCCGCCAGCATGGCCGGGCGCCGCGCCCGGATCCGGCCCACGGCCTCGCGCAGCCGGTCAGGGCCCATATTGTCCAGCAGCACGACATCCGCGCCCTCGGCCAGAACCTCGTCCAGCTGCTCCAGCGTATCAACCTCGATCTCGATCTTCACCAGATGGCCGCCACCGCGTTTCGCTGCCTGCAAGGCGGGGATGATGCCGCCGGCCACGGCGACATGGTTGTCCTTGATCAGGATGGCATCGAACAGGCCGAAGCGATGGTTGCGGCCGCCGCCACAGGCCACCGCATGTTTCTCGAAGGCGCGCAGTCCTGGCGTCGTCTTGCGGGTGCAGACGATCGAGGCCTGCGTCCCGGCGATGCGCCGGACATACTCGGCTGTCAGCGTGGCGACGCCTGAAAGGCGCCCGACGAAGTTGAGCGCCGTCCTCTCCGCTGCGAGAATGGCGCGCGCATCACCCGTGACCGAAAGGACCGGTTGCCCCGGCGCGAGCACGGCACCGTCATCGACAGCGAAAGTTACGGCAAGGTGTTCATCCAGCTGCCGGAAGGCCTCGGCGGCCAGCGCGAGGCCCGCCACGACACCCGGCTTGCGGGCGACCATGGCCAAACGGGCCTGCTGACCCTGCGGGATGCAGACCCGTGACGTGATATCGCCGGCAAGGCCGAGATCCTCGGCAAGGGCGAGCCGGACAGCATCCTGCACCAGATTGGCCGGGAGAAGGGCAGCCAGGGGTCCGATCATGCCAGCGCTCCCTTTTCCGCGAGATAGCGCTCGACCAGATGGCCGGGAAACGGCGCCTCGCTCGTTGTCGCGGCAGGATCCGCGGCCGGATAATCGGTTCGGAAATGGGCCCCGCGGGATTCCCGGCGCTCCAGTGCCGAGGCGGCGATCAGCAGGGCCGCCGTCGTCATCCGGAACACGGTACGGGAGCGGGTGGAGAGACGCAGCGCCATCAACTCATCAAGCGCCAGCTGCATGTCCGGCCCGTTCCGCACCACGCCGAACCGTTCGGCCATCAGCCGGCGGACCTTGGCGATCTCGTCCATCGGTTCCGGCTGCGGATTGGCGATCGACCGGTCGAGGATCCGGACGGGCGAGCCGGCCTCTCCGAGATCGGCACGGATATGCTCGGCCGCCCGCGCCGCGAAGACCACCGCTTCCAGCAGCGAATTGGAGGCGAGGCGATTGGCGCCATGCACACCCGTGCAGGCCACTTCGCCGACAGCGTAGAGGCCTTTCAGAGAGGTGAGGCCATTCTCGTCGGTTGCGACGCCGCCCATATGGTAATGCTCGGCCGGTGCAACGGGGATCGGCTCCTTCACGGGATCGATTCCGGCGGCACGGCAACGGGCATAGACGGCCGGGAAGGCCTCGGGAAAGCGGTCGCCGATCGCCGCGCGGGCATCGAGCATGGGCCGTCGCCCGGCCACCCACTCGGCGAAAACCGCGCGGGCAACGATGTCCCGGGGGGCCAGTTCGCCATCCGGATGATGGGCGAGGGCAAAGCGCTCGCCCGACTTGTTGATGAGGATCGCACCTTCGCCGCGCAGGGCTTCCGTAGCGAGGGGCGCCGGGTCGAGCCCGATATCCAGCGCCGTCGGGTGGAACTGGACGAATTCGGCATTGGCCACCCGCGCACCGGCCAATGAGGCCATGGCGAGACCGAGACCGCGCGCCTCGGGCGGATTGGTCGACCGGGCGAAAAGCTGGCCGACGCCGCCCGTCGCCAGAACGATGCGGTCGGCCCGCATGAAGCCGCCGGCGCGATCGAAATTCTCGTGGATGAACTCCACGCTGGCCCCGATGACCGTATCCTCCGGCCATTTCTCGAGTTCAAGCGCCTCGACGCCCTCGAGGACACGGATGGAGGGCGTGCGCCGCACAGCGGCAACCAGTGCCTCCATGATCGCCGCGCCGGCCATGTCGCCACGGACGCGGACGATGCGGTTGGCGGAATGTGCGGCCTCGCGCGACTGGACGAGGCGCCCCTCGAGGTCCCGGTCGAAGGGGACCCCGAAAGCGAGCAGGTCATGGATCCGGTCATTCGCCTCGCTGGCCATCAGCCGGACCATGCGCTCGTCGCAGAGACCGGCCCCGGCGGCGAGGGTATCGGCGACATGCTTGTCGACCGAATCTCCCTCGCCGATCGCCGCGGCAATCCCGCCCTGAGCCCAGGCCGAGGAAGCCCCCTGTCCGAGCGGGAGCGGGCTGATGATGGTGCAGGGGAGCGGGCTCAGCTTCAGCGCCGTGAAGAGCCCGGCGAGCCCGCCGCCGATGACAAGGACCGAAGCCATGGAGAAATCCCGGTTCCTGCAGCTCAGTTCTGCAGGTTGATCATCCGCTCGACCGAGCGGCGGGCCCGCACGGCCAGTTCTTCGGGGATCTCGACGCGATGCTGGAGCGTGAGCAGGCTGTCGAGAATCTTCGGCAGCGTGATGCGCTTCATATGCGGGCAGAGATTGCACGGGCGGACAAACTCGACATCCCGGGCCGAGGCGGCAACATTGTCCGCCATCGAGCATTCCGTGACGAGCAGGACCTTCCCGCCCTTCTGGGCTGTCGCGTAGTCGATCATCCCGGCGGTCGAGCCGGTAAAGTCGGCCTCCGCGATGACATCGGGCGGGCATTCGGGATGCGCGATGATGCGGATCGACGGGTCAGCCTCGCGATATCGGCGCAGCTCCTCGCCGGTGAAGCGCTCATGCACCTCGCAGGCGCCATGCCAGGAAATGATCTGCACCTTGGTCTTCGAGGCGACGTATTTGGCGAGATACTGGTCCGGCACGAAGAGAACGCGGTCGACGCCAAGGCTCTCGACAACCTGCACCGCATTGGCGGAGGTGCAGCAGATATCGACTTCCGCCTTCACTTCGGCCGAGGTGTTGACATAGGCGACGACCGGAACGCCGGGATAGGCCTCGCGCAGACGGCGGATATCCGCCCCAGTGATCGAGGAGGCGAGCGAGCAACCGGCCTTCAGGTCCGGGATGAGAACCATCTTGTCCGGGTTCAGCAGCTTCGAGGTCTCGGCCATGAAATGCACGCCGCCCTGCACGATGATGCGCGCGGTGCTGCGCGCCGCCAGCTTGGCAAGCTGGAGGCTGTCCCCGACCACGTCGGCGACGCAATTGTAGATTTCGGGCGTCTGGTAGTTATGCGCCAGGATCACCGCATCCCGCTCCTTCTTGAGCCGGTTGATGGCGGCGACATAGGGAGCGTGAAACGGCCACTCGACCGGGGGCACCACGTGCTTCACTCGGTCGTAGAGATGCGCCGTCTCGGCGGCAACCTCGGGCGTGTAGGAGAGGTCGGGCATCGGCAGGATCCGGTTCTCCCCGGATTCCGGGCCGTTTGCCTTCGCTGTCATCGTGGCCGGAACTGTCAGCGTCATCTCGGTTTCCTCCAGAGCCAGAAGCTGGCTACGGATATATGCTCATTTTGAGTATTTCCATTACACGGTTTCCGCCGGAAAAGCTAGAGCGAATCCAGACGTTCTCAGCAGGCTTGCCAAACGAGGAATATTGTCCTATCCTTGGCACATTGCTTTGATCATTCTGTGCCTTCACGATGTCCCTTGCCTTCGCCCGGCTTCTTTCCGGAGCCGGAGAGCCCCGCCTTCTGCTGGCGCAAGGCCTCGGCATTCCCCCGCCCCTCTGGCGCCAGCTTTGTAACCGGGCCAGGGAAGCCGGACACCATCCGCTCGATCTCGCGCTTGCGGGTGGCCACATTACCGAATCCGCCCTTCTGGCTACGCTGGCCAGCCTCACCAATTGTCCGGTCATGCAGGATCCGCCCCCGCCTGCCGGCCCGGTCCTGCCGCACGAGGCCTTCCACCGGCGCGGCTATCGCTGTTGCCATCGCGGCGGGATCGCCAGACTGGTCGCCCCGACCGGCGCCCTCGCCGAAATGCTGGTAACCCGGGCACTGCGGCGCGACCTCCCGCCGATTGTCCTCACAAGCGAGCAGAGGCTGCTGGATGCCCTCCTGCGGGATCATGGCCCGGCCATTGCCCGCCATGCCGCAACCGGGCTCCCGGACGAGCTGTCAGCGCGCAGTCTCCGCCAGGGTCCACGCCTTCTCTCCCTCGGCGCAGGGCTCTTCGTGCTGTTTGCCATCCTCGCCCTGGGCGGACTCATTCCAGCCGCTGCGGTCGAGATCACCCTCGCCGCCCTGACGCCGGTCTATCTGATCGCGGCCCTCGCCGTCCTCACCGCCGCGCTGATGCCGTCTGCCGATCCTTCAGCCATCCGGGTGCTGCCCGAGGCTGTCCTCCCCGGCTACACCTTGCTGGTTCCGCTCTTCCGAGAAGGCAATGTCGTGCGGAGACTGGTCCATACGCTCGCCCAGCTCGATTATCCGCCGGAGCGCCGGCAGGTCCTGCTGCTCGTCGAATCGGACGATACCGAAACCCTCACCGCCCTCGCCGGCTTCCCGCTCCCGCCGGGTTTCCTGACCTTCAGGATACCGCCGGGAGAGCCACGCACCAAGCCCCGCGCGCTGAATGCCGCCCTGCCCTTCGCACGCGGCGCGCTGCTGACCGTCTATGACGCCGAGGATGTGCCCGAGCGGGACCAGCTCCGCAAGGCGGCAGCGATCTTTGCCTGCGCTCCGGCCGGTCTTGCCTGCCTGCAGGCGCGGCTGGCCATTTCCAACCCCGATGACGGCTTCCTCTCCCAACGGTTCGCGCAGGATTACGCGGCCCTTTTCGACTGTACGCGGCGCGGGTTCACCCTTGCCGGCTGGCCGGTCGCGCTCGGGGGAACCTCCAACCACTTCCGGGTCGACCAGCTCCGCCGCATCGGCGGGTGGGACGCCGCGAATGTGACGGAGGACGCCGATCTGGGCTACCGGCTGGCCGAGGCCGGGCTTGCGGTCGGCGACCTTGCCTCGACCACCTGGGAGGAGGCGCCCAATCGCTGGCTCTTCTGGCGCAACCAGCGGATCCGATGGCTCAAGGGCTGGTTCCAGACCGCACTCGTCCATGCCGGGCGATTGCCGCGATACCAACGGGGGCCGGACCGTCTCCCGCTGCTGGTGGGGGCCTGCATCCCGTTTGCGCTGCTGACGACCTCGCTCTTCCTCCCTGTCTTCATTGGCCTCGCGCTCGGGCGCATGCTCTCGCCCGTGCCGCTGGGCGGGCTCGGCCCGAAGCAGGCGCTGCTGGACGCCAACATGATCCTGCTGATCGCCCTTGCCGTGCTGAACGAAGCCGTGCCGGTGCTGGTGGCGCTCCGTCGCCGCGGGTGGCTCCGTCGATGGCCGTGGCTGCTGGGTTTCCCCATCACGCAAATGATGGTGTCGTGGTGCGCCTGGCTGGCGCTGGCGGAGCTTGTTACCCGCCCGCAACATTGGCGGAAGACGCCGCATGGCCTCGCGCGGACCGGCCTGATGGCCGAACCGCCGGCTCAGAAGCAGAGCGCCCAGGCCGCGGCCACCATCTCCGCGAAGACCGCACCGCCATATCGTGCCCAGAGCCCGCCGGCCATGATGAGGAACAGGCCGATCACGGCAAAGGGGAGCAGCCGGCCGAGCCGGGCGGAGGCTTCCCTGTCCTGATGGATGCCGTCCTGTGCCATGGTGCCTTTCCGCCGCATGCTGCCAGCCTGAACGAAAGATAGGCGTCCTCGCCTTCCCGCGCAACGGCAGGTCAACGGCAGCGACCAAAGGCGACTTGACGCGGAAGGCGGGAGAACGGTTTACTTATGCACCATTCTTGCGAAGGCCCGATTCCGGCCGAGGACCCGCCATGCTTCCCGCCAACCATCCCCGCCTTGCGCGGCGCCCGCTCAGCCAGGGGGAACTCGTGGCCGATGGCGTCGTGCACGCCCTGGCGATCCTTGCGGCTCTTGTGGGCATCACGCTCCTGATCGCGCTGGTCATCCTGAAGCGCGGCGCCCATGAAGTGACAGCCGTGGCGATCTATGGCCTCGCCATGCTGGCCATGTTCGGCTTTTCCGCCGCCTATAACCTGGTGCCACCGTCCTCGCTGAAATGGCTCCTCCGGCGGTTCGACCATTCCGCGATCTTCGTGATGATCGCCGGCACCTACATGCCCCTGCTCGTCCTGATGCAGGACAGCTTCTGGGCGGTCCTGCTCGGCAGTCTGGTCTGGATCGGCGCTGTCGCCGGCTGCATCATGAAACTCGCCTTTCCCGGTCGCTATGACCGGGTTTCGATTGCGGTCTATGTGCTGCTCGGTTCGTCCGCGCTGCTGGCCATGGAGCCGCTCTCCCGGGACCTGCCGCCGCTGACGCTCCGGCTGATGATCGCCGGGGGCCTGATCTATGTGGCCGGGATCGGCTTCTACGTCTGGAAGAGCCTGCGCTTCCACAACGCCATCTGGCACGGGTTCGTGGCCACCGCGGCCGGCGTCCACTATGCCGGCATCACCCATGCCATGATCCAGTGAGAATTCCGCCTGTCAGAGGCGGATACCCCGACGTTCGATCAGGCCTTTCCATCGGTCGATTTCGGTTGCGACATGCGCGCGGAAGGGTTCCGGGCCGATTGTCCAGACATCCGCGCCCTGCGAAGCCAGCCGCCCGGCAACATCCGCCGCGTTGAAAGCGGCCTGGATCTCACGGGTCAGCCGCGCGGCAATCGCCGCCGGCAAGCCGGCCGGCGCGACAATGCCGTACCATTGCGAGGCCTCGAAACCCGGGAGCGGGCCCGCTTCGGCGATTGTCGGCAGTTGCGGTGCATCGGCGATGCGCTGGAGGCCAGACACGCCGAGGCCCCGCAGCTTGCCATCGCGGATCAGCGGAAGCAGCACCGGCGCTCCGGTCAGCATCAGCTGGACGCGGCCTCCCAGCAGATCCTGCACCGCCGGCGCCGTGCCGCGATAGGGAACATGCTGAAGCGCCAGTCCGGCCGCATCGGCCAGTGCCTCGGTCGCGATATGGGCCGCGCTGCCATTGCCTCCCGAGGCATAGTTCAGCTGGCCGGGTCGCTGCTTCGCATAGGCAACAAGCTCGGCGACGGACTGGACCGGCAGATCAAGCGGGACGGCCAGCACGTTGTGCACGCGTGAGAGCATGCTGAGGAAGGTGAAGCTCTTCAGCGGATCATAGGGCAGACGTGGATACAGGCCGGGATTGACGCCGAGCGTGCCGATATGACCCAGCAGGAGGGTATGGCCATCGGGCGCGGCATTGGCCACGGCGGCAGCGCCCAGCGCGCCGCCGGCACCCGGCTTGTTCTCGACGATGACGCTCTGCACGAAAGCGGCTTCAAGCTTGCTGCTGGCGATGCGGGCAAGGATGTCCGTCGTGCCGCCGGGGGTAAAGGGAACGACCAGCGTGATCGGCCGCGAGGGGAACGTGTCGGCTCTCGAAGGCAGGTTCGGGACAAAGGGGATGGCAGCCACCGCACAGGCCCGCCGCATCCAGCTGCGCCGCGTGATGGTCATGCTGTCCTCCCTGTTCTGCGCCGAGTGTCGGCTCTCTGCCCGCCTGAATCAAATTCGATTTTCGAGCCAATCCATGAGCCAGTTGCATCAATGTCCCCGAAATTCACATTTGCCTTTGGCGAGACCGTGACGACACTCGCCTCGACGGGAGAACGAGATGACCAGCCAGAATCCTGCACCGGCCTTGCGCCTTGCCTTCATCGGATACGGCGAGGTGGGCCAGTTGTTCGGGCGCCAGTTCGCGCGCCAGCCCGGCATTACCGTGACCGCCTATGACCTCAAGCTGCATGATCCCGCGAAAGCCGAAGCCCTCGAACGCATCGCGCAGACGGATGGCGTGCATCTCGAAGCGAGCGCGGCGGAAGCCGCGCGGGCGGCCGACATCGTCTTCTCGGCTGTCACGGCATCGTCAACCCGTGACGTGGTGGAGGAGGCCCTCGGCTACCTGGCAGCCAACCAGGTCCTGTTCGACCTCAACTCCGCCTCGCCCCGGACGAAGGCGGGCTGCGGCGAAGCGTTGACGGCGCGCGGCCTTGCCTATGTGGAAGGCGCGGTCATGGCGCCGGTGGCAGAGCCGGGCATCCGGGTTTCAATCCTGGCCGGCGGGGCGCAGGCCACAGGCGTGGCGGAAGTGCTGAACCCGCGGGGCATGATGATCCGCGTGGTCTCCGATACGATCGGCCGGGCCTCGGCCACGAAGCTCTGCCGATCGATCATGATCAAGGGGATCGAAGCGTTGATCATGGATTCCGCCCGCGCCTCCGCAGCCTGGGGCGTGAGCGACGATGTCTTCGCCTCGCTGGGCGCCACGTTTCCGGGGCAGGACTGGGCCCATCTCGCCCGGCTGATGGATGGCCGGGTCGCCCGGCACGGAATCCGAAGAGCTGCCGAAATGCGCGAGGCCGCGCAGATGCTGGCCGAACTGGGCCTGTCACCCTCGCTGAGCGAGGCGATCGCCGATGCACATGAACGGCGCGTCCTGCAGCCGCCAGCGGATTGATCCATTTTGCGACAGCATCCGGAGCGGCGGTTTAACCATTCGTAAAGAATGAACTTTCCTGCCCGACAGGCGGGCACTAGCGTGCCGTGATCGCCTCGCTGGAGCCTTGGCCTTGCCTGTCACCGAAACCCTGCCACGATGGCGTATCGGCGCCGCCGCTCTCGCCGTGGCCGCCCTGCCATTGACGGGGGCCGGCGCCGCGACGCGCACCGGCACGCTCGAGCTGAGCATCACCATCCTCGGGCAATGCTCTGTGCGGACAGCGCATTGGCTGCAACCCGGCGATATCGAGCGGCTGTTCCTCTCGGGAGACACGGGCGGTGTTGTGCGCGTCCGATGCACCCAGGGGACACCCTATTCGCTCGCCTGGAGCCGGGACCCCCTGCCGGCCGTCCGGCCGGCTTTCCGGTTTGCTTCCTTCGGCACCGCCCCGTTCAACCCGCGCTTCGAGGACCTGCTGGATGCGGACTCCCCGCTGAGCCTGACGGACAGCCCGTCGCGGCTGCTGATTCCTCCCGCCTTGCCGGAAGCCGGGCCTGATGCCCCGGTCGGGAAGGCGCCCGGCGCGCCGCCGATGATGGTGATCACGTTCTAGGATGTGGATACACATTCCGGGAAAGCTGGAGCGGGTAGCGGGAATCGAACCCGCGCGTTCAGCTTGGGAAGCTGACAGGCTACCATTACATCATACCCGCGCGGCGGCGACATAAACCGGTTGTCACGCGAAAGGCAAGGGTGTTGCGGCACAGAAGCCGCATTGCGGATTTCCCTGCGTATAATTCCGCAGCCGGCATGGCTCCCCCCTCGCCGGGGCGCCTGCACTGCCCTATCCAGAAGGCAAGATTGCAAGGGGAACCTGATGCCGCTGCTCCATTCGATCGTCACCCATCCGCTGACGGAGCGGTTCATCATCGCTTTGATCATCCTCAACGCCGTGACCCTCGGCCTTGAAACGAGCCAGACGGTGATGGCCCAGTACGGCCCCGTGCTTCATGCGGTTGACGGCCTGCTGCTCAACATCTTCGTTGTCGAGTTGCTGGCCCGGATGGCCGTGCATCGCCGGAACTTCCTGAAGGATCCATGGAGCGTGTTCGACATGCTGGTTGTCGGCATCGCGCTGGTTCCGGCCACGGAATCCCTGTCGGTGCTGCGGGCTTTGCGGGTCCTGCGCGTCCTGCGCCTGGTGACGATGCTGCCCTCGCTTCGCCGCGTGGTGGCCGGGCTGATCGGCGCCATGCCGGGGATGGGGTCGATCAGCCTGCTGATGATGCTGATCTACTATGTCTTCGCCGTCATGGGGACGAAGCTGTTCGGCGCCACGGCACCGGAGCAGTTCGGATCGCTCGGCCAGACGGCCTATACGTTGTTCCAGGTCATGACTTTCGACGACTGGTCGAACGGGGTTGTCAAACCGCTGATGGACAAGCACCCCTATGCCATCGCCTATTTCGTGCTCTTCATCCTGCTTTCGGCCTTCATGATGCTCAATCTGTTTATCGGCGTGGTGGTGACGGCGCTCGATGATGAGCGTGGCAACGATCAGAGGCAGCTGATGCATGACCCGGCGGTGATGGAGACGATGCTGGCGGAGTTGCAGCAGATCCGGGCCAAGCTCGATGCGCTGGAGGCCCGCGAACGCGGGTAGCCGGTGCGGCCCGCCCGGGCCGATTCAGCTCCGGAAATGCTTTGACAGCTTGAGGCCCTGCGCCTGGTAGTTCGAGGCAAGGCCTGCCCCGTAGAGCCGTTTCGGCGGTCCGGCCATGCGCTCGTAGATCAGGCGGCCGACGACCTGGCCATCCTCGAGGATGAAGGGCACATCGCGCGAGCGCACTTCCAGCACCGCCCGGGCCCCGGCGCCACCCGCCGCGGCATGGCCGAAGCCGGGATCGAAGAAACCGGCATAATGGACGCGGAATTCACCCATCATCGCGTCGAACGGCACCATTTCCGCCGCATGGTCCGGCGGCACATGGACCGCCTCCTTCGAAGCGAGAATGTAGAATTCATCCGGATCCAGCACGAGTTCGCGGCGGTCATGCAGCGAGATCGGCTCCCAGTAATCCTCCACCCGATAGGCGCCGACGCGGTCGACATCGATCAGACCGGTATGGCGCTTGCCGCGATAGCCGACAAGCGAGGTGCCTCCGAAGCCGGAAAGATCGACCGACAGCACCACGCCATCCTGGATCAGGGCGGAATCGCGGTCGACCAGCCGCTCGCGCTGGTGGAGCGCCCGCAGGGCAACGTCATCGATGCGCGGCTGGCCGCTTCGGAAGCGCAACTGCGAGAGCCGGCTGCCCTGCCGGACCAGCACGGGGAAGGTGCGCGGCGAGATCTCGGCATAGATCGGACCGTCATAGCCGGCCGCGACGACATCGAAAGCGGCCGCGCCATCGGTGATCACCCGGGTGAAGACATCGAGGCGGCCGGTCGAACTCTTCGGATTGGCCGAGGCAGCCAGCCCCTCGGGCAGGCGCACGGATTCGAGGATTTCCGCCACATAAACGCAGCCGGTCTCGAGCACCGCGCCCTGCGTCAGGTCGATCTCGTGCAAGGCATAATCGCGGATGCGGCTGGCCACATCACCGCCATGGCCAGGCAGGAAACTGGCCCGCATGCGCCAGCAGCGGCGGCCAAGACGCAGGTCGAGGCTGGCCGGCTGCACCTGCCCCGGGGCCAGCGGCTCGGGAATGCGGATCGCCCCGGCCTCGACGAGCTCCTCGATCATCGCATCCGAATAAATACCCGGCGCCGCCTGTGGCACACCCGATCTCCCTTGTCTCGGATCTGGCTACAGGACACGCCTTCCCGTGACAAGCATCGGCCGGGCCTTGCCGACAATGCCCACAGATCTCCGCAGGCCCTGCAACGCCCGCGCGTGCGGCAGGACGGCGATTTCGGCCATTGACGGGCAGGACCGCGCTCGGCATGGTCAGCGCCGGTTTCGCGCGGGCACGATGAGGGGCGCCATGTACCGCAAGAGCACGCGAGGGATCGAGGTGACGGTCGAACCCGAATTCTCGCCGGAGCGCTCCCGCCGCGAGGTCGGCCAGTATTTCTGGACCTATGCGATCGAGATCCGCAACCTGTCGACCGAGACGGTCCAGCTCCGGGCACGGCACTGGATCATCACCGATGCCGACGGGCAGGTCCAGCATGTGCGCGGTCTCGGCGTTGTCGGCGAGCAGCCGATCCTCCGGCCCGGCGATCTCTACCGCTATTCCTCCGGCTGCCCGTTGACGACCTCGCACGGGATCATGGTGGGCACCTACGAGATGGTCTCGGCCAGCGGAGAGCGTTTCGAGGTCGAGATCCCGGCCTTCTCGCTCGACATGCCGGCGGATCGCCGCGTGCTGAACTGACAGCCGGCCCTTTCAGAGGGCGAGGCGATACCGGCGGCTGCAGAACTCGCAGGTCACGGCGATCTCGCCGTCCTCCTCGCGCATTTCCGCCAGATCCTCCGCCGAAAACTGGATCAGCGTCTCGCGGATCCGCGCTTCGGAGCATCGGCACCTGTCTTCCATGCGGACCGGCTCGGAAACCGAGACACCGCGTTCGTTGAACAGACGGTAAAGCAGGCGATCGAGCCCCAGCCCGGGATCAACCAGTTCGATATCCTCGGTGGTTTCGACAAGGGCCCGCGCCTCGATCCAGGCATCGTCTTCCTGTACGACATGCCGGATCGTGCCGGCGGGCGCGTCGCCGGGATCGAGATCGGCCTGCCGCATGCGTTCCGGTGCGGCCGGAAGGAACTGCGCCAGCACGCCGCCGACGCGCCATTGCCGCTGCCCGCCGGCCTGCCTGTGTTCCGCCACGGCGATGCGCAAGGCGGTCGGGATCTGCTCGGACTGCCGGAAATACTGCATGGCCGCGGCTTCAAGGCCCTGCCCCTCGAGCGCGACAATGCCCTGGTAGCGGGACTGGAGCGCGCTCTGCTCGACAGTGAAACCGAGATAGCCATGCCCGAGCAACATTGCGGCATCGGCCCGCTCGCCCGACGCGGCGACGCGATCGGCATCGAAACGCGCATAGGCCCGCAGGGAGGACGGCGTTCCGAGATCGACGACCAGCATGGAAACCGGCCCGTCGGTCTTGGTCTGGAGCTGGAAGCGCCCGTCGAATTTCAGCGACGATCCCATCAGCGCCGTCAGGGCGATCGCTTCCGCGAGGAGGCGCTCCACCGCTGGTGGATAGGCGTGGCGGGCCATGATCTCGTCGAGGACGCGGCCAAGCCGGATGGCACGGCCGCGCGTATCCAGCGGCTCCACATGGAACGGGAGCACGATGTCATCGGCGCCGAAGATCGAGCCTGAACCCGGGGACGCCTCGAGGGCCATCAGGCAAAGCTCTCGCCATAGGCCCAGGCGAGAATGGCCTTCTGCGCGTGCAGCCGGTTCTCCGCCTCGTCGAAGACAACCGATTGCGGCCCGTCCATCACCTCGTCCGTCACTTCCTCGCCGCGCTTGGCCGGCAGGCAATGCATGAAGATGGCCTGCGGGCCGGCAACGCGCATCAGTTCCGCATTCACCTGGTAGGGCCGGAGCAGGTTGTGCCGGCGGCCGGCATCCTTGTCGCCCATCGACACCCAGGCATCGGCAACAACGCAATCGGTGCCCTCGACCGCTTCCTGCGGGCTGCGCATGAGCCGCAGGTCGACCTTGTTCTGGCGCGCCCAGTCGACGATATCGGCCTTGGGCTGCAATTCCTCCGGCGTCGCCACGCGCATCGAGAAGCCGAGCCGGCCGGCGGCCTCGATCCACGAACGCAGGACGTTGTTGCTGTCACCGACCCAGGTTACCGTGCGGCCGGCGATCGGCCCGCGATGCTCCTCGAAGGTGAGGACATCGGCCATGACCTGGCAGGGATGCGAGGTCTTGGTCAGCCCGTTGAGCACGGGGATCGTGGCGTTTTCCGCCAGTTCGACCAGCTGGCGGTGGTCGAGGATCCGGATCATGATGCCATCGACATACCGCGACAGGACACGGGCCGTATCGGCGATGCTCTCGCGCTCGCCGAGTTCGATCTCCTTGCCGGTGACCATGATGCTCTCGCCGCCGAGTTCACGGATCGCCATGTCGAAGGACATGCGGGTGCGCATCGAGGGCTGCTCGAAGATCATCGCGATCGACTTGCCCGCAAGCACCTTGTCGCCGGGCTGGGGCGTGCGGCGGCGCGCCTTGATGCGGCGCGCGCCATCGAGAATGTGGCGGACTTCCTCGGCGCGCAGATCGCCGAGATCGAGGAAATGCCTCTGGGAGGCCGGAAGCTGAAAGGAAGAACTCATCGGTGTCATACCATGTGAAATCGGTCAGCTGGCCTTGGCCGGGGCCTGAGCTGCCCTCAGGGCGGCACAGGTGGCATCAAGCCGGCGATAGGCTTCCTGGATTTCCGGCTCGCCGATGATCAGCGGCGGCAGGAGCCGGACGACATTGTCGCCGGCGCCGACAGTGAGGATGCCCTGCTCGCGCCCCTCGGCGACGAAGGCCGTGTTGGGCACGCGCATCTTCAGACCGATCAGCAGGCCGGAGCCGCGGACGTCCTCCACGATGTCGGGATAATGATCCTTGAGTTCGGCGAGACGCTGCGCGAAATCCCGCGCGGTCTGCCGGACCCTTTCGAGGAAATCCGGATCGGAAACGACATCGAGCACGGCATTGCCCACCGCCATGGCGAGCGGGTTGCCGCCATAGGTCGAGCCATGGGTGCCAGCCACCATGCCCTTGGCGGCTTCCTCGGTCGCGAGGCAGGCGCCGAGCGGGAATCCGCCGCCGATGCCCTTGGCAATCGCCATGATGTCCGGGCGGATGCCCGCCCATTCATGCGCGAAAAGTTTGCCCGTCCGCCCGACGCCGCTCTGGACCTCGTCGAGGACAAGCAACAGGCCGTGCCTGTCGCAGAGTTCGCGCAAGCCGCGCAGGCATTGGGGCGGAACCGGCCGCAGCCCGCCCTCGCCCTGAACGGGCTCGATCAGGATCGCGCCGGTATCCGGGCCGATCGCCGCCTCGAGGGCGGCATGATCGCCGAAGGGGACCTGGTCAAAGCCCTCGACCTTCGGGCCGAAGCCGTCGAGATATTTCTGCTGGCCGCCGGCGGCGATGGTCGCCAGGGTGCGGCCATGGAAAGCGCCCTCGAAGGTGATGATGCGGTAGCGGTTGGGCTGGCCATTGGCCGAATGATACTTCCGCGCGGTCTTGATGGCGCATTCCAGCGCTTCCGCGCCGGAATTCGTGAAGAAGACGCGGTCGGCAAAGGTCAGCGCGCAGAGGCGTTCGGCCAGGCGCTCGCCCTCGGGAATCCGGTAGATGTTCGAAACGTGCCAGACCTTGCTGGCCTGGGCGACCAGCGCCGAGACCAGATGCGGGTGAGAATGGCCGAGCACGTTCACGGCGATGCCGCTGCCGAAATCGAGATATTTCCGGCCATCGGGCGTGTAGAGCCACGCCCCCTCGCCGCGCTCGAATTCGAGGGCAGCGCGGGCATAGGTCGGCATCAGGCTGGAGGTGGCCGATCGCCCAGCGCGGGCCGAGAGATGTGCGGCTTCGCTCTTGGACGTCATGCTCATGATACCCTCCTACCGGGTTGGGCCTGCCGGCTGACCGAATGACCAGATCCGCGGCCGGCCATTGACGAAAATCCTCGCCAAAAAAGAAGGCCGCCTCGGACCGGGCGGCATGGTGTTTCTTTGCGAGAGAACCGTCGAAAAGTCAATAATTCACGCAGCTGCCACAGTTGTGACTCACGGTCGACGCGGTGGAGCGGGCCTGATTATGCCTGTTGAAAACGGGTGCTGTTGCAGCGTCGACTCTCAACCTTGGACGCAGCTTCGGCTAGTGTCGCCGGCAGAGACAAGGTGTCGGCAGGCAACAGGCGCCGGCACAGCGTGAGGTCTCGGGTCAGGCTTTCCCCCTCCGGATGTTCCGGTCGGTTGCTTGCGTATTCGCGAGCCACGGTGAGGGATTCCGCCGGAGACCACGCAGGAAGGCGAGGAGGCAACGATGTCGTGGGACGACAACCGCATCGAACAGTTGAAGAAACTGTGGAGCGAAGGGTTGAGCGCCAGCCAGATTGCTGCGGAACTGGGCGGCGTCACGCGCAATGCGGTCATCGGCAAGGTGCACCGGCTCGGGCTGTCCGGCCGTGCAAAAGCCAAACCGGCCAGCGTGGCTCGGCCGCGCAAGGTGGTGAAGGCGGCAGCCCGTACGGCGACCATTTCCGTGCGGGGCAATCTTGCCGTGGTCGAGATGATGGAAGCCGTGGCCGAGGTGGCTCCGGTCCGGGATAATGTCGTGATCCCGATCTCCCGCCGGATCTCGATCATGGAATTGCGCGAAGGGCTGTGCCGCTGGCCGATCGGCGATCCGCTGCAAGCCGATTTCGTCTATTGCGGCGCAGATTGCGGCGCGGGCCGCACCTATTGCGAGGCCCATGCCCGTGTGGCGTTCCAACCCCAGGGCGACCGCCGCCGGGGTGGCTGAGCCGTTCGGGAAACCGCAGGGCGACAGGGGGGCGGAGACGCCCCTTTTTCTTGCGGCGGCTTGGGGTTCGAGTGCAGCTCGCGGGTCGAGTCAGGCCTTGCGGCCGAAGGTCTCGTCGAAGGCGTAGCCGGCGCCGCGCACGGTCCGGATCGGATCGGCCTGACCGCGGCGGTTGAGGACCTTGCGCAGGCGGCCGACATGGACGTCCACCGTGCGTTCGTCGACATAGACATCCTGCCCCCAGACGGAATCGAGCAGGTGGTCCCGCGCGAAGACGCGACCCGGGCTCTTCATCAGGAATTCGAGCAGGCGGAACTCGGTCGGCCCCAGATGCAGCTCGCGCTCGGCCCGCCGGACCCGCTTGGTAACCCGGTCGAGCTCGATATCCCCGATGACGAGCCGGTGCGCGACATGCTCGGGTTTTGCGCGGCGCAGCAGGGCATGGACCCGCGCAACCAGTTCGGGAACCGAAAAGGGCTTGACGACGTAGTCATCGGCGCCCTGGCTGAGGCCGCGGATCCGTTCGGATTCCTCGCCGCGCGCCGTCAGCATGATGACCGGCAGTCGGGCGGTTTCCGGCCTCGCGCGTAGGCGACGGCAGATCTCGATGCCCGAGAGGGCCGGCAGCATCCAGTCAAGGATCAGAAGGTCCGGCACGGATTCCTTGAGGCGGAGATCCGCCTCGTCACCGCGGGCGACGTGATCGACCTCGTAGCCCTCGGCGGTCAGGTTGTAGCGCAGCAGGATGGCCAGGGCCTCCTCATCCTCCACAACCATGATGCGCGGTGCCATGACGGCCTCACTTGCCCGGCGCGGAAACCGCGAAAACCGAGGATTCGCCCTTCGGCCGCGGGCCGCTCAGCTGCTGCCCCGTCTCGATGAAATAGACCGTTTCGGCGATGTTGGTCGCATGGTCGCCGGCGCGCTCGATATTCTTCGCGATGAAGAGCAGGTGCGTCGAGAAGGTGATCGAGCGCGGATCTTCCATCATGTAGGTCAGCAGCTCGCGGAAGAGCGAGTTGTTGAGCTGGTCCACCTCGCCGTCATGCAGCCAGACATGGCGCGCGAGATCGGCGCTTTTCTGCGCGAAGCTGTCGAGCACGGCCTTCACCTGGCCGAGCACGAGATGGGCCATGTGCTGGATGCCGGCCAGCGACCGGGTACCAAGGAAGCGATCTTCCATTACGGTCACGCGCTTGGCGATGTTCTTCATCAGGTCGCCGATCCGTTCGATATCCGAGGCGATGCGGATCGTCCCCATGATATGACGGAGGTCATTTGCCATCGGCTGGCGCTTGGCGATGATGAGGACCGCGAGTTCCTCGATCTCGTGCTGAAGCGCATCGAGCTGGCCGTCCCGCTCGACAACACTGCGGGCCTTGCTGACGTCGTGGCGCGCCAGCGCGTCCACGGCATCGGTCAGCATGGCCTCGGCAATGCCGCCCATCTGGTTGATCTTGGCCGAGAGAGCGCCGAGCTCCTCGTCATAGGCCCTCACGATATGCTGGGTCATTGTCTGCTTTCCATCTCGCCGCAGGATCAGCCGAAGCGGCCGGTAATGTAATCCTGGGTCCGCTTGTCCTTCGGGTTGGTGAAGATCTGCTCGGTCGAGCCTTCCTCGACGAGGGAGCCCAGGTGGAAGAAGGCGGTGCGCTGCGAAACGCGCGCGGCCTGCTGCATCGAATGGGTGACGATGACGATCGTGAAGTTGCTGCGCAGTTCGTCGATCAGTTCCTCGATCTTCGCGGTCGCGATCGGATCCAGCGCCGAGCAGGGCTCGTCCATCAGGATGACTTCCGGGCTGACGGCGATGGCACGCGCGATGCAGAGGCGCTGCTGCTGGCCGCCGGAGAGCCCGGTGCCGGGATCGTTGAGGCGATCCTTCACCTCCTCGAAGAGGCTGGCCCGCTTCAGCGAGTTGACGACGATCTCGTCCAGCTCGGTCTTGTTCTTCGCCATGCCATGGAGGCGCGGCCCATAGGCGACATTCTCGTAGATCGACTTCGGGAACGGGTTGGGCTTCTGGAACACCATTCCGACCCGGGCACGGAGCAGCACCACATCGAGGCGCGGATCGTAGATGTCCTTGCCGTCGATGGTGATCTCGCCTGTCACGCGGCAAATCGGGATGGTGTCGTTCATTCGGTTGATGCACCGCAGGAAGGTCGACTTGCCGCAGCCCGACGGACCGATGAAAGACGTGACCGCCCGCGCCGGGATATCGACGGAAACGTCCTTCAGGGCGTGCTTCTCGCCGTAATGGACATTGACATGGCGGGCAGCCACTTTCGCGGCAACGGCAGGCTCGGGCACGCTGGCCGGCTCCTGGATCATGGGAGATGCGAAGGACATCGACTGTTTCCTTGTTTACGCCGCGCGCGATTACCAGCGGCGCTCGAAGCGACGCCGCAGGAGAATGGCCGCACCATTCATGACGAAGAGGAAGCCCAGCAGGACCATGATTGCCCCGGCGGTCTTTGCCTGGAAGGCCACTTCGGGCAGGTCCGACCAGAGATAGATCTGGACCGGCAGCACGGTCCCGGGATCGGTGATCGCCTGCGGAATATCCACGATGAAGGCCACCATCCCGATCATCAGCAGCGGGGCGGTCTCGCCAAGGGCATGGGCCATGCCGATGATCGTGCCGGTCATGATGCCGGGCATGGCCAACGGCAGGACATGATGGAAGATCGCCTGCTGGTGGGAGGCCCCCACGCCGAGCGCGGCTTCCTTGATCGAGGGCGGCACCGCCTTGAGCGCGGCGCGGCTGGCGATGATGATCGTCGGCAGGACCAGCAGCGCGAGCACAAGCCCGCCGACCAGCGGCGCCGAGCGCGGCAGGCCGAAAAAGTTCAGGAACATCGCGAGGCCGAGCAAGCCGAAGACGATGGAGGGGACGGCGGCCAGATTGTTGATATTCACCTCGAGGATGTCGGTGAACCGGTTCTTCGGAGCAAATTCCTCGAGATAGACGGCGGCCCCGACACCAAGCGGCAGGCAGACGATGAGCGTCACCAGCAGGGTCAGCGCCGAACCGATCAGCGCGCCGCGGATACCAGCCTGTTCGGGCTCCCGGCTGTCGCCGCTGGTGAAGAAGCGCGTGGCGAAGGCCTTCTCGATCAGGCCGCGCGCCTTGAGCGTTTCAAGCCAGGAAATATCGGCGTCGCTGGCCTTCCGGTTGCTCTCCGGCGTCGCGAAAGTCGCCACCATCCAGGAGTCGAGGCGGGAAAGCTCGCGCTGCGGCGCCACGAGCAGAAAGCCCTTGGCCGAGCCGGGGCCGATCTCCTGAAGCCGGATCGACGCCCCCTCGGCCCGCACGATCCGGCTGGGCATGGCGGAAAAATCGATCGCCTCGGCACTGGCGGCATCGCCGGCACGGCGCCGGAGATCGGCGACCCGCTGGGTGAGTTCGGCCCGCTTTGCATCGAGGGCCGCATTGTTGCCCCCCTGCTGCGAGGCCGGAAGGCGTGCCAGTTCGGCGCCGACGCGCTCGGCCTCCTGTGCGAGGCCGGATTTCACATCGGCAAGGATGGCGGCGAAGGGCTGGCCGGAACCGGTCAGTTCGACCTGGCGCCCGTTGACCTTTACATCGAGCGCGCCGGCTCCCGGCACGGAGGAGATCCGGGTCGACAGGCCCTTGAAATGAAGGTCGGCATCGTCCGACAGGAGGACCGGGAAGCGGACCTTCTGGCCGATCAACGCGGGATCGCGAAGGATGGCCGTGCGAAGATCGTCTGCCGCGCCGCTCGACACGAGCGCCTCGAGCCGGCGGCGCTCGGCGCGCTGGGTCACCTCGGGAAAGTTCGCCCGCCAGGCATCCATGACGATCTTGTTGTAGTCAGCGTTCCGGAGGACATCGATCTCCCGGCGTCCGGTCGGATCGATGAGGCTGGCATCGAGATCCAGCGTCAGGACCACGCGGTGTTCGAAAAAGGCCGGCATGCCCTTCCGCACGATATCGGCAAGCAGCACGAAAACGAAGGCGCCGGCGAACAGAACGGCCAGCAGGCCATACAGCCTGAAGCGCGCCTCGGCCTTGTAGCGCCGCTTCACGCGGGCCTGGGCCTCGTCGGAGCCGTAATCGAAGGTGCGGAGGCCCGTCTCGGGCGGAGCCATCGAGGTGTCAGTCATATTGTTCCCGATATTTCCGGACGATCGCGAGGGCGATGACGTTGAGGGTCAGCGTGAAGAAGAACAGGACGAAGCCGAGGGCGAAAGCCGCCAGCGTCTTCGCACTGTCGAATTCCTGGTCCCCGACAAGGATGGTCTTGATCTGCACCGTGAAGGTGGTGACGGCATCGAGCGGGTTGAACGAGAGGTTTGCGGCGAGGCCCGCGGCCATCACGACGATCATCGTCTCGCCGACAGCACGCGAGATGGCGAGCATGAAGGCTGAGACGATCCCCGGCAATGCGGCCGGAAGGACGACCTTGGTGATCGTTTCCGAGCGGGTTGCGCCCATCCCGTAGGAGCCGTCGCGCAGGGATTGCGGCACGGCGGTGATCACGTCATCCGACAGGGACGAGACGAAGGGCACGATCATGATGCCCATGACGAGCCCGGCCGCGAGGGCGCTTTCCGATGCGACGCCGAGGCCGAGGGCTGTCCCGACCTCACGGATCATCGGTGCGACCGTGAGCGCGGCAAAGAACCCGAGAACGACGGTAGGAATGCCGGCGAGGATCTCGAGGATCGGCTTCGCCCAGGCGCGGAATTTCGGCGAGGCATACTCGGCCATGTAGATGGCGGCGAACAGCCCGATCGGGCCGGCAACGAGAATGGCGATTGTCGAGATGAGCAAGGTGCCGACAAGCAGCGGCACCATGCCGAAGGAGCCCGACGACCCGACCTGATCGGCACGGATTGCGGTCTGGGGCGACCAGTGGGTGCCGAAGAGGAAATCGATCGGCGAGACCTTCTGGAAAAACCGGAAGGTCTCGAAAAGGACCGAGAAGACGATCCCGATGGTGGTGATCACGGCGACGGTGGCGCACGCCATCAGCAGATAGCGGACAACCCGCTCGAAGCGGTTTCGGGCCCGGAACTCGCTCGAGATGCTGCGCAGGGAGAAAAGCGCCATCGCGATGCCGACGGCAAGGCCGAGCCCGAGGACGGCCCAGTTCGTCAGCGCCGAGAGATAGGCATACATGGCCGCACCGGCCTGCAGCGCCTGGGTGGCATTGGCCGCGCCGCGGCCGATCGCGAACTCGCGGATCTCCCGGAAGGCGGCCCCCCGGCGCAATTCGTCGGTCAGCAGGGCAGGATCCATCGCGGCAAGCGCCTGCTGCTCGACAAAGCGGGCTGCCAGGACGGAGCCGGCAAAATGGATCAGGATCATCGGAAGGATGACCTGCGCCGCCGCAAGCAGGCCATGATAGTTCGGGCGGGAATGGAGCGTCTGCCCGTTGGCAAGCGCAGCGGCGCGCGCCCGGACGAGAAAATAGGCCCCGAGGGCAAGCGCGACCATGAGCGCGTAATAGAGACCTGTCACTGCCTACCCCCGCTGGCAAAGACCGGCGCCCGAGAGCGCCGGCCGGATCTTTCGACTGTCAGGCGTTGCCTTACTTCGGCAGGCCTTCGCCCGTCATGGCCTTCAGGGCCGCGACATTCGCCTTGGCTTCGTCGCGCTTCGCCTTGGGAACCGGGACAAGGCCCTTCTTCTCGAGATAGCCACCGTCGCCGGCGGCGCGATCCGAGACGTATTCCTGGGCGAACTTGTCGAGGCCGGGAACGACACCGACATGCGCCTTCTTCACATACACGAACATCTCGCGCGAGGGGCCATACTTCAGGGCCGAGATCGTGTCCATTTCCGGAACGACGCCATCAACAGTGACGCCCTGGATCTTGGCTGCATTCTCCTCGAGGAACGAGAAGCCGAACACGCCATAGGCGTTCGGATTGGCTTCGAGCTTCTGGACGATCACGTTGTCGTTCTCGCCGGCTTCGACATAGGCGCCGTCTTCGCGGATGGTCTTCCACGCCGCGTCAAAGGCCTTGCGATCCGAGGCCTTGAGCGCCTTCATCGCCGGGATCTGCTCGGCGCCCGGCTCCATCATCAGTTCATGGAGCGAGTCGCGCGTGCCCGAGGTCGGCGGCGGGCCGAGGATCTCGATCGGCTTGTTCGGCAGCGACGGATCGATCTGGTTCCAGGTCTTGTAGGGGTTCGGGATGAGCTTGCCATCCGGACCCGGAACGTTCTTGGCGAGCGCCAGGAAAATCTGCGCACGCGTCAGCTTGGTCGGGGCCGACTTCTTCGAATGCGACAGGGTCAGGCCGTCATAGCCGATCATCAGCTCGATGATGTCCTTGACGCCGTTCTTCTGGCACGTCTCGAACTCGCCGATCTTCATGCGGCGCGAGGCATTGGTGGCATCGGGGAAGTTCACGCCGACGCCATCGCAGAACATCTTCATGCCGCCGCCGGTACCGGTGGATTCAACCACCGGGGTTTTCACGCCGCCGGTCTTGCCGAGCTGCTCGGCCACCGCCGTGGTGAACGGATAGACGGTCGACGAACCAACGATGCGGATCTGGTCACGTGCGGATGCAACGCCGGCGCTCACGGCCATGGCGAGGGCGATCACGGACACGCCGAGGAATTTCGAACCCATCTCGGGACTCTCCTTGTTAGCCCGGCCGCGCGGGGTAGGGATGCGGCCGGTCAAAAGGCTTCTACAGAGAGCAGACGACAAAACGATGACAGTTCAACTGGTTGAAACTACGTAGTTTTCAATCCCTGACCGTCGGGAGCGTCACCGAGAAGGTCGCCCCCTCGCCGAGCGTGCTGGAAATGGCAAGGCGCCCCCGGTGTCGGGTCACGATATGCTTGACGATGGCAAGGCCGAGCCCGGTTCCGCCGAGGACCCGGCTTTCGGCGACATCGGCCCGGTAGAAGCGTTCGGTCAGCCGCGGCAGGTGCTCCTCGGCGATGCCCGGACCATAATCGCGGACCTGGACCACGAGTTCGGCCGGCGGATCCTCGCCGACCTTCTCCAGCGCGATATCCACCCGGCCACCGCTCTGGCCGTATTTGATGGCATTCTCGATCAGGTTCTCGAAGACACGGACCAGTTCATCCCGATCCCCGGCCACAGGCGGCAGGCCCTCGGTCAGCGCGAAATGAAGCTGGACCCCCCTGTCGCGGGCAAGGCCGCCCAGCGCATCGGAAACCGAACGGAGCAGCAGGGCCAGATCGACCGACGACGCCGGCGGAATATGCGCATTGAGTTCGATCTTGGAGAGCGACAGCAGATCCTCGATCAGCCGCGCCATGCGCCGGGCCTGCTGTTCCATGATACCGAGAAAATTACGCCGTGCCACGGCATCCTCCCGCGCCGGTCCCTGCAGGGTCTCGATGAACCCGAGGATGGAGGCGAGCGGCGTCCTCAGTTCGTGGCTCGCATTGGCCACGAAATCCGCGCGCATGGCCTCGAGCCGGCGGGCGGCCGTCGTATCCGTCATGAAGATGACCGCGTAGGCGACGCCATTGGCCGGCTGGACAGGCCCCTGGCCAAGACGGCGGATGACGATGTCGTAGCTCCGTTCGATCGGCACCCGTTCGACGATCTCGGCCCGGGCCTCGGCATGGCCACCAAGCACCGTCTCGAGCGCCGACAGCATGGCCGGGGCCCGCAAGGCGAACGAGACCGGATGGCCGAGCCGCAGGCCGGCAAGCGTGCGCTGCGCGGCCGCATTGCCATGCACCATGTTGCCGCGATGATCGATCAGGATGGTCGGCGAGGTCATCGCATCCAGCACGGCATTGAGCCGCATGTCCGGAGGATTGCGGATCGCGCGGACCGGATCGGCCCGGCGCAGGCTCGAAGGTTCGAGGGTGCGCCAGCCGAGCCAGACGAAAGCGAGGGCGATAAGGGCAAGGAGATGCGCCAGCCAGGGCAGGCTGGACAGATGTGCCAGAAACAGGAGCCCGCCGATGGCGGCGATGGCCAGCATCCGGAGGACGTTGGAACGCATCACAAGGGAGCGGAGCGTCGGCGGTTCCGGTGCCTCCTCCTGAGGATCGGATGGCGGACCGGATTCAGACATGCTCGCCCTCATCCGGGGAGGAGAGCTGCCGCTGGAGCATCCCCGCGCGGATCATCAGTTCGCGGACGCCGAGCAGGACCAGGGCGAGGATGAAGGGCACGACATAATAGCAGAGCCGGTAGACAAGAAGGGCACCGAGGAGCTGTTCCCGCGGGACGCCCGGCAGGGCGAGCAGCATCGTCGCCTCGAAAACGCCGATCCCGCCGGGCGCATGGCTGGCAATCCCCAGCGTGCAGGCGAAAACATAGGCGGCAAGCATGGTCGCGAACGGAATCTGCGCATCCGGCGGGAGCAGGACAAAAAGAACCGCAGCGCCCGCACAGACATCGGCGGCACCCAGCGCCATCTGTCGCGAGGTGATCCGCACGCCCGGAAGACGCAGTTGCCAGCCCTGGACGGAAAGCGTCCGGTTGCCCCGCTTGACGACCAGCAGGTAGATCGCGATGCCCAGCAGCACCGCGAGCCCGATCAGGACATTCATCGACAGCGGCAACCGCGTGAAGGTCGAGGCGGAGCCGGGCAGGATGATCATGACCGTGGCCAGCACCACGCCCATCCCGAGCCAGAAGGTGATCCCGGCGATCAGCGTCAGGCTGGCAATGGCGCGCGCGCCCAGCCCGACACTGGAATAGATCCAGTAGCGCACGGTCGCTGCCGTGAGCAACGGGAAGCCGAGCGTGAAACTGACCGCATAGGAGGTGAAGGAGGCGAGCGCCGCGATCCGGTAGCGGACCTTCTGCGTCGTGACGGCCGGCAGCGCGACCCAGTCATACCCGGTCAGCATCAGGTACGAAACCGCCGTGAAGAAGAGCGCCAGCCAGATCTGGCTGTTGCTCGCCCGTCCGAAGGCCGCCTTGACCTCGGCGGCGTCCAGTTCGGTGATCAGCCAGTAAAGAACGGCCAGCGAGAAGACGAACAGGGCCGCACTGGCGATCGTGCCGGCGATCTTCATGAAACGGGCTCGACGGGCCATGACGGCGGAATCTTCCCGCGCGGCGGCTTGGTCCACGTTGCTCACCCTTTCTTCCGCCCCCGAAGCATGGAACTGTCGGGCCCGACACTCATACCGGCGTAGCGTATCGTTGATGTTGCGATGGCTATCAACCGAAATTCCTGACCGAATCATGGTGAGGATGCGGTGCTTGTGCGCACGGCAGCGGCAAGGCGCCGCATCAGGGACGCGGCATCACGCCCGGCTGGCGAGGCGCCGCATCCAGTCGCCGGCATCTCCCATCAGCACCGCGATCCCGATCCGGGCGCCGACAATCATGCTCAGGATCGCAACCGGCATGGAAAGCGCCAGCAGGGATCCTGCCGTCAGGCCCTGCCCGATGGTGCAGCCCCCGGCCAGTACGCCCCCCGACCCCATGCAGAGGGCGCCGACGAGATGCCGTTTCATCTCGTGGTGGTCATCGAAGGCCTCCCACCGGAACTCGCCCGCCCTGACGCTGGCGGCAAGGGCGCCGATCACCACGCCGATGACATTGCTGACGCCGAAATCGAGCCAGTCATCCTGCCCCGACAGGACACCGAACATCGCCCGGGCAACCGGCGCGACATAGGTCAGGCTCTGCACGCGCTGGTGCAGGTCGAACGGATCGCTCCACCAGCCTGTCGCGGCCCAGCCCAGAGCCACCGCGACCCCGAGCGTGAGGCCCGCAGTCAACAGGCGGCGGGCCCGCAGCAATCGTGGATCGCGCGCCACGGCGAGGACCAGCGGAATGACGATCGCGGCGGTCAGGAGGGTCCGGAGATCGAAGCCGGCAATCCGTTGCATCTGCGTGGCGAGATCCGACGCGCTGGGCCCCGGCATCGGCCAGGCCCAGCCCTCGACCACCCCGATGCGGAAACCGGACAGCACGCCGCGGAGCATCGCATAGGCGAAGAGGGCGTAGACAATGATCACGATGAGGCTGCGGAGATCGCCGCTGCCGAGGCGGATCAGCGAGCCGAAGCCGCAGGTTCCGACGAGGGCCATGCCGATCCCGAACAGGACACCCCCGATGATCAGCCCGACGAGAGGGACGGATTGGGGCAGATAGGTTGTCCGCCCGGGATCAAGGAAGCCGGAGAGGACCATGCCCTGGGTCAGAAGGAGGGCAACTGCCAGCGCCAGCCCGAAGACCTTGGCGCGCCGCCAGTCCTGCCCCATCAGGCCGTCCTCGATCGCCCCGAATGTACACAGGCGGGCCCGATAGACGATCGCGCCAAGCGCCAATCCGGTCAGAAATCCCAGCAGACCGGTGGCGAGCGCGGACATTCCGGAGCGTTCCTCAGGTCTTCGGCGGGTCGCAGAAGATGCGGTAGATGATGGAGATCACCTGGCGTACGTCATTGTTCGCCAGGCTGTAATAGATGGTCTTGCCATCGCGCCGTGTGGTGACCAGCCCATCAAGACGGAGGCGCGCAAGCTGCTGCGACACGGTGGGCTGCCGCAGCGACAGGATGTTCTCGAGGTCGCTGACCGAGCGTTCCTTCTCCGAGAGGAGGCAGAGCAGCAACAGCCTGTTCTCGTGGCTGAGCGCCTTCAGGAAATCGCTGGCCTTGCGTGCTTTCCGCATCAATTGGTCAAGTTCGGGCGAGAACTCGTCGCCGTCACGCAGTTCGGATTCGAGGCCTGCTTCAATCAAGGACATTGGTTACTTTCCCGCTTGATCTACCGAGTCCAGCTTGCCAGCCAGCATCTTCATCAGGCTCCAGAAGGCGTCGTCTCCCATATAACCGGTTATCCGGCCGATTTCTTCCCCTTTTTCCACCAGGACAAAAGTCGGCGTGTAGAAGACCGGCTCCTTCAGGCGGTAGGCGGTTTGTGATTGCCGGTCGAGCATGAGCGCCCGGAGCGGGGCCCGCTCGCCTTCCGGCGTCTTCGGATAGATGCTGCCGACTTCCTTGTGCCAGCGCACGCACCAGGGGCAACCCGGCCGCTCGTACATCACGAGCTCGGCGGCGAAGCCCTGCGTCAGCCCGGCCCAGACCAGCAACATCACGACGAGCCAAGCCCGGACGGACGCGGCTGGCCGAAAGCGGCGGGAGAGGGGAACACGCGGAAGCATGCTGATGATATAGCGCAAGATGAATATGTTGGCCAGTATCCTCAAAGCCCGTCGGCGCGGGTATGCAGACGGCGGAGGCGGCGCACAAGCACCCACATGATCGCGACGACAAGCGGAACCGACAGGCCGATCGCGACATCCAGCTTCAGCGGGAGCCAGCCGGCTTCCTTGGCTGCCTTGAGGAGGTAACCGACCAGCCCGATCACATAATAGCTGATGGCCGCCACCGAGAGGCCCTCGACGGTCTGCTGCAGGCGGAGCTGCATGCGCGTCCGCTCGCTCATCCCGCTGAGCAGCGCATTGTTCTGCTTGGCGAGCTCCACATCGATCCGGGTGCGCAGCAGGCCGGATGCGCGGGTAAGCCGTGCCGCGAGATCGAGCAGGTTGGCTTCCATGGTCTCGCAGGTGCGGAGCGCCGGCGCGTTGCGCCGTGTCAGGAAGGCCTCGACGGTCGGTGCATCCTGGCTCGCGGCCACCGTGAACGCCGACAGCCGGTCATTGAGGATCGCGCCATAGGCGCGTGTCGCGCCGAAGCGGAATTTCGTGGTCGCGATCTCGCTTTCGACACGGGCCGTCATGTTGGTCAGACGGGCCAGCAATTCGTCGCCCTCGCCCAGGGTGGTCTGGTGCACGAGATCGCGCATGAGGTCCGCAAGGCCCTTCTCGACCTCCCGGACGATCGGGCCGATCCGTTGTGCTTCCGGCAATCCGAGCAGGGCAAGGTTGCGATAGACCTCGATCTCCATGACATCGCGGGCGAGCGAACCGAGACGCCGGTCGGGCAGGCCCCGGTTGACGATGACGAACCGGACGAACCCCGCCTCGTCCGGCACGAAATCCGACGCGACGCGCGCGCGGCCATCCTCCACATCGGAAACCGAGATCACGCCCGACTGGACATGGCTCATCGCCGCATCGCCCTGGTCCTCGCCGATCAGCGACATGTCGACCGAGACGATATGTGGACCCGGCTGTTCCGGCAGGGCCAGCGAGGCAAGGATCTCGCCCCCGGTCAGATCAAACCGCGCGGCCTCACCGCTCAGCATGAAGACATAGGTCGTGAACTCCGTATGCTGCTCCCACCGGAACAGGCCCTGTGGCAGGTTCATGCGGTGATGGCGCGCCGAAGCCGGCGCCGGCGCCGCGCCATGGCTCCGCGCGAAAGCGTCCAGCCGCTCTCGCACCTCCTCCGGCGAGGCGGTGCCGCGCAGGAAGGCGAGCCCGAGCACGCGCGCCGGCGTTTCCAGCCGGAAGAACGGCCGGGCATGGGCTTCCGAGAGGATCGCGTGGCGGGCCGGATGCGGCGCGAAGGGCGGGGTCGAGGCGACGGTCAGCACGGAAAACCCCATGAAACAAAAAGAGGGAGGCTCGGGAACCTCCCTCTATACTGTCGCCTTTGCGCGAAAAAGCTACTTGTTCACCGGAGATTCCGGATCGAACAGGAAGGCCGTCAGATCTTTCATCTGCTGCTCGGTCAGGAAGCCGTGATAGCCGAAGCGCGGCATGGTCGAGCAGGGCATGACGGCCATCGAGTTGTAGATCTTGGCATAGGCGGCCCTGGCCTCGTCCGGCGCATATTTGCGGTCCTTGCCGTAATTGACCAGCGACGGCCCAAGCGTTCCGTAGCTGAGCTCGAACCGGTCCATCTGGTGGCAGGCATAACAGTTCGCACCATTGGTCATCGGCCGGTCGGTGAAGGTTCCGCCGCGGCCGTCATTGGCGAAGCGCTGGCCGGCCTTCCAGTCCCCCAGCACCTTCCCGTCGGCCGGGAACTTGATGGTGGCGAGCTCGCGCGCCTTGACCTTGTCGAACTCGGCCTGCGGCAGGTCGTTGCGGAACTGCGAACAGACCGCCTGGGTCTCGTCATAGGAGATCCGCTTCTCCCACCCTTCCGGGGTCTTCGGCCACATCGCCTTGGTGACCTCCTCCAGGCGCTTGGCATCGACCTTGGGGACATCCTGCGCGACCGCCGGACCGAGGACACAAAGGCTGGCGAGCGCCAGTGCAGATATCGAGAGTTTCTTCATGACCCGCCCCTCAGCGCTTGATCGACGGAACCTGGATCTCGCCACCCTCGGCCTGCTTCACGAGGAAGAGCGTCAGGGCGGTGAGGCCATCCGAAAGATAGACGGGCTCGGGCGAGCGCATCTGGCGATAGCAGTCCCAGAGGCGATGCTGCATCGTCCGGGTCTGGCTCTGGCTGACGCGGTAGGTCGGCCAGGAGCCCATCGTCGCCTGGGCGTCCTTGCCCGCCTTGTTCAGCTGCGGCAGGCCCTGCAGGCGGATGCGCTTGCCTTCCTCGGCATGGCAGGTGGCACAGGAGAAATCCATGAAGTCCGAGCGGCGGAAGAACAATTCCTGGCCGATGGCGAAGGCTTCCTTTTCCTTCGGATGCGCCAGCGGGACCGAGTACTTCATCCCGCTCGACTTGTTGGCGATGAAGGCGACGAGATCCTCCATGTCGGAGGTCCGGCCCGGCGCACCGAAGCGGCGGCGCGTGATATCCGCCATGTCGAGGCCCTGCTGGGTCTCCATGCAATGGGCGAGGCGCTGCTCGAGATCCATCACCTTGCCGGTATCCGCGAAGAAGCGCGGCAGCTTGGCGAAGGCCCCCTCGAGCTTGCCGGGCCCCTCGCCAAGGTCGCAGCCTTCGAGCGACGCATTTTTCGAACCGCGCTTCTGCGACCACAGAACCTCGCCACGGTCGACATTCAGGAAGCCGGGATTGGACATCGGATCCGACATCATCTGCCGGTATTTCTCGAGTTCCTTCTCGGTGTCGATCGCCTGCTGGGCATGGGCGAACCCTGCCCCCAGTGTGACCGACATGGCCAAGGCCATGAACACCCTCATCGTTTCTCTCCTCTTCAGGGTCGTTTGCGGGGTTCTTGAGCCCCTTTCGACCTTCATTTCAATTGTGCAGGGCGAACGCTAGCACACTTTACATTCAAAAAAAACTATGTTTCTATATGTTAGGTTGAGGGAGGAGCGTTGCATCCGTCAAGATGCTGCTCTCAGAAAAACAAGGAGATGCCTGATGGCACAGCGTGCGGCGCAGACGCGCCGGGAAACCCTGATCGCCGGCATGGCCAGTTTCGCGGCGGCAGCGATCGCCCCGTCACTGGCGCTGGCCGATGCCGCCGCCGTCGAGGCGGAGATCAAGAAGCTCTACGGCGACAAGAAGGCTGAAGCCGGCAGGATCAAGCTGGACGTGCCGCAGATCGCGGAGAATGGCCTCGTGGTGCCGATCAATGTCGAGGTCGAGAGCCCGATGACCGCCGCCGACCATGTGAAGTCGGTCCATGTCTTTGCCGACGGCAATCCTCTCCCGGGGATCGTGAGCTACAGGTTCACCCCGGAAAGCGGCCGCGCGGCGGCTTCGGCGCGAATGCGCCTCGCCCAGACGCAGAACATCATCTGCATTGCGGAAATGGCGGACGGGAAGCTCTTCACGGCCAGGTCGGAAGTGAAGGTCACCATCGGCGGTTGCGGCGGCTGAAAAGAGCGAGACACGATCATGAGCAACAAGCCCACTCCCCGCGTTCGCGTCCCGGCCAATGCCAAGAAGGACGAGATCATCGAGATCAAGACGCTGATCAGCCACGAGATGGAATCCGGCCAGCGCCGCTCGGCCGATGGCAAGACCATCCCGCGGAAGATCATCAATACCTTCACCGCTGCCTTCAACGGCAAGGTCTTCTTCGAGGCGACCTGGCACCCGTCGGTCTCGGCGAATCCCTACCAGTCCATGTTCTTCCGCGCTTCCGAGAGCGGCGAATTCGCCTTCTCGTGGAAGGATGATGACGGCTCGGTCTATGAATCGAAGGCGAAGCTGACAGTCGCCTGATTCCGTCTCCGGACCGGCGCCAGAGGGCGCCGGCCATGTTCCAAGAACAAGAATGACAAGGGCATGCCAGCCTCCGCTGGCGTGAAGGGAAACGCATGGTCTCGCGACGCGAGTTTATCCAGGCCGGCCTGGCCGGCTCCGCCTTGCTGGCCGGCAGCGGCCTCGGCTCCATCGGCCGGCTGGCGGCCCAGCAGCGACTGTCCGAAGCCGAGCTTCTCCGGTTCGAGCCGCTGGGCAATGTCACGCTGATCCATGTCACGGATCTGCATGCCCAGCTGGTACCGCTCTACTTCCGCGAACCGTCGATCAATCTCGGTGTCGGCGAGGCGAAGGGTCTGGTCCCGCACATTACCGGCAAGGATTTCCTTGCCCATTACAACATCCCCGCCGGTTCGCCGATGGCCTATGCGCTGACGAGCGAGGATTTCGCAGCCCTCGCCCGGAATTATGGCCGGATGGGCGGCTTCGACCGCATCTCCCGCGTCATCAAGAGCATCCGGGCCGAGCGCGGCGATCGTTGCCTGCTGCTCGATGGCGGCGATACCTGGACGAACAGCTGGACCTCGCTTCAGACCAAGGCCGCCGATGTCGTCGAGGCGATGAACCTGCTGAAACCCGATGCCATGACCGGGCACTGGGAATTCACGCTCGGCGCCGAGCGCGTGAAGGAAATCACCGACAGCCTTGCCTTCCCGTTCCTCGCGCAGAATGTCCGCGAGAGCGAGTTCGAGGACCGCGTTTTCGAGCCGCAGAAGATGTTCGAGCGCGGGGGCGTGAAGGTGGCCGTGATCGGGCAGGCCTATCCCTATACCGGCATCGCCAATCCCCGCTGGATGTTCCCGAAATGGACCTTCAGCCTGAAGGACGACGATGTCCAGAAGGAAGTCGATGCCGCGCGAGCGGCGGGCGCGCAGCTTGTGGTCCTGCTCTCGCATAACGGCTTCGATATCGACCGGAAAATGGCCCGTCGCGTCAAAGGCATCGACGTGATCCTGACGGCGCATACCCATGATGCCCTGCCCGAGGCGGTTCAGGTCGGCACGACGCTGCTTGTCGCCACCGGGAGCCATGGCAAGTTCGTGTCGCGGCTCGATCTCGATGTCGACAAGGGCGGAGTCAAAGGCTTCCGCTACCGGCTGATCCCGATCTTCTCGGACGCCATCACGCCGGATGCAGAGATGACGACGCTGGTGAAGAAGGTCCGGGCGCCGTTCGAGGCCGATCTCGGTCGTGTGCTCGGGAAGACGGATGGCCTGCTCTACCGGAGGGGCAATTTCCAGGGCACTTTCGACGATGTCTTCACCGATGCGATGCTGCAGGTCCGGGACGCGGAAATCGCGCTGTCGCCCGGCGTGCGCTGGGGCGCGAGCCTCATCCCCGGACAGGACATCACGTTCGAGGACGTGACCAACGCCTGCGCGATGACCTATCCGAACTGTTACCGGACCAGCATGAAGGGCAGCCAGATCAAGGCCATCCTCGAGGATATCGGCGACAACATCTTCAACCCCGATCCCTATGCCCAGGGCGGTGGCGACATGGTCCGGCTCGGCGGGCTGACCTTCACCGTCGATCCCTACCAGACCAGCGGCCGGCGGATCTCCGACCTCCGGCTGGCCCGCAATGGGCAGACGCTTGATGCGGGCCGGGACTACACGGTGGCTGGCTGGGCGTCGATCAACCAGGGCACCGAAGGCCCGCCGATCTGGGACGTCGTCAGTACCTATCTGCAGCAGAAGAAGGTCATCACGCCTCGCCCGCTCGACGCGGTGAAGGTCGTCGGGGCCGGCTAAACGTCAGGACATCGCTATGGATCACGATCCTCAATTCCAGAAATCACGGCGCGGGTTCCTCGGCGGGCTCGGCGCCACCGCGGCCGGCCTGACGCTGGCCCAGACGAGCTCCGCCCGGGCACAGGCCAAGCCCGATCCGGCGATCACGGAAATCCAGGACTGGAACCGCTATCTCGGGGATGGCGTTGCCGCCAACCCTTATGGCAAGCCATCAAAATTCGAGAAGCATGTCGTCCGCCGGGATGTCGAGTGGCTGACAGCCAGCCGCGAATCCTCGGTGAATTTCACGCCGCTCCATGCGCTCGACGGAATCATCACGCCAAACGGGCTCTGCTTCGAGCGCCATCATGGCGGCGCACCCGAGATCGACCCGTCCAAGCACCGGCTGATGATCAACGGCCTTGTTGACAAGCCGCTGGTCTTCACGATGGAGGACCTCAAGCGCTTCCCTGGTCGGGTCAACAAGGTTTTCTTCCTCGAATGCGCTGCCAATGGCGGCATGGAATGGAAGGGCGCCCAGCTCAATGGCTGCCAGTTCACGCATGGGATGGTCCATAACGTGATGTATACCGGCATCCCGCTCAAGGTGCTGCTGGACGAGGCCGGGGTGAAGACCAACGGCAAATGGGTCATGCCGGAAGGCGCCGATTCCTCGGCCATGACCCGCTCCATCCCGATCGAGAAGGCCATGCAGGATTGCCTTGTCGTCTGGGGCATGAATGGCGAGGCGCTCCGGCAGGAGCAGGGCTACCCGCTGCGCATCGTCGTGCCCGGCTGGGAAGGCAACATGTGGGTGAAATGGCTCCGCCGCATCGAGGTGGGGGACCAGCCCTGGCACCACCGCGAGGAGACCTCGAAATATACCGACCTGCTTGCCGATGGCCGCTCGCGCCGCTTCACCTGGATCATGGACGCGAAATCGGTGGTGACGAGCCCGTCGCCGCAGGCGCCGCTGAAATTCAAGGGCCCGAATGTGCTGTCGGGCCTCGCCTGGTCCGGCCGCGGCACGATCCGCCGGGTCGATGTGACGATCGATGGCGGCAAGAACTGGCAGACGGCCCGGCTCGATGGCCCCGTCCTGCCCCTTTCGCTGACGCGCTTCTATGTCGATTTCGACTGGGATGGCCGGGAAATGCTGATCCAGTCCCGTGCGATGGACGATACCGGCTATGTCCAGCCGACCAAGGACGAGCTGCGCAAGGTCCGCGGGCTCAACTCGATCTATCACAACAACGGCATCCAGACCTGGCTCGTCCGGAGCAACGGGGAGACCGAAAATGTCGAAATCTCGTAAGGTTGCCGCATTCGCGCTTTTCGCGGCCCTTCTGGCCACCCCTGCCCTCGCCGGGAAGACCGGCCTTGGCCGGGAGGCCTTGCCGGAAGAAGTGGCGGCATGGGATATCGATGTGCGCCCGGATGGTGCCGGCCTGCCGCCCGGAAAGGGGTCGGTCCGGGATGGCGAGCAGCTCTACCTGCAGCAATGCGCTTCCTGTCACGGCGAATTCGGCGAGGGGGCGGGCCGCTGGCCGGTGCTGGTCGGCGGGCAGGGTTCGCTGAAGAGCGAAGGGCCCGAGAAGACGATCGGCTCGTTCTGGCCCTATGCCTCGACCACATTCGATTACATCAAGCGAGCCATGCCCTATGGCAATGCGCGGTCCCTCTCGGATGACGATGTCTATGCGATCACCGCCTTCCTGCTGAACCAGAATGGTGTCGTGAAGGATGACTTCGTCCTGACGAAGGAGAACTTTTCCAAGGTCCGGCTTCCGAACGAACAGGCTTTCTTCGATGATGACCGGGAAAAGGCCGAACGTCACTTTTGGCAGAAAGACCCTTGCATGAAGAACTGCAAGCCCGATGCTAAGGTGACCGGGCGCGCTCGAATGATCGATGTCACGCCGGAAGACGGCAAGTCGATCAAGGTGGAGTGAGGAGAGGATGGCAACACGGGTCGGACCGAAAACCGGCAAGGCCGGCACGGCGCTCTCGCTCGCCTTCCTCATCCTGTGCGGCCCGGTTCAGGCCAGTTCCGATGCGAAGGCCGCGCCCAAAGGCGACGCGGCCTTCGGGGAATACCTGTCCGGGACCTGCGTCACCTGCCACCAGGTTTCCGGGAAATCGACCGGCGGCATTCCGCCGATCGTCGCCTGGCCCGAAGACCAGTTCATTGCCGTCATGAACGCCTACCGGTCGAAAGACCGGGAGAACCAGGTCATGCGCACGATCGCGGCCTCGCTCAATGACGAGGAGATCGCCGCGCTGGCGGCCTATTTCGGCGGCCTGATCCTGCAACCCGACACCAAGAAATGACAGGAAGGTCCGGCATGGTTCAGCCTGACCGGCAGAGTGTCATCGCGGGTGCGGCGCAGGCCAGCGGGTCCGCCTGTCCCGATACCGACTGAGGCACCAGAGAAGTGCCGGATGAAAAGGAGAGCACGATGATGATCAACCGCAGACATATGCTGGCCGGCGCCGGGGCCATCACCGCCGCGGCCGGGCTCGGCATGCCGGTGGTGAAGGCCCAGGCCAAACCGCGCGTCGTCGTGATCGGCGGCGGGCCCGGCGGGGCCACGGCCGCGAAATACATTGCCAAGGACAGCCAGGGCGCCATCGATGTGGTCCTGGTGGAGCCGAAGGAGACGTTCGTCACCTGCTTCCACTCCAACCTCTATCTCGGCGGGTTCAAGAAATTCGACGAGATCACCCATCGCTATGACAAGCTGGCCTCGGCCTATGGCGTGCGCCATGTCCGCCAATGGGCCAACGCCATCGACCGCGACAAGCGCGAGGTCGTTCTGGGGGATGGCTCGCGCATCGGGTACGACCGGCTCGTCGTCTCGCCGGGGATCGACCTGCGCTATGACAGCGTGCCGGGCTGGGGCAAGGAGCATGAGGAGACCATGCCGCATGCCTGGCTGGCCGGTCCGCAGACGCAGCTCCTGCGCAAGCAGCTCGATGGGGTGAAGGATGGTGGCGTCATCGTCATGATCGCGCCGCCCAACCCCTATCGCTGCCCGCCGGGCCCGTATGAGCGGGTCTCGATGATGGCTCACCAGCTGAAGACGACCGGCCGGACCAAATCGAAGATCATCGTGCTCGACCCCAAGGAGACCTTCTCCAAGCAGGGCCTGTTCCAGCAGGGCTGGGAGCGGCATTATCCCGGCATGGTCGAGTGGCTGGGACCCAAGGTGCATGACGGCATCAAGTCCGTCGATCCGAAGACGATGACGGTCACGACCGGCTTCGAGACCTACAAGGATTGCGCGCTCGTCAACGTCATTCCGGCCCAGCGCGCCGGGAAGATCGCGGTCGATGCGGGCCTCGCCAATGCCTCCGGCTTCTGCCCGATCAATCCCGAGAGCATGGCATCGACGCAGGACCCGAATATCTATGTGCTCGGCGATGCCTCGATCGCCGGCGACATGCCGAAATCGGGTTTCTCCGCCAACAGCCAGGCCAAGGTTGCCGCCATGATGATCCGCGGTGATCTGGTGAAGGCGCGGACCTTCCCGGCACGCTATGCCAATACCTGCTGGAGCCTCATCGCGCCGGACGACACGGTCAAGGTCGGCGGCCGCTACGAGCCGAAGCCGGACAAGATCACGGCGTCCGAAACCTTCGTGTCGAAGACGGACGAGACAGCGGATTACCGCAAGCAGGTGCAGGCGGAGAATATGGGCTGGTATGACGGCATCATTGCCGACATGTTCACCTGACCGGTTCCGGGCCTGTGGAACAGGGGGCGGCCGCAAGCCGCCCCTTTTTCATGCCTCGACCGGCAGGGAAATCGAGACCTGCGTGCCCTGGCCGGGTTGGGACTGCATCTTCAACTGGCCCTGATGGAGGCGCACGATCTCGGTGGTGATCGGCAGGCCGAGGCCGAGGCCCTCCCGCATCCGCGCCAGCGACATGGTTTCCTGCGAGAAGGGCGCGAGGCAGGCCGCGACCCGTTCGGGCGGCATACCGATCCCGTCATCCATCACCGAAAGCAGGATGCGACCGTCGCGATGCGCGCTAGCAATGGTGATGGTCCGGGCATGGGTGGCATGGCTGATCACATTGTCGATCAGCCGGACAATCGCAGACACCAGCAGCGTCTGGTCCGCCTGCATGCGCAACACACGCGGTTCCTCGTGGATGACAAGGTTCAGGCCCGCCTGGGCGATGGCCCGCTCGCGGTGCTCGATCGCCTCGCCGATAATCCAGTTCGGATTGATGATCGCCGGGCTCTCGAGAGATTTCTGGGCGATCAGATCGGAATAGGTCGACATGTCCAGGAAACTGGCCATGAGGCGCTCGCCCGATTGTCGAACGAATTCAAGATGTTCCTTCAGGCCCGAGAGATCGCCCGAGCGCTGGGCTTCCACCGCGAGCTGGGTGAAGCCGGTAATGGCGCTGAGTGGCGTCTTCATCTCGTGACGGATCACCGAGATCAGGTTGTCCTTCGCGCGGGACAGCGTTTCCGCATCCGCATGGGCGCGCCGCGCCGTGATCTCGTTCAGGGCCGCGCGGCGGACGAAGCGGATGGCATGGTCGAGCAGGGTCCAGTTCACCGGCTTGACGATGAAGGAGGAGGCACCGAGTTCGTAGGCACGGTCAATCGCAGGCGCATCGTCGCGGCTGGTGACCATGATGATCGGCAGGTCCCGCTGGCGGGGCATGGCGCGCGTCGCGGCGATCACCTCGAGGCCGGTCATGTCCGGCATCTCGAGATCGACAATCATCACATCGAACTCGTCATTCGCCACCCGGGCGAGGCCGGCAGCGCCGTTCTCGGCCAGCACGACCTGGCGCCCGAACATCGACAGGAACATCCGGGCGGTTTCCCGGTAGACCGGGTCATCATCAACCACGAGAATGCGCATGGCATCAGGCGATCTCGATGCGGCGCCGTGGCGAACGGGTGCTGGATCAAACATTTCCGGCCCTCTCCCGTTCCATGTAACGAGCAAGCGTTTAAGCCGAGGTTACGGCATTAACCTGAACATCAGGGATTTGCTATAAATCCGGTGCGGATTCCGCGTCCTCCGAGTGGCCCTTGTCGATCCGCGCCCGCCTGCTCCTTCTTATCCTCGTCTCGACCCTGACGGCGACGGTCATTGTCACGGGACTGTCGGTCACGCGGGAAGCCGGGAACTACCGCGAGACCCGCAGGGCCGAGATCGAGGCGACCGCGCATGTCTTCGCCTCCCTGGCCGCCGATGCCGTCACCGCGAGGGACCAGGGCCAGGCGCTCCGCGTCCTCCGTGCGATCGCCCGCATTCCCGGGCTGCAGAGCGCAACCCTGCTTGACGGCCAGGGCCGGATCATCGCCTCGCTCGGCGATGCCGTGCTGCTCGTCCGGGACAGCCCTCAGAGCGGCCTCTATGGCTGGATCGACACATTGGCCCGCCAGCAGATGAACATTGCCGTCCCGGTGATCGCGGGCGGAGAGGCCGTCGGGGAGATTTCCGTTGTCGCGGATACCTCGAAAGTGCTCGAGAATGCCCTCGCCAGCGTCAAGGCCGCGGCGATCGGCGGGATCATCGCGCTCATCGCTGGCCTTGCCCTCGCCCTGCAATTGCAGCGCAGCCTTGTCTCGCGCATCCGGGCGATGGTGGACACGATGGAGCATGTCCGCCGTCGCCACGATTTCTCCCGCCGGATCAACCCCCAGGCGCAGGATGAATTCGGACGCATGGCGACCAGTTTCAACGCGATGCTTGACGAGATCGACATCCGGGATTCGAAGCTCGCCCGCCACCGCGAAATGCTGGAAGACGAGGTCGCCGAACGGACGCGCGATTACCGGATCGCCAAGGAGCAGGCCGATTCGGCCAATGCCGCAAAATCCGAGTTCCTGGCCACGATGAGCCACGAGATCCGCACGCCGATGAACGGCATCCTCGTCATGGCCGAATTGCTGGCCGCTTCGGATCTCCAGCCGAAGCAGAAGCGCTTCGCGGATGTGATCGCCCGTTCGGGCTCGTCGCTGCTCGCGATCATCAATGACATCCTCGACTTCTCGAAGATCGAGGCGGGGAAGATCGAACTCGAGACGATCCCCGTGCAGGTCGACGACATGATCGAGACCGTCGCGCAGCTCTTCGAGGAAAAGGCCCGCTCGAAGGGGCTCGATCTCGCGACGCATATCGCCCTCAACGTGCCGCAGCGGGTCGGCGCCGATCCGGTTCGCCTCAATCAGGTCCTGTCCAACCTCGTGAACAACGCGCTGAAGTTCACGGAGAACGGGTCCGTCAGCCTGACGGTCCAGCGCGATCCCGAGCGGATGGCCAACCTGCTCTTCGAAGTCACCGATACCGGGATCGGCATTCCGGAGGACAAGCTCGCCACGGTGTTCGACTCCTTCAGCCAGGCGGACCAGACGACAACGCGCCGTTTCGGCGGCACCGGGCTCGGACTTGCCATCTCCCGCCGGCTGGTCGAGGCAATGACAGGGTCGATCCGTGTGCGGAGCACGGTCGGCGTGGGCACGACCTTCGCCGTTTCGGTGCCCATCATTCCGGTGGACCAGAAAGATCTTGCGCGGCAGGGCGGCCCGGTTGGCAGCGGCCGTGTGCTGATGGCGGTTTCCGGCGACGCGACTGCCCGGCACCTCGGCGCCTATCTGACCGAACTCGGATTCGAACTCGCCGACCCCGTGACGGAAAGCCGGATGCCCGGCTTCAGCGAAATCCGGCTGGTGGTTGCCGATGCCAGCCTGCTGAGCGACCCCGGCCTGCGCCCGTTGCTCAAGCGAGCGCCCACCATTGCCGTTGGGGCTTTCGGCGATGCGGAGACCGATCGCCTGCTCGAGCAGGGCGTCGCGCAAGGTCAACTCATCAAGCCGGTTGGCCGGCGAGACCTCCGGCAGGTCGTGACCGATCTTCTCGCCGGCCGCAAGCAGAGCCGCGGTTCGACCGGGCAGGCAGCCGAAAGCCTGGATCGCTATCCGGGCCATCTCGTGCTGGTGGCGGATGACAACCCGGTCAACCGGGAGGTCATCATCGAGACCCTGCGCCGGTTCGACCTGCCCTGCGACACGGTTGTCGATGGCCGGGCCGCGTTCGAAGCCGTCAAGGCGAAACGCTACGATCTGGTCTTCATGGACGGGTCGATGCCCGAGATGGACGGGTTCCAGTCCGCCAGCGCGATCCGGCGCTGGGAACAGGAAACCAGCACGCCGCGCACGGCCATCATCGCGCTGACGGCCCATGTGGTCGGGACCCATGCGGATGCCTGGAAGCAATCCGGCATGGATGGCGTCCTGCACAAGCCCTTCACCCTGCAGGCCATGGGCGAGACGCTGGCGCGGCACCTGGCGCCGGGTGAAGCCGAGGGCCGGCAGGAGCGGGCGCGGCCTGCCGACCGGCCGGCCAGACCGGCCGCCGAGATCGCCGATCCGGCCCCCGCCATCGAGCCTCCGCCGCGGAAGGAGAGCCCGGCCGAACGCCCGGTTCCGGACGAAACCGGGGACATCGCGACGCTCGACCCGCATATGACGCGGCAATTGCTCGGCATGATCCCGGTCGGCGGCAAGGCGGCTGTCCTGCGGATCTACCGGCTGTTCCTGGAGAATGCCCCGCTGACCCGGAACGAGATCGCGGAGGCGATCGCCGCCGGCGATTCCGTGCGGCTCGGCAAGGCTGCGCATGCCCTCAAGTCGATGAGCCTTTCGCTGGGGGCCAGCAAGGCGGGCCATGCGGCGAGCGAGATCGAGAAGGGTGCGCGGGCCGAGATGGTGCCGCTCTATCCGGACATGCTGACCCAGCTCGACATCGTGCTGGCCGGAACGGAGGCCGCGATCCTTGCGCTGATCACCGGCGAAGGCCTGGCAGAAGGGGACCAGCCGACGCCCGTGGCGGCTGCGGGCTAGGCCTTCCGGCCTGCTTTCGCGGCTGACGGGAAATCCTGCTGCGGCAGCCAGAAGACCTCGGCCTCGCTGTCTTCGGTATCAAGCCAGAGGAAGGATGTCTCCGGAAAAGCTGCTTCCAGTGCCGGACGGGCCAATCCGACCTCGCAGAGCAGGCCGGCACGCGGCGCCAGATGGCGTGCGCCTTCCGCGAGGATCCGCCGCGTGACGTCGAGCCCGTCGATGCCTGATCCAAGAGCCATGGCGGGTTCATGCCGGAATTCTGCCGGCAGCAGGGCCATGGCCTCGGCATCGACATAGGGCGGATTCGACAGGATGAGATCATAGACGCAGCCCTTCACAGGCGCGAAAAGATCCCCCTCAAGCAGCGTGATGCGGTCCTCGAGCCCGTAATCGGCGATGTTCTCGCGGGCCAGCGATGCGGCTTCGGGCGAGAGTTCGACGGCATCGATCCGGGCTCCCGGGAAGGCATGGGCGGCAAGGATCGCGAGGGAGCCGCCTCCGGTGCAGAGATCGAGGACAGTCCGGATGGCATCAGGCTCCTCGACCAGCGCGCCGGGCTCGCCGCTGCCATCGAAGAGCGGGCTGAACAGCAGATCCGCGATGAAGGAACGCGGGATGATGGCGCGGGCATCACTCCGGAACGGGAAGCCCTTGAGATAGGTCCGTCCCGTCAGGTAGGCGGCGGGGACGCGCTCCTCGACCCGGCGGGCCAGCCGCGCGCCAAGCAGCGCCTTTTCGCGGCTGGTCAGGCGTGCATCGGCGAAAGCGTTGAAATCATCGACCGGCAGATGCAGCGTCTCGAGGATCAAGAACGCCGCCTCGTCCAGCGCGTTGGTGGCGCCATGGCCATGATGGAGATCGGCCGAGCGGAACAGCGTGACGGCATAGCGCAGCATGTCGCGCAGCGTCGAGAGTTCGGCGCATTCGCGGCGGGGATCAGGGTGCTGGTCAGCCATGGGAGGAACCGGTTGCGGGGGCGGCAAGGCGCGGCATGCCGATCAGGAGGGCTTGCGCGAGGAAAGACAGCATCCCCGTTAGCGTGAAAAGATCGGCGATGATAGCCGGAAGGCCGCGGCCGAGAACGAGGATTCCCAGCACCAGTTCGGCCACCATCAGCAGCAGGAAGGCCACCAGGCCGACGGCGAACTGCCAGCCGGTCGAGCCGGGGCCGGCGCGACGGACAATCCAGCGGGCCGCAAGAAAGGAAAGCCCGATCATCACAGGGAGTTCGAGCAGCCGGGCCGGATCAGCGCCGAGGATCGGGCGCAGGGCCAGTTCGCGGATCGTGCCGAGCAGGAAGCCGGCGGCGAAGACGAGGCCGAACAGCCCCGCCCCCGCCAGGAAGGCACCCTGCCGGAGCATGGCTCAGAAGAAGGCCTGCAGCCCGGTCTGGGCGCGGCCGAGGATCAGCGCATGCACGTCATGCGTGCCCTCGTAGGTATTGACCGTCTCGAGGTTCTGGGCATGGCGCATCACGTGATATTCGACCTGGATGCCGTTGCCGCCGTGCATGTCGCGCGCCATGCGGGCAATGTCGAGCGCCTTGCCGCAATTGTTCCGCTTGACGATGCTGATCATTTCCGGCGCCTCGCGATGCTCGTCCATCAGCCGGCCGACGCGGAGCGAGGCCTGGAGGCCGAGGGTGATCTCGGTCTGCATATCCGCCAGCTTCTTCTGGAAGAGCTGGGTCTGGGCGAGCGGGCGGTTGAACTGCTTGCGGTCGAGGCCGTATTGACGCGCGCGATGCCAGCAATCCTCGGCCGCTCCGAGAACGCCCCAGGAAATGCCGTATCGGGCGCGGTTCAGGCAGCCGAACGGGCCCTTGAGGCCGGAGACATTCGGCAGCAGGTTCTCCTCGGGAACGATCACGCCATCCATGACGATCTCGCCGGTGATCGAGGCGCGCAGCGAAAGCTTGCCGCCGATCTTCGGCGCCGAGAGGCCCTTCATGCCCTTTTCGAGAATGAAGCCGCGGATCTGGTTGTCATGCGCGGCGCTCTTCGCCCAGACGACGAAGACATCGGCGATCGGCGAATTGGAAATCCACATCTTGGTGCCGGTCAGCCGGTAGCCATCGGCCACCTTTTCGGCCCGCGTCTTCATGCCGCCGGGGTCGGAGCCGGCATCCGGCTCGGTCAGGCCGAAGCACCCGATGAACTCGCCCGAGGCTAGCTTGGGCAGGTATTTCTTGCGCTGCGCCTCCGAGCCGTAGGTGTAGATCGGGAACATGACGAGCGAGGATTGCACGCTCATCATCGAGCGATAGCCGGAATCCACCCGCTCGACCTCCCGCGCGACGAGCCCGTAGGCCACATAGGACGCATTGGCGCAGCCATATTCCTCCGGCAGGGTCACGCCCAGGAGCCCCTGTTCGCCCATCAGGCGGAACAGGCCCGGATCGGTCTTTTCCTCGAGATAGGCGTCCTGCACGCGGGGCAGGAGTTCACCCTCGGCAAAGGCGCGGGCGGCATCGCGGATCATCCGCTCGTCTTCGGTGAGCTGGCTCTCCAGATCGAAGGGGTCGGACCAGACAAAGGGTGCGAAGGTCGATTTGGTCATGGCAGGAGCCTTCCTCGAAACAAAAGGGGGGTCGCGCGCGTGTGCGAAGATGCGCCACCCTTAACCGAATTGGTTGCGCGCGCAAGCAGCGCGGCTGCGGTGAGGCGCCGCCCCTTGCGCGATCGACGCGAGGGAGATTGAATTCTCAGCCGGAACCCTCACTATGCAATCGAGGGCAACGGTCTTTGGCCCGGCATTTGCTGCCGTTCCAAGGATCGATCGGCTGCCGGAACAACCGGCGAGCCCCGGGGGAGAACGTATGGCGAGCGAGTCGGTGTTTGACGAAATGGGTGGCGTCGAGGGAGATCCGCGACAGATCTATGCCGAGGTTGCCCAGTGGTTCCGACAAGCCAGCCCCGACCTGATTGCCAACCGGAAGGCTGAAGCCGAGGCCTTTTTCCGCCGGATCGGGATCACCTTCGCCGTCTATGGAGACGAGCAGGGCGCGGAGCGCATCATCCCGTTCGACATCCTGCCGCGGATTCTCTCCAACGGAGAGTGGATCCGGCTTTCCGAGGGGCTCGAGCAGCGCGTCCGGGCACTCAATGCCTTTATCGGCGATGTCTATGGCGCTCGGGAAATCGTGCGGGCCGGCATCGTGCCCGAGGACCTGATCCTCTCCAATCCGGCCTTCCGCCCGGAAATGACGCGGATCAAGCCGACCGCCGGGATCTACAGCCATATTGCCGGCGTCGATCTTGTCCGGACCGGCCCGGATGAATTCTACGTGCTCGAGGACAATGCCCGCACACCGTCGGGCGTGTCCTACATGATGGAGAACCGGGAGGCGATGCTGCGCCTGTTCCCGGAACTGTTCGGCAAGCTCAGGATCAAACCGGTCGACCAGTATCCCGATGAGTTGCTTGCCACCTTGCGCTCTGTCGCACCCAGCTCGGCCTCGCGCGAGCCGACCGTGGTCGTGATGACGCCGGGGCCCTTCAATTCGGCCTATTACGAGCATTCCTTCCTGGCCGACCGGATGGGCGTGGAACTCGTCGAGGGGCGGGATCTCTTTGTCCGGTCGAATGTCGTCTACATGCGCACGACGGAAGGGCCGCAGCGCGTGGATGTCATCTACCGCCGCGTCGATGACGAGTTCCTCGACCCGCTCGCCTTCCGCCCCGATAGTACACTCGGTGTTCCGGGGCTCATGTCCGCCTACAAGGCAGGCAATGTGACTATTTCGAATGCAGTCGGGACCGGTGTCGCCGATGACAAGGCTGTCTACAGCTACATGCCGGAAATCGTGAAATTCTACACCGGCAAGGACGCGATCCTCTCCAATGTGCCGACTTGGCGCTGCCGCGAGCCCGAAGCGCTCGCCCATGTCCTCGCCCATATCGGCGAACTCGTAGTGAAGGAGGTCAACGGGTCGGGTGGCTATGGCATGCTGGTCGGCCCGCATGCGACCAAGGCCCAGCGCGAGAGCTTCGCGGCCAAGGTGCGCAACAACCCGTCGAACTACATCGCGCAGCCGACGCTCGCGCTGTCCACGGTGCCCTGTTATGTCGAGGAGGGCCTGGCGCCCCGGCATGTCGATCTCCGGCCCTTCGTCCTGTCCGGCGCGGACAAGGTGCGCATCGTTCCGGGCGGGCTGACGCGCGTTGCATTGAAGAAGGGATCGCTGGTGGTGAATTCGAGCCAGGGTGGCGGCACCAAGGATACCTGGGTCATCGAGGACGGCGCCCCGCGCGCCAGCCAGTCACAGTCCCAGAAGGCAGGAGCCTGACCGATGCTGGCCCGCACCGCTGACAATCTCTACTGGCTGTCCCGCTATGTCGAGCGCGCCGAAAGCCTCGCGCGGATCCTTGATGTCGCCCTGCGCCTCGCCACCCTTCCCTCGGCCTATGCCGGAACCTCGAACGAGTGGGAAAGCGCCATCGACATCGCTGTCTGCCGGGATGACTTCTTCCGGCATTACGATGTCGCGAACCAGGCGAACGTAACGCAGTTCATCATTGCCGGGCCGGACAACCCGTCCTCTATCCGGGCCTGCATCGAGGTGGCGCGGCAGAATGCGCGCGCCGTCCGCACGGCGATCACCACGGAGATGTGGGAGATCCTCAACGATGCCTGGAACGAGATGCAGCGGCTGCGCTTCCAGAGCTTCACCTCGAAGGACCTGACGAAGTTCCTCGCCTTCGTGCGCGAGGTTTCTCTCCGCTTCGATGGCGCCGCCTACCGGACCATGTTGCGCACCGACCATTACTGGTTCCAGAGGCTCGGGATGCTGCTGGAACGCGCGGACAACACAGCCCGCCTGCTCGACGTCAAATACCATGTCGTGCTGCCGGAGACGGAACCGGTCGGCGGCGGCCTCGATTACTTCCAGTGGTCGGCGCTCCTGCGCGCCGTCTCGGCGCTCAATTCATTCCACCTGATCTATCGGGGCGGCATCAAGCCGTGGCTTGTGGCGGATTTCCTGATCCTGAAGCCGGAACAGCCCCGCTCGCTGATCTCGTCCTACGAGACACTGAACCGCGTGCTCGACTTGCTGGCAGAGCGCTATGGCCGGCAGGGGCCCAGCCAGCGGCTGGCCCGGCAGACCTATTCCCAATTGCAGAACCTCGACATCGACACGCTGTTCCAGACCGGATTGCACGAGTTCCTCGAGCAGTTCATCGCGGATAACAACCGCCTGGGGCTGGCGATCAACGACCAGTACCTGCAATAACGGTCCTCCAGCGGAAGAGGCCCGGACATGCGGCTCAAGCTTCACCACGAAACGCGCTACATCTACGACGAGCCGGCCCGCGGCGCGATCCAGATCCTCCGGCTGACCCCGCGCAACCATGCGGGCCAGTTCATCCGGGCATGGCGCGTGGAGATCGACGCCGATTGTCGGCTCTATCGCGACGAGGATGCCTACGGGAATATCATCCACACCTTCTCGATCGACGGTCCGCTGGCCGGATTGCGCATCCTCGTCGACGGCGAAGTCGATGTCGCCGCCGATGCGGGCATGGTGAAGGGTTCGCTCGAACGGTTCCCCCCCGGCTATTGGGCCAGCGAGACCGCCCTGACCCGCCCCGATGCCGCCATCCGGGACTTTGCAGCCGATCTTGCCGGCCAGGAGGGTGGGGACCCGCTCGCCTTCCTGCACCGGCTTGTCGGGACGATCTTCAAGGATTTCGCGTTCGAGACCGGCGCGACGGATGCCGGCACGAGTGCCGAGCAGGCCTTTGCCAGCCGGAAGGGCGTCTGCCAGGATTTCGCGCATGTCTTCATCGCGGCGGCCCGCGCGCGGGAAATCCCGGCCCGCTATGTCAGCGGCTATTATCTCCGCTCGGATACAACCGAACAGGAGGCCGGCCATGCCTGGGCCGAGGCCTATGTGCCCGCCCTCGGCTGGATCGGCTTCGACCCGGCACACGGGCTCTGCACCGATTCCCGCTACATCCGGATTGCCGTCGGGCGGGATTATCTGGAGGCGGCGCCAATCCGCGGCGCGCGCCTTGGCGGGGCCGGCGAGGCCATGGATGTCGCGATCTCGCTCCATGCGGGAAAGTCGCTGATGGACCAATAGACAAATGGACAGTTTCCCTGCGCCGGCTTAAGGGCTGGGACGGGACGGGAACTGGCCAGGGGGCTTCTTCATGACGTATTGCGTCGGTATTCTGACCGCCGAGGGCTTGGTGATGATGGCCGATACCCGGACCAATGCCGGGCTCGACAACATCGCCACATTCCGCAAGCTCCATATCTTCCGCGATCCCGGCAAGAAGCTGTTTGCGCTGGCCACGGCCGGGAATCTCGGCTTCACGCAATCGGTCATCTCCATGCTGCGCGAGGGTCTCGAGCGGGAGGATGGCCGGATCGAACGGCTGATCGACCAGCCCTCGATGTTCCGCGCGGCGCAATTCGTCGGCGAGGTGATCCGGCATGTCTACCGGATCGATGGCAGCGCGATCGAGCAGATCGGCGCCTCGCTGGACATCTCCATGCTGCTGGCCGGCCAGATCGAGGGCCGCAGCCTGCGGCTCTACATGCTCTACAAGGCCGGAAACTTCATCGAGGCGACGCAGGATACGCCTTACCTGCAGATCGGCGAGCACAAATACGGCAAGCCGATCCTCGACCGCGCCGTGACCTTTTCGTCCGACCTCTATGACGCGCTCAAGCTGGGCCTGATCTCGATGGATTCGACAATGCGGTCCAATCTCGGCGTCGGGCTGCCGATCGACATCCTCGTCATGCGGCGCGATGCCATCGTTCCGGAAGTCGAGCATCGGATCGAGGCGGGAGAGCCCTATTTCCACGACCTGCGCGAGCGCTGGTCCGCCGCCCTGCGCAAGGCGCATAACGACATTCCTGCGCCACCCTATGGCAAGAACAAGAGCCCCTGACGCATGACGCCCTCCGTTCCCTCCCGCGCGGTATCGATGACCGCCGAGCTTGTCCGCTGCGCCTCGGTGACCCCCGAGGAAGGCGGCGCACTCGGACTGATCGAAACCTGGCTCAAACCCTATGGCTTCGAGATCCATCGCCCGGTCTTCCAGACCGAAGGCCATTACGCCGTCGAGAATCTCTATGCGCGGATCGGCTCGGGCGCACCGTGCCTTGTCTTTGCCGGCCATACCGATGTGGTGCCGCCCGGTGATCTCGGGGGCTGGTCCCGGCCGCCCTTCTCCGGAGAAATCGCTGACGGCGCGGTCTGGGGGCGCGGGGCCAGTGACATGAAGTCCGGTATCGCCGCCGCAATCGCCGCCGTGCTGGATCATCTCGATGCGCATGGCACACCGGCCACGGGTTCGATCGCCTTCCTGATCACGGGCGACGAGGAGGCCGACGCCGTCGATGGCACGGTCCGGCTGCTCGAATGGGCCAAGGCGCGTGGCGAGGTGTTCAGCGCCTGCGTGCTGGGCGAGCCGACCAATCCCGAGGCAATGGGGGACATGGTCAAGATCGGCCGGCGGGGCTCGCTGTCGGGAGGCCTGTTCGTGGACGGGGTACAGGGGCATGTGGCCTACCCCGATCTCGCGCGGAATCCGATTGACGGGCTGATGCGGCTGATGGCGGCGCTCAAGGAGCCGCTGGATGCCGGCACGCCGCATTTCCTGCCGTCAAATCTCGAATTCACGGCGCTGGATTGCGGCAATGCTGCCCGGAATGTCATTCCCGCCCGGGCCGGCGTGAAGTTCAACATCCGCTTCAATGATCTCTGGACGAGCCAGACTCTCGGCGCGGAATTGCGCCGCCGGCTGGCCGGCGTCAACGATGCACCAAGCTACGAACTGACGCTGCTTTCGACCAATGCCGAGGCCTTCATCACCGAGCCGGGGCCCTTCGTCGATCTGGTGGTGGGGGCGATCGAAGCGGAAACCGGGCGGCGGCCCGTGCTCTCGACCACAGGTGGCACCTCGGATGCCCGGTTCATCCAGGCCTATTGCCCGGTGATCGAGTTCGGCGTGGTCGGCAAGACCATGCACAAGGTCAACGAGAATGCGGCAATCGCCGATATCGACTGTCTCACGGCGGTCTATGGCCGTGTGATCGCCCGGTTTCTCGGCGGCTGACGGGCTGTCTTCGCAGCGCAGGAGACCGGCTCAGATCACGTTACGCAAACGCGGCTCGCCACCCTCCTCGCGCGGGGAAGCCGGGAGGTTCGGCTGCTCGAATTCGAGGCTCTCGATCCGCTGTCCGCGCCGGTTGACCTTCTCGGACGAGACGAGGATGCCCTGCACATCCTCCTGCGCCTGCCGGAAATGCTGCTCCAGCTTGCCGGCCCTCTCCGTCAGCCTCCGGACATCCTCGAGCAGCTTGCCGAGTTCGGACTGGATGACCCGCGCCTGCTCCCGCACGGCGGCATCGCGGACGATGGATTGGGCGACCTGGATTGCCATCATCAGCAGCGAGGGCGAAACGATCAGGATCCGCGCGCGGTGGGCCTTCTGGATCACGTCGTCAAAATGCTCGCCGAGATCGGCATAGATCGCCTCCGAGGGGACGAAGAGCATCGCGATATCCTGCGTCTCGCCGGGGATCAGGTATTTGCCGGCAATATCCCGGAGATGGTTGCCCAGATCGGTCCGGACCTGCTTTTCGGCCTGCGCGCGCTGCTCGTCCGTGCGGGCCTCGCGCAGGAGCACGAAGGCTTCCAGCGGGAACTTGGCATCGACGACGAGGGGCCGGTCATCCCCAGGCAAAAGGATGGTGCAATCCGGCCGGGAGCGGTTCGACAGGGTCGGCTGGAAGGCATAGGCGGAGGCCGGCAGGGCGTCACGAACAATGGCTTCCATCCGCCCCTGCCCATAGGCGCCGCGGGCCTGCTTGTTCTGGAGCACGTCCTTGAGGCTCAGGACCTCGCTCGTCAGCCCCTTGAGATCGGCCTGGGCGGCATCGATCACGGCCAGCCTTTCCTGCAGCTTCGCCAGCGATTCCTGGCTTCGCTGGGCGGTTTCCGTCAGGCTGGAGGCCATGCTGTGGCGGACCGAATCCATCCGCTCGCTGACCAGCCTCGCGAGATCGGCCTGTCGGGTCCCGAGGATCTCGGCCAGGGTCTGCATCCGCCCGGTCATCTCGGATTGCAGGCGGTTGATCGACTCGACCTTGTCATCCAGTTCCCGCTGGCGTTCCTCTTCCCGCGCGAGGGCGACAAGCCGCTCGCGCCGGTGACGGATACCCGCAAGCACCTGCGCCAGCACGAGGCACAGGACGAGCACGACCGCCGCCACAAGGGCATGCAGCAACGTCACAGCCTGGTTGCCCAGAAGAAAGAGCGTCACATCCACGATGGGTCCCGGGAATCGTTCGACAGGAACAAAAAATGAACATGTTGACCGGGCCCTCGTCAATGCCTATGTGGACGGCAAAGAGAGTTATCCATGGCCGTCCGACCCCTTGTCATTGTCCCCGACGCGCAGCTGCGCCTGATCTCGAGCCCGGTTGCGGATGCCGACCGCGAGCTGCGCCTTCTGGTCGATGACATGTTCGCCACGATGTACGATGCGCCGGGGATCGGCCTTGCCGCGATCCAGATCGGGGTCCCGCGCCGTGTGGTCACGATCGACCTCGCCCGGAAGGAAGAGGCCGCGCAGCCGCTGGTCCTGATCAATCCGGAGATCGTGTGGTCGTCGGAGGAGCGCCGCGAGATGGAGGAGGGGTGCCTCTCCATCCCCGAATATTACGAGGCGGTGGAACGGCCGGACAAGATCCGCGTGCAGTATCAGGATGTCGATCTGAAGCCGAAGGTCCTCGAGGCCGACGGATTGCTGGCCACCTGCATCCAGCATGAGGTCGACCATCTCAACGGCGTCCTGTTCATCGACTATCTCTCGAAGCTCAAGCGCGACCGGGTGCTCAAGAAATTCACCAAGCAGGCCAAGCTCAAGGAGCCTGAGGCGTGAGCCTGCGCGTCGTCTTCATGGGCACCCCGGATTTCGCGGTGCCTACCCTGACCGAGATCATCGGGCAGGGCCATGAGGTTGTCGCTGTCTACACACGCGCCCCGGCGCCCGGCGGCAGGCGGGGTCTCGACCTGGTCGAAAGCCCTGTCCATCGCTGCGCCAACGGGTTCGGCATCCCCGTGCTGACGCCGAAGTCGCTTCGGAACCCGGACGCGCAGGCCATGTTCGCGGCGCATCGCGCCGATGTCGCGGTGGTTGTGGCCTATGGCCTCATCCTGCCGAAGCCGATCCTCGATGCGCCGGAACTGGGCTGCCTCAACCTGCATGGTTCGCTGCTCCCGCGGTGGCGTGGCGCGGCCCCGATCCACCGCGCCATCATGGCCGGCGATCGCGAGACCGGTGTCATGGTGATGCGCATGGACGAGGGGCTCGACACCGGCCCGGTTGCAATGGTCGAGCGAATTGCCATCGGCCCCGACATGAATACCGGCCAGTTGCATGACCGGATGCGGGTGATCGGCGCTGACCTGATGGCCCGGGCGCTTGCCGCGCTGGAGCGGGGCTCGCTGGGCTTCCAGCCGCAGGCAGAGACCGGCGTGACCTACGCGCACAAGATCAGCAAGGCCGAATGCCGGATCGATTTCTCGGCCGACAGCCAGAGCGTGCACAACCAGATCCGCGGGCTGTTCCCGTTTCCCGGCGCCTATCTCGAACTCGACTGGGGCGCGGGGCCGAAGCGCGTCAAGGTCATCCGGGCGAGACCGGTCGCTGGCGCCGGCGCGCCGGGAACGGTGCTCGATGACGCGCTCACCATCGCCTGCGGCGAGGGCGCGGTGCAGCTCCTCGAGGTCCAGCCCGCCGGCAAGAGCCCGATGAGCGCGACGGAATTCCTGCGCGGCGCGGCTGTCGGGGCCGGACTTCGGGCATTGGCCGGGCCGGCAGCGTGACATGCCGCGCTTCCGGCTGCTGATCGAGTATTTCGGTGCGCCTTACCACGGCTGGCAGAGCCAGGCTGGCGGCCGCACGGTTCAGGATGCGATCGAGCGGATGATCGGCAAGCTCGGCGAGCCGCCGGTCCGCATCATCTGTGCCGGCCGCACGGATGCCGGCGTGCATGCGCTCGGGCAGGTCGCCCATGTCACGCTGACCAAGCCCTGGCGCCCGGATACGTTGCGTGACGCGCTCAACGCGCATCTGGCCCAGGGTGGCGAGAGCGTCGCCATTCTGGACGCGGCAGAGGTCCCGGATTCCTTCGATGCCCGGCTGAGCGCGATCCGGCGGCATTACCGCTACCGGATCCTCAACCGTCGCGCACCCTCGGCGCTTGACCGCCAGCGGGTCTGGCACGTCGCCCGGCCGCTTGATGCGGGCCGGATGCATGAGGCGGCGCAGATGATCCTCGGCAAGCACGATTTCACGACGTTCCGCGCTTCATCCTGCCAGGCCAACAGCCCTGTCCGGACGCTGGAGCGGCTGGACGTGCAGGACCATGGCGAGGAGATCCATGTCCTCGCCAGTGCCCGCTCGTTCCTGCATCACCAGGTGCGCTCGATGGTCGGCTCGCTGGCGCGGGTCGGCCATGGCGTGTGGCCGGTCGAAGCCATGCGCGAGGCTCTCGACGCGCGCGACCGGGCCCGCTGCGGGCCCGTCGCTCCGCCCGACGGCCTGTATTTCCTCGCCGTTGACTATCCCGAGGACGCGTTCAGCCGGTAATCAGCGTGCCGGCGCCATGCTCGGTCAGCAATTCGAGCAGCACGGCATGCGGGACCTTGCCATCGAGGATAACCACGCCCTCGACGCCCTGCTCGATCGCATAGATGCAGGTCTCGATCTTCGGGATCATGCCGCCCGTCACCGTGCCATCGGCGATGAGGCGCCGGCATTCATCGACCGTGAGCTGCGGGATGAGCTTCTTGTCCTTGTCGAGCACGCCCGGCACATCGGTGAGAAGGAGCAGGCGCTTCGCCCGCATGGCCCCGGCAATCGCGCCGGCGAACGTGTCGGCATTGACATTGTAGGTCTCGGAATCCTCGCCGATGGCGACAGGGGCGAGAACCGGAATCAGCTCGGCCTTCAGCACGGCATCGAGCACCGTGCGGTCCACCTTGTGCGGATCGCCGACAAAGCCGAGATCCAGCTCGCGCTCGATCAGCGAATCCGGGTCACGGACGGTGCGCGTGAGCTTCCGCGCGGTGACCATCTTGCCGTCCTTGCCGCAGAGGCCGATCGCCTTGCCACCCTCGGCCGCGATCCAGCCGACAATCTGCTTGTTGATCGAGCCGGCGAGAACCATCTCGACCACCTCGACCGTGGCGCGATCGGTGACGCGGAGGCCGCCCTGGAACTCGCTCTTGATTCCGAGCTTGTCGAGCATCTTGCCGATCTGCGGTCCGCCGCCATGCACGACGATCGGCTTCACGCCCTGCAATTCGAGCAGGACAACGTCCTCGGCGAAATCCTCCGCCGCGGCACGGTCGCCCATGGCATGGCCACCATACTTGATGACCACGACTTCCTGATCATAGCGCTGCATGAAAGGCAGCGCCTGGCTGATCACTTCCGCGCGGACATGCACATCGGGCAGGGCTTTTTCGGACATGACGGCACTCTCCGCGCGTGAGGAACGGGGCCTTCTTTAGGCAATGCCGAAGGCCGGCTCAACCGTCCGCCCACAAAAAATCAACGGCGCAGCCGCCAGACCGAAAGGACAAGGCCAGCCCAGGCGAGGATGAGCATCACGCCGCCGGCCGGCGCCGCGCCGGGAAAGAGGCGCGTGCCGAGAAACACGCGGGCCGCGAGATCGCCGCAAAACAGGGCGAGCCCCAGCATCCAGCCCAGCGCGACGCCCGAAAACAGCGGTCCGGAGAGCTGCCCCTGCCCGGCCAGGGCCGCGAGCGCGAGGAAGGCGGCGCCATGGATCATCAGGAACAGGCCCGCCGTGCCGAGCGAGGCGCCACCGGGATAATGGGCGCCCATGGCCGAGAGGGCGATGCCCGATGCGCCCGACAGGCCGGCGAGGGCGAGCGCGAGGCGCGGTCTCATTCCAGCGCCCAGCCGGGAAGCTGGTGGCGGTCATGGAGAAGCCGCGCGAGGCTGGCGCGCAGGGTTTCGATGCCCATCCCGGTCTTGCTGGAGGTGAGGATGATCTCCGGATGGGCCGCGGCCTTCTTCCGCAGGATCTCCCGGATCGCGGAGACACGCTGCTCGGCCTCGCGGGCCGAAAGGGCATCCGCCTTGGTCAGGATCAGCTGGAAGGAGACCGCCGCCTTGCTCAGGGTTTCGAGCACCGGATCATCGGTGTCCTTCAGCCCGTGCCGGGCATCGATCAGCAGAAGGACGCGGGCCAGTTCGACACGGCCGCGGAGGTAATGATGGATCAGCCCGGTCCAGGCCGAGACCTTCTCCTTGCCGACGGCGGCATAGCCATAGCCCGGCATGTCGACGATCGAGAAGGCCCCGGCAATATCAAAGAAATTGAGTTCCTGCGTCCGGCCCGGCGTATTCGAGGTGCGGGCCAGCCCGTTCCGCCCCGTCAAGGCATTGATCAGCGACGACTTGCCGACATTCGACCGTCCGGCAAAGGCGATCTCGAGTCCGCGCGGCGGCGGCAGGCCATCTTTCTTCGCAGCAGCCCAGTAGAAGCTGCAGTCGCGGGCGAAAAGGCGCCGTCCGGCTTCGGTGAAATCCGGCTCGTCCGGCTGGTCCATGCTCATGGTGCGATCTCCTTCGCGGCGGCGCGCAGCATGGCGATATCACTTCCCCGGATCGCCGCGACATGGCGCATGATCTGCTCGACCGGCCAGTCCCACCAGCGGATCTCCAGCAGGGCTTCAATGGTCGAACTGTCGAACCGCCGGCGTGTCTCCCGTGCGGGATTGCCGACCACGATCGCATAGGGCGCGACATCCCGTGCAACCACGGCATGGGCGCCGATGATGGCGCCGTCGCCGACGCGGACGCCTGGCATGATCACCGCCTCGCGGCCGATCCAGACATCATTGCCGATGATCGTGTCGCCGCGGGGAGGATCTCCCTCGGCGCCCAGCGGCTCATCCGGCACGAAGCCGAACGTGCCGAACGGAAAGGTTGAAAAGCCTCCCATCGGATGGTTGGCCCCGTTCATGATGAACTGTGCGCCCTGGGCGATGGCAACGAACCTGCCGATCACCAGCCGGTCGCCGACAAAGTCGAAATGATAGCGGACGCAACGCGCGACAAAATGCTCCGGCCCGCGCGAGTCGTCGTAATAGCTGAAATCGCCGACCTCGATCCGGGGGTCGTTGACGATCGCCCGGAGATAGGCCGTGCCATGCCAGCCCGGCAGGGGGTTGCGTTGCAGCGGATCGGGAATGCGCATGCCGGCCTCCCGGAACCGGCGGGGTCAGCCCCGCCGGAACGTGCCCTTGAGGTTGTCCCAGAGCTCGATCTTGGTGCCCATCTTCTTCATGATCAGATATTGCTGGGCCACCGAGAGGATGTTGTTCCAGGCCCAGTAGATCACGAGACCGGCCGGGAACGAGCCGAGCATGAAGGTGAAGATCACCGGCATCCAGGCAAACATCGTCTTCTGGATCGGATCCGTCGGTTCGGGGTTCATCTTCATCTGGACCCACATCGTGATGCCCATGATGATCGGCCAGATGCCGAGATGGAACAGCGATGGCGGGGTGAAGGGCAGCAGCCCGAACAGGTTGAACAGGTTCGTCGGATCCTGGGCCGAGAGGTCCTTGATCCAGCCGAAGAAGGGCGCATGCCGCATCTCGATGGTGACGAACAGCACCTTGTAGAGGGCGAAGAAGACCGGGATCTGGATCAGGACCGGCAGACAGCCGGCCATCGGATTGATCTTCTCCTTCTTGTACAGCTCCATCATCGCCTGCTGCTGCTTCATCTTGTCATCGGCGAAGCGATCGCGGATGGCGAGCATTTCCGGCTGCACGGCCTTCATCTTGGCCATGGATTCGTAGGACTTGTTGGCCAGCGGGAAGAAGAGCAGCTTGATCAGGACGGTGACGATCAGGATCGTGACGCCGAAATTCCCGATCAGGTGGAACACCTTGTCCATCACCCAGAACATCGGCTTGGTGATGAAGTAGAACCAGCCCCAGTCGATCATCAGGTCGAAATTCTTGACGCCGAAGGCATCACCATAGCCATTGATGGCATTGACTTCCTTGGCTCCGGCGAACAGCCGGATCGTGCTCTCGATGCCGGCGCCGGGCGCCACCTGCTGCGCTTCGGTGATGGCCGCCGATTCATAGACCGGATCGTTGCCATTCGCACCGAAGGCCGCCGAGAAGGGCTTCTTCTGGTCGGGGATCAGGGCCGAGGCCCAGTATTTCTCGGTAAGGCCCAGCCAGCCGCCCTCGCTGCGGGCGAAGGTCTTGGACTTGTCCTTGCGGATCGAGTCGAAACTGACTTCCTGCAGCTTGTCGGCGACATAGCCGATCAGGCCTTCATGCAGGATGTAGAAGCCGAGGACGGTCGGCGTGCCCTTCCGCGTCACGCGGCCGTAGTTCTGGAGCGACACGGCGGTCGCGCCGTTGTTGCGCACGGAATCGGTGATCGTGAAGAGGTACTTGTCATCCACCTCGATCCGGCGGGTGAAGACGAGGCCCTGGCCGTTATCATAGGTCAGCGTCAGCGGCGTGCCGGGTTTCAGGACATCACCGGAGGGCTGCCACTGCGTGTTCTCGTTCGGAAGGTTCTGCCCGCCCAGCCAGCCGAAATCGGCGAAATAGGCATCCTTCGCGCCATCCGGCACATAAAGGACGATGTTAGGGCTCTTCGGATCCACCGTCTCGCGATAGCGGACAAGACTGAGATCATCGATCCGGGCCCCGACGAGCGCGATCGAACCGGTGAGCGAGGGGGTCTCGATGCGGACGCGCGGCGAACGCGCCAGAGCGGCTTCCCGCGTGACGGGTGCCGCAACAGAGCCGGCCGGCGCAGGCGCTGCCGGTGCGGTGGAGGCCGGCGCGCCGGAGGGCAGGACCGTCGAGGACGGGGCCTGGCCAGCCGGCGGCTGGGCCGCCTGCGTCTGCTGGGCGGCCTGACGCTGCTGGTCGATCTTCGGGGCCCCGTAGAAATAGTTCCACCCGACCATCACCCCGACCGACAGCACGATCGCCAGTAGGAGGTTCCTGTTGTCTTCGGACTGCATCGCCCTGCCTTGCCTGCTTGCGGGCTCCCTGACGGGAACCCTCATGAATTCGCTGCCGCCTTCTATGCCGAAGCAAGGCATATTGCCAAGCGCTGCCTTGCAGCAGGGCCAAGAATCACGACGGTTTCCGGGCCGGGCCGGCTGCGGGCCGGGCGCCCAGCGAGGCCACGGCGCGCGCCAGATCCGCCTCGATGGTGGTGAACGGCAATGTCAGCAGCGCGGCGCGGGCGAGGATGACGACGTCCATCGCCGGTCCTTCATGATGTCGGGCCAGCGCCCGGATCGCCGCGCGCAACCGCCGCCGGATCCTGTTCCTGACCACGGCATTGCCGACCTTGCGGGTCACCGTCAGCCCATAGCGGACGATGCCGTCCTCCCCGGTACCCGGCTTGCGCAACAGGGTGAAGCCGGGCGTTGCATAGCGGAACCCGGCTGAAGCCGCCTTGAAATCGGAGCGCTTCTTCAGGGTCTCGAAACGGAAAGGGGGCGCGCCCTTGCGGACTGCGCACCCCTGTTCCTTACTGATCGGTTCCACCGGGAAATCCCGCGCCGCCGGCGGCGCGGATGCCGGATTGTCAGGCGGAAAGACGCTTGCGGCCACGGTTGCGGCGGGCCGCAATGACCTTCTGGCCGCCCTTGGTGGCCATGCGCGCACGGAAACCGTGGCGGCGCTTACGAACGAGCTTGCTCGGCTGATAGGTGCGCTTCATTGTCGATCTCTACTGGCTCTTGGGCGGAACACCGGGGCCGGCCATCAAGCCGGCATCCAAGATTGTTCCGAATAGAATTGAGATCGCGCACAAACATCAATCGATCACAAAAGTCAACGCCTGTTCGCAATGCCTTGCCGAGAACGGCTCCTTGGGTTTGCCAAGAACGACCCCTTGCGGCATGACGACGCGATGCCATTTCTGCCACCCGGTACTTGTGCAAGGATTCCTGCATGTCCGTGAAGCCTGATCTTCTCGTCATCGGTTGCGATCCTGCCGGCTTCGAGATTGCGTTCTCGGCAGCGGGAATCGGCGCGCGGGTGGTGCTGATCGGGCAGGATTGCCCGCCGGATGCCGCACAGCGGGCCCGGCTCGCCGCAATCGGCGTGACCCTCGTCGACGGGCATGCGCGGATGGCGGATCGGCGGCATGTCACGATTGGCGATCATCGCTGGGCACCGAGATGGATCGTACTGGCCAACGGCGCCACCCGGCCCGATCCGGGGGTACCCGCCGGCACCGGACCGGTGACGCTGGTTCTCGGTGATGATTCCGAGGCCTGCGAAGCGGCCCTTGCCGCAAGCCAGGCCGGAAGCCGCGTAGTCCTGGCCTGTCCCGGGCGCTTTCTTGGCCGGTTCCACCGGGATTCCGTGGAGTGGCTCCTCCTGGAGCTGGAGCGGCGGGGCATTGCCGTTCTCGAGGAATGCGGTCGCCCCCTTGGACCGGCAGAAGCCCCCGACCGGATCCGGTTCGAGGGCGGGCAAAGCCTGCCGACGGCGGAAATCGGCCCCCTCGTGAACTGCCTGCCGCGCGTGGCCAGACTGGACGGCCTGGATGTCGGGAAGGCGACCGGCGGGGCGATGGTTCCGGATCGAGGCCTTCGACTCGGGCGCTCGCGCGTGTTTCTTGTCGGCGAGGCCATCGCCGGCCAGGACGGGATGCCGCCGGCCCGGAACCAGACCGGGCTCGTGCTGGGGCAGGCACTCTTCGGCAAGCTCGACCGGCCGGACGCCGCCTTCGATCTGCGCCATGTCCCCACACGGCCCGGCCTCGCCGAATTCGGCCTGACGCCGGATCGCCTGTCCGAGGCAGAACGCAGCCGCCACCGGATCCTGCGGGCAACGCGGGCTTCCGCCATTCCGGAGGACAGGGCGGCGCTGACCGTGGTGACAGACCGGAAGTCGCGCATCGTCGGGGCGGTGGCATTCGGCCAGCACGCGTCCGAACTCGTGACGCCGCTGCTTCTTCTTGCCCGGCAGGGCCAGCCGGTGACGGCGCTTGCCGCGTTCGGGTTCAACCCGGCGGGCGATGATGATCTTCTCGCACAGGTCGCACGGCAACCCCTGGCCGATCTCGTCAGGAGCCCCGCTGCCAAGCGCCTGATGCGGCTGCGCCGCGTTTTCGGCTAGAGTGCCGGATATGCTCGATTCGGCGACGGAAACGCGAAATCCAGCCAAGGCGCCCGCCCCTGCCGGCACGCGGATCCGGGCGGGGCTTTCGGCGCGGCTGCTCCTGCTGACCGTGCTGTTCGTGCTGATCGCCGAAGTGCTGATCTATGTTCCGTCGGTCGCGAATTTCCGGAACAACTGGCTGAGCGAGCGGCTGGCCCAGGCCCGCGCCGCGGCGCTGATCCTCGAGAAGAGCCCGCCCGATGCCCTGCCACGCCCGCTGGTCGAGGAATTGCTGGCCGGCATGGAGACCTCGATGATCGCCCTCCGGATCGACAATGCCCGGCGGCTTCTGGCCGTGGCGGACATGCCGCCGATGGTCGATTTCGAGATCGACCTCCGGCAGCGCTCGGTATTGCGCGATATCGGCAATGCCTTCGACATCCTGCTGCGCGGGCACAGCCGCACGATCCGGGTGGTCGGCCCGCCGCCCCGGGGCGGCGATTTCGTCGAGATCGTCATCAGCGAATGGCCGCTGCGGCAGGCCATGCTCCGGTTTTCCTGGGGCATTCTCGGCCTGTCGCTGATCATCTCGGTCATCACCGCCGTTCTCGTCTTCGTGTCGCTGAACGGCCTTATCGTCCGGCCGGTGAAACGGCTGGCGACAACGATGAAGGCCTTCCAGAGCCACCCGGAAGACGCGCGCTCCCTCCTCCGGCCGACCCGCCGGTCCGATGAACTCGGCGAACTGGAGAGCAGCCTCGCGGAGATGCAGCGGAGCCTTCAGCAGGAGCTCCGCCAGCGCGAGCACCTCGCCAATCTCGGTCTCGCGGTGGCCAAGATCAACCATGACCTCCGCAACATGCTGGCCTCGGCGCAGCTGATGGCGGACCGGATCAGCACCCTGCCGGATCCGAATGTCCAGCGTTTCGTTCCGAAGCTGATGGGCGCGCTCGACCGTGCGATCGCGTTCTGCCAGTCGACCCTCGCCTATGGCAAGGCCAGCGAGAAACCCGCCGATCTCGCTCCTGTCGATCTCCGGGTGATGGTGGAGGAGCTCGGCGAATTGCTGATGCTCTCCGCTGAAACCGAACCCGCCCTCCATGCCGAGATCCCGGCCGGGCTGCAGGTGCTGGCTGATCCCGACCACCTCGCCCGCGTCCTCACCAACCTGCTCCGGAATGCACGGTCGGCGCTCGAGGCCATGGCTCCGTTGCCGGGCCAGCGCCGCGAGATCCGGGTCGTCGCGCAGCACGATCCTGACGCCACCCGGATCGCGATCATGGATAACGGGCCGGGCGTGCCGGAGATGATCCGCGAGCGGCTGTTCAAGGCCTTTACCGGATCGGCCCGCCCCGGCAGCACCGGGCTGGGCCTCGCGATCGCGCATGAACTTGTCCGGGGAATGGGCGGGACGATCCGCCTGCTGGAGACACCGCAGGGCCAGGGTGCGAAGGGTGCCGTCTTCGAAATCACGCTGCCCCGCGCGAACCGGCCCTGATGGCCCGGGAATTTTTCCGGCGGCCCTCCGTAGGGGGTTGCCCTTTGTGCAGCAACCCGCTATCAGACCGCCTCCTCCCGATGCGGAGGTCATGCGCCCGTAGCTCAGCTGGATAGAGCACCAGACTACGAATCTGGGGGTCAGAGGTTCGAATCCTTTCGGGCGCGCCATTTCATTACGACATCTCCATCACGACCCTTCGTCATGATCTCGCCGACCGGGTAAAGCACCCCGTTGCTGCACTGCGGGTGGCTGCGCTCGCGCCTTGCCGGGCCTTCCTCCGCTTCTGCCTCACGCCCCGAATTCAGGATCCGGCAGTCCGGCCATCACGGCGCGGACCATGCCCGGGAGCAGCGCGGCCTCGTTCCCGGCAAAGTAGAGCGCATCCGCAAGCGCATGGCGGCAGGCGGCGGAGCCCTCGCCGGCCCGGCAGCGTTGATCGGCGACGATCGCGGCCTCCGTCATGAACCCCATCGCAAGACCGGTTGCAAAGAGCCGCAGGAAGGGTGAGGCGGCGGCAAGAAGCGCAGGTGTCGCATCGCCCTGCGCCCGCGCCCAGGCGGTCGCGCGGGCCAGCGCAACGCTGGCCTCCGCCGCCGCTTCCGCCAGGACCGCCAGTCCGGCCGAACGCGCGGCGTGACTGGTTCCCGCCAGTTCGGCGATCATCTCTTCCGCCAAACGGCTGCCGGGACGCAGCACCTTCCGGAGCAGGAAATCGATGGCCTGGATGCCGTTCGTGCCCTCGTAGATCGGGGTGATGCGCGCATCGCGGAAGAGCTGCGCGGCGCCGGTCTCCTCGATGTAGCCCATGCCGCCATGAACCTGCACGCCGAGCGACGTGACCTCGCAGCCGAGATCGGAGCCATAGGCCTTGACGATCGGCGTCAGAAGCGCGGCCCGCTCGGCTGCCCGTTCGTGGCCGGGGCCACCGGCATGGGCAAGGTCGATCGCCTGGGCCGCGCGATGCGCGAGCGCCCGCCCGGCCGTTGTCAGCGCCCGCATCCTGAGGAGGTTCCGCTGGACATCCGGGTGCTCGATGATCGAGCTGGTCCGTCCCGCGCCCGGAGCCCGGCCCTGCCGGCGTTCGCGCGCGAAGGCGAGCGCATGCTGGAAGGCGCGCCCGGCCATCGCCACGCCCTGAAGGCCGGTGAAAAGCCTCGCCTTGTTCATCATCGTGAACATGCAGGCCAGCCCGCGATGCGGCTCGCCGACCAGCCAGGCCACCGCGCCGCCAGTCTCGCCGAAGATCATCGAGCAGGTCGGGCTGCCATGGATGCCGAGCTTGTGCTCGATGCCGGTGCAGGCCACATCGTTGCGCCGGCCGGGGCGCCCCTCTGCATCGAGCAGGATTTTCGGCACGAGGAACAGCGAGATGCCCTTCGTGCCCTCCGGCGCATCCGGCAGCCGGGCCAGGACGAGATGGATGATGTTCTCCGTCAGGTCATGCTCGCCAAAGGTGATGAAGATCTTGCTGCCGCGGATGCGGTATGTGCCGTCACCGGCCGGTTCGGCCTGGCAGCGCAGCAGGCCGAGATCGGACCCGGCCTGCGGCTCGGTGAGGTTCATCGTTGCGGTCCATTCGCCCGAGACGAGTTTCGGCAGGTAGAGCGCCTTCAGCGCGTCGCTGCCATGGATCGCCAGCGTGTCGACGGCGCCCTGCGTCAGGACCGGGCCCAGCGCGAAGGCCATGCAGGCGGAGGTCCAGAATTCCATGGTCGCAGTGGCCAGCCGGGTGGGCAGGCCCATGCCGCCCCAGGCCTCGGGCAGGTCGACGCCGTTCCAGCCGGCCTGGGCCCAGTCGCGATAGAGTGCCGGCCAGCCCGGCGGGGTGGTCACCCTGCCGGCCTCGCACCGGGCACCCAGCCTGTCTGCCCGGCGGTTCTCGGGCGCGAGGCGTTGTTCGGCAAACCGGGCGGCTTCCTCGAGGATGCCCTCGGTCATGGCCGGATCGAGGCCGCCATGGACTTCGAGGGAAAACCGGACCGCATCGAGGGGCGCTCGCCACGACATGGCCGGCCTATCGCGGTGGCAGGCGGAGCGCACCGTCCAGCCGCACGATCTCGCCATTGAGGAAGCGGTTCTCGATCATGTGGCCGACGAGGCTCGCGAATTCCTCCGCTCCGCCGAGGCGGCGCGGGAAGGGAATGGACTCCCCGAGGCTTTTCTGCACCTCTTCGGGCAGGGTGCGCATCATCGGCGTCAGGAACAGACCGGGGGCGATCGTCAGCACGCGGATACCGAAACCGGCGAATTCCCGCGCGACCGGCAGGGTCATCGCCGCGATGCCGCCTTTCGAGGCGGCATAGGCCGCCTGCCCGACCTGCCCTTCGAACGCCGCGACCGAGGCCGTGGAGATGATGACGCCGCGCTCTCCATCCTCCAGCGGCTCCAGCGTGGACATCGCCGCACCGGCGAGGCGCATCATGTTGAAGGAACCAACGAGATTGACGCGGAGGACGCGTTCGAACTCGGCGAGCGGCATCGGTCCGTCGCGGCCGACCACGCGCTTCGCCGTGCCGATCCCGGCGCAATTGACGAGGACACGGCACGGGCCGTGTGCCTCCCGGGCTTGAGCAAGAGCGGCGATCATGGCCTGCTCGCTCGCCACATCGCCCGGCAAGGCGAGGCCGCCGACCCGCTTGGCCATCCGCTCCGCTGCCGCTGCGTCGAGATCGACAATGCCGATGCGGGCGCCGCGCGCGGCCAGAAACTCCACGGTCGCCGCGCCGAGCCCAGACCCGCCCCCGGTAACGATGATCGCCTTGCCGTCAATCTCCATGCCACGCCTCCTCAGCCGAGACCCAGAGCGCGGATGGCGTTCTGCTTCAGGATCAGGTCATGCACCTCGGGCCTGAAGCCGGCCTCGCGGAACTGCTCGATCCAGCGATCCGGCCGGATGAGCGGGAAATCGGAGCCGAACAGCATCTTCGACTTGAGCTGGCTGTTGGCATACTGGACAATCTGCGGCGGGAAGTATTTCGGCATCCAGCCAGAGAGGTCGATGTAGACATTCGGCTTGTGCAGGGCCATCGACAGCGCCTCGTCCGTCCAGGGCCAGGAGGGATGGGCGAGGATGATCGTCATGTCCGGGAAATCGACCGCGACATCGTCGATATGGATCGGCTGCGAATATTTCAGCCGCATGCCGCCGCCACCGCGCATGCCGGTGCCGATGCCGGAATGGCCGGTATGGAAGATCGCCGGCAGCTTGTAATGGTTGATCAGTTCGTAGAGCCCGTATGCGATCCGGTCATTCGGAAAGAACCCCTGGCAGGTCGGGTGGAACTTGAAGCCGCGCACCGCCCCGCTCTCGACCAGATCGCGCGCCTCGCGGACGCCCATCTTGCCCTTGTGCGGATCGATGGAGGCGAAAGCCAGCATGATGTCGCTGTGCTCGCGCGCCGCATCGGCAATTTCCTCGTTCGGGATACGGCGGTTGCCGATCTGGAATTCGGTATCGACCGTGAACATCACGAGGCCGATCTTCCATTCGCGATAGAGTTTCAGCGTCTCGGCAATGGTCGGCCGCTTGCCGACCTTGAAATACCGGCTGGCCGCCTCGTCATAGGGCGCCCAGTAGACATCGGCATCCTGCCGGCAGGAAACCTCCGCATGGGTGTGGACATCGATGGCGACAAGCTCGTCGATCTTCATCGCGGCATTCCTCAGCTCTCGGGCAGGATGGCATCGGGGACGGGCGGCTCGGCATAGAGCGCCTCGACCAACCCGGCGCGCCGGCTCAGCACGGCGCGCTGGTTGATCGAGCCCTTGTCGGTGATCTCGTTGGCATCGATGGAGGGCAATTCCGCCAGCAGCAGGATGCGGGTGACGCGGTTGGAGGAGCCGGTGCTGGCCTTGGCGAACTGGCCGAGCCGCGTCGCGAAACGTCGACGCAGGGCCGGATCGGCCAGCACGGCGGCATCGGGCGTCGAGGAAGGCGCGGCAATCGCCGCCCGGCACGCCGCGACATCCGGGAAGACCAGCACCCGCACATCGTCGCGGTCATGGCCGGCAATCACCACGTCCCGGGCCAGGGGCGCGAACGCCGAAATGAGCCGGGCGCGGAGCGGGCCGACGCTGACCCAGGTGCCGGTGACGAGCTTGAAATCCTCCGAAACGCGGCCATCGAAGATGAAGCCACCCTCCGGGCGCCCCGGCTCGGCATAGCGCAGGGCATCGCCGAGGCAGTAGAACCCGTCCTCGTCGAAGGCCTTCGCGGTCTGGGCCGGATCCCGCCAGTAGCCCGGCATGATCGTCGGGCCGCGGAGCCGCGCCTCGAGCTTTCCGGCATTGGGCACGAGCTTCAGTTCGAGCCCCGGCAGCGGCAGGCCGACAAGGCCCGGCCGCGCGGTTTCCTTCGTGCAGGCCAGTGCCGCCGGCGCGGTCTCGGTGGCGCCGAGGCCGGTCACCATCAGGATCCGCTCGCCGATCGTCTCGACGGCGATCTCGTCGAGAGCCGTCGCCACATGCGGCGGCAGGCCGGCACCGGCATAGAAATTGGCGCGCAGCCGGCTGAAATAGCTCTCGCGCAAGGCGCCATCGGTCCGAAGCCGGGCGACCAGCTCCTCGAAGCCCTTGGGCACGTTGAGATAGAAGGTCGGCGCGATCTCCTTGAGATTTCGGACGGTTTCCTCGATGCCGCCCGGCAGCGGCTTGCCATGGTCGATGTAGAGCGAGCCGCCATTGCTCAGCGCCAGGCCGAAATTGTGATTGCCGCCGAACGTGTGGTGCCAGGGCAGCCAGTCCACCATGACCGGCGGCTCCTCCTTCACGAAGGGCAGCCAGTGCCGCAGCATCGCCTGGTTGGCGGCGAGCATGCGATGGGTGTTGATGACGCCCTTCGGCTGGCCGGTCGAGCCGGAGGTGAACAGCACCTTGGCGATGGTTTCCGGCCCGACCGCCGCATGCGCGGCCGTGACCCGGGCATCCGCCTCGTCGCCGTCCAGCAGGGCCGCAAAGGGCGTCGTTGCAAGGCCGTCGATCCGGCCCTCGGTGCAGACGATCTCGCAATCCGGCGGGGCGATGGCCCGCAGCGCGCGCTCGAACGGCGCGGCGCGGTTCACGAAGATCAGGCCCGGAGTGAGCCGGCCGATAATGTGGCGCAGCTTCTCGAAATCGGTGGAAACGAGCGAATAGGCGGGCGAGATCGGCGCGACCGGTACGCCGATCCGCATCGCCGCCAGCACGAGGAGTCCCTGTTCGATATCATTCCCGGAGAGAATGGCGATCGGTCGTTCGGCCGAAACCCGGCGCCCCATCAGGGAGGAGGCAATTCGGCGAGACAACGACAGCGCCTCGGCAAAGGTCAGCCGGCGCCATTCGCCACCCTGCACGCGCTCGGCAAGGAACACCCGGCCCGGCGCAGCGGAAGCCCAATGGTCGAGCGCATCGGTCATCCGGTCAGGCAGGGTATCCAATGCTTCGACCGAACGGACGAGCTGCACACCCGACGGCCTCGCTTCGAGGACGGGCGTCAAGACGCCGAGGGCAACATCCCGGAATGCAGCCATGGTTCCTCCCCTGGGCCAGACCGGTTCTGTCGCCGGCTGCGCCCCGTCCTTCCGGCTGGCCCGTCGCTACGGGTCAGCCATGCGTGATCTTCCGCGCCCGCTTCTCGAGGAAGGCGCGCAAACGCTCCTGTGCTTCCGGCGTCGCTTCCGCGATCGCGGCCATCAGCGATTCCGTGAAAAGCCCGGCCTCCGGGCTCGATTCGGCGATATGAGGCAACGCCTGGAGCACGGCATAGTTCGTCATCTGCGCATTGCCCGCCGCCCTGTGCGCGAGTTCGAGCGCCTTGGCCCGGCCTTCGCCGGCCGGCACCAGATATTGCGCGGCACCCATTCGATGCCCCTCTTCCGCCGAGAGCGTTCGCCCGGTGAGCATCAGGTCCTGCACCATCGGCACGCCGATCAGCCGCGGGATGCGCATCGAGCCACCGCCGCCGAGGAAGATGCCCCTCTGGCCTTCCGGCAGCGCGAAATAGGCCGAGGCCTCCGCCACGCGGATATGGGACGCAGCGGCGAGTTCGAAGCCGCCGCCGACAACGGCGCCATGCAGCACCGTGAAGACCGGCACCGCCGCATACTGGATGGCCCGGAAGGCCTCGTGCCACATCCGTGAATGCAGGATGCCCCTGAAGAGGTCGGGCTCGCCGGTCACCTCGCCGAGATCGAGGCCGGCGCAGAAATGATCTCCGCGACCATGGATGACCACGGCCCGCACCCCCTCGGGCAGATCACGGAAGAAGGCAGCGAGGCCGAGGATCGTGCGGTCATCGAGGGCATTCCGCTTTGCAGCGCGGTTCAGGGCCAGCAGGGCGACCGGGCCATCCCTCTCGAGCACCAGCGTCGGCGGCAGATGATCCGTCATGACCCCTCCTCGCGCCCTCCCGGTGACGCGGCCTTTCTGATCGTCATAATGCATAACGATATAGCCTGGTCAAGCGATCCTGCCGGGGCAGGACCGGCAGGCGGTTGACCGGCAGGCCAGATCAGGCACAAGAGGCGGGATCCCGTTCCGAGGCCCCATGCCGAAAAAATCGACCCATTCCGCGCCTCCTGCCCGCGATCCGGCGGAAACGTTCGATTCCGAGCTGGATTTCGGCCCCCTCACCCGACGCCTTGGCTATGTCGTCCGGCGGGCGCAGATTGCCATCTTCCAGAGTTTCTTCCAGACGATGAATGCTGCGGAAATCAGCCCCGCGCAGTATTCCGCACTGGTGATCATCGCGCACAATCCCGGCCTTTCACAAACCCGGGTTGCCGATGCGCTGGCGATCAAGAAGGCCAATTTCGTCGCCCTGGCGCGGGAACTCGAGCAGCGCGGCTTCGTCGAGCGGCGCGCCATTCCGGGTGACAAACGCTCCCTCGCCCTGCATCTGACACAGGCGGGCAGGCTAGCCTATTCCGAGCTGGACAGGCTGTCCGAGGAGCATGAGGCAAAGCTGCGCGAGGCGATCGGCATCGAGGCCTATGATGCACTATTCGCGCCGCTGATCCGGCTCGCGAAGGTGAATTCCGGCGCGGCCCTGCCGCCGGATCGGGACCCGGATTGACAAACTCCAAGGTCGTCATATCCTATAACGAAATAGCCGGCACAAGCCGCATTCGGAGGGAGGACGACCATGACGGACACCAAGGGGGCCGGCTCGCCCGCGCCCGGAACTTCGCGGCGGAACCTGCTTGCCGGCGGGGTCGCCGCAGCCGGCACGGCGATCGCTGCGCCGGCCATCGCACAGAGCAACCCGCAGCTGACGTGGCGCATGCCGATGTTCGTGCCGCGGACGGTCGATTCCGTTGTCGAGGCGGCAAATGACTTTGCGCGGCGGGTTGCGGATTCGACCGACGGAAAATTCCAGATCCAGCGGTTCAGCGCCGGGGAGATCGTGCCCGGCGGCCCGGCCGTCCTGGATGCGGCGGAGGCCGGCACGGTCGAATGCGCGTTCACCCTCTCCTATTATTCGTTTGGCAAGGACCCGGCCTATGCGTTCGGCTCCACGCTGCCGTTCGGTTTCAACACGCGCGGCCAGGCGGCCTGGCTGTTCAAGGGCGGCGGCCTCGCGCTGCTGAACGAGTTCTTCAATGCCCGTGGGACGCATGGGCTGCCCGTCGGCAATTCGACAGCCCAGATGGGCGGGTTCTTCCGCAAGGAAATCAACACGGTTGATGACCTCAAGGGCCTGAAGATGCGGATCCCCGGTCTCGGCGGCACGGTCATGGCGAAGCTCGGCGTGGTGCCCCAGCAATTGCCTCCGGGTGACATCTACCCTGCGCTGGAACGCGGTACGATCGATGCGGCGGAATGGGCCGGCCCCTATGACGATTTCAAGTTCGGGCTGCACAAGGTCGCGCCGTATTATTACGCGCCGGGCTGGTGGGAGCCCCAGGCGACGATCATGGCCTTCGTCAACAAGGCGAAATGGGACGAACTGCCGAAACATTACAAGGCGATCCTCGAGGCGGCCGCTACCGCGACCTGGACCGGGCATGTCGCCCATTACGATACGATCAATTCCGGCGGCCTCCGCCAGCTCGCCGCAGCCGGGGCCAAGATCCGCTTCTTCTCCCCGCAGATCCTTGATGCGGCCTATGACGCCTCGTTCAAGGCCTTCGAGGAACTGCGCGCCAAGAGCCCCGATTTCGCGAAGATCTATCCGCACTGGAAGAAGTTCCTCGAGGAAAACGAGCTCTATGCCCGTGTCGGCGACGCGAGCTACGACAATTACATCTACAATCGGAAGACGCGCTGATCCGCGGAATGCCGGTGCCCGGCTTTTCCGGTCGCGTCGCGTGGCCGGAATCCTCGCCTGAGTGAGAAAGGCCACAGCGTCCGGCGCGGCTTCGGTCCAGCATGACGGGCATGGAGCGGGTTTCCTGCCCGCCCCGTGATGCAGGGCGGCAGGCCTTTCTCCCCCGGCGTGCCGCCCTGCGGGAACACGCATGCCGGGTGACCGGCACGGACAGAAGGAGGCCGGCATGGCCAGCCCTGGCAGGACCGTCACGCAGCGAAGGGCCCGCCTCGCCGGGCTGGCCATGCTGGGGTTCCTCGGGGCCGGGCTGCCGGCTGCGGCCCAGAGCATCGAGTGGCATGTCGTCAACCGGTTCCGGCTTTTCACCGAACGCGCGGATTTCGAGCGGCATGAACAGGCCGCTGCCGACCGGTCGTCGATCCTCGAGACGGAACGCGCGCTCTCGGCCGGCCCGCGCGAGGGCTGGGCTGCCGCGATGCTCGGCCGGACCTGTCTGAAGCAGGGCGGCAACGAGATCCTGGGAACCTGCCGGCGCGACGGTGTGCCGGAATCCTACCTCAGCCCTGCCAGCTTTCCGGTCCGCCTGTCCCTCGCCCCCGCCGGGCCAGCCGCAACGGCCTGCCGCTGGGTCTTCCGCGATCTCGCCACAGGCGCGCGGGAGGAGGTGCGGGGCGCCTGCCAAGGCCTCGAACGGCGCATCGCCGCAGGCCGTCGCCTCGCGGTCAGCGTCGCCGACGCGGCAACACCGCGCGTGATTCTCGCCACGACGGATGTTGCGGTCCGGCATGTGCTGCTGGCCGGGATGGGCGATTCCATCGCCTCGGGCGAGGGCAACCCGGACCGGCCGGTCCGGCTGTCGGCGACGCGCGCCATGTGCTTCGACCGGTTCTTCTCCAACCGCGAATACTGGCGGCCGAGCCGGGAAGGCTATGCCCTCCGCACGGCCTGCCCGGCCAGTTCGGGGGAGGCCTCGACCGACGAGGAGCGGCGAGCCTGGGCCGCCCGGGCGGCACGCTGGACCAGCCCGGCCTGCCATCGCTCCCTCTACAGCTACCAGATGCGCGCGGCGCTGGCGCTCGCCATCCGCAACCCCGACAGCGCCGTCACCTTCGTGCAGCTCGGATGCTCGGGCGCAACGATCCAGGACGGCATCCTGAAATCGCGCAAGGCCCGCGAGTACTATTACGGGCAGACGATCGTCCAGTCGCAGATCTCGCTGATCGACCGCTACGTTCTCGATGCCGGCCGGCCCTTCGACGCGATCCTCTTGACGGTCGGCGCCAACGATATCGGCTTTTCCGGCCTTGTCGCCGATGTCATGCTGCAGCCGGGCAAGGAGCGCGAGGTCTTCGAGGCTGCGGGACTTGTCACCAGCGTGCGCGAGGCCGAGCGCGCGCTTGCGCAGGTGTTGCGGCCGAATTTCGAGACCCTGCGCCGACGGCTCGCCCCGGTGATTGCGGGGCGCGATCTCGGCAATGTCCTCTACACGATCTACGGCAACCCGGCCCGGCGCGACGCAATACGGGCCTGCCCGAATTCGCGGCACGGATTTGACGTGCATCCCGGCTTCGGTGTCGACGGCGCCAAGGCGGCGGACGTCGTTCGGTTTGTCGATGGCACGTTCTTTCCGGCCCTCAGGGAGATGGCCGTTTGCGCGCCCTCCTCCGGCTGCCGCTCACCGGAGAGCCGGGCAATGACACTCGTCGACCGGCATCAGGATGCCTTCGCCCGGCATGGCTTCTGCGCCACGGGAACCGATGATCCGGATTTCGACCGCCAGTGCTTCCGGACGGATGGCCGGTCCTTTGCCACCGCGCCGCCCCCGGAAACCAGCGCATTGGCCGGCGCCTGTGCCGGCCGCGAGGGCGAGTTCCGGCCCTATGCCTCGCGGCAACGCTGGGTCCGGACGGCCAATGACAGCTACTTCGCCGCGATGACCTATCCGGACGAATTCCGGCGCCTCGCCGGCGACCTGCATGACGCGATCTGGGGCGCGACCAGCGCTGTCTATGGCGGGGCGATCCACCCGACGGCCGAGGGACATGCCGCGATGGCGGATGCGGCGCTGGTCGATCTGGCCCGGCGCCTCGGCATGAAGGGGTGGCAATAACGCGGCGGAAACCGCCGCCGCCGCCCCGTGCGGGCCCACCTCAGCGCGGGCCGACCAGATAGTCCTTCCGCAGCATGCAATGCACGCCCTTGTGCTGGTTCACCGTCTGGGTGATGCGCAGATCCGCGGCGATGGAGCAGAGCCCGTAGGCCTGTTCGCGCGTCAGGCCCGTCCGCTCGACCACGAGGGCGATCATGTCACGCAGGGCCTTCTCGGCGCATCTGTCGAGATCGGGATCCATGCCGCAGGTGATGACATGGGTCGGCGTCTCGGCGCGCGGATAGGTGAAGCGCAGGTCCTTCCGCACGACGAATTCGAACGTGCCGACAAGCGCGGTCTCGATCGCGGTCACGTTCACCTCGCCATCGCCCTGGAGGGCATGGCCATCCCCGCAGGAGAAGTTCGCCCCCTCGACAAAGACCGGCAGGTAGAGCGTGGCGCCGGCCACCAGCTCCTTGTTGTCGATATTGCCGCCGAAGGCGCGGGGGATGATCGAGGTGCAGCGCCCCCAGGCCGGGGGCGGGGCGACGCCCATCACCCCGAAAAACGGCGCCAGTGGCAATTCGAGCCCCCAGGGCATGGTCCCGACCATCCGCTTCGCATCGAGTGCGACATGCATGAGGTGATAGGTCGGGAAATCATCCGGCAGGGTGCCGGCCAGCGGGCGGTTGAAATTGAAGCCCCAATCCTGATGCAGGCCGATCTCGCGGATCCGCACCTCGAGCACGTCGCCCGGGCTGGCGCCCTCGACATGGACAGGCCCGGTGAGGATATGGGGCCCGAACGGCAGGCCGACCTGCGCCGCATGGATGGCATGAAGTTCCGGCGGCACATGGAAGCCGGCCGGCGGCAGCACCTCGCGCGTGCCGGAGACGCTGCTGATCCGCACGGTTGCGCCATCGGGCACGCGGAGGGCCGGCGCAAGACCGGCCTCGAAATAACCCCAGTGGGCGGTTTCGGGAGAGGCCTTCAGTTCGAACATCGCCAAGGGTCCTTTCCCGCGCGGAATCAACGCCCGATGTTGCAAATGCCCGGGGCTCCCGGCAAGGACTGATTGCAAGTACGGATTGTTTCCCCAGCCTGCGAGCGCGCTGCCATGTCGAGAGAAGCCCCCCGCCCCATCCAGTCCATCGCCGTGTTCTGCGGCTCGAATACCGGCCTCGGCGAGACCTATATCGAGGCCGCGAGGGCCCTTGGCCAGGCAATCGGCACACGCGGGCTGACCCTCGTCTACGGCGGCACCAACAAGGGGCTGATGGGCCTGCTCGCCGATGCCACCCGCGCGGCAGGGGGGCGGACACATGGCGTGATCACGCAGCGCCTCGCCGATCGCGGCCACATGCACCCGGAGCTGGATGCCGGCGAAATCGTCGGCTCGATGCGGGCGCGGAAGGCGCGCATGGCCGAGCTGGCCGATGCTTTCATCGCCCTGCCCGGCGGGATCGGGACGCTCGAGGAGTTCATGGAGATCTGGACGCTGAACCAGCTCGGCGAGATCGACAAGCCGGCCGGCCTGCTCGATGTGGCGGGCTATTACCAGCCCTTCCTCGCCTTCATCGACCACATGATCGGCCAGCGTTTCCTGCCGCCGGAACATCGCAACGGCATCGTGGTCGAGCCCGAGCCGGGATTGCTGATCGACGGGCTGATCCGGTTCGAGAAGGTCACGGTTCCGAAGTGGATGTGACCGGCGGGCCGGTGAACCGGCGGGCGAGCTGCTCGGCGAATTTCGCAGCCGCCACCGGCAGGGCCCGGCCGCGGAGCTGCCCCATCGCCAGCCGCGCGGGCGGCATGTCGCGCAGGTCGACCGGGCGCGAGACAAGGCCATGCCGTTCCTTCAGCGTGGCCGGCGCACCCACCTCGATCTGGAACGTGATGGCTGGCTCGAACCGGACATAGTTGCGCAGGAACTCGAAGGAATTCGATTCGACCACTGCCTCGAACCGGAACGAACTCCGCGCCGTGGCCTCGTCCAGCAGCTGGCGCCCGCTATAGCTCCGATCCGGCAGGGCCAGCGGATAGACCGCGCAATCCCGCAACCGGAGGTTGCTCTGCCCGGCCAGGGGGTGATCGGCAGCCATGATCGCCACGACCCGCTGCTCGGCGGAAGCGAGAACCTGGAAATCCGCCATGACCGAAGGTCGGAACACCATGGCCAGATCGACCTCGAACTCGGCCAGCGCCCGCAGCGCATCGGCATGGTCCCGGACCTTCACGTTGAATTCGACCAGCGGAAATTCATGCCGGTAGGCCGCAATGACGCTCGGCAGCAGCTCATAGGCCAAGGCCTGGCTGCAGGCGATCGACACCGTCCCGCGCCGGAAGCCGGAGAGATCCTCGATCTGCGAGCGGACGCGGCTCATGTCGGCCAACTGCGTCCGGATATGTCGGATCAGCAGCTCGCCGGCCGCATTGAGCCGGACACCGCGGGGCAGGCGTTCGAAAATCGGCGTGCCCAGCTCCTCCTCGATATCCTGGATGCGCCGGTTGAGCGCCGAGGCCGTGAGGTTGAGCCGCTCCGCCGCGCGCCGGATCGAACCGACCCGGGCCACCTCGTCGACGTAGTTCAGGAGGCGCAGATGCTTCACAACCAGCTGCTCCTAGTGGTGCTTTTTTCGAACAGGTCTGGCAAGAAATAAGCAGAAGACGGCATCGGTCAACTGGCTGTAGCGTCCCCTCCGGTCTGAACAGGGGATGGCTGACATGAAATCGGACACGGCAGGACGGATTTCGCGACGGACTTTCGGCCTCGGTCTTGGCGGTGCGGCATTGGCTGCCGGCCTGTCCCGACCGGCGCTCGCGCAATCCCTCACCAAGCTGAAAATGGTCCTGAACTGGCGCTACCAGGGGCCTCAGGGCTGGTTTTTCCTCGCCGAGGATCGCGGCTATTTCCGCGAAGCCGGGCTCGAGATCACGATGGATCAGGGGAATGGCTCCGGCGCCGCGGTCGGCGCGGTCGCCTCGGGCTCCTACGATCTCGGCTTCGGCGACATCAATGCGCTGATCCAGCTGGTGGCGAAGGGTCCGGCGGGCGGCAACACGCCGCTGGCGATTTCGGCACTCTACAACCGGCCGCCCTTCACCATCGCGGTGAAGGCGGATGGCCCGATCAAGACGCCGAAGGATTTCGAGGGCCGCACGCTCGGCGGGCCGGCGAATGACGGCGCGCTGAAACTCTTCCCGGCCTTCGCCAAGCAGGTCGGCATCAACCTCGCCAAGGTGCAGATCACCAACATGCAGCCGAACCTCCGTGAACAGATGCTCCAGCGCGGCCAGGTGGATGGCGTGTTCGGCTTCGTCAACACGATCCGCTTCTCGGCCAAGCTGGTCGGCATCAACCCGGACAAGGATTTCCGGTTCATCAATTATGGCGATTTCGGCATGGATCTCTATTCCAACGCGGTCATTGCCTCGCGGAAGCTGGTCAACGAGAACCCGGGCGCGTTGAAAGGACTGCTCGCGGCGATCAACAAGGGCCTGAAGGACACGCTGAAGGACCCCGATGCCGCGGTCGAGGCCGTGGCCAAGCGCGAACCGCTGATCAACAAGGTCGTCGAGAAGGAGCGCCTGCTTGCGACGCTGGCGGATGAGATGAGCCATCCCGAACTCCTAAAGCTGGGCCTTGGCGAAATCGACGATGCCCGTTTCGCCAAATCCATCGGGATTGTCGTCGAGGCGGATGGCCTGCCACGCAGCCCGGCGCCGGGCGAGATCTTCAGCCGCGCCTACCTGCCGCCAGCGGCTGACCGCATCACCAAGCTGATCTGAGCCGGAAGCGCGATCATGGACCTGAAACTGAAAGACCGGGTGGTGGTCATCACCGGCCCCGCCAAGGGCATGGGCGCAGCCATCACCCGCGCCTTCGCTGCGGAAGGCAGCCGGCTGGCGCTGCTCGGGCGGGACATCGCCGCCATCGAGCCGGTTGCCGCCGATGTGCGGGCGAGGGGCGCCGAAGCGATCGTGATCGCCTGCGACATCACGAAGGGCGCGGAATGCGATGCGGCGATCGCGGAGACGAAGGCAGCCTATGGCGGGCGTGTCGATGTGCTGGTCAATGTGGCCGGTGGCTCCGGCCCGATCGGCAAGACGGGCTGGGAGACGACGGAAGCCGAATTCGACGAGATCGTCGATCTCAATATGCGCGGCTGCTTCAACACGATGCGGGCCTGCCTGCCGACGATGATCGACCAGCGCGATGGCAAGATCGTCAATGTGGGCGGAACCTTCGGGATGCGCGGCCGCGCTGGCCGCATGGCCTATTCCGCCTCGAAATGGGGCCTGCGCGGCATCACCAAGAGCTTCGCGCTGGAAGCGGGGCCTTACAATATCAACGTGAATTGCGTTGCGCCCGGCATGGTCGACGGCCCGCGCTTCCGCGGCAAGGTCGTGCCGGAAATGGCGGCGCGGCTGGGGATCACGGAAGAGCAGGCGGTCCAGAAGCATGCGGCCGACTATGCGCTGCGCCGCGTCTCGACCGACGAGGACGTGGCCCATGCCTGCCTGTTCCTTGCCTCCGAGGTTTCCCGCCAGATCAGCGGCGTCGACCTGCCGGTCGATGGCGGCTGGGCCATGCTGTGAGGCTGCGATGAGCACGGAACCCTTCCTGGCCGATCTCGTCCTGACCGGCGGCACCATTGTCAACGGCATGACGCGCTACCGCGCCGATATCGCCATCAAGGACGGCCTGATCGCGCTGGTCGGCGAGCCCGGGGCCATGCCGGCGGCCCGCGAGGTTGTCGATGTGAGCGGGAAATTCCTGCTGCCGGGCGCGATCGATGTGCATGTCCATTTTCGCGAGCCGGGCTACACCCACAAGGAAGACTGGCGGACCGGCAGCGCCGCCGCCGCGATGGGCGGGACAACAACCGTCTTCGAGATGCCGAACACCCATCCGCCGACGCGCTCGGTCAAGGAGTTGCGCCAGAAGCAGGAGGCGGCCGGGAAGTCGCATGTCGATTTCGGCATTTACGGCCTGCTCGCCGAGGACAATATCGACGAGCTGCAGGGGCTGATCGATGGCGGCGTGAACGCTTTCAAGTGCTTCATGGGCAACACCTTCGGCAACCTGCCCTCGCCCTCGACGGGGGCCATGCTCGAAGGCTTCGAGATCATCGCGCCGTCCGGACTGCGGATCTCGCTCCATGCCGAGACGGCCTCGATCATGGCCTGGCGCCAGAAAAGGCTGATGGAAGCCGGGCGGAACGACCCACTCGCCCATATTGCCGCCCGGCCTGCCATCGTGGCGGCAGAGGCGGTGAGCCGCGCGGCGGAACTCGCCGAATGGACCGGCGCGCGGGTCCATGTTCTTCATATTTCCTCGGCGGCGGAGTTGCGCCCGCTGGCTGATGCCAAGGCACGCGGTGTCGAGATCACCGGCGAGACCTGCCCCTGCTACCTGCTGCTCGACAGCCGCGACTATGCGCGGCTCGGCTCGGTGATCCGCGTCAACCCGCCGGTGCGGGAGGCGAGCGATTCCGCCGCGATCTGGCAGGCGCTGCAGAGCGGCGTTGTCGACATGATCGCCACCGACCATGCACCGCACACGCCGGAAGAAAAGACGAAGGCGGTGATCTGGGAGGCGGATTGCGGCTTCCCCGGCGTCGAGACGCAGATGCCGCTGATGCTGAACGAAGTGGCAAAGGGGCGCATCACGCTTGAGCATTATGTGAAAATCTCGGCCGAGAACCCGGCCCGGGCCTTCGGCCTCTGGCCGGCCAAGGGGCGGATCGAAGCCGGCGCCCATGCGGATATCGCCGTGGTCGATCTCGAGCGGACCGAGACGATCAGGGCCGCCGGACTGCATTCGCGCGGCAAGATCACCCCGTTCGAAGGGGTCGAGGTGACGGGCCTTCCCATCCATACGCTGGTCCGCGGGCGTTTCGTCCAGCGCGACCGCCGCCTCGTCGAGGAAACCAGCGGCTGGGGCCGGCAGGTCACCGGTATCCAGCGGATGCCGCCGGCCCGCCCGCGCAACATTGACCAGACCTTGGCCGCAGTCTTGCGAGGGCCAGTCAGGACCAGCCCGGGAGGCGCCTCATGAATGCCCAGCTCCGACCCGCCGAAGCCGGCGGCGGGGCGGTTCCGACCGCCCCGTTCATCGAATTCGAGAATGCCTCGATCACCTATGGCAAGGGCGCGCGCGCCGTGCAGGCGCTGGCCCCGACCTCGCTGAAGATCGCCGAGGGTGAGTTCGTGGCGCTGGTCGGGCCATCCGGCTGCGGCAAGTCAACCATCCTGAAAATGGTCGGCGAGTTGCTGAAGCCGAGCACGGGCTTCGTCTTCGTGGCCGGGCGAGAGATCGGTGCGAACCCGATCCGGATCGGCATGGCCTACCAGAACCCGACCCTGCTGCCATGGCTCAATATCCGCGACAACGTGATGTTGCCGCTGAAGATCGTGCCGCCTTTCCGGCAGGGCTTCCGGGCCAAGCGCAACAGCGAGTTCCGGGACCGGGTCGAGACCCTGCTGAAGCAGGTCGGGCTGGCCGGCTTCGCCGAAAAATTCCCGTTCCAGCTTTCCGGCGGGATGATGCAGCGCGCCAATCTCTGCCGTGCCCTCGTGCATGACCCCGACCTGCTGCTGCTCGACGAGCCGTTCGGTGCGCTGGACCAGTTCACCCGCGAGGAGCTCTGGGCGGTCATGCAGGATCTCTGGCTGTCGAAGAAGCTGACGGTCATCCTCGTCACGCATGACCTGCGCGAGGCGGCCTATCTCGCCAGCCGGATCTGCGTGATGAGCGCGCGGCCGGGCCGGATCCTGGACGACCAGATCGTCGAGCTTCCGCGCCCGCGCACGATCGACATGACCTTCCAGCCCGATTTCGTCGAACTGAACCAGAAGCTGCGCGCGATGATCGTCGGCGCGCGGGGCGGGACCGGCATTGTCAGCCATCCGCCCGGCGCGGCCTGAGGAGGAACCCGATGGAACGGATTCTCGACACCCTGCGGGAGAAAGGCGCCTCGACCGCGCTGATCCTCGGCTTTTTCGTGGCCTGGGAGCTGTTCTGCCTCGTGGCGAACATCTCCGACATCCTGCTGCCACGCCCGACCCAGATCGTGGCGGCGCTGGTGAAATTCTGGCCGGCGATCTGGCCGCATACCTACCAGACGCTCTACACCACGCTGGTCGGGTTCAGCATCGGCGTCGTGATCGGGCTGTTCCTCGGCGTGCTGATCGGCTCGTCCAGGCTCGCCTACGACACCGCCTACCCGCTGCTGGTCGGGTTCTCGTCGATCCCCAAGGTCGCGGTCGTGCCGATCTTCGTGCTCTGGTACGGGGCGGGCACGGTGCCGGCCATCCTCACCGCGATGATCATCTGCATCTTCCCGATCGTGGTGAATGTCGCCACCGGGATCGCCACGGTCGAGCCCGAACTCGAGGATGTGATGAAGACGCTGAAGGCGTCGAAGCTCGACATTCTCTGGAATGTCAGCCTGCCGCGCTCGATGCCCTATTTCTTCGCCGCACTGAAAGTGGCGATCACCCTCGCCTTCGTCGGCTCGGTCGTGGCCGAGACCGTCGCCTCGAACCGGGGCATCGGCAACATGATGATGATCGCCTCGTCGAGCTTCAACGTGCCTCTGGTCTTTGCCGGCCTGTTCGTTCTCGCGGGGCTGGGCGTCACGCTCTACGTCCTGTTCTCGCTGATCGAACACCGCGTCACCGGTTGGGCCCACCGAAAGACCGATCTCGCCTCCCCCTGAAAGACCTCGCCCTCTCTCCCACCTGATCCAAGGAGATTTCCATGCGTCGCCTTTTCCTCAAGACCGCCCTTGCAACCCTCGCCGCTGCCACCTTCGGGCTCGCCGCACCGGCCGTGGCCCAGAGCCCGACCAAGATCCGCTTCACGCTCGACTGGAAATACCAGGGCGTCCATTCGTGGTATTTCTATGCCAAGGAGAAGGGCTATTTCGCCGCCGAAGGCCTCGATGTCACGATCGATCAGGGCGAAGGCTCGGCCGCCACTGTCACGCGGATCATGTCCGGCGCCTATGATGCCGGGTTCGGTGACATGAACGCCATCATCCAGCAGGCCGTGAACAAGCCGGGCGAAGCGCCGGTCATGGTCTACATGATCTACAACAAGGCGCCCTTCGCGATCATCCACAAGGCCGACAGCCCGATCAAGACGCTGAAGGACCTCGAAGGCCGCAAGCTGACCTCGCCGGCCGGCTCGGCCACGCACCGGCTTTTCCCGATCTTCGCCAAGCTGAACGGGCTCGATGCGAGCAAGGTCGAGGTGGTGAATATCGCCCCGTCGGTCCAGGAGATGATGATGGTGCAGGGCCAGGTCGATGGTGGCTTCGTCTTCACCGTGACCTCCTACATGAACCTGATCGGCATGCGGCTGAACCCGGACAAGGACTACAAGTTCATCATGTATTCCGATCACGGCATCGAGGCCTATTCGAACGGCGTGATGGTGTCGCAGAAGATGATCCGCGAGAATCCGAAGGCCGTGGCCGGGCTGGTACGCGCCGTGAACCGCGCGATGCTCGAACTGACCGCGAACCCGGCCGAAGCCGGCAAGGTGATGGCCCGGGTCGAGCCGACGGTGAACCCGGAGATCGAAGCGAAGCGCGTCGAGTTCACCTATCGCGCGCATATGTTCACGCCGGAAACCGACAGGATCGGCGCGGGCGACGTTTCCGACGAGCGGATGGGCAAGGCGATCGCGCAGATCGTCGAGGCCTTCGGCCTGCCCAAGGCGCCGACCATGGCGGAAGTGTTCAACCGTTCCTTCCTGCCGCCGCTGGCCGAGCGCAAGCTCGCCGCCCCGAAGAGCTGAGGTCGGGGGATGCCGGCCATGGCTGCCCCGCGCGAGATTGCCGCCCGCCACGGGGTCGACGCACGGGGCGGCTTTGCTGACCGCCGGCTGATACTGGCGGAGGGGCGGATCCAGGCCATCGACGCCGCACCGGAAACGCCGGCGGATATCGTTGTCCTCCCGGCTCTGGCCAATGCGCATGACCATGCCCGGCCACTCCGTACGAGCTCGATCGGCGGCTTCGGCAGGCCGCTGGAAATCTGGCTGCACCGGCTGGCGCTGATGGTGCCGGTCGAGCCCTACCTCGCCGCGGTGGCGCCGCTCGCCCGGGCGGCGCTGGGCGGGCAGGGCAGCGTCATGGTCCATGCCACGCGGGCGATGGGCCTGACCGACCTGCCGACCGAGGCCCGGGAGATTGCCCGCGCTGCCCGGGATGTCGGCGTGCGGATCGCCTACGGGATCGGCCTGCGCGACCAGAACCCGCTTGTCTATGGGGATCCTGCCGGCGTGCTGGGCGCCCTCGGCCCGGCTGAACGCGAGGCCATCGGCCAGCGCTTCCTCGGGCCGGTACCTCCGATCGGCGAGCAGCTTGCCCAGGTCGATGCCGTGGCCGAAGCGGTCGGCGGGCCGATGGTCGATGTGCAATACGGGCCGAACGGGCCACAATGGTGTTCCGAGGCGATGTGGGAAGCCATTGCCGAAGCGTCCGCCCGCACGGGCCGGCGCGTGACCACGCATCTCTTCGAGACGAAATACCAGCGGGAATGGGCCGACCGGAACTATCCCGGCGGGCTTGTCCGGCGCTGGAAGGAGATCGGCCTGCTCTCGCCGCGGCTGACCGTGGCGCATTGCGTCTGGGCACGGCCGGACGAGCTGGAGATGATCGCCGAGGCCGGCTGTGTCATCGCCACCAACGCCTCCTCGAACCTTGCCCTGCGCTCCGGGATTGCCCCGGTGGCGGAGATGCTCCGGCGCGGCTGCCGTGTGGCGCTTGGCATAGACGGGCAGGCCTTCGACGAGGATGACGACGCCCTGCGCGAGATGCGGCTGCTCTGGTCGCTCCATGCGGGATGGGGTTTTGACACGGAACTGGCCCCGGCCGATATCCTGCGGATGGCGCTCGAGAATGGCCGCATCGCCATCGGCGCGCCGGAGGGCGGCGTGCTCGCCGAAGGTGCTGCCGCCGATCTCGTGCTGGTCGACCGGGCGGCACTCGATGACGATGCGCTGATGCCGGTCGATCCGCTCGACCTGATGTTCGCGCGGGCCAACCGCAGCCATATCCGCGAGGTGATCGTGGCCGGGCGCACCATCGTCAGCCGCGGCCGCGTGGTCGGGGTGGATCTCGAGGCTGCGCATCGGGAACTTCGCGCGGCCTATCGTGCGGGCATGGCCAGCCGTCAGGAATTTGCCGCCGCCCTGCCCGCCTTCGAGACGGCCGTGCGGGGGCATTACCTGCAGCGCCTCGGTTGCTGCTGAGCCGATGCTGTTCCTGGGCGAGGCGGATATCGAGGCGCTGATTACCCTGCCCGATGCGATGGCCTGTGCTGCGCTGGCCTTCCGCCTCCATGCCACAGGCGAAGCCGCCGCACCGGTGCGCGGCGATCTCCGGCACGGCACCCCGAAGGCGGGGTGCCTGATGCTTGGCGGCGCGCGCGGGGCGGAGGCGCTCACGATCAAGAGCAATGTCCACGCCTATCCCGACGGACCGGAGGCCCCGCGCCTCTGGGGCAGCCTGCTGACCTTGTGGGACTGGCGGCGGGCGGAACCGATGGCGTTGATGGCGGCGCGGGCCTTCAACGACCATCGCACAGCGGCGGGGTTTGCCGTCGGCGCGGACAGGCTCGCCGCGCCGGATGCCGGAATCCTTGCCCTGTTCGGCGCCGGCAAGAGCGCGCCTCTGACCCTGCGTTACCTCAAGGCCGTGCGGCCTTCGATCCGCGAGATCCGGCTGGCCGGGCGCTCGCCGGAACGTGTCGAGGCGCTGGCCCGGCAGGCGGCGCTCTGGCCTGATCTCGCCGATACCCGGATTGTCTGCGCGGACTCGCCGGAGGCGACCGTCGCCGGTGCGGATCTCATTGCCACGGTCACGACCTCGGACCAGCCGGTCTTTCCCGGCGCGGCGGTCAAGCCGGGCGCCTGCATCGTGCTGGGCGGGGCCAATCGCCCGGAGGCCCGCGAGGCCGATGACGCGCTGATGCGGCGCGCCGATCTCTATGTCGATGCGCGGCAGGGCGCGACGGAAAAGGCCGGCGATCTCCGGCTCGCCCTCGCCAGCGGGGCGCTCGTTCCGGAGCGGATCCGGGCCGAGATCGGCGCCGTGCCGGCGGGCGGGCTGCCGCTCTCGGCCGCGAGCGATGTCCGCGTGTTCAAGTCGATGGGCCTCGCCATTCAGGATGTGGTTCTGGCCGAGCATCTGGCCGCCCGGGCCAAGGCGGAAGGGCGCGGCCTGCGGCTCGACCTTGGAGCCGGAGGAACCCGGCCATGATGAACGGCGGGACCGTGCTGATCCGGCAGGCGATGATCCTGACCCTCGATGCGGAGGAGAGAATCCTCGACAGCGGCGACATCCTGATCCGCGACGGGGTGATCGAGGCGGTCGGGTTGGTTCCTGCCGAGGCCGCCGGGGCAGCGCATCGGGTGATCGAGGCGCGCGGCCTGCTGGCTGTCCCCGGGCTGGTCAACGCGCATATGCATTCACAATCCGGCACGATGGCCGGGTTCGGAGACCGTCTCAGCCACCCCGCCTTCATGTGGCTGACGCAGGCCCATACGTCGCGCCGGACACCGGACGAGATCCGTCTCGCCGTTCTGCTCTGCGCTGCGCAGATGCTGCAGAGCGGCACCACGGCGGCGATCGACCATTTCCCCGGCCAGCGCTTCACCGTGGCGGATATGGATGCGGTGCTTGCGGCCTGGGCGGAAACCGGGATGCGGGCGACACTCGGCATGCGGTTCTTCGACGGGGAATTCGGCGATATCGTGCCGGCCGGCGCCGGGCTGCCGCCCGAACTGGCCGCGGCTGCCGCTTCGGTCGACATCCTCAGGCCGCATCCCCTCGAGGCGTTACGCGAGGAGATGCCGGAGATCATCACGCGCTGGCATGGCCATGCCGGCCGGATCGGCGTCTTTCCCGCGCCCTCCAACCCGGATCGCTGCAGCGACGGGGCGCTGGTCTTCTGTGCCGAACTCGCCGAGCAGCACGATCTCGGCATCCATACCCACCTGCTCGAAACGCGGGCGCAGGCGGCGATTGCCGCGAAGCGCTATGGCACCACCACCGTCGAACATCTCGACCGGCTTGGCGTGCTGTCCGGCCGCTGGTCCTGCGCACATTGCAACTGGCTGACCGATGCCGATATTGCCCGGATGGCCGGGCATGGCGTGGTGGCCGTCCACAATCCGGAGAGCAATGCCCGGATCGGCGCCGGCCGGATGCGGACGCCCGACATGCTGGCGGCCGGCGTACCGATCGCGCTCGGCACGGATGGCTCCGGCGCCAATGACAACCTGCTCCTGCAGGAGGCGATGCGGGCGGCTGCCCTGCTCCACCGGGCCGACCTGCCCGATCGCACGCGCTGGGTCAGCGCGCGGGATGCGTTGCGCATGGCCACGGAAGGCGGCGCGAAGGCGCTCCGGCTCGAAGGCCGGATCGGCCGGATCGCGCCGGGCTGGAAAGCCGATCTGGCACTGTACCGGCTCGACCGGCCCTGGTGGGTGCCGGTGAATGACCCGGTGGCGCAACTCGTCTTTGCCGAGACCGGCGCGGCGGTCTCGCATGTACTGGTCGATGGTCGGGTGCTTGTCGAGGACGGGCGGATCACGACCTTCGATGCCACCGGCGCGATGGGCGAGATCCGCGACCGGATGGCCGTGATGCGTCGGCGCAATGCCGATCTCTTCGCCGTGGCCGAGGCGATCGCGAGGGCCATCCCGTGATGCGCGGTCTTGTCGATCTTGTCCTCGCCGGCGGTACCCTTGCAACGCCGGAGGGTCTCAAGCCCGGCGCTGTTGCCGTCAAGGACGGGCGGATCGTCGCCCTCGGCAGCGATGCGGCCATGCCTCCGGCGCGCGAGGTCGTCGATGTGACGGGGCGCCATGTCATCCCCGGTGCGATCGACGTTCATGTCCATTTCCGCGAGCCGGGCTTCTCCTACAAGGAGACCTGGACCAGTGCCACACAGGCCGCCGCGATCGGCGGTGTGACCACCGTGTTCGACATGCCGAACACCAATCCGCCGACAGCCGATGCGGGGGCTGTCCGCGCCAAACTGACCCTCGCCTCGGCGCAGGCTTTCGTCGATTTCGGTGTCTACGGTTATATCGGCGAGAACAATCTCGACCAGCTCGCGCCGATGGCCGAGGCCGGGTCGGTGGCGTTCAAGCTCTATCTCGGCAGCGACAACCCGCTCGTGCCCTGCCCGAATGACGGCGCGGTGCTCGATGCGCTGGCCATCCTCGCCGAACTCGGCATCCGCTGCACCGTTCATGCAGAGAACACGCCGATCCTTGGCTGGCGGGGCGCGAAGCTGAAGGCCGAGGGACGGCGTGACCTCGCCGCCCATCTCGAACAGCATGCCGATATCGCGACGGTGGAGGCGGTATCGCGGATCGCGCTCTTTTCCGAATGGACGGGCTGCCCGATCCATATCGCGCATGAGAATTGCCGGCACTCCCTGCCGCTGATCGCCGCGGCGAAGAAGCGGGGCGTGGACATCACCGCCGAGACCTGCCCGCATTACCTCTATCTCAGCATGGAGGATGCGCCCCGGGCCGGCGAACTCGCCTTGCGGGTGAAGCCGCCTGTGCGCGAAGCCGGCCATGCCGGACCGCTCTGGGACGCCTTGCTCAACGGGGTGATCGACATGATCTCGACTGACCACGCCCCCCATGCGCCTGCAGAGAAACAGCGCAGCTCGATCTGGGAGGTAGCGCCCGGCTTTCCCGGGGTGGAGACCTCGATGCGGCTGATGCTGAATGCCGTGAACGAGGGCCGGATGGGCCTGCCGGATTATGTGCGGATGGCCTGCGAGGCGCCGGCGCGTGCCTTCGGCCTGTTCCCGCGGAAGGGCACGCTCCAGCCCGGGGCCGATGCCGATCTCGTGGTGATCGACATGGATCGGGAAGGCGTGATCCGCGGTGAGGACCTCCATTCCCTCGGGAATGTGACGCCGTTCGAGGGTTTCCGGACGCGCGGATTGCCGGTCATGACCTTCCTGCGGGGCCGGCTGGTGGCGAAGGACGGGCGGATCGTCGCCAATCCGGGCATCGGCCAGCCCGTCCGGCCCCACCGCCTCAGGGGCGGCTGAGCCCGGGGCAAGGCGCGAGATCAACGGGGCCGCCGGCCGCCTTGCCGAGGCTCCGGCATTGGCCCGCCACACAGAGGCGCCAGCCGGAGCCGGTCGCACCCGAGGCAGCCAGCATCAGGCGGCTTTCGCTCCGTTCGGGTTTCCAGACATACCAGCCATCGACGCGACGCGCCTCCGGAGGCGGCTCCATGCCGGCGCCGGAGCCTTTCACGCGGGCCTGTTCGAGCACGAGGCGCGGGCCATCGATGCGCCAGGTTTCCTCCCATTCGACCTTCTCGACCGAATGCGTCCAGCCGAGGGTGAAGAGCGGCGCCGCGAGGGCCATCACCTTCCCCGAGACGAGCAGGCAGGCACCCACGCGGCAGCCGTCAGGCCGGCACGGCGCGGTTCTGCCGCGCCCGCCAGAGGTGATGGCCGATCACGAGGGCAGCCAGGCCGACACCGAGTTCATCGGTTACCGGCAGGGCCACAACGAGCAGGGCGGCCGCAATCACCGCAACGACACGTTCCCAGGCAGCCATGCTCCGCTGGAGGTAGCCGGTAAAGGCCGCGCCCCAGAGGATGATGGCCAGCGTGGCCTTGAAGACGATCCAGCCCACCGCCACCAGATAGGCGGCCCCCGTCACGCCCTTGACGGGCTGGAGCATCAGGGCCGGATCGTAAACGGCCATATAGGGGATGATGAACCCGGCAATCGCGATCTTCACCGCCTCGACCCCGATCCGCATCCCGCTTTCCCGGGCGATCGGCGCGGCAGCAAAGGCAGCCAGCGCGACCGGCGGGGTGAGATCCGCCATGATGCCGAAATAGAAGACGAACATGTGGCTGACGATCAGCGGAACGCCGAGTTCGAGCAGGATCGGCGCCGCGATCGATGACGTGATGATGTAATTCGGGATGGTCGGGATGCCCATGCCGAGCACAAGGCTGACGATCATGGTCAGGACCAGCGCGGCGAGGAGGCTTTTCTGCCCGACGGAGACCACCGCCGTGCCGAGAATGGTGCCCACGCCGGTCAGCGTCATGGTGCCGATGACGATGCCGACCACGGCACAGGCGACACCGACAGGAATAGCCTGGCGGGCGCCGTCAGCCAGCGAATCCCGGCAGATGGCGAGGGCCTCGCGGCCGCCATGGCTGACAAGGTTCCAGAGGACCAGCGTCACCACGAGGCCGACGATCACCATGATCCCGTACCAGAAGAAGGTCGCGCAGAGCAGGCCGAGCGCAACCCAGAACAGGATGCGGATTGTCGGCTGCGTGATGCCGAGCGTGGCCGAGGCGCCGAGGATCAGCAGCACGGTCAGCGCGAGGCCGATCGAGCCGGAGAAAAGCGGCGTGAACCCGGCAAAGAGCAGGTAAACCAGCACGGCCAGCGGCAGGATGAGATACCATTTCGCCCTGAGGGCCTTGGCCGGGCTCGGCAGTTCATCCCGCGCCATGCCGACGAGGCCGCGCTTGCCCGCCTCGAGATGAACGGCGAGGAAGGCCGCGAAATAGTAGAGCAGGGCCGGCACGATGGCGGCCTTGACGATCTCGGCATAGGGAACATCGATGGTTTCCGCCATGATGAACGCCACCGCACCCATGACAGGCGGCATGATCTGCCCGCCCATCGAGGCCGTGGCCTCGACGCCGCCGGCAAAGGCCGCGCGGTAGCCGAAGCGCTTCATCAGCGGAATCGTGAACTGCCCGGTCGAGACGACATTGGCGACGCCGGACCCGGAAATCGTGCCCATCAGCGCGGACGAGAACACCGCCACCTTGGCCGGGCCGCCGCGCGCCGCGCCGAACAGGCCCATTGCCACATCGGTGAAGAGCTGGATCATGCCGGCGCGTTCGAGGAAGGCTCCGAACAGGATGAACAGGAAGATGAACGTGGCCGAGACGCCGGTCGGTGTCGAATAGATGCCCTCGGTACCATAGGCCATCTGGTCGATCACCTGTTCGAGGCTGTAGCCGCGATGATCGAGCGGCGCGGGCAGGTAATTGCCGAACAGGGCATAGGCCAGGAACAGCCCGGAGACGATCGGCAGGGCCGGGCCCATGAACCGCCAGGCCAGGACGAAGAGCGCGATGAGGACAATGATCCCGAGCGCGACATCAAGGCCATTCAGCGACCCCGTGCGCAGCAGGAGGTCCGCATAGAAGAACCATTGATAGAGCGCGACGCCGATGCCGACGAGGATGATCCCGAGGCTGGTGGCCTTCTGCAGCGGCGTCGCCGAGCGATGAACGAGCAGCAGCCCGCCGGCCACGGTCATCAGGAAGCCGACATGCAGGGCCCGGAGGACCTGGTTGGGGACCGAGCCATCGAACCGTGCCAGAAGCTCGATCACGATGGCGAGCGGCAGCCATGCCAGCAGACCAGGCAGGGCCGGCTTGCCCTGAACCTTCCCGACAAGGATCCAGCCGAGCCAGCCCAGCATCAGCCCGCGCAGCAGGGCGATATAGGAGACGAGCCCGCCGATGCGCGAATCGAGCGGGAGGTTGAAGGCCGTGGCCAGCTGGAAGACCGAGAAGGCGAACGCCGTCCAGAACAGGAGATGGCCGGTCAGCCCCGGGCCGAACCCCGCCGGGAGCCCGTGTTCAGGATCGACAACCGGCGCAGGGGCAGGCGGCTGGCCTTCGGAAGCGGCGGAATTCGGGTTCAGCGCAGTCGACATGAACGCACCTTGATCAGCAGGCGGGGTTGGCCAGAACGACATGACCGGCCGGAACGAAGCCCGGCCGGTCATGCATCAGCGGAAAGCTGTTGCCCTCAATTGGTGGCAGGAAGCTGGATTCCCTTTTCCTTGAAGTATTTCGCCGCACCCGGATGCAGCGGGATGGCCATGCCGCTCACGGCATTCTCGAGCTTGATCGCCCGCCCGGCGGCATGGGCGGCAGCGATGGCCGGCAGGTTCTCGAAGATCGACTTGGTCATTTCATAGACCAGCTTCTCCGAAACGCCTTCATGCGTGACGAGATAGTTCATCACGGCCGCCGTGCTGACCGGGCTGGCCTGGCCGGTATAGGTGTTGGGCGGGATCGCGCCCTGGATGAACGGCAGGCCGGCCTTGTCGACGATCGAGGGCGGCACTTCCACCATGACGATCTCGACCGAGGTCGAGAGATCGCGGATCGAGGCCACGCCGAGGCCGGCGGATTGCAGCGTCGCATCGAGCTGGCGGTTCTTCATCAACTCGACGGATTCGGCGAAAGGCAGGTACTCGATCTTGCCGAGATCCTTGTAGGACAGGCCTGCGGCGGCGAGGATCGCACGGGCATTCAGCTCGGTGCCGGATTTCGGCGCGCCGACCGAGAGCCGCTTGCCCTTCAGGTCCGCCAGGGTCTTGATGCCGGATTCCTTGGAGGCAACGATCTGGATGTAGTTCGGATAGATCGCGGCGATGCCGCGCAGCTTCTTCAGCGGCGCCGGGAAACCGGCATCGGCCTCGCCCTTCCAGGCGGAGATGACCGAATCGCCGAGTGTGAATGCGATCTCGCCCTTGCCCTGCTGCAGCAGGTTGAGGTTCTCGACCGAGGCCTTGGTCGCCTGAACGCTCGGGCGGGCACCGGCGATCTTCTCGCCGAAGAGTTTCGACATGCCGACGCCCATCGGATAATAGACACCGGAGGTGCCGCCGGTCAGCACGTTGATGAATTCGGCCCGGGCGATACCCGGTGCCATCATGGCGGCTGCGGCCATGGCCGCGAGGATCGTCTTGCGCATCGGAAATGTCATGCCGTTTCTCCACCCATCAATCTTGCGCCATTCTCATACGGTAGCGCATGGTTCCTGAATGCCACAGGCCGAACGCGGTTGCAATGGGGGCTTCTTCGGACCGGAATCGCAAACATTTGTTTTCGTTGATTATTTTATAGGCTGAATGCCCCGGAAGACCACATGGATACAACCCGACGCACCCTTCTCAGCCTGATGACCACGGGTTTTTTCGTGCCCGCTGCCCGGGCGCAGGAGCCTCTGCCGACCCTGCGCAACGCGCGCGGACAGGCGATCCGGTTCGCCGATCCGGCGCCGGTCGGGCGGCATGTCCTGACCGGGCCCGATGGCCGGACGACGCGGCTCGAACGCTTCCAGGGCACTGTTCTGATTGTGAATTTCTTCGCGACCTGGTGCCCGCCCTGCCGGCAGGAACTGCCCGCCCTCGACGCGCTGCTGCAGCGCGAGACGGGCCTGCGGGCGGTGGCGATCTCGGTCGACCGGGAGGGGGCGCGTGTTGTCCGGCCCTATCTCGCCGGCCTGGGCCTGAAACGGTTGCCGGCGTTCATCGATCCGGATTTCAGGGTGGCGCGCCGGACCGACGAAGCGACGCCGCAGGACCCGTTCCGGCTTTTTGGCCTGCCGTTGAGCTATGTGCTGACGCCGGGCGGGCGGAATTTCGGCTATGTCGCCGGGGCGATGGATTGGGCCGGCCCGGCGGCGCGGGCCCTGCTGGACGAGGCGGCCGCTGCGGGATGAACGGGCATCCGGCCGGTTCATCACCCCCATAACATATTGACAAATCAGTGGATATGGCTGCCGCCATTGATGTCGATCTCCGAGCCGGTGACATAGCTGGAGAGCGACGAGGCGAGGAACAGTCCGCAGCCGGCCACCTCGTCCGCCGTGCCGATGCGGCCCATCGGGATCGATTTCTTGATCTCCTCGCGCCGTTCATCGGTGAGCATGCCGCCGGTAATGTCGGTATCGATCATCGAGGGGCAGATGGCGTTGACGCGGATGTTGTCGGGGCCGAGCTCCCGCGCGCAAGCCTTTGTATATCCAAGGATTGCGCCCTTGGCGGCGGAGTAATGCGAGCCGCCGAACACCCCGCCGCCGCGCTGGGCGGAGACCGAGGACATGTTCACGATCGATCCTGAACGCTGCGCCCGCATCTGCGGTACGACGGCCTGCGTCATGTGAAGCGTGCCGCGCATGTTGATGTCGAAAACCCGGTCATAGGTGGCATCGTCGACCTGCATGACCCGCTGCGGCGAGGTAATCCCGGCGTAATTCAGCAGGATATCCAGACGCTTGTAGCGATTGATCACGCGTTCGACGGCCCGTTCACATTCGCGGCGCTTCGTCACATCGCAGCGGATCGCCATGTGGCCGCGGCCCTTCAGGGTGGCGATGGCCTCCTTCGCGGCGTTCAGATCCAGGTCAAGGATGGCGACACGGGCGCCGTGTTCGGCAAAAAGCCGCGCCGTGGCAAGGCCGAGGCCGCGCTTCGACGCCCCGCCGGTGATGACCGCGACCTGTCCCTTGAGCAGCATGAAAACCTCCCGGAATGACCTGTTTTGGTGCGATCTTGCGCAGGAATTTGGACAAAGAAAATCAAATAATATATGTCGATTGACAAAATTTTTTTGACGATTTGTCGATGCCCAATCCTTGGCCGGTTTCCATCAGGAGTTCCGAATGTCTGACCTGCCGCCCCTCCGGTCGCTCGAAGCCTTCCGCGCCGTGATGCGGCAGGGCAGTTTCACCCAGGCCGCCGAGACGCTCGGCCTGACGACGGCGGCGGTCTCGCACCGGATCCGGGAACTGGAGCGGGTGCTCGGCGCCCCGCTTTTCGAGCGCCGCAACCGCAGCGTGTTCGCGACCGATGCCGCGCATCGCTATCACGAGGCGTTGCAGGAGGGGTTCCAGCGCCTCGAGGCGGCGACACGCATCGTCTCGCAGCCGGCCAATGCGCAGATCCTGGCGCTGCATTGCTCGCCGAGTTTCGCGGCGCAATGGCTGATGCCCCGGCTGAAGCGGTTCATCGCCTCGCATCCCGACATCGTGGTCCGGCTGTCCTCGACACCGGATGCCGGGCCGTTCCGCGATGATGTGTACGATCTCGACCTGCAATATGCCCGTCCGGTGCCGGAAGGCTGCGATTCCCTGCTCGTGGCCGAGGAGAGCATCGTGCCGCTCTGCGCGCCCGACTACCTCAGGCCGGGGCCGTGGAACCCGCGGACCACCTCGTTCGAGACGATGACGCTGCTCCATTCGGTGCGGAACGTCGCGCAATGGCAGAACTGGCTCGACGTGCATGCGCCGGGCAAGGCGGTGCCGGCGCGGCACATGCATTTCGACCGGTCGTTCATGGCGATCGCGGCGGCGACGGACGGGCTGGGAATCTGCCTCGAATCGACCTTGATCGCCGAAGCCGAACTCGCCTCCGGGCGGCTGGTCATGCCATTCGGCCCGCGTGACATCAAGGCCAGCGGGCATCGCCTCGTCTGGCGGAAACGCGCGGTGATGCCGAAGAAGATCGTCGCCTTCCGTGACTGGCTGGTGGCCGAACTCGCGCGCGGGATTTCTCCCCCCGCGAGCCCGCCCGGACCGGAGACAGCACCGCCCGCCCCGCGGGATCCGGCATCTCGGGACCGTCCGGGGCCCCGAATTAGTATTATTAATTGACGCAGCGCCCCGTCGCGGCCCTGGAATTGGTCAGGCCAATTGCACGGGATGGGTCGCCAGACCGCGCAGGGCCGCCAGGGTGGCGCGGAGGGCATCGGCAACGAGAATGCGCGTGAGCGTGGCCGCACCATCGGCGTCGCGGCGCTCCAGAGCCTCGTAAAGCCGGCGGTGATCCGCAATCGGCTGGTCGAAATCCTTCGGGTCCCGCGCGCTCTGCGTGCGGAGCGACCAATGCAGCGTCGTCGAGACCACGCCCATCAGCGCCTTGAGCGCCTCGTTGCCGGAGGCGTGGAAAATCGCCTCGTGAAAGGCGAGATCAAAGGCGAAATTCGCATCGGTATAGGGCGTCTCGCGCTCCATGCCCTCGAGGGCGAGGCGGATCGCCGCCAGCTGTTCGGGGCGATGGCGCATCGCCGCCTGCCGCGCCGCGCCGGGCTCGATCATGAAGCGGAGTTCGAACAGATCCCGGATGAAGGCCTCGTCGGGCTTGACCGCGAGCGACCAGCGCAGCACGTCCGGATCGAGCATATGCCAGGATTCCCGGGGGGCAACACGGGTCCCCGCCCGCTGGCGGGCCTCGATCAACCCCTTGCCGGCGAGGAAGCGCATCGCCTCCCGGTAGGCCGTGCGCGAAGCCGCGCCCTCGCCATCCGGGCCTTCCTCGTTCGGGACCAGCGCACCGACGGGCAGCTCGCCCGAGAGGATGGCCACGGCAAGACGCTCGGTCATCTGGGTGAAGGGCCCCTCCATGCCCGGCCGCGCCACAGCCCGGCCCCCAACCCGCTTCAGCATGAATGCCTCCCCAAATTCCCGTCCAGGAAACCTTGACCTCTCAACTCTTCGTTCCGATTGGCCAGAGACCCGCTTGACAGCACGGAAAAACTAGTATGACTTTTTAGGACCGGCCGCAAGAGCCGGGCAACGCGCGACAGCATGCCAGGCCGTTAGCACGCCAGGAACGCCGCGCTCAATCGAAGACGCTCCGGAACGGGGCGGTAGCGGGAGGAGTCGATGGCGTCTGTGACGATCCGCGATGTGCGGAAAGCGTTTGGCAACGTTCAGATCATCCACGGGGTCAATATCGACATCGCCGATGGCGAGTTCGTCGTGCTGGTCGGGCCTTCGGGCTGCGGCAAGTCCACCCTGCTCAGGATGCTGGCGGGGCTGGAAAACATTTCCGCCGGCGAGATCCTGATCGGGGACCGGGTGGTGAACCACGTGCCGCCGAAGGAACGCGACATCGCGATGGTGTTCCAGAATTATGCGCTCTACCCGCATATGACGGTGGCCGACAACATGGCCTTCTCGATGAGCCTCCGGAACGCACCGAAGGCGGAGATCAAGGAGCGCGTCGACAAGGCCGCGAAGATCCTCGGCCTCGAGAAGCTGCTGGAGCGGTATCCGAAACAGCTTTCCGGCGGGCAGCGCCAGCGCGTGGCGATGGGCCGCGCGATCGTCCGCGATCCGCAGGTCTTCCTGTTCGACGAGCCGCTCTCGAACCTCGATGCCAAGCTGCGCGTGCAGATGCGCACCGAGATCAAGGAACTGCACCAGCGCCTGCGCACGACGACGGTCTATGTCACGCATGACCAGATCGAGGCCATGACCATGGCCGACAAGATCGTGGTGATGCATGACGGCATCGTCGAGCAGATGGGCGCGCCGCTCGACCTTTATGACCGGCCGGAAAACCTGTTCGTGGCGGGCTTCATCGGCTCGCCGGCGATGAATTTCATCCGGGGCAAGCTGGGTTCGGGTGGCTTCATGGCCGATGGCGGCTTCCACCTGCCTGTCGGCGCGGCGCCGGCCGGCTCGGATGGCAAGCCGGTCGTCTATGGCCTCCGGCCGGAGCATATCCGCATCGATTCAGCCGGCGTGCCGGCGGAAGTGGTGGTGCTGGAACCGACCGGTTCGGAAACGCAGGTGGTGCTGCGCGCCGGCGGGCAGGACATCATCGCCGTGTTCCGCGAACGCCTCACCGCCAAGCCGGGCGAGATGATCCCGATCTCGCCGAGCCTGCCGATCGCGCATCTCTTCGATGCCGAGACCGGCAAAAGGCTGGTGGCCTGATACGCCTTCTCCGCTGGCGGACAGCCGGCGGCCTGACCTTTCCCCGCCGGCGGGAGGCCGGCGGAGGACCGACCGGCCCGGATGGGCGCATCAAACGGCTCCGGCGCTCAACGACCGGGCCATACGGAGGAAACGGCATGACGATCAAGACCCCCTCACTCGACCGGCGCAGCTTCCTGTCCGGTACCGCCACGCTCGGCGCCGGCGCGATGCTGGCCGGCAGCGGCCTCACCGATTTCGCCCGCGCCTGGGCGCAGTCGGCCCCGTTCAAGCCGGAAGCCAATGCCTCGATCCAGCTGCTGCGCTGGAAGCGCTTCATCCAGGCGGAAGAAGACGGCTTCATGGCCCTTGTCGACGCCTTCTCCAAGGCGACCGGCGTCAAGGTGAACGTGATCAATGAATCTCTCGACGACGTGCAGCCGAAAGCGTCGGTCGCGGCCAACACCAACCAGGGCCCGGACATGTTCTGGGGCCTCTACTCGCTGCCGCATCTCTTCCCGGCCAAGTGCACCGACGTCTCGGATGTCTGCAACTATCTCGGCAAGAAATATGGCGGCTGGGCCCCGACCGCGGAAACCTATGGCAAGAGCCAGGGCAAGTGGATCGCGCTGCCGGTCGCCTACAATGCCAACGTCATCAACTATCGCCAGTCGATGATCGAGAAGGCCGGGTTCAAGTCGATCCCGAAGGATACCGCCGGCTTCCTCGAAATGATGAAGGCGCTGAAGGCGAAATCGGTTCCGGGCGGCTTCGCGCTGGGCCGCGCCTCGGGCGACGGCAATGCCTGGGTGCACTGGGTGCTGTGGAGCCATGGCGGCAACACCGTCGACAAGGCCGACAAGGTCGTCATCAACTCGCCGGAAACCGCCAAGGCGCTCGAATATGCCAAGGCCCTGTCGGATACGTTCGTTCCGGGCACGGCCTCGTGGAACGACGCGTTCAACAACAAGGCGTTCCTGGCCGGCGAAGTCTCGGTGACCAATAACGGCGTCTCGATCTATGCCGCGGCCAAGGCCGGCGCGGACAAGGATCCGAAGATGAAGGAAATCCGCGACGACATGAACCACTCGACCTGGCCTGTCGGCCCGGTGGGTCGTCCGACGGAATTCCACATCGCCTATCCGATGCTGATCATGAAGTATTCGAAGGCGCCGAATGCCTGCAAGGCCTTCATGACCTTCATGATGGAAGCCGAGAACTACAACAAGTGGCTCGAAAGCGCCGTGGCGTATCTCTCGCATCCGCTCAAGGCCTATGACGCCAACCCGGTCTGGACCTCGGATCCGAAGCTCGGCGTCGCCAAGACCGCGGCCTGGGATACGCTCACCGCCGGCGGCCAGGGCTCGGTGGGCGAGCGCGCCGCCTCGGCCCTCGCCGACTTCGTGGTGCTCGACATGTTCGCCTCGGTCTGCACCGGGCGCGAGACCGTGCAGGGCGCGATGGCCGTCGCCGACCGCCAGCTGAAGCGCATCTATCGCTGATGACAAGGCATGCCCTCCCCGGTCCGCCGGGGAGGGCTTCCCCTCTCGACGCCGCGCGGCCGGGCCGCGCGCGATCCGGGATCTGACGCCGGAGGAACCGTGATGACCGATGCCGCCCTGCCCCGCAGCGCCCCGACGCGTGCCCCGATCCGCGAGGCCACTGCCTGGGACCGCCTCAAGACCAACCGCAACTGGCTCGGCTTCTGGTTCATGGTGCCGGCCGCAGCCTTCCTGATCCTGTTCCTCGCCTACCCGCTCGGTCTCGGCATCTGGCTGTCCTTCACCGATACGCGGATCGGCCGGCCGGGCGAATTCATCGGTATCGAGAATTACGAATGGGTGCTGGGCGACCGCAAGTTCCAGGATGCGGTGTTCAACACGCTGTTCTACACGACGATCGCCAGCATCGCGAAATTCGCCATCGGGCTCTATCTCGCCATCCTGCTGAACCACCACCTGCCGTTCAAGGCGATGATCCGCGCCATCGTGCTGATCCCCTTCATCGTGCCGACGGTGCTCTCCGCCATTGCCTTCTGGTGGATATTCGACCCGACGTTCTCGATCATCTCCTGGACACTGAAGGAGATGGGCTGGCGGACGACCAACATCAACTTCCTCGGCGATGCCTGGAATGCGCGCTGGAGCGTGATCTTCGCCAATGTCTGGCGCGGCGTTCCCTTCATCGCCATCACCCTGCTCGCCGGCCTGCAGACCGTGCCGCCCTCGCTCTACGAGGCCGCGACGCTCGACGGGGCAACGCGCTGGCAGATGTTCCGCCACATCACCTACCCGCTGCTGACCCCGATCATCGCGGTGGTGATGACCTTCTCGGTGCTGTTCACCTTCACCGATTTCCAGCTCATCAAGGTGCTGACCAATGGCGGCCCGGCCGGGGCAACCGAACTCATGGCCACGATGAGCTACAACACCGCCATTCTCGGCGGGAAGATCGGCGAGGGCGCCGCCATCTCCACCGCGATGATCCCCTTCCTGCTCGGCGCGATCATGATCTCGTGGTTCGGCCTGCAGCGCCGCAAGTGGCAGCAGGGAGAGGATTGATGGCGAACCGCCTGACGCTTCTCCCCATCCCTGTTTCTCTTAACGCCCGGAGCCTGTCATGAGCGCCGCCGATTCCCGAGCCGACATCACCGACAACCGCGAGGGCATGTCCTATCTCGACACGCTGCCCCGGCGCGTGGTGACGGTCTATATCCCGCTCTTCCTGATCATGTTCGTGCTGCTCTTCCCGTTCTACTGGATGGGTCTGACGGCGGTGAAGCCGAAGGAGGAGCTGGTCGATTTCGAGCGGGCCAATCCGTTCTGGACCTGGGCGCCGACCTTCGAGCATATCTACGATCTCATCTTCAAGACCGAGTATCCGCGCTGGCTCTGGAACACGATGTTCATCTCGGTGGTCTCGACCATCCTGGCGCTGATTGCCTCGGTCTTCGCGGCCTATGCGATCGTCCGCGTGCGCTACAAGGGGGCCAGCACGGTGGGCGGGCTGATCTTCCTGTCCTATCTCGTGCCGCCCTCGATCCTCTTCATCCCGCTCTCGACGGTCGTCTACCAGTACGGGCTGTTCGACACGCCCTTCGCGCTGATCCTGACCTACCCGACCATCCTCATCCCGTTCTCGACCTGGCTGCTGATGGGCTATTTCAAGACGATCCCGTTCGAGCTGGAGGAATGCGCGCTGATCGACGGCGCCAGCCGGTTCCAGATCCTGATGAAGATCGTGCTGCCGCTGGCCGTGCCGGGGCTGATCTCGGCCGGCATCTTCTGCCTCACCCTGTGCTGGAACGAATTCATCTATGCGCTGACCTTCATCAACACGCATGCGAACAAGACCGTGCCGGTGGCGATCGTGACGGCCTTCACCGACGGCGACCAGTATCGCTGGGGCTCGCTGATGGCGGGCGCGCTCGTCGGCTCGCTGCCGCTGGTGATCCTCTATTCGTTCTTCGTGGAATATTACGTGTCCGCGATGACAGGCGCCGTGAAGGAGTAATCCCGTGCCGGCTCCGCGCGATATCGCCTTTATCGGCCTCGGCGCCATGGGCCTGCCCATGGCCCGGCGGCTGGTGGAAAAGCAGTTCCGCGTCCGTGGTTTCGACCTGAACCCCGCCGCCCTCGCCGCGCATGAGAAGAATGGCGGCCTCGCCTCGGCTTCGGCGCGCGAGGCGGCGAGCGGGGCCGGCGCGCTGGTTCTGATGGTCGTCAATGCTCAGCAGGCGCGGTCGGCCCTCGTGGAGAGCGGCGCGCTCGATGCGCTCGCCCCCGGCGCGGTGGTGATCCTGATGGCGACCTGCGCCCCCGGCGATGCCGTGGCGATCGGGCAGATGGCGGAGGCGGCCGGCAAGGCCTTCCTCGATTGCCCGGTTTCCGGCGGGGTTGTCGGCGCGGAGGCGGGCACGCTCACGCTGATGGCCAGCGGGCCGGATGTGGTGCTCGATCAGGCACGGCCCGTGCTCGAGCCCCTGGGCGACAAGCTCTACCATGTCGGCCGGAAGGCCGGCGACGGCGCGATGGTGAAAACCATCAACCAGCTGCTTTGCGGCGTGCATATCGCGGTGGTGGCCGAGGCTTTTGCCATGGCGGAGAAGGCCGGGCTCGATACCGGGATGCTGCTGAAGATCCTCGGCCAGTCGGCGGCGGGGAGCTGGATGCTCAACAATCGCGGCCCGCGCATGATCCAGCCGGATCCGGAGGTCACCAGCGCGGTCGATATTTTCGTCAAGGATCTCTCGCTGGTGCTCGATGCCGGCCGGGCCGGCAAGGTGGCGCTGCCGCTGGCGGCGCAGGCCCACCAGATGTTCCTTGCCGCCTCGGGCGCCGGCCATGGCCGCGCCGATGACAGCCAGGTGATCCGCGCCTACCGGGCGCTCAACGGAACCAAGCAGGAGTGACGGGAATGGCAAAGGAACGGGTGGGATTCATCGGTGTCGGGTTCATGGGCCACGGCATGGCGAAGAACATCGTCACCAAGGGCTATCCGCTGACCATTACCGGCAACCGGAACCGGGGCCCCGTGGAAAGCCTCGTCGGCATGGGCGCGGTGGAGGTGAAGAGCGCGGCCGAGGTGGCCCGGAATTCCGACATCCTCCATCTCTGCCTCAGCGATTCGCCGTTGATCGAGAAGATCATGCGCGCGCCGGACGGCATCATGGCGGGGGCCCACAAGGGCCTTGTCATCGTCGATACCTCGACGGCCAACCCGGTCTCGACCGAGGCGCTGGCGGCCGAGCTCAAGACGATGGGTGTCGATTTCGTCGATGCGCCGCTCGGCGGCACGCCGGTCCAGGCGGAGGCGGGCCAGCTTGTGGCGATGTGCGGCGGCGACGAGGCGGTCTTCAACCGGGTCAAGCCGGTGATCGAGACCTGGGCCGCGAAGATCGTCCATCTCGGCCCTGTCGGCGCTGGCCACAAGATGAAGCTGCTCAACAATTTCGTCTCGATGGGCTATGCCGCGATCTATGCCGAGGCGCTGGCGCTCGGCCAGAAGGTGGGCATTTCGATCGCCACGTTCGACAGCGTCATCCGCGGCGGGCGCATGTCCTGCGGCTTCTACGAGACCTTCATGGGCTATGCACTCGAAGGCAATCCGGAATCGCACAAGTTCACGCTGGCCAATGCCTTCAAGGACCTGCGCTATGTCGATGCCATGGCCAATGCGGCGCAGGTGCCGAACCCGATCGGCAGCGCGGCGAAGAACCTGCTCGGCCAGGCAATCGGGGCCGGAATGGGCCAGAAATTCGTGCCGATGCTGGCCGATTTCGTCGCCGAGCAGAACGGTATCAAGAAGGGCTGAGCCGGGGGGCGCCGGAAGCCCCTCACCCGGTCCCGGGCTTCGCCCGTGACCACCCTCTCCCCGCAGGCGGGGCCAGGGCAACGCGCCACCGCCTTCGCTTCTGCTCCCCGCCCCTCCAGCGCGCTCCCACCTCTCCCCACCGGGCAGAGGTCGACGGCGCCTAGCATCGGCGGGTGAGGCGCGTTGCGCCCACCCCCTGCCTAGCCGTGCTTAGCCGGCGAAGGTATAGGCCGTCTTCACCGTGGTGTAGAATTCGCGGGCATAGGCGCCCTGCTCGCGCGGGCCGTAGGACGAGCCCTTCCGGCCGCCGAACGGCACGTGATAATCCACGCCCGCCGTCGGCAGGTTGACCATGACCATCCCCGCCTCGCTGTTGCGGCGGAAATGCGTGGCATGTTTCAGGCTGCCCGTGCAGATGCCGGCGGAGAGGCCGAAATCGGTATCGTTCGCCACGGCGAGGGCCTCGTCGTAATCCTTCACGCGGATCACGCTGGCGACGGGGCCAAAGATTTCCTCGCGCGAGATGCGCATCTGGTTGGTGCATTCCGTGAAGAGCGCGGGCTGGAGATAGAAGCCCGGGTTCTCGCGGTTGAGGCGCTCGCCGCCCCAATGCAGCTTGGCGCCTTCCTTGCGGCCGATGGCGATGTAGTTCTCGTCGGTCTCGAGCTGCTTCGCATCGACCACCGGGCCGATATGCGTGCCGGCCTTCAGCGCGTCATCCACGACGAGGCCCTGCAGCCGCTCGGTCAACGCCGCGACGAAGCGGTCATGGATTCCCTCGGTGACAATGAGGCGCGAAGAGGCGGTGCAGCGCTGGCCGGTGGAGAAATAGGCGCCGTTGGCGGCGCATTCGACGGCCGTCTTCAGATCGGCATCATCCAGCACGACGAGCGGGTTCTTGCCGCCCATCTCGAGCTGGACTTTCTTCATCGGGCTGGCAGCGACGCAGGCCGCCGCGATGGAACGGCCGGTGCCGACCGAACCGGTGAAGGAGATCGCCGCGACATCCCTGTGGTCGATGATCGCCTGGCCGACGACGGAGCCGCGGCCCATGACGAGGTTCAGCACGCCCTTGGGCAGGCCGGCGCGCTGGAGGATATCGACCAGGGCCCAGGCCGAATGCGGCACGAGATCGGCCGGCTTGATCACCACCGTGTTGCCATAGGCCAAGGCGGGCGCGAGCTTCCAGGCGGGAATGGCGATCGGGAAATTCCACGGCGTGATCATGCCGATGACGCCGACCGGCTCGCGCGTGACCTCGATGCCCACGCCAGGGCGGATCGACGGCACGGCCTCGCCGTTCAGGCGAAGTGCTTCGCCGGCAAAGAACGCCAGGATCTGGCCGGCGCGGGTGGCCTCGCCGATGCCTTCCGGCAGCGTCTTGCCTTCCTCGCGGCTGAGGATGCGGCCGAGTTCGTCCTTGCGGGCAAGCACCTCGTCCGAGGCCTTCTTCAGCACCTCGTAGCGTTCCTGCGGTGTCGAGCGGCTCCAGGCCGGAAAGGCGGCCTTCGCCGCGGCCACGGCCTGATCGACATCGGCTTTCGTGCCGGCCGCGAATTCGCCGATCACATCGCCGGTATTCGAGGGGTTGAGATTGGCCGAATAGGCCGAGGCCGACACGGCCTCGCCGCCGATCAGGTTCTTGAACTGCATGGTCATGGGAGATCCACCCTGGAGATATGCGAAGGGCCGCACGCGGGCGGCCCCTCTGGTTCTGGCCGTGACGAGCGGCGTCAGGCGGCTTTCCGGGCCTTCGGTGCCCAGTCGGCATACCAGCTCTTGAAGAGCCGGTGCTGGGCTTCGACATAATGCCGCTGGCTGTCGGAAAGGCTGTCGCTCTCGTTGAAGTGGAGAGCATATTCGGGATGGCCTTCGAGGACCATCAAATACTTGTAGTAGAGCACAAGATCGACACCCTCGTCGAAGGACGAGAGAACCGCCAGCGCCTGTTCGAGTTCCTGCGCCTCGCGCCGGGCCCGGGCATCGCCGCGCGCCGCCGCCTGGCAGAGCGAGACGAGGTGCAGCACCTCATGCGGGAGGGCATTGCCGATGCCGGTGATCGCGCCGGCGGCGCCGCAATTGACGAAGCCGTGGAAGACCTGCGTGTCGACGCCGACCATCAGGGTCAGCGCGGCATCGCGGCTGGTGATATGCTCGGCCGCATAGCGCAGGGAGGCGCCGCCGCCAAATTCCTTGAAGCCGACGAGATGCGGATAGCGGGCGCGCAGGGCGAAGAAGAGATCCGCCTTGGTCTCGTAGCCATAATAGGGGCTGTTGTAGATCACCGAAGGCAGATCCACCGCCGCCTCGAGAATGCCGGCAAAATGCGCCTGCTGCGCCGCGACCGACGAGCCGCGCGACAACACGCGCGGGATGATCATCAGGCCCTGCGCGCCGACCTTCTTCGCATGGGCCGCGAGCGCCGCCGCACGGGCCGGGCTCTGCGCGCCGGTGCCGACAATGACCGGCACGCCGGCGGCCACGAGGCGCTCGACGCCTTCCATCCGCTGTTCATCGGTGAGGAGCGGCCAGTCGCCCATCGAGCCGCAATAGACCACGGCGGACATGCCGGCGGCGATCAGGCTCTTGCCGGTGCGGACGAGGGCGTCGAAATCCGGCTTGCGGTCGGGGGTGCACGGCGTCATCAGCGCCGGGATGGTTCCTTGAAAAATGTTGGCAGGCATGGTGCCCGGCTCCTCTCTGAGGCTGGTCAACCCAGCGTGAATTCATGGAAGGCCGGCCCGCAAGGGCCAGCCCGGACGTTTCCCCGGTCTATCCGCCGAAGGGCGGGATCGGCCCGCGAAAGGGCCGATCGGATCGCGCGGGCGGCGTTACAATGTCTTGCCGACCTGGCGCAGCTCGGACAGGATCGGCGCTTTCGGCAGCCAGATCTTGTCATACTCCGCCACGACCTTTTCCGCATCGGCCGGATTGGCCTGGCGGATCGGGATCGGCGCGGCCCTGAACTGCTCGATCAGCTTCGGCTCGTTGCCAGCCAGCTCGTCGACCTGGCGGTCGAGTTCGGCCTTGACGATGCGGGTGATCAGTTCGCGGTCGGCCGGGGGCATCCCCTGCCAGACGCGGCCCGAGACGAGGGCGATCACGGGCATGAAGATCGCATTCATCTGCAGGATGACCTTCGAGACCTTGTCGAAGCGCTGGTTCCACGAGAATTCGAGATCCGCCTCGAGCCCGTCGACCTGGCCATTGGTCATCGCGTCGAAGACCTGCGGGGTGGGAATCGGCGTCGGGGCGGCGCCGAGGAGCTGGTAGAAGTCACGATAGGCCGGCGTCGGGTTGATGCGCAGCTTCATGCCCTTGATATCGGCCAGCGAACTGATGTCCTTCGCGGAGAAGATCGCGCGCATGCCGGTAATGCCCCAGGCGAGGCCAACCGTGCCGGTTTCACGCGGGAGGACGTCAAACAGTTTGCCGGCAACCGGATGGCGCACAAGCTTGGCGATCTTGGCAGTGGAATCCACCACATACGGCGCGGTGATCGCGGCGATGGCCGGCACGCGCGAGCCGAGTTCGGCGGCCATGATCCAGCCCATGTCCAGAGCGCCGGACTGCATCTGCTGCAGCATGGCGGCCTCGTTGCCGAGCTGGCCGGCATGGAAGACCGTCAGCGTCATCCGCCCGCCGGATTCCGCCTTGAGGCGATCGGCAACGCGCAGGGCGGCGTTGTTCCAGGGATGGCCGGTCGGCGTCAGGATGCCGAGGCGCATCTCGCGCGCCTGGGCGACGAGGATGGTCGGCGCGGCCAGCGGAAGCGTGGCGCCGGCGGCAAGAAGGCTACGACGGGAGAGGGTCATGCAAGGCTCCTTTCGGGTCATTTGAGGAGGGCGAGGGAAAGCGAGGGAAACAGCGAGAGCAGGACCAGCAGGATGCAGGCGATGATGAAGAAGGGCAGTGTCACGAGGAACATCTTCCCGGGTTTCGCGCCGGTCACTGCGGCGGCAACGAAGAAGCAGAGCCCCACGGGGGGCGAGAGCAGGCCGAGAACCAGATTGACCACGACCACCACGCCGAACTGGCGCGGATCGATGCCGTAGATCTCGGTCGCGATCGGCAGCAGGATCGGCACCGTCATGATCAGGCCGGGAATGCCGTCGATCACCGTGCCGATGACGAGCAGGATGACGTTGGTGAGCAGCATGAAGCTGACCGGATCCTTCGCCACGGTCTGGATCCAGGCGGCCGCGGCCTGCGGCACCTTGCCGTAGATCAGCACCCAGGAGAACACGGCCGCCGCCGCCACGAGGAACAGCACGATGGCGGAATAGATGCCGGCGCGCAGCAGCATGCGCGGCAGGCTGGAAAAGGCGAATTCCCGCGTCCAGTAGCGCCCGATCAGCGCGGCGGCGACCGAGCCGATCGCGGCGGATTCGGTGGGGTTGGCGAGGCCGCCGAGAATCGAGCCGACAATGACGACCGGGATGAGCAGGGTGGGGGCAGCGCCCAGGATCGTCCGGACCCGTTCGCCAAGAGTCCGACGATCGCCCGGCGGGTAGTTGTAGACGAAGCCCATGGCCGCGATGACGAGAAAGAACAGGCTGGTCAGGATCAGACCCGGCAGGATGCCGGCGACCAGCATGTCGCTGACCGAGACCTGCGCCAGCACGGAATAGACGACAAACATCACCGAGGGCGGGATGATCGGGCCGAGCATGCCGCCATAGGCCGTGAGCCCGGCGGCGAAGGTCTTGTCGTAGCCCTTCTTCTCCATCTCCGGCACCATGATCTGCGCCATGATGGCGACCTGCGCCGTGGCCGAGCCGAGGATGGAGGCGACAAACATGTTGGCGAGGATGTTCACATAGGCCAGCCCGCCGCGCAGTGCGCCGACAAAGGCCATGGCCAGTTCGACGATGCGCCGCGTGATGCCGCCGCCATTCATGATCTCTCCGATCAGGATGAAGAGCGGGATGGCGATGAGGCCGTAGGAATCGACGCCGCCGAACAGCTGGAGCGGGTAGTTCTGATACAGGATCGGGTTGCCGGAGGCGGCAATGTAGATCACGGCGCCGAGGCAGAGGCAGAGCCCGATCGGCACTCCGACCAGCATCATCAGCATGAACCCGGCGGAGGCGATCATCTCAGTTCACCCCGTCCACGTCGCCGGCACTGAAACCCGGCATCACCGCCTTCGGGGCGCGGCCGAGATCTTCCAGCAGGTTGGCGATACCGTGGATCACCATCGACACGGCGAAAAGCGGCATGACGAGATAGAGGATCCAGGTCGGCCAGTTCAGCGTCTGGGTGCGTTCGGTATAGACGAAGTTGAAGGTCTGGCCGGCGAATTCCCGCGCGTCGAACCCGGCGCGGGCAATGCCCACCGGGTCGAGCCAGAGCCAGCACATGACCGCGAGGGCGAGAGCGAAGGCAATCACGCCACACGTGGCGATGATGCGGGCGCGGCGCTGCCAGAGCGGCGGGAGCCGTTCGGTGAGCATGGTCACCGCGAAATCGAGCCGCAGGCGCGTCATGGCCGAGGCGCCGATAAACGTGAGCCAGACCACCGAATAGACCGCGGATTCATCGACCCAGTAAATCGAGCGACCCATGTAGCGGGTGGTGACGTTGAGCAGGACGAGCAGGACGAGAAGCCCCATCAGGCCCATGATCGCGAGGCGCTCGGCCGCCAGCAGGCCGTCGGAGAGGCGGATCCAGAATCGGGCCAGCGGCCCCTGCTGCATCCGGGGCCATGACAACTCGGCTTGGGTCATCGGCACATCGCTCATTTATATAATGTAGATTGTATAAAATTTGAAGTCAAGCAGATTTCCCTGCCCGGGATGCATCCTGCCATGGCGGCGGGGATTGGCAAGGGGCGGAACAGCGTTGGGTCGGGACGGGCCAAAGCAATCCCGCCGGAGTGCTCAGGCGAGGCTGCGCCACTCGCTGGGGCTGGGCGGCGAGAGCGGCGTATAGGCACAGCGATCGGGCTTGAGATCGATCAGCGGCGTGCCGTCGAGACAGTCGAGGCCGCGCACCCGCAGCCGGGGACCCTCGATACCCAGCAGCGTGACCATCGAGGTGGCGATCGGATTGGGCCGGACAGGCGAGCGCAGCGCGAACGTTCCGCGCGTCTCCCCGTCGGATTTCGGCGATTGCAGCAGGAGGTCGCGCCGGGCCCGGTGCATCCAGTAGAGCACCTCGATCCGCTCGAAGGCCTCCAGCCCCTTGAGGGCCGGCGCCCAGTGCGGATCCAGTTCGATCGTGCAGACGGGTCCGTCGGACTTGCCCTGCCGCGGGCATTGGTCGCGGGTGGCAAAGGGCGTGCGGATCACGCCGATGAAATAGAGCCCGGCATCGGGGGCCGTGGGGAGGGTCGTCTCGATCTCGCCCTTGCGGGTCCCGTCATGCGTCATGCCCTGCCCTCCGGAGCGCGTGTCCGACCAAAGACTACCGCGATTTCAACCGGTTGCCACCTCGTTTCGCTGCAATGCAGATGGCGGCATGCTGCAGAATGGCTTACCCTCACAGCAAGGAGAACGCCATGTCCGATGCCACCCCGCTCATCGCCCTGGAAGCCGTGGTTCTCGACACGGAGACCACCGGCCTCGACCCGGGCAAGGTCCGGATCCTGCAGGTCGGAGCGGTGCATCTGGCGCGGGGGCGGATCACGGAGAGCTTCGAACGGAAGGTCAACCCGGGCGTCGCCATCCCGCCGGAAACGACGCAGGTGCACGGGCTCACGGCAGAGATGCTGGCGGACGCGCCGGGCTTCGCCGATATCCATGCCGATCTCGCTGCCTTTGCCGGCGCGCGCGTGATGATCGGGCACAATATCGGCTTCGATCTTGCCGTGCTCGAGCGGGAATGCGCCATGGCCGGCCGGCCGGTTTTCTGGACGCATATCCTCGATACGCGGCTTCTGGGCGAATTGTGCTTCCCGCGGCTCGGCGGCTTCACGCTCGACAAGTTCGCCAGCCATCTCGGGCTTGCCATCACCGACCGGCATGATGCCCTCGGCGATGCCCGGCTGACGGCGCAGATCTTCCTCGCGCTCGTGCCGATCCTGAAGACGCGCAACATCCGGACGCTGGGCGAGGCGGAAACCGCCTGCCGGCGGCTGACCGAAGCGCTGGACAGCTATCACCGCGCCGGCTGGGCAGAGCCTGTCCGGCCGAAGGCCGCACCGGACACGGTGCTCTCCCGTATCGATGCCTTTCCGTTCCGCCACCGCGTGCGCGACATTGCCAGCCAGCCGCCGGTCTGGATCGGGCCGGACGTGACCTTCGGCGACGCCATCCGGCTGATGGCGGAGAAGGGCATTTCCTCCGTCTTCGTCTCGACGGAGGCGGCGCGCCTCGCCGAGCCGATCGGCATCCTGACCGAGCGCGACGTGATCCGCCTTGTCGGGCTTGACGGCCCGTCCTCGCTGGGGCGCCCGGCCGGAGAGCTCGCAAACCGGCCGCTGGAAACCGTGCCGGCGGATGCGTTCATCTACCGTGCCATCGGACGGATGGAACTGAAGCATATCCGCCATCTCGGCGTCGTGGACGAGGATGGCGCGATGATCGGCGCCGTCTCCGCGCGCGACCTGCTGCGCCTGCGCTCGTCGGATGCACTGGCCCTCGGGGATGCGATCGACCAGTCGCAGGATGTGGGAGACCTCGCCGCCGCCTGGGGCCGGCTGCCGCTGGTGGCGCGGCGTCTGAGCAGCGAGGGCGTGAATGCGCGCGAGATCGCCGCGATCATCAGCCGCGAGATCGGCGCGCTCACCCGCCGTGCCGCGCGCGAGGCCGAACGGGGCATGGTGGAGGCCGGCCGCGGCCCGGCCCCGGCGCCCTACGCCGTGCTGGTTCTGGGCTCGGGCGGGCGCGGCGAGTCGCTGCTCATTCCCGATCAGGACAATGCGGTCGTCCATGCCGGCACCGAGGCGGATACCGCCTGGTTCCTCGAACATGGCGCCCGGATGAACACGATCCTCGATGATATCGGGATCCCGCTCTGCAAGGGCGGCGTCATGGCCGGCCGTCCGGACTGGAACGGGACGCTCGATGCCTGGCGGCAGCGGATCCGCGGCTGGACTGAAACCGTCGATCCGCAGGACCTGCTGGCCGTGGACATCTTCTTCGATTTCCGGTTCGTGGAGGGAGATGCCGGCCTCGCCGCAACCCTCCGCCAGGACGCGCTGGCCGCCGCCCATGAAGCCCGGCCGATGATCAAGCTGCTGGCCAACCAGATCGGCAGCTGGTCGCCGCCGGTCGGGTTTCTCGGGCGGATCCAGGCCGAAGACGGGCGCGTCGATCTGAAGCGCGGCGGGCTGTTCCCCGTCGTCGCGCTGGCGCGGTGCCTCGCGCTCAGCCACGGTATCGCCCATCGCAACACGGCGGACCGGCTGCGGGCGCTGCGGGAGATGAAGATCGGCGCCGATTCCGACCTCGCCATGCTCGAAGCGGCGCAGGCGGATCTGTCGGGCTTCATCCTGCGGCAGCAACTGGCCGATATCGCCGAAGGGATGCCGCCGAGTACGTCGGTCGAACTGCGCCGGCTCTCGAAGAGCGAACAGGCGGAATTGCGGGATCTGCTGGCCGGGCTGAAGATCGCCCCTGCCCTCGCGCATGACCTGCTGTTCTCGTGACGGCCGCCGCTAAAGCCCGAAACCGGGTCCGAGCACGGAGAATGTGCTCTCCGCCGGATCGGGCCGGTTCGGTTCGGCGCCGATGACGCGGCAGGCAGGGCTGACGAGATGGCGGAACAACGTCTCGAAGACGGCGCGGTGCCAGGGATCGCCCGGTGCAACGGCAAGCGGATTGGCCATGACCGCGAGGTCAAGCTGACGGCCCATCCGGTAACGGAAGGCGCCGGTGCCGCAGAACGTCCAGGCGTGGCGGGCAATGGCCCCGACGAGCAGCCGGGCCGCCAGCCGGGCCGGCAGACGAGGCAGCAGCCACCGCGCGGGAGCGGGAATTCGGTTGGCCAGAATATAGATGCCGGTCCGATGGCCTGCCTCCTGCAGCAGCATCGCCGCATCGCGGGGCGGAAAGACGCGGACAAGGGCCGCATGGACCTCACGCACCAGGGCTTCCGGCACCATGACGGAAGGCGGCTCCTCCCACCAGCCGCCCTGCCCTGCCGCCGCGAAGACGGACCGGCCGTGCTCCGCGCCCATCCGCTCCGCCAGCACGTCGCGAAGCTGGATCACGGCATTGGGGCCGATCCGGCCGGGATCAGTGGGGCGGGCCATGGGGAACAGACTCGTCCATCTGCCGCGAACCGCCGCCGCAGGCGAGAACCGGCTCGCGTTCCGCATCGAGCTGGGCCTTCACGGCCTTCTTGCGTTCCTGGGCGCGCTGGCGGCGGTCCTGGATTGCAACCCAGTCCTCCATCTGCGCCGGCGCGATCTGGCGGCTGTCATCGAAGTGGAAGTCCACGGTCTTTTTTGTCTGCGGGCCCCAATAGCCGACCTTGCCAAGATCGTAGAAGGTGCGCTGCACGCCGGCCCGAAGGAAGGCCTTCAGGCAGCCGAGCAGGTATTTGCGCCGGAACCCGGTGCCGCGCCACGGATAATGGAACAGCGCCTTCTTCATGTAGAAGCGGCGGTAGTTCTTCATCACGCCATCGAGCAATTCGCCACGCTCCATCGCGTCGGGCTTCATGATCGGGGTGACGAAATTGTATTTCGAGAAGTCGAACACCTCTACCTTCTCCCCCAGTTCCTGGAAGAGCGGCGTGAAGGGCCAGGGCGTGTACATCGACCAGTTGGCGAGGTCGGGCTGCCAGTCCCAGGCCATCCGGTAGGTCTCTTCCAGCGTTTCCGGGGTCTCGTTGTCGAGGCCGACGATGAACTGGGCCTCGGTGAAGATATCGGCCTCGCGCAGCAGGCGGATCGCCTCCTTGTTCTGGTTGACCTTGGTTTCCTTGTTGAACCGGTCGAGCTTGAGCTGCGCCGCCGCTTCGGTGCCGAGGCTGACATGGACCAGCCCGGCCTTGCGCCAGAGCGGCAGGAGGTCCCTGTCGCGCATGATGTCGGTCACGCGGGTATTGATGCCCCACTTGACCCGGTCGGGCAGGCCGCGCGCGATCAGCTCCTCGCAGAATTCGGTGAACTTCTTCTTGTTGATGGTCGGCTCCTCGTCCGCGAGGATGAAGAAGCCGACCTGATGGTCATTCACCAGCCGCTCGATCTCGTCGACCACGGCCTTCGGCTCCCGGATGCGGTAATCGCGCCAGAACTTCCACTGCGAGCAGAAGGAGCAGGTGAAGGGACAGCCGCGCGCCATGTTGGGGATGGCGACCCGCACGCCCAGCGGGACATAGATGTATTTCTCCCATTCCAGCAGCGACCAGTCCGGGTTGATCGCCTCGAGATCCTTGACCGTCGGTGCGGCCGGAGTGGCGACGATGCTCTCGCCATCGTTGAAGGCGAGGCCGGCGATCTGCGACCGGCTTTCCAGCCAGCGATCCTCGGCCACAGCCTGCACGAGATTGCGGAAGATCTCCTCGCCCTCGCCCCGGACGATCACGTCGATCCAGGGCGCCTCGGACAGGACCTGCTTGTACATGAAGGTGGCATGGACGCCGCCGAGCACGCGCAGCGCGCCGGGGCAGACATCCCGGGCAATCTCCAGCACCCGTTCGGCCATGTAGATCGACGGGGTGATCGAGGTGACGCCGATCACGTCGGGGCGGTAATCCCGCATCCGCGCTGCCAGGGTCTCGTCATCGAGATGATTGGTCATGGCATCGACAAAGACGATGTCCCTGAAGCCGGCGGAACGGAGCGAGCCCGCGAGATAGGCGACCCAGGCAGGAGGCCAGTTCCCGGCGATCTCGGCACCGCCGGAATGATAATTCGGATGGATGAGCATCACCCGCATGTGTCCAACCTCCCTGACATAGGAAGGTCAGGCTAGGAAGGCGAGTGTCAGGCGTCTTTGACACACATCAACGGGTCAGGGCTGGATCCGGCCGAGGATGCGGATCTGGCCGTTCTCGATGCGGAGCACCACGCCCTCGCCGGAGCGGGGCACGATGCCGGTCAACGCAGTGATGTTGACCTGATGCGTCGCCACGACCAATGCGCCCGGCCCCTGCCAGCCCTCGAGGATCCGGCGGGCGGCAGCCGTGGCCGCATCGCGGCGTTCGCGCGCCTCGAAGAACGAGTCGAAAGCCGGCTCGCCCTCGACCCGGCCGGGAAAGGCGAGCGTGGCCGTCTCCTGTGCCCGGCACCAGCGGGAGGCAAGAACCTGCCCGACCGCGATGCCGCGGCCGCGGAAGGCCTCGCCGATCCGCCGGGCCTGATCGCGGCCGGCCTGATCCAGATTGCGCTGGGTGGCGCAATCCCCCAGCCGGAAGCCCGAGGGATCGCCGGTTCCCGGTGCATTGGCATGCCGGAACAGCACGATGGCGCCGCGGGCCAGCGCCTCCCAGGCCGGGGCTTCCGCTGCGCGCACAGGCAGGAGGCCGGCGAGAAGGCCGGCAAGGGCCAGCAGGAGGGTGAAAATCCGCGACCTAGCCGCCATAGGCGCACCGAAAACCGATATAGAGCACGGTGAAGCTGGCTGCTTTCCATTGCGTGCCCTCGGCGCGCGACTGTTCCGGCCCATACCACCAGGAGCCACCGGCGGTCAGCGCCTCGTCGCCGCGCCGGTCGGCCAGCCATTCCCAGACATTGGCGCCCATGTCATGGAGGCCGTTGACGCCGCGTTTCGTGGTCCCGACCGGGACGTGATGGCGGCGGTTGTTGTTCATGCCCTCGGGGGAATCCCCCACCGCATAGCGATAGGTGCGGCCGGTCTCGAACCCGTCGGTCGGGGCTTGCCGCATCTCGGTGAAGGCCGCCCGGCGCCATTCCGCGAGGGTCGGCAGACGGCCACCGCGCTCCGCACAGAAGGCGCGGGCCTCGTCCCACGAGACATGGGTGACCGGCTCGGTCTCCGCCGCCGGCTGCCCCTGCGGATGCGACCAGATCCAGCCGGGCCGCCGCACCCACCCGCCGGCATATTCGAAACTGCCGCCCTCGCGTTCGGCGGCGGTCTGGCCGCCTCGCCGGGCGAGATAGGCCCGGAAGGCGCCGACCGTCACTTCCGTGCGGTCGATCTCGAAGGCATCGATCCGGACGCGCTCCGGCCCGGCGGCCAGTGCCGGCAGGGTGCCATGCAGAACCAGCGCAAGCACGATGGCAGGGCGGATCATGGGGCCACGCCTCCATGCAGCGCCCCGGCCAGCATGGCGAGCGCGGCCAGCAGCGAGAGACGGAACCGCAACGTGCCGTACCAGGCCGGCGCCCTGCCTTCGACAACAAGGCGACGGTCGATCCAGAGCATGCCGACAAGGCCGGCGGCGACCGCGAGATGGCCGGCCCGACCGCCGGCCAGCAGCGCGCCCCAGCCGAGCAGCTGCGGCAGGACGCCGAGGATGAAGAGGGGTGCGTTCCGGCCGAGATCCTGTTCGTCGCGCGTATCGGCGATGGCAAAGCCCCAGGCGATGCCGCCGAGGAAGGACAGGATGGTCGCGCCATAGGCCAGAAGGGCCGGAAGCGCCAGCGCCTGCACGGTTCCAGGGCCGAGCCAGGCCAGGGCCGCCAGCCCGAAAAAGGGGATGAGACCGGCAAGGCCCAGCCTCTCGGCCCAGAGCGGGGCGCGCGCCCCCGGCAGTTCGGTCGCAGGAAAGGTCATGTCCGCCTCGTTGCCGTATCGGCCTCGGAAGCCCGGATTCTGGGGCGCGCTTCCGGCTTGGCCAGAGGGCGTGACATCGTGGCCAGCGTTGCAGCAGGCCTCGCGCGCAGCGAGCACTTTCTCCCGTTGCGGGCCGAGGCGACGGATGCCTTCTCTCCTGCGGTCCGGCCGCGCGGGAATCCGTCTTTTTTGTCCGGGAGGGCTGACAAGATGCCGCCTCTCCGGGTATCTGGCAGGCCGACATGTTTGATCCAGGTCGAAGCCGCACCCGCGCTCGTGATGCTAGGGAACGGCCCGCCATTGCCAGATCGAGGGCCCGAGACGCCGATGAGTGCCTTCAACACCGAAACCGTGACCCATGTCCATCACTGGACCGACCGGCTCTTTTCCTTCCGCACGACGCGCAACCCCGCCTTCCGCTACGAGAACGGCCAGTTCGTGATGATCGGCCTGCCGGTGAACGGCAAGCCGCTGCTCCGAGCCTACAGTGTCGTCAGCCCGAATTACGAGGAAGAGCTCGAATTCCTGTCGATCAAGGTGCCGGACGGCCCGCTCACCTCACGGCTCCAGCATATCAAGGTCGGCGAGGAGATCATCGTGGGCCGCAAGGCGACGGGCACGCTGCTGGCGAACAACCTGCTGCCGGGCCGCAACCTCTATCTCATCGGCACCGGCACCGGGCTCGCGCCCTTCATGAGCCTGATCCGCGACCCGGATGTCTATGATCGGTTCGCGAAGGTCGTGCTCGTGCATGGCGTGCGCGAAGTGGCCGAGCTGGCCTATGCCGAGGAGATCGAGCGCGACCTGCCGAACCACGAATTGCTGGGCGAGCAGATTGCCGGCCAGCTGATCTACTACCCGACCGTCACGCGGGAGCCGTTCCGCAACCGCGGGCGCATCACCGATCTGGTCGAGACCGGACGGATCTTCTCCGATATCGGCCTCCCCGCTTGGGACCCAGCACAGGACCGCGTGATGCTGTGCGGCAGCCCGCAGATGCTGGCCGACATGGTGGCCCTGCTCGAAAAGGGCGGCTTCACCGAGGGCAACAGCTCGAAGCCCGGCTCCTACGTGATCGAGAAGGCCTTCGTCGAGAAATAGGCGCCCGGCCGATCAGACATCCATCCGGGGCGGCCGGGCGTAGACCCGGCATGACCACCACCTCCTCCAACGCAGCGCACGGTCCGGACCTGACCGTCTGGTATGATGGCGCCTGCCCGCTCTGCCGGCGGGAAATCGCGGCCATGCGCCGGCTCGACCGACGGCGGGCCATCCTTTTCGTCGATATCGCGGATCCCGAATCGACCTGCCCGCTCGACCGTGCGACCCTGCTCGCGCGGTTCCATGCGCAGGAACGCGGATGCGATCCGGTTTCCGGCGCGGCCGCCTTTGCGGCCATGTGGCGCGCCATCCCGCTGCTGCGGCCGCTCGGACAGCTTGCCCGGATTCCCGCCCTCCTCTGGCTGCTGGAAAAGGCCTATCTCCGGTTCCTGCGTCTCCGCCCGCGGCTGCAGGCCTGGCTGCGCTGACCGCCGAGTTCGCCCGGACCGGTGATTTCGAGAACATGGTGAACGCTTCGTAAAGGATCGTCTGGCAAGGTCGAGCCCGGATTCGCGCTGTGTGCGGCAGCGTGAACGGTGCCAAGTCGAGTCTCGAGGATCGTGTGAATGTTGCGGAAACTGGGAGCTGACGCGCGGAGGACGAGCGCCGCACCAGCCCAGCCGGCGGGCGTTCCTGCCCGGCCTGCCCGCGCCATGCGTCCGGGCTGGCTGAGCCGCCCTGCGGCCGCGCCGACCCCGGCCGGAACAGGCGAGATCCCCGTGGGAATCGCGGAATTCGGCGCGATCCTGCGCCGGCGCTGGATAACGATTGCCGCCTCGACCGCGGTGATGACCGGCCTCGGCCTGGCCTATCTCATGGTGGCCAAGCCGCAATTCACCGCCTCGACAATGATCTTCGTCGACCCCCGGAACAGGGCGAGCTTCCAGATCGAGGGCACGGGTGTTGGCGGGTCCTTCGACCCCAATCTCGTCGACAGCCAGATCGTCCTGATCGAATCGGACACCGTGCTGCAGCGCGTGATCAGCGCGGAGAAACTCAACGAGGATCCCGATTTCACGCGCGGTCCCGGCGATGTGCAGTTCAATACCCTGCGCAACCTGAAGGAAGCGGTGAAGGTCAAGCGGCCTGACCGGACCTATGTGGTGGAAGTGCAGGTCCGCGCCGGGAGCGGCGAGAAGGCCGCGCGGATCGCGAATGCCATCGCGAAAGCCTATGTGAATGACGGCCGCGATTCAAAGAACGAGACGGCGCAACGCGAGGAGAGCTGGCTCGACACGCATCTGCTCGAATTGCAGGGCCGGCTGAAGGAAGCCGAAGCCCGCGTCGAGGCCTACAAGGTCGAGAACCGGATCCTCGGCGTCGAGGGGCGCCTTGTGGGCGAACAGCAGCTCAGCGAACTCAATCGCGGGATTGTCGATGCGCAGCGCAAGGCGGCAGAAGCCAAGGCGAGCCTCGACCAGGTGGAGGCGATCCGCCGCTCCGGCCGCCTGCCGGACACCACCAATGATGCCCTCCGTTCCGGCACGATCGAGCGCCTGCGGGGCCAGCTCTCCGAAATCCTGCGCCTCGAAGCGAATGCCCGCTCGACTCTCGGCCCGCGGCACCCGGCTTTTGCTGAAATCCGCGAGCAGGTGGTCGAGACGCGCCGGCAGATCAACGAGGAACTCGGCCGGATCGCCGATGGCGCGCGGTCGGCCTATACGGTCGCGCAATCGAACGTCACGGCCCTGCAACGCCAGCTCGACGCACTGAAAAACGATGCGACCAACACCAACAAGACGCTGCTGCGCCTGCGCGAACTGGAACGCGCCGTCGAAGCACAGAAGGCCGTCTACGAGAAATTCCTGCGCGACAAGGAACAGATCGCACGGCTCTCGGTCGACACGCCGGCCGGACGCATCATCGCGCCGGCCCTCGCGCCACAGCGCCCGTCGGCGCCGAACAAGGCGCTGATCCTCGCCCTCGCCATGGTGGCGGGCCTGTTCGCCGGGATCGGCCTCGCGCTGGTGCTGGAAACGCTCTCGCAGGGTGGCCAGAGGCGGCGGTCGCCGCCGGTTGCCCCGGGATCGCGCCTGATGGCGCCCGCCTATGGACCAAACGATCCCGACGCGCCGCTTATGGCGATGCTTCCCCCGCGGGAGCCTGCCGGACAGGGTGGCCGCAGCCTGCGCCATCCCGGGCGCGGGCAGGGCCAATCGGCGATCGCCGCTCCCGGCTCGGCCTATGCCGAGGAGATGGGCCTCCTCGCGGAGGATATTCTCGCGCGGCTCGATCGCCAACCTGTGACGACCCTCATGGTTTCGGGCGTCGGGCGGGGCAACGCCTCGCCGGTTCTCGCCGCGAACCTGGCCATTGCCCTCGCCGAGCGGGGCGAATCCGTGCTCCTCGTCGACGGGCGCGGCAGCGCGGACGGGCTTGCCGCCCGGCTTCCCCTTGCCCGACGGGGCGTGCCGGCCCGGCTGCATGGCCAGACGCGGACGGCCTTTCCGGTCGCCGGGCTGGAGCATCTGCCGGTCCATGTCCTGCCCTTCGGCGATTCCGGCACCGCGCCACAGCCGAACAATGCCCCGGAGGCGCATGGCATCGTCATCATCGACGGTCCTCCCGCCGGCTCGCGGGCGCTGTCGCGGATCGATCTCGCGCGCCATGTCGACGGTGTGATCGCGGTCCTGCCGGCGGGCCAGCAGCCGGATGCCGGCATGGCCGCAACCTGTGACCGCGCCTTCGGGCCGTCGCTGATCGGCGTGGTCGGGCAGGCGGCGTGATGCGCGCCCGGCCTGCCTCGCCGACACCCCGGACCGACCGGCTGATCCATGGCCTCGCGATCGGGATCATCGCGCTGCTGATGCTGCTCTCGCCGATGGCCCTGAACGGGATCGGCTGGAACTATGACGGTCTCGGGGGCGCCGGCCCGACCCGGTTCCACCCCTCCATGTACCTGACGCTGATCACCTTCATCGTCATCGCCCTCCGCGACGGGAATCCGCTGGCCAGCGTGCTCTCGACCTTCGCGCAGGATGCCCGGGTCACGCTGTTCCTGCTGATCTGGATCCTCGTGTTCTGGCATGGCGTCGCCAACCAGGGCCTGCCCGCCGCGGGCCTGATCGACACCTATCTGATGCCGATGCTGCTCCTGCTGATCTTCCGCCGCCTCGAGGACGAGACGAAGGCCCGCATGGTCATGGTGATCCACGGAGTCTTCGCGGCGAATGCGCTGCTCGGCATCGGCGAGGTGGTGACCGGTCTGCGGCTGACACCCTATGTCGCCGGCGGCATTCTCATCACCGATGACTGGCGCGCGACCGCCCTTCTCGGCCACCCGCTGGGCAATGCGCTGATGACCGGCTGCTACGTCATGTTCCTGATGATGGGCGGCGGGCAGGAAGTGCAGGGCCGCTGGCGCAACGCGACACTGGCGATGCAATGCGCGGCGATGGTGGCTTTCGGCGGCCGGGCGTCGCTGGTCCTGCTGCTGCTGTTCCTTCTTGCCACGCTCGGGCTGAAAGTCGTGCGGTTCCTGGCCGGCGCCCGGGTCGATCTGCGTTTCCTGACGCTGCTGGCCGTGCTGCTGCCCGTCGGGATCTCTGTGCTCGGGCTCGCGTTCGAACTGGGCGTCTTCGACCGGCTGATCCTGCGCTTTGTCGATGACAATGACAGCGCGAATGCCCGCGTGAAGATGTTCGAGCTGTTCCATGGGTTCACGCTGGAAGAGATTCTCTTCGGACCGCAGCAGGACCATCTCGGCTATCTCGTGCGGGTCTACCGGCTCGAATTCGGGATCGAGAGCGTCTGGGTCGCCTTCACCCTCTATTACGGCTTCCTGCCCATGGTGCTGTTCTTCACCGGCTTCTTCCTGTTCATGACGTCGGTCATGACCCATTGCCAGAGGCGCGGCTGGGTCGTGGTGGGATATTTCTTCCTGGTCAACACGACCTTCCTCGGCATTGCCGGCAAATCGCTCGGGGTCTCGATCCTGTGCCTGATGCTGCTGCTGCTGGTTCCACGGTACGGATCCTACGCGGAGCGCCTCCCGAGGCAGGCCCCCTCCTTCCCCCGCGAGGCACGCCCGGCATGCTGATCCGCCAGACCCTCGCCTATTTCCCGGCGCAGATCCTCAGCCCGCTGACGCAATTCGCGACGGCAATCATCCTGACGCATTACCTCGCGGCAGCCGATTACGGGCTGACCATGCTGATCTTCGCCAGCCAGGAACTGATCTTCCAGATCTGCCTGTCCTGGTGGACAACGTATTTCCTGCGCTATGCCGGCCAGTTCGGCGCCGGCGGCGACCGGCGGGACCTTGCCGGGACGGAATCGGCGATCATCCTCGCGACGGCCGGGCTGCAGGTCGCCGCCACGCTCATCCTCGTGGCCGTGAGCGCGACGAAGCCCTCGCCGGCCTTCATTGCCGGGGCCTGTCTCTATGTCGTCACGCGGAGCTACCTGACCTTCCTCAGCGAGAAGGCGCGGCGCGATGCGCGCATCCTCGACTATTCCTTCCTGCAGATCGGCGCACCCCTGGCCAGCCTGCTGCTGACGCTGGCGCTGATGACGTGGCTGGGCGCCGATCCGGCCCGGGTGCTGCTCGATTTCGCGCTGATGCATGGCGTGATCGCGCTGCTTGTCGCGCTGCGGATGGGCGTGATCGCGCGGCCGGGGCGGATCGATCACGGCATCCTGAAGGCGGCTCTCGCGTTCGGCGTGCCGGTGGTCGTGTCGAACCTGTTCGGCTGGTTCGCCGCGCACGGGATCCGGTTCGTCGTGCAATACGGCGCCGGACCGACCGCGCTCGGGCTGCTCTCGGTGGGTTGGGGGCTGGCCATCCGGCTGGCGGCCATGGCGGCGATGGTTGTCACGGCTGCGGCCTATCCGCTGGCGGTCCGCGAGATGGATCGCGGCGACCCCGATGCGGCGCGCCGCCAGCTCTCCACGAATTCGGCGCTGCTGCTCGGGCTGATCGCCCCCTCGACCGCCGGGGTGATCGCGATTGCCGATCCCTTCGTGACCCTGCTGGTCGCGCCGGATTACCGGGCGGCGACGATCGACCTCCTGCCCTGGGCGCTGATCTGCGCGGCCATCCGCAACCTGCGCATGCATGGCTGGGACCAGATGTACCTGCTGTTCGAAGCGCCGCGCCCGATGGTGGTGCTCGAGGGAATCGAGGCGGTGCTGACGATCCTGGGATCCGCCATCGGGCTGTATCTTGGCGGGATTACCGGCGCGGTCTTCGGGGCAGCTTCTGCCGCCCTCGTGATCGCGCTGGCCGATTATGCCTATCTCAACCGCCGCTTCGGGCTGCACGCGCCGCTGGTCTTCTACGCGAAAATCGCCGTCGCTACGCTGACCATGTGGCTCGCGCTCAAGGCGCTGCCGGGCCTTGGCCTGCCGATGGCCGCAGACTGGTGGCATATCCTCGCCGCAGTGGCATTCGGCATGGCGGTCTATGGAACCGCCATCCTCATCCTGTTCGGCGGTGCCCTCATCCGGGCTGTCCGCGCGTGGCGAGCGAGCCGCGCCTGAACCCCGCGCGCGGAGCGGGTTTCACTCGGCGGCGGCGGCCCAGAGCGGCCCTTCGCTCCGCGCATTGACCAGCGGGGCCTCGAATGTCCCGGCCGGGCGGATCACCTGCGCAACGCCATTCTCGACCAGCACCTCGGCCGGCATCGGATGCGAGAGAAACCCGACCGGGCTGGCCGAGAGGCCATAGGCGCCCGACTGGAGAATTGCCACGAGGTCGCCGGCTGCAAGTTCCGGCAGGGCGGTCTGGCGTCCCAGCGTGTCCAATGGCGTGCAGAGCGGACCGACCAGATGCGTGTCGGCCATCAGCGGTGCCGTCAGCCTTTCCGGCGCGACAACCGGATAGTCCCGCTTGATCACCTGCCCGAGATTGCCCGAGGCCGCGAGGTGATGGTGCATGCCACCATCCCCGATCAGGAACCGTTGCCCGCGGGATTGTTTCACGGCCCGGAGCGCACTGACATAGAGCCCGGCCGGCCCGGCCAGCCACCGCCCGGGTTCGACCAGCAGCCGGGCCTCCCGGAGATGCGGATCGGCGTCGAGAACGGCGCGCAAGGCCGGCAGGCCGGCCCGGATTGCGGCGAGGTCAAGCGTCGCATCGCCCGTGTGGTAGGGGATCCCGAGGCCGCCGCCGAGGTCGATCGATGTCAGGGCATGGCCCGCCAGCGCGGCGAGGCGCGCCGCCAGATCGAGCCCGTATCGCCATTGGTCGAGCAGGACTCCGGCATCGAGGATCTGCGTGCCGGCGAAGAGATGGATGCCGGTGAGTTTCAGCGCCGGCTGTTGCTTCAGCGCGGCGACGGCTTCCGCCATCTGCTCCTCGTCGATCCCGAAGGCCGAGGGCTTGCCGCCCATGCGCATCGCCCCGCCCTGCGCCTGCGCGCCGGGATTGATGCGGAGTGACACGGGCTGGACGCGGCCGAGTGCGGCAGCACGCGCGCCGACAAGGGCAATATCGTCGAAACCTTCGAGATGCACTTCGCCGATGCCGGCCCCGAGGACGAGATCGATCTCCTCGCGGCCCTTGCCCGGCCCTGCGAAGAGGATGTGTCCCGGTGCGCAGCCGGCCTGCCGCGCCAGAAGGAACTCGGCACCGGAGGCGATCTCGAGGCCGGCCCCTTCCTCGACGAGGACGCGGGCAATGCCGGGATTCGGGTTGGCCTTGATCGAGAAATAGACCGAGGCGAAGCCGTCGAGCGTGGCGGCGAGCGCGTGGTAGCGGCGGCGCAGGATTGCCGCGTCATAGAGATAGAGGGGCGAACCAAACCGCGCCACGAGCGTGCGGACAGGAAGGCCGCCGATCTCGAGTCCGTTGGCACCGGCCCTGAAGTTTTCGGCGATCAGCGCAGCCGCAAGCGGCGGAACCGTGAGTTGGGAACCGCTCATGCCGCGCGCTCCGCCACCAGCCGCTTGTAATCGACCTTGCCGTTCGGCGTGACGGGCAGCTCGGGAACAAGCTCGATCCGCGCCGGCACCATGTGCGGCGGAAGCCGCTCGGCCAGCTGCTTCAGCACCGCATCGGTATCGAGCCCGTCCTGCTGCCCGACAGCGACGGCGTGCAGGCGCTGGCCGAGCCATTCATCCGGCACGCCGATTGCCGCCACCTGCCGGAAAGCACCCGAGAGCATCAGGGCATCCTCGACCTCGGTCGGGCTGATCCGGTAGCCGGCAGACTTGATCATCGCATCCTGCCGGCCCACGAAATAGAGAAAGCCGTCCTCGTCCTCATAGACGAGGTCGCCGGACCAGCAGACGATTTCCCCGCCTTCGACCGTTTCGCGAAGAGGATTGGGCCGGAGGACACGCGCGGTTTCCTCCGGGCGGCGCCAATAGCCGAGCGACACGGTGGGGCCGCGATGGACGAGGATTCCGGGTTCGCCGGGGCGGGCGCGACGCCCGTCGGCCGTGAGCGGGAACACTTCGCATTCAGGGATGGCGCGGCCGATCGAGGTCGGCCGGCGGTCCACCTCGGAAGGCGGAAGGTAGGTGGAACGGAAGGCTTCCGTCAGCCCGTACATCAGGAAGATGCGCGTCTCCGGAAGGATCTCGCGCAGCCGGCGCACGGTCGCTTCCGGAACGGCGCCGCCGGAATTCGTGATGTAGCGCAGGTGCGGCAGGCTCGTCCGGGCGAGGCTCGGCGCGGCCTTGGTGAGGATGGCCCAGATCGTCGGCACGCCGGCAAGCCCGGTAATCTCGTGCCGGGCCAATTCACGCACAATCTGGTCGCCCATCTGGAAAGTGAAGAGCACGATCGTCGCGCCCTGCTCCACCACGGTGAGCAGCTGGTTCAGGCCATAATCGAAGCTGAAGGGCAGGATCGAGAGGATCCGGTCCTCGGCGGTGATCGACAGGTAGGTCCGGACGATCCGTGTGCCGGCGATCAGATTGGAATGGCTCAGCATGACGCCCTTGGGGGCACCGGTGGAACCCGACGTGTAGAGAATGGCCGCGAGATCCTGGCCGATATTGCGGGCCGCCGGCAGCGGGGGCTGGGCGGGTGCCCCGGCATCGGGATCCAGCACGGCGAGATCCGCGATGCCCTCGAAGGCTTCGGCCAGCGTCTCACGCTGCTTCGGCCCGGTGATCAGCACACGAGCCCCGCTATCGACGAGAATATGGCGGATCTGCTGCGGTTTCAGCACCGGATTGATCGGCACGAAAACCGCATCGGCACGGCTGGCGGCGAAAATGGCCGCGCATTCCTCCAGACCTTTCGGCAGCAGGATCGCGACGCGATCCCCGCGTCCGGCACCTGCCGCACGGATCGCGGCGGCAAGCCGCTCGACCTCGGCGGCGAATTGCCGGAATGACCAGTGCCGGCCGCCATCGATGATCGCCGGGCGGTCGGCATCGGGCTTCGGCAGGTCGAGAAGCTGATGGAGGAGAACAGCGCTCATGATCGATCAACCCTTGCGGCGGCGGATGAAGGCCAGCAGCGCGCCGACCGTCTCGAAATTGTCGAGCGTGAAATCATCATCCGCGATCTCGATGCCCAGTTCCTCGCCGAGGAAGGACATGAGCTGCAGGATGCCGAGGGAATCGAGGATCCCGGAGGAGAGGAGGGGCGTGTCGTCCTTCAGATCCAGCGCCTTCGCAGCCGGAGACAATTGCCGGAGGAAGCCGCCCAGCAGGGCAAGATCGGCATCGATGGACTCGGCCGGCAAGGCCGGTGTGTCAATCTGGGAAGCTGCAAGCATCGGAATGTCTCCCTAGAGATCAAGAAGGCACAATTCGGACCCGAAGTGATCGGTCCTGTCGTCGAAGGTCTCTCCCTTGGCAAACCAGAGGCCACGCCGACGGAATGCGAGAGGATGAGGTTTGCCGGCCCGGACATCGCACTGGACGACGAGGCAGCCCCGGGCGAGGAGATGACGGGCAAGGGCCGGCCAGGCTGCCGGCAGGACCGCATGGCTGCCGATGAAGACCGCGAAGGCAGCCGGCAGGGACCGGTAGCGGAACGGGCGGAAGACGCAGAGATGGCGGGCCTGCCCCTGTTCGATCACGAGAGTCGGGAATCCGCGATCCCGGTGATGGGCGATGAGTTCCGGCGGGGGCGTGATCCCGTCCAGCCCGTCCTCCGGCTCCCAGGCGCGGACCCGCACATCGCCACCGGGCCGCAGGGCGAGAAGGGGCGTCAGCTGCAGGCCGATCCCCGGGTTGACGGGGTGGAACCCGAAAGCCGGAAGCATGGCCTGGACATCCGGAGTCGGGGTCAGGTCGGTGAAGATCGGCCCGGGATCGCGGAAGACGGCGCGCAGCATCAGCGGCGCCTTCCAGCGGACATCCGGGCGGAGATACCAGCTCGACACATTGACGACGACCCGGTCGCCGGATCCCCGGCGCGGAGAAGCGGGAGTCAGGAGGATGCCGACAGGCTGCTCCTTCTCGAGCCAGAAGAAGCCCGGCGGATAGCCGGCGAGCGCATTGCCCGGCCAGTCGAAGAGCCGCTGCAGGCTTCGCTGCCAGAAATCGGAGCCCCGTTCCGGAAAGCCTTCATCAAGCAGGGCAATGGCTTCGGAGGCACGCGCGGGCGTGATCGGCGTCAGCATGACGCTTTTCCCCTGGCCGGCCGGCTGCCGATGGGGCTGCTCCCACCAGACCGTCGATCGGTCATCCGTACCATCCCCCGCCTCTCCTGCCAGCGAACATTCCGCGTTGGGGACGATCTAGGACAGGCAAGGAAAAGAAATCGTGGACGAGACCGTTTATGCGGAAAATTGTCCGCATCAGCGTTGAGAATCCGTTGCCGGGAAAGCCGAGAATTCCGGTCGTCTACACCGCGAGCGAGTGCCCGCCCGGCCTCCGGGCCAGATAGGCGTCGAATTCCGCCGCAAGGAGCCGGGCGAAGGGGCGCCCGTCTTCCGTGATCGCGAAACCATCCGCCGTGGCCTCGACGAAGCCGTCGCGGTCCTCGCGGACAATCCTCTCGGCCACGGCGATGAGCGCCTCGGCATCCGGACCCTCATCGGCACGGCAATGTTCGACCGAGAAGCGCAGGTCGCACATCAGCCGCTCGATGATGCGGGCGCGGCGGCGATCTTCTTCCGTCAGGGCCCGGCCGCGGATGGCGGCGAGATGGCCGGTCTCGATCTCGCGCTGGTAGCGCGCCATGGCGGGCTCGTTCTGCACATAGCCCTGCGGTAGCGCCGAGATGGACGAGGCTCCCAGCCCGATCAGGACATCGGCCGGGTCATCCGTGTAGCCCTGGAAGTTCCGGCGAAGGCGTCCGGCGCGCTGTGCGATGGCGAGGGAATCACCTGGCAGCGCGAAATGGTCGATGCCGATCGCCTGATACCCGGCAGACTGGATGCGCTGCCCGGCCGCAAGGGCGTGGCTGTGCCGGTCGACGGCGCCCGGCAGGTCGGATTCGAGGATCATCGCCTGATGGCGCTTCACCCAGGGCACATGGGCATAGCCGAACAGGGCCAGCCGGTCCGGGCGGAAATCCATCACCGAATCGAGCGTCGATTCCAGTTCCGCAAGGCCCTGTTTCGGCAGGCCGTAGACCGCATCGATGTTCAGCGAGCGGATCCCGCCGGCGCGGAACCGGTCGATCACCGTGCGGGTCTCCTCGACGGACTGGAAGCGGTTGATCGCGGCCTGGACGGCGGGGTCGAAATCCTGCACGCCGATGCTGACCCGGCTGAGGCCGCGCTCCAGCAGGGCCTCGATGCGCCTGTCATCCATGCCGCGCGGATCGACTTCGACCGCGAAATCGCAGTCGGCAGCCAGCGAGAACCGATCCGCGATGTGATCGGCCAGCCGTCGGATATCGTCCGGGGCGAGGATGGTGGGCGAGCCGCCGCCCCAATGGATATGGGTGACCCGCGTGCTGGCCGGAATGATCTGCGTCACGAGGTCGATCTCGCGGCGGAGCGCGCCGAGATAGGTCTCGATCGGGGCATATTGCCGGGTGATCTTGGTATGGCAGCCGCAGAACCAGCAGAGCGTGTCGCAATAGGGGATGTGCAGATAAAGCGAGAGCGTCGCGTTCTCCGGCACGTCCAGCAACCAGCGCTGGTAAGTCCGGGCATTGACCTCCGGCGTGAAATGCGGCGCGGTGGGGTAGCTCGTGTAGCGCGGCACCGCCCGCGAGGCATGGCGCAGCACGATTTCCGGCGAGAGGGTCATCGGCTGTCCTCCGGCCGGGGCGTGACCGGCGCATCCTCGTCCATCAGCGCGCGCCAGGCAGCACCGTCGAGATCCTCGTATTGCCGGTTCGAGAGCGACCAGAGGAAGGCCGCCAGCCCGAGGCCACCAAGAGCCAGGGCAAGGGGAATCAGAATCAGCAGGATGTTCATGCTCGTTCTCCCGCGCCGCGCCCTGCCCGGAGCGCATTGAGCGTGACGATGATCGACGAGCCGGACATGGCGAGCGCCGCCACCAGCGGCGTGGCATGGCCGAGGATGGCGACCGGCACCGCGATCAGGTTGTACAGGACCGAAATCCAGAGATTCTCGAGCATCAGCCAGCGGGCCTTGCGGGCAATGCGGATCGCCGGAACAATCGCTCCGAGGCGCTGGCCGACCAGCAGGAAATCGGCCTGGGTCTGCGCCAGCTGGCTTGCGGAAGCAGGGGCAATCGAGGCATGCCCGGCGGCGAGGGCGGGCGCATCGTTGAGGCCGTCACCGACCATCAGCGGCCGCGCGCCGAAACGCTTCATCTGCTCGAGCCAGGTCACCTTGTCGCCCGGCAGGGCACCGCCGCGCCAGTTGGCGATGCCAAGGTCATGCGCGGCCTCGGCAACGGCCCGCGGGCGGTCGCCCGAGATGATCTCCGCCGGCAGCTTCATGGCGCCGAGGGCTTCGACCGTCGCTGCCGCATCCTCTCGGTAGGGCTGGCGGATGGCGAAAAGCGCGAGGCGTGTCCCGTGGCGGAAGGCGACGATGGACGCGCCGGGAAAGCGGGTGGCCAGTGCCTCGGCTTCCGGCAGGGCCTCGCAGAAGGCCGCGCTGCCGAGGCGAACGACCTGCCCGGCATGGCAGGCCTTGACGCCCTCGCCCGGAACCTCGCGCGCGGTGGAGAGCGGCTTCGCATTCCTGTCCTGCGCGGCAATGGCGGCCGCCAGCGGATGCCGGCTCGTCAGGGCAAGCCGGGCGGCCAGGGCGAGATCGTCGGCCGGGATCTCCTCCCGGTTGGCGATATCGGCCGCGGGAAGGGTGAGCGTGCCGGTCTTGTCGAAAACGACGCGGTCGATCTCGGCGAGGCGCTCGATCGCGTCACCGGACTGGATGAGGATGCCGTTGCGGAACATCGCGCCCGCCGCGACGACCTGAACCGCCGGCACGGCCAGGCCGAGCGCGCAGGGGCAGGTGATGATCAGCACGGTGATCGCGATCATCAGCGCGTCATGCCAGCCGATCCCCATCATCATCCAGCCGAGGAAGGTCAGCAGAGCAACCGTATGGACGAAGGGCGGATAGAGCCGGGCGGCCCGGTCGGCCAGCCGGATATAGGCGCCCTTGGTCTGGGCGGCCTGTGCGAGCAGGCGCTCGACCCCGGCCAGCAGGGTGCCTTCCTGCGATTTCAGCACGCGCACGACGAGAGCCCCGCCGAGATTCTGCGTGCCGGCATAGATCTCGTCGCCAGGGCGGACGGCACGATGGGCCGTCTCGCCGGTGACGAGGCTCTGGTCGATATCGGACCGGCCTTCCTCGATACGGCCATCGGCGGCCACGCGATCCCCGATCCGGACGAGGATCACATCGCCGGGCTCGACCATGTCGATCGGCACGTCACGCCATGTGCCGTCGGGCAGGCGCTTGGTTGCGAATTCCGAGCGCAATGCCGCGAGATTGGCCGCCACCAGTTGCGTCCGGCGCTGCATGACCTGGTCGAGCGTGCGGCCGATCAGCAGGAAGAAGAGCAGCATGACCACGCCGTCGAAATAGGCGTGCTCGCCATGGCGCAGCACTTCGAAGACGGACATGACCAGCGCAAGGCAGATGCCGAGCGTGATCGGCACGTCCATGTTGACGCGGCGGCGCTTCAGCGCGCCGATGGCGCTCTCGTAGAAGGGACGGCCGGAATAGGCCGCCGTCGGCAGGGCGATGAGTGCGGAGAGCCAGTGGAACAGGTCGCGCGTGGTCGGATCGAGCCCGGTCTCGTGGCCGGACCAGACCGCCACCGAGAGCAGCATGACATTCATGGAGGCGAAGGCCGCCACGCCGAGGCAGCGCAGCAGGCGGCGCATTTCCCGCGCCTTGCTGTCCTCCGCCTGCCGGGGCGAGAAGGGATAGGCCTTGAAGCCCAGCTCGTCGAGCCGGCGGAGGATCCGGGCCGGATCGGCCTCGCGGCGCTCGAAAGTGACATGAAGCCGCTTCGCACCGAGATTGACCCGGGCCCCGACCACGCCCGGCTCGCGCGACAGGGCACGCTCGATCGTGGCCATGCAGGCCGCGCATTTGATGCCGTCGACAGCGAGATCAAGGCTGACGAAGGCCTCGTCCGGCGAGACCCGCAGGAACTGGCTCAGGTCAGCGGGCGGGATTGCGAGATCGGCGGCCATGTCAGGAGCCCAGCTCGATGCGGTTGCGCGAGGTGTAGAGGGGCTGGTTGTCGACGGGATTCTCGATCGTCAGGATCAGCGACCAGTGGCCGGCCGCGATCCCCGGCACCGCGCCGGAATACCGGCCGCGCCCGGTCTCGCTCAGCGTGACCTCGCGGTCGAGCTGGCGGCTGGCCGGATGGGCAAAGCGCAGCTTGACGCGCTGGCCGGAAACCGGACGGAGGTCACGGTCGGACAGGGACAGCGCCAGTTCGAGGGCATTGCCCTTGCGGTCAAGCCGGATCTCGGTCTTCCAGCCGCGGCTTTCCTGTTCGGCGGCAGCAGCCAGCTCGGCATTGTAGCGCTGGCTGACATCATAACCGTTGCGGGCATCGAGCCCCGGCATGGTCTGCAGCGCCTGCCGCATCATGTAGCCATTGACACTGGCCACGATTCCGAAAAACGCGATGAAGATCACGAGGACATGCCGGCCGGTCAGCCGGAAGGGCTCGCGGGGCTGAACGGCAGCAGGATCGGGCATCTCAACGGGCATCGCCATACAACCGCAGCAGCACATGCGGCCTCCCTGTCATGGAGCGAAGAAGTTGTCCTTCACGGTTGCATTCTCCCCGAAGGAGAGATCCGCCGCCTTGATCTGGATCATCTGCGAGGGGCCCCTGGCCTGCGGCTGCGGCATGGTGACGAACAGCCGGACATCCAGCGTTGAATCCGGCGGCACGATGACGATCGGACGCCAGTCGGCCGTCTGCTGTGCGCCGGCAACCTCCCAGGTCGTGCCCATCGGCGCATCCAGCGTGATGGCGATGGGCCGTTCCTCCGAGCGCTTGTTGGCGATGCGGAGCGTATAGGCGTTGCGGATGGAGCCATCCTTCAGCGTGGTGAAGAGAGGGGTCCGCTCGTGCACCACGGCGAGGTTGAGGAAGGCGCGGGTGGCGAGCTGGTACAGCATGGCGCCGCCGACAAACGCGATGATCGCCGCATAGAGCACCGTGCGCGGACGGACGAGCCGGAGCGCAGGCGGCGAGGTCCCGCAGGCGCGGGCCTCCACGGCCTTCACCGTGTCGTAGCCGATCAGGCCGGTCGGCCGGCCGAGCTTGCCCATCACATCGTCGCAGGCGTCGATACAGAGCCCGCACTGGATGCATCCGAGCTGGGTGCCCTCGCGGATGTCGATCCCCGTCGGACAGACGGCGATGCATTGCTTGCACTCGACGCAATCCCCCGCCGGCTGCCCTGCGGCCTTGAGCTGGGCGGCCTGTTTCACCGAGGCCCGCGGTTCGCCGCGATCGAACTTGTAGGTGACGTTCAGCGCGTCGGAATCGGTCAGCGCCGCCTGGATGCGCGGCCACGGGCACATGTAGAGGCAGACCTGCTCGCGCATGTGGCCGGCAAAGACATAGGTGGTCGCCGTGAGGATGCCGATCCAGAGATAGGCCGAGAAGGGCGCCTGGAAGGTCGCGAGATCCTTCACCAGCGTGGGCGCATCGGAAAAATAGAGCACCCAGGCGCCGCCGGTCCACCAGGCGATCATCAGCCAGACGAAATGCTTGGCGGCCTTGAGCCCGATCTTCGAGGCGCTCCAGCCCTCGGCATCCAGCTTGATCCGGTCACGGCGATCGCCCTCGATCAGACGCTCGACCGCAAAGAACAGGTCGGTCCAGACCGTCTGCGGGCAGAGATAGCCACACCAGATCCGGCCGGCGATCGCGTTCATCAGGAACAGCACGATCGCCGCGAGGATCAGCAGGCCGGTGAGGTAATAGACCTCCTGCGGCCAGAGCTCGATGAAGAAGAAATAGAAGCGGCGCCGCTCGAAATCGACCAGGACGGCCTGATCCGGCAGCGCCGGGCCGCGATCCCAGCGCACGAAGGGCAGGAAGTAGTAGATGCCCAGGCAGAAGGCGAGGAGGGCCCATTTGATCCGGCGGAACCGGCCCTTCACGCGTTGGGGATAGACCTTCTTCGCCGAAACGTAGAGCGGTCCATCCTCATCCGGGATCGCAGCATTCGAGCTCATTGCCCACCGCCGAGCGAGTGCACATAGACCGTGAGCGCCTTGATCGTGACGGGATCCAGGCGGCTGGCCCAGGCCGGCATGATGCCTGCGCGGCCGTTATGCACTGATTCGATCATCGCCTCGCGGCTGGAGCCGTAAAGCCAGATCGCGTCCGTAAGGTCAGGCGCGCCGACCTCGCGATTGCCCTTGCCGGCCTCGCCATGGCACGAGGCGCAGTTGGTCTCGTAGAGGGCCTTGCCCGCAGCGAGATTGGCACCCTTGGCCGGCTCGAGCTTGGCCAGCGAGCGGACAAAATCCACCACCTGCTCGATCTCGTCCTTCTTCAGCATGCCCTGACGGCCGAAGGCGAGCATCTCGCCCATCCGGGTATCGGCATTCTGCGTCCAGCGGATCCCGTTCTGGATCGTGGCCTGGATGTCCTTGAGACCGCCGCCCCAGACCCAGTCATCATCGGTCAGGTTCGGATAGCTCGGCGCGCCGGTGCCGCCCTGGCCATGGCACCCGACACAATTCTCGGCGAAGGAAGCCTTGCCGCGGGCGAGCGCCACACGCAGGAGTTCCGGGCTGGCCTTGATCTCCTCGAGGCTGGCGGTTTTCAGGCCGGCGGCCTGCTGGTCACGCCGCTGCTCGAGCGCCTGGACCTCCAGAGCCACGGCCGCGCGGCTGGAATAGCCGAACAGACCGGTGGTGTGGCTCGAGATCAGCGGCCAGGCCGGATAGACCAGCCAGTAGCCGATCGACCAGAGGATCGTGATGTAGAACGTCCAGAGCCACCAGCGCGGCAGGGGGGTGTTGAGCTCGCGGATCCCATCCCAGCTGTGGCCGGTCGTCGACTGGCCGGTCACGGCATCGAAATCGGGCTCATGGGCAGTGTGGTTCGGGTTGGTCATGGCTCACTCGTCTTTCAGAGGAATGGAGGCCGCGCGATCGAAGGTCTCGCGGTTGCGGGGCCACAGGGCGTAGGCGACAACCGCCAGGAACATCCCCATGAAATACAGGACCCCCACGGATTGGGCGATCGAGGCGAGGAGGTGATACATCTGGGCCATATCATGCTCCTCAGCGCAGGTTGGCTTTGTTGTCGTACTGCTTGAAATCGACCAGCGTGCCGAGCATCTGCAGGTAGGCGATCATCGCGTCCGCTTCGGTGATGCGCTGCGGGTTGCCGTCAAAGTCGCGGCTGGCCGCCTTCGGATAGCGCTTCTGGAAGGCATCGGCCTGCGGGTGGTCCGGATCGACCTGCGCGCGGAGATCGGTCACCGCATTGGCGATCATCTCGTCGGTATAGGGCACGCCGCTCATCCGGTTGACCCGCATCTCCTGTGCGATCCGGTTCACGTCGAGTTCCGTGGTCGCGAGGAACGGATAGCCCGGCATGATCGATTGCGGCACGAGGCTGCGGGGCGCGTTCAGATGCTGGAGCTGCCAGGCATCGGAATACTTGCCGCCGACGCGGGCCAGGTCCGGCCCGGTGCGCTTCGAGCCCCACTGGAACGGCTTGTCATACATGCTCTCGGCCGCGAGGGAGAAATGGCCGTAGCGCTCGATCTCGTCCCGCAGCGGGCGGATCATCTGGCTGTGGCAATTGTAGCAGCCCTCGCGGACATAGATGGCACGACCGGCGAGTTCGAGCGGGGTGTAGGGCCGCATGCCCTCCACCTTCTCGATCGTCGAGCGCAGGTAGAAGAGCGGGGCGATCTCGACGAGCCCGCCGATCGACACCACGATCAGGATGCCCAGGATGAGCAGGATCGAATTGGTCTCGAAGATCTTGTGGCGCGCCCAGAGGGAAGGCTTGCCGGCTTGAGCTTGGGGAGAAGTCGTCATGATTCACTCCGCAGGAACGTGCTGGAGGTTGGCGGGAACGGCTTCCGCCCGGGGGGCGACTGCGCGGACCGTCATCCAGAGATTGTAGGCCATGAGCAGGGCGCCCAGCAGGAACAGCCCGCCGCCGAAGGCCCGGATCACATAGTAGGGATGCATCGCGGCGACGGTCTCGACGAAGGAATATTCAAGGAAACCGAGGCTCGTATAGGCGCGCCACATCAGGCCCTGCATGATGCCGGAGACCCACATCGCGCTGATGTAGAAGACGATGCCGATGGTGGAGATCCAGAAATGCCATTCGACCAGCCGGTTCGAATAGAGCCGCTCGCGCTTCCAGAGCCACGGCACGAGGCAGTAGATGGCGCCGAAGGACACATAACCCACCCAGCCGAGGGCGCCGGAATGCACATGGCCGATCGTCCAGTCCGTATAGTGGCTGAGCGAGTTGACCGCCTTGATCGACATGAGCGGGCCTTCGAAGGTGCTCATCCCGTAGAAGGCCACCGAGACGACCATCATGCGCAGGACAGGGTCGGTGCGGAGCTTGTCCCAGGCGCCCGACAGGGTCATCAGGCCGTTGATCATGCCGCCCCAGGAGGGCATCCAGAGCATGATCGAGAAGGTCATGCCGAGGGTCTGGGCCCAATCCGGCAGGGCGGTGTAGTGCAGGTGGTGCGGACCGGCCCAGATATAGAGGAAGATCAGCGCCCAGAAATGGATGATGGAGAGCCGGTAGGAATAGACCGGCCGCTCGGCCCGCTTCGGGATGAAGTAGTACATGATGGCGAGGAAGCCGGCGGTCAGGAAGAAACCGACCGCGTTATGGCCATACCACCACTGGAACATGGCATCCTGGATGCCGGACCAGAGAATGTAGCTCTTCGGGCTGGTCAGCGAGACCGGGATCGTCGCGTTGTTGCCGAGATGAAGCACGGCGATCGTGACGATGAAGCCGAGATAGAACCAGTTCGCCACATAGATATGCGGTTCCTTCCGGCGCCAGATCGTGGCGAGGAAGACCAGCAGGTAGACGACCCACACCACCGTGAGGAAAAGGTCCGCGTACCATTCCGGCTCGGCATATTCCTTGCCCTGGGTGATTCCCAGCAGGTAGCCGGTGCCGGCCACCACGATGAAGAGATTGTAGCCGAGCACGACAAACCAGGGCGAGAGCACGCCGGCAAGCCGGGCCTGGCAGGTGCGCTGGACGACATAGAAGGACGTGCCAAGCAGGACATTGCCGCCGAAGGCAAAGATCACCGCGGAGGTATGGAGCGGACGCAGGCGCCCGAAATTCGTCCAGGGGAGATCGAAATTGAGCGCCGGGAAAGCCAGCTGCAGGGCGATGACAAGCCCGACCGTGAAGCCGGCAATCCCCCAGAACATGGCCGCGATCGTCGCGAACCGCACGGGACCGTCATTGTAGTTCGGCCGGCCGTTGATCTCGAGCGGCGCATGCCGGGTCTCCCCTCGCGCGGCCCAGTTGACGATGGCGTAGAAGCCCAGCCCGCAGGCCAGGGCCATCACCACCATATGAAAGGCATAGCCAGAATGGTCGGTCAGACCGGCGATGATGAGGAACAGGACCCCGAAGGCGGCGCAAAGGCCGGCCCCGATCGTTTCGTTCCCCCGCATCGAGAAATGCTGTGCGGCTGCCATGACGGATTACCCCCAGTAACGACAATAAGGGTCCGGATGCCATGGCCGCCCGGCACCCGCATTGATCTTGGTCAAGCCGGGGCGGCGAGCGATGTGCGGTTCCTGCGGGCGGGTTCGAAGAAATCCCGGACCGCCTCGAGAATCCGGGCCGGGTCAGCCAGCAGGGCCGGTGGCCGGAGCACGAAGGCCATGCCCGCGGCGGAATGCCGCACGACGGCAATGGCGCAGTTGGCGCGGTTGTAGACGGCGACCAGCCGGGCGCCGGCTTCGTTGTCAGGAAAGGTCCGCACCGACTTTCGCCAATCCGCGAGGGAAAGGCCGGGATTATGCATAAGCGCAAGCGAATATGTATCGCGCAGTTCACGGGTGCCGAGACGGCGGCAGGAATAGGCGGGGAGGTGAGTCACGGTGCCCTCCCCCCGATGGTGGTTTCATGCGCAACGAATGGCTGAGCACCTGCACATTGACGATGCAGGGCCCAGTGAATAGACAGGATGTGGTGCTGAAACTGACCGGTTCGAGGAGCGTGATGGAAGCCCATCTGCCCACCAATCCCGGGCCCATTGCCAGCCTGACGCCTTGTGGCGGCGGTCAATGTGCCTCGGTCTGCGCGGAATGCCGGGTCAGGCTCTATGCGGTCTGCGCGGCCCTTGACCGCGACGAGATCAACGAACTCGAACGCATCACCCAGCATATCTCGTTGCCGGCCAAGACGGCCCTGTTCCATGCCGGAGATGCCGCAGCCTCGGTCTATACCGTGACCTCGGGTACGCTGCGCCTGCAGCGGGACCTCGCCGATGGCCGGCGCCAGGTGATCGGATTCGCCATTCCGGGCGATTTCATCGGCCTCGCGATGGACGATCATTTCGGATTCTCGGCCGACAGCCTCACGCCGGTCAACCTGTGCCGGTTCGACAGGCAGGCCTTCGCGCGGCTGGCGCATGAGAAGCACGGCCTGATGGGGCGCCTGCATGATTTCGCCTCGCATGAGCTCGGCCTCGCGCAGGAACACATGGTGGTGCTCGGCCGGCGGCGCGCCGAGGAACGCGTCGCGGCCTTCCTTCTGCGCTGGCGCGAGCGGATGGCGCGGCTGACCGGCGCTTCGGCCACGCTGGCGCTGCCGATGGGACGGCAGGACATCGCCGATCATCTCGGCCTCACAATCGAGACCGTCAGCCGGACGCTCGCCCGCTGGATGCGCGAGAAGGTCATTCTCGACGTGCCGGACGGGATCCGCATTCTCGATCAGGCGCGGCTTGAGGAGACGGTGGCAGGCTGATCCCGTCACGCCGGCTCCGGACGCGGCCGCAGGCGGCATCATTGGTCTGAACCGTTTCATCCCAGCGCCTCCCTGCTTCGGGTCCACAAGCCCTGACACCCTGCTTGGCGAGGCCGGATCTCTCCATGATCTGGATCAAAATCCCCGGGCCGGGAGATGCCGGAAAGACTTCCGCTGAAAACGCCCCACCCTGCGGAATGGCGCGTTGCCGGCCGCCCCTCCGGCGTGACATTCTCCGGGGGCATGCGAACAGGGCCCCGGGGGAGACAGGATGAGCCAGGATGTTTCATCGTTCGGGGAGGCCCATGGCCGGGCGGTCCAGCAGATCACGCTGAGGAACGGCGCCGGCGCCGAGGCGAAAATCCTGAGCTGGGGCGCTGTCGTGCGCGATCTCCTCGTGCCGCATGCCGGCAGCCGGCAGCGCGTGGTGCTGGGGCTGAACACGCTCGAGGAGTACATCGCCCATTCCCCGCATTTCGGCGCGATTGCCGGGCGCTATGCCAACCGAATCGCGCGCGGGCAGTTCACGCTGGACGGCACGCCCTACCAGTTGCCGCTCAACCAGGAGGGGAAGCATTCGCTCCATGGCGGCGGGCAGGGTTTCGGCAAGCAGCCCTGGACCCTGCTCCATGCCGATGGGGCAAGCTGCACGCTCGGCCTTGTCTCGCCCGATGGCGATGCCGGCTATCCCGGCACCTTGCAGGTCACCTGCCGCTACACGCTCACCGAGGGCAATGCCCTGCGGGTGGAACTCTCGGCCTTCACCGACCGGCCGACCATCCTCAACCTGTGCCATCACAGCTATTTCAACCTCGATGGCGGGCCGGACATCCTCGATCACAGCCTCGCCGTGCGGGCCAATGTGATGACGCCGGTCGATGCCGACCTGATCCCGGATGGTTCGCTGGCCCCGGTCTCCGGCACGCCCTTCGATTTCCGCAAACCGCGGCCAATCCGGATGGCCGGGCCCGACGGCAAGCGCTTCTGGTATGACCACAATTTCGTACTGCGGCGCGAGCGGCGGGCGCCGGATGCCTCCGGCCTCGAGATCGCCCATGCCGCCACGCTGGCCAGCGCGAGATCCGGCCTTGCCATGGAGGTCTGGACCTCGGAGCCCTGCCTGCAGGTCTATGACGGGTTCAAAGTGAATGTGCCGGTCGCCGGGCTGGACGGGGCACGATACGGCGCCAGTGCCGGGATCTGCCTCGAGCCGCAGCACGCGCCGGACAGCCCCAACCTGCCGCATCTGCCCGGCACCGTGCTGCGGCCGGGCGAGCTGTACCGGCAGGTGACGGAGTATCGGTTCTAACCCTTCACGCCGCCGCTCGTCAGCCCGCTGACCACGCGTTCCTGGAAGATCGCGATGACGATGCAGATCGGCACGATGGCGACGATGAGCGCCGCCGAGATGATCGGCCAGGGGAACGAGAATTCGCCCTGATAGAGCGTGATGCCGACCGGCAGGGTGCGGCTGGCGACGCGGGGCGAGAGCGTCAGCGCCAGCAGGAACTCGTCCCAGGAATTGACGAAGGCGAGGATGCCGGCGGTGAAGACCCCCGGCGCGGTGAGCGGGATCACCACGTGCCAGAGCGCACCGAGCCGCGTGCAGCCATCGATCATCGCCGCGTTTTCAAGGTCGCGCGGGATGTCCTGGAAGAACGAGATCAACACGAGCGTGCAGACGGGCATCGAGAGCACGGCATGCGGGAAGATCAGCGCCCACCAGGTGTTGAGCAGGCCGAGATCACGCATGACCTGGAAGAGCGGCACCATCATCGAGATGAGCGGAAACATCGCGATGGCCAGCAGGACCGAGAGGATGATGCCCGCGCCGGGCAGCCGCAGCCGGACCAGCGCATAGGCGGCCAGAGCCGAGCAGGTGACGCAGAGCAGGGTCGAGAGCACCGCCACGACCACCGAGTTGAACAGGAAGCGCAGGATGGGCTGGTCAACGAAAACGCGGATATAGTTCTCGATCGTCGGTGCCTGCGGGATGATGGTGATTGGCACACGCATCAGCTCCACCTCGGTCTTGAACGAGGTGAAGAGGATCCAAAGCGCCGGGAAGAACCCGTTCGCGGCCACGATGAGGCCGGCAAGGATGATCAGGGCGCGGCGGTTCCTGAGGAGTTTCATGTTAGTGCCTCCCCGGATCGCGGCGCGTATGGCGGAGATAGAGGCTGGTGATCACGGCCGAAACGATGAACATCAGCACGGCGAGAGCCGAGCCATAGCCGAGATCGAGGAAATCCACCGTGGTCTTGTGGATGTACATGGCCAGCGTCTCGGTCGAATTGCCGGGCCCGCCATTGGTCATCGCATAGGGGATGTCGAAGGTCTGGATCGCGGTGATGGTGCGGAAGATCAAGGCCACGAAAATCGCCGGGCGCAGCATGGGCAGGGTGATCTCGCGGAATTGCTGCCATTTCGTCGCGCCATCGACCTCCGCCGCCTCGTAAAAGCTTTTCGGGATGGTCTGCAGCCCGGCCAGCAGCACGAGCGCCACGAAGCTCGACGATTTCCAGATGATCGCGAGGCAGATCGCGAAAAAGGCGAGGCCGGGCGAGGTCAGCCAGTTCAGCGGCTCGAGACCGAGGCCGCGGAGCATGGCGTTGGCGATGCCCTGATTAAATTCGAAGAACCAGCGGAAGATCAGGCCGGCAAAGACCAGCGGCAGCGCCCAGGGCAGGAGCAGGCCGAGCCGCACCGGCCATTTCACCCGGAAGGGCTGGTTGGCCAGCAAAGCGAGGCCAAGTCCGATCACGACAGCCCCGGGCACGGTGACGAGAATGTAGAGCAGCGTATGGAGGACCGCCTCGTGGAAGCGGTCATCGCCGAGGGCCTTCACGTAATTCTCGAAGCCCACGAAGGGCGTGCCCATCCAGGGCTGGGCGAGATGGTTGAAATGGAACGAGTTCCGGATCAGCTCCGCGATCGGATAGAGCACCACCGCCGCCAGCAGCAGGAAGGCCGGGGCCAGCATGGCAAAGCCAAGCCGGCGTTCCGATCGTTCCAGCGGCGTCAGGCGGTGGCGGATCGCGTCGCTCATCCGCGCCTCACCGGAAGATCGCGCCGAGGCGGTTCGTCATGTCGCCGAGGGCCTGATCAGCGGTTTTCGTGCCGGCCAGGAAGGCATTCATGTTGGTCCGCATGATTTCGGAAACTTCCGTGTAGCGCGGCGTCACCGGGCGGGAACGGGCCGACTGGACAACCGGCAGGGCCTGTTCGAACCACGGATTGGCCTTCAGAACCTCGGCATCGGTATAGACGCCCGGGAAGACCGGAAGATGCGAGGCGAGGATGGCCTGCTGCTTCGCCACTTCCGGCGAGGAGAGATAGCGCGCAAGCTTCGCTGCCTCGGCCTTGTTCTTCGAGAAGGCCGACACCGCGACCTGCCAGCCGCCGATGCAGGTGGCCTGCTTGTCGGCGGTGAAGCCGGGCAGCGGCACGACGCCGATCTTGCCCTTCACGGTCGAATCCGCGTCATTCTGCAGGCGGTTCCAGACATACCCCCAGGTCATGCCGAAGATCAGGTTGCCGGCCTGCATGTTCTGGCGGATGCGGTCGGTCGGGATTTCCGCGAGGTTGGGCGGGGTGACATTCGCCGCCTTGAGGTCCGCCCAGAGCTGGAACGGCTTTTTCGCGGCGGCGCTGGCAAGGTTGAGCTTGCCGTCCTTCAGCATGTCCTCGCCCGAGCCCCAGAGCGGGACGAGATAGGTGCAGACCGTGCCCTCGATCGGGGCGCCGGCCGTCTCGAAGCCGCGGAGATTGGCATTGCCCTCGGCCGCCATGACCTTCTGGGCTGCGGCCTTCAGCTCATCCCAGGTCTTCGGCGGCTGGAGCCCGTGCTTTTCGAGCAGGTCCTTGCGGTAATAAAGGAACTGCGCATCGGCGAAATAGGGCAGCGCGATGACCTTGCCGTTGACGATATTCGCCGCCCGGTAGGCCGGCAGGTAGCGCGCCATGATCGCGTCCTTCTCGGCCCCGAGATAGGAATCGAGCGGCTCGGCCCATTGCGCCGCCGCCCACTGCGCGGGGCGGATGACGTCAATCAGGATCAGGTCGAGCGCGGAATCCTTCGAGGCCAGCACGGTATTGAGATATTGCTGCTGCTGTTCGGAGGTGGCACCGCCGACCTCGACCTCGACCTTCACATTCGGGTTGGCCTTCATGTAGCCATCGACGATCTGGCGCATCACATCGGGGCGCTGCTGGCCTCCGGTGAAGATGCGCAACGTGGTCTGGGCCTGGGCATAGGCCGCGCCGGCGAGAGCGAGGCCTGCGGCGAGGCCCAGCCGGGTCGCCATGCGGCGGGTGAAGCGTGATGTCATGGTGTCCTCCCGTTTGGTGTTGTCAGGCAATCGCCAGTCCGGTTTCCGGATCGAAGAGATGCGCCTTGTCGAGATCCAGCCGGAGCGTCACCTCGCCGCCGGCCCGCAAGGGCGCCGAAGGCGGGAAGCGCCCGGTCATTTCCACAGTCCCGATCTGCATTAGCGCGAGGGTATCGGAGCCGAGCGGCTCGACGATGACCGTCCGCGCCGGAACGCCTTCCGCCCCGGCGAGATGCAGATGCTCGGCGCGGAGACCCAGCAGGACGTCACGGCCGCCTGCCCGGGCAAAGGCGGCCGGCGCCGCGATGGCAGTACCGCCTGCCAGCGTGACCGTCGCGGCATCGGACGCGATCCGGGCCGGAACGATATTCATGGACGGTGAGCCGATGAACCGGGCGACAAAGGTCGAACGGGGCTGGCGATAGACCTCGTCCGGCGTGGCGAATTGCTCGACATGGCCGGCCTTGAGAATGGCGATCCGGTCCGCCAGTGTCATCGCCTCGACCTGATCGTGGGTGACGTAGATGATCGTCGTGCCGAAGCGCTGGTGGAGCTTCTTGATCTCGACGCGCATCTCGGCGCGGAGCTGGGCATCGAGATTCGAGAGCGGTTCGTCGAACAGGAAGACCTTGGGATCGCGCACGATCGCGCGCCCCATCGCCACGCGCTGGCGCTGCCCGCCGGAAAGCTGGCCGGGCTTGCGGTCAAGCAGGTGGGTGATCTGCAGGATCTCCGCCGCCTCGTTGACCTTCCTCGCAATGGTGGCGGCATCGACGCCACGCATCCGAAGTCCGAAGCCCACATTCTCCGCCACGGTACGATGTGGGTAGAGCGCGTAATCCTGGAAGACCATGGCGATGTCGCGGTCACGCGGGGGGAGATCATTGACGACCCTGTCCCCGATGCGGATCGTACCGTCCGTCACGCTTTCGAGGCCGGCGATCATCCGCAGGAGCGTCGATTTCCCGCAGCCCGACGGACCGACCAGCACGACAAACTCACCATCCCGGACGGAGAGGTCGATGCCATGGATCACCGGCACGGATCCGTAGGCCTTCACCACGCTGGCGATCTCGATCCCGGCCACGTCGTGTTCCCTCCCGCTTCCTTGAGCGTGTGGGTGAACCCGGAGGCCAATCGCGGGCTGTCCCAACTGCCTGGTGGAAGCTCTCTCTTGTCTTATAACTTATATAAGACTAATCGTTCTTGGCAATCCAGCTTTCGCGTCACCAGCCCGAAAGGCGGGCCTGAAGGCGCGAAACCCCGATCTGTCCGGAGGAATCGGCCTGATGAAAGCCCTCAGCGCAGGAAAATTGCGGGGTCTTCGCCGCATGGCGGATGAAGCCGGCCGCTTCAAGATGACCGCCGTCGACCAGCGCCCGCCGATCATCAATCCCATTGCCGCGGCGCATGGCGGCACGGCGCCCTGGGAGGCTGTTGCCCGGTTCAAGACGCTGCTGGTCGAGCAGTTGCAGGACCACTCGACCGCGATGCTGCTGGATCCGAACTATGCCTATCCGAAGGCCGAGCCGGTGCTCGACCCGCGGAAGGGCCTCATCATGACGCTGGAGGATTCCGCCTTCCGCGAGACGGCAGACGGTCGGCTCTCCTCGGAGATCGATGGCTGGTCCGTCGCCAAGATCCGCCGCATGGGCGCAGATGCGGTCAAGGTGCTGGCCTGGTACCGGCCGGATGCTCCGGCAGCGGTCAACGCCAATCAGAAGGCCTTCACCCGCCGGATCGGCGAGGCCTGCCGCCGTCATGACATCCCCTTCCTCTTCGAGCTTCTCGTCTATCCGCTTCCCGGCGAGAAGAACCAGACGACGCAGTATATCGAGATGGCCGACAAGAAGAGCGAACTGGTGCTCGAGAGCGTGGCGGAATTCGCCAAGCCCGAATACGAAGTCGATGTCTTCAAGCTCGAGAGCCCGGTCCCCGCGCGCGATTGCGACGGCTCCGCGCGGGTCCAGGCCCTGTTCGACGAGATGGGCCGGCTCTGCGGCCGCCCCTGGGTGATGCTGTCCGCCGGAGCGGGCATGTCCGAGTTCAAGGCTGTGCTGGACCATGCCTATCGTGCCGGCGCTTCAGGCTATCTCGCCGGCCGGGCGATCTGGTCCGAGGCGTTCAAGGCCTATCCGGACTGGGCGTCCATCGAGGCTGGCCTTGCCGGGCGGGCGGTTGACTATATGCGCGAGATCAATGCCTTGACCGATGCCCAGGCGGTGCCGTGGTGGCAAGGCTGGGGCGGAGCCAGCCTGGCCGGTGCCGACGAGAATTTCCGCCACGCCTACCCGGAATCCTGATCCGATGAAGCCCGTTCTGGTTCTTGCCCTCGCGCGCCCGACCTTCGACGTTCCCTTCGCGGAAACCTATGCTGCTGCTGCCTTCGCGCGGCTCGATGCCGAGGGCATCCCGACCTGCGGACCACGCACGCTGCTGTTCGATGCGGATGCCGCGCGCGCGGCGATGGCCGGCTTCGACCCCGCCTCGCTGGGCGGCATCCTGCTGCTGCAGATCACCTTCACCGATGCCTCGATGACGGTGGAGATCGCGCGGGCCTTCCCGGGCCTGCCGCTTGCGCTCTGGGCCTTCCCGGAACCGCGTGCCGGCGGGCGGTTGCGGCTCAATTCCTATTGCGGCCTGAACCTTGCCGCCCATGCGCTGGGCCGGGCCGGGGTGCCGCATGGCTGGCTGTTCTCCGCGCCGGAGGCGCCCGGTCTCGCCGGTTCGATCCGCGCGGCGCTCCGTGTGACCACCCTCCCCGCCCCTTCGCTGCGACCGGCGCGTGCCGATGCCGCCTCGGCGGACGCGGTCGCGGCGATCGATGCCGCGCTCCGCGACCGTCGGATCGGGCTGCTCGGAGAGCATCCTGCGGGGTTCGATACCTGCCGCTACGACCCGGCGCGCGTGGCCGGTCTGCTGGGCGGCGGCGGGGTGACCCCGTTGCCGCTTGGCAAGCTTTTCGAACGGGCCCGGGCCGCGGATGCCGACACGACCGCGCGGAATCTCGCCGAGGCGCGTCAGACCTATGCCGGCACCGAGGCGGTCGATCAGGGCCAGCTGGAGAAATCGCTCCGTCTGCTTGAGGGCCTGCGCGGCCTCAAGGCGGAGCATGGGCTCGATGCCTTCGCCGTCCGCTGCTGGCCCGAGACCTTCACCGAATATGGCTGCGCCATCTGCGGGCCGATGGGCATCCTCACCGAGGCGGGCACGCCCTGCGCCTGCGAGGCCGATGTGATGGGCGCGGTGACGACGCTGCTGGTCAATGCCGCGTCGGGCCAGACCGGCTGGCTGGTTGACATCGTGGATATGGACGAGGCCAGTGACACGGGCGTGTTCTGGCATTGCGGCTCGGCGCCGCTCTCGATGTGCGATCCCGAATTCCCCGCCCGGGCGCAGATCCATTCCAACCGGAAGATGCCCCTTCTGGCGGAATTCACCCTGAAACCGGGCCGGATCACGATGGCGCGGCTCAGTCAGGCCCGGAACGGGCTGGCGCTGGCGCTCGGCACCGGCGAAGTGATCCGGGCGCCGATGAGCTTCACCGGTACGAGCGCAGTGGTGCGTTTCGATGGTGGGGCGAAACAGGCCGGGGCCCGGCTGATCGGCTCCATGCTGGAGCATCATGTGGCGTTCGCCTATGGCGATTTCCGTGGCGCGCTCGAAGCCTGGGCGGCGGCAAGGGGCCTGCCGGTGATCGACCTCACCCCCGAGGGAGCCACTGCATGAGCGCGCAACCCCTGCGCTATGGCCTGATCGGCGCGGGCATGATGGGCCGGGAGCATATCCGCAATCTCGGCCTGATCCCCGGTTCCGTTCTGGCAGCAATCGCCGATCCGAGCGCCGAGCAGCGGGCGCTCTCGGCCGCCGAGGCGGAGCGACATCTCGGCCAGGCGCCGGCCGCCTTTGCCGATTACCGGGAGATGCTGGCGGCGGGCGGGCTCGATGCCGTGGTGATCGCCAGCCCGAACGATACCCATATCGCGGTGCTCGAGACCCTGCTGACGGCCGGGACGCCGCTTGGCATCCTTGTCGAGAAGCCGGTCGTGACGCGGCTCGCGGATTGCGGCCGGTTGGAGGCGATGGCGAAAAACCATCCGCGCCCGATCTGGGTGGCGATGGAATATCGCTACATGCCGCCGGTGGCCGAGTTGCGCCGAGCCGTTTCGGCCGGCGAGATGGGGAAACTGCGGATGTTCGCCATCCGCGAGCATCGTTTTCCGTTCCTCGAGAAGGTCGGTGACTGGAACCGCTTTTCCGAGCGGACCGGCGGAACGCTCGTCGAGAAATGCTGTCATTTCTTCGACCTGATGCGGCTGGTGGTCGGCGCGGAACCGGTGCGGGTCTATGCCTCCGGCGCGGCCGATGTGAACCATCGCGACGAACGCTATGACGGGCGGGTACCGGATATTCTCGACAATGCCTTCGTCATCGTCGATTTCGCCAATGGCTGCCGGGCCAGTCTCGATCTCTGCATGTTCGCCGAGGGCAGCTGGTTCCAGGAGGAGATCGCCGCGACCGGCGACATCGCGAAGATCGAGGTGTTCATTCCCGGGCCGGCGCGGTTCTGGCCCGGCGGGGCCGAACGGGAGAGCGAGGTGGTGGTCTCGCCGCGTGCGCCCAAGGGCCCGGTCCGGCGCAAGATCCATGTCGACGAGGCGATCCTCAAGGCCGGCGACCATCACGGCTCGACCTATTTCCAGCATCTCGGCTTCCGGGCCGCGATGCTGGAAGGGGCCCCGGTCGACGTGACGCTCGCCGACGGGCTCCGGGCGGTGCGGATCGGGCTCGCCGCCGAGGAAAGCGCCCGGACGGGCGAGGCGGTCCGGCTCGACAGGTTCCGCTGAGTGATCAGCTCATCCGGCAGTCGAGCACAACCTTCGGCGCCCGGACTATGCCCTCGTCGATGCCGCGGAAGGCGACGGCGCCCTCCGCGAGCGGGCGCTGCTCGAACCAGCGCAGCGCGCCGAGCTGTCCGGAGGCAAGTGCCGCAACCGTGTGGATGAAATCGACCGGCGTGTAGCAATAGGTGCCGGTCAGGGTGATTTCCTGCAGGGTGATCTTGCGGATGTCGAGGCCTTCGGTGCCGGGCAGCAGGCCGGCATGGACGATGACCCCGCCCGGGCGGATCATCGCGCAGGCGGCCTGGCGCGTCGCCACCGCGCCCACCGCATCGATGACAAGATCGACCGAATCCGCAGCGGGGGCCCCGGCGCCGCCGGGGGCATGGACCGCAAAGCCCTCCTCGTCGCGGATGAGGCCGGCACGCAACGGGTTCGATTCGATGATCCGGATGTCCTTCGCGCCGAAATGCCGCGCGACGATCGCCGAAGCGAGCCCGATCGCCCCGCCGCCCAGCACGGCGACGCGGCAGGCGGCGAGTGGCGGGTGGAGCTTCTCCATCCCCAGCCGCACGGCATGCCAGGCGACCGCGACCGGCTCGGCCAGGGCGGCATGGGCAATCGGCATGGAATCCGGGATCGGGACGACATTGCGTTCGGGGATACGGACGAGTTCCGCAAAGGCGCCGGGGCGTGGCGGCATCGAGATGATCTGCCGCGTCGGCGAGAGATGCCAGCGCCCTTCAATGGCGTAGGGGCAGGCGGGATCAACGACGAGCGGGTTGATCGTCACGCGCTCGCCATCGCGCGGCCCGCCGGTAATTCGCCCTGCCGCTTCGTGGCCGAGGATGAGCGGCGCCGGGCGGCGGCTGTCATGGCCGTGATAGGCGTGCATGTCCGAGCCGCAGATGCCGACCGCTTCGACCCGGACCAGCACCTCTCCGGGCCCGGGCAGAGGATCGGGCTCGTCGCGGTAAACGAGGCTGTTCGGGCCGAGATAGACGAGCGCTTTCATGGCCCTGTCCTATTTTGCGGTGAAGCCGCCATCCACGGCCAGGGTTTGCCCTGTGACATAGGCGGAAGCGTCCGAGGCGAGGAATACCGTCGCACCGTAGAGATCCTCGAGCTGGCCATTGCGGCCGATCGCGGTCTGCGCTGCGTTGCGGGCGGAGCGCTCGGGATCGGCGAAGACCGGGGCGGTGAGCGGGGTCGGAAAAAAGCCGGGAGCGACGGCATTGCAGGTCACGCCATGACGGGACCATTCCTCGGCGATGGCGCGGGTGAGCTGGACGACACCCCCCTTGCCGGCACCGTAGGGCGCGGAATTCGGAAAGGCGCGGTAGCTCTGCAGCGAGGCGATGTTGATGATCCGCCCCCAGCTCCGCGCTGCCATGGCCGGAGCGAGCGCCTGGGCGAGCAGGAAGGGCGCGCGCAGATGCAGCGCCATATGCAGGTCGAAGGCCTCGGCCGTGACATCGCCGAAGGGCTGCCGGAGATTCACCCCGGCCGCGTTGACGAGGATGTCGGGCGAAAGGTCGAAGCGCGCCAGCTCCCCCGTGACAGTGGTGGCGCAACCGGCATCCGCGAGATCGACGCGCAGGCCGCGGGCAATGATGCCCTCCCGGGTCAGGTCCGCAATCGCGGCAGCCATTTCCTCCTGCCGGCGAGCGGCAAGGACGACAACAGCTCCGGCCAGCCCGAGGGCGCGCGCCATGGCGAGGCCGATGCCGCTGTTGCCCCCCGTGACGAGCGCGGTCCGGCCCGTCAGGTCGAACAGGGCGCCGAGGCGGAAGGCCATTCAGGCCTCCACCGGCCGGCCGAGATCGGCATTGTTGCCGGGCGCGTATTTCGCCATGCGGACATCGCTCGTCCGGGCATGGGCCTCCATGCCCTCCAGCCGCGAGATCCGGGCCGAGACCGGCGCGAGGGCCTGACAGGCTTCGCGGCTCATCCGCTGCCAGGTCAGCGGCTTGAGGAATTTATGGACCGACAGGCCTGCCGAATAGCGTGCAGCAAACTTGGTCGGCAGGATGTGGTTCGGGCCGGAAACCTTGTCTCCGAAGGCGACATTGGTTTCCTCGCCGAGGAACAGCGAACCGTAATTGGTCAGGCTGGCATGCCACCAGTCGAGATCGGCGCAATGGACCTCGAGATGTTCGCAGGCATAGGCATCGGAGATTGCGGCCATCTCCTCGCGCGTCTCGCAGAGCACGACCTCGCCGTAATCGCGCCAGGCCGCGCCGGCCGCATCGCGCGCCGTGGGCGGCAGGGCCTCGATCAGCTCCGGCATGAGCGCCATGACCGCATCCGCCACGCGGCGGGAACTGGTGATCAGCCAGGCCGGGCTTTCATGACCATGCTCGGCCTGCCCGACAAGGTCGGTGGCCACGATCAGCGGGTCCGCCGTGTCATCGGCGATCACCGCGACTTCCGACGGGCCGGCGAAGACATCGATCCCGACCTTGCCGAACAGCATGCGCTTGGCCTCGGCCACGAACTTGTTGCCCGGTCCGACGATGATATCCGCCGGCTTGCCGGTGAAGAGGCCGAAAGTCATCGCAGCAATGGCCTGCACGCCGCCGAGGCACATGATCACGTCGGCACCGGCGACGGTCATCGCATAGAGGACATAGGGGTGGATGCCTGTGCCCCTGTACGGCGCAGAACAGGCGACTACCGTTTTCACGCCCGCCGCCTTCGCCGTGGCGACCGACATGTAGGCCGAGGCGATATGCGCATAGCGGCCGGTCGGCACGTAGCAGCCGGCGGTATTCACCGGCACCAGCTTCTGGCCCAGCGTCAGGCCGGGCGACAGTTCGACCGAAAAATCACGGCAGGAATCCTTCTGCGCCTCCGCAAAACGCCGGACCTGCCCGGCGGCGAGGCGGATATCCTCCTTCACGCTGTCCGGAACATCGCGGATGCGCTCGGCGATCATGGCCGCATCCATGACGATGGGGCCATCCCATTTGTCGAGCGAGAGCGCGTAGTCGCGCACCGCCTGCTCGCCGCCCGCCTGGATGCAGGCCAGCATCTCGGTGACGACCGTCCGGGCGGAATCCGTTTCGGTCTCGGGGGTCTTGGTGGCCTTTTTCAGGTAGGTGATCGCCATGAGGGTCGAATCTCTTGCACGAGGGAGAAGGGGGCGCGAGCCCGGAAGCCCGCGCCCGGCTCGGATTACTTCTTGTCGAATTCGGTCGCGAAGGCGCGGAGCTTCGGATCGGCCGCGACACGCTTCATGAACTCGTCGGTGATGTAGGATTTCGGCTCCGGATTGGCTGGAATCGTGCCGACATCGGTGATGAACTTGCCGATCTCGCCGAACCAGCCATCCACCGTGGAGGCCCCGGCCCCGCGGGCCAGGATCTTGAGCTGCTCGTCGAGGCCGAAGACCGGGCGGAGCGCGAATTCCTGGTCCATGGCCCGCGGAGTCACTTCAAGCCCGCCCTGCTTGTAGAATTCGAGAGCCAGGGTGCGCGCTTCGGCCGGGTTCGCCTTGGCCCAGGACCAGCCACGCAGGAAGACCGCGAGGAACTTCGCGACATCATCCGGCCGTTCCTTGGCGAAATCCGCCCGGACGATCAGCGCGCCCGGAACAATCGCCCCGGCATCGGCACCGGAGCAGAGATACTTGGCGTTGGCCCGCTCCTCGAGCGTGTAGGTGTTCGGCGCCCAGACGCCCGCGAAATCGCCGTTATTGGAGGTCAGCGCGGTGATGATCTGCGCCTGGCCGAGATTGACGAACTGCATGTCCTGCGCGGAGAGCCCCATCTTCACGAGGCATTTCCTGGCGGCGTAATCCACCGTCGAGTTGGTCGTCAGCAGCAGGCGCTGGCCCTTGAGCGAGGTCGGGTTGGCTTTGACGGCATCGAACTTGTCGCCGCGCACCATCATCGCGTTGGTCTTGGATTCGTCGTTGGTGATGCCGATCGTCAGGATATTGAACCGCACCGCACCCAAAACCGCCGGTACCGAACCCGTGCCGCCGACATCCCAGGACTTCGACGGCGCCGCCGCGATCTGCGGGGCCCCGGCCGGGAAGGTCGTGAAGTTTGGAGCCAGGCCGACTTCCTTCCACCAGCCCTTCACATTCGCATAGTGGAAGGGCAGCGCCCAGTAGAGCGAGGGCTGGTAGCTGACACCGATCGGTGCCTGGGCGACCGCGGAAAGCGGGGTGGTCGCCGAGAGGGCCGTGGCGAGGGCGAGGCTGGCCAGAATGCGTTTCATGTCGTTTCTCCCTTTGTTGTCTTGGTGTCAGGCCGGCTGGCGAGGCTTCGCGCCAGACGTGGGTGGAGCCGATTCGTGTGCGACCGCTTCGATCGATTCCCGGACGATGGCGGCAATCAGGTCACATTCCTCATCGGACAGGCTCAATGGCGTGCGGATATCGCAGAGCCCGGCGAGGACATCATGGGTCCGCGAGAGAGCCCCCTGCTCGCCGGCATAAAGCCAATGGCGCGGCGCGCTGGTGAAGCCGACCTGGCTGGCGGCCCCGAACCATTTGACGGGCACGCCCCGGGCTTTCGCGAGGGCCAGGAAAGCCTCGACGCGTTCCGACGGCAGGCCGAGGACGGAGAACTGAACCGAGGTTGCCGAGAAGTCCTGCGGGCCGCCCCGTTCCGGCACCTTGAGATGCTGGCTGCGGCGCAGGCCGGCAGCGATGCGGTCATGGATGGCGTTCCAGCGGGCGGCCCGGGCGGGGAGTTCCGCCAGTTGCGGGCGCAGCATCGCAGCCGCGAGCGCGCTCATCCGCAGGCTGAAATTCGGGACATGCCCGGCCACGGAATCCAGCACAGCCGGGCCGGGCGAACTCAGATGCTGGCCATGCAGCATGTAGCTGCCGGAATGGAGGATCGCCCTGGCTGCCATTTCCTCGTCATCAAGGACAAGGAAACCGCCCTCGCCGGCATTGAGATGCTTGTAGGTCTGGGCGCTGAAGGCCGCGGCCGCGCCGAACGTGCCAATGGTCCGCCCGTTCCAGCGCGCGCAGAGCGAATGGGCGCAATCCTCGACAACCTGGAGCCCGCATTCGGAGGCCACTGTCATGACGGCGTCCATGTCGGCGAGATGGCCGCGCATATGCGAGAGCAGCAGCACCCGGGCACCGGATTCCCGCGCCTTGCGCCGCAGGTCATCCGGATCGATGACGTAATCCGGTCCGATCTCAACGATCACCGGCCGCGCCGCCGCATGGAGGATCGCGCCCGGCACCGGAGCCAGCGTAAAGCCGTTGACCAGCACCGCATCGCCCGGCTGGAGGCCGAGCACCTTGAGCGCCAGGAAGAGTGCGCCGCCCCCGGAATTCACTGCGATGCAGAAGCGCCGGCCGATAAAGGCCGCGAATTCCTGCTCGAGCAACGAAACATCGAGCTGATCAACGCCCATCTCGCCATAGCGGAACAGCCGGCCGGACCGCATGAGTTCCACCGCGCGGGCAATGCCGGCCTCGGGGATCGGCGTCGGCTCGGTCAGGTCTCGCGTCAGGCGGGCGGGTTCAGACATCCTTGAACCCTTTCTCCTCGCGCAGCGACTTCCAGATATGCGTGCGCAGATGAACGAAGGATTCGAGGTCCATCACATCCTCGATCCGGGCATGGCTGTCCCAGTTCTCGCGCTCGCGGACGGCCTTGATATCGAGCACTTCCTTGATGCGGCCGGGGCGTCGCGTCATGATCGCCACCCGGTCGGCGAGATAGACCGCCTCCTCGACGGCATGGGTGATGAAGAGCACGGTACGCGGGTTGTGCCGGGCCAGCCGGACCAACTCTTCCTGCATCACCACGCGGGTCTGCGCATCGAGCGCGCCGAAAGGCTCGTCCATCAGCAGCACTTCCGGATCGAGCACATAGGCGCGGGCAATGGCCACGCGCTGCTGCATGCCGCCGGAAAGCTGGTGCGGGAAGGCATCGACATGCGTCTCGAGATTCATCAGCTTCAGCGCGCCGGCCACGAGATCGTTCCGCTCGCCGATCGGCAGGTTCTTGTTGCGCAGGCCAAGCTCGATATTCTCGCGCACGGTCTTCCACGGAAAGAGCGCGAATTGCTGGAACACGACCGCGCGGTCCGGGCCCGGCGCGGTGACCGGCCGCCCATTGACCAGCACCGAGCCGGCGCTGGCGGCCTCGAAGCCCGCGACCATGCGCAGGCAGGTGGTCTTGCCACAGCCCGACGGGCCGACAATGGCGACGAATTCCTTGTCGGCAATCTCCAGATTGATGTCATCCAGCGCCTTCACGCCGCCCGCGCCGTGGCCGAAGACCTTGTCGACATTCCGGAAGCTGATCGACCCCATGGCTGCCCCTTACGATTCCAATCCGCGCCGGCGGCGAAGCCAGCCCTCGCCCTGACGCAGCAGGATGTCGATCAGCATGCCGACGATCCCGATGGCGATCATGCCGGCCATGACGGTCGGCGTCTGGACCGAACCCTGCGCCTGCACCATCATGAAGCCCACGCCGGCTGCGGCGACGATCAGTTCGGCACCGACAAGGCTCTGCCACCCAAGGCCAGCCGAGACGCGCAGGCCGGCGATGATCGAGGGAACTGCCGCCGGCAGCAGCACTTCGAGGATCATCCGCGAGGAGGGCGTGCCCAGCATGCGCGCGGCCTCGATGAGGCGTGGCTCGACGAACCGCGCGCCGCGATAGGCATTGATCAGGCAGGGCGGGAAGGCGCCGGCGAAGATGATCATGATCGGCCCGCCGATCCCGGTGCCGAACCAGAGCGCCGCGAAGGGCACCCAGGCGATCGGCGCGATGAAGCGCAGCCCGTCGAAGATCGGCGTGACAATATCATCCAGCAGGCGGAAGAAGCCCATCAGCAGGCCGAGCGGCACGCCGATCGCGGCGGCCAGCAGCACGCCATAGGCATAGCGCTGGAAGCTGGATGCGAGATGGGCCGGCAGGGTCGCCCCGGCGAAGGGGGATGTCAGCAGATGGATGAAGCGTGAGGCCACATCGAGCGGACCGGGCAGGAACTGGGCAGGGACGATCCCCGAGCCCGACAGGAAGCTCCAGAGGCCGATGAAGCTTGCGAGGCCGGCAAGGCCCAGCAACATGGTTTCGCGGAAGCCGAGGGGGGGCGATGTCATGGTCAGTCCCTCGCCGCCACGTTCCAGGCAAGGGCCCGGCGCTCGATCCTCGCCAGCAGCACGGTCGTGGCCCAGCCCAGGATGCCCACCGTGACCATCCCGACGAGAATCATGCCGGGATAGATGTCCTGCTGCGCCATGTTCAGCACGAAGCCGACGCCGACCAGCGCACCGACCAGTTCCGCCGCCACCAGCGTGGTCCAGCTCGCCTGCAGCGACAGGCGCAAGCCGGTGAAGATCATCGGGAGGGAGGCCGGCAGGATGACCTCGCGCACCATCCGCCAGCGCGGCGTGCCGAGCATGCGGGCGGCCTCGAGGACCGGCTTGTCGATATTCCGGACGCCGGTAAAGGCGTTGATGGCCGAGGGGACGAAGGCGGAGAACCAGATCACCAGGATTTTCGCCGCATCGCCGAGGCCGAGCCAGAGAATGGCGAGCGGGATCCAGGCCAGCGGCGGGATCGGCCGGATGATCAGGAAGACCGGATTGATGAAGGCCTCGACGCGGCGGCTCCAGCCCATCCAGAGGCCGAGCGGCACGCCCGTCATCACCGCGACGGTGAAGCCCATCAGCACGAGCTTCAGGCTGTGGACGGCGTGGCTGGCGAGCGTGGAACCGGCATAGCCGCGCCCGTTGATCTGCTTCAGCGAGAACCAGAATTCGGCCGGAGAGGGGAAGCGCGCGCCGGTGACAAGCCCGGTCAGCGTGGTCAGCCCGAACCACAGGGCGACCAGACCGATCACGGTCATCCCGCCGATAAGTGTCTTCCGACTGACCAAGGGCGCCATGCAGCGCGACCTCCCGGATATTCCTGCACTCTTCTTCTGAAAGCGCTTTCATACAGAGTGATGCGGAGAGGAGGGTGAGTCAACCGCCCGGGCTGATGAAAGTTTTTTCAATTTCATTGCCTCGCGGCGGGCAATGCGATATCCGCGCCGGCTGAAACTTCTTTCAGCAGGTGGCATGGCCCGGAACCGGATCCGACTCAGCGAGGTTGCCCGCGAGGCCGGCGTGTCGCCTGCCACGGTCTCGCGCGCCATCAGCCAGCCGGAGCTGCTTTCAGCCGAAACCCTGGCCCGTGTCCGGCGGGCGGCCGACCATCTCGGCTATCGCCCCGATGCCGCCGCGCGGGCCCTTGCCTCCGGACGTTCGATGACAATCGGCGCGGTGATGCCGACGCTCGACAACGCCATCTTCTCCAAGGCCCTCCAGGCGATGCAGGCCCAGCTGTCCGGCGACGGCTACCAGCTGCTCGTCGCCTCGCATGATTACAGCAAGGCGGCCGAAGCCGAATGCATCCGCACCCTGCTGGCGCGCGGCGTCGACGGGCTGATCCTTGTCGGGGCAGAGCGGATCGCCGAGGCGGCACAGCTGCTCTCCCAGTCCGGCATTCCCGTGGTGATGACCTGGTGCGCGCCCGAGGGGTCGCCCTCGGTGCTGGTCGACAACGAGCATGCCGGCCTGCTGGCGACCCGCCACCTGATCGCGCTCGGTCATCGCCGGATCGGCGTGATCACCGGCGCGACGCGCTTCAATGACCGCCAGCGCGGGCGCTATCGCGGCGTGCGCCGCGCGCTCGAGGAAGCCGGCCTGACCCTGCCGCCCGCCCTCGCCTGCGAGCAGGCGACAACCCTCGCCGGCGGGCGGATGGGCTGCGCTCAGCTGCTCGACCTCGCCGAGCCACCGACGGCGATTGTCGGCGGGATCGATCTCATCGCCATCGGCTGCATGGTCGAGGCGCAGGCCCGCGGTCTCGCCATTCCGGCGGATCTCTCGGTGGCGGGCATCGACGATCTCGACATGTCCGCCCATGTCTCGCCCTCGCTGACGACGGTGCATGTCCCGACAGCCCGGATCGGCGCCGAGGCGGCGCGGATGATGGTCGCCATCCTGCGGGAAGAGCCCGGGCCGACCGCGCTGACGCTGCCGGTCGACCTGATCGTCCGCCGCTCCACGGGGCCCGCGCCGGGCAGGGCGTGAGCGCGTAGGTCAGTGCGCTGCGTGCGGTTCGTTCGGGTGGCTCCAGGTACCGGCTGAAGGGCAGGATGCCCTCGCGCAACGAAATCGCCCTGCCCTTCTTGCGAAATTGTACAATTCGACTAGTCTATGCGTCTCACAGCATGAATATTCGTCTGTACTAATAATCTTTCTATTATACCAGATAGACTAAAAATTTTTGTGACTCATATATTTATCTAAATTGATTGCTCCCATTTTTTAAGTGAACGTATTGATGACAGCCGGAAAAATTGGCTTCAAAGACCTTGATGCCTACGTGGCGGAATGTGACCGGCTTGGCGGCGTTCAAACTCCTGGGGCCGCCGAATTTCTCAGTGATTTCGTGCTTGATCTCGGCGATCTTCAGGTCGAAGGCCTTGATCCATTCTCGGAAGAATACTTTCAGGTCCAGATGCGCGTTTACGAGAGCATCTCGGGCCGCACGCTCGATCAGAACACGGGAGAGCTTTTCGATTTTGAGGTCGATGCGCATGTCAAGGCGCAGAACCCCTACAAAAACCTGAATGCCAGCTATGTTGCGATGCATGTCCGCGCGGTCGCCGGCGCCATCGCCCTGGCAAACCTGCCCGCCGCGCCCCGTATTCTTGACATGGGCAGCGGCTGGGGGATGACCGCAGAGCTGGCGGCCTTTCTTGGCGCGAGCGTCAAGGCCGTCGATATCAATCCCGCTTTCGTCGATCTTATCAACCGGCGCGCCCGGCGGAGTGGCCTGCCGATCTTCGCCGAGCTTTCAACCTTCGATACGCTCACGGAAGATCCGAAATACGACGCGATCCTGTTTTACGAATCGCTGCATCATGCAGTGAAAGTCTGGGAGACGCTCGCGCGTGCGAAGACCATGCTCACCCCCGGCGGGAAAATCATCATCGCAGGCGAGCCCATCACGGATTATCACTGGAAGCATTGGGGCGTTCGGACGGATTCGCTTTCCGTCTATTGCATCCGCAAATTCGGGTGGTTCGAAACCGGCTGGAGCGCCGCGTTTCTCAAGCAGGCCTTTGACCGCGCCGGGCTCGATCTCTGCCTCTACCCCTATGCAGGCCTGCAGAACACGGAAGTAGGCATCGCCACGCGGCACGACGAGAAGCCCAGGCCCGATACGCCGGACCACGTGTTTCCCTACACCCACCTCGCACATCTGGCGGAGGCCGAGGAAATCCGGAAAACACTCGAACTCACCCAGAGGATGCACCATGATCTCTCGCAGGCGCATCACCAGCTTTCACTGGCGCATAGCAAGCTCCTTGCGGAGCTTTCACGACATCCTGGACGGCTCCTCGCGCGCAATGCGGTTCGATTCCTGAGGACAATGAGGATTTCCAGAACATGAACGGCTGCCCGGTCCAACGCCTTGCAAGTCGAGCACCCCTTGGCATGTGAAGGACATGTCCGGGCATTTCCGGCCAGACATGCTTGCCTCCGGCGTTTGCACCTTTGGGGCTGCCTAAGGCTCTGCATTCAGGCGTTTTCTAGCGCTTGTCGAGCCTTAGGGAAGGCTGGCGCACCCGGCAGGAAACCGCCGAAACAAGCTAGAAATCCTTGCGTTGTCAGTGTCTTGTGACGCAGCCCACGAATTCGATTTCGGCCCGATTGCACCATTGAAGCTACCTCAAAGTCAAGGGCCGGCGATATGGGTCTGATGGCTTGAAGCAGCGACCTTTCGCGAGGGGTCACGCATGCGAGAGGCCACCCACGTGCCAACGGCGGCGGACTTTCCCCCACCCATGCCTTCTACAACAACCCAAAACAAGCAAAAAAGCTACAATTCAACCTCGAATCATGCGTACTTAGTCCCTATCATGTTTCGGTAGATGAGCTGCGAAGTACATCTTGTTTTAAGACAGTTAACGGCTAGAGCGGAGGTCGACTTGACTAATCGGGTCCATATCGACGCACCGGCAGGTGTGATTGAAATCGAAGGTGAGAAAGAGTTTGTCGAGGGCCTGCTTGCGAGGCTGTTCCCTTTGATAGAGGCATCTGGCTTTGGCAATCACCCAAAGGTCGGGCAACCGTTTTTAGCTAGCCCCGATATCGCTGCTCCACAGGCCGAGCCACAGGCAGAAGAGACCCTTGCTTTGAGCAAAAGGCCGGCGCGAAAAGCTCAGAAGCAGCCGCCCGCAGGACAATCTTGCGCCGCACGTATTCTTACTTTGAAGGGAGAGGGCTACTTTAAGGAACACAGGACTAGCACCGAGATTGTGGCCGCGCTCAAGACAAAGGGCTGGACCCATACAAGTAGCCAAGTTTCGGCTGCAACGATAAACCTTTTTGGTAGACAGGACTTGCAGCGAACCACGGGCGCAGGAGGCAAGTGGGTCTACTATTGGGATCGGGACTAAACAATGGGATTGCCCTCACTGCAAGACGCGCTCGCAGCTATCCCTGCTGGACTTCGGGACCCTCTAATCGAAGAGTTCAACCAAGCCCTTGATGAAGACCGCGCGGCCGATTGGGAGAAAATTGGCCTAAAGGCGGGCAAGTTTTGTGAAATTGCCTACTGCATCTGCGCTGGCCACGTTTCGGGGGCGTTTCCATCGAGCGCCTCAAAACCAAGCAACTTTCTTCAGGCTTGCCGTGACTTGGAGCAACATAATGGAACTAAAGGGCGCTCGCTGTGCATACAGGTGCCGAGGTTGCTGGCGGCGCTCTATGAATTGAGAAACAACCGCGCCATTGGGCATGTGTCAGACGAAATCAGCCCGAACCATATGGATGCAGAGCTATTCTTGCGCGGCATGAAGTGGGTCATGGGAGAACTGGTCCGGAATTTCTCGCATCTGCAACTTAACGAGTCGCATGCAGTTGTTGAAGCTGTGACTGCCCGCAGCTTTCGAATGGTTTGGACAAGCGGCGACATTCGGCGGGTTCTAGAGCCAGCCAAGACCGCCAGCGACAAGGTAATGATATTGCTCTATGCTGAAGGCAAGCCAATTAGCGTGGCAAGTCTCCAAAAGTGGGTAGAGTACAAGAACGTAACCGACTTCAAGAGGCGCGTGATTGAAACATTACATTCGAAGGCGTGGGTCCATTACGATAATGAGGCGGGAGTGGTCGAAATGCTGCCGCCGGGACAGCACTACGTCGAACAATCTGGGCTCTTGATACGGAAAAAGTGAGGTCAGCTGGAAAGCGATCTTTTCGGGTATGCCCCAAGCAGACCGCCTGAGGCCTGCCGAATGCCGGTCTGAAAATACCGCCTTGACCACCCATGGCATATCGAATTAGAAGACCTACCCATTGCAGACTTGCTGCTTTGGAGCCCCGCCATGTCCATCATGCTCGCCCGCGCCTACCTCAGAGCCTCCACCGATGAACAGGATGCCCTGAGAGCCCGTGAGGACCTTGAAGCCTTCGCAGGGGAGCGGGGCCTACCCATCGCCGGCTTCTACGTCGAGAACGAGAGCGGGGCCTCCTTGCAGCGCCCTGAGCTATTCCGGCTCCTCTCCGATAGCCGCTCCGGTGACGTGCTTCTCGTGGAACAGGTAGACCGCCTCTCGCGCCTCAACGCGGCGGACTGGGAGCGGCTCAAGGCGGAGATCACGAAGCGCCGGCTACGAGTGGTCGCGCTAGACCTGCCCACCTCACATGCGCTTGCCAAGGCAGACCCCGACGACTTCACCGCCCGGATGCTCGATGCCCTCAACGCGATGATGCTCGATGTTCTCGCGGCGGTGGCCCGGAAGGACTACGAGGACAGGCGGCGGCGGCAGGCGCAAGGCATTGCCCGCGTGAAGGCCCAGCAGCCGGAGAAGTACCGGGGCCGGCCTGAGGACAAGGCGCTTCAGGACAAGGTTCGGCAGGGCTTGGCGGCGGGCCTATCGTGGGCCGGCGTGATGAGCCTTACCGGGGCCTCGCGGGCTACCGTCGCGAAGGTGGCGGGGCGGATGAAGGGAACATCGCGCTAACTTGAGAAGGTATCGGCTTCTGCTTACATTAGCTTAAGCAGGAGCACTTGGAATGATCTGGCGAAAGATAGTCGAGTCTGCACTGGTCAGCATCGGTGGGCAGGGATCTTTAGGTGAGATATACAAGGCGGTTGAAGCCATTCAGACAGGACGGTCATCAGCACTCCCTCGATCTTGGCAAGCGATAGTGAGACGAGAGCTAGAGCACAACTCATCGGACTCTCAGAGCTACCAAGGGCGGTTCGACCTATTCTACAGTGTTGAGGGAATCGGCAGCGGAGTATGGGGCCTGCGATCCGCTGAAACGGGGACGCCTGTTGCACTGGATATTGGAGAGCCAGAGCCTCAATTTGCTCGGATTGAGACCTATCGCATCCTTCGTGATACCGAGATGGCTAGGCGGGTCAAGAAACTGCACAATAACACATGCCAGATTTGCGGGAACAGCCTCAAGCTGCAAGGCAGCAAGACATACGCCGAGGCGCACCACGTAAAGCCGCTTGGCAGCCCGCATTATGGGCCTGATGTTGCCAGCAACATTATTACTCTCTGCCCCACGCATCATGTTCTATGCGATTATGGGGCCATTGCGCTCGATTCGGCGGCGCTTCGCTCAGTTAATGGACACGCCGTTAGCCAGCACTACATCGACTATCACAATACCGTAATCGTAAACTCGTGCCGCTGATAAGCGCCGAATCCTCAATGCCACTGCTCTACGATGGGAGTGATTCATATGAAACAAAAGCCCGGAAGCCGCACATGATATTCATTACTCGTTTGGAAGAATGGCCCGACGGGTTTGACATCATATCGAGATCTGATGATTGGGCTCCTTGGCTGCATGCCAGCCTTCCACAAACATTAGACCGAGGTGTGAGGCGAATACTGATTTCAAACCTCAAGCACATCTTGGTTGGGATGGATCTGAAGGCTGCGCTCATACTTACTCACATTAATCGTCAGAAAGAGCAGAGGCCCGTTCTGTATGAACCGTACCTGCAGGGATTGGTTCGCGAATTCTGTAACGATGCCGTGTCGGTTCTAGAGGGAGTCGGCTCTGCGTTATTGATCGCAACTGAAGCCGACGGCGGCAGTTCGGGCAGGAGGGTGCACCGAAATGAATGGCTGGCATCCTTATGTGCCGCATACGACCGAACAGGTGAACATGGTCTAGAGGCGAACATCATCAGAACAATCGCAGTTCGAGACAGGATTCATCAAGACCGCATCGGGCTTCGCGATCAGATCGATTGGCACTCCTTTGGATATGACGAGGCCTTTCTGCCGGCAGCCGCTGCTATCAAGATAACCTTCGGGACCAATGCCGGGGTTCTTCCCGAGAAGACCTACCTATACCGATGATCAAGAGCCATTATGCATGAAAGCTTGCACCATCCCCGGCTGTGGACGCCCGACGGCAAAAGCAGCCGGGACCGGCTTTGCGGAGCACCATTGCCGCTACCATGTGCAGTTCAAGGCGCGGCACGGCTCGCACTGGTGCCCGACCTATCGCGCGGCAGAGCTGAAGCCTTATGTCACCGTTGCGAGGGACTGGGTGCGGAACCACCGCCAGCATCCCACCGTTGCGATGGCTCTAGCGTGGCTTGATGGCCTCCTCGCGAATGCAGGCCGGGCGGAGATGGCCCAGAACATCAAGCGCAAGCCGGCAGCGGAACGAGCCAAGGTTGCCTTTGCGAGGCTTCGCGAGGCTGGCATTGAGGCGGAGCGGGTCTTGGCGATCTATCTCGGGGTCTCCGCCCTGATTGAAGATGATCGCGGGAGCCACCGGGTCCGCGAGTTCCGCATTGTACAGGTCGCGAAGGCGCTCCATCGGCTGGCCTCGGGGACTCACAAAAGCTGGGAGTTTGATACCGGCAGAGGCGTGGTGCCGGTCCGGATGGACGTCTATCCGAAATCCTCGGGCCTCGTGCTTCGCGTCATGGGAGAGGCCATCGAGGAATGCGCGGGGAATGTGAGCGGCATCGCCTTGGAGCCGATCCTCGCGGCCAAGCAAGAGCGCTATGGCCTTCATGCCTCGCATCTGCCGGGCTGGGAGCCGCTCTGGAAGCGCCAGACGAAAGGGCTTGAAGCGTGACGAGGCGGGTCACTCAAGCGGCTGATCAGACAGCAGGGGGAACGTCAGCACAGGTCGAGGCCCTTGCGCCCATACCGCGAGGCCGGAGGCTTCAGGCCACCCCGCGAGACATCCTCTTTGATCCGCAGAAGCGGGCGGCATCGCTAGCGCTCAAGGCCAGCATCAAGGCCCTTGCAAGCCATCTGGAGGCCCAGGAACGGCAATGCGGCCTCAGGGTGAGGCGACGGAGCCCGGCACAGAGAACGGCCTTCCTGTTGGCTGTGGAGGCGCTTACCTGCAACCTCGCGTGGCTCCTCATGGCTGCTCCGGGCCGACCCATGGCTGTACCCCGCGACAACAACCTGATGCGGGCGAAGAGCCGCTATAAGCCGGAGGTCTATGGCTCTGCGTTTGTCGAGGCGCTCACGATCATGGCCCATCCTCAGGTCGGGCTGATTGACGATGTTCAGCGCGGCTACCGCGTTGGACAAAATCGCCAAGCTTCGCTTGTCCTTCCCCTCCCCGCTTTTGAAGATCACGTCCCCGTTGCTTCGCTCACATGGGAGAGCTTCACCCGCCTGCCGCCGCGCGAGGTGCTGATCCTCAAGAGCGCCAAGGATGCTGAGGGCGATGCCAGCCCCATCGAGTATCGGGATTCGGATACAACCCGCACCATGCGGAACGCGATCATCCGCCTCAACAAGCGGCTGGAGGCCCTACCGATCATCCTTGAGCGGCCTTCCGGCGAACCGCTGCTGGATCACGAGAGCCTGCCGATTGATCCGACCAAGCGAGCCCTGCGGCGCATCTTCAACAATGGGAGCTGGTACGATGGCGGGCGGCTCTTCGATGGCTTCTGGGAGACGATGCCTCGCGAGATGCGCTTTAGGCATCTGCGTCTTCCCTCCAAGGATCACCCGGAAGGTGAGCCCATAGCGAACGTCGATTTCGAGCAACTCTTCCCGCACCTCGCCTATCACAAGGTCCGCATCGCTCCGCCTGAAGGTGACCTTTATGACATTGAAGGCGATGGCCGGAACCGGAAGGGCTGGAAGCGGCTGCTGAATGCCCAGCTCTTCGCCAAGGGCCGCCTGAAGGCATGGCCGCGCGATTGCCGCGAAGCGTTCGACAAGCCGCCGGCCTTCAAGGAGGCTTGTGCCCTGCTGGAGGAGCGGCATCGCCCCATTGCGCATCTCTTCGGAACGGGCATCGGGTTCCACCTAATGTTCCAAGAGAGTTCCGCCCTGATTGTGGCGCTAGGGTACCTTCACGACGAAGGCATTCCCGCCCTGCCGCTCCATGACAGTGTTCTCGTCCCCCGATCCCAAGCCGAAAGGGCGAAGGTGCTGCTTCAAGCCGCCCTAGAGCGCTGCATCGAGAAACCTCGCGCGGCAGTCTCCATCGACTACGGCCTTGATATACAAGGGTAATAGTCGATTAGCTGTCTGCTAAAGGCCTCCGGTGTCTTCCTCTAGGCTGGGTGGCTCTAGGCCTTCGACGCTTTAAGGACCAGCTTCGGGCGGGAGGCGGTGGAGCGGATCAATCCTCGCCCTGTCTGCTCTAAGCCCCGGCCTAGAGGGAACCCTTGAAGCTCCCAGAGCCGCCTAGAGCCATCTCAAAGCCCGCTCCCCTTCCAGTCCCCTCCTCCACCCCGGTCACCTTGAGCACCAGCCTCAAGCCTCCCTTCAAGGCCCACCTCGCGCCCCTGCCCCGGCATGAAGGCGGCATAAGGGGGAGCAGCGATAGTGCTCAGGGGGACCGACTTGGGGAGACCTCAGATAGCGCAATGCCCCCCCAAGCTTTACCCGAGGCAAGACAGGGGGAGAGGGAGGGATTGGAACCATTGCACCAAGGGCACCATTGAGCCCCACCCAAGCACTCTACCCACCGCGTTACGAGGAGCGCCTCTTGGCCCTACCGGCTCCCGCATTAGGCACCCTAGGGACCAGCTTCCTCTTGGGTACCCGGCGCCGAACCGTGCCGGGGGCTGGAGGCTTCCATGCGGGGACTGCCTTGATCGGCGGGGGAGGAGGAATGGAATCAATGGCCTGCTTGAGGCGGTCAAGTCCAGCACCCAGCCCATAGCCCCGGCTTGCGGAACTATCGCTATGCCCGGTCAAGGCATCATGCAGGTCCTCAGCGATGCCAGCATCCCGCGCGAGGTCCTTGAAGGTATGGCGGAAGGAATGGAAGACCTTGCGCTTGTCCTCAATGCCGGCCTTCACGCGAAGCCACCGCCCGAACCACTTGGTCCATGCAGCCGCCACCTGATCCTCAACCGAAGAGGTAATGCCGGGGAAGAGGGGGTCTGAGAGCGAAGCGCCGCTATCCAAGCGCCATTGGCGATACTCAATGAGACCGAGCGCGATAAGGTGGAAGTGAACGGGCACCTTGCGGACAGACCCATCATTCTTTACTCGCCGCCCGCCACCGGTCCCAATGTCGAAGAACCATGTTTGGCTCTCCCGGTCCTGCGCAAGGTCCATCACCCGAAGCTGCGCGATCTCCGAGAGCCTTGCCCCGGAGAGCAAGCCAATCAGGGGGAACCAAAAGCTTGCCTCCTCGCCTCCCGCAATGGGCCTCGCGCCGGCCTTGAAGATATCCGCCCCGAAGATGGCAGCGAGGTCCTCCTGAGCGAAGGGCTGACGCCTTCCTTCCCGCCCGGTCTTCCCCACGGCAAGCTGCATTGAGGCGAAGGGATTGTCCGCACTTGGCAGGGCATCAAGGTGCCCATCCTTCTTAGCATGGGTGAAAATGGCCGACAGAAGATTGAGGTACTTGTTCACGGTTGTGGCGGCAGATGTCTCCACCCCGCTGCCCTTCACCAGTTCCGGCAGCGGCTTCCGCTTCTCCTCATTGCTGAGGCGCACAGGCAGAGCCTTGAGCATGTCCCTGAAACTCCGCACGAGCGGCTTTGCGATCGCACCTAGGGGCAAGTCACCATGCACCTCGCGGAAACGCCGCACGGCATAGCGAGCCTCATTGATGGTCTGAGGCCGAATCTCCTTGCCGCCCTTCGCCTCAGCGCCCTTTGCCCAGAGTTCCAGCGCTTCGGAGAGCTTGGGGCCTTTGCTAGGGGCAGGCGCGGGGGTCTCTACAATGTCCCCCTGATGCCGGCGGCGGAGGTCTGCATAGGCCCGCCTTTTCCCGCGAAGCATCGCGAGGCCGGCTTGATAGAACTCGGTGCCCTCCCGGTTCAACGAGATGCCCTTTTCCCGGAGGAGGAGGAGCAACTCCGCTTCGATGACTGAGATGTTTTGCGCCGCCAGAGCTTCCGCATAGTCCGCTTCGAGCATCTCCAGCTCTTCGCCGTAGGCATGCGCAAGGTCCTTTGCCATGCCCCTTGCATGGGGCCGGATCGGCGTAAGGCGGTCCCACTTGGTCCGCTCTTCCGGGTCTTGATAGGCGCGATGGTCTCCCTCTTGGCGGAAGGTGAGGTCGCTGGCCAGAACCCGCCGGTAGGTCTCCGCCTCGATATCAGCGGTTGAGAAAGAAAGCAGGCTGGTCGCTGCCTTTGCGGTGCCGGTTGTAGAGCCAGAAGGAGCCCCGGAAAGCCGCCTCCGCGCCTCCTCAAAGTCTGCTTCACATTGAGCTTGGACCTTGGCGAAAGTCTTCTTCGCGGTAGCGGGGTCTGCGGTGCCCAAAGCCCGCTTCCAGTTTGTCTTCCCGGTGAAGGGGGCCGGCATCACGGGTCGAAGCTCCGCCGGAATCACCCGCCGGTAGAAGTATCGCCCGCCCTTGTCGCGGTAGAGATAGCTCATAAGCCCCACGCGAGTTTGCCCCCGGCGTTTGCACCTTTGGGGCTGTCTAAGGCTCTGAACTTAGGAGTTTTCTAGCGTTTGTCGAGCCTTAGGGAAGGCTGGCGCACCCGGCAGGATTCGAACCTGCGACCTTTGGATTCGGAATCCAACACTCTATCCAGCTGAGCTACGGGTGCGTGCAGACCCCGTTTAGCGGATGATTCCGGGCTCCGCAACGGAGGTTTCCGCACCAAGGCGATTTTCCGCCATTCAGCCCGGGCGGCACCCGGCCGCGAGGGCCGGGTGCAGGCTTGTGACGGCCAGCCGGCCGCGCCTCAGAGCCCTTCAAAGAGCAGGCTGGAAATGTAGCGCTCGGCGAAGGAGGGCACGATGAACACGATGTTCTTGCCGGCATTCTCGGGCCGGCGGGCGAGTTCAAGCGCGGCCGCCGTGGCCGCACCGGAGGAAATGCCGCCGGGAATCGCCTCGACCCGCGCGAGCTGGCGGGCGGTCGCGATGGCGGTGGCGCTGTCGATGCGGACGACCTCGTCAATCACGGCCCGGTCGAGGATCTCCGGCATGAAGCCGGCGCCAATCCCCTGGATCTTGTGCGAGCCGGGCTCTCCGCCCGAGAGGACAGGGCTCTCGACCGGTTCGACCGCGACAACCTTGAGGCCGGGGCGGCGCGGCTTGAGCACCTGACCGACGCCGGTGATTGTGCCGCCGGTGCCGACGCCGGCGACGAAGAGGTCGATCTCGCCGCCCATGTCGTTCCAGATTTCCTCGGCCGTGGTGTTGCGGTGGACGAGCGGGTTGGCGGGGTTGCGGAATTGCTGCGGGATGACCGCGTTCGGCGTTTCCGCAACGATCTCCTCGGCCTTGGCGATGGCGCCCTTCATGCCCTTGCCCGGCTCGGTCAGCACAAGTTCGGCCCCGAGATAGGCCAGCATCTTGCGGCGCTCGATCGACATGGATTCCGGCATGGTCAGGATCAGCCGGTAGCCCTTTGCGGCCGCGACGAAGGCGAGCGCGATGCCGGTATTGCCGGAGGTGGGCTCCACCAGAACGGTCTTGCCCGGGGTGATGCGGCCTTCCGCCTCGGCCACGTCGATCATCGAAAGGCCGATCCGGTCCTTCACCGAGGCAAGCGGATTGAAGAATTCGAGCTTGGCGAAGAGGTTGGCCTTCACGCCCTCGGCGCGGGCAAGCCGGTCGAGCCGGACGACGGGCGTATCGCCGATCGTCTCGGTGATCGAGGCGTAGATCCGCCCGCGGCCCGGCTTGCGCGCGTTGCCGGTCTCGGTTTTCGACTGGACACTCATGGAGGAGCCTTCACGGTTGGGGTATTTGGCCTCAAGCTAGGCTCTGCCCTCCGGAGAAACAAGTTCTCCTGACTTGCCATTTTCGGTCGTCAGGCAGAAAATTCATCTTCAAAAAGGGGGAATTCAGGAGGAAATTCCGGTCGAGCCAAAGCCGCCCTGGCCGCGCGCCGTCGCGTCCACTTCACCCGTCGTGGCGAGGCGGGCCTGCAGGACGGGGGCGACCACGCATTGGGCAACGCGCTCGCCCCGCGTGAAGGACCACGGCTCCTGCCCGAGATTGATCAGCAGGACCTTCACCTCGCCGCGATAATCGGAATCGATCGTGCCCGGTGCATTGGCCACGGTGACGCCGTGCTTGAAGGCAAGGCCGGAGCGCGGGCGGATCTGCGCCTCGAATCCGTCCGGCAGGGCGAAGACAAGCCCGGTCGGCACCAGCAGGCGCTGGCCGGGGGCAAGCCGCCAGACCTCGTTCTCGGGGATGGCGGCGGCGAGGTCGAACCCGGCGGCGCCGGCTGTCTGGTAGGCGGGAAGCGGCAATCCCTCGGCATGCGGCAGACGCTGGATCGGCAGGGTAACGTTCATGCACCGCTCCGGAGCCGACCGGCGAAACGCTGCATCAGCGCCGCCGCGACCTCGGCCTTCGCCATGTCCGGCAGGGTGGCGACGCCGGCCGCGTCGATGACATGGACGATGTTGCGGTCACCGCCCATGACGCCGCTGGCGGGCGAGACGTCATTCGCCACGATGATGTCGCAGCCCTTGCGGAGGCGCTTGGCCGTGGCATGGGCGATCACCGTCTCGGTCTCCGCCGCAAAACCGACCACCAGCGGCGGACGCCGGGTCGGGTGCCGGGCAATCCGGGCGAGGATATCCGGATTTTCCGTCAGCCGGAGCGGCGGTATGGCGTTGCCGTCTTTCTTGAGCTTCTGCCCGGCCTCGTCCTCGACACGCCAGTCGGCCACGGCGGCGGCGAAGATGGCGAGATCCGCCGGGAGGGCCTGCTCCACCGCCTCGTCCATCTGCCGCGCGGTCTCGACCCGGATCACGGCGATGCCAGGCGGATCCGGCAGGGCGACAGGCCCGGAAACCAGCGTCACGCGCGCACCCAGCGCCCGCGCCGCATCGGCAAGGGCATAGCCCTGCTTGCCCGAGGAGCGGTTGGCAATGTAGCGCACCGGGTCGATCGGCTCATGGGTCGGCCCGGCGGTGATCAACACGTGCCGCCCGGAAAGCGGGCCGGTGATGGCCGCAGCCGCCGGGGCCTGCCAGTCCGGCATGGGGATCACGGTGGGGCCCGCGAGCGCCTCGACGATCGCCTCGAGGATCGTGGCGGGTTCCGCCATACGGCCGGGCCCGAACTCGCCGCAGGCCATTTCGCCGGCATCCGGCCCGACAAACCGCACGCCATCGCGTTTCAGCGTTTCGAGATTGCGCTGCGTGGCGGGGTGAAGCCACATCCGCACATTCATGGCCGGTGCCATCAGGATCCGCTTGTCGGTAGCCAGCAGGGCCGTCGAGGCGAGGTCATTGGCGAGGCCGTTGGCGGCCTTGGCCATGAGATCGGCGGTCGCCGGGGCGACAACGACGAGATCCGCCGCGCGGGAAAGCTCGATATGGCCCATCTCGACCTCGTCGGTGAGGGAGAAGAGATCCTCCTGGACCTTGTTGCCCGTCAGGCCGGCCAGCGTCAGCGGGGTCACGAACTGGCTGCCGGCGCGGGTGAGGATGACGCGGACATCGCCGCCGGCTTTCCGGATCAACCGGACCAGCTCGGCGCTCTTGTAGGCGGCGATGCCTCCCCCGATCGCCAGCAGGATCGAACGTCCTTGAAGCACGGGTTGCGCCATGGTTCGCCCCTCAGCTCTTCAGTGCCAGAATCGCCAGCGCGAGGGCAATCGCCCAGAGCGCCAGCGCAATGCCGGAATGGCCACCGTCCCGATGCCCGGCCGGCGCGGTCTCCGGTCGATGACCCTTCTCGAAAGCGGCGAGCGCCGCATCCGTCCGGGTCACGAGATCGGGCAGGCGCCCGGCCGCCCGGACCAGATCGAGCGCATCGCGGCCGATATCCTCGATCCGGCCGATCGGCCCGAGATTGCGCTCGATCCATTCGCGGATCACCGGCTCGGCAACCTTCCACATATCGAATTGCGGGTCGAGATTGCGGGCAACTCCCTCGACCACGACCATGGTCTTCTGCAGCAGGACCAGTTCCGTCCGGGTGGCCATGTCGAACAGGGCCGTGATCTCGAACAGGAGGCCCAGCAACTGGGCCATCGAGATTTCGGCGGCGTTGCGGCCATGGATCTTCTCGCCGACGGCGCGCAGGGCCTGGGCGAAATCCTCCACCGAATGCCGCTTGGGCACGTAGCCCGCCTCGAAATGCACCTCGGCGATCCGGCGGTAGTCCCGGGTGATGAAACCGAACAGGATTTCCGCAAGGAAGCGCCGTTCCGGGGGGCCGAGGCGGCTCATGATGCCGAGATCGACCGCGATCAATTGCCCGGAAGGCATGACGAAGAGATTGCCGGGATGCATGTCGGCATGAAAGAAGCCGTCGCGGAGGGCATGCCGGAGGAAGCTCTGCAGCGCGGTGCGGGCAAGTGCCACCCGGTCGATCCCGGCCGCGTCGATGGCGGCAAGGTCGTTGAGCTTGATGCCGTCGATCCATTCCATCGTCAGGCATTCGCGGGCCGTGCGCTCCCAATCGACGGCGGGGACCCGGAAATCAGGATCCCTGGCGACATTCTCGCCCATTTCCGACAGGGCCGCGGCCTCGAAGCGCAGGTCCATCTCCAGCAGGACGGTCCGTTCAAGGGTTTCAACGACCTCGACCGGCTTGAGGCGGCGGGCCGAAACCACGAAATACTCGATCAGCCCGGCCACGAATTTCTGGGCGGCGATATCGCGGGTGAAAACCCGGTCGATGCCCGGCCGGCGCACCTTGACCGCGACATTCCGACGGGCGCCGTCGATCTCGACCGTCGCCTTGTGCACCTGGGCGATCGACGCAGCCGCGACAACCGGTCCGAAGTCCACGAACAGGGCATCGAGCGGCTTGCCGAGGGCGGCCGCCACGCGGCGCTCGGCCTCGGCCTGCGCGAAGGCCGGCATCCGGTCCTGCAGGGCCTCGAGATCCCGCGCCAGCGAGAAGCCTACAAGATCCGGCCGGGTGGCGAGGAACTGGCCGAGCTTGACATAGGACGGGCCGAGCCGCGTCAGCGCGGCGACAATCCGGGTGCCGCGATCGCCGGCATCCCGCCGCGCCATCGCCGAGAGCAGCCAGAGCAGCGGATGGAGGATAGCCGGGACCTGACGCTTCGGCACGAGCGCGAATACGCCTTCGCGCATCAGCACATAGCCGACATGGATCAAGTGCAGGGAATGGCGCAATGCGGCGAACAAGGGCGCCTCAGATCTTCCAGCCGGAATGGATATTGGCAATGCCACCGGTCAACGGCCGGCAGGTCACCCGGGAGAAGCCCGCGTCGCGGATCATCTCGGAGAAGAGGTCGGGCGGCGGGAACTTGCGGATGGATTCCACGAGATAGCGGTAGGGTTCGCCATCGCCCGTCACCATCTTGCCGAGCGGCGGGATGACATTGAAGGAATAGGCGTCGTAGATGCGGTCGAGCACAGGCGTCTCCACCGGGGCGAATTCCAGCACGAGAAAACGCCCGCCCCGCTTGAGCACGCGGAAGGCCTCGGCAAGGGCCAGCGGAATGCGCGGCACGTTCCGGATGCCGAAGGCGATCGTGTAGCCGTCATAGGTCCGGTCCTCGAAGGCGAGGGCCTCGGCATTGCATTCGATGAAGCGCACCTGCCCGTCGAGTCCCCGGGCGCAGGCCCGATCCTCGCCGACGCCGAGCATCGAGGCGTTGATATCCACCACGTCGACGCGGGTCTGCGGGCTGCCGGCCTCGACGATGCGGAAGGCGACATCGCCCGTCCCGCCGGCGACATCGATATGGCGGAAGGGCCCCTGCCGCGGTGGCCGGAGCATGGTGACAAGGATGTCCTTCCAGAGCCGGTGGAGGCCCATGCTCATCAGGTCGTTCATCAGGTCATAGCGCGAGGCGACCTTGTGGAAGACATCGTCCACCCGGGCCTGCTTTTCCGCGAGCGGAACATCCTCGAACCCGAAATGCGTTGTCTCGACCATCACAACCCTACCCCGAACAGGACGGGCCGGGATGCCCGCGTCATTTCCATAGCGAAGCTTTCCGCGTCGCGCTATGGCGAGACGGTCGCATAACGTCGTGGCCAGCGTCGAGGTCTGCCGTGCCCGAACTTCCCGAGGTCGAAACCGTCCGGCGCGGCCTGGCCCCGCATCTCGACGGTGCGTTGATCGAGGCGCTGGTGCTGAACCGCGCCGATCTGCGCTTCCCCTTCCCGCCGGATCTCGCGCGACGGGTCAGCGGGCGCCGCGTTCTGACGCTGGGGCGGCGCGCCAAATACCTGCTGATCCCGCTCGATTCCGGCGAGACCCTGATCCTCCATCTCGGCATGAGCGGGCGGATGATCGTGGAGCGCCGCGGCGAGGCCGGGGCGCTGGCGGAATTCCATCATGACGTCACCCGCCTGCCCCAGCATGACCACGTGATCTTCCATCTGGAGGGCGGCACGCGGGTCGTCTTCAATGATCCACGTCGTTTCGGCAGCCTCGATCTCCGGCCCAGCGAAAATCTGGACCAGGCACCCGCACTCTCCAGCCTCGGCCTCGAGCCGCTCGGCAATGCCCTCCATCCCGAGGCGCTGACAGCCCTGCTCGCCGGCCGGCGCATGCCGATGAAGGCCGCTTTGCTCGACCAGCGGCTTATCGCAGGGCTCGGCAACATCTATGTCTGCGAGGCGCTGCATCGTTCCCGGATCGCGCCGGACCGCCCGGCCGGCAGCCTGAAGGGCCGTGAGATCGAGGCACTGGTGGTCGCCATCCGGGACGTGCTGGCCGAGGCGATCGAGGCCGGTGGCTCGACCCTGCGGGATTTCCGCCACGAGGATGGCTCGCTCGGCTATTTCCAGCATGCCTTCCGGGTCTATGACCGCGAGGGCGAGCCCTGCCCGGCGCCGGGCTGCCGCGGCATCGTGCGGCGGACGGTCCAGTCGGGCCGCTCGACCTTCCATTGCCGGGAATGCCAGCGATAGCGGAACGGGCGCCAGAAATTCGCGGCCCGGGGCTGGACCCCAGCGTCGCCCATGTGACAGACAGGGCCAAGACGGACCATCACCCTGCCGGCCTTCATGATACGAGGGGAAAACCCATGACCGACCTTCCGACCTATGAAACCCTTCTCGTCGAACGCCATGGCCGGGTCGGCCTCATCCGGTTCAACCGGCCGCAGGCGCTGAACGCGCTGAACCGGCAGGTCATGACGGACCTGCTCGACGTGCTGGCACGCTTCGATGCCGATGCCGGAATCGGCTGCATGGTCCTGACCGGCTCCGAGAAGGCCTTCGCCGCCGGCGCGGACATCAAGGAAATGGCGGACCTGACCTATCCCGACAGCTACCTGCAGGATTTCGGCAGCGGCTGGGATGCGATCACCCGGATCCGCAAGCCGATCATCGCGGCCGTGTCGGGGTTCGCTCTCGGCGGCGGCTGCGAGATCGCAATGCTCTGCGACATGATCATCGCCGCCGAGAACGCGAAGTTCGGCCAACCGGAGATCAAGCTCGGCGTGATGCCGGGCTGGGGCGGGACGCAGCGCCTGACGCGGGCTGTCGGGAAGGCCAAGGCGATGGATCTCTGCCTGACCGGCCGCATGATGGATGTGCACGAGGCGGAACGTTCCGGCATGATCGCGCGGATCGTGCCGGTCGATAAACTCGTCGAGGAGGCCCTCGCCGCCGCGACGACGATTGCCGATTTCGCGACCGAGGTGACGATGATCACCAAGGAATCGATCAACCGCGCCTACGAAACCACATTGAGCGAGGGCGTGCGGTTCGAGCGGCGCACGTTCCAGGCACTGTTTGCCACGAAGGCACAGAAGGAAGGCATGGCGGCCTTCATCGAGAAGCGGAAGCCGGATTTCCGCGGCTGAGGCAGGCACAACGGGGATGCTGGGACCTTTCTCTGGCCTTGAGCTCGGCGTCTCGGCTTTCGCGGCGGCCGGCCTTGTCCTGGCGGCCTTCGTGGCCGGCTTCGTCGACGCGATTGCCGGCGGCGGCGGCCTCATCACGGTGCCCGCGCTCCTTCTGGCGGGCGTGTCCCCCGTCGGCGCCATTGCCACCAACAAGCTGCAGGGGACATTCGGCGTCGCCTCCTCTGCCCTTTCCTTCTACCGGGCCGGCCGGATCGACCGGGCGCTCGTGCTGCCGCTGTTCGGCGCGGCGTTCGGCGGCGGCATCATCGGTGCACTCATCGCCCATCTCGCCCCTACCGGCTTCCTGCGGCTGGTCATTCCGTTCCTGCTTGTCGCCATCGCGCTCTATGTGGCGATGTCGCCCCGGCTGGGGGATACCGAGGCGCGGCCGCGTCTCAGCCTCGCCACCTTCACCGGTACGGTCGGCGTCGGAATCGGCATCTATGACGGCGTGTTCGGCCCCGGCGCGGGAACTTTCTACCTGATCGGGCTGATCCTGCTCTGCGGCTTCGGCATGATGCGTGCCGTTGCGCATACCAAGATGATGAATCTCGCTTCCAATCTCGGCGCGCTGATCTTCTTCCTGCTGGCCGGCCATATCCTGATTGCGGTCGGGTTGATGATGGGCGCGGCCTCGGCGACAGGGGCCTGGCTCGGCGTCCGGGCCAGCCTGCGCTTCGGCCCGCGCCTCGTCCGCCCGCTGGTGGTGATCGTGGCGCTGGCCATGGCGCTGCGCCTGATGCTGGATGCCAGCCACCCGATCGGCGCCTGGCTGCGCGGGCTCGGCGGTTAGGATGCAGGCAAGGACGCAGGGAAGAATCGTTTTTTCGTTGACCCCGTGCGCGGAAGATGGCATGGAGCCGCTCTCGCGCCGAGTTTCCGGCGCGCTTTCATTTCAGCATGCCTGTCGGGTGACGGTGTCTCGTCGCGCCTCGGGCATGAAGCAGGATCGGGTGGCAAGGCACGCGGAAGCGTGATTTCGCCAGCCGGGAACGGGTCAACGGGTCGGAGTCCCTTAAGTCGATGGCGAATACCAAATCAGCCAAGAAGGCCGCGCGGCAAACCCTGCGCCGGACGGAAGTCAACAAGGCGCGCCGCAGCCGTATGCGGACCTCGATCCGCTATGTCGAGGAAGCGATTGCGAAGGGCGACGTGAATGCCGCGCTCGCTGCCATGAAGAAGGCCGAGCCCGAGCTCGCCAAGGCTGCCCAGAACGGGATCGTTCACAAGAACATGGCGGCCCGCAAGGTATCCCGCCTGATCCGTCAGATCCGGTCGCTTCCGGCCTGACGCCATTCCCCCTTGAGGGCTTGAGGACGCGCCGGATTCCGGCGCGTTTTTTTGTGCCCGGACCGGGCCAGGTGCCCTGAGAAATGTTTCCCGAATGCCACAAAGGGGCTTGACTCCTGATTTATCAAGGAAGCGCTGAGAGTCCTTCCCGGCATCCGGAGCCGCGCAAAATTTCTTCATATTTTCCATATGTTTGCGTCATAAGGCTTCGACTCGGTGGTTTTTGTCACGCTGGCTGTGAGCCGCGGAAAACACCGGCCGTGAAACATTTCATAGGCGTAACGTTTTTATCCGGAAATCATCCACAGGTCGATTCAAACGCGCGAATCAACGACTTACTTTTGACCACCGGAGAGTGCCCTTCGCCGATGCGAATCGACCGGCCGCCATCCTGCCGGCGCCTGCCCGAATTGCGCTATTGCACGCGGCCCGGAAGGCGGATTAAGACTTTGTTTACCGACTGACGGGGCGGGCAATAAGGGGGCTGCCTTTTCGGGGCGATCACGGCGCAAAGGGGGGCAATGTGATTTCCAATAATGATGTAATCGAAACCGTTACTCGCCATGCGTGTTTAGTGGGTTCCACCTGACCCATCCGGATTTCTTCTGAATCCGTCAGACATACGACATTCAAACGCTACGAATGACTTTGCTGAAACGTTCCGTTTCGGCAGGGCATCTTCGTATTCCAAGTGCAGACTTTGAGAGCGATCATGCTGAAGACACCAGAAACCCAGGCCACCGAGAACCGACTCGAGATCGACGTCCGGGGCCTGCCTTCGGCGGACATGGCCGGGGCTGCCCTTGTCTGGGACCGCGTGCAGCGCAGGCTGCGGGCCGAGCTCGGCGAGGATGTCTATACGAGCTGGTTCAAATGCCTGGAGCTTGTCCAGGTCCAGAACGACACGGTCATCCTCTCGGTGCCGACGAAGTTCCTCCGGAACTGGATCCAGCAGCATTTCATCGAGAAGATCATGGCGCATTTCCAGAAGGAGGATGCGCGGCTGGTCCGGGTCTCGATCGTGATGAGGTCGGCGAGCCTGCGCACGGCGCCGAGGCCGGAAGCGCCCAAAGCCGCGGAGCAGGCCCGCAAGTTTCCGCCTCAGGAAACGCCGGCTGCCATGCGCCCGATGGGCGATGCGGGCATCAAGCCGATCGAGGCCCGGATGCCGGAAGGCCATGACGGCGATCTCCAGGTCGGATCGCCGCTCGACAAGCGGCTTGTGCTCGGCGCATTCCAGGTCGGACGCTCGAACGTGATGGCCCATGCCGCCGCGATGCAGATCGTGCAGGCCAAGATCGGCGAGATGCCGGTCTTCAATCCGCTCTACGTGCATGCCAGCGTGGGCCTCGGCAAGACACATCTGCTCCAGGGCGCGGCCCAGGCGATCGAGAGCTCGGGCCGGCGCGTGCTGTACCTGACGGCGGAGCGTTTCATGTACGGCTTCGTCGCCTCGCTGAAGGCCCAGACGGCCATCGCCTTCAAGGACACGTTGCGCGGGATCGACGTGCTCATCATCGATGACGCGCAATTCCTGCAGGGGCCGAAGAGCCAGCAGGAATTCTGCCACACCTTGAATGCGCTGATCGATGCCGGGAAGCAGGTCGTCGTGGCGGCGGACCGTGCGCCGTCCGACCTCGAGGGAATCGAGGAGCGCGTGCAGTCCCGTCTGGCCGGCGGGCTCGTCGTCGAGATCGGCGCGCTGGATGACGCCCTGCGGGTGAAGATCCTCGAAAGCCGGATCCAGATCGCCAAGGCGCATCTGCCGGGCTTCGATGTGCCGCCGGATGTCATCCAGCATGTGGCGCGGGTGATCACCACGAATGGCCGCGATCTTGAAGGCGCGGTGAACCGGCTTCTCGCCCATTCCACGCTCACCGGCGGCTCGCTCGACATCGCGGCGGCAGACGAGGCGATCCGGGATCTTGTCCGGCATCGCGAGCCCCGGCGGGTCAAGATCGAGGATATCCAGCGGCTGGTGGCGAACCATTACAACGTCAGCCGCGCCGATATTCTCTCGTCGCGCCGGACCGCCACGGTGGTCCGGCCGCGGCAGATCGCGATGTATCTCGCCAAGTCCCTCACCCTGCGTTCGCTGCCGGAGATCGGCCGGCGCTTCGGCGGGCGGGATCATACGACCGTGCTCCACGCGGTCCGGAAAATCGAGGGCATGGTGACCACCGATCAGGAGCTGGCGGGCGAGATCGATCATCTGAAGCGCATGCTGCAGGAATGACGGACGGCCGTCCACGGCCCTGAAAATCCTGTCGATCACGCTCCCGGCGGCGCGCAAAATCGCGCGGGCACCCTTGCGCTTTGGCGGGTGACGCGCCATCGTTTCCGGAACCTGTTTTGGAGGGATGCGCGTCAACCGTCTCGTTCCGAGGCGGTTTTTAGTCGGGAACGGGACGGAAGCGATACGATGAAGGTCACGGTGGAACAGGCCGCGCTGCTCAAGGCCCTCGGTCATGTGCATCGCGTTGTCGAGCGGCGGAATACCATTCCGATCCTCGCCAACGTCCTCTTGCGGGCCGAGCAGCGGGAACTGCACCTCAAGGCGACCGATCTCGACATCGACATCGTCGAGACCATCCCGGCCGATGTGGAGCGCGCGGGCACGACCAGCGTTCCCGCGCATGTGCTCTATGACATCGTCCGCAAGCTGTCGGATGGATCGCAGGTCTCGCTGGAGCAGGACGGCCAGTCCGGGCAGGTCGCGCTGCGCTCCGGTCGGTCGCGCTTCTCGTTGCAGACGCTGCCGGAAACCGATTTTCCGGATCTCGCCGCGGGCGAAATGAGCCACCGCTTCGAGATGGCCGCCGGCGAATTGCGCAAGCTGATCGAGAAGACGCAATTCGCGATCTCCACCGAGGAGACCCGCTATTATCTCAACGGCATCTACCTGCATGCCACCGAAGTTGGCGGGCAGTCGATCCTCCGCGCCGTGGCGACGGATGGCCATCGCCTCGCCCTGTGCGACACGGCGGCGCCGGCCGGTTCGCAGGGCATGCCGGGCGTGATTGTCCCGCGCAAGACGGTCAGCGAGCTGCAGAAACTGCTCAGCGACGGCGAGGCACAGATCGGGTTCGAGCTGTCGAGCGTGAAGATGCGCGTCACGGTCGGGCCGATCGTGCTGACCTCGAAGCTGATCGACGGCACCTTCCCGGATTACGCGCGCGTCATCCCGCAGCGGAACGACAAGTTCCTGACGGTCGAACGCGACGAGTTCGCCCGTTCGGTCGACCGCGTCTCCACGATTTCCTCGGAGCGCGGGCGGGCCGTGAAATTCTCGCTGGGCGACAGCAAGCTGACCCTGTCGGTGCACAACCCCGATGCCGGCCAGGCGATCGAGGAACTGTCGGTCGATTACGAGGCCTCACCCCTCGAGATCGGGTTCAATGCCCGCTACCTGCTGGACATTGTCGGCCAGCTCGAAGGCGATACGGCCCTGCTCAAGCTGGCCGATCCGGGCTCGCCGACGCTGATCCAGGATCGTGAGGGCGCGGCCAGCCTGTATGTGCTGATGCCGATGCGCGTCTGACCATGGCGGCTTCCCTGCCGCGGCCGCGGATCCTGCGGCTGCGGCTGCAGGATTTTCGGTCCTATCCCCGGCTCGATCTGCCGCTCGGCGCCTGCCTCACGGCCTTTTGCGGGCCGAACGGCGCCGGCAAGACCAACCTGCTGGAGGCCATCTCGCTGCTCTCTCCCGGACGCGGCCTTCGCCGCGCGACGCTGACCGCGCTCGCCCGGCGTGAAGGCCCCGGTACCTTTTCCATCCTCGCCGATCTCGACACCGGAACCGGCCCGCTTGCGCTGGCAACCGGGCTGGTGCCGGACGAGGCCGGTCGCGAATGCCGGATCGACCGGGAACCGGTCAGTTCGGCCATGCGCTTTCTCGATCATCTCACGCTGCTCTGGCTCACGCCCGACCAGGACGGGCTGTTCCGCGGCCCTGCAGGCGACCGGCGGCGCTTCCTCGACCGGCTGGTCCTGGCGGTCGATTCCGCGCATGGCAGCCGCGTTTCGTCCTTCGAGACCGCGCTGCGGCATCGTAACCGCTTGCTCGAGGAGGGTGGAGGGCCCCGCTGGCTCGACGCGATCGAGCAGGAAATCGTCGAACTCGGCACGGCCGTCGCGGCGGCCCGCGCCGAAACGGTGGCGCGGCTCGATGCCCTGGCCGAGCGCGATGCGGCTCTGATGGCGCCCTTCCCCTTCGCGCGGCTGACGCTGGAGGGCGAACTCGAACAGCGGCTCGGATCAATGGCCGCCGGCAGCGTCGAGGACTGGTATCGCGCCGCCCTGCGCGACGGACGCGCGCGGGACAGAGCCGCCGGGCGGACGCTGATCGGCCCGCAGGCTTCCGATCTCGCCGTGCTGCACGGGCCCAAGGGCGAGCCGGCCGCAACCTGTTCGACTGGCGAGCAGAAGGCATTGCTGCTCGGCCTCATCCTTGCGCAGGCCCGGCTGATCGGGCAGATGCGGGGCCAGCCGCCCATGCTGCTTGTCGACGAGGTGGCCGCCCATCTCGATGCGGAGCGCCGCGCAGCGCTCTACCGCATTCTCCGGATGCTCGGCGGACAGGTTTTCCTCAGCGGCACCGACCCGCTGCTTTTCGAGGCATTGGGCGAGGGGGCGAGCCTGATGATGGTCCGGGACGGATCGGTGGTCGATGCCTGAACGCGACGCAGCGTCCCGGACGCGGGTCGAGCGGCGCCTTTCAACCTGGGCGCACGGGCATCTGCCGGCGCCGGCCTATGAATTCCTCGCCTTCGGGCTGAAAATGGCCTGGGCCAGCCTCTATGCGGCGATCATGCTGGCGCTGATCCTCGCCACGAAATGGCTCTGGCAGCCCGGCTGGAGCCTCGCCCGCTACGATTTCCTGACACTTGCCGCCGTGACAACCCAATTCCTGCTGCTGGCTTTCCGCCTGGAAACCCCGCGCGAGGCGCTGGTGATCCTGATCTATCACCTGGTCGGAACGGTCATGGAGATCTTCAAGCTGAAGATGGGCTCCTGGGCCTATCCGGAGCCGGGCCTGCTGAAGCTGGGCGGGGTGCCACTCTTCACCGGCTTCATGTATGCCTGCGTCGGCAGCTTCATGGTCCGGGCCATCCGCCTGTTTGACATGCGGTTCGAGCCCTATCCGCCCTTCTGGATGACGGCGCTGCTGGCCGGTGCGATCTATGCGAACTTCTTCACGCATCATTTTATCGTGGATCTGCGCACTCCGCTCATGGTGGGGACCCTGCTGCTGTTCTGGCGGACCCGGATCCATTACCGCCCCGGGCACATGGTCCTCTGGATGCCGCTGCCGCTCGCCGCCCTGCTGACCTCGGTATTTCTCTGGATCGCCGAGAATATCGGCACGCTGACAGGAACATGGCTCTATCCCGGGCAGAAGGGGTTCCAGCTTGTCAGCCTCGGCAAGCTGGGCTCATGGTATCTTTTGCTGTATCTCAGCTTTGTTCTCGTCACGCTGGTTCACCGTCCGCGCCCGCGTCATCCAGCCGACCACGCCAGGTGAAGGGCTCCGGAGCCAGTTGGTTATGCACCTTATTCCGCCCGCATTTGCGGCCTATTCCGCCTTCTGCGCGTGTGCGCGCGCGTAGGACGCGCTAGATTCCGTCATTGATTCGACCACGATCTGGGATTTCCATGAACGATACGCCGAACGAGCAAAATGCCGGCGCCGAATACGGCGCGGATTCGATCAAGGTCCTCAAGGGCCTCGATGCCGTGCGCAAGCGGCCGGGCATGTATATCGGCGATACGGATGACGGTTCCGGCCTGCATCACATGGTGTACGAAGTCGTCGACAATGCGATCGACGAGGCGTTGGCCGGGCATGCCGATCTCGTATCCGTCACGCTGAATGCCGACGGCTCCTGCACCGTGCGCGACAATGGCCGCGGCATCCCCACGGATATTCACAAGGAGGAGGGCGTTTCGGCGGCCGAGGTCATCATGACCCAGCTGCATGCCGGCGGGAAGTTCGACCAGAATTCCTACAAGGTCTCCGGCGGCCTGCATGGCGTGGGCGTCTCCGTCGTCAATGCATTGTCGAAATGGCTGAGGCTGCGCATCCACCGCGACGGCAAGATCCACGAGATGAGCTTCACCCATGGTGATGCCGATGCTCCGCTTGCGGTTGTGGGCAGCTACACGCCGGACCGGCAACCCGGTCGCTATGAAGGCCGCTCGGGGTCGGAAATCACCTTCCTGCCCTCGACCGGGACATTCACAATGGTCGAGTTCGATTATGCGACTCTCGAACACCGCCTGCGCGAACTCGCCTTCCTGAATTCGGGTGTGCGCATCGTCTTCTCGGACAATCGCCATGCCGAGCCGAAAACAGTCGAGCTGTATTACGAGGGCGGGCTTGAGGCCTTCGTCCGCTATCTCGACCGGGCGAAATCGGCGCTGATCGGTCGGCCGATCCTCGTCAAGAAGGAACAGGACGGCATCACGGTGGAAGTGGCGCTGTGGTGGAACGACAGCTACCACGAGACGGTTCTGTGCTTCACCAACAACATCCCGCAGCGCGATGGCGGTACGCATCTGGCCGGCTTCCGCGGCGCCCTGACGCGCCAGATCACCAGCTATGCCGAATCCAGCGGCATCTCGAAAAAGGAGAAGGTGAGCCTGACCGGCGACGATTGCCGCGAAGGCCTGACCTGCGTCCTCTCGGTGAAGGTGCCGGACCCGAAATTCTCTTCACAGACCAAGGACAAGCTGGTCTCCTCGGAAGTGCGGCCGGTGGTCGAGGGCGTGCTGAACCAGGCGCTGCAGCAATGGCTGGAAGAGAACCCCTCCGAAGCCAGGACCGTTGTCGGCAAGGTGGTCGAGGCGGCTGCGGCGCGCGAGGCGGCCCGCAAGGCGCGCGAGTTGACGCGACGCAAGGGCGCGCTCGACATCGCCTCGCTGCCGGGCAAGCTGGCGGATTGCCAGGAACGGGACCCTTCGAAATGCGAATTGCTGCTCGTCGAGGGCGATTCGGCGGGCGGTTCGGCGAAGCAGGGGCGTGACCGGCTGTTCCAGGCGGTGCTGCCCCTGCGCGGCAAGATCCTCAATGTCGAGCGTGCACGCTTCGACAAGATGCTCTCGAGCCAGGAAATCGGCACGCTGATCACGGCGCTCGGCACGGGCATCGGGCGTGAGGAATTCAACGCCGACAAGCTGCGCTACCACAAGATCATCATCATGACGGACGCGGACGTGGACGGCTCCCATATCCGCACCTTGCTGCTGACCTTCTTCTTCCGGCAGATGCCGGAGCTGATCGAGCGCGGCTACGTGTATATCGCCCAGCCGCCGCTCTACAAGGCGACGCGCCAGAAGAGCGAGACCTACCTGAAGGACGAGCGCGCGCTGGAGGATTACCTGATCGGCGTGGGGCTGGACGGATCGGTACTGAAGCTCGGGAACGGCGCCGAGATCGCCGGCGAGGATCTCCGCCGGGTGATCGACGAGGCCCGCCTCGTGCGACAGGTCATGGCTGCGCTGCATTCCCGCTATGACCGGAAGGTGGTGGAACAGGCCGCGATTGCCGGGGCGCTGAACAGCAGCATCCTCGCCAATCCGGAGGCTGCGGAAACCGCGGCGGCCTATGTGGCACGCCGCCTCGATGCGATCTCGGACGAACTCGAGCGCGGCTGGTCGGGCGCGGTCGAGAATGGCGGTTTTGTCTTCCGCCGGACCCTGCGCGGCGTGACCGAGGCGGCCGTCCTGGATGGCGGCCTGCTGGCCTCTGCCGAAGCGCGCAAGCTCGACGAGCGTGCCGGGTCGCTGCAGGAGCATTATTCGAAGCCGGCCCGCTTCGTCCGCCGCAATGACGAGATGGCCGTCAGCGGCCCGCTGGCCCTGTTCGATGCCGTGACGGGCCTCGCCCGGAAGGGGCTTTCGCTCCAGCGCTACAAAGGCCTCGGCGAGATGACAGCGCAGCAGCTCTGGGAAACCACGCTCGACCGCAATGTCCGCTCGCTGCTGCAGGTGAAGCTGAAGGATCTCGCGGAAGCCGAGGACATCTTCGTCCGGCTGATGGGCGATGTGGTGGAGCCGCGCCGCGCCTTCATCCAGGACAACGCGCTCAGCGTCACCAATCTGGATATCTGATGCCGGGCCGGCAGGCCGGCGTCACTCCGGGTTGACGCGTCCGCGCCCGGCCTTGATCTGGCTGCGGCCGGTCTTGGCCGCCAGGCGCCGCTCCTTCGAGGCGCGGGTCGGCCGCGTCGCAATCCGCGCACGGGGGGCAAGAACCGTGCTCTCGACCAGTTCGGCGAGCCGCTTCAGCGCATCGGTCCGGTTCATCTCCTGGGTGCGGAACCGTTCCGCCCGGAGAATCAGGATCCCCTCCTGCGTCAGCCGGTCGCCCGCTTTCTGGCTCAGCCTGGCCTTGTGGTTCTCATGCAATGCGCTGGCGGCGAGGTCGAAACGCAGCTCGACCGCGGTCGACACCTTGTTGACATTCTGGCCGCCCGGACCGCCCGCCCGGATGAAGCGCAGCTCGACGAGGCGTTCGGGGATGCGCCAGCCCGTTCCGTGCAGCAGGAAAGGCCCGCCATCGGCTGCCATCCGCGCCTCCATTAACCGAATTGCGACGTCCTCCCGCTAGAGAGGATCGGGTGTGTATAGGCGAAGTCGTGGCCGGGGCGAAACCCCGCGTTCGTGACCGGGAGTTTGCGTATGTCGATGGACCTGTTGCTGCTGCTTTTTCCGGCCGTGATGGCCTTTGCAGCGTTCAGCGACCTCTTCACCATGACCATCCCCAACCGGGTATCGCTGCTGCTGATCGCCGCCTTTGTCGCCCTCGCCATCCTGACGGGCATGCCCCTCAAGACCTTTGGTCTTCATCTCGCGGCGGGGTTTGTCGTGCTGGCGATCACCTTCACGATGTTCGCCTTCGGCTGGATCGGCGGCGGCGACGCCAAGCTGGCCGCCGCAACCGGCATCTGGTGCGGGTTCGGGGTGCTGCTCGAATATCTGCTGATCGCCTCGGTCCTCGGTGGATTGCTGACGCTCGCCATCCTGTACTGGCGTGCCTATCACCTGCCGGCCTTCGCGCTCAGGGTGCACTGGATCTTCCGGTTGCATCACCACAAGACCGGCATTCCCTATGGCATCGCCCTCGCGGTTGCCGGGCTGATCGTCTATCCGCAAATGGCGATCTGGCAACGGATTGCGGGCCTCTGAGCCGCGTTAACGGTCCGGAAAGCACGATTTTCAAGGTGCAGTTAACCATACCTTGATGTTTCCCTGATGGAATGAGTCCCGAGGCGCGTGCTGCGCCGTGTGTGATGGGGACTCGAGTCATGAAACCCGCCCGCCTGATCATCGCTGGGGTCGCCGGTGTCGCCGGCCTCCTGGCGCTGCTGCTGTCCGGCCGCCAGCCGGCCACCGTCGACGTGACGGTGCCGACGGCGCCGCCCGAGGAAAAGGCCCTGACCGAGGTTCACGTGGCCAAGCAGGACCTGCCGATGGGCACGGCCCTCTCCGAAGAACAGCTGGCCTGGGTGAAATGGCCGCAGGATCTCGCGGCGTCGACCATGATCCAGCGCTCGGCCCGCCCGAAGGCGATGGAAGAGTTCAAGGGCGCGATCACCCGCGCCGCCTTCTTCTCGAACGAGCCGATCCGCGAGGAAAAGGTCATCAAGGGCAATGGGTCGGGCTTCCTCTCCGCCATCCTGCCCTCGGGCAAGCGCGCGGTGGCGATCTCGATCGACAGCCGGGGCGCCTCGAGCGCCGGTGGTTTCATCCTGCCCAATGACTTCGTCGATGTGATCGTCACCCGGCGCGATCTCGACGCCTCGACCCGTGCAGGCACGGATATCTACCAGAGCGTGACCGTGCTGGGCGGGATCCGCGTCCTCGCGATCGGCCAGAACATCCAGGAAAAGAACGGCGAGCGCGTGGTGGTCGGCGAGACGGCGACGCTCGAGCTCGATCCGGCACAGGCCGAGCAGATCCAGCTGCACCAGCGCTCGGGCACGCTGGCGCTGGCCCTGCGCAGCCTTGCCGATGCCAACAAGGAAGAGGGGCCACGGGCCAAGGGACCGAGCAACTCGGTCACTGTGGTGCGGTTCGGCATTCCGCAGGAGGTTTCCAACCGATGACCCGCTCCGCTTCCGTTCTCAACCGTTCTCCTGCCGGTACCCTGCCCATGATCCCCCGTCTGCGTTCCCTGCTGCTTGGTGCCTGCGCCGCGATGGCCGCCGCCACGGCATTCGCCTCCCCGCCCCCAAGGCATTTCGGCGGCGTGCCGTTCGAATCGATCCCGGTGCCGCGGATCCAGCCGAACGACAATGACCAGGTCATGGCGCGCCGGATCGATCTTTCGGTCGGCAAGTCGGTCATCATTGACCTGCCCCGCGATGCGGCGGAAGTTTTCGTGTCGGATCCGAAAGTGGCCAATGCCGTTGTCCGGACCGCGCGGAAGGTCTTCATCATCGGGACCGGCCAGGGGACGACCAGCGTCTTCGTGACCGACAGGAACGGCGCGCAGATTGCCGCCCTCGATATCGGCGTGGCCAAGGAACTGGCCCGCGAATTGTCGATCCTGCGCGAGGTCATCAAGAAGGCGCTGCCGAAGGCCGATATCAAGGTCACCAGTGTCGGCGACAATTTCGTCCTTTCGGGCACGGTCGACTCGGCGCTCGAGGTGCAGAGCGCGATCGACATCGCCAACAACCTTGTCGGCCAGTCGGGCGGCTTCCTCGGCATCGGCGCGACCAGCGGCAAGGTGGTCAATGCGCTTCAGGTCCGCGGCCGCGACCAGGTCATGCTGAAGGTGACGATCGCGGAAGTGCAGCGCTCGGTCCTCAAGCAGCTGGGGATCAACCTGAACGGCCAGTGGAATGTGGCGCAGTCGGGCTTCGGCCTCGTCACCGACCAGCCGTTCAGCGTGCAGCGCCAGCTGCTCTCGGAAACGGCCCTGACCGGAACGCTCAACGGCAACACCGCGACCATGCGCGCCCTCGAACGTCAGGGCGTGCTGCGCACCCTTGCGGAACCGACCCTGACCGCCATCTCCGGCGAGAGCGCGAAGTTCCTCGCCGGTGGTGAGGTGGCCATCCCGCAAGCGGAAACCTTCGATGTGGTCACCCGGTCGCGCACGGTCTCCGTGACCTACAAGCCGATCGGCGTCGCGCTGAACTTCACCCCGGTTGTCATGAGCGAGAACCGGATCTCGATCCGGCTGTCGACCGAGGTGACCGAGATCGATCCGGAAAACTCGTTCCTGCTCAACACCACGCAGGTGCCGGGCTTCCGGACCCGCAAGGCGGAAACGACGGTGGAGCTTCCTTCCGGCGCCGTGCTGGCCTCCGCCGGCCTGATCCAGCAGCAATCGCGCCAGGCCATCAACGGCCTGCCCGGGGCGATGAACATTCCGATCCTCGGCACGCTGTTCCGCAGCCGCGACTACCAGCGCTTCGAAACGGAGCTGCTGATCCTCGTGCAGCCCTTCATCGCACGGCCGAGCACGCCGGGTCAGATCGCCCGTCCCGATGACGGCTTTGCCGATGCCACCGACCCGTCGACCATCTTCATGGGCCGCCTGAACCGCACCTATGGCGCGACAGCCAAGGCCCCGGCGGCCATCAGCAAATCCGGCCCCGTGGGCTTCATCCATGACTGAGCCTGCCCTGCCCCCGTCTGTTCCAGGAGTTCTTCCCATGCGCAACCCCCGCCCAGCCCAGACGCTCGTGATCCTCGGAGCCGCCGGATTGGTCCTTGCCGGTTGCTCCACCCTGCGCCCGACGCAGAAGGCTTTCGCCCCGGATGAATATTCGGTCCGGCACCCGATCAAGCTGGCCACCAGCCAGACCCATCTCGACGTCTTCGATACGGGCCGCCAGCTCGACCGGCGCCAGATCCAGGACCTGCAGGAATTCGCCCGCGACTATGCCCGGCATGGCCGCGGCCCGATCATCGCGGCCATTCCCGCCGGTGCGGGCGGGCATTCCACGATGGGGGCGATCCGCTCGGCCCTGTCGAGCGCCGGCGCGCATGCCCCGATCCAGGTTGCACCGTACCAGGCCGACGGACGGCTGGGCGCCGCGCCGATCCGGCTGAGCTTTGCCAAGCTTCAGGCGCAGGTGGCGAGCCAATGCGGCCTGTGGCCCGATGACCTCGCCGGCAGCCGCGACCTCGATACCTGGCAGAACCGCCCCTATTACAATCTCGGTTGCTCCTATCAGTCCGTGCTTGCTGCGCAGGTCTCGGATCCGATCGATCTCGTCCGGCCGCGCGCGGAGGGCCAGGTCGATACCGTCAAGCGCACCAAGGATATCGAGGCGTTGCGCAAGGACCAGGACCCTTCCACCAACTGGCGGAAGGACGATGCCAAGGTCAAGGAAGCGCAGCAGTAAACCGCGAAGCGAGTCTGGAGACGTGACAATGGCCGAGATCACCGTAGCGCCGCTGCCCCATATCGCCATCCAGGTCTTTTCGGAGACCGGGCAGGTGGCGGCCGTGGTGGAAGAAGCACGGCATGACCGCCGGATGGCAAAAGCGCAGGTCCGCATCCAGGCGGGCGGCGTGGCGGCTGCCGCGGAAGCCTACCGCGACGCGCCGACCCCCAACGTGATCGTGATCGAGACCGTGACGGACAGCCACACGCTGCTCGACAGCCTCGATGAGCTCGCCGGCTATTGCGACGAGGGCACGCGCGTGGTGGTGATCGGCCATGTCAACGACGTGCCGCTCTACCGCGAGTTGATGCGTCGCGGGGTCAGTGAATATCTGGTCGCCCCGATCAATGTCCTCGGCTTCGTGACCGCGCTGTCGGAGATCTTCACGAATCCCGGTGCCAAGCCGGTCGGGCGGACAATCGCCGTCGTCGGGGCCAAGGGGGGGATCGGGGCGTCCACCATCGCCCATAACCTCGCCTACACGATCGCCACCGATCTCGAGGTGGAATCGGTCATCGTCGACCTGGACCTCCCCTTCGGAACGGCCGGTCTCGACTTCAACCAGGACCCGCCGCAGGGGGTCATGGAAGCGGCCTTCGACCCGAGCCGCGTCGACCCCAACATGATCGAGCGCCTGCTCTCGCGCGTCGTGCCGAATCTCAGCCTGATGGCCGCGCCGTCCAATCTCGAGCGGCTCTACGATTTCGGTCCGGATACGTTCGATCCGCTGGCAGATGCCCTGCGCCAGACGGTTCCGGCCATCGTGTTCGACGTCCCGCATGTCTGGACAGGCTGGAGCCGCACCGTGCTGACGCGGGCGGACGAGATCGTCGTCGTCGCGGCGCCGGACCTCGCCAACCTGCGCAACGCCAAGAACCTGATCGACACGCTGACCCTGGCCCGCCCGCAGGATCCCAAGCCGAAGCTGGTGCTCAATCAGGTCGGCATGCCCAAGAAGCCCGAAATCGCTGCAGCGGAATTCGCCAAGGCGCTGGACTGCCCGCCCCTGGCAACGATCAGCTTCGATACCGCCCTGTTCGGCCTCGCCAACAACAACGGGCAGATGATTGCCGAGCTGCAGCCGAAATCGAAGGCCCGCGATGCCTTCCTCGACATGGCCAAGGCCCTGATGGGCCGTCAGGAAGCGGTGCGGCACAAGAAGTCGCTCCTGTCCAGCCTGCGCGAAAGGCTCAACGGTCTTTCGGGCAAGACGAAAGCGGCCTGACGGGCGGCAAGCGAGGTCGGAATGTTCGGAAAACGGACGCATATCACGCCGGGAACGCCCCCCGCCGCTTCGAAGCCGGCGGCAAGCCCTGCCGCGCCGGCGCCGGAAATCCGTCGCGAGGAATCCCGGCCGGCGGCCGCTGCGGCACCGCTGGCGGCCATCCGGCAGCCCACACCGCCGCCGGTCCAGGCCTCGCCGCAGCGATCCGACCAGTATTACCAGACCAAGAGCATGATCTTCGGCGCGATGATCGAGTCGATCGATCTGTCGCAGCTGGCCAAGCTTGATTCCGCCAGCGCGCGGGATGAGCTGCGGGATGTCATCACCGAGATCCTCGCGCTCAAGAATGTCGCGATGTCCATCGCCGAGCAGGAAGACATGCTCGACGATATCTGCAACGACGTGCTCGGCTTCGGCCCGCTCGAACCGTTGCTGGCCCGCGACGACATCGCGGACATCATGGTCAATGGCGCCGACCGGACCTTCATCGAAGTCGGCGGCAAGATCCAGCTGACGAATATCCGTTTCCGCGACAATGCGCAGCTGATGAATATCTGCCAGCGCATTGTCAGCCAGGTCGGCCGTCGCGTCGACGAAGCCTCGCCGATCTGCGATGCGCGCCTGCTCGATGGCTCCCGCGTCAACGTGATCGCCCCGCCGCTGGCGATTGACGGCGCCGCGCTGACGATCCGCAAGTTCAAGAAGGACAAGCTGACCCTCGAACAGCTGACGAAATTCGGCTCGATCTCGCCCGAAGGCGCGGATGTGCTGAAGATCATCGGCCGCGTCCGCTGCAATGTCGTGGTGTCCGGTGGCACCGGCTCCGGCAAGACCACGCTGCTGAACTGCCTCACCCGCTATATCGACGAGGACGAGCGCATCATCACCTGCGAGGACGCGGCCGAACTGCAGCTCCAGCAGCCGCATGTCGTGCGGCTCGAAACGCGCCCGCCGAACCTCGAGGGCCAGGGCGCCATCACGATGCGCGACCTCGTCAAGAACTGCCTCCGCATGCGTCCGGAGCGGATCATCGTCGGCGAAGTCCGCGGGCCGGAAGTGTTCGACCTGCTGCAGGCCATGAATACCGGCCATGACGGCTCGATGGGCACGATCCACGCCAACAGCCCGCGTGAATGCCTCGCCCGTATGGAAGCGATGATCGCGATGGGCGGCTATTCGCTGCCGCCGAAAACCGTCCGCGAGATGATCACCTCGTCGGTGGATATCATCGTCCAGGCGCAGCGCCTGCGCGACGGTTCGCGCCGCATCACGCACATCACCGAGGTGATGGGAATGGAAGGCGACGTGATCGTCACGCAGGACCTGTTCGTCTTCGATATCCAGGGCGAGGACGCGAATGGCCGGGTGATCGGCAAGCACAAATCGACCGGGATCGGCCGGCCGCGCATGTGGGAACGCGCGCGCTATTACGGCGAAGACAGGCGCCTCGCCGCGGCACTCGATGCCGCCGAGGTCAAGGACGAGCGGGTGGCCTGAGCATGGATGCCAACCAGCTCCTCGTCGCCATTCTCGCCTTTGTTGCCGTCGGCGGAATCGGCGTCGCCTTCCTCGAACCCCTGCTTTCGGGCGCCAACCGCGCCGAGAAGCGCCAGGCCGCGCTTGTCGATCCGCGTTCTCGGCGCAAGGCGGCGGAAGAGGCGGGCAACCGTCGCAAGCAGATTGCCGATACGCTGAAGGAACTCGAACAGCGCCAGAAGGCCCAGAAACTCACCTTCGAGCAGCGCTGCGAGCAGGCCGGCGTCGAATGGACCAAGAAGACCTTCATCCTGATCTCGATCGGCTGCGCGCTCGGCGTGGGTTTAGTGCTGCTCCTGATCACCAAGCAGCCGATCCTTGCCGCTGGCGGCATGTTTGTCGGCGGGCTCGGCCTGCCGCGATGGATCCTGACACGCATGGCGCGGAAGCGGCAGAAACTGTTCATGGAGGAGTTTCCGAACGCCATCGACGCAATCGTCCGCGGCATCCGGTCCGGCCTGCCGCTGAATGATTGCCTGCGCCTGATCGCGCTCGAGGCGAAGGAGCCCCTCAAGAGCGAGTTCCGGGGTGTCGTCGAGGCCCAGGCCATGGGCGTGTCCGTCGCCGAGGGGATCATGAAGATCTTCGAACGGATTCCGCTGGCCGAGGTCAATTTCTTCGGCATCGTCATCCAGATCCAGGCCAAGTCGGGCGGCAATCTCGGCGAGATCCTGTCCAACCTGTCCCGCGTGATCCGGGACCGGAAGAAGCTTCGCGAAAAGGTCGATGCGATGAGCACGGAGGCCAAGGCCTCGGCCTCGATCATCGGGGCGCTGCCGTTCCTCGTCGGGTTCCTCGTCTATATGGGCAACCCCGCCTATATCGAGCTTCTCTGGTTGACCAAGGCCGGACAGATCGGGCTCGGGGCCTGCTTAGTCATCATGGGCGTCGGCATCATGGTGATGAAGAAAATGATCAATTTCGACATCTAGGGTCCGGGCGCCATGATCGACAAGCTGACCGATCCCTCCTTCATCGCCTCGGTCCTGACGGCGATTGCCGTTTCGGCCACCGTGATCACCCTCGGCCTGCCGCTTCTCGAGCGCAACGAGATGCGCGACAAGATGAATGCCGTCGCGCTCGAGCGCGACCGGATCCGGGCCCGGGAGCGCGAGCGCCTCAACCAGCAGCAGAAGGCCGGCCCGAAGCCGACGCTCCGCTCCAGCCCCGGCGCCCGGGCGAAGCAGATCGTCGACAAGTTCAACCTTCAGAAATGGCTGAGTTCGGAAACCGCCAGCGAAAAGCTGCTCCGCGCAGGCCTCCGTGGCCCCAAGGCGGAAACGACCTTCCTCGTGGCACGGCTTTTCGCGCCGATCGGCCTGATCCTGTTCGCGATCTTCTACCTGCTGATCAACAAGGGGTTCGGCCTCCCCGTGGGAGGGCAGATCGGCGCCGTGATCGCGGCGGCCTATCTCGGGATCAAGGCGCCGGAAATCTACCTGTCGAACCTCACATCGAAGCGGCAGGCCTCGATGCGGCGGGCCTTCCCCGATGCGCTCGACCTTCTGCTGATCTGCGTGGAATCGGGCATGTCGATCGAGCATGCCTTCCGCAAGGTCTCGACCGAAATCGGCACCGCCTCGGTGCCGATGGCCGAGGAACTGGCGCTGACCACGGCGGAACTTTCCTACCTGCCGGAGCGCCGGCAGGCCTACGAGAACCTGGCCAAGCGGACGGGGCTCGACAATGTGAAATCGGTGACGACGGTGCTGATCCAGGCCGAGCGCTACGGCACGCCGCTGGGGCAGGCCCTGCGCGTGCTGGCACAGGAAAGCCGGGACCAGCGCATGACTGCCGCCGAGAAAAAGGCGGCCGCCCTGCCGCCGAAGCTGACCGTGCCGATGATCGTGTTCTTCATGCCAGCCCTGTTCATCGTCATCCTGACGCCGGCGCTGATCCAGATCTTCAAGTGGAAATAGGGCTGCGGCCCGCCCAAGGTGTCCGGCTCGCGCCACACGAAACAACGAAAGGCCCGGATTGTGTCCCGGGCCTTTCGTTGTTTCTGGAAGCGTTCGGAACCGGCAGCCGGCCGGCAGAAGCCTAGCCGCGCGGTTCGTTCTCGGCCGATGCCGGATCCTGACCGCGGATCCGGCCGCTCAGGCCGAACAGGCCTCCCTCTTTCGGGCGGATGGCGCCTTGAGCCGGCGGCGCCGTCAGGGCCGGATTGATGGCCGGAGCAGCCTGTGTCGCTTGCGGAGCCGGGCGGACCGGCGGCGGGCTCGGCTGCGGGGCCGGTTGGGTCAGGGCAACCGGCGTGGCTGTCACGGACGTCGCGGCCTGCGGCTGGGCAGATCTGGCGCGGGCCGGAGCGGCAGGGCGGGCAGCGGCTGGCGTGCCGGCCCGCAATTGCTGCGCCAGCGCCAGATTCGCCTGGATGCGCGGATCCGGATTCGGCCGGTTGACGGCGCGCCGGAGAACTTCCTCCGCCCGGTCGAGTTCGCGGGTGAGCACAAAGGACAGGCCAAGATTGTTGAGGATGGACGGCTCGTCCGGCGCGATCTTCAGCGCCCGCTGGTAGAAGTCCCGCGCCCGCTGGTGCTGGCCCTGCTGGTCGGCGATCGAGCCCATGGTGGAGAGAACGCGCCAGTTCGGGCGATCCTCCGTATGGGCCTGCGCGAGGACGCTGCTGGCCTCGTCCAGCCGGCCGATATCGGCCAGTGCCTTGCCATAGGCGGCGGCGATATCCCGGTCTCCGACATTGGCGACAGAGGCCCGCTGCAACACCGCAACGGCCTGCTGATGCTGGCCGCTGGCCCTCAGCGCATTGGCATAATCGAGCGAGGCCTGCTTGTCGCCGGGCCGCGAATCATAGCGCCGGGCCAAGCTGGCCATCCCTGAAGGCGAGATGGCGGCATTGGTGCCGGCCGGAGAACCGGCATCGTTCAGGGAGCCGGTGAAGGAATCAAGACGCGTGGAGCATCCACCGAGCAGCAGGGCGGCCAGCACCAGCGGGGCGAGACGGGTCCCGGCGCGCAGATCCGGCACCGCAGGAATGGGCAACGGGAGCTTCATCATCGGCAATCCTGACCTCACGTCTGCGACCGGTTTCGGACACGGGCCGTTCTCCGGATCCGGCAATCGGCGGCCCTTGTTGAGAAAAAGGAATAACTCGTTAACCCTAATCAGATGTTAACTTCACCCCTCCCGCCTGATTCAAGGGTCCGCCATGCCTGCCAAAGCTCCGAAAGCCACCCCGATCCTGCTTGTCGCCGAGGAGGCATGGACGGAGATCGCCGCCGGGCTCTCCGCGCCGGCCCGGCGTTTCGCCGAGACCCACGGCTTCGAGGGCAAGAGCGGAAAGGTGCTGGCGGTACCCGACGCGGAGGGTCGGATCGAGGCGGTGCTGTTCGGAACCGGCAAGGATGCCGGGCTTGCGGAGAACCCGTTCCTCGCCGGCAAGCTCCCGGCCGAGCTGCCGGCAGGCCGGTATCGCCTGGAGGGCGCGATGGCGCGGCCCGATCTCGTGGCGCTGGCCTTCCGGCTGGGCGCCTACCGGTTCGACCGTTTCAAGGAGATGGAGCGCCCTTCCGCGAGCCTCGACCTCCCCAAGGGGGTCGATGCGAACACGCTTGCTGTGCTGGTCGATGCGGTTTTCCTCGGCCGGGACCTGATCAACCGGCCGGCCAATGATCTGGGCACGGGCGAGCTGGCCGACGCGGCCAGGGCGCTCGCCGAGCAGCACGGAGCCAAATTGCGCGAGATCGCCGGTGACGCCCTGCTGAAGAAGGGGTTTCCGCTGATCCACGCTGTCGGGCGCGCCGCCGAGAATCCGCCGCGGCTGATCGATATCCGCTGGGGTGATCCGTCGGACCCCACCGTGACGCTGGTGGGCAAGGGGGTGATCTTCGATACCGGCGGCCTCAACCTCAAGCCTGACAATTCGATGCTTCTGATGAAGAAGGATATGGGCGGCGCGGCGACCGCCCTCGCCACGGCTTCGATCCTGATGGCGCTGAAGGCGAAGATCCGGCTGCGCGTCCTGTTGCCCATGGTCGAGAATGCCGTGGCCGGCAATGCGTTCCGTCCGGGCGACATCCTCCGGTCCCGCAAGGGCCTGACGGTGGAGATCGGCAATACCGATGCGGAGGGACGGCTGATCCTGGCCGATGCCCTGGCCCTGGCCGACGAGGACAAGCCCGACCTGCTGATCGACTATGCGACGCTGACCGGCGCGGCCCGCGTGGCCCTCGGGCCGGACCTGCCGCCCTTCTATACCGATGACGAGACCCTCGCCGGGGAGATTGCCGCCGCGGGCGCGAGGACGAGCGATCCGGTCTGGCGGCTGCCGCTCTGGAAGCCCTATGCCGCGATGATCGAGTCGAAATCCGCCGACATCAACAATGCCGGGGTCGGCGGCTTTGCCGGCTCCGTGACGGCGGCCCTCTTCCTCAGGCGATTCGTCACCGAGACGAAGGCTTATGCGCATTTCGACATTTATGGCTGGGTGCCCAGCAGCAAGCCCGGGCGCCCCGAAGGCGGCGAGCCGCAGGCCGCGCGGCTGACAGCAGAGCTGGTCCTGTCCCGGTTCGGCCGCCGGTGATTCGCGGGACTCAACTTCACGCGGGAAAGATGATACGGATGTGAAACGATCGGAACGGGCGGGGCATTTCCGCCGCAGGCGGGGGAACGGCCGGTATGAGCGTCAGGTTGCGGCCGATCCAGGCGCTGCGCCTCTGGCAGGAGGTCGGGCTCAGCATGGTCCGGCGCAATGCGGTGGACCTGACCCAGCGCCAGATGGTCATCCTCCTGACGATCTATCTCGAGCCGCCGCCCCATACCGTGCGCGGGCTGGCCGCCAAGCTGGGCGTGACCAAACCGGTCATCACGCGGGCGCTCGATGCGATGGGCGAGCTCGATCTCGTCTCGCGCCGGCGCGACCCGGCCGACCGCCGCAACGTGATCATCCAGCGCACCGTCCGCGGTTCGCTGTTCCTCGACGAATTCAGCGACCGGGTGGTCGAGGCCGCCGGCGCGCTTGCCCCTTGATCCCGCCATGACCCTGTTCTTGCCATGACCCTGCCCTTGCCTCCGGTTCCGTTCGATCCCCGCATGACGCCACATCGCGACGGTGTCGCCGCCCGCCATCTCGAGGGGCAGGTCGAGGCCGAGCGCTTCGTGGCAGCCGAACCCCGCCGCATCCGCGCGCTCACGGCGCCGCTCCGGCGGATGCCGGATCCGGCCGGGCCCTATGACACCGAATTGCTGCACGGCGAGGCTTTCGACCTCTATGGCACACGGGGCGAATGGGGCTGGGGCCAGGCGCGGCGCGACGGCTATGTCGGCTACCTCCCCCTCGCCGATCTCGGCCCCGCCGAGCCGGAACCCACGCACCGGATCCGGGATCTCCGCGCCTTCCTCTATCCCGGGCCGAGCATCAAGGCGACGCCTTTGGGCCACCTGCCCTTCGGCGCGGAATGCACGGTGCTGGAAACCGACGGGCGCTTCGCCCGGATCACGGCGGGCTATGTCTTCGCGGATCATCTCGGGCCGCTCGATGCGGTGGAGGCCGATCCCGTCGCGGTTGCCGAAAGGCTGATCGGCATTCCCTATCTCTGGGGCGGCAAGTCGAGCCTCGGGCTCGACTGCTCGGCCCTCGTCCAGACGGCCTGCCATGCCTGCGGCATTCCGGCCTTGCGCGACAGCGACATGCAAGAGCAGAGCCTCGGCCGGGCGATCAACATCCCGGACGAGCCGGGCCTCTACGCACGCGGCGACCTGCTGTTCTGGCCCGGGCATGTGGCCTTTGCTCAAGGCGAAGGCCGGCTCCTGCATGCAACCGGCGCCTTCATGAAGGTTGTCAGCGAGCCGCTTGACGCCGCGCTTGCGCGCATTGCCGGGCAGGGCCACCCGCTCCGGACGGTTCGTCGACTCTCCAAAGCGTGATCGGACAACGCCAACGCGCTCTTTACCCCGGCCGGATTCGTGCCCACACTGTCCGTTCACAGGATGGAGGTGCGCATGCGAGCCGGTTTCGCGTCGTGGGTCTCGTCGGCCGGATGGCCGCGAACACTCCTTCCGGTGCTGCTGCTTCTCGGCTGGACCAGCCTCGTCGCGGCCCAGGGCCAGGACCGGATCGAATGGCCGGTCACCGGCACCGAGGTGGATGTTGCCCTCGTCCTTGCCGTGGACATCTCCTACTCGATGGATCTCGAGGAACTGGCGCTGCAGCGGGAAGGCTATATCGCTGCGCTCACCTCACCGGTCGTGCTGGAAGCGATCCGCAAGGGGATGATCGGGCGGATCGGCGTAACCTATATCGAATGGGCTGGCCTCTCGACACGGAACGTGATCGTGGACTGGAAAATCATCGATTCCGAAGCCAGCGCGCGGGCCGTTGCGGCGGAGATTGCCGCAGCGCCGGTCCGGCGGGCGCGGCGAACGTCGATTACCGGAGCCATCGATTTCTCGATGGACCGGCTTCAGGAAGCCCCGCTGCGCCCGCTGCGCCGGGTGATCGACATTTCGGGCGACGGGCCGAACAACGAGGGTGGCCTCGTGACCCGCTCGCGGGACCGGGCGGTGGCGAACGGCGTCGTCATCAACGGGCTGCCGATCCAGATCAAGCGGAGCTACAGCTCGAATTTCGATATCGAGGGGCTCGATGACTATTATGCGGATTGCGTGATCGGCGGCCCGGGTTCCTTCCTCGTGACCATCGAGGACAAGGACCAGTTCCGCGATGCGATCCGGACCAAGATCCTGCGGGAGGTGGCGCAGAGCACGATGTCGGATGCGGGCCCTGCCCGGCCGGGCCGTGCGGATTGCACCGTGGGCGAGCGGCAATGGCGCCAGTACTGGGAACGGAACTGAGCCTTCAGGTTCCGCGCGGCTTGGCCCGGGTGGTGGGAGCCGCACGGGCCGGATCCTCCGGCCAGACATGGCGGGGATAGCGACCGCGCATCTCGGTCCGGACATCCGCCCATGAGCCCTTCCAGAACCCCGGCAGGTCCCGCGTGATCTGGATCGGGCGGTGGGCGGGCGAAAGCAGTTCAAGCGTCAGCGGCAGCTTGCCGCCGGCGATGGCAGGATGCTCGGCCAGACCGAACAGCTCCTGCACCCGGATTGACAGGCTTGGCGCGAGGTCGCCGTCATAGCGGATCGGATGGGCCTGCCCGGTCGGCGCGACGAAATGCGTGGGCGCCGCCGTATCGAGTGCCTGCCGGCGCCCATAGGGCAGAAGGGCGTCCAGCGCCTCGCCCAGCAGGGCGGCATCGATCTCGGCCAGGCTGCGGGCGCGGCCCAGAAACGGCTCAAGCCAATCCGCCACGGTGGCGGCGAGGCCCGCCTCGGTCAGGTCAGGCCAGAGATCCGGTTCCGCCTGCCGGAGAAAGCCGACCCGGTCCCGCAGCTGGATCTGCGCCTTGCTCCAGCCGAGGCGATCGATGCCGCGCCGGACCGCCGCCGCCGCGAGGCCGGCCGCGACAGCAGGGCCGGCCTCGACCGGCAGGACGCGTGATTCCAGCGCGAGGCCGAAGAGGCGCGTCACTGCCCGGCGGCGCAAGGCACCGCTCGCCTCGTCAAACGTGACCTGATCGAGAGTCTCGATCCTTCCGGCAAAGAGCGTGCCGATCTCCGCCCGCGCAAGGGCGGCGGCAGCCGTGATCCGGGCCTGCGCCGCCCGGCCGGTCAGATCCGCCACGACGAGATACTCGGCCCGGGCAAGCGGATCCGCCGGGTCGAGCGCGGCCTGCCGCCCGTTGGCGAGGCCGAACAGGCCATTGCCGCGCGCCTTGGCGATCCGGTCCGGGAAAGCGAGGGCCAGCAGCATGCCCGGCGTCGGCGGTCCATCGTCCGGCAGGGGTTCCTGCGGCCGGTCGGGCAGGGTGCGCAGCCAGCGTTCCGCCATGTCCATGACCGCGCGGGCACGGGGCGACCGATCCAAGGGAAGGCGACGCAGCCGTTCGGCGAGGTCGATGCCGGTGCCGCCGACACCGCGCTCGCCGAGCAGGGCGGCAAGCCGGGCGGCTTCCTGACCCGCACCACGGGCCGCCCCCTCGATCACGAGGCTGGCCAGCCGTGGCGACAGCGGCAGTCGCCGGAGCAGGCGCCCCTGCGGTGTGATGGCGCCTGCCGGATCAAGGGCGCCCAAGGCCTGCAACTGACGCTCGGCCTCGGTTCGCGCACCGCGCGGCGGGGGATCGAGCCAGCGCAGGGCTTCAGGCTCCGCGCCCCAATCCGCCACGGCCAGCCGGAGGCCGGACAGATCGGCATCGAGGATTTCCGGCCGGTCATAGGGGAGCAGGCCCTGATCCTGCGCGGCATCCCAGAGCCGGATGGCGATGCCCGGTTCGGTACGGCCCGCGCGGCCGCGGCGCTGGTCGGCTGAAGCGCGGCTGATGCGGATCGTCTCGAGGCGCGCGATGCCGAGATCGGGCTCGTAGCGCGGCGCCCGGCGGAGCCCGCTATCAACCACGACGCGAACGCCCTCGATCGTGATCGAGGTTTCGGCGATGGAGGTGGCGAGAACCACTTTCCGGCGCCCGGTAGCGGCCGGTTTGATCGCGGCATCCTGCTGCGCAGGCTCCAGCGTGCCATGCAGCGGGCAGAGATCGACATCTGCCGGCAGCCCTCCCTCGGCCAGGCGCTGGCGGACACCCTCGATCTCACCCTGCCCCGGCAGGAAGGCGAGGATGGAGCCCGGTTCGGTGGCGAGGGCCGCACGGATGGCCGCTGCCATCTGGTCCTCGATCCGCCGATCCGCCTCGCGGCCGCGATAGATCGTCTCGACCGGAAAGGCGCGGCCCTCGGACCGGATGACCGGCGCATCGTCGAGAAAGGCGCCGATGCGCTGGTCATCCAGCGTGGCGGACATGACGAGGAGGCGCAGGTCCGGACGCAGGGCCGCCTGGGCATCGAGCGCGAGGGCAAGGCCGAGATCGGAATCGACCGAGCGCTCGTGGAATTCGTCGAACAGGATGGCGGCAATCCCCTCGAGGCCCGGATCGTCGAGGATCATCCGCGTGAACACGCCCTCCGTCACCACGAGGATGCGCGTCTCGCGGGACGATCGGCTCTCCAGCCGGGTGCGGAGGCCGACCCGCTTGCCCAGCGGTTCGCCCAGCTGCTGCGCCATCCGCATGGCGGCGCCGCGGGCGGCGATCCGGCGCGGTTCGAGGACGAGGATGGTGCCGCCGGCCGTCCAGGCCTCGTCCATCAGGGCGAGCGGGACGCGGGTGGTCTTGCCCGCGCCGGGCGGGGCGACAAGGATCGCGCAGGCGTTCCGCAAGAGTGCCGCGCGGATCTCCGGCAGCACCTCATCAATCGGCAGGGCCGATTCCGGCAGGCTCACCCGCGGCCTACCGAGACATAGACGAAGCCCTTGGCGCGCATCTCGTCCGGCCGGTAGATGTTGCGCAGGTCAACCATCAGCGGCGCCTTCATCGCGGTGCGGATGCGGCCGAGATCGAGCGCGCGGAACTGGTCCCATTCGGTCACGATCACGAGGATGTCGGCGCCCTCGACGCAGGCATAGGCGTTCTCGGCATAGTCGATGCCGGACAGGACCTGCCGGGCCTGCTCCATGCTCTCCGGGTCATAGGCGCGGATCGAGGCCCCGGCGGCCTGCAGCTTGCCGACGATCTCGATCGAGGGCGCATCGCGCATGTCATCGGTATTGGGCTTGAAGGCGAGGCCGAGCATCGCCACGCGCTTGCCCTTCACGTCGCCGCCGGCCGCCGCGATGACCTTGTCGGCCATGGCGCGCTTGCGCTCGTCATTGACGCGGGCCACCGTCTCGACGATCCGGGTCGGCGCGCCGGCTTCCTGCGCGGTGCGGATCAGCGCGAGCGTGTCCTTCGGGAAGCACGAGCCGCCATAGCCCGGGCCGGCATGGAGGAATTTCGAGCCGATCCGGTTATCGAGGCCGATCCCGCGCGCGACTTCCTGCACATTCGCCCCGACCTTCTCGCACAGATCCGCCATCTCGTTGATGAAGGTGATCTTGGTGGCGAGGAAGGCGTTGGCGGCGTATTTGATCAACTCGGACGTCCGCCGGCCGGTGAAGAGGATCGGCGACTGGTTGAGATAGAGCGGCCGGTAGACCTCGTTCATCACCGCCTTGGCACGCTCGTCCTCGAGGCCGATCACGATGCGGTCCGGGCGCTTGAAATCGCCGATCGCTGCACCCTCGCGCAGGAATTCCGGGTTCGAGACCACCGCGATATCGGCATCCGGACGGCGCTCGCGGATGATGCGTTCGACCTCGTCGCCGGTACCGACCGGGACGGTGGATTTGGTGACGATCACCGTGAAACCGGAGAGCGCATCCGCGATCTCGCGGGCGGCGTCGAAGACATAGGTCAGGTCGGCATGGCCATCGCCACGCCGCGAGGGCGTGCCGACCGCAATGAAGACGGCCTCGGCCTCCTGCACCGCGCGGGTCAGGTCGGTGGCGAAGAAGAGATGGCCGTCGCGCACGTTCTTCGCGACGAGCTGGTCCAGCCCCGGCTCGTAGATCGGCATGACGCCGTCCTTCAGGGCCGCGATCTTGCCGGCATCCTTGTCGATGCAGGTCACGACATGGCCGAAATCCGCGAGGCATGCGCCCGAAACGAGCCCGACATAGCCGGAGCCGATCATGGCAATCTTCATGGGAGAGGTCCCCGTGCGCCGAAAGAGTGCCTCTCCCTAGAGCATGGCGGGCCCGGTTGGAAACCGGTTTTTGCCCGCCGGCGCAAAAACGCCGGCGCCTCCTCAGCCCCCGACGCCGAAGGCTGCCAGCGTCGCCATGTTGACGAGATCGGAATCCTTGGCGTTGATCGGCACGATCTGCACCGCCCGGTCGAACCCGACGAGGAGCGGGCCGATCACGGTCGAACCGCCCAGTTCCTGCAACATCTTGGTGGCGATGGCGGCCGAATGGAAGGCCGGCATCACCAGCACATTGGCCGGGCCGGACAGGCGGCAGAACGGATAGGCCGACATGATCTCGGGATTGAGCGCGACATCGGCGCCCATCTCGCCGTCATATTCGAAATCGACCCGCTGCCGGTCGAGCAGCTTCACCGCCTCGCGCACCCGTTCCGAACGCTCGGCGCCGGGATTGCCGAAGGTCGAGAAGGCGAGCAGGGCGACACGCGGCTGGTAGCCGAGCCGCCGGGCGGCCCCGGCCGCCTCGATGGCAATGCCGGCCAGTTCCTCGGCCGTCGGCATTTCGTGGACGGCCGTATCCGCCACGACGACCGTGCGGCCGCGCGCCAGGACAAGGCTCATCCCGATCGCCGTATGGCCGGGCTTCACGTCGATCACCTTGCGGATATCCGCGAGGGCCGCGGAATAGTTCCGGGTGACGCCGGTGATCATCGCATCGGCATCGCCGAGCGCGACCATCGAGGCCGCGAAATGGTTGCGGTCATTGTTGATCAGGCGCTGGCAGTCGCGGAAGAGATAGCCCTCGCGCTGCAGGCGCTCGTAGAGGAACTGCGCGTAGCTCGAATTGCGCGTCGACATGCGGGCATTGTGGATCTCGATCCCGGGTTTCAGCTCGATGCCGGCGCTTTCCGCCGCCGCCTTGACCCGTTCCTCGCGCCCGACAAGCACCGCATGGCCAAGCCCCTGCGTGACGAAACTGACCGCCGCGCGGATGACCGGCTCCTCCTCGCCCTCGGCGAAGACCACCCGCTTGGGCCGGCGGCGGACCTGTTCGAACACGCGCGAGAGCACGCCGGCCACCGGATCGCGCCGGGCCGACAGGGCCTGCTCGTAGGCTTCGAGGCTCTTGAGCGGCTTGCGTGCCACGCCGGTCTCCATCGCGGCCTGCGCCACAGCACCGGAGACGCGAGCCATCAGCCGCGGATCGAAGGGGACGGGAATGATGTAGTCGCGTCCGAAACGCGGCCGGGCGCCGGCATAGGCGGCGGCGACCTCATCCGGCACGTCCTCGCGGGCGAGAACCGCCAGGGCGCGGGCGGCGGCGATCTTCATCTCCATGTTGATCGTCGTCGCCTGCACATCGAGCGCGCCGCGGAACAGATAGGGGAAGCCGAGCACGTTGTTGACCTGGTTCGGATAATCCGAACGGCCGGTCGCCATGATGGCATCATCGCGGATCTCGGCCACTTCCTCGGGCGTGATTTCCGGATCGGGATTGGCCATGGCGAAGATGATGGGGTTCGGCGCCATCGACGCGACCATGTCCCGCGTGAGCGCGCCCTTCTGCGAAAGGCCGAAAAACGCATCCGCGCCAGCCAGCGCATCGGCCAGGCTCCGCCGGTCCGACTTCACGGCATGGGCGGATTTCCACTGGTTCATGCCTTCCTTGCGGCCCTGGTAGATCACGCCCTTCGTATCGCAGAGCATGACATTGTCGGGCCTGAAGCCCATGGCCTTCAGCAACTCGACGCAGGCAATGCCGGCCGCGCCGGCGCCGTTGACCACTAGGCGCGTGGAATGGATGTCGCGGCCTGTGAGCTCGAGCGCATTGAGCAACCCGGCCGCGGCGATGATCGCGGTGCCGTGCTGGTCATCATGGAAGACGGGAATGTCCATCAGTTCCTTGAGCCGCTGCTCGATGATGAAGCATTCCGGCGCCTTGATATCCTCGAGATTGATGCCGCCGAAAGACGGGCCGAGATAGCGCACGGCGTTGATGAAGGCGTCGGGATCCTCCGTATCGACCTCGAGATCGATCGAATCGATGTCGGCGAAGCGCTTGAAGAGCACGGCCTTGCCTTCCATGACCGGCTTGGACGCCAGCGCACCGAGATTGCCGAGGCCGAGAATCGCCGTGCCGTTCGAGATCACGGCGACCATGTTGCCGCGTGCGGTATAGTCGAAGGCCGTAGCCGGGTTCTCCGCGATCGCCTTGACGGGAACCGCCACGCCCGGGGAATAGGCCAGCGACAGGTCTCGCTGGGTCGCCATCGGCTTGGTGGGGACAACCTCGAGTTTTCCCGGCTTTCCACGCGAATGGAAGTCCAGTGCTTCCTGATCGGTAAAGGTGGGACGCGAACGGCTTTTCTTGTCTTTTTGGGTCGGCATCGGAACAATCTTACAAATTTTGCGGCGCTGTGAGACGAAAATTGCCCAATCGAGCAAGGCGCCGTCGACCCTAGGTGTGTTGTCCCCAATGCTCAACCCGCATTCTGACCAAAAGAGAGTGTCCACCGTCGAAATCTGCCGGACCCCGTGCTAGGTCACAGGGCCCCTCGCTGCGAGCGTCCCGACCCGTCATGCGTGATCCCGCTTTCGACCCACCCCAGGAGCCTTTCCGCGGTCCGACGCCTGACGAGACGGCCCGGGCCACGCCGTCCATGGCGCAATACCTCGAGATCAAGGCGCAGCATCCGGATTGCCTGCTCTTCTACCGGATGGGGGATTTCTACGAGCTGTTCTTCCAGGATGCCGAGCAGGCCTCGCGCACGCTCGGCATCGTGCTGACCAAGCGTGGCAAGCATGGCGGCATGGACATTCCGATGTGCGGCGTGCCGGTGGTGCGGTCGGACGAATATCTCCAGCGCCTGATTGCCGCCGGGCACCGCGTTGCGGTCTGCGAGCAGATGGAGGATCCGGCGGAGGCGCGGAAGCGCGGCTCCAAGGCCGTGGTCCATCGCGATGTCGTGCGGATCGTCACGCCGGGCACGATCACCGAGGACGGCCTTCTGGATGCCCGCCGGGCGAATATCCTCGCGGCCCTGTCGCGGCAGAAGCGCTCGGCCGGCGGTCATGATTACGCGATCGCCGCCGTCGATATCTCGACCGGGGAATGCCATATCGCCCCGGTGCCGCTGGCCGACCTCGCAGGGGAACTGGCGCGGCTGGACCCGTCCGAATTGCTGGTGCCGGATGCCATCCGTGATGACGCGGCCTGCGCGCCGCTGTTCCAGCTGATCCGGGCAGCGGTGACGCGGCTGGCGCGCGAGGGGTTCGACCCCGCTTCGGCCGAAAAGCGGATCGAGAGCCATTTCGGCGTGGCGACGCTCGACGCCTTCGGGGATTTCTCGCCGGCCGAGCTTTCAGCCTTCGCGGCGATCCTGACCTATCTCGACCGGACGCAGCGCGGCCAGACCGTGCCGCTGCAACCGCCGCGCCGCAGCCTGGCCGGGCAATCGATGCTGATCGATGCCGCCACCCGCGCCAATCTTGAACTGACGCGCACCCTCGGCGGACGCCGCGAGGGCAGCCTGCTCGCCACGATCGACCGGACAGTCTCGGCCGGCGGCGGGCGGCTGCTGGCGCAATGGCTGGCGGCGCCGCTGACCGATCTCGAGGCGATCCGCCAGCGCCATGCGGCTGTCGGCGACTTCGTGGAACGCACCGCGCTGCGGGAAACGCTCCGCGACCGGCTGCGCGGGCTTCCGGACATGCCGCGCGCGCTGACGCGCCTCGCGCTGGACAGGGCCGGCCCGCGCGATCTCGCCGCCATGGCGCAGGGCATCCGCCTTGCCGGAGAAATCGGCACGCTGTTGCTGACCGATCTCGACGGGGCCGGCCTGATCGGCCAGTGCCGGAACCAGCTGCTGGCGACGCCGGTGGAAGTGGGGGACCATCTCGCCTTCGCGCTGAAGGACGAGCTGCCGCTCCAGAAGCGCGATGGCGGCTTCATCCGCGCGGGCTATGACGCCGTCCTCGACGAGTTCCACGCCCTCCGCGACAATTCCCGCGAGGTGGTGGCTGGCCTGCAGGGCCGCTATATCGAGGAAACCGGCTGCCGGCAGCTCAAGATCAAGCATAACTCGATGCTCGGCTATTTCGTCGAGGTGCCGCAGGCGGCCGGCGAGCGGATGCTGCAGGCGCCGTTCAACGCGGTCTTCGTCCATCGGCAGACCATGGCGGGGGCGATGCGCTTCGCCACGGCGGAGCTCTCGACGCTCGAACACCGGATCGGCGAGGCGTCCGGCAAGGCGCTGCAACGCGAGCTCGACCATTTCGCGAATTTCGCCGAGGAACTGGGCGGGGTGGCCGTGCGCATCCTCGCGGCGGCCGAGGCGCTGGCCCGGCTCGACGTGCTGGCGGGCCTCGCCGAACTGGCCAGCCGGGAAGGCTGGGCCCGACCGCAGATGAGCGAGGATTGCGCCTTCGAGATCCTCGGCGGCCGTCATCCCGTGGTCGAGCAGGCGGTCCGGCAGGACGGCGGCAGCTTCATCGCCAATCATTGCAGGCTGAGCCCGGATCCCGGCGGCAGCGCCGGGCGGATCCTGCTGGTGACCGGCGCGAACATGGCCGGCAAGTCGACCTATCTGCGCCAGAACGCGCTGATTGCCGTGCTGGCGCAGGCCGGCAGTTTCGTGCCGGCGGACGAGGCCCGGATCGGCATTGTCGACCGGCTGTTCAGCCGCGTGGGGGCGGCGGATGATCTGGCGCGCGGACGCTCGACCTTCATGGTCGAGATGGTCGAGACCGCCGCCATCCTCAATCAGGCCGGGCCGCGCGCGCTGGTCATCCTCGACGAGATCGGGCGCGGCACCGCGACCTATGACGGGCTTTCGATCGCCTGGGCGGCGATCGAGCACCTGCATGACCAGAACCGCTGCCGGGCGCTGTTCGCGACGCATTTCCACGAATTGACCGGCCTCGGCAGCAAGCTGCCGCGCCTGCACCCGGTGACGATGAAGGTCGCGGCCTATCGCGGCGACGTGGTGTTCCTGCACGAAGTGATTCCCGGGGCGGCCGACCGCTCCTACGGCATCCAGGTGGCCAAGCTGGCGGGGTTGCCGGCGCCCGTCGTCCGCCGTGCCGCCGCCCTGCTGGCCGAGCTTGAGCGCGCTGACCGCGCGAGCCCCATGGCCAAGCTGATCGACGACCTGCCACTGTTCCAGCGTCCGGCGGCAATGGAGACGGAAACGGCGGAGGATCCAGTCCGCAGCATGCTCGCCGGGATCCGGCCGGATGAACTGAGCCCGCGCGAGGCGCTGGACTGGCTCTACCGCCTCATCGAGGCCAGTCGCAAGCCTGACTGACGCCGGCTGACGGTCTGCCTGCACCGCGCCTATCGGGCACGGAGGACCAGCGCGCCGTTCCAGGCGAGGCAGGCACCGAGTCCGATCGCCAGAGCCGGGAAGGAGCCGAGCGGTGCGACAAGCCATCCGGCCAGCGCCAAAGCGAGGGCGAAACCCATCAGGCCCGGCAGGCCGCTGGCAATCACCGCGACCGTCTGCCCGCCGCCGATCCGTGGCTGCAGGATGGCGACAAGGCTCGACAGCACGATCGGGAAAACCGTGAGCAACCCGGACAGGGAGGGGCCGAGCGTCCAGGACAGTCCGGTGACGGCGGCGACGAGGCTGCCAACGGCCAGGGCCCGGAGCGGGATGGCGAACCAGGGCCGCGGCGGGGCGGCGATCCGGTCATTCGAGAGGAAGCGCCGGACAAGCCGGATCAGGACCGGGTAGACGACGAGGCTCGCGACGAGCGCCGTGGCGAAGGTCCAGGGCACGCGCTGCAGGGCGAGCGCGACCGCCGCCCATCCCGCAAGACTGAGCAGCAGGCTGGGCAGGGTGGAGAGGCGCTGCGCGGCATGGGCATAGATCAGGCAATAGATTCCGGTCGCGATATTGGTGACAAGGGCGCCGAGGAGGGCCTTCTCCATGAAGGCCGGGGGATGCTCGGCGGCCAGAAAGGCGAGGGCCGGGCCGGCCGAGATCGGCAGGGTCGCCAGCATGGCGGCGAGAAAGGGGCGCGAGCGCTCCGCAAGGATCGATGTCGACACGACGATCAGCGCTGCCGTGCCCATTTTGGCCGCCAGCAGGAGGAGGGAAGGGAGAATCATCTGAACTGCCTGTTGTCCTTCCCTAATCCGGATCGGTCCGCTGCGGAAGGCAAGGCCGTCGCCCTCCATGCGAAAGATCTCCGGTCCGGCGGAAGCGATGCGCCTCGTGCTTGCATCGCCGATCGGAACGGTTATTTTAGAATCATTCCAAACAAGGATGCCGCCATGCTCGCCTTCGGCAAGAAGCCCCTGTCCGACCTCACCGAGCGTGAGGTTCTCGCCCTCGCCATCGCGAACGAGGAAGAGGACAGCCGGATCTACCAGGAATTCGCCGATGTCTCCGCCGAGGCCTTCCCCGCTTCGGCCGAGATGTTCCGCGCGATGGCGGAGGAGGAGCGCGAGCATCGTGCCCGGCTGTTCGACCTGTTCCGCTCACGCTTCGGCGAGAACCTGCCGCCGATCCGGCGCGAGGATGTGCGCGGCTTCATGAGCCGCCGGCCGGTCTGGCTGACGCGCAATCTCAGCCCCGAGGCGATGCGCGAGGAAGCGGCGCTGATGGAGATCCAGGCCGCCAATTTCTACGACAAGGCCGCAAGCCAGGCGCTGGATACGCGCGTCCGGGAGCTTTTCCTCCACCTTGCCGAGGTCGAGCGCGGACACCGGAAGAAGGCCGATGCGCTCGAGGGAGAGCACCTGACGCCGGAGCATCTCGCCGACGAGGCGGCCACGCGCCACCGGCAATTCGTGCTGACCTATGTGCAGCCCGGCCTGGCCGGGTTGATCGACGGCTCCGTCTCGACACTGGCGCCGCTCTTCGCGGCGGCGTTCGCCACGCAGAGCAACTGGGAGACATTTCTCGTCGGGCTCGCGGCCTCGGTCGGGGCCGGCATCTCGATGGGCATCACCGAGGCCATGTCGGATGACGGGATGATCTCCGGCCGCGGCTCGCCCTGGGTGCGCGGCATCGTCTGCGGGCTGATGACCTGCCTCGGCGGGCTGGGCCATACGCTGCCCTATCTCGTGCCCTCGAGCTGGCCGAACGGCTTCTGGATCGCGACGACCCTCGCGGGAATCATCGTGGCGATCGAACTGGTCGCCATTTCGTGGATCCGGACGAAATACATGGACACGCCGTTCCTCCGCTCGGTCTTCCAGGTGGTGGTGGGCGGCGTGCTGGTGCTGCTCGCCGGCATCGTGATCGGCGGGTCGTAGGAATTTTAACCTTTTCAAGGATGCTATTCCGGTCTATTCCTGCCCTTTTCGGGCAGGGAGAACAGGATGGTTTCCCGCGTGGCGACCGTGGCCTTCGAGGGAATCGAGGCGCGCCCGGTCGATGTGCAGGTGCAGGTGGCATCCGGGACGGTGAAGCTCAACCTTGTCGGCCTGCCCGACAAGGCCGTAGCCGAGAGCCGGGAACGCATCCGCGCCGCCCTCACCGCCTCCGGGCTCGCGCTGCCGGCGAAGCGCATCATCATCAACCTTGCCCCGGCCGACCTGCCGAAGGAGGGCAGCCATTATGACCTTCCCATCGCCCTCGGCATCATGGCAGCCATCGGCGCCATCCCCGCTGATGCGCTGGAGGGCTACACCGTGCTCGGCGAGCTGGCGCTGGACGGCTCGATCTCTCCGGTGGCGGGCGTGCTGCCGGCCGCGATCGGTGCGAACCAGCGCGGGCACGGGCTGATCTGCCCGGCCCGGTGCGGGCCCGAGGCGGCCTGGGCAGGAAGCGAGATCGATGTCCTCGCGCCGCAATCGCTGATCCAGCTGGCGAACCATTTCCGCGGCAGCCAGGTTCTGCGACGGCCTGAACCGGCGATCCGTGTCGATGCCCGGCCGCTGCCCGACCTGCGCGACATCCGCGGGCAGGAAAGCGCGAAACGGGCCCTCGAAATCGCGGCGGCGGGTGGCCATCACCTGCTGCTCAACGGACCGCCCGGCGCCGGCAAGTCGATGCTCGCGGCGCGGCTGCCGTCGATCCTGCCCCCGCTGAGCCCCAGCGAACTCCTCGATGTCTCGATGATCCATTCGGTAGCAGGTCTGCTGACCGACGGCGCCCTCACCGACCGCCGCCCGTTCCGCTCGCCGCATCATTCCGCCAGCATGGCCGCGCTGACCGGCGGCGGCATCCATGCCCGGCCGGGCGAGATCTCGCTCGCGCATGGGGGTGTGCTGTTTCTCGATGAATTGCCGGAATTCTCATCGCAGGCGCTCGATGCCCTGCGCCAGCCGATCGAGACCGGGCTCGTCTCGGTCTCGCGCGCCAATCACCGCGCCACCTATCCGGCCCGGTTCCAGCTGGTCGCGGCGATGAATCCCTGCCGCTGCGGGCAGGCTTTCGATCCCGGATTCACCTGCCGGCGGGCGCCGAACGAGAAATGCGTCGCGGCCTATGCCGGCCGGCTGTCCGGCCCTCTGATCGACCGGTTCGACCTCGTGATCGATGTCCCGGCGGTCGCGCTGGGCGATCTCTTCGTCTCGCCGCCGAAGGAGGGGTCGGCCGAGGTGCTCGAACGGGTCATCGAGGCGAGGGGGCGGCAGGCCCGGCGCTACGCTGCCCTCGGCCTCGAGGGTATCCGGCTCAACGCACAGGCCCCCGCCGGCGTTCTCGAGACGGTCGCGCCGCTCGACGGGGAAAGCGAAGCCCTTCTGCGCAAGGCCGCCGAGCATCTCCGCCTCACCGCGCGCAGCTTCCACCGCGTCGTCAAGGTGGCCCGGACCCTGGCCGATCTCGACGGCACCGAGGCGGTCGGCCGCGCGCATTTCGCCGAGGCCCTCTCGCTCCGCAGCCGTTCGCTGGCCGGGCTCTGAACGCGGCCGGCTTCAAGCATCCCTTAACGACATCCGCGAATCGCCGGGCGCGGGGAATGCCTTCGTAAACCTCGCGCCGCGATGATGCCGGAAACAACAAGACGGGCGTCACGGTGGATATCTCCCTGCTGGGGTTGCACCCCATCACCTATATTGTCACGGCAGCCGCGCTGGTTTTCGCGCTCGTTTCGGTTGCCCTGCTGCGCGACCTGCACCGGCTGCGGGAGCGGCACGGGAGGGCACAGGCCGAACGCGCCCGGCTCGACAGCGAACTCGACCGGCTCGGGCGGACGAGCGCCCGGGTGGAGGCGAGCAGCGAGGCCAAATCCCGCTTCCTCGCCACGGTGAGCCACGAGATCCGGACACCGCTGAACGGCGTGCTCGGCATGGCCGACCTGATGATGGACACGCCGCTGACGCCGGAGCAGGCGAGCTATGCCCGGGCGATCAAGACCTCGGGCGAGGCTTTGCTCTCTCTGATCGAGGAGATCCTCGATTTCTCGCGGATCGAGGCCGGCAAGCTCGACGTGCAGGACCAGCCGGTCACACTGGCCAGCCTGGTCGAGGGGGTTGTCGAGCTGCTGGCGCCGCGCGCGCAGGGGAAGAATCTCGAGATTGCAGCGATGCTCGATCCGGGGCTGCCGGAAACGATCCTCACCGATGGTGCGCGGCTGCGCCAGATCCTGACCAATCTCGCCGGCAATGCCGTCAAGTTCACCGAAGCCGGAGGGGTCGGCGTTCGCGTCGACCGGCTCGACGACATGCTGCGCTTCACCGTGTCGGATACCGGGCCGGGCATTCCGGACAACCGCCTCGACACGATCTTCGAGGAATTCGAGCAGGTCGAGATGCAGGCCAGCAAGCATGGCGGCACCGGGCTGGGCCTTGCCATTTCGCGCCGGCTCGCCCGCCTGATGGGCGGCGACATCCATGCCCGCTCGACCCTCGGCCAGGGGGCGGAATTCGTGCTGCTGCTGCCGCTGCGGGATGCCGGCACGCCGCGCGAACGCTCCGCTTCCCTGCGGGCGGAGGGCCTCCAGGTCCTCATCCTCGCGGCCGGGCCGTTCGAGGGCGCATTTCTCGCCGGGCAGATCCGGCAGGCCGGTGGTGACTGCCGGATGGTGCGTCGGCCGGAGGATGCGCTGGCGGCCCTCGAGGCGCTGCCGGTCGACCTGTTGATGGTTGATGCGGCCTTCGGCGTCGAGGCGGCACGCCAGGTTGTCCGGGCGAGCCTGGCGGCCGGCTGCAAGCGCCATATCGTGCTGCTTTCCCCCTATGAGCGGCGCAGTTTCGGCCCGCCCTCTGCAGCGGGGTTCGACCGCTACCTCGTCAAGCCGGTCCGCAACCGTTCGCTTGCCGCCCAGCTGGGTGACTGGGACGGGCCGGAAGCGGCGATCGTGGCGGAGGCGCAGGAAGCCAGCCTCGGCGAGCCACTGGCCGGACGCCGGATCCTGATCGCCGAGGACAACGACATCAACGCCCTGCTGGCCGGAAGGCTGATCGAGCGGCTGGGTGGCAGGCCCGTCCGGGCCTCGACCGGGCGCGAGGCGCTGACCTGGCTTGAAGCTTCGATCCTGCCGGGCGGGCAGCCCTTCGATGCCATGCTCTGCGATGTCCGGATGCCCGATCTCGACGGCCTCGCCGTCATCCGCGCCTGGCGGCGCCTCGAGGCAAGCCATGCGCTCCGGCCGATGCCTGCCCTGGCGCTGACGGCCAATGCCTTTGCCGAGGACCGCGAGGCCTGCCTCGATGCGGGCTTCGACGATTTCCTGCCCAAGCCGCTCGACCGGGACCGGTTCGTCTCGATCCTGGCCCGGCTGATGCCGCAGGCCCGCCAGGTCGCGTGACGGGACGGCCTTGGCATTGCTTTGAATTTGTCATCGAATTGTCATAAGCAGGGGGCAGAAGCATCGGGCAATCCGGCTCCAACCGGATTTGCCAAGGGAGAATGCCATGCTCCGGCCGAATGTGCCTGGTGCCCAACCGAGCCCCTCCAGGCGGCTCAGGAACCCCTTTCTCGATCCCCGCGCTCTTGTCGGCAAGCTGAACCCCACCAACCGGATCGTCCGGGATGGCGGTGGCCTGCCGGAATCGCTCGGCCGGATCGGCTCACTGGAAGTCCGGCTGGCCCGGACGACCAAGGATATCCGCCGCGCCCAGAGGCTGCGCTACAAGGTCTTCTTCGAGGAGATGAGCGCGACGCCGAACGCGCGCAATCTCATCTCCCGCCGCGATGTCGACCCGTTCGACCGGATCTGCGACCATCTCCTCGTCATCGACCACGAGGGCAAGACCAGCCGGTTCGGCAAATCCAAGCCGAAAGTGATCGGAACCTACCGCCTGCTGCGCTCCGACGTGGCGGCAGCGCAGGGTACCGATTTCTACACCGCCAGCGAATATGATCTCGGCCCGCTTCTCGCCGCCAATCGCGGGGCTCGGATGCTCGAACTCGGCCGTTCCTGCGTGCTGAAACCGTGGCGCACCAAGCGGACGGTCGAACTGCTCTGGCACGGCATCTGGCGGTATGTGCTCCATCACAGGATCGAGCTGATGTTCGGCTGCGCCAGCCTCGAAGGGACCGATCCCCAGGCTCTGGCCCTGCCGCTGGCCTTCCTGCATCACCATGCCCGGGCACCGGAAGGCCTCTCGGCGCGCGCGCTGCCATGGCGTCACACGCCGATGGACCGGATGGAGAAGGATGCCGTTGATCTCAAGGCCGCGATGAAGACGCTGCCGCCGCTGATCAAGGGCTATCTCCGCCTCGGCGCGCTCTTCGGCGAGGGTGCGGTGATCGACCGGCAATTCGGCACCACCGATGTGTTCGTGGTGGTCAAGGTCAGTTCGATCGACCCGCGCTACATCGCCTATTACGGCGCGGATGCAGGCCGTCACACGGCCTGACCGCCAGCCTCGAGGCAGCCGCGCAGCCCCTCGCGATAGGTCGGGTAGCGGAAGGCATAGCCCAGCCGCGTCTTGATGCGCGCATTTGAGACGCGCTTGTTCTCACCGTAGAAGCTGCGCGCCATGGGCGAGAGATCGGCCGTCTCGAAAGGCTGTTCCGGCGGCGGTTCCACCCCGAGCAGGCCGGCCGCATGGGCGACGACATCCTGCGGCGGGCAGGGCTCGTCATCGGTCAGGTTGAGGATGCCCAGCGGCCCGGTGCCGATCAGGGCGGCCGCGACGGCGCCGGCAATATCGCCGACATGGATGCGGTTGAAGACCTGCCCCGGCTTGACGAGCCGCCGGGCCGTGCCCGCGCGCAGGTTCTCGATGGCCGATCGCCCGGGACCATAGATGCCGGAGAGGCGGAAGATCGCGAGTTCCGCCCCCTGCAGGGACGAGAAATCCTGCCAGGCCTGCTCGGCAGCCAGGCGCTGCACCGAACGCGGCGATGCCGGCCGCGGGGCCGTATCCTCGTCCACCCATCCGCCCTGATGATCGCCATAGACCCCGACCGTGGAGAGATAGGCGATCCGCGTCAGGGCCGGCAGGGCAAGGGCGGAAAGCCCGGCGCGCAGCAGCGGATCACCGGCCTCGTCCGGCGGGGCGGAGACCAGCAGATGCGTCGCGCCGGCCAGAGCGGCCGCAAGAGACGGCGCAATCCTGCTGCCGTCGAACACCAGCGCATCCCGGCCTGCCGCCCGCAACGAGGCCGCCTTGGCTTCGCTCCGGACCGTGACCGTGATCCCCTCGGCATGCGGCCGGACCTCGTTCTCGATAGCCGAGGCGGAATAGCCGAACCCGATGATCACCAGCTGCATCATGCCTGCTCCCCTGCCGCGAGCGCGGCCTCCCATTCGTCCCGCACGTCGGCATCCGGCTCGCCCGGCAGGCGATGCCGCGCGGCCTGCCGCACCTGCTCCGGCGGGGCGAGGCGGGCCAGTGCCCAGATGGCCATGCCGCGCACGAGGGGCGATTCATCATCCAGCCGGGCCTCGACGAGAGGCAGGAAGCGCGGCAGGCCGGAATTACCGATGGCGATCAGCACGTTCCGGACGAACCGGTCACGCCCGGTGCGCTTTATCGGCGTGCCGGCATAGAGCGCCCGGAACGCCGCGTCGTCGAGCCTGACGAGATCGGCGAGATCAGGCCCGGCGAGATCGCCGCGGAGGGCGAGCTTCTGGTCGCGGCTGGCGGCGGCGAACTTGTTCCACGGACAGACCGCGAGGCAATCATCGCAGCCGAACACCCGGTTGCCGAAGGCCGGGCGGAGATCGCGCGGGATGACGCCCTTGTGCTCGATGGTGAGATAGGCAATGCAGCGGCGCGAATCGAGCCGGTAGGGCCCCGGGAACGCATCGGTGGGGCAGGAATCGAGGCAGCGGCGGCAGCGGCCGCAATGATCCTCGCCGGGTGGTTCCGGCGCGATCTCCAGCGTGGAATAGACCGCCCCGAGAAAGAGCCAGTTGCCGAAATCGCGGCTCACCAGAACCGTGTGCTTGCCCTGCCAGCCGAGGCCCGCCTGCATGGCCAGCGGCTTCTCCATGACCGGCGCTGTATCGACAAAGACCTTCACCTCGCCGCCGTGATGCTCGACCAGTTCGCGCGCGAAGGCCTTGAGCCGTGCCTTGATCACATCGTGGTAATCGCGCCGGAGCGCATAGAGCGCGAGGGAGGCCTTGTCCGGATGCGCGAGGCCGGCAAGGACATCGCCCTCGATGCCGTAATTCGTGCCGAGCACCAGCACGGAACGGACCTCCGGCCAGAGCTGCTTCGGCGAAGCCCGGCGTTCCGGCTCGCGGGCCATCCAGCCCATCTCGCCCTCGAAGCCGTTGGCCAGCCAGTCCGCGAGGCCGGATTCGCGCGCGGCATCGCCCTCGGGTGCGGCAACGCCCAGCGCGTCGAAACCGTGTTTCCCGGCGAGCGGGCGCAGATCGGCGGCGCTCAGAAGTCCAGGTCGGTGTAATGGCCCGCCGGCAGCAGGCCGCGGATCCGGTCGCCCAGCAGGGTCCGGAAGGCCGGGCGCGATTTCAGCTTCGCGTACCAGAGCTTCGCGGTCTCGTCGGCTGACCAATCCACTTCCCCCAGATAATCGATGGCCGAAAGCTGCGCGGCGGCTGCGAGATCGGCATAGGTGAGCCGGTCGCCGGCGATCCAGTTATGCTGATGCAGGATATGGCCGAGATAGTGAAGGTGATAGCGCAAATTGCTCCGGGCCGCCCGGAGGATGCCGGGGTCCGGCGCGGTCGCGGCGCCGTTGGTGGCATGCCGCTTGAACAGCTTCTCGTTGAGCAGGGGTTCGCCGACTTCCATGTAGAACTTGACATGGAACCAGTTGAGCAGCCGGCGGACCTCGACGCGGCCGGAGGGATCCTCCGGCAGGAGCCGCCGGTCCGCAAGGACGAGGCCGCGCGTCTCGTCCAGATATTCGGCGATGACAGTGGCCCCCGGCACGACCTGCCCGTCCTGTTCGACAAGAACCGGGATCGTTCCGGCCGGATTGAGCGCCAGGAATTCGCGCCGGCGCTCGAAGACATTCTCCTCGACGAGTTCGCCTTCCATCTGCAACTCGCCCATGATCAGGCGGACGAAACGGGAATGCGGATCGAGCGGGTGATGGTACAGGACAGCCATAACGTCTTGAGGGTTGTGCCGGAACCGCTGCATGAGGCAAAGGCGGTAAGGTGGCTTTCATCAAGTCCCCGCTATAGAGGACAGCCACCGGGGCCTCAACCATGTTGACGGGATCCGGTACCACGGCCCCCGACATGGTTATCGAACAATGAATACCGCGCTTGCCCTCAAGGCCGCCCTCCTCGGCTTCATCGAGGGGCTCACCGAGTTCCTGCCGGTCTCCTCGACCGGCCACCTGATCCTGTTCGGGCATTACCTGAATTTCCATTCGCCCGGCCACAGCTTCGAGGTGCTGATCCAGCTCGGCGCGATCCTCGCGATCCTCTCGGTCTATTCGATGAAGCTGATCGCACTGGCGAAGGGCGCCTTCACCAACCGCCGGTCGCAGATGTTCATCCTCGCCATCCTCGTCGCGTTCCTGCCGGCGATGGTGATCGGCTATTTCGCGCGGGACTTCATCAAGGGCGTGCTGTTCAACCCGTTCGTGGTCTGCATCAGCCTGATCTCGGGCGGGCTCGTGCTGCTGGTGGTCGACGAGACCCGGTTCGAGCGCAAGGTCGAGGACGTGATGGACATTCCGCTGCCCATGGCGCTGAAGATCGGCGCCTTCCAGTGCCTTGCCATGATCCCCGGTGTCTCGCGCTCGGGCGCGACGATTGTCGGGGCAATGCTGATGGGCGCGGAAAAGCGCGTCGCGGCGGAATTCTCGTTCTTCCTCGCCATGCCGACCATGGCGGGCGCCTTCGCCTTCGACCTGCTGAAGAGCTACAAGTCGCTCGCCTTCGATGACGTGATGGCGGTGATGATCGGGTTCGTCTTCGCCTTCCTGACCGGGCTGGTTGTCGTGCGCGGCTTCCTGGGCTTCGTCTCGAAGCACGGCTTCACGCCCTTCGCCTGGTGGCGGATCATTGTCGGCTGCTTCGGCCTCGCGGCCTGGTTCGTCTATCGCTGAGCCTCACCTCGCCTTCGTGGCGGGCGGCGCCGATTTCGGTTCGTGCCGGCAGAGATCGGCCAGCGGGCAGCGCCAGCATTCGGGCTTGCGCGCCTTGCACAGATATCGCCCGTGCAGGATCAGCCAGTGATGGGCGTGCAGGCGGTACGGCTCGGGGATGAGGCGGTCGAGCCCGGCTTCCACGGCTTCCGGCGTCTTGCCCGGGGCGATGGGCAGCAGGTTCGAGACGCGGAAGACATGCGTATCGACCGCGAAGGTCGCTTCGCCGAACGCCATGTTGAGCACCACATTCGCGGTTTTCCGGCCAACGCCCGGCAGCGTGACCAGCGCATCGCGGTCCGCCGGCACCTCGCCGCCGAACCGCTCGATCAGCGCCTGGCTGAGCAGGATGACGTTCTTCGCCTTGTTGCGGAACAGGCCGATCGTCTTGATCAGTTCGCGCACGCGATCCTCGCCGAGCGCGAGCATTTTTCCCGGCGTATCTGCCTCTGCAAAAAGTCTGCGCGTGGCCTTGTTGACGCCGGCATCGGTGGCCTGCGCCGACAGCACCACCGCGACCAGCAGGGTGAAGGCGTTGGTGTGTTCGAGCTCGCCCTTCGGTTCCGGCTCGATGGCGTGGAGCCGGCGGAACATCTCGGCGATCTCCGCCACCGGCCGGTCCTTCGGGCGGGCCGGCTTGCGCTTCACAGGGGATGCAGATGCGGGCTTTTGTCTCACGGCGGACATGACGGGTTGATTTTCCTCGCGAACAGCCTGCTTTTCTAGTGCAGGCCCGGGAGGAAACCTAGCGTGTCCACGCCCCCGAACGACCCGATTTCACCGCTGGAAGTCCCGCTCTTCGAAGCGACGCTGCATCCGCACCGTTCACTGTCGCGGAACGGTCTCGCCTTCGTGATGGGTTTCGTCGGATTGGTGGGCCTCGCGGTCTCGATCCCGTTCCTGATCCTCGGGGCATGGCCGATCGCCGGCTTCATGGGCCTGGATGTGGCGCTGATCTATGCCGCGTTCCGCTACCACAACGCCACCGCCCGGGCCTATGAACAGATCGTCCTGTCGCAGATCGAATTGCTGTTCCGCTCGGTCAGCTGGCGCGGCGCGGTCCGCGAGGTTCGGTTCAATCCGCTCTGGACGCGGCTCGAGAAAAAGGAACATCCGGAATTCGGCATCGAAAAGCTGGCGCTGGTGCAGGGCCGCTCCCGGGTGGAGATTGCCAGCATGCTGGGCCCGGACGAGCGGGCAGCGTTTGCCGCCGACTTCCAGGAGGCCCTCGCCCGGTCGCGCCGCTGGTCGGCATGAAATCGGGTGGTGACGCTGCCATTCCGTGCCTAGATTGACCGGCATGGAGGTTCGCCATGCTTGATCGTCTTGCCGGATTGCCCGGTTCCCAGGCCGCGACGGATTACGCGCTCGTGCAGCGGGCGCTCCGCTTCATCACCGAGGCCAGCCGCCACCAGCCCGGCATCGAGGAGATTGCCGCCGCCACCGGCCTCTCCGCCGGTGACCTGACGGCCCTGTTCCGCCGCTGGTGCGGCCTCACACCCAAGGCTTTCCTGCAGGCCGTGACGCTGGACAATGCGAAGCGCCTGCTCGACGAAGGCATGCCGCTGCTCGATTGCGCCTTCGAGGTCGGCATGTCCGGCCCGTCGCGGCTGCATGACCTGTTCGTCACCCATGAGGCGATGTCGCCCGGGGAATACAAGAATGGCGGCGCGGGCCTCAGGATCACCTATGATTTCGTGCCCTCGCCTTTCGGTATCGCGCTGCCGATGATCAATGACCGCGGCCTGTGCGGTCTCGCCTTCTGCGACGAGGGCGGCGAGGCGGCAGCCTTCGAGGATATGCGCCGGCGCTGGCCGAACGCGGCCTACGAGAAAGATACGGCGAAGATCGCGCCCGTTGCCCGCCGGATCTTTGCCGAAGAGGCCTGGCAGCCGGACCAGCCGCTGAACGTGTTCCTGATCGGCACCGATTTCGAGATCCGCGTCTGGCAGACCTTGCTGCGGATCCCGATGGGCCGGGCGACCACCTATTCCGCCATCGCGGCGGAACTGGACAACCCGAAGGCCGCGCGGGCCGTCGGCGCAGCCGTGGGCCGGAACCCGATCTCCTTCGTCGTGCCCTGCCATCGCGTTGTCGGGAAGTCCGGCGCGCTGACCGGCTATCACTGGGGCCTGACGCGCAAGCGTGCCATGCTCGGCTGGGAGGCCGCACAGACGGGGACTGCAGGCGGCTGAACCACCGGCCCTGTTTGTCAGGACGGCCGGCGCATGCCACAACGCGGCATGATCCTGGATATCGTGACCCTTATCGGCTGGATCGGTGTCGTCGTCTTCGCGATCTCGGGCGCACTCGTCGCCTCGCGCAAGGAGATGGACATCGTCGCCTTCATCTTCTTCGGCACCGTGACCGGGATCGGCGGCGGCACGTTCCGTGATCTGGTCCTCGGCGCGGTCCCGGTCTTCTGGGTGAAGGAGCCGGCCTATCTGCTGGTCTGCGCCATCGCCTCGGCGGCCACCTTCTTCCTCGCGCATCTGCCGGATTCGCGGCTGCGGCTGCTGCTCTGGCTGGATGCGGCCGGAATGGCGGTGTTCTGCGTGCTCGGCACGGAAGCTGCCCTCGGGCACGGGTTTCTGGTGGCTGTCACCTGCGGGGTGATGACCGCCGTGGTCGGCGGCTTCATCCGCGACATGATGGGGGCGGAAAGCCCGGTCATCATGCGCGGGGAGATCTATGCGACAGCCGCTTTTGTCGGCGCGGCGGGATATCTGCTCGGGCTCGAGTTCCTGCCGCGTGACTATGCGATCCTGTTCGGCATCGCGCTGGCCTTCGTGCTGCGCGCCCTGGCCATCCGGTTCCGCTGGCGGCTGCCGGTCTACCGGCGCCGGCCCGGCCGGAGCCCGGAGGAAATCGGATTGTGACATTTTGGCGTCACCCACCCTTGTGGGGGCAAATGGCGGTTCCTATATCGCAGCATGAGGTCGCGAGCGGGCAGGGAAAACCGCTCCCAGTCACGAAACGTTAACCGCAATTGGCAAGGTTCGCGCATCGCTCCAGGATGCGATGAACCGAATGCTCGCTCGAGAGGGGCTCGTCATGGGTAAAGTTATTGGGATCGATCTGGGCACGACCAATTCGTGCGTCGCGGTGATGGAAGGCTCCACGCCGAAGGTCATCGAGAATGCCGAGGGTGCGCGCACCACGCCGTCCATCGTCGCGTTCACGCCGGATGGCGAGCGCCTCGTCGGCCAGCCCGCCAAGCGGCAGGCCGTCACCAACCCCGAGAAGACCTTCTTCGCGATCAAGCGCCTGATCGGCCGCACCTATGCCGATCCGCTGACGCAGAAGGACAAGGGCCTGGTGCCTTATTCGATCGTCAAGGCCGATAACGGCGATGCCTGGGTCGAATCCGACGGCAAGAAATACTCGCCCTCGCAGATCTCCGCCTTCACGCTGATGAAGATGAAGGAGACTGCCGAAGCCTATCTCGGCCAGCCGGTTGACCAGGCGGTCATCACGGTTCCGGCCTATTTCAACGACGCCCAGCGCCAGGCGACCAAGGATGCCGGCAAGATCGCCGGGCTCGAGGTGCTGCGCATCATCAACGAGCCAACCGCGGCGGCGCTCGCCTATGGCCTCGACAAGAAGTCGTCCGGCACGATCGCCGTGTATGACCTCGGCGGCGGTACGTTCGACATCTCGATCCTCGAGATCGGCGACGGCGTGTTCGAGGTGAAGTCGACCAACGGGGACACGTTCCTCGGCGGCGAGGATTTCGACATGCGGCTCGTCGAGTATCTCGCGGACGAGTTCAAGAAGGAGCAGGGCATTGACCTGAAGAAGGACAAGCTCGCCCTGCAGCGCCTGAAGGAAGCGGCGGAAAAGGCCAAGATCGAGCTGTCCTCGACCGCGCAGACCGAAATCAACCTGCCGTACATTACCGCCGACGCAACCGGGCCGAAGCATCTCACGCTGAAGCTGACGCGGGCCAAGTTCGAGGCGCTGGTCGATGATTTCGTCCAGCGGACGATCGAACCGTGCAAGAAGGCGCTCAAGGATGCCGGCATCCAGGCAGGCCAGATCGACGAGGTGGTTCTTGTCGGCGGCATGACCCGCATGCCGAAGATCCAGGAAGTGGTGAAGCAGTTCTTCGGCAAGGAGCCGCACAAGGGCGTCAACCCGGACGAAGTCGTTGCCATCGGCGCGGCCGTCCAGGCCGGCGTGCTGCAGGGCGACGTGAAGGACGTGCTGCTGCTCGACGTCACCCCGCTCAGCCTCGGCATCGAGACGCTCGGCGGCGTGTTCACCCGCCTGATCGACCGCAACACCACGATCCCGACCAAGAAGAGCCAGGTCTTCTCGACGGCCGAGGACAACCAGAACGCGGTGACGATCCGGGTCTTCCAGGGCGAACGCGAGATGGCGGCCGACAACAAGCTGCTCGGCCAGTTCGATCTCGTCGGCATCCCGCCGGCGCCGCGCGGCATGCCGCAGATCGAGGTGACCTTCGATATCGACGCGAACGGCATCGTCAATGTGACGGCCAAGGACAAGGCGACCAACAAGGAACACCAGATCCGCATCCAGGCCTCGGGCGGGCTCTCGGAAGCCGACATCCAGAAGATGGTGAAGGAAGCCGAGGAGAACGCCGCCGAGGACAAGAAGCGGCGCGAGCTGGTCGAGGCCCGGAACGGCGCCGAGAAGCTGATCTTCGACACCGAGAAATCGGTGAAGGAGCATGAGGCCAAGCTGGGCGCTGCCGAGAAGGATGCGGTCGAGAAGGCCATCACCGCCCTGCGCGACGTGCTTGCGGGTGATGATGCCGAAGTGATCACCACCCGGACGAACGAACTCGTCCAGGCGGCGATGAAGATCGGCGAGACGATCTACAAGGCCGAGCAGGAAGCCGCCGCCAAGGCGGATGCCGAGAAGGATGGCGTGAAGACCGACGACGTGATCGACGCCGAGTTCAAGGATGTCTCGGGCGACGACAAGGGCAAGAAGTCGGCCTGATTGTCAGGGAGGGCTGCCCTCGCGGCAGTCCTTTCTTCCGGATGGCCCGGCGCATAGCCGGGTCCTTTCCCGCCTGATCTGGAGCCATGCGCATGGCCAAGCGTGACTATTACGAGGTTCTCGGCGTTCCGAAGACTGCGGATGATGCCGCGCTGAAGAGCGCGTTCCGGAAGCTGGCGATGCAGTTCCACCCGGACAAGAACCCGGGCGATGCGGAAGCCGAACGCAAGTTCAAGGAACTCAACGAGGCCTATCAGGTCCTTTCCGACCCGCAGAAGCGCGGCGCCTATGACCGTTTCGGCCATCAGGCCTTCGAAGGCGGCGGTGGCCCCGGCGGACCGGGCGGGTTCGGGCCGGATTTTGCCTCGTCGATGAGCGACATCTTCGAGGATATTTTCGGCGACGTGTTCGGCGGTGGCGGACGGCGTGGCGGCGGGCGCGGCCGCGAGCGCGGCGCCGACCTGCGCTACAATCTCGAGATCACGCTGGAAGAGGCCTACAAGGGCAAGAACGCGACGGTGAAGGTGCCGACCGCGATCAGCTGCGATGCCTGTTCCGGCACCGGCGCCAAGCCGGGCTCCAAGCCCAAGGCCTGCGGCACCTGCGGCGGCGCCGGGCGCGTGCGCGCGACGCAGGGCTTCTTCTCGATCGAGCGCACCTGCCCGACCTGCGGCGGGCGCGGCGAGGTGATCGAGGATCCCTGCCGGAGCTGCGGCGGTGCGGGCCGCGTCACGCGCGAGCGGACGCTGTCGGTCAATGTGCCGTCCGGGGTGGAAGACGGCACGCGGATCCGGCTGGCCGGCGAGGGCGAGGCCGGGATGCGTGGTGCCCCCTCCGGCGATCTCTATATTTTCCTGTCCGTGAAACCGCACGGCTTCTACAGCCGCGACGGGGCCGATCTCTTCTGCCGGGTGCCGATCTCGATGGTGGCGGCAGCGCTCGGCACGGAAGTCGCCGTGCCGACGCTGGATGGCAGCGAAGCACGGATCCGCATTCCCGAGGGGACGCAATCCGGCAAGCAATTCCGCCTTCGGAACAAGGGCATGCCGATCCTGCGCTCGAAGGAGATGGGTGACCTCTATGTCCAGGCGGTCGTGGAAACCCCGCAGAACCTGACGAAGCGGCAGCGCGAATTGCTGGCTGAATTCGAGCGTGCCTCGTCGAAGGAGACCAGCCCTGAATCCGCCGGGTTCTTTGCCCGCGTGAAGGATTTCTTCGGCGGCACACCCAACTGACTGCACCCGACCGGCCCGATCCTGAGCCGGATGGCCTTGAAACCGACATCGTCTTTCGTCATATACGGGCGGTTCCTTGGTCGCGTCAGTAACAGGAAAACACCTTGTCGGGACAGAACAGCCCCCTGGCCCCGTTCGGCGGTTTCCGCCGGTCCGGGCAGAAAATGGCCAAGCGCCTCGCACTCGACGTGCAGTTGCAGGACGAGGCCCGATTCCTGAAATCGTGGTTCGACCGCCCCCTGATGACCGGCGCCGTCTCGCCTTCGGGCAAGCAGCTGGCCCGGACCATGGCGCGCTATGTCGATGTGACGGTGCCCGGCCCGGTGATCGAACTCGGCCCCGGCACCGGCCCGGTGACCGAGGCGCTGATCCGCCATGGCGTGGCCGAAGAACGGCTGATCCTTGTCGAGTTCAACCCCGATTTCTGCCGGCTGCTGCACAAGCGCTTCCCGAAAGCCACGATCATCGAGGGCGATGCCTACCGCCTGCAGGCGACTCTCGGCCCGATGATGGAACGGGCGGCGGCGGTCGTCTCGTCGCTGCCGTTGTTCACCCGCCCGGAAATCCAGCGGACGAACCTGCTTCAGAGCAGCTTCAACCTGATGCAGCCGGGCGCGCCCTTCATCCAGTTCACCTATGCCACGGTCTCGCCAATCCCGCTGCGCAACCGGGATTTCGATGTCGAGGTCAGCCCGCGCGTCTGGCTGAACCTGCCGCCGGCGCGGGTCTGGGTCTATCGCAAGGCTGACGAGGCCTGACCGGTCACGGAGTTTCCAGCGGCGCGGTGATGGTGGCGGTGCGATCCAGCCAGGCCGGAACCGGCAGGTTCTTCCCGCGCAGGAATTCCGGATTGAAGAGCCGCGACGCATAGCGCGTGCCGTAATCGCAGAGGATCGTCACGATCGTGTGGCCGGGGCCCATCTCGCGTGCCAAGCGGATCGCGCCGGCGACATTGACGCCGGATGAGGAGCCGAGGACGAGCCCCTCTTCCTCGATCAGCTGGTAGACGACGCGGAGCGCTTCCTCATCCGGCACGCGGCAAGCGAAATCCGGTGCGAACCCCTCGAGGTTCCTGGTGATGCGCCCCTGCCCGATTCCTTCGGAAATCGACGAGCCCTCGGCCTTCAGCACGCCCTCGGTATAGTAGCTGTAGAGCGCCGCGCCATGGGGATCGACAAGGCCGATCCGGACATCGGGGCGTGCGGCCTTGAGCGCCATGGCAGTCCCGACCAGCGTGCCGCCGGAACCCACCGCACAGATGAAGCCATCGACCTTGCCGTCGAGGTCACGGAGGATTTCCGGCCCGGTCGTCTCGATATGGGCCTGCCGGTTGGCGACATTGTCGAACTGGTTGGCCCAGACCGCGCCGTTCGGCTCGGTCTTCGCCAGCTGTTCAGCCAGCCGGCCGGAGACGCGGACAAAATTGTTCGGATTGGAATAGGGCGCGGGCGGAACCTCGATCAGCGTGGCCCCGCCGGCCTTGAGCGCGAGCTTCTTCTCCTCGCTCTGGCTGTCGGGGATGACGATCACCGTGCGCAGGCCGAGCGTATTGCCGACCAGCGTCAGCCCGATCCCGGTATTGCCGGCCGTCCCCTCGACGACCACGCCGCCGCGGCGCACGAGACCCTTCGCGAGGGCATCCTTCAGGATGAAGAGCGCCGCACGGTCCTTGACCGACTGGCCGGGGTTGAGGAATTCCGCCTTGCCGAGAATCGTGCAGCCGGTCTCCTCGGACGCGCGCTTCAGCCGGATCAGCGGCGTATTGCCGATCGCAGGGACCATTCCATCAAAAATCATTCGACGTCTCCGGGCGGGGCTTGCAAGTCCTGCCCCTTCCTCTAAAGCCAGCAGCGTGCGGCAACAAGGCTGAGGTCAGGCATGACATCCATTCTCGTCTTTTCCGGCTCCACGCGCCCGGCCTCGCTGAACCAGCGGCTGGCCGATGTGGCCGCGCAAAGGCTGGCGGGGCTGGGTGTTGCGGTCACGGCGCTGTCGCTGGCCGATTACGCGCTTCCCTTCGCCGACGATGATGGCCGGGCCGACCCACCCTTCGCGGCCCGGGCGCTGGCAACGCAGGTGATGGACCATCAGGGCCTGTTCATCGCCTGCCCCGAATACAATTCCGGCTATCCGGCGCTTCTGAAAAACGCGCTCGACTGGGTGAGCATGGTCCGCAAGGACGGGCCGGGCCTTGCCGGGAAGGTGGTTGCGCTCGGAGCGGCCTCGCCCGGCGCGCGCGGCGGCTACCGCGCGCTGACGCAGTTCCGCACGATGCTTGAACTGGGCTTCGGTGCGCTTGTCATTCCCGACATGGCGTCGGTGCCCTTCGCCAACAAGGTGCTGCCGGCCGAAGGCGGGCTGACCGATGAAGGCGGCAGCAAATTCCTCGACGCCACGCTGAAGCGGCTGGTGCTCGAATGCCGCCGCAGCGCCGCCATTCCGCGGCTGGAGGGCCTGTGATGGATCTCCGCGAACGCGTCATCATCGCGCTCGACCTGCCGGATGTTCCGGCAGCACAGGCCATGGTCGATCGCCTGGGCGATCAGGGCCGCTTCTACAAGATCGGCTACGAACTGGCCTTTGTCGGGGGGATCGATCTCGCGAAGGCGCTGATCGCCGCCGGCAAGCATGTTTTCCTCGACCTCAAGCTGCATGACATTCCCAACACGATCGAGAAGGGCGTCAGCCAGATTGCCGGCCTCGGTGCGCGCTTCCTGACCGTGCATGCCTATCCGCAGACGATGCGCGCGGCCGCGAAAGGCGCGGCCGGCAGCTCGCTCACCGTCCTCGGCGTTTCGGTACTGACCTCGATGGACGATGCCGACCTTGTGGAGGCCGGCTATGCCCGGCCGGTGGCCGAGATGGTGCCGCTCCGGGCGCGGCAGGTCATGGCAGCCGGGATCGGCGGGCTGGTCTGCTCGGCCACGGATATCGGGGTCGTCCGTGCGGCCGTCGGGCCAGACCTGCTGCTCGTCACGCCGGGCATCCGCCCCGCCGGCGATGTGGTCGGCGACCAGAAGCGCATCATGACCCCGCAGGATGCGATCCGCGCCGGCGCCGACCATCTGGTCATCGGCCGCCCCATCACGGCCTCTGCCGACCCGGCCGGCGCGCTGGCCCGCATTCTCGACGATCTCGCCACGACTGCGTGAAAGGAAACGCCATGCCCAAAGCCTATATTGTCGGCCGTGTCTCGGTGCATGATCCCGAGGCCTACAAGGCCTATGCCGCCAAGGCGAGCGAGGCGATCAAGAAATATGGCGGCACCTTCCTCGCCCGGGGCGGCCGGTTCGAGATTGTCGAGGGCGAAGGCCGCACGCGGAATGTCGTGATCGAGTTCGAGAGCTTCGACGCCGCCAGGGCCTATTTCTTCTCGCCGGAATACACCGAGGCCCGCCGGTTGCGCTGGCCGGTCAGCGTCGGCGATTTCGTGATCGTCGAAGGCGTCTGAGGGAGGCCGCGATGGGCAGCACTGCCAAGGGATACTGGGTCGCGCGGGTGGATGTGAGCAATCCGGAAGCCTACCAGACCTACCGGTCGCTCAACATCATCGCGTTCGAGAAATACGGCGGCCGCTTCATCGTCCGCGGTCCGGCCGGCCATGTGGCGAAGGGACAGCCGCGCCAGCACAATGTCGTGGTCGAGTTCCCCGATTACGAGACTGCCCTGGCCTGCTACCACTCGCCCGAATACCAGGCCGCCAAGGTCCATCTTGACCAGGTCGGCGAGGTCGATCTCGTGATCTGCCCGGGCTATGCGGGCTGAGCCGATGACAGAGCCGATGCGCCTTGTAGTTGTGGGGGCCGGTGGCCGGATGGGCCGGGCCCTCGTACGGGCCGTGACCGAGAACCCGGAAACGGTGCTGCATGCCGCCGTCGAGCATGCGGCCTCGCCGCTGCTCGGGCAGGATTCCGGCATGCTGGCCGGACTGACGCCGAACGGCATTCCGGTCACGAGCGATGCGCTCGCCGCCTTCGTGCATGCGCATGGCGTCCTGGATTTCACGGCGCCGGCCGCAACCTTCGCTTTCGCCGAGCTGAGCGCGCAGGCGCGGCTGGTGCATGTGGTCGGCACGACGGGGCTCGCCGATGCCGATCTCGACCGGCTCGATGCCGCCGCGCGGCATGCGGTGATCATCCGTTCGGGCAATTTCAGCCTCGGGGTGAACATGCTGGCCGCGCTTGTCCGCCGTGCGGCGGCTTCGCTGGCGAAAGACTGGGATATCGAGATCGTCGAGATGCATCACCGGATGAAGGTGGATGCTCCGTCAGGGACAGCCCTGCTTCTGGGCGAAGCCGCTGCCGCCGGGCGGCAGGTCGACCTGAAGAGCCAGTCCGTCCGGGCGCGCGATGGCCATACCGGCGCGCGCGAGGCCGGCACGATCGGCTTCCAGGCGCTGCGCGGCGGCACTGTGGTGGGTGACCATACGGTGATCTTCGCCGGCAATGGCGAAAGGCTGGAACTGCGCCATATTGCCGAGGATCGTGGCCTGTTCGCGCAGGGCGCCGTCAAGGCCGCCCTGTGGGGCTGGGGCCGGAAACCCGGGCATTTTTCGATGGATGACGTGCTCGGCCTGACCGGCTGAGCGATGGGCGCGCCGGAAGCGGGGTTGAAAGCCGGCTTCTTTCGCGCCAAGAACCGGGCGCCCGCCTGCTTGTGGCCCCTTGCCTGAGGAACAATCGATGTCTGATCGCCTGCTCGTGCTCTGCCGCCATGGCCAGAGCGAATGGAACCTGAAGAACCTCTTCACCGGCTGGAAGGACCCTGCCCTGACAGCCCAGGGTGTGGAGGAGGCCAAGGCTGCCGCGATCCGGCTGAAGGCAGAGGGAATCGGGTTCGACATCGCCTTCACCTCCGATCTCAGCCGCGCGCAGCATACCTGCCGCCTGATCCTGGAGGGGCTGGGCCAGCCGGGGCTGGAGACGATCCGCGATGTGGCGCTGAACGAGCGCGACTATGGCGAGCTGTCGGGCCTGAACAAGGATGATGCCCGCGCGAAATGGGGCGAGGAGCAGGTGCATATCTGGCGCCGCTCCTACGATATCCCGCCGCCCGGTGGCGAGAGCCTAAAGGACACGGCGGCGCGGGTGCTGCCCTATTACATCCACCGCATCCTGCCGCAGGTGCTCGGCGGCAAGCGCGTGCTGGTGGCGGCGCATGGCAATTCGCTGCGCGCGCTGATCATGGCGATGGAAGGCCTTTCGGGCGAAGCGATCATCGCCCGCGAACTCGCGACCGGCGTGCCGATCGTCTACCGGCTCAACGCCGATTCGACGATCGCCTCGCGGAAGGAACTGGCCTGAATGCGAAAGGCCCGCCACGCGGCGGGCCTTTGTCCATTCCGAAGGGCGTGTTGCAGGCCGATCAGGCCCGCTTGTCGAAGCGCGGCTTGGCAGGGTCGCCCTGCTGCGGGCGCGGCGCCTCGGCGGCGGGGGCCGCAGCCTGTTCGGCCGCGGCTTCCGCCTCGGCCGGCGGGCGAGCCGGGCCACCCTTCGACACGCCGACCATGGCCGGGCGCAGGGTGCGCTCGCCGATCGTGTAGCCCGGCTGGACGACCTGCATCACCGTGCCGTTGGGCTGGGTCTCGTCCGGGATCTCGAACATGGCCTGGTCGCGATGCGGGTCGAACCGTTCACCCATCGGCACGCGCTTCTTCACGCCATGGCGCTCCAGCGCCTTGATCAGCTCGCGCTCGGTCAGTTCGACGCCGTCCACCAGCGCCTGGACCGCCGGCTCGCGTTCGGCCGTCTCGCCGTCCTCGACCTTGGGCAGCGCATCCAGCGCGCGGCGGAGATTGTCAGCGGTGCCGATCATGTCGGCGGCAAATTTGGTGATCGCATAGGCGCGCTGGTCCTGCAATTCGCGCTCGGTCCGGCGGCGGAGATTCTCCATCTCGGCCAGGGCGCGCAACAGCCGGTCCTTCAGGTCGGCATTTTCCCGCTCGAGCGTCGCCAGACGTTCGGCATCCGGCGCCGTCGACGGGGCATCGGCCGCGTTGGCCGCGGGCTTGTTGTCCTGATCGCTGCTCATCGATCGTCCTTCCACATCTTGCAAGGGATTGAGAATCCGACCCCGATATCAGGATTCCCGGAGGCAAAATCAAGCGGCAGACGGGGAATTCGCCGGCTGGGCCGGATCGGGCTGGGAGAGGACATCCAGCAAGGCCTTGCGCAGGCGCTGCTGACGCGAGGGCTGTGAAATCTTCCCGCCGGTCAGGTCGGTCACGTAGAAGACGTCCACCGCCTTCTCGCCATAGGTGACGATGCGCGCGGAGTTGATGTTGAGGTTCTGCTTGCCGAATTCGGTCGTCAGTTCATAGAGCAGGCCCGGCCGGTCGAGGCCGGTCACCTCGACGACGGTCGATTTCGAGGACAGCTCGTTGTCGATCGTCACATCCGGCGCGACGCGGAAGGCCTGCGACATGGTGGTCTGCGCCCGGCGGGAGGCCACGATCTCCGGCAGGCGCACCTCGCCCTTCAGGGTCGCGACGATGTGCCTTGCCACGCGTTCGGCGCGGCGCATCTCGTCGGCATCCTGGTTGAAGGCCCGCGAGATGGTGATGGTATCGAGGGCGAAGCCATCCTGCGTCGTGGAAATCTGCGCTTCCACGATATTCGCCCCGGCAGCCGCGCAGGCACCGGTCAGGATCGAGAGCAAGCGCGGATGGTCGATGGCCAGCACCGCCAGCTCGGTGACGCCGCGGAAGGCATCGGTGGCGGTGTCGACCTGGAAGCGGTCGCCGGATTTCTCGGCTTTCTCGACCAGCCGGGCATGCTGGATCTGGTGGGCGAGATCGACCTTCATCCAGTAGGCCGGGTTGTGGCGCTGGGCGAAGGCGCGGAACCGTTCCTCGGTCCAGTCCGGCAGTTTCTCGTGCAGAGCGCGCTGCGCGAGCTGGATGCGCTCGCCCCGTTCGGCCCCGCCGTAATCGCCGGAGAGCATCATCTCCGTCTCGCGATAGAGCGAGCGCAGCAGCTGGCCCTTCCAGCCGTTCCAGACCCCCGGACCGACGCCGCGGATATCACAGACCGTCAGCACCAGCAGCAGGCGCAGGCGCTCCATCGTGTGGATGTTCTCGGTGAAGGTGGCAATGGTGCGCGGGTCGGAAATGTCACGGCTCTGGGCGGTCTGAGACATGATCAGGTGGTTCTCGACCAGCCAGACCACCGTATCGGTTTCCTGCGGGGTGAGGCCGAGCCGCGGGCAGAGCTGGCGGGCAATGCGCGCGCCGACCGCCTCGTGCGATTCCGTCCGGCCCTTGCCGATATCGTGCAGGAACAGCGCGACATGCAGGAGCCGGCGGTTCTGGATCTGCGGCAGGATGTGGTTGGAAAGCGGCAGTTCCTCACGCAATTCGCCGCGCTCGAGCTGGGCGAGCACGCCAAGACACCGGAGGGTATGCTCGTCCACCGTGTAATGATGATACATCGAGAACTGCATCATCGCGGAAATACGGGCGAAATCCGGGATGAAGCGGCCGAGCACGCCGGCCTCGTGCATCAGGCGCAGCACGGTATCCGGCTGGCGGCGCGAGGTCAGGATTTCGAGGAAGAGGCGGTTCGCCTCCGGATCCTGCCGCAGCGATTCATCGATCAGCCGCAGCGACAGCGTCACCAGCCGCGTGGCATGCGGGTGGATGGGCAGCTGGTCGCGATCGGCATACCAGTAGAGACGGATCAGGTTGACCGGATCGTCGCGGAACACGTCCGGTCCCGCCGTGGAGATGCGATTGTTCTCGAGCACGAAGCTGCGCGTGCCGGAAAGCGGGCGGGCCCGGCCACGCAGGCGGCCTACGACGCGGGAGAGCAGGGCTTTCGGCTTTTCGTCGCGGGCTTCGAGGGCGGCCGAGACGATGGCGGAGAGGTCGCCCACTTCCTTCGCGATCAGGAAGTAGTGCTTCATGAACCGCTCGACGCCACTGGTCGGGCCGCGGTCCCGATAGCCCATGCGCTCGGCAATCAGGCGTTGCACGTCGAAGGTCAGCCGCTCCTCGGCCCGCCCGGTCGCGAAATGCATGTGGCAGCGGACGCGCCAGAGGAATTCCTCGCAGCGCCGGAACAGGCCGAGTTCGCGCGCGGTGAAGACGCCGACCCGCACGAGTTCGCGGGGATCCTTGATGCGATAGGCGTATTTCACGATCCAGTAGAGGGTCTGCAGGTCGCGGAAACCGCCCTTGCCTTCCTTCACATTCGGCTCGACCAGGTAGCGCGACTGGCCGGCCCGCAGGATCCGCTCGTCGCGTTCGGCGAGTTTCGCCTGCACGAATTCGGTGGTGCGCCCCTGTACGACCTGGCGGTCGAAGCGGTTCTGGAAATCCTCGAAGACCGTGCGGTCGCCGACAACCAGCCGCGATTCAAGAAGCGCGGTGCGGACCGTGAGGTCCTCGCGCCCGACGCGGATGCATTCCTCGATGGTCCGTGTTGCATGCCCGACCTTCAGGCCGATATCCCAGAGGGCATAGAGCATGGCCTCGGCGATGCTCTCGCCCCAGGGCGTCGAGACCGGAAGCAGGAAGAGGATGTCGGTATCCGAACCCGGCGCCAGCGTGCCGCGGCCATAGCCGCCGACCGCAACCACGGCGATCTTCTCGCCCGAGGTGGGATTATGGGCGCGGTAGAGCCGCTCGCGGGCAAGGTCGAACAAAGCCTCGATCACCATATCCTGCGCGGTGGAGAGAATGCGCGCGCAGGCAAAACCGCCCTCGCGGCCCAGAACGGCCTCGGCTTCGATCCTGGCCTTGGCGAGGAAGGCCTTGGCCCGCTGGACGAAGACGCCGCGCGCCTGTTCGCCCGGCAGGTCGGCCGGCATCGGCTCGGTCAGGCTCCCGGCCGCGTGGCGCAGGAATTCCTCGCCCGCCCTCACCCGAGCCGCCTTTCGATCGCATCCCAGATCGGGACGGCAAGATCGGGGCCTCCAAGCCGCTTGATGGCGCGGATGCCGGTCGGCGAGGTGACGTTGATCTCGGTCAGGTTGCCGTCGATCACGTCAATGCCGACGAAGATCAGGCCTCTTTCACGCAGCAGCGGGCCGATCCGTTCGCAGATCTCGCGCTCCCGCGGGGTGAAGTCGGTCGATTCCGCCGCCCCCCCGCGGACGAGGTTCGAGCGGATATCCCCTGCCGCCGGCACGCGGTTCACGCCGCCCATCGCCACGCCGTCAACGAGAATGATGCGCTTGTCGCCGGCATGGACGGCCGGCAGGAAGCGCTGGATCATCCATGGCTCGCGGGCGATGCCGGCGAAATGATCCATGAAGCCGTTGAAGTTCAGGTCGTCGCGCGCAACCTTGAACACGCCGGCGCCGCCATTGCCATAGAGCGGCTTCATGACGAGATCGCCATGCTCGGCGCGGAACGCCTCGATCTCGGCGCGGTCGCGCGAGATCAGGGTCGGCGGCATCAGGTCCGGAAATTCGGTGACGAGGATCTTCTCCGGCGCATTGCGGACATGGGCCGGATCATTGACCACCAGCGTCCGGGGATGGACGCGCTCCAGCAAATGGCTCGCGGTGATATAGGCGAGGTCGAAGGGCGGGTCCTGCCGCATCAGCACGACATCGAAGGCCGCGACGTCGAAACGCTCGGGCTCACCCAGCGTCACATGATCCCCGACGACATCGCGGACCACCGCAGAGCGCATGCGCGCGGTCAGGTGATTGTCGCGCAGGGTCAGGTCTTCCGCGCCATAGACGTGGAGCGAATGGCCGCGTGCCTGCGCCTCCAGCATCAGGGCGAAGGTGGAATCCCCGGCGATCCTGATCTTCTCGATCGGGTCCATCTGGACGGCGACTTTGAGCGCCATGGTGCCTCCGGCGGTAAGCGCCTTTCCGATGGAGCCCGCTCCATCCGTCCGGCAGGGTATTCCTGATTCCCCGCGTTTCCCAAAGGCGAACCACGCCGCATGCGCGGGAAAACTCGACTAGTCGAGCGGAAGTTCGCCGACCGCCTCGATATGACGTGGCCAGCGCCCGGGCGCAACCAGGATCGCATCGCAGCGGATCACCTTCGGTTGCACCTGCCGGCCGGCAAGGAAGGCACGGGCCGGCCGGGCCATGCGGGCCAGCTTGGCCTCGGAAATTGCCGCCAATGCCTCCTCGAGGCTAGGCCGGGCCTTGACCTCGACAAAAGCCAGCGTGCCGAAGCGCTGGGCGATCAGGTCGATCTCGCCGCCGGCCCGGAGATAGCGCCGTGCGAGGATGCGATAGCCCTTGGCGCGCAGCAGCAGGCCGGCCCAGAATTCCGCGTCGTGGCCCAGCAGGAAGGCCCGGCGGCGGTCAGCCATCGCCATCCGGCGCCCCCTCGTCGAGGCGGAGGGCGCGGGCATAGACGCGTTTGCGCGGCAGGCCCAGTTCTGCGGCCACGAGATGGACGGCATCGCGCTGCGTATGGCCTTGAAGGGCGGCCCGCAGGGCGGAATCGATGGCTTCGTCGGTGAGGCCGGCGCCGGCCCCCGGCGGGCCGACCATCAGCACCACCTCGCCACGGGGAGGGCCCTCGGCCGCGAAGATCGCGGCGAGTTCGGGCAGGAGGCCGCGGCGGACGGTCTCGAATTTCTTGGTCAGTTCGCGGGCGAGAGCGGCCGGCCGCTCGCCCAGGATATCCGCCATGTCGGCGAGCGATTCGGGCGTGCGGTGTGGCGCCTCGAAGAAAACCAACGTTGCGGGAATTGCCGCCAGTTCGCCAAGCCGCCGTCGCCGTTCGGTGCTGCGCGACGGCAGAAATCCCTCGAAGAAGAAGCGGTCGCTCGGCAGGCCGGACAGGACGAGGCCTGTCAGCACCGCCGAGGCACCCGGCAACGCGGTGACCGCATGGCCGGCGGCGATGGCCGCCTCGACCAGCTTGTAGCCAGGATCCGACACGAGGGGCGTGCCGGCATCGGAAACCAGCGCCAGCGCCTGGCCGGCGGCAAGCCGCTCCAGCACGACAGGACGCATCTCGGCGGCATTGTGCTCGTGATAGGCAAGGATCGGCGTGGTGATGCCGTAATGGGCCAGCAGGACTTTCGTTACCCTCCTGTCCTCCGCGAGGATCGCATCGGCGGCGGCGAGTGCAGAGAGGGCGCGCAGGGTGATGTCGGCGAGATTGCCGATCGGGGTGGCCACGATGTGCAGGCCCGGCTGCAGCCTGTCGGCCTCGGCCGCCAGCCCCAGAACCGTGAAGTGTGACGCCATGATGCGATCCAGCCTGTGCAACCTTCCCACCGCGGCCCGATTCGGGGCGGGCTTCAGGCCTTGCTGCCACAGCAGGAGGCGGTTTGCAAAACAGCGATCCCGCATGAAGTGCCGTGGCACGGAGAACATGGTTTGCAAATATCGTTAACGCTCTTTTCAAGTGATCCTTGAACTTGCCCCAATTTCTGGCTTTCGTGACTCTGGAGATGGGTCGGATTCCGCCTTGGAGGTCCGGCACATGCGAGGGTGGAGTATCGCGATGACGGGTCGCAGGATTGTGGGCAACACAGAGGGGTCGGCTCATCCGATGCCGATCGGGGTGTTTGCCCCGTCGCGGCGGCGGCTGCTTGCAACCCTCGGGATGGCGAGCCTGGTTGCCGGTTGCGCCGGCGGACTCGACGGCCTTGTCGGGCCCGGCAGCGATGCACCGCCACCCAACACGACGGCGGGCGATGTGATCGGCAACGGCACGGTCAAGGTCGGGCTGATCCTGCCGCTCTCCTCGGCCAATGGCCAGGCTGCGGCGCTCAGCCTGCGCAACGCCGCGCAGATGGCGATCAGCGATTTCTCCGGCGGCCAATCGAACATCCAGTTGCTTGTCCGTGACGACAAGGGCACGCCCGATGGTGCGCGCCAGGCCGCGCAGGAACTGCTCGGCGAGGGTGTCGAGCTGATCATCGGCCCGCTTTTCGCGCCTTCGGTGCAGGCCGTCGCGACCGTGGCGCGGCCGGCCGGCAAGCCGGTCATCGCCTTCTCGTCAGATGCGGCGGCGGCCCAGCGCGGGGTCTACCTGCTGAGTTTCCTGCCGCAATCGGATGTCCAGCGCGTGGTGGCCTTTGCCGGAAGCCGTGGCAAACGGTCCTTCTCCGCGCTCATCCCGCAGACGCCCTATGGCAATGTTGTCGAAGCCGAATTCCAACAGGTCGCCAACCAGGGCGGCCGCCGCGTCGCAACCGTGGCCCGCTACCAGCCCGGCAACAAGGCCTCGATCGACGCTGCTGTCGCGCAGGTGAAGGCCGCCCAATCCTCGGCCGATACCCTGTTCATCGGCGAGGGTGCGGACGGGATCGGCGCGCTGACCCAGAGCATGGCGGCCGCTGGACTGACCGGCCGTGACCTGCAGATCATCTCGACGGGCATCTGGAACGATCCGCGGGTGCATGGCATCGGCGCGCTGGACGGCGCGTGGTTCGCGGCCCCGGACAATGCGCGCTTCAACGCGCTGGCCGGCCGCTACCAGAGCCAGTTCGGCTCGGCGCCGACGCGCATCGCCACGCTCGGCTATGATGCCGTAACGCTGGCCAGCGCATTGACGCAGAATTTCGGCACCCAGCGCTTCAGCGAGGCCACGCTGACGAACGGCAACGGCTTTTCCGGGCAGGACGGCGTCTTCCGGTTCCGGCAGAACGGCCTCAACGACCGCGGGCTGGTGGTTTACGAGATCCGGTCCGGCTCGGCCCGGGCCATCGCGCAGGCGCCGGGCAGCTTTGTCGGCCTGAACTGAGCGTCAGGCCGCGAGATCGGCCACGATCGCATCGAGAACGGGAAAACCCTCGCGCGAGACGCGGAGCCGGCCGTCCCGGCACGGCTCGATCAGCCCCTCCTCGGACAGGGCTGCGATGCGCCGCGCGTCGAACGCCTTGCCCTTCAGCAGGGCGAAGCGTTTCGGATCGATTCCCTCGCGCAGGCGAAGACCCATCAGCAGGAATTCGTCGGCCTCGTTCTCGTTGGTCAGGGTCTCGTCGCCCACGATGCCATGGCCGTCGCGTTCGACATAGTCGAGCCAGGCCTCGGGCGAACGCTCGGTCACCAGCGCGCGGCGCCCGCGCTGCGTGAACAGGCGCCCATGCGCGCCCGGACCGATGCCGGCATATTCGCCATAGCGCCAGTAGAGCAGGTTATGGCGGCATTCATCACCCGGCCGGGAATGGTTCGAGACCTCGTAGGCCGGCATGCCGTACTTGTCGCAGATCTCCTGCGTCACGTCATACAGGGCGCGTGCGAGATCATGATCGGGAATTACCAGCTTCCCGGCCTCATGCAGGGCCTTGAAGGGCGTGTCAGGCTCGATCGTGAGCTGGTAGAGCGAGAGATGGGTGGGCGCATGCGCCAGCGCTTCCACCAGTTCCTCCCGCCAGGCCTCGACGCTCTGGCCCGGGCGGGCATAGATCAGGTCGAACGAGAAGCGCTCGAAATGCTTGGCGGCGATCGAGACCGCAACCAAAGCCTCCCCGACACTGTGCAGGCGTCCGAGGGCCTTCAGGTCCGGCTCGACCAGCGATTGCACGCCGAGCGAGACCCGGTTGATGCCGGCCGCGCGATATCCGGCAAAGCGGCCGGCTTCGACACTGGTCGGGTTGGCTTCGAGCGTGATCTCGCAATCCGGCGTCACGCTCCAGCGGGCGGCGATGGCCTCGAGAATCGCCGCGACGGTTTCCGGCTTCATCAGCGAGGGCGTGCCGCCGCCGAAGAAGATCGAGCTGACGCGGCGGGCCGGCGCGAGGCTGGCCATGTGGTCGATCTCGCGGGCAAAGGCCGCGACAAAGCGCGCCTCGTCGATCCCGCCGCGCCGGACATGCGAGTTGAAATCGCAATAGGGGCATTTGGCCTGGCAGAAGGGCCAATGGACATAGACGCCGAATCCGGCGTCGAAAGGCGGCTCTGCGGGGTTCATCAGTGCTGTTCCGTCAATCCGGCCTTCGCCACCAGGCGAATGAAGGCCCGTGCCCGGTGGGACAATCCCTCGAGGCGGCCATCGATCCTGCGGATACCATGTTTTTCCTCGGCGGACATCTCGCCAAACGTCCTGTCATGGCCGTCGGGGCGGAAGATCGGATCGTAGCCGAAGCCGGCGGAGCCACGGGGCGGAAAGGTCAGCGAACCGAAAACACGCCCCTCGGCCAGCAGGGTCTGGCCGTCCGGCCAGGCCACCACGAGCGCCGAGACGAAATGCGCGCGGGCGCCTTCGGGCTCGACATCGCGCAGGCGGAGCTCCGTCGCAACGCGATCCATGGCCCGACCGAAATCGCGCGGCCTGCCGGCCCAGTCAGCGGTGAACAGGCCGGGCGCGCCATCGAGCGCATCGACCGCAAGGCCGGAATCATCCGCGAGGGCCGGCAGGTTGGCCGCGCGCGCGGCGGCAAGCGCCTTGATGGCGGCGTTCTCGGCATACATCATGCCGTCTTCCTCGGGCTCGGGCAGGCCCAGCGCGCCGGCGGAAACGGTGTCGATGCCATAGGGCGCCAGCAGCTCGGTCATCTCGGCGAGCTTGCCGGCATTATGGGTGGCGATGACGAGTCGCCCGGTGATCGGACGGATCATGCTTACCCCGCGATCGCGGCCTTCTGCAGCGCGACAAGTTCCTGGATACCCTTGCGCGCGAGCCCCATCAGGGCGAGCAGGTTTTCCTCGGAGAAGGGCGCGCCCTCGGCCGTGCCCTGCACCTCGACGATGCCGCCGCGGCCGGTCATGACGAAATTCGCGTCCGTCTCGGCGTTGGAATCCTCGAGGTAGTCGAGATCCAGCACCGGATTGTTGCGGTAGATGCCGCAGGAAATCGCCGCGACATGATCCCGCAGCGGCATGGTGGCAACCATGTTGCGGGACTGCATCCACGCGAAGCAATCATGCAAGGCCACCCAGGCGCCGGTGATCGCCGCCGTGCGCGTACCGCCATCGGCCTGGAGCACGTCGCAATCGAGGGTGATCTGCTTCTCGCCGAGGGCCGGCAGATCGACCACCGCGCGCAGGGCGCGGCCGATCAGCCGCTGGATCTCCTGCGTGCGGCCGGAGGGCTTGCCCGCCGTGACCTCGCGCCGGGTCCGCTCCAGCGTGGCGCGGGGCAGCATGGAATATTCGGCCGTGACCCAGCCCTTGCCGGTGCCGCGCAGCCAGGACGGGCCGCGTTCTTCCAGCGAAGCCGTGCAGAGCACATGCGTCTCGCCGAATTTCACGAGACAGGAGCCTTCCGCATAGCGCGCGACATTCCGCGTGAGCGAGACCGCCCGCATTTCGTCGAGCGCGCGTTTCGAGGGACGCATGATGGGTTCTCCTGCAGCCCGGGGAGCGGGACCGGCCGCGGCTTCTACGCGTGATTGCGCTGGCATTCAAGCCATACGAATGACAAGAGTGGTATTCCCCTCGCGAATGCCCTTGCGCATAGTGTCGGGGTGGATCGACTTTCGGAGTGACCAGGACAGGCCATGAAAAAAGACGGTGACATGACGCCACCGCCCGCGCTGGCCGAACTTGACCAGCGTTCGCGGGACATTTTCCGCCGGGTGGTCGAAGGCTATCTCGAAGCCGGCGAGCCGATGGGCTCGCGCAATATCTCGAAATCGCTGCCCGTTTCGCTTTCGGCCGCCACGGTACGCAACGTGATGCAGGATCTCGAGGATCTCGGCCTGATCTATGCGCCGCATATCTCGGCCGGCCGGCTGCCCACCGAGAAGGGCCTGCGCCTTTTCGTCGATTCCATCCTCGAGATCGGCGATGTCTCGGCCGAGGACCGCGCCCGGATCGAGGCGCAGATCCGCGCCGGCGGTGCCGGCCGCAGCTTCGACGACGCGCTCGCCGAGGCCACCAGCCTGCTCTCCGGCGTCAGCCGGGGCGCGGGCGTTGTCGTCACCTCGAAATCGAACAAGCGGCTCAAGCATCTCGAATTCGTCCGGCTCGACCCGGAACAGGCGCTGGTGGTGCTGGTTTCCGATGACGGCACGATCGAGAACCGGCTGGTCAACCTGCCGCCCGGCCTTCCCGCCTCCGCCCTGGTCGAGGCGTCGAACTACCTCAACCATCGCCTGCGCGGGCGGACCCTCGGCGAGGTGAAATCCGACATTTCCAGCAACCGGGCCGCGATGGAGGCCGAGATCAGCGAGATCAGCGCCCGGCTGGTGGAAAGCGGCCTCGCCAGCGCCACCAGCGATGCCGGCGACATGCGCCTCATCGTGCGCGGGCAGGCCAACCTGCTCGAGGACCTGACGGCCATGACTGATCTCGAGCGGATGCGGCGGCTGTTCGCCGATCTCGAGCGCGAGAAGGACGTGATCGACCTGCTCAACCGCGCCGAGGAAGGCGACGGGGTGCGCATCTTCATCGGCTCGGAGAACAAGCTGTTCTCGCTTTCGGGCTCGTCGATGATCGCCGCGCCGTTCCGCGACAGCGAGCAGAAGATCGTCGGGATTGTCGGCGTCATCGGCCCGACGCGGCTCAATTACGCCCGCATCGTGCCGATGGTGGATTACACCGCGCGGGTGATGGGGAAGCTGCTGGAGCGGGGGTGAGGGCCTAGCCACTCGACCTGCTGAGCCCAAAAAAGCCCCCGTCTCCGGGGGCTTTTCGTTGAAGTCGTGGATGGCCGGGACAGGCCCGGCCATGACGGTCTGATTGTCTGGGTCGATTGCGCGGACGGAAAACCGGTACCCACTTTTCCTGCGCAATCTCCCGATCACGCCGCCATCTGGTTCTTCGGGGCGGCGCTCTTCACATCCTGGTCGACATGCGCCTCGAAGCGCTTGAAGTTTTCCTGGAACATGGCGACGAGCTTCTTCGCAGTCTCGGCGAAGGCCGCCTTGTCCTGCCAGGTCTTGACCGGATAGAGGATATGCGGCTCGACGCCCGGCACCGAGGCCGGCACGGCGAAGCCGAAATACGGATCGCGGCGGAAATCGGCCTTGGCGAGCGAGCCGTCCAGAGCCGCCGAGAGCAGGCGGCGCGTGACGCGGATCGGCATGCGGCGGCCGACGCCATGCTTGCCGCCGGTCCAGCCCGTGTTCACCAGCCAGCAATCGACATGGTGCTTGGCGATGAGATCGCGCAGGAGATTGCCGTAAACGGCCGGGTGGCGCGGCATGAACGGCGCACCGAAGCAGGTGGAAAACACCGCTTCCGGCTCCGTCACGCCCTTCTCGGTGCCGGCAACCTTCGCCGTATAGCCCGAGAGGAAGTGATACATGGCTTCCGCCGGGGTGAGCTTGGCGATGGGCGGCAGCACGCCGAAGGCATCGCAGGTCAGCATCACGATGTTCTTCGGATGGCCGGCGCGGCCGGTTTCCGAGGCGTTCGGGATGAAATGCAGCGGATAGGCGCAGCGCGTATTTTCGGTTTTCGAGCCGTCATCGAAATCCGGGATGCGGGTTTCGGGGTCGATCACCACGTTTTCCAGCACGGTGCCGAAACGCTGCGTGGTGGCGTAGATTTCCGGCTCGGCCTCGGCCGAGAGACGGATCGTCTTGGCGTAGCAGCCGCCCTCGAAATTGAAGATACCGCTTTTCGACCAGCCATGCTCGTCATCGCCGATCAGCGTGCGCGAGGGATCCGCCGAGAGCGTGGTCTTGCCCGTGCCCGAGAGGCCGAAGAAGACCGCGGAATCGCCGGCCGGGCCGACATTGGCCGAGCAATGCATCGGCATCACGCCGGCTTCCGGCAGGGCGTAGTTGAGATAGGTGAAGACGCTCTTCTTCATCTCGCCGGCATAGGAGGTGCCGCCGATCAGCACGGTCTTCGAGGCGAAATCGACCGCGATGACGGTGCCGGTGCGGCAGCCATGGCGGGCAGGATCGGCCTTGAAGGACGGCAGGTCGACAATCGTCATTTCCGGCGCGAACGAGGCGAGTTCGTGCAGTTCCGGCCGGATCAGCAGGTTGCGGATGAAGAGCGAGTGCCAGGCATATTCGGTGAAGACGCGCACCTTGACCCGGTTGGCGCCATCGGCGCCGCCATAGAGATCCTGCGCGAAGAGTTCCCTGCCCTTGGCATGGGCGCGGAAATCGGCGAGCAACGTGGCGAAATGCGCCGGGCTCATCGCATTGTTGTTGTCCCACCAGACGGCATTCTCGGTGCTGGCATCGCGGACGACGAACTTGTCCTTGGGCGAACGGCCGGTATGGACGCCGGTTTCCGCGAGCAGCGCGCCGCCGGCCGTGATGACCGCCTCGTTGCGGCGGATGGATTCCTCGTAGAGCGCGGGCGCCTCGAGGTTGAGAAGGAACCGGGCCGGAGCCTCGAAGCCGAACGTGTTCGGTCCCAAGGCCTTGTTGAAGACGCCTCTGGTTTCCATGTGCGCGGTCCTTCCCTGGTGAAGCCCGACGGGGGCAAAGGAGATGGCGGGCCCGAAGGCACCGCCATCAGCCGTCGCTGCAGGTCTCCCCTCCCGCGCGACAGCGATTGGCGGAGGCGAATAGCAGGAATCTGCCCTCAGGCAATGGGCTATTCGGCTAAATGTTCCAAAGATTTCCGGAAAAGGTTTACGCGGATTGCTACCATACCAGTGTCGGTCAGATTCGGGCGGAATGGTCAGCCGGAATCCCCCGCGGCGCGGGCCTTTTCGGCCAGTTCCACGAGCATCCTGCGGAGGGTTGCGCCATCCGTGACGGGGCTCCCGAACGGCACCCGGGCCAGGCGGTCACCGGCCATCATGTCGAGCCCGTCCGGATCGAGGCCGACGGCCTGCCAGGAGCCTTCCGGCATGCCGCAGAGCCGCGTGGCGTAGAGCCGGACGGCATCGGCATGATCCTCGTTCATATGGGCGATGGCCGAGCGCTCCAGCGCCTCGAACGCCGCCCAGTCAGCGGCGGTCGCGAGGATCGGCGTCGCATCGCCGGAATAGGCCCGGGCAAAACCGCCATTGAGATGCATCGCCTGCGGAACCAGCCGGAAGAAGAGGAAATCGGGGAAATCGACATAGACCTTCGCCTTGGGATTTCGGGCGAGGAACCGGTGCCGGACCCGCGGTTCCCCGTCCGGCTCCGCCATGAACCGCAGGCTGAGCCGCGGATGGGCCAGCGGATCGCCCTTGCCGGGCCGGGACAGGAGCAGCGAGCCGCGCGGATCCGCCAGCAGGTTCTGCGTGTGGTGCGACAGGCGGGAGGTCAGGATCAGCGGACAGCCGTCGTAATCCGTCGCCACGCTGGTGAGCGTGACCATGGGAAAGCCGCTTGCCGCCTCGACCGTCCCGAGCGACCCGGTCCGCGCCGCCCGCAGCAGATCACGCGCCAATGCCAGAGGCTCGAAATCCGCGGGCTGGCGGGGATCGCGCGCCGGCTCCGCGACGCGGCCGGGACCGGGCATTTCCGGATTTGTGGGCGTTTCAGACATGGCGACCTCCTGATCCGGCATTCCCGCGATGCGCGAGATGTTTCCTCCCCGGCGCCGGAATTCAAGCGCCAAAACCGGCAGCCGGAGGGGCAATTTGCATCGCCCCGGCTTCGATGCCACAATTCGGCCTGTCTTTGTTCTAGAGATGCGGCCGACGATGCCGGGAACGGGGTGCACAGCCCTGCGATGACAAGGAAGTCCCATGCCCACGATCGCGCTGGTCGATGATGACCGCAACATTCTGACCTCCGTCTCGATCGCGCTCGAGAACGAGGGGTTCCGCATCCAGAGCTACACGGACGGCGCCTCCGCGCTGGACGGGCTGCGGCAGAGCCCGCCGGACCTCGCGATCTTCGACATCAAGATGCCGCGCATGGACGGGATGGAGCTGCTGCGCCGGCTGCGCCAGAAATCGGACCTGCCGGTGATCTTCCTGACGTCGAAGGACGAGGAGATCGACGAATTGTTCGGGCTGAAGATGGGTGCCGACGATTTCATCCGGAAGCCGTTCTCGCAGCGCCTGCTGGTCGAGCGGGTGAAGGCCATCCTCCGCCGCGCTGGCGCCAAGGACCTGCCGGCCAGCAAGGAAGCGGATGCCAAGGTGCTGGAGCGCGGCAACCTCAAGATGGATCCGGAGCGCCATACCTGCACCTGGAAGGGAGAGCAGGTCGTGCTGACAGTGACCGAGTTCCTCATCCTGCAGTCCCTGGCGCAAAGGCCGGGCGTGGTCCGCAGCAGGAACGCGCTGATGGATGCCGCCTATGACGACCAGGTCTATGTCGATGACCGCACGATCGACAGCCACATCAAGCGCCTGCGCAAGAAGTTCAAGCAGGTGGACGACGATTTCGAAATGATCGAAACCCTGTATGGTGTGGGCTATCGCTTCAAGGAAGGCTGAGCGCGGCCCCTGCCGCTGACGCCGCCGGGAGGATTGCGTGCTCGACCGAAACCCAGCCAGCCGCATTGCCGGCCCGGCTCCGGCTGATCCGGCGCCGCCGGTGCGGCGCGGGTTCCGTTCGACCCTGCTGCGCTTTACCGCGCGGTTCCGCCTCGGGCTGATGCGGCGGCTTTCCTCGAGCCTGACACGGCGCATCGCCTTCCTCAACATCGCGGGGTTGCTGGCGCTGTTCCTCGGGTTCCTGTGGCTGAACCAGACCCGGGTCGGGGTAATCGATGCGCGCTCGCAATCCCTGTCGCTTCAGGCGGAGATCATCTCGGCGGCGATTGCCAGCGCGGCCTCGACCAGCGACAACACGATCCAGCTCGACCCGGAGAAGCTGCTGCAGCAGCAGCTGAGCGAAACGCCCCAGCGCGAGGAGCAGGCGCTCGACTGGTTCGAATTCTCCATCAACCCGGCCCGCGTCGCGCCCATCCTCAAGCGGCTGGTCACGCCGACGCGGACCCGGGCCCGCATCTTCGACCAGGACGGGCTGCTGCTGCTGGATACCAAGGCGTTCTACACGCCGGGTGCCTTTTCCGATCCGCGTCCGCCGATCGACGACGAGTCGGACTGGACGCTGTTCACGCGGAGCTGGAACGCGGTGAAGCAGCGTTTCGGGCGGGTGGACCTGTCGCAGCAGGATTCGCCGACGACGCAGCGCCTTCCGGAAGTGCAGCGCGCGCTCAAGGGTACATCAGGCAATGTTGTCCGCGTGGCGGCCGACGGACAGACCATCGTCTATGCCGCAAGCCCGATCCAGCGCGGCAGCCGGATCAAGGGGGCGCTGCTGCTCTCGACGCAGGAAGGCGACGTGGACCGCATCATCGCCGAGGAACGCTGGGGCTTCGTGCTGGTGTTTCTCATCGCCTCCGGCGTGATGCTCGTCCTGTCGGTCCTGCTGGCCGGCACGATCGCCGAACCGGTGCGCCGCCTCTCCGAAGCCGCCGACCGCGTGCGGCGCGGCACGCGGGCCCGCGAGGAAATCCCCGACTTCTCGGATCGCTCCGACGAAATCGGCCAGCTTTCCGTGTCCCTGCGCGACATGACCGGCTCGCTGTACAGCCGGATCGAGGCGATCGAGCGCTTTGCCGCCGATGTGGCGCATGAGCTTAAGAACCCGCTGACCTCGCTGCGCAGTGCCGTGGAAACGCTGCCGCTGGCGCGCAATCCCGACAGCCGGGACCGGTTGCTGGCGGTGATCGTGCATGACGTGAAACGGCTGGACCGGCTGATCACCGACATTTCCGATGCCTCCCGGCTCGACGCCGAGCTGCAGCGTGCGCAGGCCAATGTGTTCGATCTCGGCGCCCTGCTGGGCACGGTGGCCGGGATGAAGAACGACGTGCTGAAACCGGGGGAAGCCCGGGTCGAGGTCATCCTGCCCGCCGCCGGACCGAAACCCCGCCCGATGCTGATCCGCGGCCATGACAGCCGGATCGTGCAGGTCTTCAACAACCTCATCGACAATGCGCAATCCTTCTCGCCCGAAGGCGGGATCGTGCGGGTCCTTGCCGCGCTTGCCGGCCCACGGGTGGAGATCCGGATCGAGGATGACGGGCCGGGCATTCCCGACCATGCGCTCGAGCGGATCTTCGAGCGCTTCTATACCGACCGGCCGGACCATGGCTTCGGGCAGAATTCCGGGCTCGGCCTCGCCATTTCCAAGCAGATCGTCGAGGCGCATGGCGGCACCATCCGGGCCGAGAACATCCTCGCCGCGGATGGGCAGCGGGCCGGCGCGCGCTTCATCGTGTCGTTGCCGCTGGCCGGAGCGAGCGGATGATCCCCTCGCGGGAGAACGTGCATGCCAGCCTGGTGATCCTCGGCGAGACGGGCGTGCTGATCCGCGGCCGGTCGGGCTCGGGCAAGTCCGCGCTCGCCCTTGCCCTGCTTGCCCGGGCCCGCGCGGCCGGCTGGCATGCGCGCCTTGTCGGCGATGACCGGGTGATGGTCGAGGTGGTGGGCGGGCGGCTGGTCGGGCAGGGCCACGCGGCGGTGCGCGGGCTGATCGAGGCGCGCGGCACCGGAATCCTGGCTCGCGAGAGCGTCGACCATGGCGTGATTTCCGCCGTCGTGACGCTGGAAGCAAGCCCCGCCCGGCTGCCGGCCGAGGAGTCGGGGACCACGGCAATCCTCGGGCTTCCCCTGCCGCAGCTGATCCTGCCCGATGACCGCGATCTCGCGGCCAAGGCGGATCTTGTCATCGGCTGGCTTGAGGCCTAATCTCGCATTTGCGAAAAACTCAAGGCAAAATGCTGGTTTCGCTTGCCAAAGGCGCGCGGCTGGACAAAATGCGCGACCTGCCCTTCCGGGCGGAAAGAGGACCGTATCTCTTCATGATTGGCCTGGTACTCGTCAGCCACGGGCAGCTCGCGACAGAATTCCGATCCGCCATGGAGCATGTCGTCGGCCGCCAGCAGCAGCTGGCCGTGGTCTGCATCGGACCCGAGGACGACATGGATGCCCGCCGTGGCGAGATTGTGGCGGCGATCCACGATGTCGACAGCGGCGACGGTGTCGTCGTCCTCACGGACATGTTCGGCGGCACGCCGTCCAACCTCGCCATTTCGGCCATGAACGGCACGCATGTCGAGGTCATCGCGGGGATCAACCTGCCGATGCTGGTCAAGCTGGCGAAGGTCCGCGAGAGCAGCCCGCTTGCCGAAGCCGTGGTTCAGGCGCAGGATGCCGGCCGGAAATACATCAACGTGGCCAGCCACATCCTGGCCGGCCGGTGAGGCCCGACCATGGACCAGCCCTGTCCTCCGCCTCCGGTTCTTGACGGCGCGCTGGTGCGGGAATTCCCGATCATCAACCGCAAGGGCCTGCATGCCCGCGCCTCGGCCAAGTTCGTGCAATGCTGCGAGGCCTTCGATGCCGAGGTGCAGGTGACACGCTGCGGGGAAACCGTCGGTGGCACCTCGATCATGGGCCTGCTGACCCTCGCTGCCGCGCAGGGCACCACCGTGTCCGTCGCGGCGCGCGGCGCACAGGCCCGCGAGGCGCTGGATGCGCTTGAGGCGCTGCTGGCCAACCGTTTCGGCGAAGACGAATAATCCCGAGCCCCTTGCCGGTGCATGCCGGACCCCTGCTCGGGTTCCGGCCGATGGCGTGCGCATGTCCGGGAGTCTTTCCCCGCCATCCGTTCGATATAAAGAAATCTTTATATCTTTATTGCGGGTCGTTCCGGCTTCTGCTATAGCGCCGCCATGCCTGCCGAGCTGTTCGCTTCCGGGCCAGACATTGTCCGCGCTGCAGGGACAGCGCGACCATCATCGAGGGTTCCATGGATTACATCGTGAAGGATATCGGCCTTGCCGCCTGGGGTCGCAAGGAAATCGACATGGCCGAGACCGAAATGCCGGGTCTCATGGCGGTTCGTGCCGAATACAAGGGCCAGCAGCCCCTGAAGGGCGCCCGCGTTGCCGGCTGCCTCCACATGACGATCCAGACCGCCGTGCTGATCGAGACGCTGAAGCATCTCGGTGCCGATGTGCGCTGGTCGTCCTGCAACATCTACTCCACGCAGGACCACGCCGCGGCCGCCATCGCCGCCGGCGGCACGCCGGTCTTCGCGATCAAGGGCGAGACGCTCGAGGAATACTGGGACTACGTCTACCGCACCGCCCAGTGGGGCGATGGCGGCACGCCGAACATGATCCTCGATGATGGCGGCGACCTGACCATGCTGATCATCCTCGGCGCCGAGGCGGAAGCCGGCAAGACCGCCTTCCTCGACAAGCCGGGCAACGAGGAAGAGACGATCTTCTTCGCGCTGATCAAGCGGATCCTGAAGGAAAATCCGGGCTGGTTCACCCGCGTCCGCGACGCGATCAAGGGCGTCTCGGAAGAAACCACCACGGGCGTGCATCGCCTGTATGAGCTGGCCAAGGCCGGCCGCCTGCCCTTCCCGGCGATCAACGTCAACGACTCGGTGACCAAGTCGAAATTCGACAACCTCTATGGCTGCCGCGAGAGCCTCGTCGACGCGCTGCGCCGCGGCACGGACGTGATGATGGCCGGCAAGGTGGCCATGGTCGCCGGCTACGGCGACGTGGGCAAGGGCTCGGCCGCCTCGCTGCGGCAGGCCGGCTGCCGCGTTCTCGTGTCGGAAATCGATCCGATCTGCGCCCTGCAGGCCGCGATGGAAGGCTATGAAGTGACGACGATGGAAGACGCCGCGCCGCGGGCCGACATCTTCGTGACTGCCACCGGCAATGTCGACGTCATCACCGTCGACCACATGCGGTCGATGAAGCATCGCGCCATCGTCTGCAATATCGGCCATTTCGACTCGGAGATCCAGGTTTCCGCGCTGAAGAACTTCAAGTGGGACAACGTGAAACCGCAGGTGGACGAGGTCGAGTTCCCCGATGGCAAGCGCATCATCCTGCTCTCGGAAGGCCGCCTTGTGAATCTCGGCAATGCCACCGGCCATCCGAGCTTCGTGATGTCCTGCTCGTTCTCGAACCAGACGCTGGCCCAGATCGAACTCTGGAACCACCACAAGAAATACGAGAACAAGGTCTACACCCTGCCGAAGCATCTCGACGAGAAGGTCGCGGCGCTGCATCTCGACAAGGTCGGCGCCAAGCTGACCAAGCTCTCGGACAAGCAGGCCAGCTATATCGGCGTGCCGGAAGCCGGCCCGTTCAAGCCGGAAACCTATCGCTACTGACCGCCGGTTGCGGCGCCCGCGCCGCATTCGCGTTTCGTTCCGAACACCGAAGATGCGCCCGGGAAACCGGGCGCATTAATTGTTTGCTAACCACTTCCTGACGGAGTCTCCGGCTGGTTAAAGTGCGCGCCATCGCGATTCAGAAGTGATTCGCGGCGCGTGGCGGCAACGGCGATCGTGCTTCCTCGGCGGGGAGCGCGCGGAGGCCAGGGGATGGGGTTCGAGGCATCGGGCGGGAAGACGGAGAGGCGCGGCCCTGCCCGGGCGCGGCGTTGGCTGCGGCTGGCTGCCTGGCTGAAATCCACGACCGTTTTCTGCGCGCTCATGCCGCTTCAGGCCTTCGCGCAGGACAATCCCGAAGCTTTCCAGCTGCGGCTGCCGGGCATGGGCCAGCAGACCTATGGATTGATGCACAGCGCCCTTCCGTTCGGCATCGCCCTGCTGGTCGTGACGGTCTATGCCACCGCGATCTCCATTTTCCATGTCCGGGCCCGACGCCTCTGGAACGAGCATTTCGAGGAACAGAACCGCACGATCCGCGACGCGCAGGCGCGGATGGAGCGATCGGCGCTGTTCCTCACCACCGACAAGCGGCTGCTGGTGGCCTGGAACGGCCCGAAGGGCGAGCCGGAATTCGAGGGCGATCCCGGGATTGTCGTCGAGACAACCAATCCGCACCGGGTGCTGGCCTTTTCCGAATGGCTGCCCGAGGCCGAGGCGCGCCAGCTCGACAACCATCTCCTGCAACTCCGCTCGGAGGGCACCTCCTTCAGCATGAATGCCCGCTCGATCCGCGGCGATTTCCTCGAGATCGAGGGACGTCCGATCGCCGGCCGGGCCGTGATGGCGCTCAAGGTGGCGACGGGGGAGCGTCTGGCCCTTGCGCGGATGATGGACGAGAAATCGGCGCTGGAGGCGGCGCAGGCCCAGCTTCGCACGGTGCTGGAGGCGATTCCGCAGCCGGTCTGGCTTCGTGACCGGGCCGGCAGGCTCGGCTGGGTCAACTCGGCCTATGCCCAGGCCGTCGATCTTCCCGGGGCGGATGCCGTGCTCTCCCGGCAGACGGAAATCCTCGACAGCGATGACCGGGCCGCCATCCGCCAGACGCAGGTCCGGCAGGGGCGTTACCATGGTTCGGTGACGGCGATCCTGGCGGGCCAGCGGCGCAAGGTCGATGTCGTCGAGGTCAGCGGCCCGGAAGGCGGCGGCGGCTTCGCGCTCGATATCAGCGAACTCGAGGCCACGAGGCTCGCTCTCGAGCGACAGATGGAGGCCCATGTCCGGACCCTCGACGAGCTGCCGACTGCGGTCGCGATCTTCAACCAGCAGCAGGTCCTGACCTATTTCAACCGGGCTTTCGTCGATCTCTTCGCGCTGGACCGCAGCTTCCTCCAGGCGCAACCCACCAACGGCGCCGTCCTCGACCAGCTCCGCGCCCGGGGCCGGCTGCCGGAAGCCAGCGATTTCCGCGAATGGAAGGCCTCGCTGCTCGCGCAATATGCCTCCGCCGAGACCACCGAACATGGCTGGCGGCTGCCGAACGGCCGCTCGCTGCGCGTGGTGATCTCGCCCAATCCGCAGGGCGGGCTGACCTATCTCTTCGAGGACGAGACCGAGCGCTTCACACTCGCCACCTCCTACGAGGAACTGAAGAACACCCAATGGGAAACGCTGATGGCCCTGTCCGAGGGCGTCGGCGTGTTCGGTTCCGATGGCTGCCTGCAGCTGTCGAACCCGGCCTTCGCCCAGATCTGGGGGCTCGAGCCGGAGGCCTTGCAGGGCCGCCCGCATGTCGAGAGCATCGGCGCTTCCGTGACGAAGCTGCCACCAGGCGGCTGGCGTCGCATTTCGGAGATCGTGTGCAGCCTGATGGAGGCGCGCGATGACGAGCAGTTCAACCTCGTCACGCTGGACGGCCGCACGCTGACGGTGGCCACCGCGCCGCTGCCGGACCGGGCGACGCTTGTCACCGTGACCGACGTGACGGATACGGTGCAGGCCGAGAACCGCCTGCGCGAGCATAACGAAGCCCTGCGTCAGGCTGCACGCCTCCGGACCGATTTCATCAAGTCGGTGTCGTTCGAGCTGCGCTCGCCGCTGACCAGCGTGGTCGGGCTGGCGCAGGCGCTGGCGGGCGGCGTGGCCGGCGAGTTGACGCCGAAACAGCTGGCCTATGCGCAGGACCTGTCGCGGGCAGCCGACGCGGTTCTTGCCCTCACCTCGGACATTCTAGACCTTGCCGGAGTGGAATCCGGCGGGGTGGAGATCGTGAAGGCGCCGGTGGATCTCGGCACCGCCATCGCCGAGGCGACGGAGGGGCTCAAGGACCGGCTGGGCGATGCCAAGATCCGCCTGTCGCTCAACCTGCAGGCGGGCCTGCCGACGGTCATGGCCGATCCGAAGCGGTTCCGTCACATCGTGTTCAACCTCCTTGCCAATGCCGTCGCCTTCGCCCAGCCGGGCGAAACCGTGCGTCTCGCGGTGCGCCGGGCCGAGGGCGGGATCGTTCTCGAGGTTACCGACAGCGGCAACCATCCGGGTGTCAGCGCGGTGCCCGGCAAGTCGGCTGTGCTGCCGGGCATCGAGCGCGAGCAAGGCCTGCGCTTCTCGCTCGCCAAGGCGCTGGTGCTGCTGCATGGCGGACGCATCGACATCCATGACAATCCCTCCGGCGGGCACCAGACCGTCGTCTTCCTCCCCGAGTCCTGATGACCAGCCCCGGCCCGGCCTGGCGATGGCAACATTTCCTGCCCGACGAGGCCGCCACGTTGCGGCTGGCACAGAAACTCGCGGCCGAATTCCGCCCCGGTGATCTCGTCACGCTCAGCGGCGATCTCGGCGCCGGCAAGACCACCTTCGCCCGGGCCCTGATCCGCGCCCTGACACGCCAGCCCGCGCTCGAAGTGCCGAGCCCAACCTATACCCTGATCCAGACCTATGACGGCGACGGATTCCGGATCGTGCATGCCGATCTATACCGCGTGGCCGATATCTCGGAACTGGTCGAGCTGGGCTGGGAGGATGCGGCGGAGAATGCCATCGTCCTGTGCGAATGGGCCGAAAAGGCCGGCGAGGCGCTGGCGCTGGACCGCCTCGACGTGGCCTTCTCCATTCCACCCGACGGGCAGGGCCGGCTCGTGACGCTGACCGCTCACGGCCGGTTCGCCGGCCGCCTCGACCGGTGGCGGGCCATCGAGGCGCTGTTCGCCAGGGCGGGCTTTGTGGATCCGGCGCGGGATTTCATGCTCGGGGATGCCTCCGTCCGCGCCTATGAGCGGATCTCGGACCCGGCCAGCGGGCGCAAGGCGATCCTGATGATCGCGCCGCGCCGCCCGGACGGGCCGGCCATCCGGTTGGGCAAGAGCTACTCGACGCTGGTACATCTTGCGGAAAGCGTCCATGCCTTCGTGGCCGTGGCGCGCGGCCTCCGCGACCAGGGCTTCTCGGCGCCGGAAATCTTCGCCAGCGATCTCGAGGCAGGGCTTCTGCTGATCGAGGATCTCGGCCCCGAGGGCGTCCTCGGACCGGACGGGCCGATCCCCGAGCGCTACCAGCTGGCGGTCGATGTGCTGGCGGAACTGCATGCGCGGACCCTGCCACAGGAACTGCCGGTCGAGGGGATCCTCACCCACAAGCTGTATCGCTATGATCTCGAGGCGCTGACGATCGAGACCGAGCTGCTGCTCGACTGGTTCTTCGCCTATCGCACGATGCGGACGCCGAATGCGGCGATGCGCCTCGCCTATGTCGACCAATGGGTCTCGGTTCTCGAGCCGGTGACCTCCGGCGAGAAGACCTGGACCCTGCGCGACTTTCATTCGCCCAACCTCATCTGGATGCCGCAGCGCGAGGGCCTGAAGCGGATGGGGCTGATCGACTTCCAGGACTGCGTGATCGGCCACCCGGCCTATGACGTGGTGTCGCTGCTCCAGGATGCCCGTGTCACCGTGCCGGAGGAGCTGGAACTGCAGCTCCTCGCGCGCTACGCCCGGATGCGGCGTGCCCGGGACCCGGATTTCGACATGCAGGCCTTCGCCCAGGCCTATGCCATCCTCGGTGCGCAGCGGGCCTCGAAGGTTCTCGGCATCTTCGTGCGCCTCGATCGCCGCGACGGCAAGCCGGCCTATCTCAAGCATATCCCGAGGATCGAGGCCTATCTCAAGCGTTGCCTTGCCCATCCGGCCTTGGCAAAGCTGAAGACATGGTACGCGACTCACCTGCCGGGATTCGCCGAACCGCCGGAACAGGATGTCGAGCACGGAGGCCAGAAGGGTGCAGCGGATCAGCAAGGCGATGGTTCTGGCCGCGGGGCTGGGAACGCGGATGCGGCCGCTGACGGAAACGCGCCCGAAGCCGCTGATTGAGGCCGGCCGGAAAACCCTGCTCGACCACAATCTCGACCAGCTCGCGGAATCGGGGATCACCGAGGCGGTGATCAACGTGCATTACCTGCCCGACCAGATCATCCGGCATGTGGCCGGCCGGCGCCTGCCCGCCGTGACGATCTCCGACGAACGCGACCGCCTGCTCGATTCGGGCGGCGGCATCCTCAAGGTGCTGCCCTTCTTCGGGGATGCGCCGTTTTTCACGCTCAATGCCGATACGATCTGGCTCGACGGGCCGCGCCGCAACCTCGTCCGGATGCAGGAAACGTTCGATCCCGCCGTCATGGACGTGCTGCTGCTGGTTGCCCCAGTCGTGACAACGATCGGCTGGGGCAGCCGGGGCGATTTCCTGATGGACGGCGCCGGCCGGTTGCGGCGCCCGGACCGGCGCGACGTGGCGCCCTTTGCCTATACCGGCGTGGGCATCCTCAAGCCGGAAAGCTTCGCGGGAAAGCCGGAGATCTTCTCCCTGAACCGGATTTTCGACGAGGCCGCCGCGAAGGGCCGTCTGTTCGGGCTTCGGCTTGACGGGATCTTCATGCATGTCGGGACGCCGGAAGCGCTGGCCGAGGCCGAGCACGCGCTCGACCTCTACGACCGGTAGCCGGATGGCGCGCGCGGTCCCGCAGGTCCTGACCATCGGCCCGGGTACGGATTTCGTGGCCTGCCTCGTCGATGCCCTGCTCGACGGCCGGCTGCTGCCGATCCGCTACAGGGACCGGCCGGACGCGCTGGCGGACCTGACGATCTACGTCCCGACCCAGCGGGTGCGCGCTGCCCTGCGCGACCGGCTGCTGGCAGCAACGGCGCCGAGGCCGGTCCTTCTGCCCCAGATCCGGGCGCTGGGCGAACCCTGGGACCCGCTCGAGGAGACGCTCGACAGCATCGCGGAGGCGGAAGAAGTCGGGCCTGTCCGGCCGCTGGACACGCTGCGCCGGCGGTTCCTGCTCCTGCCGCTGGTCTCGGCCTGGCACCGGGCGCTGACCCGGCTGGGCGGCCGCGACCTGCCGGAAGCCGCCGGCCCGCATGCAATGCGCGAGCGGCTGGCACTGGCCGATGCGCTGGGCAGCCTGATCGACGAGACCATCATCGCCGACCTGCCGCTTGACCTTCTCGCCCGCGCGGCGCCGCCGGGCTATGACGCCTCCCGGCACGATGTTTACTGGGAGCAGACCCGGCGCTTCCTTCAGATCGCGGCCGAAGCCTGGCCTGGCCTGCTGGCCGAACAGGGTTTCGCCGATGCCAAGGCCCTGCGCCGGGCGACGCTGGATGCGGAGGCCCGGTGGATCCACGAAGGTGCGGCCGGGGCCTTCCTGCTCGCCGGGTCGACCGGTTCGGTGCCGGTCACGGCGCGCCTGATGCGCGCCATCGCGCGGCATGATGCGGGCGCTGTGGTGCTTCCGGGGCTGGACCTTGATCTCGTGTCGGCCAACTGGGCCCTGATCGGCGACGAGCAGGCCTCGCTGGCCACCCGCTTTGCGCATGCCCAGTCGCATCTGAAGACCACGCTGGCGACGATCGGCCTCCCGCGCGAGGCCGTGACCGCCCTTGACCGGCCCTCGCCGGTCCTCCGGCAACGGAACCGGCTGGTTTCCGAAGCGCTCGGCCCGGCGGAGACGGTCCATCTCTGGCGCGAGACGCGCGAGACCCTCGATCTCGCCGCGGCGACCGAGGGGATGATCGTGCTGGAAGCGCCGGATCCCCGGCGGGAAGCGCTCGCGATTGCGGTCCTGATCCGGGAGACGCTTGAAACGCCGGACCGGACGGTGGCGCTGGTCACTGCCGACCGGGCTCTGGCGTTGCGCGTCCAGTCCGAACTGAAGCGCTGGGGACTGGCGATCGAGGATTCCGCCGGGCTGCGCCTGCGCGACCTTCAGGCCGGCCAACTCGCGATCCTGCTGCTCCGCACGGTGGACGAGCCGACCGGCGCGCATCTGCTGGCGCTGCTTCGGCATCCCGATCTCCGGCTTGGCCTGTCCGAGGGCGAACTGGGCCGCCTTGTCACGGCGCTGGAAATGGTGGTCTTCCGCCAGCGCAGGGCCGGAGACAGGATGACCCTGCCCGGCCAGGTCAGCCAGGCCTTCGACCAGGCGGAGGCAGCCGGACAGGTCGCGAACCTGCCCGAGCGGGAACCTGTCCTGACGCTGGCGGAACGGCTGGAGGCGATCCTCACCCCGCTGCGGCAGGAGGAGCCCGGATCGCTGCCGGCCCTGCTCGAGCGCTTCGTTGCGGCGCTGGACGCGCTGACGCGCCCTGCCGAGGGCGCGCCGCTCTGGCGGAGCCATCCCAGCGGCATCCAGCTGACGGGCGTGCTCGACTCGCTTCGGCAGGCTGCCGCCGAGCAGACCGGCACGGGCGCCGAACTGCGCGAGATCCTGCGGTCGGCGCTCGCCGACGCGGTCCTGCCGGCCGCGGGTGGCCATCGCCGGGCGGCCATTCTCGGCCCTCTGGAAGCCCGCCTGATCGCAACCGACAGGCTGATCCTCGGCGGGCTGAACGAGGGCCAGTTCCCGCCGGCTGCGCGGGAAGACCCCTTCCTCAACCGGACGATGCGGCTGCATCTCGGTCTGACGCCGCCGGAGCGGCGGATCGGCCAGAGCGCGCATGATTTCCAGATGCTTGCCGGACATCTCGACCTCGTTCTGTCCCGGGCCGAGCATGGCGGCGAGGGCCCTGCCCAGCCATCGCGTTTCTGGCGCCGGCTCGAGGCCCTGTGCGGCGCGGAGACCTGGAAAGGCCTGAAGGCGCGGGGCGAGGCTGTCCTCGGCCTGTCCGGGCGGCTTGACGAAACAGGGCTGCCGCCGCAGCCGGCCAGCCGGCCCGCACCGGTCCCCGCAGCGCCGCGCGTCCCGTCCCGGCTGAGCATCACCGATGTCGAAGCGCTCCGGCGCGACCCGTTCGCCCTCTATGCCCGGCTCATCCTCAGGCTGACGGCGCTCAATCCGGTCGACCCGCCGATCGATGCGCGGGACCGCGGCACGCTCGTGCACCGTTGCCTTGAACTCTACACCGCCGGGGAGCCGCCGCAGGAGCCGGGCGCCGCGCAAGCCCGCCTCCGGGCGATCGGGATGGAGGTTTTCGGCGAGATCCGCTCGGATCCGGCCCGGCACGCCTTCTGGTGGCGCCCGTTCGAACGGCTCATTCCGGCTTTCGTGGCCTTCGACCGGTTGCGGCGGGACCGTGGCTTCACGGTGCTGCCGGAGCAGCGCGCCCGGTTCCCGCTGGTCCTGCCGACAGGCGATAGCGTGCTGATCGTCGGAAAGGCGGACCGCCTCGAATATTCGCCGGAGGGCGGCCTGGCGATCTTCGACTACAAGACCGGCAGCGCGTTGCCGAACAAGGCCGATCTCGCGCGGGGGCTCGCCCCGCAATTGCCGATGACCGGCGCCCTTGCGCTGCGCGGCGCCTTCGCGAAGCTGCCGCCGGTCCGGTCTGTGGCCGAGCTGGCCTATTTCGCCGTGGGTGACCGCGCGGCAGGCAAGGCGGAGCCGATCCTGGCCGGCGAGGAAACCGAGCAGAGCGAGGCGATCTGGCAGTTCCTGCTCGATGAACTCACGGCCCTTGCCGGGGGCGAGAAAGGCTATGCCTCGCGGGTCAAGCCGGCCAAACGGCTGGGCCCGGGCGACTATGACCACCTCGCCCGGGTGCGGGAATGGGATGCGCTGGGCGGTGCGGAGGCCGAAGACGAAGGAGATGGCGATGGCGAGAACGCCTGATCTCCTGCCGCTCGCCGAAAAGCAGCAACGTCTGCGTGCAACCGATCCGGCCCTGCATGCCTGGGTGGCTGCCAATGCCGGTTCGGGCAAGACCAGCATCCTGCGGAACCGCGTCATCCGACTGCTCCTTTCGGGCGCTGCGCCGGACCGGATCCTCTGCCTGACCTATACGAAAGCTGCCGCCGCCGAGATGCAGAACCGCATTTTCGAGGAACTGGCACGCTGGGTCGGCCTCGGGGACGAGGCCCTGGACGAGGCCATCGGCGCGATGTTGCGGCCGGAGCCGGGCCCGGCCGGCTTCACGCCGGGGCAGCTCGAACAGGCGCGGACCCTGTTTGCCCGGGCGATCGAAACGCCGGGCGGTCTCAAGATCCAGACCATCCACGCTTTTGCCGAGCGGATCCTGCGCCTGTTCCCGCTGGAATCGGGCGTTCCGCTGAATTTCGAGATCCTCGACGAGGCCAGTGCGCAGGGCCTTCTGGACGAGGCCCGGCAGGCCATTCTCGCCCGGGCGATCCGCGACGGGGACAGCCCGCTCGGTGGGGCCTTCCAGGTCCTGCTGGACAGTTCCGGCCTCGGCGCATTCGAAAAAGCGCTTGCGAAGGCCACAGGCCTGCTTGCCGGCCTCGCCATCCGGGGCGAGACCCTGCCACCGCCCGGGGGCCGCGCGGAAAGCCTGCGTCGCCTGCTGGGGCTCCTGCCCGGCGAGGGTCCGGAGGATGCCGCGCGGCGATGCCTTTCCGGGCTGCCAACGGAGCGGGTGCTGGCGGGGTGGCTGGCCATGGCGCGGGGGCTCGCCCCGTCAAAGAACCGTGAGCCTCTGATCGAGCGGCTCGGCGAGGTGCTGGCCAATCCGGAACAGCCGCCCGGGATCCGGTTCGCCGGGCTGCTGGAGCTGATCACGACGAAGGCCGGCGAGCTCAACAAGCGGCTGCTGACCGAGGGGCAACAGAAACAGTCTCCCGAGCTGAAGGACGGCCTCGAGATGCTGATCGCAACGTTCACGGCCTGCCGCCAGATCGAGGAAGCCTTCCCCGCCATGGAGCGCTCCCTCGCGCTGATGACGTTCGCCGAAAGCGTGCATGCCCGTTACGAAGCCCTCAAGCAGGCGCGGAATGCGCTCGACTTCAACGACCTGATCGGTTCGCTCCGCCGGCTGGTCCGGTCCGGCCATGCCGGCTGGATCATGATGAAGCTGGATGCCTCCATCGATCATATCCTCGTCGATGAGGCCCAGGACACGACTCCGGACATGTGGGAGATCCTCAAGGCGCTGACCGAGGAATTCTTTGCCGGAGAGGGCGGCGTCACACGGCCGCGGAGCCTGTTCGTCGTTGGCGACGAGAAGCAGTCGATCTTCTCGTTCCAGGGGGCGAATCCGGTCGAATTCGAAGCGGCGCGGCAGCATTTCGGCGACCTTGCCCGCGGGACCGATCCGATCCGCAGCCCGGTGCCGCTGAACTACTCCTTCCGGACCAGCCCGGACCTGCTCGAACTGGTCGACCGGATCTTCGCCGATCCGGCATTCCGATCAGGGGTGGCCCTCTCGGGCGAGGCGGTGGCACATCAGGCGGCATGGCCGGATTTTCCCGGCGAGGCCGAGCTCTGGCCGATTGTCCGGCCACCCGTTCCCGATCTTGCCCCCGCGGGACCCCGGCAGCCGCCGGAACAGGGGCTGGCCGAGAAGGTCGCCGGGACAATCCGCGGCTGGATCGACACGGGCGCGTGCCACCTTCGGGATGGCAAGCCGATCCAGCCGGGTGACATCCTGATCCTCGTGCGCGAACGAGGCCCCTTCTTCGAGGCGATGCTGCGCGCACTGAAGCGGCGCGGGCTGCCCGTTGCAGGGGCTGACCGGCTGACCTTGCAGGACCATATCGCCGTGCAGGACCTGCTGGTCGTCGCCGAGGCTGTTCTCAGCCCGGGCCATGACCTTGCCGTCGCGACCGCGCTGCGGAGCCCGCTTTTCGGTCTTGACGAGCCGGTGCTGGAGGCGGTCGCCCGGGGGCGCACGGGAACGCTCTGGGATGCCGCCCAGGCCGATCCGTCGCTGGGCGAAGTGGCCGCGACCCTGCGGCGGCTGGTGCAGCAGGCACGCCGGACCGGGCCGTATGCCTTCCTCGCCGGGCTGCTCGCCGGGCCGGTGCCGGACGGAACGGGCCGGACGGGGCGTCAGGCGCTGGAGGCCCGGCTGGGCTCGGATATCCACGAGCCGATCGATGCCCTGTTGCAGGAAGCGCAGGCTTTCGAAAACCGCGAGACCGCCTCGCTGATGCTGTTCCTGCTCGACCAGCGGAAGCGCAGCACCCAGATCAAGCGCGACATGGATTCGCGCAGCGGCCTTATCCGCGTGATGACCGTCCATGGATCCAAGGGGCTGGAAGGCCGGATCGTCTTCCTGTGCGACACGATGCGGCCCGCGAAAGCTGCGCGGAAGAGCGATCCGATCCTCCTGCGTGACGCGGGCGGGCCGCTTCTCGGCTGGCTTGGTTCGGATCTCGGCAAGCAGCCGGCCTTCGAGGCCGTGACCTCGGCGCTGGACCGGAAGCAGCGCGAGGAAGCCCGCCGGCTGTTCTATGTCGCGATGACGCGGGCCTCCGACCGGCTGATCGTCGGGGGCTTCAACGGAAGGCCCCCGTCCGCAAAGGAAATCAAGGCCGGGCAGGAACACCTGATGGAGGATGCCGACCGCGCGACCTGGTACCAGATGGCACGGGAGGGCTTTACCCGGCATCCGCGCGTCATCGTCGCGCCCGATCCCGATGCCGCCTCCATGGGCCTTGACGGGCTGGGCCGCAGGCTGATGCGGATCCCGCCCGCCGGTCTTCCGGCCGGCACGGCAACACGGGCCACATCCCTGCCGGACCGGGCCGTCGCGGAGCCGGCCCGCGTCCCTTCCTGGCTGCTCACCGTGCCGCCCGTCGAGGAGCGGTCGCGCGGGCGTATCGTCCCGTCGGGGCTCGCCGGGCCCGAACAGGCGGGACCGGAGCGCGAAACCGGGCCGCTTTCGCCGCGGGAGCGGGGAATCCTGCTGCATCGCCTGTTCGAGATGCTGGCTCCCGTGCCGGAACCAGAACGGGCCGAGGCCGGGAGACGCTGGATCGGACGGGCGGTACCGCATCTGAGTGCGGAGGCTGTCGAGCCGCTTCTCGCCCCGGTCCTCGCCATGATGATGCAACCGGAGATGGCATTCTGGTTCGCTCAGGGCTCAAGGGCCGAGGCGGCGATTGCCGGCCTGATCCGGCTTGCCGATGGCGAGGCCTATCCGGTGGAGGCCCGGCTTGACCGGCTGCGGGTCACGGAAGATCAGGTGGCCTTCCTCGACATCAAGAGCGGCTGGCGCGGCGAGCGGATCGGCGCGGGCATCCTGCGGCAGATGGCGGTCTATGCCAGCCTGCTGGCACAGCTCTACCCGGAGAAGGTGGTGACCGGATCGATCCTCTGGACGCGGACGATGACCCTCGAGCCGCTTGACCCTGCCATGCTGCGGACCGCGCTTGGCGAAATCCCGCCGCCGCTGCCACGCGATGACGGCCTGCCTTGATTCAGGCCAAGGCAATGCCTACCTTCCCGCTGAACGCATCGCCTGCCGAAAGGAAATTCCCATGGGCGCGAATACCCACACCGTGACCGACAAGAGCTTTGCGGCGGACGTGCTGCAATCGGCGGAGCCGGTCGTTGTCGATTTCTGGGCCCCCTGGTGCGGCCCCTGCCGGATGATCGCCCCGGCACTCGAGGAAATCGCCACCGAAATGGCCGGCAAGGTCAAGATCGCCAAGGTCAATGTGGACGAGAACCAGGAAATCGCCGCCCAGTACGGCATCCGCTCGATTCCGACGCTGATGATCTTCAAGGATGGCAAGCTGGCCGCGACCAAGGTCGGCGCCGGGTCGAAATCCGACCTTTCGAAATGGATCCAGACTTCGGCCTGACCATACTTGGGCCTGAGCCGTTCGCCAGGCTGCCTGCGCATCGGAAACCCGGCTTTCATGCCGGGTTTTCCATTTCTGCGACCGGCTCAGGCCGGCAGCGACCCATCGGCCTGAAGAACCTCGCCGGCGAGATAGAGCGAGCCGATGATCAGGATGCGCGGCGCCACCGGCCATGACCGGGCGGCAAGATAGCGCAGGCCGTCGCGCACCGATGCGGTCGAAACAGCGGGAAGGCCGATCTCGCGGGCGGTGGCTGCCAGTTCCTCGGGCGGACGGGCCAGCGCATGGGCGACGGGCACGGCGAGCAGCTCCTGCGCGAGGCCGACGAAGGGCTTCAGGATGGCGCGGGCATCCTTGCGCGCCATCGTGCCCATCAGCAGGACAACCGGGCGCGGCTGGCGCTCTTCCAGGCTCACCAGCGTTTCCGCCAGCACCCGCGCGCCATCCTCGTTGTGCCCGCCATCGAGCCAGAGTTCGGCGCCAGCCGGCGCAAGGCGGGAGAGATGGCCCTGGAGGCGCTGGAACCGGGCCGGCCATTCCACCTGGAGCAAACCCTGCTCGATCGCGGCAGGCGTGGCCCATTGCGGCACGGCCCGGGACAGGGCGGCGATCGCCGTGGCGGCATTGCCGATCTGGTGGCGGCCGAGCAGACGCGGCAGCGGCAGGTCCAGCAGACGATCCTCCGCCTGATAGACCATGCGGCCGCGCTCCTCATGGGCGTGGAAATCCTGCCCCCCGATCATCGCTTCGCAGCCGAGGCGCGCAGCCTGCTCCAGACAGACAGCCACGGCCTCGGGATCCTGATCGGCAATGATCACAGGGGACCCGGCCTTGATGATGCCGGCTTTCTCGAAGGCGATCTTGCCGATCGTGTCGCCGAGATGCTCGCGATGATCCATCGAGACCGGCGTGATGACGCTGGCCGCCGGGCCGACGACAACATTCGTCGAATCGAAGCGGCCGCCCAGGCCGACCTCCATCAGCACGACATCGGCGGGATGGCGGTGGAACAGGTCCAGCGCCATGGCCGTGGTGATTTCGAAAAAGGTGATGGGATCGCCGGCATTGATCGCCTCGACGCGGGCACAGGCCTCGGCGAGCTGTTCGTCACTGATCAGGCGGCCACCGCCCGGACGCCCGAGGCGGATCCGTTCGTGGAAGCGCACGAGATGTGGCGAGGTGAAGACATGCACGCTCGCACCGGCCGCCTCGAGCATGGCGCGCATGAAGGCGATGGTGGAACCCTTGCCGTTCGTGCCGGCGACATGGATCAGCGGTGGCAGCTTGCGCTCGGGATTGCCAAGCTTCGCCAGCAGCCGTTCGGTGCGGCCGAGCGTCAGGTCGATCTTCTTCGGATGAAGCGATTCGAACCGCGCCAGGAAGGCATCCGCATGCTGCATGGCGCGATTCCGTCAGGCCGCCGCTTCGCGCTTGCTCAGGAGACGGCAGAGCCGGGACACAGTGGGCCGGATCTCCTTGCGGTGCAGGACCATGTCGACCATGCCGTGATCACGCAGGTATTCGGCGCGCTGGAAACCTTCGGGCAGCTTCTCGCGGATCGTCTGCTCGATGACGCGCGGGCCGGCAAAGCCGATCATCGCGCCCGGTTCGGCAATGTGGATGTCGCCCAGCATGGCGTAGGAGGCGGTGACACCGCCCGTGGTCGGGTTGGTCAGCACGGCGATATAGGGCAGGCCGGCCCGGCGCAGGCGCTGGATCGCCACGGTGGTGCGGGGCAATTGCATCAGCGAGAGGATGCCTTCCTGCATGCGCGCGCCACCCGAGGCGATAAAGAGCACCAGCGGCGATTTCCGCTCGAAGGCCGTATTGGCCGCGGTGATGATGGATTCGCCCGCCGCCATGCCGAGCGAACCGCCCATGAAGGCGAAATCCTGCACGGCCATCGTCGCCGGCAGCGCATCCAGCGTACCGAAGCCGATCAGGACGGAATCGTTCAGCCCGGTCTTGGCGCGGGCATCCTTCAGGCGGTCGGTATAGCGCTTCTCGTCCTTGAATTTCAGCGGATCGACCGGAACCTCGGGCACCCGGATCGTCTCGTACTGGCCGCCATCGAACATATGGGCCAGCCGGGCCTTCGCGCCCATGCGCAGGTGATGCTCGGAGCCCGGAATGACCCAGAGATTGTCCTCGACTTCCTTCTGGAACACCATCTGCCCGGTATCGGGGCACTTGATCCAGAGGTTTTCCGGAGTCTCGCGCTTGAGCAGCGAGCGGATCTTCGGCCGGACGAGGTTGGTGATCCAGTTCATCGTGCTTTCGGTGGACACTTCCGTTCTCTCCCCTCGCATGGGCGGCCCTGCCGCCCGGCTCGGCGTCGCTTCGCTCCTTGCCCGGGCAAGGTGTGTTTCTTTGGGATCGGCTGCGCCGCTCCCGGTTCCCTCGCATAAGCTCGGCGTCGCTTCGCTCCTTGCCCGGGCAAGGTGCATTTCTTTGGGATCGGCTGCGCCGCTCCCGGTTCCCTCGCATAAGCTCGGCGTCGCTTCGCTCCTTGCCCGGGCAAGCCCGGGCCGGAATGCGTTCCGGCAAGGCCGAGGCGGTTACTTCTTCACGCCGCGCACGGCGGCAGCCAGCGACGAGACCAGACCGGTGACAGCGGAAACGGTCTTTTCCGTGGCCTTGCCCTCGCTGTCGAGCGAGGTGCGGATCAATTCGACCAAAGCCGAGCCTACCACGACCCCATCCGCACCCGGGGCGATGGCGGCGGCATGTTCCGGCGCCTTGACGCCGAACCCGACCGCCACCGGCAGGTCGGTATGGCGCTTGATGCGGGCCACCGCCTCGGCAACCTTCGAGAAATCCGGCGTCGCCGTGCCAGTAATCCCGGTGATCGAGACGTAATAGACAAAGCCCGAGGTGTTTGCCAGCACGGCCGGCAGGCGCTTGTCATCGGTGGTCGGCGTGGCGAGGCGGATGAAGTTCAGGCCGGCCTTCATGGCGGGGACGCAGAGTTCGGCATCCTCCTCCGGGGGGAGGTCGACCACGATCAGGCCGTCGACACCGGCCGCGCGGGCATCGGCGAGGAAGCGCTCGACACCGTAGACATAGATCGGGTTGTAATAGCCCATCAGCACGATGGGCGTCCCGGAATCGCCGGCGCGGAACTGCCGGACCAGCTCCAGCGTGCCCTTGAGCGTCATGCCGGCCTTGAGCGCCCGCATGGAGGACCATTGAACCGCAGGGCCGTCGGCCATCGGATCGGAGAAGGGCATGCCCAGTTCGATCACGTCGGCGCCGGCTTTCGGCAATGCCTGCATGATCTGCAGCGAGGTCGCGGGATCGGGATCGCCGGCGGTGATGAACGTCACGAACGTGGCGCGGCCGGAAGCCGCGTTTTCGGCGAAGCGGGTGGTGATGCGGGTCGACATGCCTCACATCCCCCCGAGATGCTCGGCGACGGTGAAGATGTCCTTGTCGCCGCGGCCACAGAGATTCATGACCATCAGATGATCCCTCGGCTTTTTCGGCGCGAGTTCGACGACCTTGGCCAGGGCATGCGCAGGTTCGAGCGCCGGGATGATGCCCTCGAGCTTCGAGCAGAGCTGGAAGGCCGAAAGCGCCTCGTCATCGGTGGCCGAGAGATAGGTGACGCGGCCGGTATCGTGCAGGTAGGCATGTTCCGGGCCGATGCCGGGATAATCGAGGCCGGCGGAGATCGAGTGCGCATCCTTGATCTGCCCGTCCTCGTCCATCAGGAGATAGGTCCGGTTGCCATGGAGCACGCCCGGGCGGCCGCCCGTCAGCGAGGCGGCATGCAGGCCGGAGGAGAGGCCATGACCGGCCGCCTCGACGCCATAGATTTCGACCGAGGCGTCATCGAGGAAGGGGTGGAACAGGCCGATGGCGTTCGAGCCGCCGCCGATCGCCGCGATCAGGCTGTCCGGCAGGCGCCCCTCGGCGGCCATCATCTGCTCGCGCGTCTCGTTGCCGATCACGCACTGGAAATCACGGACCATCGCCGGATAGGGATGCGGCCCGGCCACCGTGCCGATGCAATAGAAGGTATCCGCGACATTGGTCACCCAGTCGCGCAGGGCCTCGTTCATGGCATCCTTCAGCGTCTTCGAGCCGGACGTGACGGGGATGACCTCGGCGCCGAGCATCTTCATGCGGAAGACATTCGGCTTCTGCCGCTCCACATCGACCGCGCCCATATAGACCACGCATTGCAGTCCATAGCGGGCGCAGAGCGTGGCCGTGGCGACGCCGTGCTGGCCGGCGCCGGTCTCGGCGATGATCCGCTTCTTGCCCATGCGTCGGGCGAGCAGGATCTGGCCCAACACGTTGTTCACCTTGTGCGCGCCGGTATGATTCAGCTCGTCACGCTTGAAGTAGATCTTGGCGCCACCGAGATGCTCGGTCATGCGCTCGGCGAAATAGAGCGGGGAGGGACGGCCGACATAATGCGTGAGCATGTTGCTCATCTCGGCATGGAAGGCCGGATCGGCCTTCGCGGCCTCATAGGCCTTCTGCAGCTCGAGGATGAGCGGCATCAGCGTTTCCGCGACGAACCGACCTCCGAAAAGGCCGAAGCGGCCATTGTCATCCGGGCCCGTCCGGAAGGAATTCGGGCGTTCCTGCACCACCATCACCGTGCTCCCTCGGCCTCGCGCGCAGCGGCGACGAAAGCCCTGATCCGGGCCGGATCCTTGATGCCGGGGGCCGATTCGACCCCGGACGAGACATCCACGCCCAGCAGATTGACCCCGAAGCCGCGGACAAGGCGGATCGCCTCGCCCACATTCTCCGGCGTGAGGCCGCCCGATAGCATGAACGGGCGATGCGGGGGAAGCGCCGAAAGGACGCGCCAGTCAAAGGGCTGGCCATGGCCACCCGGATAGGCGGCGTCCTTCGGCGGTTTCGCATCCAGAAGGAGGCGGTCCGCCACCGGCGCGAAACTGGCGAGGACCGCGAGATCATCCGGGCCGGAAACCCCGATCGCCTTCATGACGGGGCGGCCCCAGACCGCCCGGACATCGCGCACGCGCTCGGGCGTTTCCTGCCCGTGGAACTGCCAGGAATCCGGCTCGACGGCGGAGCGGATCGCGCTCAGCACGTCATCGCCCGCATTGACGACCAGCGCCACGGTCTCGACCCGCCCGCGCGCATGGGCCGCCAGTGACGCGGCCTGATCGAGCGTGACATAGCGCGGGCTGCGCGGGTGGAAATTGAAGGCGATCAGGTCCGCCCCGGCCTCGATCGCGGTATCAATCGATTCCCGCGTGGACAGCCCGCAGATCTTGACGAGCAGCGGCATCAGGCCACCACGCCTGTCGCCCGGGCGATCTGCATCGCCGTGGCCAGATCGAACATCGCCCCGCCGACTGACTTGTAGAGCGTGATATCCCCGGGCTGGCGCAGAGAAATGGTCGCGCCGCGCGCCAGTTCCGGCAGGTCGGCCTCGACCTGATCGGCCGAGACGAGGCCGGCGGCGATGGGCTGGACGAGATCGCCACCTTCTTTCAGCACCCCGCCGCGCGTATCGACGAAGAGCCGCGACCGCAGGATGCAATCATCGTCAGTCTCGCGCATGGCGGGGGTGAAGGCCCCGACGAGATCGAGATGCGCGCCCGGCTTCAGCCAGGCGCCGCGCACCAGCGGCTCGCGCGACAGCGTGACGGTGGAGACGATATCCGCCTCCCGCACGGCCGTTTCGAGATCCCCGGCCACCTCAACATCCAGCCCTTCCGCAGCAAGGCTGGCGGCCAGCCGCTCGGCATTGGTCCTTGTCTTGTTCCAGATGATCGAGCGGGTGACAGGCCGCACGGCCCGGTGGGCGCGAAGGAAGAACGGCGCCAGCGCGCCGGCCCCGACGACCAGATGGGTTGTTGCATCCGGCCGCGCGAGATAACGCGCCGCCAGCGCCGAGGTCGCCGCCGTGCGCCACAGGGTGAGCCGCGTGCCGTCGATCAGCGCCATCGGCGCGCCGGTATCGCCGTTCATGAGCACATAGGCGCCGAGCACACTGGGCAGGCCACGCGCCGCATTGCCGGGGAACACGTTGACGATCTTCACGCCGAGACAGCCGCCCGAACCGGCATGCCAGGCCGGCATGATGAGATGCATCGCCTCGCCATCCTCGCGGGCGATCGGATGATGGTGCCGGACCGGTACCACGACATCCGCCCGCAGGATGGCATCGATCGCCTCGATCAGGACAGGAAAAGCCAATGCCGCGTCGATCGCGGCCTCATCGATGACCCGCATGGCCGGATCAGCGCGTTGCCGGAACGAGGCTGGCCGGCTGGCCGGACTGGGCTTTCAGCCGCGCGCATTCATCCTGGAGGCGGGTGCATTCGCGGCGGAACTGGCGCTCCGCCTTGCGGTGCCGGCCTTGCGCAAACCAGGTCATCATCGAGCCGATCACGGCACCGATGGCCAGCGTGCCGAAAAAGAACAGAAACAGCGGCACCGAGACGCGCAAGGCCTCGGCCGACGGGGAGAGCGGGTCGATCACCAGGCTGACCATCTGCCGGTTGGCAACGCCGAACAGCACCAGAAGGATGGCCACCGGCAGGACCAGCAGGAATTTCAGCAAGCGCAGCACGACAATCCTCCTCGTTCGCCGGACCGGCCGTCAGGCGCGCCGGGCTGCGCCCGGCTTCGGGTTGAGCCGCTCGCGCATTTCCTTGCCGCTCTTGAAATACGGCACGACCTTGCCCGTCACGCTGACCTTCTCGCCGGTGCGTGGATTGCGGCCTTGGCGCGGATCCCGCTCCTTGATGGAGAAGGTACCGAAGCCGCGCAGCTCGACACGGTCGCCGCGCTTCAGCGCATCGGTGATCTCGTCGAGGATCGCATTGACCAGAATCTCGACATCGCGCTGGTAGAGATGCGGGTTCAGCTCGGCCAGCTTGAGCACCAGTTCGGACTTGATCATGGAATACCTCTGCCCTGGAAACCGGGCTCGCCCTCGGCATGGCGATACCCGTTAGATAATTGATTTCGAATAATTATTGGCCGGAAGGTTGCCAGATCGACACCAAGCCGTCAAGCGCTCCGGGCCCGAGGAGATCGCGCGCGGTATCGCCGAGACCCGGCCAGTCAAGCCCGAGAAAGGCTGCGATGCCCGGCAGCGTGCCCGAGGCCTGGCGCGGCCGGTAATCGGTCACCGGAAGGTTCGCGTCGATCTTCTTCTCGGCCTCCAGCCAGGCAATGGCCTCACGCTCGCCGCCGAGGGCATCGATGAGCTTGAGGTCCAGAGCCTGCCGGCCGGTGAAGACACGGCCATCGGTGACCTTGTCGAGCGCCTCGCCCTCGAGCTTCCGGCGTTCGCCCACCAGCCCGCGGAACCAGCGATAGGTATCGAGGACGGTCTCCTCGAGCGCCTTGCGGGCTTCGGGCGAGGTGGGTTCGATGCCGCTCGGCATGGCTTTCAGCGGCGAGGAGCGGACCGATTCGACCTTCACACCCAGGGTGTCGAGCAGCTTCGACAGGTTGGGCACCTGGGCGATCACGCCGATGGATCCGACAATGCCGCTGCCATTGGCGACAATCCGTTCGGCACCGAGCGCCGTCATGTAGGCCCCCGATGCGCCGACGCCGTCGACGACCGCGACAACGGGCTTTTTCCCGGCCAGGCGGCGGACCTCGTTGTAGAGGGCCTCGGACCCGGCGGTCGTGCCACCGCCGGAATTGATCCGGAGGATGACAGCCCGGACATTGGCATTGTCCGCTCGCTTCAGCACGTCGAGCGTCGCCTGGCGGCCGGTGATCATGCCCTCGATCGTGATGCGCGCGATGTGCGGGCGGGAGAAACCGAGGCTGCCGCGCCAGGCAAGTCCGGCGACAACCAAAGCCGCAAGGGCGACGAGAATCGCGACAATGCGCCAGAAGGTCAGCTTCCGGCGCAGCTGCCGCCTGTCGACCATCATGTCTGCCGTCAGAGCCATCGTTGTCTTCCCTGGCCGAGAGTGCCGCCGTTCATGGCCAAGCCGTTGCCATGAACCGGCGCGGATCACAACCCCTTGGGTTGGCCGGCCACGACCACGAGCGGCTCGCGGCCGGCGAAAAGCCGCCGGGCCACGGCCTGCATCTGCGGCAGGGTGACGGCGGCCACCTCGTCGTTCCGGCGGTCGATATAGTCGATCCCGAGCTTCTCGATGGCGATTTCGAGCAACTGGTTGGCAATTTTCCGCGAGGTGTCGAACCGCAGGGCATAGGACCCGATCAGGAAGTCCTTGGTCCGGGCCATTTCCTCCTCGGTCGGACCGGCTTCGGCCATCCGCGCGATCTCCGCCAGCATGATCGAGAGGGATTCGGCCACGCGCTCGTTGCTGGTTGCCGTGCCGGCGATGAAGGTCTCGGCATGGTGGCGGTTGGCGAGGCTCGACCAGACCGAATAGGCCAGGCCGCGCTTCTCGCGCACCTCCATCCAGAGACGGGACGTGAAGCTGCCGCCGCCGAGGATGTGATTGACCAGCAGGGCGGCCACGAAATCCGGATCCTTCCGCGCAATGCCGGGCATGGCGAGGTACAGGGTGGATTGGGGGATATCCAGCGGCACGATCTCCCGATGGCCGGCATGGCCGACACCCACATCGGGAATGGCCGCGAGATGCGCCCTGGCGGGCAGGCTGCCGAAGGCCTTCTCGACAAGGGTCGTGAGCTGTTCGGGCGAAATCGCCCCGACAACCGCGATATGCAGCGAATCCCGCCCGAACAGGGCCTGATGCTGGGCGACCACATCCTTGCGGGTGATCGCCTGCAGTTCGGGGATACGGCCGTCGGCCGGGCGGGCATAGCTGTGGCCTTCGAAGGCGAGGGCGTTCAGCCGGTCCCGCGCCCGGGCGCCGGGATCGGATTCCTCACGCCGGAGGCCGGAAATGATCTGGCTGCGCACACGGTCGATCGCGGCCTGATCGAAGCGCGGCTGGTTGACCGCCAGCGCGAGCAGGCCGAACGCCGCCTCCACATGTTCGGACAGCGTGCGGAGGGAGCCATCGACGCGATCGCGGCTGGCATCGAAAGACAGCTCGATCGCCTTTTCCTCGAGCCGTTCCTGGAAGGCCGAGGCGTCATGTGGCCCGGCGCCTTCGTCGAGCGTCCCCGCCATCAGGTTGGCAAGGCCGGCCATGCCTTCCGGATCCTGCGCGGCGCCGCCGATGAAAGCGAATTCCATGGAAACGAGAGGGACGGTGTAATCCTCGACATGCCAGATCTCGATCCCGGAGGGCGAAACCAGGGCGCGGGCCCGGCTGGTGGTGCGGGCATGGGACAGGGGTGCGTTCATGGGATCCGTCCGGGGCTCAGGCCGCAGCCTTGAGGAGATGTCCGACCACGAAGCGGCCGGGCTGGAGATAGCGCTTCGCGACATCGAGAATTTCGGCCGCGGTGACGGCGCGGATGCGCTCCGGCCATTCGGTCACATCGCGCACGGAGCCGCCGGTCGTGAGGGTGGCGCCGTAGATCCGGGCGAGATGGGCCTGGTTGTCCTGCGCGTAGATCATGTCGGCGATCAGCCGTGTCTTGGCACGTTCGAGTTCCGTGGCGCTGACTTCCGTCTCGCGCAGGGTGGCGATGACGGCATCGATGGCGCCGTCGACAGCGTCGAGCGAGACGTCCTCGGCCGGCACGGCATAGACACCGAACTGGCCGATATCGAGCGCGTCGTTCCAGTACCACGAGCCGGCATTGACGGCGGTGCTGCCGTCCAGAACGAGCGCGCGGTAAAGCCGGCTGGTCTGGGAGCCGCCGAGGATCTGCGCGAGCAGTTCCAGTGCGAAGGCCTCGTTGCCCTCGGCCGTGGCATGGGCGGGCACGAGATAGGCGCGCTGGGTGACCGGCTGCTCGACCTTCGCATCACTCAGGCGAACCTGCCGCGTCGCCCGGATTTCCGGCTCCCTGACCCGCCGGCGCGCGGGCGCGGGCCCTTCCGGTTTCGGCACGCGGCCATAGGTTTCCTCGGCGAGGCGACGGACCTCGCCCGATTCGACATCCCCGGCGACGATCAGGATCGCGTTGTCCGGCCGGTAGAACCGCCGGTAATAGGCGAGAGCATCCTCGCGCTGCAGATCCTCGATCTCGTGGCCCCAGCCGATCACCGGCGTGCCATAGGGATGGTGCACGTACAGCGTCGCGAGCAGGCTTTCCTGCAACTGGGCGGAGGGGTCGCTGTCGGTGCGCATCTTGCGCTCCTCGATCACCACGTCCCGCTCGGACAGGACCTCGGGGCCCTCGAGGACCAGTCCGGTCATCCGGTCGGCCTCGAGCGCCATCATGGCGCCAAGATGCTCCTTGGCGACCCGCTGGAAATAGGCGGTGTAATCATACGAGGTGAAGGCGTTCTCCTGTCCGCCCAGCCGCGCAACCGTCTCGGAGAACGCGCCCTTCGGGTTCCGCTCGGTACCCTTGAACATCAGGTGTTCGAGAAAATGCGCGATGCCGGACTTGCCGGCGGGGTCATCCGCCGCGCCGTTCCGGAAGTAGACCATATGCGTCACAACAGGGGCACGCCGGTCCGGGATCACCACCACTTCAAGACCATTGTCGAGATGGAAATGATCAACGGCAGCATCGGTGCGCATGGAATCCCTCGCAGGCTGGGCCCGGCCGGGCCCGATGAAACAAAAGGCCGGAATGGATCATTCCGGCCCTTCAGACATGGCGTCAGGACGTCGCCCCTGCAAGGGGGCGGCACGCCGCATCAGTCGATGCGGCCCCAGACATTCGAGGGCCGGAAATCATCCCTGACGGGGCCTTCCGCAGTCCGGCGACCCGCGGGAACCGCAGCGGAGGGAATCCGGAGACCCGCGGGCGGATCCGTCAGGTAGCGACGCGGGGGCTCGGTCCCCGGCGGGTAGGTCGGAGTGGTAATCTTGGCATCGGCCGCCTTCATCTCCTGGATGCTCAGGCGGACCCCGGCCTTGTCATTGAGGGCAACGCCGGACTCTCCGATCTTCGCGCCCCGTGTCGAACGGCCCCTCGCCAGTTCATCCACGGAGAGCCTTCCGCCCTCGCTCGGATCGGCAGCGATGACCGACAACAGCGGAAGTTTCCGCCGTTCGCGTTCCCGCTGGCGCTCGAGCACATCGGGGTCACGCGGCCACTGGCCTGCCGCCTGGCGACGCGCCGCATCCTCGGGCTCCGGCTCGCGGAGCTTGTTCAGATCCTTCGGCACGACGAGGCCGGGGCGTTCGCGGTATTCGATCGGCTCCTTCTCCTCGGGCAGAAGGCCGATCCGACCCAGCATGTTGCGCATCAGGAGACCTTCCTGGGCGGCCGCGGGAAGCGGCGCCAGCGCGGAAAAGCCGACAAGGCCACCGAGAAAGGCGGCGCGCAGGAGCGTGAAAGAAGAAGAGACCATCGGGTGAACTCCGTAACCAGCTGGATCCCATATCATTCCCGACCTGAAAACACCAGATCAGGGCGATTCCGGGGCACGGGATGGTAAAATCTGTCCGAGGACCATGAAGATCACCCCAAAAACGATGGCGGCATCGGCGATATTGAACACATACCAGCTGAATTCGCCGACATGGAAATGCACGAAATCGAAAACGGCGCCATGCAGGATCCGGTCGATCGCGTTGCCGATGGCGCCGCCGATGATCAGCCCGATCCCCGTGGTCTCGAGCCGGTTCGCAGATTTCCGGAGCCACAGCGTCAGGACAATCGCGGCGGCGATCTTGAAGGCCGCGAGGAACCATCGCCCGGCCTCCGAGTCCTGCTGGAACAGGCCGTAGGAAATCCCCCGGTTCCAGACAACCGTGAAATCGATGAAGGGCAGGACCGGCCAGGGATAGGTCAACCGGAGCGTCGTGCCATAGATCAGCCAGAGCTTGCTCGCCTGGTCGGCCAGAAGGCAGACCAGCGCGATGGCCAGACCGATCCGCAAGGCCGCCGGATCGACGGACGGCCGGGCTTCACCCTCCATGCCCGCCTCACGCTGCCTGCGGGTTGGCGGCCAGCCATTCCCGCATCGCCTGCGCATCCCTCGGGGTGATGTCCGGGAAGGCCGGATCCGCCGAAGCCGGGTCGAAATAGCGCCAGGACCGGGCGCATTTGACGCCATCGGCGCGGGCCGGAACAACCGCCACGCCCTTCACATCCGGCAGGCGGAAAGCCGTGGCCGGCCCCTCGCCCGCCGCGAGATGGATGGCGGAGGTGATGCAGATCTCGGCGAAGTCGATGCCCTCCAGCGCCGCGCGGTCGGCCGGCTCGGCGAGATGGACAACCGGAGCCGCTTCCAGCGAGGAGCCGATCCGCTTGTCGGCGCGTTCGAGTTCGAGCGCGCCAGTCACGACGCGGCGGATCCCGCGCAGGCGTTCCCATTTCGCGGCGAGAGCCTCGTCATGCCAGCCTTCCGGAACCGCGCGGAACCCTTCCTCATGGATCGAACCCGGCAGCCCCGGATGGCGGGCCAGCCAGGCCTCGTCGGCCGTGAAGACGAGGATCGGCGCGAGCCAGCGCAGGATCGTGTCGCAGAGGATGTCGATCACGGTCAGCGCCGCGCGGCGAGCCGGACTGGAGGCCGGATCGCAATAGAGCGTGTCCTTGCGGATATCGAAATAGAAGGCAGAAAGCTCGGTATTCATGAAGGCGGAGAGCTCCATGATGACCTTGCGGTAATCGTAGTCGGCATAGGCCTTGCGGATCAGGGGATCGAGTTCTGCCAGCCGGTGCAGCATCAGCCGCTCCAGCTCGGGCATGGCGGAAGCCTCGACCGGCTTGCCGTCGAAATGCTTCAGCGCGCCGAGCATCCAGCGGATCGTGTTGCGCAGCTTGCGGTAGGTCTCGACGAAGGTCTTCAGGATTTCCCTGCCGATGCGGAGATCGTCCGAATAGTCGGCCGAGGCCACCCAGAGCCGCAGGATATCGGCGCCGGAATCCTTGATGACATCCTGCGGCGCGGTCACGTTCCCGAGGGATTTCGACATTTTCTGACCCTTTTCGTCGAGGACGAAGCCATGGGTCAGCACCACGTCGAAGGGCGCGCGGCCGCGCGTGCCGCAGCTTTCCAGCAGCGAGGACTGGAACCAGCCGCGATGCTGGTCCGAGCCCTCGAGATACATCACCCTGTCCACACCGCCATCGACCTTGCGCTTCACGCCGGCAAGGCCGGGGAAATGCTTCGGATCTTCCAGCGTGTAGGTATGGGTCGAGCCGGAATCGAACCAGACATCGAGCACGTCCGTCACCTGCTCATAGGCAGCGGCATCATGGCCGAAGGGTTTCAGGAAGCGTTCGGCCGCGCCTTCCGCGAACCAGGCATCCGCGCCTTCCTGATCGAACGCGGCCGCGATGGCCTCGTCGACTCGCCTGTCCTGCAGGAGGTCCTTCGTCTCGCGATGGACGAACACCGTGATCGGCACGCCCCAGGCGCGCTGGCGGCTCATCACCCAGTCCGGTTTGTTCTCGACCATGCCGCGGATGCGGTTCTCGCCGGAACCGGGCACCCATTCGGTCTTCGCGATCGCGTCGAAGGCGACCTTGCGCAGCGAGTCGCCCTTCTCGAAGGGCTTGTCCATCGCGATGAACCATTGCGGCGTGTTGCGGAAGATGACCGGCTTCTTCGACCGCCAGCTATGCGGATATTGGTGCTTCAGCCGGCCTCTGGCCACCAAGGCATTCGCCTTGATGAGTTCAGCAATGACCGCCTCGTTGGCATCGCCCTTCTCGCCCTTCTCGGTGATGACGCGCCTGCCGGTGAAGCCCGGGGCTTCCTCGGTGTAGATGCTGTCATCATCGATGGTGAAGGGGATCTTGGTCTCGATGCCGCGGGCGCGCAGGTCCTGCTGGACATCGGCGCGGGTCCAGATTTCGAAGTCCTCGCGGCCATGGCTGGGCGCGGTATGGACAAAGCCCGTGCCGGCATCATCGGTCACGTGGTCGCCATCGAGCAAAGGCACGTCGAAGGTATAGCCGAGCGACGCGAGCGGGTGGGCGCAGGTGGCACCAGCCAGCGTGTTCGCCGGGATATCGGCGCGACGCTCCAGCGTGATCTTCGCCGAGCCGGCCACCGCTTCGGCCAGCTTGTCGGCGAGGATGTAGAGCTCGCCCGGCTTCGGGCCGTAATCGCGCTCGTTGGCCGTCACCTCATAGAGGCCATAGGCGATCTTCGACGAGAACGAGATCGCGCGGTTGCCCGGAAGGGTCCAGGGAGTGGTGGTCCAGATCAGGATCGCGGCGCTCTGGAACAGCGCTGAGCGAGAAAATGCCGCGTCCATCGGTGCAGAACCGACGTCGCCGCTCGCCATGCCACCGTTCTTCACCGGGAACTTCACCCAGACCATGTCGCTCTGGTGGTCGTGATATTCGATCTCGGCTTCGGCGAGCGCGGTCTTCTCGACCACGGACCACATGACCGGCTTCGAGCCGCGGTAGAGCAGCCCGTTATCCTTGAACTTCATGATCTCGCGGGCGATCTGCGCCTCGGCATGGAAGGCCATGGTCGAATAGGGGTTGTCCCAGTCGCCCGTGACGCCCAGCCGCTTGAATTCCTCGCGCTGGATCGAGAGCCATTTCTCGGCATAGGCGCGGCACTCGGCACGGAACGCGTTGATGGCCGTGCCGGAATTCAGCTCCGGCTTGGACTGGCCGCGCGCCCGGTATTCCTCCTCGATCCGCCATTCGATGGGCAGGCCGTGGCAATCCCAGCCCGGCACGTAGTTCGAATCGAAGCCGAGCATCGACTGGCTGCGCGTGACGAGGTCCTTCAGGATCTTGTTGAGCGCATGGCCGATATGGATGTTGCCGTTCGCATAGGGCGGGCCGTCATGGAGCAGGAATTTCGGCTTGCCCTTCGAGGCTTCCCGGATGCGGCGATAGAGATCGATCTTCTGCCAGCGCGCGAGGATTTCCGGCTCCTTCTGGGGAAGGCCGGCGCGCATGGGAAACTCGGTTTCGGGCAGGAACAGGGTTTTCGAATAATCGAAAGCGGCAGATTCTTCGGACATCGAGGGCACTTCTCGAAAAGAGGCGGCAGATCAGGGCGACAGCGGAACCCGGCCCCCGGCAGCTCAACGCGCCGGAGCCGGGGTGATAATTCGCGCCAGAAGGATGCGGGTGCCGACCATGGAGCCGCTCTATCAGGCTTTGCCGCTTTGGGGAAGAACCCCGGGCGCCGCGCCGAGCAGGGCCCGCGCCGCCTCGCAGTCCTGCGCCATCTGCGCCAGGAGGGCGTCCAGCGAGTCGAATTTCGCCTCGCCGCGCAGGCGGGCACGGAAGGCGACGGTCAGCCGGCTGCCATAGATCTCGCGGGCGAAATCGAAGAGGTGCACCTCCAGCAGAGGCGGGCCATTGTCGAAATGGGGCCGGCGGCCAAAGCTTGCGACGCCCAGGAGCGCCTCGCCTTCGAGTTCGGCCGTCACGGCATAGATGCCATAGGCGAGCGCGTTGCCCGGATCGAGCGCGAGATTGGCCGTGCGATAGCCGAGTTCGCGGCCCCTTTTGGCCCCATGGATCACCTCGCCGGCAATCGCATAGGGCCGGCCGAGCATCGCATTGGCGCGGGGAACATCTCCGGCGGCCAATGCCTCGCGGATCGCGGTCGAGGAAATGATGGTTCCATCCGCATGGCGGACCGGCCCGACCAGCCGCACGGCAAAGCCGAGCCGCTTGCCTTCGGCGACCAGCAAAGCCGGCGTACCCTTGCGGCCCTGTCCGAAATGGAAATCCTCGCCCACGACCACGGCATCGGCCCGGAGCGCGCCGAGCAGGATCCCGGCGATGAAGGCCTCGGCGGAGAGGCTGGCAAAGGCCCGGTCGAAGGTGATGATCGCGGCGGCATCGAAGCCGATGCCGGCCAGAGCGGCGGCGCGGTCTTCCGCGGCGGTCAGCCGGAACAGGGGCTGGCCCGGCTGGAAGAGCGCCCGTGGATGCGGATCGAAGGTGAGGGCCACGCATTCGACGGAGCGGCCCGGCGCCTCGGCGCTGGCCAGCGTCCGGCCCGCCTCCACGAGGGCGGCATGGCCGAGATGGGCGCCATCGAAATTCCCGATCGCCACCACGCGAAAGCGGTCGCCCGAGGCCGGAATCCCCTTCTCCGCGGCCGTTTCCGCTGCGGCAGACACCGTCCAGACCGGAAAATTTTTGGAAACTTGTTTGTTCATTATCAACCACGTCTGCACTTTGGAGCGGGCTAAGGTCCCGCGATCCCTGCAAATTCGATCCTGCCATGCCACCGCATTAACGCATTCGCAATCGACACGCAGGTAGTTTCGGCGGTGAAGAGCACACATCTAGAGGGTGAACGTGTGACTTTCGCAAAAAAGCCGCCGGGCTGAAGTCGGGCGGGTTTTGGTGAAGGGGCGTTATTGGAGCGGGTCATGAATTTCGACAGTTCAATGCCGATTCTCGTCGTCGACGATTATCAGACCATGGTGCGGATCATCCGTAACCTCTTGAAGCAGCTTGGCTTCGAGGACGTGGATGAAGCCTCGGATGGTTCGGAAGCGCTGAACAAGATGCGCGAACGCCGCTACGGGCTGATCATTTCCGACTGGAACATGGCGCCGATGACGGGCTACGAACTGCTGAAGCAGGTGCGGGCGGACCGCGACCTGCATGCCACGCCCTTCATCATGGTGACAGCCGAATCGAAAACGGAAAACGTCATCGCAGCCAAGCGCGCCGGCGTGAACAACTACATCGTCAAGCCGTTCAATGCCCAGACGCTGAAGGCGAAGATCGACGCTGTCAGCCAGTCGATGCACCAGTAAGTTCTGCGCCCCCGGAATTTACCAGACAAGGCTGATCGCCACGGCGATCGGCCTTTTTTCATGGGTCGCGATCAGGGCTTCCAGAAGGTCCCGGTTGAACCGGCCCTGATCCAGATTGATCTCGTGGCCATGGATTCCGGCCAGGGTCATCAGGCAGTCATGGCCGGCGGCCACGGCCCCCGCCACGTCGGTCCGCAGCGCATCGCCGATGCAGAGGATCCGCGCCGGATCGACTGCCCGCCCGAGCGCCTTCTCGATGGCCTCCCGCGCATGGCGATAGACGAGGGGATGGGGCTTGCCGACCCAGATCGTCTCGCCGCCGAGCTTCTCGTACAGATCCGCCAGCGCGCCGGCGCAGGGCAGGAGGTCCTTGCCGCGCTCGACCACGAGATCGGGATTGGCACAGATCAGCGGGAGGCCGCGCCTTTGCGCGTCTTCCAGCATCGGCCGGTAATCCTCGGCCTGCTCGTTCTCGTCGTCGAACAGACCGGAGCAGAGGATGAGACGGGCCTCCTCCAGCGGAACCGGGCGGACGGCGAGCCCTTCGAAAATCGCCCGGTCGCGCGCCGGGCCGAGATGATAGAAAGGCGCATCGCCTTCCCGGGCCAGCAGATCCCGCGTGACGCCGCCCGAGGAGACAATCGCGTCGCTGATGCCGTCGATCACGCCCAGGCCGGTCAATTGCCGGCGGATCGAATCGGGCGGGCGGGGCGCGTTGGTCAGCAGGACAACCGCCTTGCCGGCCTCGCGGGCGGTCCTCAGGGCCTCGCCGGCGCCGGGCGTGGCGGAGACGCCGTTATGGAGCACGCCCCAGACGTCGCTGATGATCGCATCATAGCGATCCATCATGCCGGACAGACCGGAGATCAGGGGTGTCAGGGATGTCATGGGCAGCTCACAGCGACGCGGCGATCATGCCGCGTGGCAGCGGGTAACCCGTTCACGCGCGCCGTGCAAGATCGCGCAGGCTGCGGCGTTCGGCCGGCGGCTCCGTCGGGCGCGGCGGCTCGGGCGAGGGCGTGCCCGCCTCGAGCACATCGGCCCGGACGGCCTGCGGCGGCGAGAAGGCAAGGCCCTGCGCGAATTCGATGTTGAGATCGATGAGATCGGCGATGGTCGGCTCGTCGCCGACGGCATCGACCATGAAGGAAAGCTTCCGGCGGGCCAGCAGCGGCACGAAATCCGCCGTGGCAACGTCGAACAGGGTATCCCGCTCCTGGGTTTCCGCCAGCAGGGCCTCGGCCGGCATGCGGAGCCAGCGGACGCCCATCTGCGCGAGCTTCACCGGATCGAAATCGAGATCCTCGATATCGCGCATCATGAAGCTGAAGCCCATTTTCGACAGGTTCCGCAGCGCCTCGTGCTCGAAGGCCACGGCCTTGCGGAAGAAGCGCTGCGGCAGGCACAGGACGATGCGCTCCGGCGCCTGCGGCACATCGGCGATCAGCGCTTCCAGATCGTCGAAGGCGGCCTCGCTCATCAGGAAGCGCTGGGAAATATCGACGAAGAGCAGCACGTCCCGCTCGCGCTGGGAGAAGACCCGCGCCAGGCGGACTGCCTGGATCATCAGCTTGCGGTCGAAGGCAAGCTGGTGGCCCACGGCCTCGACGGCCAGCCGGATCTCGTTGTTCGGAATGGCGAGATCGCTGCCATCGGGGCGGAGCGTCACGTCATAGCCCTTGAGCCGCCGTTGCGGCAGACCCACGACGCGCTGCAGGAAGAGATCGAACCGGTCGGCGGCGATCGCGGCTGCAACCAGTTGGCGGACGGCGCGCGGCGGTTCCTGCGCATTCCCTCCGTGACGCGGCGGCATCGGCGCCTCGCGGATCACCCGCTCTTCCGGCATCATGGCGGATGCGCGGGTGGGTTCCGGCATGGCTGGCTTCTGCGGCGCCAGCCAGCCGGGCGACGGCCGCGGCTCGGCGGCGCGGCTGACAGACGTCGTGGCCGGGCGGCGGGAATAGGCGAGCTCCTGCTCGGCAGCCTCGGTCCGGCGATCCAGTTCGGCCACGCCATCCGCAATGTCGCGAACGAGCGCGCTCAACGTGGCGAATTCGCTGGCATGGACCGCACCTTCGGCCGGGCCATTGACGAACGCTTCCCGCAATTCGCGGGTGTGACGGGCGAGCAGCGCCGCATGCTGGCGCGTGCTTTCGAGATGGTCGCGGAGGACCTCGATCTCCCGGAAGAGGCTGGAACCGCGCACATGCAGGAGGGCCCCGCCGCCGGCAAAGGCCGCCGACAGGCCGACCACCGCCATCCAGAGCTGGTCATACCGATGCGCGAGCACCGAGAGGCCCGCTGCGGTAACGGCCACAAGGCTGACGGAGAGAAGATGTTGAACACGCATGCGGGGCGGCGCCATGTGTCGGGAGAGACAACGAATCACTTCAGTCAAAGCTACTTTGTCCAGAATGCAATAGCGAGACTCCTTCCCTGCAACGGCCTGTGGAAATCAACGTTGTGCAAGGCCGTCCGCCACCGCTAGTCTTGAGCACGGCAAGGTTGCTAGGAACGATGGCGGACGCTCGAACCCGCCGGAAGGAATGCATGCCCCGGATCATCAACCCGCGCTCGATCGCTCCGCCCGCCTCCCAGTATGCCCATGGCATCGTGCATTCGGGCCGGTCGCGCCGGCTGCTGGTTTCCGGGCAGGTCGGGATCACCCTGGACGGCACGCCCGCGCCCGACCTCGCCAGCCAGATGGAGCTGGCGTGGGACAATCTCGAGGCTGTCCTGCGCGAGGCCGGCATGGCCGTGCAGGATCTCGTCAAGATCGTGGTCTATGCCACCGTCCCGGGCTCGGTCGGGCTCTACCGGACGATCCGGGACCGCCGGCTCGGCGGCCATCTCGTTGCCGCGACCTATGTCGAGGTTGCGGCCCTGGCCTCGCCTGCCTATCTCGTCGAGATCGAGGGCGAGGCGGTCTGCGAGGATGCCGAGATGGCCTTCCTCGACATGCCGCGGGAGACCGAGATCGGCGTGTCGGGCGGGGGTGGCAGCCACCGTGCGGCCCCTGCCGGGCAGGAATGAGCGCAGGAGAGCGATGATGGCGGAGCAGGATCTCACACTCGGCGTTGACGGAATGGCCTGCGAGGGCTGCGCGCAATCCGTGACCCGCGCGATCACCCGGATCGACCCCGGCGCGAAGGTGGCGGTCGACCTGCCCGGCAAGTCGGTGCGCATCACCGCCGCGACAAAGGAGAGGGCCGAGTTCGAAGCCGCCATCCATGCGGCGGGCTATGACATGATCGCCCCGGCCACGCGGTAGATTTTTCCACTATTCCCGCGGCTTTTTCAGGGGTTGTTTCCTTCCCCGAGCGGCGTATCCTCGCGGTTATTTCCGGGCGCCGGCAGCGCTCGCAACTTTCTTGCGCGGAGATTCCCATGGCCAAGTCCGGCGCCCAGCCGATCACCACCCTTTCGCAGCCGAATGACCTCGAGGCGTTCTGGATGCCCTTCACCGCGGAGCGCGCGTTCAAGAAGGCGCCGCGCATCGTCTCGCGTTCGAAGGACATGCATTATTACACCAATGACGGCCGGGCGATCATGGACACGACCGCCGGGCTCTGGTGCTGCAATGCCGGCCATAACCGCGATCCGATCGTCGAGGCGATCAAGGCCCAGGCCGAGACGCTCGATTATTCGCCGCCTTTCCAGTTCGCGCATCCCCTCGGGTTCCAGCTTGCCTCGCGCATCGCCTCGATGGCGCCGGGTGATCTTGACCATGTCTTCTTCGTCAATTCCGGTTCGGAAGCCGTGGATACCGCGCTCAAGATGGCGATCGGCTATTTCCATGCGAAGGGCGAGGGCAATCGCTGCCGCCTGATCGGCCGCGAGCGCGGCTATCATGGCATCGGCTTCGGCGGCATCTCGGTCGGCGGCATGCTGGCCAACCGCAAGGCCTTCGCCACCCAGCTCCTGCCGCATGTCGACCACCTGCCGCACACCTATAACCGCGCCGAGCAGGCCTTCACCAAGGGCGAGCCGGAATGGGGTGCGCATCTGGCCGATGATCTCGAGCGGATCGTCGCGCTGCACGATGCCTCGACCATCGCCGCGGTCATTGTCGAGCCCATGGCCGGCTCGACCGGCGTGCTGCCGACGCCGAAGGGCTATCTCAAGCGCCTGCGCGAGATCTGCGACAAATACGGCATCCTGCTGATTTTCGACGAGGTGATCTGCGGCTTCGGCCGGCTCGGCACCTCGTTCGCGGCGGAGCGCTACGGCGTGGTGCCGGACATGATCACCTTCGCCAAGGGCGTGACCTCGGGCACCGTGCCGATGGGCGGCGTGATCGCGCGGAAGCACATCCACGAGGCCTTCATGAAGGGCCCGGAGCACATGGTGGAATTCTTCCATGGCTACACCTATTCGGCCCATCCGCTGGCCTGCGCCGCCGCGATGGCCACGCTCGATGTCTATCGCGACGAGGACCTGTTCGAGCGTGCCCGCAAGCTGGAGCCGGTCTGGGCCGATGCGATCCATTCGCTCAAGGGCTCGCCGAATGTGCTCGACATCCGCACGGTCGGCCTGACGGCAGCGATCGACCTTGCCTCGATCCCCGATGCGTTCGGCAAGCGCGCCTACACGGCGATGCATCGCGGCTTCGAGGATTACGGCTTCATGGTGCGCAATACCGGCGAGACGCTGGCGCTCACCCCGCCGCTGATCATCTCCGAAGCGCAGATCGACGAGACCGTGGACAAGCTGGGCAAGCTGATCCGCGCGGTGGCCTGACCGCCATGGGATAGGCAGGCCGGCGGCGTCATGATAGTTTATATCTGCTTGGATTCGTTGTGCGGAACCGGGAGATGGCGATCATGACGGATGCCGACCTGCTCAAGGCGCTGTTTGCGCGTTTCGGCGTGGCGCTGACTACGGAGGAATCCGGGCGCCATGCCGAGCTTCCGCCCAGGGAAGCCATCCTGCTGCTGCTGGCGCATCGCGAGATCTCGGCCCGCTTCGATGCGGCCCATGGCCGGCCGCCGGAAGAAAACGACATCGACGCCCTGTATGATCTCTATGCCACGCTCGAGGCGCGGCAGGAGACAGACAACACTGCTTGAGGCGTGACAAGCGCGACCGGTGGCGATAAAGCCGCCGGCATGAGCACCGACAACGCCCCCCGTTCCGACAAGACCGAAGCCCGCCGCCCACGCGGCCTGCCCGATCGCGGGCCTGCCGATATCATGGCCACCGAGGCGATGATGGCGACAATCCGCGAGGTCTACCAGCGCTACGGGTTCGACCCGGTCGAGACGCCGTTCCTCGAATATACCGACGCGCTCGGCAAGTTCCTGCCGGATCAGGACCGGCCGAATGCCGGCGTCTTCTCCCTGCGCGACGATGACGAGCAATGGATGAGCCTGCGCTACGACCTGACGGCGCCGCTCGCCCGCTATTGTGCCGAGAACTGGCAGAACCTGCCCAAGCCCTATCGCAGCTACCGCGCCGGCTGGGTGTTCCGCAACGAGAAGCCCGGCCCCGGCCGCTTCCGGCAGTTCATGCAGTTCGACGCCGATACGGTGGGCGCGGCCAGCGTGGCCGCTGATGCCGAGATCTGCATGATGGCGGCGGATACGATGGAGGCGCTCGGCATTCCGCGCGGCGCCTACGTGATCAAGGTCAACAATCGCAAGATCCTCGACGGGGTGATGGAGGCCATCGGCCTTGGCGGCGAGGAGAATGCCGCGCGCCGGCTGATCGTGCTGCGGGCCTTGGACAAGGCGGATAAGTTTGACTGGCCCGAAATTGTAAAACTGCTTGGCCCTGGCAGAAGAGATGAAAGCGGCGACTTCACAAAGGGTGCCGATTTAGACAACGGCCAGATCGATGCCCTTGGTTCTTTCATGAAGGGCAGCATAAAAATCAGCCAAGTTAAGGATGGTCCAACGACGGTCACCACTCGTTTTCCTGCTTTTGAGGGCCCCAATTTTCGTGAGAACCGTCTGTATATGGACGGTATCTATGAACTCGAAAGCATCATTTCTTTGACGACAGCGGCCAGCTACGGACATGATCGGATTCGTGCAGACTTTTCCGTCGTCCGTGGCCTCGAATATTACACCGGCCCGGTCTTCGAAGCCGAGCTGCTGTTCGAGGTGAAGGACGAGGATGGCCGGCCCGTGCGCTTCGGCTCGGTCGGTGGCGGCGGGCGCTATGATGGCCTCGTCTCGCGCTTCCTCAACGAGCCGGTGCCGGCGACGGGCTTCTCCATCGGCGTGTCGCGGCTGCTGGCTGCCCTGCAGGCGCTCGGCAAGGTTTCCACCAAACCGCTCGATGGGCCGGTGCTGGTTCTGGCCATGGACCGCGATGTCACGGCCATGGCGAGCTACCAGAAGATCGTGGCCGAGCTCCGCGCCGCCGGCATCCGCGCCGAGATCTATCTTGGCAGCGCGGGCATGAAGGCGCAGATGAAATATGCCGACCGGCGCGCCTCGCCCATTGCCATCATCCAGGGCTCGAACGAGCGCGAAAAGGGCACGGCGCAGGTCAAGGACCTGATCCTCGGCGCGACCCTCTCCGCCACCAAGGACCGCGAGGAATATCTCGCCCTGCAGGCCAGGGCGCAGTTCGAGGTGCCGGTCGATGGCCTCGTGCAGGGCATCCGCGACGTGCTGGCCCGGCAGCGGGGCTGAACCGGCCCGTCCTTGACGCAAAGGATTAAGCGCATTCGCGGTTTCCGCTCGCCTGCGCGCGTGCGGGCTGGTATGGGCAGGTCGATCATGGGCACGGTCTGCCTGGCCTCGCCAGGACGGCGCCGCGCCTGCTGCAGGAGCGCCTTCAGGGCGAGACCCGATGACCGAACGACCCGAAACGGCGGCCCGCCTCGCGCGGCCCCAACCGCAAGCCGACGATCCCAGCCGTCTGATGGCGCGGCTGCATCGGGCCGGCTACCACGCGGCCGAGGTTCCGGTGCTCCAGCCCGCCGATCCGTTCCTCGAACTGTCGGGCGAGGATATCCGCGGGCGCCTGTTCCTGACGACGAACGAAGAGGGCGAGGAATGGTGCCTGCGGCCGGAATTCACGATTCCCGCGGCCCTCGCCTATCTGAAATCCGGGATTGTCGGCCGGCGGCTTGACCAGGTCTTTGTCGGCCCGGTCTTCCGGCACCGGCCGGGCGAAAGCGGCGAGTTCACGCAGATCAGCCTCGAATCGATCGGCCGGAATGACCGCGAGGCCGCCGATGCCGATGTGCTCGCCGAGATCCATGGCGCGGTGACCGATGTGGTCGGCGAGAGCGGGCTTGGCATCACCATCGGCGATCTCGGCCTGTTCTCGAGCCTGCTCGACGCGCTGGCGCTTGACGGCGTGACCAGCCGCCGGCTGGCTTTGGCACTCGGCGAGGGACGGCTTGCCACCCTGCTCGACCCGCAGCGCCTGGCCGAACGGAAGCAGGAGCCACGCGGCCTGACACGCTATTCGGGCGTGCTGGACGCACTCAAGGGTGCCGACCCCGAAGAGGCACGCGCCTTCGTGAAGGACCTGCTCTCCATGGCCGGCATCACGGCCACGGGCGGGCGCACGGCCGAGGACATTGCCGGCCGCTTCCTGCAGCGGGCGCGGGACGATGCCCAGCAGCTCGGCCCGGAACAGGCGGAAATCCTGCGCCGGTTCCTTGCGATCGGCGGCGACCCCGATCAGGTGGCGCAGGCCCTCCGCCAGCTGGCGGGCGAGGCCGGGCTCGACCTTTCGGCCGCGATCGACCGGTTCGAGATGCGGACCGGCTTCATCGAGGCCCGCGGCCTGCCGCTGGCGAAGATCCGTGCCGCGGCCGGGTTCTCGCGCAGCCTCGACTATTATTCCGGCTTCGTCTTCGACCTCCGGCTGGAGGGCGCGCCGCGCCCGCTCGCTGCCGGCGGCCGCTACGACCGGCTGTTCGAACGCATGGGCCGCTCGGTGCCGGGCATCGGCGCGGCGATCTGGATGGACCGTCTGGTCCGGGAGATGGCGGTATGACCGATGCGCCGCTGACGATCGGCATCCCCTCCAAGGGGCGCCTGCAGGAAAACACCTTCGCCTTTTTCGCACGGGCCGGGATGCCGATCCTGCAGCCGCGCGGCGCGCGGGACTATCGCGGGGCGGTGAAAGGGCTCGACGGGATCGAGATCGCCTTCCTCTCCGCCTCGGAAATCGCCGGGGAACTGGCGCGCGGCGCCGTGCATTTCGGTGTGACCGGCGCGGATCTGCTTTCGGAGCAGCTGGCTGACCCGGCCTCCAAGGTCGAGATGCTGGCGCCCCTCGGATTTGGCCATGCCAATGTCGTCGTCGCCGTTCCGGAAGCCTGGATCGACGTGCATGACATGGCCGATATCGAGGAAGTCGCGGCGGATTTCCGGCACCGGAAGCAGCGCCGCCTGCGGGTCGCGACCAAATATGTCAACCTGACCCGGCGCTTCTTCAAGAAGCACGGCATCGCCGATTACCGGATCGTCGAGAGCCTCGGCGCCACCGAGGGCGCGCCGGCGGCCGGCACGGCGGAGATCATCGTCGACATCACCACCACCGGCGCCACTTTGGCCGCGAATGCGCTGAAGGTGCTGGATGACGGGACGATGCTGAAATCCGAAGCCAATCTCGTGGCCTCGCTGCAGGCAGACTGGAGCCCGGCCATGCTGGAGCGCGCGCGCTCGGTTCTGGCACGGATCCATGCCGAGGAGGAGGCCCGCGGCCATCGACGGGTCGCGGCCTATTTCGGGGGCCCCGTTTCGGAGGCTGCCCGGATGGCCGCGCAGGCGGGACGGATCCTTGCCGAGGGCCCGCAGGAGCTGACGCTGTTCCTGCCGAAGGACAAGGTGGCCGAGACAGCCGATACCCTGCTGCGCCATGGTGCGGAGCGCGTGCTGGTCTCGGAGGTGGATTACGCCTTCAGCATCGAGAACCCGCTTTTCGACAAGCTGAACCAGGCCCTGGATTCCCGCCGCGTGCCCGATCTCCGCGCGATCGCCTGATTACTGCGGACAGGGCACCAAAATGAAAAGAGGCCGCTCGCGGGGGGCGGGCGACCTCTTGAAGCGCACGAGGCGAGCGGGGGGCAAACCATCGGCGCGTCTTACCCATCCTACGACGGGTTTCAGCAGATGGATCACCAAAACCGCCGCGTATGATTACGCAGGCTGGCGGGCTTCCTCGATGCTGTAGAGCGAATCCGGGCCCATGCGCATCTCGACCCGGCGATCATGGTTGTCGATCAGGCTCGACCGGTGGCCGATGGAGATGACCGAGGTTTCCGGCAGCAGGCGCGTGATGGCAGCATAGATCGCATCCTCCAGCGGCTCGTCGAGCGCGGAGGTGGATTCGTCGAGCAGGAGCCAGTCCGGCCGGGCCAGAAGCGCACGCGCCACGGCGAGGCGCTGCTGTTCGCCGCCCGAGAGAACCTGCGACCAGTTCGCCTCCTCGTCGAGCCGGGTAACAAGCGCCGGCAGGCGGACCGCCTCGAGCGCGGCAACGATGGCCGCATCATCATGGGCGCCCTCGACTGCGGGGTAGGATACCGCGCCGCGCAACGTGCCCATCGGGATGTAGGGCCGCTGCGGCAGCAGCATCACGCTCGCCCCGGCGGGGATATCGATCGTGCCGGATCCGAACGGCCAGATACCGGAAATCGCCCTGAACAACGTCGATTTTCCGGATCCGGATGGCCCGACCAGCAGCGTCCGCTGGCCCCTGCGGAAGGTGAGGTCGCGGATGCGGGCAATCGTCCGGCCATCCGGCAGGGCGAGTTCGAGCTCGGGGATGACGAGATCGGGGCTGATCGCCCGGGCCGGCCGGATGGCCGTCGCTTTCTGCGTCTGACGGGCGGAATCGATCGATTGCTCGAAACCGGTCAGACGATCCACCACGGCCTTGTAATCGGCGATGGTCGAGTAGCGATCGATGAAGAACGACAGCGCCGCATCAACGCGGCCGAACGCGCTGGCGGTCTGGAACATCACGCCAAGCGTGATCTTGTCGAGGAAATAGAACGGCGCGAGGATCACGATCGGGATGACGCTGTTGGCCATGCCGTAGAAGCTCGTGAAGGCATTGAGCCATTTCGCGACGCCGATGATTTCCATATAGTTTTTCGCCACGCTCCGGAAACGGCCCCCGAGCCGCTTCTTCTCTGTGGGCTCGCCGCGCAGAAGGGCGATCGGCTCGTTGAACTCGCGCAGGCGGGCGAGGAGGTAGCGGAAGTCCGCCTCGTATTTTTCCTGCTCGAAATTGAGCCGGATCAGGCGGCGGCCGATGAAATGCGCGAGGATGGTGCCGATCCCGGCATAGACAAGGGCAATCCAGAACAGCATGCCCGGCAGCTTGGTCTCGGTGCCCGGAATCGGCAGGTTGGCCGAGAGATTCCAGAGGATGACCGAGAAGGAGACCAGCGAGGAGATCTGCGCGATCATCTGGATCGTCAGGGTATAGGTGGTCTCGGTATATTTCCGGACATCCTCCTGGATGCGCTGGTCCGGGTTGTCGATGGCGTGGCCGAATTGCAGCGTGTAATGCGTGCTGTTGTCGAGCCAGCGCCCGGAAAGGCGGTTGGTCATCCATTCGCGCCAGCGGATCTTGAAGACCGAAACCAGCACCAGTTCAATGATGTTCGACAGGATGAAGACTGCGACGATCGGCATCCAGACTTCCAGAAGCTGGCGCCAGAATTCCGGCTGGTTCTTGTTCTGGATGGCATCATAGAACTCGCGGTTCCACTGGTTGAGCCGCACGGTGATGCCGACCTGCGCAAGATTGATCACGATGATCACACCGAGCAGGACGAAGGCGATCCAGCGTTCCGGGGCGTTGACCTTCGGGATCGGCCAGAGGCTGAGCGTGCCGCGATCGGGCGTCTCGAAATAGGGGTCGGCAATCGCGAAGACGCGGCGGGTGATCGGCAGGCGCGCCAGCAGGATGGCGAGGAGGCCGAAGGCGGCGGCGGTGAAGGCCGTGAGCGGCGGGACAAGCTTGAGCCAGGCCAGGCCCGTCAGACCGCCGAGGATCACGACGGCCATCAGCGCGAGATAGCCGAGGCCGTAGAAGACGATGAAGAAGCGCAGATAGGCGCCGATGCCGGGTGTGGCCAGCATGCCCCCGGCGAGGACAAGCCCGGCGACGGAGACGTAGAGCGGGACCTGGCCGACAAGGCCGGCAAGGTTCAGGGCAATCGCCAGGACGGACATGGCCGCGACGGCGAAAGCCAGGAGGCGCTGGAACGGGTGCATCGTCATCAGAAATCCCTGCGGCGCGTGGATGCGCGAGACTATTCCGCCAATCTAGACCGAATCACGGTGAAGGACAGGCTCGGGCATCGTCCGTGCGCTGCAAAACCGCAAGGGTCCACAGCGGTGTCCATCACGCTGCCGTGAGAATCAGGCCCGGATGGCCGGCATCGGCAGGACGCGGCTGTCCTTCAGGCAGGTCAGCCCGATGGAGGAGCGAACATGCGCTACGCTCTCGTGCGGCAGGAAAACCTCGTTGAGGATGCGGGCGAGCGCCGGCAGGTCCGGCACGACGAGGCGGATGAGGTAATCGGCCTCGCCGGTCACCGCGAAGGCCTCGAGCACCTCGTCGAGCCCCTCGACCAGCCGCTGGAAGCGGCGGGCATTGTCCGGCGAATGCGTCGCCAGGGTCACCTGCACGAAGGCATGGACATGCAGCCCGATGGCCGCCGGATCGAGGGCGGCATGATAGGCGCGGATCGTACCCTCCGCCTCGAGCTGCTGTCGCCGGCGCGAACATTGCGAAGCGGAGAGGCCGACCTTCTCCGCCAGCTCGTTGTTGGTGAGCCGGCCATCCTGCTGGAGGGCAGCGAGAATGCGCATGTCGAATGGATCCATGCACGGATCATGCATGTCCAGCCTGAATTCCGCAAGATCTGGTGACTCATGCTGCAGGAAAGGCTGCGGAATGCGCACCTCGTGCATGCAATCCGCATTATCCTCAGGGTCAAGGGGGGATATCCTCCGCCAGATTTCGGGAGAGAGCCTTGGGTCCGTTTCCGCATCACGCGCCGCCTGCCATGATCACCCCGGACAATCCGGCCGGGACGGATGGCTTCGAATTCGTCGAATTCGCCCATCCGCAGCCGGAAAAGCTGGCGATCCTGTTCCAGCAGATGGGCTACAAGCCCGTCGCGCGGCACAAGAAGAAGGCGATCACGATCTATCGCCAGGGCGACATCAACTACGTGCTCAATGCCGAGCCGACGTCCTTCGCCGCCCGTTTCGTCGCCGAGCACGGCCCCTGCGCGCCCTCGATGGGCTGGCGCGTGGTCGATGCGCAGCAGGCCTTCGCCCATGCAGTGAGCCTCGGCGCCGAGCCCTACGAGGGCGAGGACAAGACCTTCGACGTGCCGGCCATCAAGGGGATCGGCGGCTCGATCCTCTATTTCGTCGATACCTATGCCGCGAAAGGCTCGCTCTATTCGCACCCGGATTTCACCTGGCTCGGCCCGGTCGATCCGAAGCCGGAAGGCCATGGCTTCTATTATCTCGACCACCTGACCCACAACGTGTTCCGCGGGAACATGGACAAGTGGTCGAATTTCTACATCAAGCTGTTCAATTTCCGGCAGATCCGGTTCTTCGACATCGAAGGCAGGCTGACCGGCCTGTTCTCGCGCGCGCTGACCTCGCCCTGCGGCCGGATCCGCATCCCGATCAACGAGAGTGCCGACGAGCATTCGCAGATCGAGGAATTTCTCAAGAAATACAAGGGCGAAGGCATCCAGCATATCGCGGTTGCGACCGAGGATATCTACCGCTCGACCGACCTGCTGGCCGAGAACGGCATCCGTTTCATGCCAGGACCGCCGGATACCTATTACGAGAAGAGCCGGGACCGGGTGCATGGGCATGAAGAGCCCATCGAGCGGATGAAAAAGCACGGCATCCTGATCGACGGCGAGGGCGTGGTCGATGGCGGCATGACGCGCATCCTCCTGCAGATCTTCTCGAAGACGGTGATCGGGCCGATCTTCTTCGAATTCATCCAGCGCAAGGGCGATGACGGATTCGGCGAGGGCAATTTCCGCGCCCTGTTCGAATCGATCGAGGAAGACCAGATCCGCCGCGGCGTGCTGAAGGTGCAGGCGGCGGAGTAAACCGGCGTCACAGACAGCTGACCGCGGCATGCAGGGCCAGCGGCGACGCTGGCCCGCTGCGTTCTTGCTTTCCGACCAGCAATCGAGGCACCTTCAGGCCGGAAATCCGGGATCGCCATGGCACTCACGCTTTATACCTATTACCGCTCCTCCGCCGCCTATCGCGTCCGTATCGCGCTGGCGCTGAAGGGCCTCGCGGCCGAACCGCGCTTCGTGCATCTGGTCCGCAACGGTGGCGAGCAGAAGAGCGAGGCGTTCCGCCGCATCAATCCGAATGCGACCGTGCCGGCCCTCGTGACGGACGGGGGCGCAGCCATCGTCCAGAGCCTCGCGATCATGGAATATCTCGACGAGATCCAGCCGGAACCGCCGCTCCTGCCGGGCAATGCGCTCGAACGGGCCCAGATCCGCGCAGCGGCGCAGGTCATTGCCTGCGATATCCACCCGGTCAACAATTCGCGCGTGGGCGCCTATCTCAAGTCGGAATTCGGCCGCAGCCAGGAGGATGTCATCGCCTGGATGCATTACTGGATGCGCTCCGGCCTGCTGGCCTACCAGGCCTTGCTGCCGGAAGGCACGCGCTTCTCCTTCGGGGACAGGCCGACCCTTGCCGATTGCTGTCTCGTGCCGCAGCTCTACAACCTGCGCCGCTGGAACACGCCGGCCGACGGGCTGGACCGGCTTCTCGCCATCGAGGCGGCCTGTCTCGCCTTGCCGGCCTTCGACGCGGCGCGACCGGAAAACCAGCCCGATTTCGAATAGGCGTCAAAGCCGCGTTGCCGCGAGGCCCTTCATCAGGATCGGGCCGGTCGGCTTGCCGGTGGGCGAGCCGCCCTGCGGTTCCAGCGTGATCTCGAACAGATGGCCGACCTGCGCCGGCGAGAGCCCCCCGAGATCAAGCCGGATCGTGCGGGCCCGATCCATCCGGGCGAGCGAGACCGGACCCTGCTCACGGTTCTGCAAGGTCCAGACCTCGAGGACCCGGCCGTCGGGAACGGGAATCGTGTCGAGAGGGATGAGCTGGACAGTGCCGTTGGCATAGGCATGGACCACGGCGGCAGCACGGCCATCGGGTGCCGAGAGCACGGCAACAAGCTGCGGGGCTTCCGGACCGGCGGTGATCCGCATCAGCAGGGCCAGCCCGAGCACGAGCGAGGCCAGGGTGCCGGCCAGCCCGAGCGGGCGCCAGAGGCGGAGCGAATCCCAGAGCCCGGCAAGCCCTGCCCGCGGGCGGGGCGCGGCACGCTCGGCCCGGAAGGCGAGGCGGCTCGCTTCGATGCGCGCCCAGAGCTCCGGTGACGGCGTGATGGTCGGCGCGGTGGCATCCAGCCCGGCGAAATGGCGCTGCCAATCCGCCACCGCCTCGGCAAAGGCGGGGTCGCGCAGGATGCGCCGCTCGACGCTGGCCCGCTCGCCCCGATCGAGCACGCCGAGCACGAATTCTCCCGCCAGGGCCATATCGTCACGCGAGAGACTCATCCGAGGCACTCCTTCAGCGCGAGCAGGGACCGCCGGATCCGGCTCTTGATCGTGCCGAGCGGAATCCGCAGCCGTTCGGCAATCTCGCCATGGCTCAGCCCCTCGACATAGGCGAGCACCACGGCATGGCGCGGCGCCGTCTCCAGACGGTCAAGGCAATGCCGGAGCGCCTCGGCATCGGACAGGCGCCCGACAGCTTCTTCCGGATTCTCCTCCTCGGAGGCGATATCGAGGGGCTCGAGTGACTCCGTCAGCTCGGTCCGGGCCTCGCCGCGCAGGATGTTGAGCGCGCGGTTCCGGACGATCGTGTGGATCCAGCCGCGCGGGCTGCCGAGCCGGGAATCATAGCTGGCCGCGCGGTTCCAGATGCTCACGAAGGCATCATGCACCGCCTCTTCCGCGAGGGACCGGCGTTTCAGGATCCTCAGCGCGATACCCAGCATCCGGCCAGCCTCCGCCTCGTAAAGGCGCCGGAATGCATCCGCCCGGCCCTGCGCGATCTCGCGCAGGCAGGTTGCCAGGTCGGTTCCGACAGCATCGTTCGTCATCTCGTCCTCGGCTTGGGCCGACAGGGAGAATACACCCGGATCGGCCTGCTGGATGCAGGCATAAGACGCGTTCGCGGAGCCAAAGGGAAGAACAGCCCGGCAAAATTTCGGTTGATCGCCCCGCGATCCATGCCACCATATCGCACTGCACCATCTGGAAGGCCCTCTCGCGCGTGATCCCGGCTGCCAAGCTTTCCATCCTGATCCTCGACGAGAATCGCGTCCGCGCCGCCATCATCGAGGCGGGACTGCGGGAAGCCGGGCACGAGACCGTGACCATCCTCTCGGACATGCAGGGGCTGATGCGCCAGATCGTCGAGCTTTCGCCGGACGTGATCGTCATCGATCTCGAGAACCCGAACCGCGACCGTCTGGAGCATCTGCTCCAGATGAGCCGGGTGGTGGACAAGCCGATCGCGATGTTCGTCGACCAGTCCGACAGCAGCATGATGGAGGCCGCCATCGAGGCCGGCGTGTCGGCCTATGTCGTCGACGGCCTGCGCAAGGACCGGGTGAAGGCGATCATGGACATGGCCATCGCCCGGTTCAACGCCTATTCCCGGCTGCGTTCGGAGCTGGAAGGCACGCGGCAGGCGCTGGAAGACCGCAAGGCGGTGGACCGGGCCAAGGCGATCCTGATGAAGACCCGCGGCATGAGCGAGGACGAGGCGCATCACCTGCTCCGCCGCACCGCCATGCGGGAGAACCGCCGCATGGGCGATGTCGCCCGCGCGCTGATTGCCAGCGCATCCTTGATCCTGGGAGATCGCGAATGAAGGCCCCCATCCGCCTCGGCTTCATCCCGCTGATCGACGCGTCGATCCCGATCGTGGCGGCCGACAAGGGTTTCGCCGCTGCCGAAGGGCTCGAGATCGAGCTGGTCCGCGAGACCTCCTGGGCCAATATCCGCGACCGGCTGGCGATCGGGCATTTCGATGCCGCGCATATGCTGGCGCCGATGCCGGTGGCGGCGGCCCTCGGACTGACGCCGCTCGACGTGCCGGTCGTGGCCGCGATGACGCTCGGTGTGGGCGGGAATGCGACGACGGTGTCGGAAGCGCTCTGGCAGGCCATGCTGCGCGTGGCGCCGGATGTCGTGGCCAATGACGCGAAATCGGTCGGCCGGGCCTTGCGCCTCGCGCTGCGGACCTGGCCGGGTGGCAAGCCGACCATCGCCGTGGTGCATCCGCATTCCTCGCACAATTACGAGCTGCGCTACTGGCTGGCCGCGTCCGGCATCCAGCCCGGGCGGGATATCGAGCTGGCGATCCTCGCGCCGCCGCTCATGCCCGATGCCCTCGCCAGCGGGAGCCTCGACGGGTTCAGCGCCGGCGAACCGTGGAGCAGCCACGCGGCGCGGCGTTTCGGCGGGCGGATCGTCCTGACCAAGTCCGCCATCTGGCGTGACGGGCCGGAAAAGATCCTCGGGCTTCGCGCCCCCTGGGCGAAGGCCAATCCCGATTCCGTGCAGGCGCTCCTGCGGGCCTGCCGCCGCGCGGCGACCTGGTGCGCCGACAAGTCGAATGCTGACGAGCTGATCGACATCCTCGCGGCGCCGGGCCGGCTGCACCTGCCGAAGGAGGACATTGCCGCGCCGCTGACCGGCAAGATGCTGCTGGCCGATGGCAGACGGCACCAGCTGCAGGATTTTCTCGTCTTCGGTGGCGGCGAAGCCAATGCGCCCCGGCGCGAGACCGCCATCTGGTTCCTCACGCAGATGGCGCGCTGGGGCCAGACCACACTGTCGGACGAGGCGCGCCGGCGGGCCGAGGCCTCCTACGCACCAGAGCTTTTCGCCGAATCCGGCGGGCAGACGGAGCCCTACCGGATGGCGCCGGTTGCCGGGCTTTTCGATGGCGAGGTGTTCCGTCCCGAGGAGGCGGAGGCCTATCTCGCCCGCCAGATCCTGCGCGACCAGCGGCAGGACCCTGCCTGATTTTTCGGCATGATGCATTGCAGCATGGCGCGGGGCACGAAAAGGATTCCCGCGCCGATCCCCGGACGCGTCCTGCGCCCGGAATCCTAACAATCTGAATCCGTTCCAGAATCCACGCACAACCGGACCGTTGGCCGGATTTGGCACGAAAGGTGCTGTCCTTGTCTCAAGCCAATGTCGGCTTGAAGTCAGTTTTCGCCCGAACGGGTATTCGGCAACGCCGCCGGTCAGCCCTCCTCACCACGAGGAGATCGCTGCCGGCGGCTTTTCATTTCAACGGCCCCGTGCCGCCAGAGGAGAGCAAGGATGACGTCGAAGGTTCTGACCGCAAAGGACCCCGTGGCCACCCGCCGTGATATCCTGAAACTGGGCGCCGCCGCCGGCGCGACCGCCGCTGCCGCGCGGCTCGCCTTCCCGGGCGGGGCCTTCGCACAGGGCACCGGACCGGAAGTGAAGGGAACCAAGCTCGGCTATATCGCCCTGACCGATGCCTCGCCGCTGATCATCGCCAAGGAGAAGGGCTTCTTTGCCAAGCATGGCGTGCCGGACATGGACATTGCCAAGCAGGCCTCCTGGGGCGCGACGCGTGACAACATGGCCCTTGGCACCAAGGCGAACGGCATCGATGGCGGGCATATCCTGCGGCCGAAAACGCATCTCTACTCGACCGGCAAGGTCATGCAGAACAACCAGCCCTTGCCGATGTACACGCTCCTCAACCTCAACGAGGATTGCCAGGCCATCTCGGTCTCGAACGAATTCAAGGACCTGACAGTCGGGACCGATGCCTCGGCATTGAAGGAGGCCTTCGCGAAGAAGCGCGCCAGCGGCAAGGAAGTGAAGGTCGCCATGACCTTCCCCGGCGGCACGCATGACCTCTGGATCCGCTACTGGCTGGCCGCCGCCGGCATCGACCCGGACAAGGATGTCTCGACCATCGTCGTGCCGCCGCCGCAGATGGTGGCGAACATGAAGGTTGGCAACATGGACGCCTTCTGCGTCGGCGAGCCGTGGAACGAACAGCTCGTCAACCAGAATATCGGCTTCACCGCCTGCACGACCGGCGAGGTCTGGTTCAAGCATCCGGAGAAGATCCTCGGCATGCGCGCCGACTGGGTGGATGCGAACCCGAAGGCCACGCAGGCCATCCTGATGGCCGTTATGGAAGCGCAGGCCTGGTGCGAGAAGATGGAGAACAAGCAGGAAATGGCCGAGATTGTCGGCCGTCGGCAATGGTTCAACGTGCCCGTGCCGGACATTATCGGCCGCATCAAGGGCGACATCAATTACGGCCGCGGCAAGGTGGCCAATGGCACGAACCTGCTGATGAAGTTCTGGGGCAAGTCGGGCGAGGTTTCCTATCCGTGGAAGAGCCTCGACACCTGGTTCATCGCCGAGAATATCCGCTGGGGCAAGTTCGAACCGACCCTCGACATCAAGGCGCTGGTCGACAAGACCAACCGCTCGGACCTCTGGATCGAGGCAGCCAAGGGCCTCGGGCTGACCGGCTATCCGACCGGCGACAGCCGCGGCGTCGAGAAGTTCTTCGACGGCAAGACCTTCGATCCGGCCGATCCGATGGGCTACCTCAAGTCCCTCTCCGTCAAGCGCATCGCCTGATCAAAGCGGGCCGCCTGCCGGCGGCCTCTCCCCCCATTCCTGGAGATCGCCATGGCCGTCCCCGTGCAGAAGACCGACAACGTGACATCCCTGCCCAGCCCGAAGGCAAATGCCAAACCCGCGGAGGTTGTTGCCCTCCCCGCCCGCAAGAGCGAGGGCCGGAGCAAGCGGATCGTGGCCCGCCTTAAGGACATCGCCGCGAACACGGTGCCGCCGCTGCTGGTGGTCGGCCTGATCCTCGTGGTCTGGCAGATCGGCTTCGCCCGCCCGGGCGCAAGCCTGCCGGCGCCGAGCGTGATCTGGGCCGAGGCGAAGGACCTCATCCTCGACCCGTTCTTCGTGATGGGTCCGCAGGATATCGGCCTCGGGCTCCGCGTCCTGACCTCGCTCGAGCGCGTGGCAGTCGGTTTCGGCCTCGCCGCCGTGGTCGGCGTGCTGCTGGGGGCGCTGGTCGGACAGTCGGTCTGGGCGACGCGTGGTCTCGACCCGATCTTCCAGGTGCTGCGGACCGTGCCGCCGCTCGCCTGGCTGCCGATCAGCCTCGCGGCCTTCCGCGATGCCAATCCGAGCGCGATCTTCGTGATCTTCATCACCGCGATCTGGCCGATCATCATCAACACGGCCGTCGGGATCCGCAACATCCCGCAGGATTACCGCAACGTGGCCGAGGTGCTGCGGCTCAACACGTTCGAGTTCTTCTTCAAGATCATGGTGCCTTCGGCTGCGCCCTACATCTTCACCGGCCTCCGGATCGGCATTGGCCTGTCCTGGCTGGCCATCGTCGCGGCGGAAATGCTGACCGGCGGGGTCGGTATCGGCTTCTTCATCTGGGATGCGTGGAACTCGTCCAAGCTGTCCGACATCATCGTCGCGCTTCTCTATATCGGCGTCGTCGGATTCGCCCTGGACCGTCTGGTCGCGGCAATCGGCAGCCTCGTCACCCGCGGCACCGCGGCCAGCTGAGAAGGAGAATTCCCATGCACGCCTATCTCAAGCTCGACCATATCGACAAGAGCTTCATCCGGGCCGGCCAGACCACCGAGGTCCTGAAGGATATCAGCCTGACGATCGACCAGGGCGAATATGTCTCGATCATCGGGCATTCCGGCTGCGGGAAATCGACCCTGCTCAACCTGATTGCCGGGCTGACGCAGGTGACCGCGGGCGCCGTGCTGCTGGAGAACCGCGAGGTCAATGCGCCCGGGCCGGAACGGGCGGTGGTGTTCCAGAACCATTCGCTGCTGCCCTGGCTGACCGTGTACGAGAATGTGAAACTCGCGGTCGACAAGGTGTTTTCCGGCAGGAAGAGCCGGGCCGAGCGGCATGACTGGATCATGGCCAATCTCGATCTCGTGCAGATGGGCCATGCGAAGGACAAGCGCCCGTCCGAGATTTCCGGGGGCATGAAGCAGCGTGTCGGCATTGCCCGGGCGCTCGCGATGGAACCCAAGATCCTGCTGCTGGACGAGCCGTTCGGCGCGCTGGACGCGCTGACCCGCGCCCATCTGCAGGACAGCGTGATGGATATCCATGCCCGGCTGAAGAACACGATGATCATGATCACCCATGATGTCGACGAGGCCGTCCTGCTCTCGGACCGGATCGTCATGATGACGAACGGCCCGGCCGCGCGGATCGGCGAGGTGCTGGCCGTGGACCTGCCGCGGCCGCGCAAGCGGCTCGATCTGGTCTCGGACAGCCGCTACATCGCGGCGCGCGAGGCGGTCCTGCGGTTCCTGTACGAGCGCCACCGGCTCGTCGAAGCGGCCTGAGGAGCGGATCATGGCCAAGCAGAGACTTGTCGTCATCGGCAACGGCATGGCGCCGGGACGGGCGCTGGAAAAGCTCTTCGAGCTGGCGCCGGATGCCTATGAGGTGACGATCTTCAACGCGGAATCCCGCGTGAACTATGACCGGATCATGCTCTCGCCGGTCCTCTCGGGCGAGAAGACCTTCGACCAGATCGTGATCCATGGCGATGGCTGGTACATCGAGAAGGGCATCACGCTTTACAAAGGACACAAGGTTACCGAAATAAACCGTGATGCCCGGACGGTCACCTCGGAGCATGGCGAGACGGCGGGCTTTGACAAGCTCATCATCGCCACCGGGTCGAATCCGGTCATCATCCCGGTGCCGGGGCACCAGCTTCCGGGCGTACTGACCTACCGCGACCTCGACGATGTCCATGCCATGATGCTCGCCGCGAAATCGCGCGGGAAGGCCGTGGTGATCGGCGGCGGGCTGCTCGGCCTCGAAGCGGCAGCCGGCCTGCAGGCGCAGGGGATGGAGGTCGTCGTGCTCCATCTCATGCCGACGCTGATGGAGCGCCAGCTCGACCCTGCCGCCGGCTACCTGCTGCAGAAGGCGGTCGAAGCGCGCGGGATCAAGGTCCATTGCAAGGCGAATACCCATGAAATCATGGGCACGGACCGGGTGACCGGCGTCCGCCTTGATGACGGCACGATCTATCCGGCCGATCTCGTCGTGATGGCGGTGGGCATCCGGCCGAATGCCGCGCTTGCCAGGGCGGCCGGCCTCGAGGTCAACCGGGGCATCGTCGTCAGCCCCGACATGCGCAGTTCCGATCCCGACATTTTCGCCCTCGGCGAATGCGTGGAGGCCTCGGGGCAGGTCTTCGGACTGGTCGCGCCGCTCTATGACATGGCCGGCGTGGTGGCCCGCCAGCTGACAGGCGATGCCACGGCGGCGTTCAGCCCGCAGGCGACGGCGACCAAGCTCAAGGTCACGGGGATCGACCTCTATTCCGCCGGGGATTTCGGCGATGCGAAGGACCGCGAGGAGATCGTCCTGCGCGATCCCACGCGCGGCGTCTACAAGCGCCTTGTCCTGAAGGACAACATCCTCATCGGCGCGGTGCTCTACGGCGATACCGGCGACGGGCCGTGGTTCTTCGACATGATCAAGCGCGGGACCGACATCTCGGAGATGCGCGAAACGCTGATCTTCGGCCAGGGCTATCAGGGAGGCGCCCTCGCGGACCCTATGGCAGCCGTTGCAGCCTTGCCGGATGAGGCGGAAATCTGTGGCTGCAACGGCGTCTGCAAGGGCAAGATCACCACGAAAATCGCCGAACTGGGCCTGACGACCCTCGACGAGGTGCGTGCCCATACCAAGGCCTCGGCCTCCTGCGGCTCCTGCACGGGCCTCGTCGAGCAGGTGATCAAGCTCAGCCTCGGCGACAGCTACAATCCGGCCGCCGTCCAGCCGATGTGCGGCTGCACCGATCTCGGCCATGACGATGTCCGCCGGCTGATCAAGGCGAAGGAGCTGAAATCCATTCCCGCGATCATGCAGGAACTGGGCTGGAAGACCTCCTGCGGCTGCGCGAAATGCCGTCCGGCGCTGAATTACTACCTGATCTGCGACTGGCCCGGCGAATATGCGGATGACAGCCAGTCGCGCTACATCAACGAGCGGGTGCACGCGAACATCCAGAAGGACGGCACCTATTCCGTCGTACCGCGCATGTGGGGCGGGCTGACCAGCGCGAAGGAACTCCGCGCCATTGCCGATGTGGTCGACAAGTTCGCCATCCCCACGGTGAAGGTCACCGGCGGGCAGCGGATCGACCTGCTCGGCGTGAGGAAAGAGGATCTTCCCGCCGTGTGGTCGGATCTCAACCAGGCCGGGATGATCTCCGGCGCGGCCTATGCCAAGGGCCTGCGCACGGTGAAGACCTGCGTCGGCACGGATTGGTGCCGGTTCGGGACCCAGGATTCCACGGGCCTCGGCGTGAAGATCGAGAAGTTCATGTGGGGCTCCTGGACGCCGGCCAAGCTGAAAATGGCGGTATCCGGCTGCCCGCGGAACTGTGCCGAGGCGACGTGCAAGGATATCGGCGTGATCTGCGTCGATTCCGGCTACGAGATCCATTTCGCCGGCGCGGCCGGGCTCGACATTCACGGCACGCAGGTTCTCGGCCATGCGAAAACCGAGGACGAGACGATCGAGATCATCGCGGCGCTGACGCAGCTCTACCGCGAGCAGGGCCGCTATCTCGAGCGGATCTACAAATGGGCGAAACGGGTCGGGACCGAGTCGATCAGGCAGGCGATCATCGAGGATCCGGCCCGGCGGCGCGTGCTGTTCGACCGGTTCGTCTTCAGCCAGCGTTTCGCGCAGATCGACCCGTGGGCGGAGCGCGTGGCGGGCAAGGATGCGCATGAATTCGCGCCGATCGGCACGCTCAGCCTGCCGCAGGCGGCGGAATAGGAGGGGCCATGAACGCGATGACAGCAGATTGGATCGATGTAGGCGCGGCGGAGGACATTCCCCTGCGCGGTGCCCGCGTCGTCCGGAGCGTGGCGGGCGATCTCGCGGTCTTCCGCGCCGCCGATGGCTCGGTCTTCGCCCTGCGCGACCGCTGCCCGCACAAGGGCGGGCCGCTCAGCCAGGGCATCGTGCATGGCCATGGCGTGACCTGCCCGCTGCATAACTGGGTGATCAGCCTCGAAACCGGCGAGGCACAGGGCGCCGACCACGGCTGTACGCCGAAAATCCCGGTGCAGATCGCCGATGGCCGGGTCCTGCTCGATGCACGGGCCATTGCCCGGCTCGCGGTGTCGCATGGCTGATGCAGGGGCGGGCCCGAACACGCGCACGACCTGCCCCTATTGCGGGGTCGGCTGCGGGGTTCTGGCCACGCCGCTTGCGGATGGCAGCGTGGCGATTGCCGGCGATCCGGACCATCCGGCCAATCGCGGCAAGCTCTGCTCGAAGGGCACCGCCCTCGGCGCGACGCTGGGCATGGAGGGGCGGCTCACGCATCCCTCGATCCACGGTCAGCGGGCCAGCTGGGACGTCGCGCTCGACCTCGTTGCAACCCGGTTTTCCGAGACGATCGCCGAACACGGCCCGGATTCGGTGGCGCTCTACGTATCCGGGCAATTGCTGACCGAGGATTACTACGTCGCCAACAAGCTGATGAAGGGCTTCATCGGGACGGCGAATATTGACACCAATTCCCGGCTCTGCATGGCCTCGTCTGTCGCCGCCCATCGCCGGGCCTTCGGCAGCGACACGGTGCCGGCGCTGTATGACGATCTCGACGAGGCCGATCTTGTCGTGCTGGTCGGATCGAACTTTGCCTGGTGCCATCCGGTCCTGTTCCAGCGGCTGCTGGCCGCGCGCGAGCGTCGGGGGACGCAGATCATCGTCATCGATCCGCGGCGGACCATGACCGCCGAGGCGGCGGACCTGCATCTCGCGCTCGAGCCGGACAGCGATGCCGCCCTGTTCCTCGGGCTGCTCCGGCATCTCGAAGCGGAGGGGCTGGCCGATGCGGCCTATCTCGATGCGCATGTCGCCGGGGCGGAAGCGGCGCTTGCCGAGGCGCGGGCCCTGCCGGTTGCCCGTCTTGCCAGCCTGACCGGGCTTCCTGAAGAGCAAATCCGCGCGTTCTACGAGGCCTTTGCCCGGACACCGCGCACGCTGACGATCTTCAGCCAGGGCGTGAACCAGTCGGTCCGGGGAACCGACAAGGCCAATGCCATCATCAATTGCCATCTCTATACGGGCCGGATCGGCAAGCCGGGCGCCTCGCCCTTCTCGATCACCGGCCAGCCCAATGCGATGGGCGGGCGCGAGGTCGGCGGCCTGGCCACCATGCTGGCCGCCCACATGAATATCGAGGACGAGGCCGCGCGGGGCCGGGTGCAGCGCTTCTGGCAGGCTCCGACCATGGCCACGAAGCCCGGGCTCAAGGCCGTCGATCTGTTCGATGCCGTGCTGGACGGCCGGATCAAGGCGCTCTGGATCATGGCGACCAACCCGGCGGATTCGCTGCCGGAAGCGGGGCGCATCGATGCGGCGCTTGCGGCCTGCCCCTTCGTTGTGGTCTCCGACATCCTGACCGAGACCGACACGACCCGCCATACCCATGTGCTGCTGCCGGCGCTCGGCTGGGGCGAGAAGGATGGCACGGTCACCAATTCCGAGCGGCGGATCTCGCGCCAGCGCGGCTTCCTGCCGCCCCCGGGCGAGGCCCGCGCCGATTGGTGGGCGCTCGCCGAAGTGGCGAAGCGGATGGGTTTTGCCGGGTTCGACTATCCGGATGCCGCCGCGATCTTCCGCGAGCATGCTGCTCTCTCCGCTTTCGAGAATGGCGGTGCGCGCGATTTCGACATCGGGGGCATGGCGGACATCGATACGAGGGCTTTCGACGCGATGACGCCGTTCCTCTGGCCGAAGCCGGCGAGCGGCCCGGAAGGCGGGCGTTTCTTTGCAGAAGGCGGGTTCTACACACCCGACCGGAAGGCTCGGATGGTCGCCGTTGCCCTGCCGCCGGAAGCCAAGCCGAGGGATGCTGAACACACGCTCTGGCTCAATACCGGCCGCATCCGCGACCAATGGCACACGATGACGCGGACCGGCCGCGCCCCGGCCCTGCTCGGCCAGTTCGGCGAGCCTTTCGCCGAGATTCACCCGGATGACGCTGCCGCGGCAGGGCTCGCACCGGCCGATCTCGTCCGGGTGCGCTCGCATCACGGGGAAGCCGTTGTCCGGGCGATGGTGACACCGCGCCAGCGGCGGGGCTCGATCTTCGTGCCGATCCACTGGACCGATCGCTTCGCCAGCGAGGCGCGAATTGACCGGCTGGTCGACCGGATGACCGATCCGGTTTCCGGCCAGCCCGGCCTCAAGCGCACGCCGGCCCGGATCGAGCGCTATGCTGCCCGGTGGTTCGGCTTTGCGGTGACGGCGCGCCGGCCGGAGCCGCCGCCGGGCACTTACTGGGCGATCGCACCGGTCGAGGGCGGCTGGCGCATCGAGATGGCGGGAGAAACGCCGCTCGCCGACCTCCAGCCGATGGCCGAGCGCCTGTTCGGCCTGACGGAGGATGCGGCGGAATGGGTGGCCCTGCACGACCGCGAGGCTGGCCGCGCACGGCTCGCGGCCTTCCGGGGCGACCGCCTCGCTGGTGCGCTGTTCCTCGGGCCCGAACCTGTCGGCCTGTCGCGCTCGTTCCTTTCGGATGCGCTTGCCGGGCCGCAGCCGGCCGGACAGCGCTTCCGCATCCTGGCCGGGCGGGGCGGGGCGGACATGCCGGATCGCGGCGCCATCGTCTGCGCCTGTTTCCAGATCGGCGTGAACCAGATCCTCACGGCGATCCGCGAGGGCAAGGCTTCGGTGGAGGCCATCGGCGATGCGCTGAAGGCCGGCACCAATTGCGGCTCCTGCCGCCATGACATCCGGAGGATGCTCGATGACAATCGCCTCGAGAAAGCCGGCTGAGGCCATGCCGCCCCGGATGGGCGCGCTGGCGAAGCTTCCCGTCTTCTTCGATCTCGCCGGCAAGCGGGTCGTGCTGGCCGGGAACAGTGCCGGCGCGGCCTGGAAGGCCGAGCTTCTCGCCGCGGCGGGGGCCGATGTCGCGATCTATGCGTCCGAACCCAGCGAGGAGATGCTCGCCATCGTGGCGCGGGGCGCCGAGGCGGGCAGCCTGACCTTGCTGGAGCGGCCCTGGTCGATCGACATCTTTGCCCATGCGGCTTTGGCCGTCGGTGATTTCGAGGACGCGGCCGAAGCCAAGGCCTTCCGCTGTGCCGCCCGTGCGGCGGGCGTGATCGTCAATACGGTCGACAAGCCCGAGACCTGCGATTTCCTGTTCGGCTCGATCGTCAACCGGTCGCCCGTGGTGATCGGGATCTCGACCGACGGCGCAGCGCCGATCCTCGGCCAGGGCATCCGCCGCCGGATCGAGATGCTGCTGCCGCCAAGCCTTGCCGAGTGGGCGGGGCGCGCGCAGGGCATCCGTCAGCGGGTGATGGACAGGCTGAAGCCGGGTCCGGAACGTCGCCGCTTCTGGGAAGCTTTCACCGACCTCGCCTTCCGGGACAGGGCGCAGCCCGATGCTGCGACACTCGACCGCATGATCGGCGAGAGCCGGCTTGCCGGGGGCGTCAGTGGCGGCCGCGTGACGCTGGTCGGCGCCGGACCCGGCGATGCCGAGCTGCTGACGATCAAGGCCGTGCGCGCGCTGCAATCCGCCGATGTGATCCTGTTCGACGATCTCGTCTCGGATGCGGTGCTGGAACTGGCGCGGCGCGAGGCCAAGCGGATGATGGTCGGCAAGCGCGGTGCGCGCGAAAGCTGCGCGCAGGGCGATATCAACACGCTGATGATGGGGCTGGCGCGGCAGGGCAAGCATGTCGTCCGGCTGAAGTCCGGCGATCCGATGGTGTTCGGCCGGGCCGGCGAGGAGATCGAGGCCCTCGAGCAGGCAGGGATCCCGGTCAGTGTCGTGCCGGGAATCACCTCGGCCCAGGCCCTGGCGATGAGCCTGAACCGCTCGCTCACGCATCGCGATCATGCCCAGAGCCTGATGCTGGTGACCGGGCATTCTCGCCACGGCGAATTGCCGGACACGATCGACTGGGCGCAGGCCGCCAGCGGGCGCGCCACCCTCGTCATCTATATGGGGGCGCGGCAGGCCGGCGCCATCGTCGCGGCCTTGCGGCAGCACGGCATGGCCGGATCGATGCCGGCCATCGCGATGGCCTCGCTGTCGCGGCCAGGCGAGGCCCGATGGGAAGGCAGCCTCGAGGCGCTGCCGAAGGGCGTCACCACGCTGCCGGCCGGCGCACCGATCCTGATCGGAATCGGGCCGGTCTTCGCCACCCGAAGGGCCGTGACAGCTGTCGACGGGTTGCGCAAGGCCGTTTGAGTTCCGGGAAGCCTTGTGCGATCACAGGGCATTCCCTCAGGAGACTCTCTTTGATGTTCACGCTCTATGGTGTCTATCGCTCGCGCGCGTCGCGGATCGTCTGGCTCGCGCTGGAACTCGGGCTGCCGTTCAGGCAGGTGCCGGTGATCCAGGCCAACCGCTTCAAGGGCGAGATTCCGCCCGGCACGGTGCATACCCGTTCACCGGAATTCCTGAAGGTCAATCCGAACGGGCATATCCCCTCGATCGAGGATGATGGCCTCGTCCTGCACGAATCCCTCGCCATCACGCTCTATCTCGCCCGCAAGCATGGCGGCCCGCTGGCGCCGGCCCATGTGGCCGAGGAAGGCCAGGCGACGATGTGGACGCTCTGGGCCGCAACCGAGGTCGAGCCGCATTCCATCCAGGTGCTCTACAACATGGCGGCAAAGCCGCCTGAAGAGCGGGATGCCAAGGCCGCCGCCGCGGCGGTGGAGGCGCTGGCCGCCCCGTTCCGCGTGCTGGACGAGCATCTCTCCCGCCAGCCTTTCATCCTCGGCGACCGATTCACCGTGGCGGATATCAATGTTGCGGAAGTGCTACGCTATGCCCTGCCGGCCAAGAGCCTCTGGGAAGCCGCGCCTGCGGTCAGCGCCTGGCTTCGCACCTGCCATGCCCGGCCGGCCTATCAGGAGATGATGGCGCGCCGGGATGCGGAACCGGCCTGAGGCCGGTCGCACTTACGGAATGAAGGCCTCGATTTCCGCCGCACGCGGCATCGAGGCCCCGGCGCCGTCCCGCGTGACACTGAGGGCTGCCGCCCGGTTGGCGCGGGTCAGCGCGGCGGCAAGGTCGCGCCCCTGCGCCAGCGACGCGGCGAGCACGCCGACGAAGCAATCGCCGGCGCCGGTTGTGTCGCGGGCGATCACGCGATGTCCCGGCACCGCACGGATGGAACCGCCTTCGCGGACGAGGGCGCCGTCCGGGCCGCGCGTCAGGATCAGGACCGGGATATCCGGCAGGGCCACAGCAAGGGCGGCTTCAAGAGCCGGACCTTCCGGTACATCGTCCGCGCCGGTGAGCTGGGCGAATTCGGTTTCGTTGAGGACGAGGAGGTCGGTCAGGCCGATCAGCGCGGGATCATGCGCGCGCATCGGTGCCGGATTGAGCAACGTGCGGGCACCGGCCCGGCGCGCCCGGCGAAAACCTTCGAGCAGGAAGCTGTCCGGCACTTCGAACGGCGCCACGACAAGATCGCCGGGTCGGAAATCCAGCATTTCGGCATCACCGGCCGCGAGCGCGGCATTGGCACCGGGGACGACGATGATGCTGTTCTGGCCGGTCGCATCGACGGCGATCACCGCCAGTCCGGTCGGCTGGTCGGGGCGGAGGGCGAGAGTGGAAAGATCAATGCCCTCGCCGGACAGGAATTCCCGCATGGCCTCGCCGAAACCGTCCGCCCCGATCGCCCCCGCAAGCTGCGTCACCGCACCGGCGCGGGAAGAGGCCACTGCCTGGTTCGCACCTTTCCCGCCGGGGAACTCCGCCAGCGCCGTCGCGGACAGCGTCTCCCCCGGCCGGGCATGATGCGGTACCGACAGGACAAGGTCACGGTTGACGCTGCCGAGGACGACCACGCGGCCCGCCATGGCCGGACCCGATCAGCGACGCTTCGGCGGCTGGCCCTTCTGCGGCGGGCGGGCACCGCCCGGCGTGAAGCCCGAGCGCTCGTCCTTGTGGCGGAAGACGAGCCGGCCCTTTTCCAGATCGTAGGGTGACATCTCGACCGTGACGCGGTCTCCGGCGAGGGTCTTGATGCGGTTCTTCTTCATCTTGCCGGCCGTGTAGGCGATGATCTCGTGTCCGCTATCGAGCTGGACCCGGAAACGCGCATCGGGCAACAATTCCAGCACCAAGCCTTCGAACTGGATCACTTCTTCCTTCGCCATCCGGCAAACCTTCCTCTGTGGCGCGTATCCACGCGCGAAAACAGGACAAAGCCGCTCCGAAACCCGGAACGGCTCCGCCCTACCCGATCACGACCCGCAAACCGGGCCGTGGACTTCCGTCAGATCGCCTGCAGGTTCACCGCGGCCATCTTGCCCGTACGGCGATCGGCCTGCAGCTCGTAGGAGACTTTCTGTCCATCGCGCAGGCCCTGGAGGCCCGAGCGCTGCACGGCGCTGATATGCACGAACACATCCTTGCCGCCATCATCCGGCTGAATGAATCCGTAGCCCTTCTGTTCGTTGAACCACTTCACGGTTCCGGTGCTCATGGGTCTATCCTTTGGACTATCAGGTCTCAACAGGTTGCCGATCACTCGGCAATCGTTACACGTTTGGAGTTTGGAAGTTCCGCGCCCCGATGGTCGATCTTTGGAGAAGCAGTCTGAACGTGCGCCTGGTAGTCCCAAAGCGGCCCAGTCGTCCGGCCAAATCGATAGACTGATTTATAGCGCGGAAACGGGCATTCCACAAGTTCCGGCCCCTGTGGCGCCGGCCCCGGCCACTCACCCCGCCAGCAGGCCCGCGACCACGAAAAGATCCGCGGTCCGGCGGCTCAGGGCGATGGGGACATCGTACACGACAGCCAGGCGGAGAAGGGCCTTGATGTCCACGTCATGCGGCATGGGCGAGAGCGGATCGATGAAGAAGACCACGGCGTCTATGCGGCCCTCGACGATCAGGGCCCCGATCTGCTGGTCGCCACCGAGCGGCCCGGAAGCGAGGCCGGTGATCGCCAGCCCGGGACACCGCTTCTGCAGCACAGCGCCGGTCGTGCCGGTGCAGAACAGGCGATGCGCTTCCAGCGCGGCAACATTGGCCTCGGCCCAGTCCGCCAGGGCTTCCTTCATCCGGTCATGCGCCACGAGGGCGAGGGTCTTGCCGGTGGTCTCGTTGCCGCCTTTGTCCTTGCCGGTCGTGTCCATGCCTCACCATTCCAGCCGGAAGGTTGCGACGAGATCGGCAATCTCGGCCTCCGACAGCAGCCGGAGCGGGTGGATGCCGGGCATCAGGTAGAGGCGGGCCGTTTCCTCGAATTCCTCGGCAGCGGATATGGCCTCGGCGAGACTGCGCCCGGCCGTGACCGGCCCGTGGCTGGCCAGCAGGACGGCGCGGAAGCGGCCGCCGAGGCCGCGGATCATCTCGCCGATCCGGTCGGAGCCCGGCCGCGCATAGGGCAGGACCGCGACCCGGCCGACGCGCATGATGAAATAGGGCGAGAAGGGCGGGATCGGATCCCGGTCCGGAAGGTCAGCCCTGAAGGACAGGGCGGCGGCGTGGCTGGAGTGAAGATGGACCACGGCGCCGCATTCCGGCCGCGTCTCGTAGAAGGCGCGATGGAGGGAAACCTCCTTGGTCGGCGGATCGCCGGAAACCGGCATGAAGCCTGGATCGAGCTTGCTCAACCGGACGGGATCGAGCCGGCCCAGGGCCGAGTTGGTGGGCGTGACAAGATAGCCGTCGGGGATGCGGATCGAGAGATTGCCGGCACTGCCGATCGCCATGCCCATGGCGGCAAAATGTCGCCCGGCCTCGACCAAGGCCTGCCGGGCCTCGGCTTCCGGCATCATCAGGCCTGCCCTCCGGCCATGCCGTCCATCACGGCCAATGCCTTGGCGAAGAAATCGGGCGCGCCGAAATTGCCGCTCTTCAGGGCCAGCGCAAGCGCCGGTTCGCCCTCATGGACAAGCGCCGGCACGCCGGGATCGATCTCGGGGCCGATCGCCAGAGCCTTCAGGGCGAGGCCCCCGACAATCGCGCTCGAGGTCTCGCCGCCGGCCGTGATCAGCCGCGTGTAGCCCGAGGCCACCAACGTCCGGGCGAGGCCGGCGAAGAAACCCTCGACGGCATGCGCGACCTTTTCGGTGCCGAACCGGGCCTGAAGGGCGGAGACCTCCTCCGGTGCGGCGCTGGAATAGACCAACGGCAATGGCGCCTTCCCGGCCTCGCCACCGAGCCAGCCCATCACCTCGGCCGGCGTGAAGCGGGATTCGACGATGGCGGCGGCATCCAGCGTCAGGGCGGGCGCTTCCGCCCGATGGCGGGCAACCTGCGCCAGCGTGGCCCGGGAGCAGGAGCCGGACAGGGCGATGGCCCTGCCGGAAGGCGCGCGTGGCGGCAGCGCTGCAGCCGAGGGGCTGCGGCCGAAATTCGCAGGGAGACCGAGCGCGATCCCGGAACCGCCGGTCACGAGGGCCATGCCCTTCGCCGCCTCACCGAGCCGCAGGAGATCGTCGTCGGTGATGGCATCGCAGACAACCAGCCGCTCCTTGCGGCGGGCGGCTTCGTCCAAAGCTGCCCGGATGGCGTCCGGCCCCTTGCGGATGGTGTCCAGCGTGATCAGGCCGATGCGGTTCTGCGACTGGTAGGAGAGCCAGCGTTGCAGGTTCGCATCGGTCATCGGGGTCAGTGGATGCTTCTCCATGCCGCTCTCGTTGAGCAGCCTGTCTCCGACGAAAAGGTGCCCGCGATAGATCGTGCGGAGATTGGTCGGGAAGGCCGGACAGACGATGGCGACCGGGGCGGAGAGCGCCTCGATCATGGCATCGGCAACCGGGCCGATATTGCCCTCGCGCGTCGAATCGAAGGTTGAACAGTATTTGAAGAGGATCTGCTTCGCCCCGGCCGCCCGGAGGGCCCCGAGGGCGGCGAGGCTCTGCTCCACGGCCTCCGGAGCCGGAATCGACCGTGATTTCAGCGCGATGACGCCAGCCTCGCATTCGGGCAGGACGGCTTCGGGCACCCCGACGAACAGGGTGGTCCGCATGCCGCCCCGGGCGAGCGTATTGGCGAGATCGCTCGCGCCGGTGAAATCATCTGCAACCGAACCGAGCAGCATGAAGCGGGATCCCCATCAGGCCGCGGTGCGGGCCCGGGCGAGTTCCGCCCAGTACTGGATGCCGACCGGGATCACCTCGTCGTTGAAGTCGTAGGCGGGGTGATGCAGCCCGGCCGTATCGCCGTTGCCGATGAAGATGAAGGCGCCCGGCCGTTCCAGCAGCATGTAGGAGAAATCCTCGCCGCCCATGGTCGGGACGGCATCATCGTCGACCTGCGCAGCGCCGGCAATCTTCCGGGCGATATCCGAGGCGAAACGGGTCTCGCGCGGGTGGTTGACGGTGGCCGGATAGCCGCGACGGTAATCGAGGGTGACCTCGGCGCCGAGCATCCGGGCCGTACCCTCGACGATGGCCTTGAAGCGCTCTTCGGCCAGGTCCCGGACATCGTTGTCCAGCGTGCGCACCGTGCCGCGCAGCACCGCCCGCTGCGGAATGACATTCTGCGCCTCTCCGGCCTGGAAGACGGTGTTGGAGACAACAATCGACTTCAGAGGGTCGATGGTGCGCGAGGCGATCGATTGCAGCGCCGTGACGATATGCGCGCCGACCAGCACGGGGTCGATCCCCTCATGCGGCTTGGCGGCATGGGCGCCGCGCCCCTCGATGGTGATCGTGTAATAGGCCGTGGCGGCCATGAGCGGACCCGGCCGGAGCGAGAAATGCCCGGGCGGCAGGCCCGGCATGTTGTGCATGCCGTAGACCTCGTCGATCTTCCAGCGCGTCATCAGGCCGTCATCGACCATGGCCTTGCCGCCGGCGCCGCCCTCTTCGGCCGGCTGGAAGATCAGGACGACCGTTCCCTCGAAATCCCGGGCCGATGCCAGATGCTTGGCCGCGCCAAGCAGCATCGAGGTATGGCCGTCATGGCCGCAGGCATGCATCTTGCCCGGAATGGTCGAGCGATGCGGCAGGTTGGTTTCCTCGGAGATCGGGAGGGCATCCATGTCGGCGCGCAATCCGACCACCCGGCCGCCCTGGCCCTTCCGGCCATGGATCACGCCGACGACCCCGGTCCTGCCGATCCCTTCGACCACCTCGTCGCAGCCGAATTCGCGCAGCTTCTGCGCCACGATTCCCGCGGTCCGGTGCACGTCATAGAGCGTTTCCGGATGGGCATGGAAATCGCGTCGCCAGGCAGTGACTTCATCCTTGAGGGCAAGGATCCGGGGGTCGATCGTCATGGTCAGGGTCCAATCTCGGGAAAAGGCGGTGATCGCATCACCGTATCGCCGGCCATACTAGCGGATCGGGCGCCCTTGACCATGCCGCTCTTCACGAAATCGGTTCAGCCGGATGCATAGGATCATGCCTGTCGCGCATGACGGTTTCGCGTCGATTGCGGGCATTCTCGATCGCGGCACGGGGGCGGACGGTGCGATACCGGCCACGTTCGACCGACATCAGCACGATGGCGAAGACGGTCATGCCATTGAGCCACCACGTCTGGGTGGCGCCCCGCTCGAGGAAGGTGAAGGTGAAGGCCGAGGCGAGGCCCGCCAGCGCGAACGGCGCGACTTCCAGCCCGAACCGTCCGGCCGCGCGGAAGGCCAGGAACACCAGAAACGCCGTGGCCAGCGCGCCGAGCAGGCCAAGATCGAACCAGAGGTCGGAAATGAGCGTGCTCGGAACCGCCGCCGGCACCTGCCCGTCAAGCCGGGCCCGGCCGATGGCCTCGATGCCGCGGCCTGTCAGCACGGCCACGGGATCCTGCTGGATCACGTCCCACCAGAGTGCCCCCGTCACCAGCGCCTGACCGGGCGCGATACCCGGGATCAGCGTGGCCAGCTTGGCCAGAAGCGGCAGGAGCGGCGCGAACCCGACCAGAAGGGCGAAGCAGGCGGCCATGATGCGGCCCGCGCGTTCCGGCACGGCCCAGGCGAGTGCGAAAACGAGGAATCCGATGCCGGTCGGGAGGATCGCCTCGCCGGTCGGCCCCGAAATCGCCGCGGCGAAGACCAGGACGAGCAGGATCGCCGCCAGCAGCCGGCGGTTCTTGATCATCAGCCACGCCGCCGCCGCCCAGCCGAGGCAGGCGATGAGGACGGTGGCGCGGCCGGGCGTGGCGGCCGGAAACTGGACCGAGGCCAGGCCGGCCAGTTCGAGGCCCCGTCCCGCCAGCAGCAGGACGGCGCCAAGCGCCACGCCGATCGTCACAAGATGGAGGTTGGTGGCGCGCATCTTCCGCGGCAGGGCCTGAACCGCCATGAAGCCGAGGAGGACAACGCCGATGGTCTTGAAGAAGCGCGCTGCCGCCTCGCCAGGCGCCGGCGTCCAGAGCAGCGAGAACAGCGCCCAGGCCACAAGCAGCATGGCGGTCACGCCCGGCCAGGACAGGAGGGCATCGCGGCAGGCATCGACCAGCCGGGCCGGATCCCGCCGCAGGAGGACCGCGAGGATGATCAGCACGGCGGCGATGGGCACGAGAACGACGATGACCCAGCGCGACAGCAATGTGGCGCTCGGCGTCACGATCGCGAGAATCGCGAAGCCGAACCGCAGCAGCATGCCCGCTGCGGCCTTGGCGGGGTCTTCCGGCCCCGTGGCATTGTGCGATTCGAAGGCCATGGCCACTCTTCTCCCGGAACGACCCTAGAAGAGCCGGCCCGGGGCTGGCTGTATGGCGCAAGCCACACTCGTGACAAAATCAGCACGAAACCGCGCCGCCCGGTTGTCCGGGCCGGTGAGGAAACCCTCTTGCCGCAGCGCATGAGGGGGCCTACCTCCGGTCTACCGTGACCGAAGGACCTGCCATGCCCCCCTCCACGCATCCCGTGATCGATGCCCTGTTCGCCCGCCGCTCGGCCAATGCCCGCATGCTGGCCAGCCCCGGCCCCGATGATGCACAGCTCCGGCTGATCATCGAGGCGGCGTCGCGCGCGCCCGACCATGGCCGGATCGTGCCGTTCCGCTTCCTTTCGCTGGCGGATACGGCGCGTGACCGGCTGGCGGACCTTCTCGGTGCCGCCACGCGAGAGATGATGCCGGACGCCCCGGAGGAGGAAGTCCAGCGGGCCCGCGAGAAAGCCTATCAGGGGCCTTGCCTTGTCGGGGTTCTGGCACGGATCGATGCCGGCCATCCGAAGATTCCGGCTTCGGACCAATGGCTCGCCGTGGGTTGCGCGCTCGAGAACCTCGTCCTCGCGGTGCAGGCTCTGGGCTTTGCAGCGGCAATCCGCTCGGGCCGTTTTCTCGAGACAAATGCCTTCCGTGACGGATTCGGCCTCGGGCCGAACGAGCATTTCGTCTCGATCATCGCGATCGGCTCGACGCAGGACTGGCCGCCGGCCAAGCCGAAGCCGGCACTCGACACGGTTTTCGGGGTCTGGAACGGCTGAGCCTCAGGCGCCGGCACGCTCGCGCCAGTCCTGCCGCCGCGCGGCGGCCTGTCCGGCCGGATCGTCGAGAACCTGACACCCTGCCCGGATCGGCGCCGCAAGCGAAGCCGGCAGCGCCCGGCCTTCCGTCCCGACAAAGGCCAGCACGACAGGCGGCGCGCCCCTGAGCACGAGGCGATGGAGAACGGCGCCATCCTCGGTCGACACATCGTGCGTGACGACAGCATGGCCCCGTTCGGGGTAGGACCAGCCGGAAAGGCCTGCCTTTCCGGAAAGGACCCCCGGGTTGTCGGCCAGGAAGACCAGCACCACCGATGAATCCGGACGGGCCGTTCCGGCGGCAAAATCTCCGGCAAGCAGCAATCCCCGGATATCCGGACGCTGGCGGGCAAAGGTGCGGCTGTCCTCCACGAGGGTCCGGATGGCCGCCTGGTCGAGGCCGGCCTCGCGTACCGGCGCCTCGCGCCGGAACATGGCGGCAAGGCCCGAACCCTTGCGCCCGGGCATCACGAGGAACCGTGCCGCGAACCAGAAGCCGACCACGGCCAGCAGCAGGTAGGGTGCATTCTCAGCAAAAAACGAGGGCATCCTGGCTATCTTGCTTTCTGGCGCTTCCGAATCGTCAGTCGAGGGTCGGAAGGCTCTGCCGATTCCGGCGGGATTACAAGACAACGATGCCCTGATGCTTGGCCTTGTTCTCCGGTTCGACATGGATGGTGATCATCGCCGCACCGACCGCCTCCTTCAGCGCGGCCTCGATCCGGTCGCAGATGTCATGGGCGCGGTCGACGCGCATGTCTCCCGGCACGACGAGATGGAACTCGATGAAGGTCAGCCGTCCGGAATGCCGCGTGCGGAGATCATGCGCCTCGAGCGCCCCCTCCGCGTGGAGCGCGATGAGCGCGCGGATCCGCTCCAGCTCCTCCGGGGCCGCAGCCTCGTCGAGCAGGCCGGAAAAGGATTGCTGCATCAGCTTCCAGCCGGAAACGAGAATGTTGATGGCGACGAGGCAGGCGAGCAGCGGATCCAGCCAGGAGAGCCCCGTTGCCACGGCAATGACCAGGGCGGCCAGCACGCCGATCGACGAGATGACATCGGTCATCAGGTGCTGGCCGTCGGCCCGGAGGGCCGGCGAACGCAGGGTCCGCGCACGGGCGAGCAGCAGAGCGGCCCAGCCACCATTGATCAGCCCGGCGGCCACGTTCAGACCGACCCCGAACGCATCGATCGTCACCGGCTTCGGGTTCCGCCACGATTCCCACGCGGCGTGGAAGACGACAACAGCGGCAAGCAGGATCAGCGCGCCCTCGAAAACCGCAGCGATATACTCGATCTTCTGATGGCCATAGGGATGCTTGGCATCGGCCGGCTTGGCGCTGACGCGGAGCGCCCCGAACGTGACCAGAGCCGCGACCACGTTGACGCAGCTCTCGAGCGCATCGGAATAGAGCGCGACGGAGCCGGTCAGCCAATAGGCCCCGAATTTCAGGCCGAGCACGGCGAGACCGATCGCGATGGTGCCGAGTGCCAGGAAGGAAGCACGATCCTGCATGTCGCGCCTCCGGTGCTGCGTTGCGGGGAACACCGTTTCCGTGGCCGAGGCCAAGGCCCCGGTCAAGCCCCGTGACCGGCATTTCCGGAGCTGGCAGCCTGCCTGTGTCCTTCCGACATCAATTGTTGGCAGCCGACGAAACATGCTGCTAACAATTTGGTATTTCTACGCTTTTTTACATTCCTGCGACCGTTTGTCAACTTCTGCGCAAGGAGTTCCGCGGTGAAATACTCAGGCTCGTGCCAGAAAGGAGGACACCATGGTTGACCTGCAGTTCCGCCGCCAGCTCGAAGGATACGGGCTGACAACAGCAAACATCCTCTATCGTCTGCCGGATCATCCGGCCCTGCTGCAGGAATTCATCTGGCAGGATTACGATGTCTATCCGAACTTTCCGGTGCTGCACCGGTTCATCGATTTCTGGCGCCGCGAGATCGAGGGCGCGCTCCATTCGATCAAGGTGGCGCATAACCGGTTGATCACCCCTGCGGAAATCCGCAAGGTCGGCGTCGAGTTCCGGTTGAATTGATCGCTCAGAGCACCGACCAGCCGGCATTCTGGACGAAGAGTTCCAGTGCGATCGTGCCGACAAGCGAATTGCCGACACGATCGAGTTCGGGCGACCAGACCGCCACGGCCCCCCGCCCCGGCGCGACGGCGACAATCCCGCCGCCGACGCCGCTCTTGGCGGGCAGGCCGACGCGATAGGCGAAACTGCCGGTGGATTCGTACATGCCGCAGGTCATCATCACGGCATTGACCCGGCGGGCGAGGCGGGCCGGCATGATGGTCTCGCGCGAAAAGGGCGAAAAGCCGGAAGCGGCCAGCGGCAACGCGGCCCGGGCGAGATCCCGCACCGAGAATTCCAGCGCGCATTGGCGGCAATAGGCATCGACCACGGCATCCGGGGCATGGTCGATCGTGCCATGGACCTTGAGAATATGGGCAATGGCCCGGTTCTGGTGCGCGGTGGCCTGTTCAGAGAGGGCCACCGCGTCGTTGACGCGCCCGCCGGACAGGCCGCCGCTGACACGGATCAGGCCGGCCATGAGCGCGGCAACATCCGTGCTGCGCCCCATCAGGTAATCGGTCACCGCCAGGGCGCCGGCATTGACGAAAGGATTGCGCGGCGCGCCCTGCTCGGCCTCCAGAATGGCGAGATGGTTGAAGGCCGTTCCGGAGGGCTCCTTGCCGATGCGTGTCCAGATCTCGTCGCCGCCGCGATTGAGCGCCAGGATCAGCGCGAAGAGCTTGGTGATGCTTTGCAGCGAGAAGGGTTCGTCGCAATCGCCCGTTCCCACCTCCTCGCCATCGAGGGTCACCACCGCCATCCCGAATTTCCGCGGATCGACGCCGGCGAGTTCGGGGATGTAATCCGCCACGCGGCCGCGACCGAAAGCCGGGCGGACATGATCGCGGATATCGTCCAGCAGGTGGGACAGCGAGAATTCGGAACCGGAGTGCGGATTGCGCATGGCCAGACGGCCCTTTTTGCTTGCGGGGGCGGGCTAATGGCATGCAGGGCGGCCCGAGGCAAGCAACAATCGGCGAAATGCGCCCTTCCCGGAGGTTCAAACGGAAAAAGCCGGGTCCGAAGACCCGGCCTCGCCTGCTCCGGCGATTCCTCCAATTTTGTTATGCCGCCGCTGTCTTACGCAGCTTCATTCTGGCGGTTCGGATTGGGCGCGTTCGCCACGATGGAATAGCGCGTGGTGGCCGAGGAGCGGCTGGCGAGCGAGCGCTCGCGCCAGACCCGGTTGGCTTCCTCGTAGGAGGAGAACGGCCCGAATACGCGTGCTGTCCCCGGAATGACCTCGTGGAACTCCACGCACTGATATTCGCCGCCAATCACCCAGAATTGTCTTGGCATCGTGGTTCTCCTTTCTGTCCCCGAGCGGAACGCGTTCTTTCTATGGTTGGGGAGAAATGCCGAATCGCGGGGGAGACCGCGATCCGGCGAGTCGAAGGCCGGGGGGATGAGCACCGGCCCCAAAGGATTACTCGGCCGCGATCGCCTTGGCCGGCGCATCGCCGTGGAACTGCTCGGTTTCGGTCGAGCCCGCCATCGCGGTCGTCGAGGACTTGCCCTGCGAGATCGCCATGGCGACGGCATCGAAATAGCCGGTGCCGACTTCGCGCTGGTGACGGACAGCGGTGAAGCCGATGTCCTGCGCCGCGAATTCGCGCTGCTGCATTTCCGAATAGGCACCCATGCCGCGCTGCGAATAGCCCTTGGCCAGTTCGAACATCGAGAGGTTGAGCGAGTGGAAGCCGGCCAGCGTCACGAACTGGTACTTGTAGCCCATCGCGCCGATCTCTTCCTGGTAGCGGGCCGCCTCGGCATCGCTCATCTTCTTCTTCCAGTTGAAGGAAGGCGAGCAATTGTAGGCGAGCAGCTTGTTCGGATACTTGCGCTTGAATTCGGTGGCGAATTCACGCGCTTCGCCGAGATCCGGCTCGGAGGTTTCCCACCAGACCAGGTCAGCATAGTCGCCATAGGCGAGGCCGCGGGCAATGGCATGCTCGACCGAGTGCTTGTTGCCCTGCTTCAGGCGGAAGAAGCCTTCCTCGGTGCGGCTGTCGCGATCGATCCACGGGTGATCGTAATCATCGACATCCGAGGTGATGAGGTTGGCCGCATGGGCATCGGTGCGGGCGAGCAGCACGGTCGGCACGCCGCAGACATCGGCCGCGAGACGGGCGGCGTTCAGGGTGCGGATGAAGGTCTTGGTCGGGACCAGCACCTTGCCGCCGAGATGGCCGCACTTCTTCTCCGAGGCCAGCTGGTCCTCGAAATGGACGCCGGCCGCGCCCGACTCGATCATGGCCTTCATCAGTTCGAAGGCGTTGAGCGGACCGCCGAAGCCGGCTTCGGCATCGGCGATGATCGGCGCCATGTAATGGATGGAGGTATCCCCTTCCATATGGGCGATCTGATCAGCGCGGCGCAGCGTGTTGTTGATCCGGCGCACCACGTCCGGCACCGACGAGGCCGGGTAGAGCGACTGGTCCGGATACATCTGGCCGGCATTGTTGGCATCGGCCGCAACCTGCCAGCCCGAGAGATAGATGGCCTCGAGGCCGGCCTTCACCTGCTGCATCGCCTGGTTGCCGGTGAGGGCGCCGAGGGTGCGGACGAAGGGACGGTTGGCGAGGAGCATGCGGAGCCGCTCGGCACCCATCCGGGCGAGCGTGTATTCCATCTTGAACGAACCGGCGAGCTTCGCGACATCCGCGGGCGTGTAGTCGCGCTTGTTCTGCGGGTTGTAAGATGTGGTGGGGGCGGACATGGTCTTTCCTTTCAAGTCAGAACTTCGTCGAGGATGCGCGGCTCATCCCTGATGCCGGAGCAAGCAAACATCATTTACAAGCCTTCACACGCCCTCTCCTCTCACGCGCCGTTCGCAGATGCAATAAGCTGTTGGAATTAGGCGAGAAACACGGAAAATGCTTGACATCTTCACAAATGTGATGTTGTGAAGTGTAAATATTTTTACAGGAGGCGTCATGAAATCGCTCCGGATCGGCGGCAAGATCCGCCGCCTCCGCCAGGAGCGCCGGCTCAGCCAGGCGCAGATGGCGACCGAGCTGGCGATCTCGCCGAGCTATCTCAACCTGATCGAGAGCAACCAGCGACCGGTCACGGTGCCGGTGCTCCTGCGCCTCGCCGAGCGGTTCCAGGTCGATCTCGCGAGCCTTGGCGGCGAGGGCGACGAGCAGCTCCAGACCGACCTGATGGAGGCACTGTCCGACCCGGTTTTCGAATCTGCCGATGTGAAGGCCAGCGATGTGAAGGAACTGGTGGCGCAGCTTCCAGCGATGGGACGGGCCTTTCTCGCGCTCTACCAGGCCTATCGGCGGGGCGGCACCGGCGATGGCAGCTTCGGGGACGAAGCCGATGGCGAGGGCGGCATCCATGCCCTGCCCTCGGAGGAGGTCACGGAGTTCCTGCAGCGTCGCCGCAACCATTTCCCGGAGCTGGAGGAAGCCGCGGAGCAGCTCTGGCAGGAAAACGGGCTAGCCCTGCTCACGCTGCAGCAGGACCTGGTGAAGGTGCTGAACATGCGCTTCGCCGTCGATGTCGAGATTGCCTCGGTCGATACGATGCAGGGCCTGCTGCGCCATTACAACCCGCTGACCCGGCGGCTGATGCTCTCGGAACTGCTGCCCCTGCCGAGCCGCACCTTCCAGCTCGCACACCAGATCGCCTTTCTCGGCTACCGCAAGGAAATCGACCAGGCGGTCTCGGGCGGCAAATCCTCAAGCCCGGAGGCGGATGCGCTGGCGGCCTCGGCGCTGGCCAACTACTTCGCGGCGGCGGTGATGGCGCCCTATGACCGCTTCCTCGAGGCGGCCCGGAGCACGCGCTACGCGATCGACATCCTCCAGCACCGGTTCGGGCTGTCTTTCGAGCAGGTCTGCCACCGGCTGACCACGCTGCAGCGCCCGGGCAACGAGGGAATCCCGTTCCACCTGATCCGGGTCGATATTGCCGGCAATATCTCGAAGCGGTTCTCGCTTTCGGGGATCCAGATCGCGCGGTTCGGTGCGGCCTGCCCGCGTTGGAATGTCTACGACGCCTTCGCCACGCCGGGCATGCTGCGGGTGCAGGTCTCGAAAATGCCCGATGGCAGCCAGTTCTTCTGCATCGCGCGCACCCTCACCCCGGCCGGCCGGGCCTTCATCCGGGGTGGAATGCCCCAACGCGCGGGCACGCTCGCGATCGGGCTTGGCACCGGGATCTCCCATGCCCGCGAGATTGTCTATGCCGATGGCCTCAATCTCGATGATCCGCAGGTGGTGACGCCGATCGGCGTCTCCTGCCGGACCTGCCCGCGCACGGATTGCGCCGACAGGGCCATGCCCGCGCTTGCGCAGCGGCTTTCCATCGACGAAAACAAGCGCGGCCTGTCGACCTATTCGATGGGCGGGTGAGGAAGGGAAGACGCCGGCATGCCCAGCAAGCTCGAACAACTGAAAGCCATGACCGTCGTCGTCGCCGATACCGGTGACATGGCGGCCATCGAGGCGTTCAGGCCCACGGATTGCACGACCAACCCGACACTGATCCTCAAGGCTGCGGAAATGCCGGCCTATCGCCCGCTGGTCGAGGAGGCGGTGGCCTGGGCAGGGGCGCAGAACCTCTCCGCTGCGCAGCGTGTCGAGGCGGCCTGTGACCGGCTGGCCGTGACCTTCGGCACCGAACTGACGCGCCGCGTGCCCGGGCGCGTCTCGACCGAAGTGGATGCCGATCTCTCCTTCGATACCGCCCGGACCGTCGCCAAGGCGCGGCGGATCATTGCCGATTATGCGAGCCGGGGCATTGGCCGGGAGCGGATCCTCATCAAGATCGCCTCGACCTGGGAGGGGATCCGCGCGGCCGAGATTCTCCAGAAAGAGGGAATCGACTGCAATCTCACGCTGCTGTTCAGCCTCGCGCAGGCGGTAGCCGCCGCGGAGGCCGGTGCCTTCCTGATCTCGCCCTTCGTTGGCCGCATCCTCGACTGGTACAAGAAGGCGACGGGGCAGGATTACACCGCCGAGACCGATCCCGGCGTCGTCTCGGTCCGGTCGATCTACGCCTATTACAAGGGGCATGGCCACAAGACGGTGGTGATGGGGGCCTCGTTCCGCAATCTCGGCGAGATCGAGGCCTTGGCCGGATGCGACCGTCTCACCATTGCGCCGGCCCTGCTGGACCAGCTTGCGCAGGATCAGGGCCTGCTCGCCCGGGTGCTGTCGCCCGATTCCGCCGGCGCCCCGGTTCCGGCCCGGATCGCGGTGGACGAGGCCTCGTTCCGCTGGGCCATGAACGAGAATGCGATGGCCACCGAGAAGCTGGCCGAGGGCATCCGCCTGTTTGCGGCCGATCTCGCCAAACTCAAGGGGATGCTGGCACCGATGGTCGAGGCCGGCTGATCGGCCGGGCGCCCGGCGCAGAAAGCGCTTGACACATTCATATGTATGAATGTTTATAGAGGGATCCCCGCTCTTTCCCGGAGGTCCCATGCTCGGATTCACCAAACGCGCCTGGTCGCCCTACGCGGCCGGCATCGTCGTCGGGCTGCTGCAGATTCCCGCCTTCCTGCTGATCGGCACGGCGCTCGGCACCTCGTCATCCTATGTGACGATCTCGGCCAATCTCGCCCAGTTCATCGATCCCTCGATCGTCGAGATCAAATATGCGGCCAACCATCTCGGCGGTGCCAAGAACTGGTGGCAGGTGGCGCTGATCGCAGGCATCGTGCTCGGCGCCTTCGTCTCGTCGCGACTGTCCGGCACGCCGCGCTGGGGCCATTCCCCGTTCTGGGCCCGGGCCATGGGCGCGCATACCCCCGCCCGGCGCTATGCCATGGCGACCCTCGGCGGGTTCATCATGGTGTTCGGTGCCCGCATCGCAGATGGCTGTACCTCCGGCCACGGCGTTTCCGGCATTGCCCAGCTCGCCATCGGCTCCTTCATCGCCGTGACGGCGATGTTCGCGGCCGGGATCGTCACGGCCAATCTCATCTACAAGCGCGTCTGAGGAGACCGTCATGAGCGTTTTCGCTGCCATTCTCATCGGCCTTGCCATGGGCGCCATTTTCGGGATGGCGCTGGAAAAGGGCCGCGTCTGCGAAGGCGGGGTCATCGTCTGCCAGATGCAGATGTCCCGCCATGCCATGCTGAAGATGTTCCTCAGCGCCGTCGCCACCGGGCTGATCGTCCTCGCCATCCTGGTCGGGTTCGGCTTTGCCAAGCTCTCCCCCAAGGCGACGCTGTTCGCCGCGGATATTGTCGGCGGGGCCATTCTCGGCGTCGGGATCGTGATGGCCGGCGCCTGCCCCGGCACCGTGCTGGCGCAGATCGGCACCGGCTACAGGGATGCGATCTTCACCTTCATCGGCGGGCTCTTCGGCGCGCTGGCCTTCACCTATATGGAGCCGAACATCCTGAAGCCGGTCCTGACCACCGGTTCCTATGGCCGGCTGACGCTCGACCAGCTCCTCGGCGTGCCGTTCCCGGCTGTCGCCCTGACCTTCGCAGCCGTCATCATCGGTTTCCTGGTCTGGCTCGAGAAGGTTTCTCCCTGGGAGAAGGAGATCGGGCCGAATGCCGATGGCGTGCCGGAAGAGCCCGCCACACCGGTCGCCGCCTCCGGCGCCGCCTTGCGCTGATCGCCTCCCGCTTCTGCCCTCTCCGGGCAGCCCGCTTCCCCGGGCTGCCCGTCCTGTTTTGTCGCAGTCTCCCGCCGGAACGCGATTTCCTTGGACATTTGCGTCAGCTTCGCTATCTCCCGCGCCATGAGCACGGAACCGATCTCAAATATTCGCAACTTCTCCATCGTGGCGCATATCGACCACGGCAAGTCCACCCTCGCCGACCGCCTGATCCAGAAAACAGGCGGCCTGACCGAGCGCGAGATGGTGGAGCAGGTGCTCGACAACATGGAGATCGAGCGCGAGCGCGGCATCACCATCAAGGCCCAGACTGTCCGCCTCTCCTACCGGGCGAATGACGGCAAGGACTATATCCTCAACCTGATGGATACGCCGGGCCATGTCGACTTCGCCTACGAGGTCTCGCGCAGCCTCGCGGCCTGCGAGGGCTCGCTGCTGGTGGTCGATGCGAGCCAGGGCGTCGAGGCGCAGACGCTTGCGAATGTCTACCACGCGCTCGATGCCAATCACGAGATCGTTCCCGTCCTGAACAAGGTCGACCTGCCCGCCGCCGAGCCGGACCGGGTGAAGGAGCAGATCGAGGAAGTGATCGGGCTCGATGCGTCCGAGGCCGTGCCGATCTCGGCCAAGACCGGGCTCAATATCGAGGGTGTGCTCGAGGCGATCGTCACCCGGCTGCCGCCGCCCAAGGGCGACGTTTCGGCGCCGCTCAAGGCGCTGCTCGTCGACAGCTGGTATGATGTCTATCTCGGCGTGGTCGTGCTCGTCCGGATCATCGACGGCAAGCTCAAGAAGGGCATGCGCATCAAGATGATGGGTACGGATGCGGTCTATGACGTCGACCGCGTCGGCGTCTTCACGCCGAAGATGATCGACCTGCCGGAACTGACCCCGGGCGAGGTGGGCTTCATCACCGCCTCGATCAAGGAAGTGGCGGATACCCGCGTCGGCGACACGATCACCGAGGAGCGCAAGCCGACCGCACAGGCGCTGCCGGGATTCAAGCCGGTGCAGCCGGTGGTGTTCTGCGGCCTCTTCCCGGTGGATGCGGCGGAATTCGACGAACTCCGCGCCGCGATGGGCAAGCTGCGTCTCAACGATGCCAGCTTCACCTACGAGATGGAATCCTCCGCCGCGCTCGGCTTCGGCTTCCGCTGCGGCTTCCTCGGGCTGCTGCATCTGGAGATCATCCAGGAACGGCTGACGCGCGAGTTCAACCTCGACCTGATCGCCACCGCGCCGAGCGTCGTCTACCAGGTCGCCCTGCGTGACGGCACCGAGATCGACCTGCACAACCCGGCCGACCTGCCGGACGTGATGAAGATCGCGGAGATCCGCGAGCCGTGGATCCGCGCCACGATCCTCACGCCGGATGATTATCTCGGCGCGATCCTCAAGCTCTGCCAGGAGCGGCGCGGCAACCAGATCGACCTGACCTATGTCGGCAAACGCGCGATGGTGGTCTATGACCTGCCGCTCAATGAGGTGGTGTTCGATTTCTACGACCGGCTGAAATCCATCTCGAAGGGCTATGCCTCGTTCGACTACACGATCACCGATTACCGCGAGGGCGACCTCGTGAAGCTGTCGGTGCTGGTCAATTCCGAGCCGGTCGACGCGCTCTCCATGCTGGTCCATCGCAACCGGGCCGAAGGCCGCGGCCGGGTGATGTGCGAGAAGCTGAAGGACCTGATCCCGCCGCATCTCTTCCAGATCCCGATCCAGGCGGCGATCGGCGGCAAGATCATTGCCCGCGAGACGGTGCGTGCCCTGCGCAAGGACGTGACGGCCAAGTGCTATGGCGGCGATATCAGCCGCAAGCGCAAGCTTCTGGACAAGCAGAAGGAAGGCAAGAAGAAGATGCGGCAATTCGGCAAGGTCGAGATTCCGCAGGAAGCCTTCATCGCCGCGCTGAAGATGGACAGCTGACCCGGCTCAGCCGATCCGGGCCGGCTCCAGGTCAGCCGGCAGGTCGTGGCCTGTCGGTTTCGGCGCGTCGAGCACGAGATGGGTGATGCCGGCGCCGAGCCACATGCCGAGCAGCGCGAGCCAGGCCGTGACGGAGAAGATGGCGCCACCGGAAATGCCGGCGCCGACGGCACAGCCGCCCGCCATGATCGAGCCGAAACCCATCAGCACGGCGCCGGCCATGTAGCGCATCATGCCTGAACGCGTGTCGAACACGGTCAGGCGCCATTCGCCGGCCATCAGGGCGCCGAGGGCCGAGCCCAGAAAGACGCCGGGCACGAGCAGCGTGTCGAAGCCCGGTGCGCGACCGTTCGGGGCGAGGATCCGCATCAGCAGTTCCGCCGAAGGGCCGGAAAACGTGATGCCCCGCGCCATGCCGGTCTCCATCCCCGCAGCGCCGATCCGGGACGAGAGCAGATAGGCGAGGGCGACGGCCAGACCGGCACCGACCCCGCCGATCCATCCCCATGCGCTGATCTTGCCGCGCCAGGCAAAGACCAGCGCGGCCGAGACCCAAAGCCCGGCAAAGGCCAGGCGGGCGACGGTGCCGCCTCCCAGTCGGGCCATCCAGTCCCGGGAGGGGCCGCCCTCGATCGTCCAGAGTTCCGAGAGCGCAAGCCGCAGGGGCTCTAGCGCGCCCTGCCAAGCGGCCTGCGCCGTGACGACGAAGACAAGCCCGGTGACGAGGGCCCGCATGTTTCCGGTGGCGGAGAGAACCAGGAGACGGCTGGCACAGCCCCTTGCGAGGACCATCCCGATCCCGAACATCAACCCGCCCAGTACCGCGCCCGACAGGGAACCGCGCGAATCGAGCGCCCGGATTCCCGAGAGATCGACAAGGCCGGCCGCAACGAGCATCTGCAGCGAGAGGATGGCGCTTCCGAATGCCAGAAGCCAGATGGCCAGCTTGCGTCCGTAGCTGCGCGAGACGAATTCGACAACAGCCGCGCGCAGGCAGAACTGGCTACGCTGGGCCATGAACCCGAAGAGCAGCCCGGCCAGCAGGCCGGCCAATGCCATGGCGGGGCCGATGCCCCATCCGGAGACAAGTGCTTCCAGGTCCGCCATGGGCCGCTTCCCCTGCTGATGCGGCCTGCATTCTGGCCTCAGGCCCGCGGCTGTCCTTGACGGTGATCAAGCTGGGCATCACCGGCAGGGCCGACATCGGGGCTATTCGGCGCCGGCAATCTCCCGCTTCTTCGGCGCCACGATGAAGCCGCCGGATTGCCGGGCCCAGAGATCGGCATAGAGGCCGCCAGCCGCCAGCAGGTCCGCATGGGTGCCCTGTTCGAGAATGCGGCCCTGATCGAGCACGACCAGCCGGTCCATGATCTGGAGGGTCGACAGGCGATGGGCGATGGCGATCACCGTCTTGCCCGCCATGAGCGTGCCGAGATTCTCCTGGATCGCCGTCTCGACCTCGCTGTCGAGGGCGCTGGTTGCCTCATCGAGCACGAGGATGGGCGCGTCGCGCAGGATCACGCGGGCCAGGGCGATCCGCTGGCGCTGTCCGCCGGAGAGCTTGACACCACGCTCGCCGACATGGGCATCCAGCCCGCGCCGGCCGAGCCAATCCTGCAGGTTCCCGACGAAATCCGTCGCCTGCGCCCGGGCAAGCGCCGCGTGCAGTTCCTCTTCGGAGGCCTCCGGCCGGCCATAGAGCACGTTGTCGCGGATCGAGCGGTGCAGCAGGGCGGTGTCCTGCGTGACCATCGCGATGACCCTGCGCAGCGATTCCTGCTTCAGGCCGGCAATGTCCTGGCCATCGACGAGGATCTGCCCTTCGGTCACGGCATTGAAGCGCAGGAGCAGGTTGACGAGGGTCGACTTGCCGGCGCCGGAGCGCCCGACCAGGCCGATTTTCTCACCGGGGCGGATCACGAGGTCGATGTCGCGCAGGATGGGCAGCCGGTCATCATAGGAAAAGGACACCTTCCGGAAGGTGATCTCGCCGCGCTCGAAGCGCAGGGGAACGGCATCCGGCCGATCCTGCATGGTGACCGGGGCCGTCAGGCTTTCCATGCCTTCCTGGACAATGCCGATATTTTCCATGATCCCGGCGATTTCCCACGCGATCCAGCCGGAGGCACGGACAAGCGAGAGAACCAGCGTCATCGCCATGGTGAAGCCGCCGACCTCGATCGCGCCGTGGCTCCACAGCCAGAGGCCGATGCCGCAGGTGGTGCAGACCGTGGAGGCGCTGAGGATCGAGAGGCAGCCCGAAAAGCCGATCTGCAATCGCTGCTGGGCTTGGAACAGGCCATTGGCCTCGCGCACGGCCGCGGCCATGTAGGCGTCGTCCCGCGCCTTCTCGCCGAAGAGCTTCAGCGTCTGGATATTGCCGAACGCATCGACGACCTTGCCCATCAGCATCGAACGCCCTTCCGAGGCGGCCTGCGCCCGCAGCCGCTGGCGGGGCAGGAAGAGCCGCAGGATGAGCAGGTAGGCGCAGAACCAGAGCGCGACGGGCAGGGCCATGCGCCAGTCCTGAACAGCGATCAGCCCGACCGAACCGAGACCGTAGCAGGCGATATAGATGATCGCCTGGATGAAGGAGATCGTCGCCTGGCGCACCGCGCCGCCGGTCTGCATGACCCGGTTGGCCAGCCGCCCCGCGAAATCGTTATGGAAGAACCGGAGGCTCTGGCCGATCAGGCGACCGTAGAATTGCCAGCGCATCCGGCTCTGCCAGCCCGGCTCGATGCCCAGCCGCCCGATCGAGAAGGCGGTGAGGAAAATCACCGGGCGGATGACCAGCACGACCGCGAGCATGGCGAGAAGCGTCGGCATGGCCTCGGCGAAGAAGCGGTCGCGCGGCGTCGTCGCCAGCAGTCCGACAAGATGCCCGATGAAGAACGGCACCACCGTGTCGAGCAGCGCATCGATCATGGTCAGCGCGGTCAGGACAGCCAAAGGCCCCCGCACCTGCCGGATCTGCTGCCCCAGAAAGGGAAAAAGCGATGTGGGCTCGCCCGGCGGGGCGGGTACGACCGGAGGGATCAATCCCTCCAGCCAGGCAAGGAAGCGGTGCATTCGGGGCTCTGCAGGCGTGAAGCGGGCATGCCCGCCTCCGGCCTCAAGCAACGAAGGCGGCGGGCCATCCCGGCAATGGCGATCGATTATCCGCCAATGAACCGGATTCGCCGGCCCGCTTCAAGCCTCGGGTCGGCGGCCTCAGCCGGCCGTGGCGCCGATCTCCTTGATCAGCGCGCCCCATTTATCGCTTTCCGACTTCAGGAACGCCGCCAGTTCCTGCTGGCTGGAGCCGACAATCTCCCCGCCGAGCTTGCCAAGCTTGGTCGCCACCTCGGCCTCGGCCAGCACAGCCTTCACGTCGGCATTCATGCGCGCGACGATGGCTGGCGGCGTTTTCGCCGGCACGAACAGCGCGAACCAGGAGGACACGTCGAAGCCTGGAACCGTCTCGTTGATCGGCGCCAGATCGGGCGCCAGCTTCGAGCGCTTCGCGGTGGTGATGCCGAGAGCCTTGATTGTCCCGGCCTGCGCCTGCGGCAACGCCGCGGTGATGTTGTCGAAGATGCAGTCCAGCCGGCCGGCGATCAGATCGTTCTTCGCCTCGGCGGTGCCCTTGTAGGGCACGTGGATCATCTTCGTGCCGGTCAGCTTCTGGAACAGTTCGCCCGAGAGATGGACCGAGGTGCCGATGCCCGAGGAGCCGAAGGACATGGTGCCCGGCTTCGCCTTCGCGAGGGCGATGAACTCGGCGACGGATTTCGCCGGGTGGTTGGGCGGCACGACCATGATGTTCGGCACCATCGCCATCAGGCTGACGGGCTCGAAATCCTTCACCGGGTCATAGGGCAGTGACTTGTAGAGATAGGGGTTGGTGGCCATGCCCACCGAGACGACGAGCATCGTGTTGCCGTCCGGCGCGGCTTTCGCCGCCTGATCGGTGCCGATATTGCCGCCGGCGCCGCCCTTGTTCTCGACCACGATCTGGTTGCCCCAGATCGCGCCCAGCCGCTCGGCGACGATGCGGCCGATCACGTCGGTCGCGCCGGCCGGCGGGAAGGGGATGATCATCCGGATCGTTCCTGCCTTCGGCCATGCGCCCTGCCCGCGCGCAGCGGATGCAACAAACGGCGTCGCGGCAAGGCCGGCCAGAACGGCACGGCGGGGAATTGCCCTGTTCAGATCGCTCATGATTCCTCCTCGCATCCCTTGTGTCACCTGGCCGCATCGGGCGGCATGCCCGGGATTTGGAGCCAGCCTATCCAAGACCGGCGGATTGAAAAGCGAAATTGTCGGGCCGTCAGACCCGGTCGTCAGACCTGCCGGACCATGCAAGGTGGCTCGCCCCGGGCGTTGCCGGCCTGGGTCTGGACCAGGATGCCGAGAAAGATCACCAGAAGCGGCAGGAGTCGGCGGGCACAGGATGCGGACATGGGTGGTTCCCCTCCGTCTTCACCGGCCCATCCTGCGCCTTCGACCCCGCGATTCCCTGAATCGTTTCGCTCAAAATGTGCCGGTCCGGCTGGTCTGGTTAACCCTTTGCTGCCATGCTCGTTGCTCCATCACGAGGGGCGAATCGATGCTGGACAAGGCCTTGGCGACGGGCAAGACGAAGGGAATGACGAGGGGCCGGCCGGGAATTGCCGCCCTTGTCCTGGCCGCCCTCACCTTTGCCGTGCCGGCTTCCGCCCAGCAGACGCAGACCGAGGAAATGGAACGGCGGGCCAAGGTCCTGTCGTTGCTGCCCAACAATGCGGCCAAGCGCATTTTCGGCACCACGCCGGGCCCCGCCAATCTCGAGCCGCGCGCCATCGGCTCCTTCGCGCGCGGGTGCCTTGCCGGCGCGAAGGCTCTGCCCGTCGATGGCGAGACCTGGCAGGTGATGCGCCTCTCGCGCAACCGGAACTGGGGCCACCCGGACCTGATCGCGCTGATCGAATCCATCGCGAGGCGCGCGCCGCGGGAGGCCAGGTGGAACGGCCTGCTGGTCGGCGACATTTCCCAGCCCCGCGGCGGACCGATGCTGACCGGCCACGCCTCGCACCAGATCGGGCTCGACGCGGATATCTGGCTGACGCCGATGCCGGACCGGACGCTGAGCCGGGCCGAACGGGAAACGATGAGCGCGACGAACATCGTCCGGCCCGACTGGATGGATGTCGACACTTCCGCCTATACCCGCAGCCACCTCGCGTTGATCCGTCTTGCGGCACGCGAATCCAAGGTGAGCCGGATCTTCGTCAACCCCGCCATCAAGGTCGCGCTGTGCCGCGATGCCGGCTCCGACAGGGGATGGCTCTCCAAGGTGCGGCCCATGTGGGGGCACAATTTCCATTTCCACATCCGCATGGCCTGCCCGAAGGAGGATGCCTCCTGTGTCGATCAGCCGCTTCCGGTGGACGAGGATGGCTGCGGTACGGAACTGCAGGACTGGCTGAAGAAGCAATATGCGGCAATGAACAAGCCCAAGCCGCCGCCCGGACCCGCCAGCAAGCCGAAGCCGCCGCCCAAACCCTGGACGCTTGACGACCTGCCGGACGAGTGTCGCCAGGTCGCTGTCTCGCGCTGAGCCTCAGGCCCTGCCGACCACGCCGGCCATCCGCTCCAGCGCCGCATCCAGCGTCGACCGGCGCTTGGCAAAACAGAGCCGGACAACCGTGCGCACCGGATCCTCGGCATAGAAGGCCGAAACGGGGATTGCCGCGACCCCGTGTTCCGCCACAAGCCGCTGGCAGAAGGCGGCATCGTCCGTCTCGCCGAGCGGCGCGATGTCGATATTCAGGAAATAGGTGCCGCGCGAATTCAGGACCGGGAAGCCGAGATCCTCCAGCCCACCGGCGAGATAATCCCGCGCCTGCTGGAAATCGGCACGCATCGCGTCGAAGAAGCTGTCTTCCTTGCCGAGGCCAAAGGCGACAGCGGCCTGCAGGTTCGGCGGCGTCGTGAAGGTGAGGAACTGGTGCGCCTTGGCAAGGACCCGCATCAGCGGGGGCGCGGCCATCACGATGCCGACCTTCCAGCCGGTCAGGGAAAAGATCTTCCCCGCCGAGCTGATCTTCACGACGCGCTCGCGCATGCCCGGCAGCCCGATCAGCGACTGGTGACGGATGCCGTCGAAGACGACATGCTCCCAGACCTCGTCGCAGACCGCGATGGCATCATTGGCCATGCAGAAATGCGCAAGCATGGAGAGATCTTCCAGCGGGCAGACCGTTCCGGCCGGATTGAGCGGGTCATTGAACAGGACGAGCTTGGTGCGCGGCGAGAAGGCGGCCGCAAGGTCCTCTGCGGTGAAGCGCCAGTGCGGCGGCCTTAAGGTGACGAATTTCGGGATGCCGCCGGCCCGGAGAACCAGCGGCAGGTAGGCGTCATACATCGGCTGGAACAGCACGACCTCGTCGCCCGGGTTGATGAGCGAGAACAGCGCGCCGGCCAGGGCCTCGGTCGCGCCCGATGTCACCATGATCTCGCTGTCGGGGTCGAAGACGAGGCCCTGATGATGCGCGAAATGCGCGGCGGCGGCCTGACGCAATTCGGGAATGCCCATCATCGGCGGATACTGGTTCCAGCCCGAAACCAGAGCCTCCGCCGCCCGCGCCCGGATATCCTCGGCGCCGGGATCATCCGGGAAACCCTGCCCGAGATTCACCGCCTGATGCTCGCGGGCGAGGCGGGACATGGTCTCGAAAATCGTTGTCGGCAGGCCGGCATAGACCGGATTCATCGGTTTGGACACGCGGCACCCTCGTCGGAAACAGGCTCTGGTGCGGTTCTTTAGCCGCAGCCCTGGGACTTGGCCAGCCCGGGGACCTGGCCTACCCATCGACTTGGCGAGCCCGCCAACCCTCCCCCCGGTTCCGTTCCTTCACCTTGGTCGGCAGACAGCGCTTGACTGACACATGATTCCTGATAAAATTCGAAAATCATCAGTTATCAATCGTAACGGACTCAATGAATATCCGTCATCGCCTCTCTGCCGAAGCCACGCGGGAACGCATCATCGCTGTCGCGGAGGAGCATTTCCGGCGCGTCGGCTATGCAAAGACCGCCGTGGCCGACATCGCCGCTGCGCTCGGCATGTCTCCGGCGAATGTCTACCGCTTCTTCCCGTCGAAGAGCGCGATCAACGACGCGATCTGCGCGAAGATGATGCATGAGATCGAGGATATGGCGCGTGAGATCCTGGCGCGCCCGCTTCCTGCGCCGGAGAAACTGCGCGTTTACCTGCTGGAGCTGCATCGCCGGAACAAGTCCATGCTGACGCATGAACACCGGATCCATGACATGGTCGAGGTCGCGATGGCCGAAAACTGGCCCGCCATCGAAGCCCATTGTTCCTCGATTGTGGGCGTTCTGGCGGAGATCATCGGCGAGGGGATCCAATCCGGACATTTCCGGGCGGTTCCCCTGCCGGAATTCGCGCAAACCGCTTTCGAAGCCTCCGCCAAGATCATCCACCCCACCCTCATCGCCCATTGCGCGGACGAGGACCAGGAGGAGCAGGCCGGCCGCCTGACCGACCTGATCCTTGCCGCCCTGCGCCCGTAACCCGCCGAGCCCCCCATGACCGATCCAGCCCCTGCCGCCGAAACCCCGCCCGCCGAGACTTCTCCTGCCCCCGAGCCGCGCCAGACGAAGACCCGGCTCGGCGCCCGGGCGCGTCGCTTCGTTCCGCTTGCGGTGATCCTTCTGGCCGGAGCCGGCGCTGCCGGCTGGGCCCTGACCGGCAAGCCGCCCGAAAAGACGGCTGTCGCCTCCCCCGACACCATCGTCCGTCCGGTTCAGGTCCAGGCTGTCCGCCTGCAGGAAGTGGCCCAACCGAAGCTTCTCGTCGGAACCGTGCGGGCACGGATCGAGGCCGACCAGGGCTTCCGTGTCGCCGGCAAGATTGCCGCGCGCAAGGTGCAGGTCGGCGACAGGATCGCCGCCGGTACGATCCTTGCAAGCCTTGACGATACGGATTTCCGCCTGAACCGCGAAAGCGCCGAGGCCGAACTCGCCGCCGCCCGGTCGGCCGCGCGTCAGGCCGAGCTGGAACTCGAGCGGATCCTCGATCTGCGGGCGCGGGGCTGGTCCACCGAGCAGGCCAGTGACCGCCAGCGCACGACGCGCGACGAGGCGATCGGACGGGTCCGGCGCGCCGAACGGCAGGTCGAACTCACCACCAATTCGCAATCCTATGCCGATCTCCGCGCCGAATCGGACGGGATCGTGATCAGCGTCGCGGCGGAAGTCGGCCAGGTGGTCGCCGCCGGCCAGACCATCGTCCGCATCGCCCGTGACGGCGATCGCGAGGCGCTGGTCGCGCTGCCGGAACAGGAACTGGCCCTCGCCCGACAGGGTCGGGCCGAGGCCGAACTCTGGTCCGAGCCCGGGAAGCGCTACCCGGCGACGTTGCGGGAACTGTCACCCAGCGCCGATGCGGGAACCCGCACCTTCGCAGCGCGGTTCACCCTGGCGGGGATCGCGCCCGATGCCCCGCTCGGCATGACGGCCACGATCACTCTCGTTCCGCCGGAAGCGGGCCGCATGGCCCGGATCCCGCTTTCCGCCATCCTGAACCAGGGCGAAGGGACCGAGGTCTTCGTCGTCGAGCCGGGATCCGGCCAGCTTGCCCGACGCAAGGTGGAGATCCTGGCCACCGATGGCCGGCTGGCCACGATCCGCGCCGGTCTCGCCGAAGGCGAGAAGGTGGTGACGATGGGGGTCCATACGTTGCGCGCCGGCCAGAAGGTCAGGGTGCTGACGGAAGCACGGCAGGGGTAAACCATATGCGCGGCATCAATCTTTCGGCCTGGGCCGTCCGGCACCAGACACTCGTGCTTTTCCTGATCCTGCTGATCGGCGCGGTCGGGACCCTGTCCTACATGCGCCTCGGCCGGGCCGAGGATCCGTCGTTCACGATCAAGGTCGGTGTGATCACCGTGGCCTGGCCGGGCGCGACCGCGTTCGAGATGCAGAACCAGGTGACCGACCGGATCGAGAAGAAGCTGCAGGAGCTGCCGTATTTCAACCGGGTCCTGACCTACAACAAGCCCGGCTTCGCTGCTCTTCAGATGGAGTTCAAGGACTACACGCCCGCGCGGCAGGTGCCGGAACTCTTCTACCAGATGCGGAAGAAGCTCGGCGACCTGAAGCCGGAGCTGCCCTCGGGGGTGATCGGGCCGAACGTCAATGACGAGTTCGGCGATGTCGATTCCATCCTGACGATGATCACCGGCGACGGCGCGGATTATGCCCAGCTCAAGCGGGTCGGCGAGGATCTGAAGCGCGCCCTGCTGAAGGTTCCGAATGTCACCAAGGTCACGCTCTATGGCGTGCAGGACGAGCAGATCTTCGTCGAGTTCAGCCATACCAAGCTGGCGACCCTCGGCATTCCCGCCAGCGCGATCTTCGATGCGATCGCGCGGCAGAACGCCGTGACACCCGCCGGGACATTCGAAACGCAGGCCCAGCGCATCCCCGTCCGCGTTACAGGGGCCCTCACCGGCACGGAGGCCGTGGCGGCGATTCCCGTCGAGGCGAATGGCCGGACGATCCGGCTCGGTGATATCGCCAATGTGACGCGCGGCTTCGAGGATCCGAGCGATTTCCTGATCCGGCAGGACGGCAAGCCGGCGATCGGCGTCGGCGTCGTCATGCTCAAGGGCGCGAATATCCTGACCCTCGGCAAAGACATCGAGAAGGCGCTTGCCGCGTTCCAGGAAACGATGCCGGTCGGGTTCCAGATCGACCGGATCGCCAACCAGCCCAGGGTTGTCGGCGATTCCGTCTATGAATTCGTCAAGGCCTTCATCGAGGCGCTGGTCATCGTCCTGGGCGTCTCCTTCCTGACGCTCGGCTGGCGGACGGGGATCGTCGTCGCCACGTCGGTCCCGCTCGTGCTCGGCATCGTCTTCACCGTGATGGATTTCGCCGGGATCGACCTGCACCGCATCTCGCTCGGCGCACTGATCATCGCTCTCGGCCTTCTCGTGGATGACGCCATCATCGCGGTCGAGATGATGATCGTGAAGATGGAAGAAGGCTGGGACCGGATGAAGGCCGCCGCCTATGCCTGGGAGTCCACGGCTTTCCCGATGCTGACCGGCACGCTGATTACCGCGGCGGGCTTCCTCCCCGTCGGTCTGGCGAACTCGTCGGTCGGCGAATATACGGGGAGCATCCTCTATATTGTCGGGATCGCGCTCGTCGCCTCGTGGTTCGTCGCCGTGATCTTCACCCCCTATCTCGGCGTGAAGATCCTGCCGGACTTCAAGAAAGGCCACGGCGAGAGCCATGCCGCCATGTACCAGGGACGCTGGTACGGCCTGCTCCGCCGGATCGTGAGCTGGTGTGTCACGCACCGGATCAAGGCGCTCGGCGCGACGGCCGCGGTCTTTGCGCTCGCCGTTGCCGGCTTCACGCGGGTGCCGCAGCAATTCTTCCCGCTGTCGGAGCGACCGGAGCTGTTCCTCGAGATGCGCCTGCCGGAGGGCTCGTCGATCACCGCGACCAATGCCGTCGCGCGCGAGGCGGAAGCCCTGCTCAAGGGTGATCCCGACATCCTCCATGCCACGACCTATATCGGGCAGGGCTCGCCGCGTTTCTGGCTCGGCCTGAACCAGGTCCTTCCGAACGAGGCCTTCTCGCAGATCGTCATCCTCTCGAAGGATGTTCCCGCCCGCGAGCGGATCAAGGCCCGCCTCGAAACCCGGATCAGGGAGGGCGCGCTGTCGGCAGCCCGGGTGCGCGTCGACCGGTTCAATTTCGGCCCGCCGGTCGGGTTCCCGGTCCAGTTCCGCGTGGTCGGCACCGATCCGGCCGAGGTGCGCCGGATCGCCTACCAGGTCCGGGACACGATGCTGCAGAACCGCAAGGCGATCGATCCGCATCTCGACTGGAACGAGCTGATGCCGGCCATCCGCCTCGTGGTCGATCAGGACCGGGCCCGTGCCTTCGGGCTCGATCCCAGTGCCATCGCACAGACCCTGCAGACCCTGATCTCGGGCGCCACCGTGACCACGATCCGCGACGGCACCGAGCAGGTGCAGGTCGTCGCCCGTGCCGTGCCGGGCGAGAGGCTCGATCCGACCCGGCTGGGCGATTTCACCCTCACCGCCCGCAACGGCGTGCCGGTTCCGCTCGCGCAGGTGGCCCGGATCGCGCAGGATTACGAGGAACCGATCCTCTGGCGGCGCAGCCGGGACATGTCGATCACCGTCCGGGCCGACATTGTCGATGGCGTGCAGGCGCCGGATGTCACCACCGAGATCTGGTCCGCGCTGAAGCCGGTCCGCGACGCGGTGCCGCTCGGCTACCAGATCCAGATCGGCGGGGCGATCGAGGAATCGGAGAAGGCGAACGAGTCGATCTTCAAACTGTTCCCGGTCATGTTCATGGTGATGCTGCTGCTCCTGATGGTCCAGCTGCAGAGCTTCACCAAGGTGTTCCTCGTGCTGATGAGTGTGCCGCTCGGTGTCATCGGCGCCTCGCTGGCACTGAACCTGTCGGGCATGCCCTTCGGCTTCGTGGCGCTGCTCGGCCTCATCGCCCTCGGCGGGATGGACATGCGCAACTCGATCATCCTCGTCGACCAGGTCCAGCACGACATGGACCGGGGCCTTGCCATGCGGGAAGCCATCGTCGAATCGGTGATCCGGCGGGCACGGCCCGTCATCCTCACCGCCATGACGGCCATCCTCGCAATGATCCCGCTCTCGCGCAGTGCCTTCTGGGGGCCGATGGCGGTGACGGTGATGGGCGGGCTGTTCGTGGCCACCTTCATGACGCTGCTCTTCCTGCCGGCCCTTTATTCCTTCTGGTTCCGGAAGCGGATCCGGGAGGAGGAGAAGGCCAGCCGGCGCGCGGCCGAGATCAGGCCCGCCAATGACCGCGGTGGACCGGAGCCGAGCACGCAGGCTGCGGCCTGACGGTTTCGATTGATGCAGAACGGGGCGGCGAAATCGAATCTTGCCGCCCTCCCGGGGCCTGCCTAAACCTGTTGCCGGGGAGAACGGCACAATGGGCACCAACCCGGCAGATCCGGCAGGGGACTTCGACGACATCATCGTGGGCGCCGGCACGGCCGGCTGCCTGCTGGCGAACCGGCTGAGCGCCGACCCCGCGCGCCGGGTCCTCCTGCTCGAAGCCGGTGGCAATGACCGGTATATCTGGTTCCATATTCCGGTCGGCTATCTCTTCCTGATCGGGAATCCGCGGGCCGACTGGCTGTTCCGGACCGCACCCGTCGCCGGGCTCAACGGCCGCTCGCTGCTCTATCCGAGGGGCAAGGTGCTTGGCGGATGCTCGGCGATCAACGGCATGATCTACATGCGTGGCCAATCCACCGATTATGACGGCTGGGCGCAATTCGGGCTTTCGGGCTGGAGCTGGGAGGACGTGCTGCCGTATTTCCGCCAGCACGAGGATTTCTTCGCCGGAGCCGATGCGCTGCATGGTGCTGGCGGGGAGTGGCGGGTCGAGCCACCGCGCGTGCGCTGGGAGATCCTCGACCGGTTCCGCGATGCGGCCGAGCAATGCGGTATTCCCAAGGTCGAGGATTTCAATCGCGGTTCGAACGAGGGCTCGGCCTATTTCCAGGTCAACCAGAAGAAGGGCCTGCGCTGGAGTGCGGCCCGCGGCTTCCTTGACCCGGTCCGGAGCCGCCCGAATCTCACGATCCTGACCGGCGCCGAGGCCGAGCGTATCCTCTTCGAGGGCACCCGCGCATCCGGGATCGCTTTCCGGCAGGATGGACAGCGCCGGATCGCCCGGGCGCGGCGCAGCGTCGTGCTTGCAGCAGGCGCTGTCGCCTCGCCGAAGCTGCTGATGCTCAGCGGGATCGGCCGTGGCGAGACCCTGCGCGGCCTCGGACTCGATGTCATCGCGGATCGCCCCGGCGTCGGGCAGAACCTGCAGGACCATCTCCAGATCCGGCCGATCTACAAGGTCCGGAATGTCCGGACGCTCAACGCGGATTACGCGAACCTGCTGAAACGGGCCTGGATGGGCGTGGAATTCGCGCTGTTCCGCAGCGGGCCGATGACCATGGCGCCCTCGCAGCTCGGGGTGTTCACCCGGTCGGATGCCCGCTACGCCATGCCGAACCTGCAATTCCACGTCCAGCCGTTGTCGCTCGACAAGTTCGGCGAGGGGCTGCACCCGTTCCCGGCCTTCACGGCCTCGGTCTGCAATCTCCGGCCGACGAGCCGGGGCGAGATCCGGCTGGCCAGCACCGATCCCTTCGAGGCCCCGGTGATCGACCCGAACTATCTCGCCACCGAGGAGGACCGGCAGGTGGCTGCGGATTCGCTGCGGCTGGTCCGGCGGATCGTGGCCTCCGAGGCGTTGCGCGCGTTCGAGCCGGAAGAATACCGCCCCGGCCCGGAAATCCGGAGTGAAACGGACCTGATCCGCGCGGCAGGCGATCTCGGCACCACGATCTTCCATCCGGTCGGCACGGCGCGAATGGGCCGGCGGGACGATCCGCAGGCGGTGGTCGACGAACGGCTCTCGGTGATCGGCGTCGAGGGGCTGCGTGTGATCGATGCCTCCGTCATGCCCACGATCACCTCGGGCAACACCAATTCGCCCACGCTGATGATCGCGGAGAAGGGCGCGGCCATGCTGATGGCCGACACGCGATGAGCGGCGGGCCGGCCCGTGACGGGCTCGCCCGGCTGCTGGCGCGGGGCCTCGCCCGGCATTTCGCCCAAAGGGGCCTGTCCGTCATCCCGGAACTGGCCTTGCCGAACGGCCGCCGCGCCGATCTCGTTGCCCTGTCGAACAGGGGCACGATCCATATCGTCGAGATCAAGTCGTCGGTCGAGGATTTCCGGACCGATACCAAGTGGCGGGAATACCTGCCCTATTGCGAACACTTCTACTTTGCGACCCATCCGGATGTGCCGCTCGCGATCTTCCCGGAGGAAGCCGGCCTGATCCTCGCCGACGGCTTCGGTGCGGAAATCCTGCGCGAGGCCCCGCCCCTGCCTCTGGCCGCCGCGACCCGCAAGGCGCTGACGATCCAGCTTGCGCGCGTGGCATCCGCCCGCCTCAGCAGCCTGCTGGACCCCGAGGGTCGGTACCCGGACATGATGTAGCGGCCTCGCCATAGAAGCCCGCATAGCGAAGGCGGAGATGCTGCCGGCCGGACCGGGCCAGCGACTGGACCGGCAGGCGGGCATGCAGTTCGATCCGATGCGGCACCATGAAATCCGGAAGCGTCCGGCGACAGAATTCACGCAGCAGGTGAGGCGTCACACGCGGTCTGGCTACGGCCACAAGGACAACGGCTTCCTCGAGAACCGGGTGCGGGACACCGAAGGCGAAGGCGTCATCGACGAGACCGCTCTCGAGGATCTGGTCCTCCAGCTCTTCCGGCGCCATCACGCGCCCGGCCGTGCGGATCAGATCCTTCGGCGAGGGCAGCCGGAAGAGCCGGCCGTCCGCCTCGCGCCAGCCGATCTCGCCCTGATCGAGCGGGGCGCCCGCTGCCGGCCGCAGGGGATCGTCCCTGCCCGGCTGGCATGGCAGGCCCCCATCGCCGGAACAGACGAGGTAGCCGGCCTGGCCGGGCCGCGTCTCCCGCATGGGCTGGCGCATGACGCGTATTTCCGTGCCCGGCAGAGGATAGCCGATGCAGCCCGGCGGTGGCGGTTCCGGGCCGACATGGAGCCGCGTCGCGGCCAGGTGGAGCGGTGTTCCATGAATGAGATCGAAGGGCACGGCCCCGATGCGGCTGCGGGTCTGGCCGAGCATGGCCCGCCCAAGGGTTCCCGCCGTTGCCACCAGATGACGGATGGAATCTCCTTCCCCGGTCGCCCCCGGCCGGGCGAGCCGGCGCCGCCAGTCCGCAAGGGTGGTGAAACAGGCCACGGGACCGCATCCTTCGGGGGCCAGCCCGGAACAATCCGGATCGACCAGCCAGACAGGGCGGCCCGCATCGAGCAGGCCCAGACCGGCGACGAGGCCGGCCCAGTGCGTCACCGGCAGGGCCAGAAGGCCGGAAAGGGACGGCGCCAGATCAAGAGCCCGGATCAGGCGCCGCGCATTGGCAAGGAGGGAGCCGATGCCATGCAGGTATCCGGCCTCGCCCGCGAGGGTGCCTGCCGCGAGCAGGACCTGCCCCCGCATGGCAAAGCGCATCAGCCCCTCCCGGCCTACATCTCCGAGGGGTCTGTTCCGCGGCCATTTCCGAGGCAGCGTCTCGATGCCATGCATCCGTTCCGGCGGAAGCCCGATCTCCTGCCCGCCCGCCATGACGGAATCCGGCGCGAGGCAGGCGGAAGGCCGCCAGATCCTGACGATCTGCCGCAGATCGGCGGCCGGGAGTTCGGGCGAAACGGGAATGGCGGTCGCGCCGAGAGCCAGGACCGCAAGCAGGGCCACCCAGCTGTCGATGCCGTGCGGGAGCAGGAGAAGGATGCGATCGCCGGGCAGCAGGCTCCGCCTTCCGAGGACCGCCGCCCAGAGCCTCACCCGCGACTCGAGATCGGCGCGGGACAGATCACCGGACGCATCCGCGAGGGCACAGGCAGCGCCCGTGGAGGCGAGGTCTCGGGAGAGCAAGGCAGGCCATTCGGCCATGAACCCCTCCGGATATCGGACATGTTCTGGATGACGGGGAAGGAGAGCGCCCTGCCTGTCAGCAGGGGGTGACAGGCAGGGCGCGAGGCGCAATGGCGGGGCAGGAAACCCGCCATGCACCTACATTCCGGCTCGTCCTGTAGCGGGGGCGAAGTGAGCGAGCCGAAAGGGGAGTTCAGATGCCGCACTCCCACGGGCGGGCACCTGAGAAAGAGGGACGATCAAACTCGCGGATCAGGCGAGCCGAACCCCGGCTGATGCCCGGCCCGGCGTCGTGCAGGCGGGATATACCGATCGGGATGAACACGGAACTCATCGGTCACACAGGCCTGCGCCATCTCGCCCTCCCGGGGCTGCAAACATGCAATGGAAACGTCTGATCAAGCAAAAGACTTAAAACGAATGTCGAACTTGTTCTATGGTTGTCCTATCTTTCCGCGGCTGTCAAGCCTCGGCGCAGGACCTGCGTCATTTCAGTCGTCCCGCATGAAGACGGGCTCATCGCGGAGGGGCGAGCGGGGCCGGCGCACCGACCCCCGTGCTCAGCGGGGCGCGCGTTTCGCGAGGATACGCTGGAGTGTCCGCCGGTGCATGTTCAGACGGCGGGCGGTTTCGGAGACATTGCGATCGCACAGCTCGAAAATGCGCTGGATATGCTCCCACCGCACGCGATCGGCCGACATGGGGTTTTCCGGGACAGCCACCCGGACCCGCTCCTCGCCGACGAGAACGGCAAAGACATCCTCGATATCGGCCGGCTTCGGCAGATAATCGGCCGCCCCGCGCTTGATGGCGGCGACCGCGGTCGCGATATTGCCGTAGCCGGTCAGCACCACCGCCCGGGCATCCGGACGATGTCGTTTCAGCGCCGCGATGACATCGAGGCCGTTGCCATCCGGCAGCCGCGATTCCACGACGAGACAATCCGGTGCGTTCCGGCTGATCGCGGCGATCGCCTCGCCGGCGGTTTCAATCACCTCGACCTCGAAACCGCGTGGTTCAAGACCACGCAGCAGCCGTGACACGGCCAGCCGGTCATTATCGACGATGACGAGGGTCCGGCGGCCAGCAGCCGTCATCCCGCCAGTGCTTCCGCCTATCCCGGTCGGATCGGTTCCAATGCGCAACGACATCACGCCTCCACGTCGATGTCCCGGTGCCTTCAGGGCAAGATTCCGGTGTTCGGATCGGTTTACGGCAAACGGTCCGGTTTGGATGAGTCCAGCAGTCGGAAAGCCGCGGATTCTTGTCATGCACTCGCCGGAGAAGCGGAATCGTGGCGTGATCCGGCACCGATCGGCCGAGAAGCCGTGCCGGTCCAACACCCGGGAGGCCCGGTGCCCGCCCAGATTCCGGCGCGCGCGCCGTCAACAGGCATTGACAATGACGCCAACTGATTCTCCGATCCCCTTACAGGCCGAACGCGCTCAAGCGCCCGGCCCAATTCGGGAGCGTCTGTCATGAAAATCCACCTGTCCCGCCGCCATGCGCTGGGCCTTTCCGCCGCCCTGATGGCGGCTTCCTCGCTGACCGCTGTGGCCCCGGCCCTCGGCCAGACGCCCAAGGATACGGTCGTCATGGCCAAGCAGATCGACGACATCATCTCGCTCGATCCGGCCGAGGCTTTCGAGTTTTCCGGCGTCGAGGTCGGCGCCAATGTCTATGACAAGCTGATCGGCGTGGACATCAAGAACGGCAATGCGCTGGTCGGCGACCTCGCCCAGAGCTGGACCGTCTCCGACGACAATCTCACCTACACGTTCAAGCTGCGGCCGGGCGTGAAGTTCCATTCCGGCAATCCGCTGACGGCGGCGGATGTGGTCTATTCGTTCCAGCGCGCGATCGTCCTCAACAAGTCGCCCGGCTTCATCCTGGCGCAGTTCGGCTTCACCAAGGACAATGTCCTCGAGAAGGTGAAGGCCGTCGATGACAGCACCGTCAGCATCACGGTGTCGAAGCCCTTCGCGCCGACCTTCTTCCTCAACTGCCTGACCTCGGGCGTGGCCTCGATCGTCGATTCGAAGACGGTGAAGGCCAACGAGAAGGACGGCGATTTCGGCAATGCCTGGCTGAAGGCCAATTCCGCCGGCACCGGGGCCTATATCGTGCGGGCCTGGCGGCCGAACGAGCAATATGCCCTCGAAGCCAACCCGAACTGGTTCAAGGGCGCGCCGAAGAACCGTCGCGTCATTGTCCGCCATGTCGCCGAGCCCGCTTCGCAGCGCCTCCTGCTCGAGAAGGGCGATATCGATTTCGCGCGGAACCTCTCGAAGGACCAGCTGGCGGCCGTGAAGGGCAACCCGCAGATCACGACCGTGCAGGGCGACAAGGGCTATATCCTGTATCTCGGCCTCAACACGAAGAACCCGAACTTCGCCAAGCCGGAAGTCCGCGAGGCGGTGAAATGGCTCGTCGATTACGATGCGATCGAGAAGAACATCGTGCAGGGCACGTTCCAGCAGCATCAGAGCTTCCTGCCGAAGGGCTTCCTCGGTGCGATTACCGACAAGCCCTACAGGTTCGATGTCGCCAAGGCGAAGGAGCTCCTGGCCAAGGCCGGCCTGCCGAATGGCTTCACCGTGACGATGGATGTCCGCTCGACCTCGCCGATCACCGATATCGCGCAGGCGATCCAGGCGGGCTGGGCACAGGCCGGCATCAAGCTTGAACTGATCCCCGGCGACGGCCGCGCGACGTTGACCAAGTACCGTGCCCGTCAGCACGACATCTATATCGGCCAGTGGGGTCCGGATTATCTCGATCCGCATACCAATGCCGAGACCTTCGCGATCAATGTCGACAACACGGATGACGCGAAGTCGAAGACGCTGGCCTGGCGCAATGCCTGGGACATCCCCGAAATGACCAAGACCACGCAGGCCAACGTGCTCGAACGCGATGCGGCCAAGCGCAAGGCGGTCTATGAGGCGCTGCAGCGCGAGCACCAGAAGACCTCGCCCTTCGTGATCATGTTCCAGCAGATCGAGGTGGCGGCGGCACGCTCCAATGCGAAGGGCTTCGTCGTGGGGCCGACCTCGGACACCAACTTCTACCACACGATCTCGAAGGAATGAGCGGGCGCCTTTTGGCGTAACGCCTCCCGAATCGCCGTCCGGCCCCGCGCCGGGCGGCGTTTTCCCTTCCGCCCATCGCGAGACAGCCCATGTCCCATGCCCTCAGCCGGGGTGCCCGAACCGTCGCCAGGGAACTTGTCACTGTCCTGGTGACGATCCTCGGCCTGCTCGCGGTCACCTTCTTCATCGCCCGGGTCATGCCGGTCGATCCGGTCCTCGCGGTCGTGGGGGACAATGCCCGGCCGGATGTCTACGAGAAGGCCCGGCAGGATATGGGCCTCGACAAGCCCGTCCTCGTCCAGTTCTGGATCTACCTCCAGAAGGTGGCGCAGGGTGATTTCGGCAAGTCGGTGCTGACCTCGAATCTCGTCATCGACGACATCAAGCGGGTTTTCCCGGCAACGCTGGAACTGGCGACGCTCGGCACCCTGATCGGGATCTGCCTCGGCATCCCGCTCGGCGTGCTGGCCGCAACGAAACAGGGGCGCTGGCCGGACCATATCGCGCGGTTCATCGGGCTGTTCGGCTATTCCATCCCAATCTTCTGGCTCGGCCTGATGGGCCTGCTGATCTTCTATGCCAAGCTGGGCTGGGTTTCCGGCCCCGGGCGGATTGCGGTGTCCTACCAGGATTTCGTGCAGCCCATCACCGGCGTGCTGCTGCTCGACTGCGCCCTCCAGGGCGAATGGGAGGCGTTCCGCAACGCCGCCTCGCATCTCATCCTGCCCTCGGCCGTTCTGGGCCTTTTCTCGACGGCCTATATCAGCCGGATGACGCGCTCCTTCATGATCACCGAATTGCAGCAACCCTATGTGATGACGGCCCGGGTGAAGGGCCTGAGCGAGCGCCGCGTGGTCTGGGGCCATGCGCTGCGCAACGCGATCGTGCCGCTGCTGACCGTGATCGCCCTGTCCTATGCCAACCTGCTCGAAGGCTCGGTGCTGACGGAAACCGTCTTCGCCTGGCCGGGCCTCGGCCGCTACATCACCAATTCCCTGCTCAATGCCGACATGAATGCCGTGCTGGGCGGCACGATCGTGGTCGGGCTGATCTTCGTCGGCATCAACCTGCTGAGCGACATGATCGGGCGGGCCTTCGACCCGCGGGCGAGGTAAGTCATGGCCGGTCTCTTCGCCTATCTCACCACGGAAACCCCGGCCTCTCGGCGGCAGGCCCGATTCGGGCAGGCCTACCGGCAATGGCTCGCGCTGCGGAAGAACCCGCTGGCCCTGATCGGACTGATCATCGTGGTGACGCTGCTGCTCGTCGCCGCCTTCGCGCCACTGATCGCGCCCTATGATCCGCTGGCACAGAACCTGTCGCAGCGCCTGCTGCCGCCCTCGGCGACGCATTGGTTCGGCACGGATGCGCTGGGCCGCGACATTTTCAGCCGGATCGTCCATGGCGCGCGCATCACCCTCGCCATTGTCGTGCTGGTGGTGATCTCGGTCGGGCCGGTCGGGCTGCTGATCGGCACCGTGGCCGGCTATTTCGGCGGCTGGGTCGATACCGTGCTGATGCGCGTGACCGATGTGTTTCTCGCCTTCCCGCGCCTCGTTCTGGCGCTGGCCTTCGTGGCGGTGCTCGGCCCGGGCATCGAGAATGCCGTCATCGCCATCGCCTGCACGGCCTGGCCGCCCTATGCGCGGGTGGCGCGGGCGGAGACGCTGGTGATCCGCAATGCGGATTACATCGCGGCCGTCCGGCTGCAGGGCGCCGGGCACGGGCGGATCATCCTCGGGCATGTCGTGCCGATGTGCCTTTCGTCGGTGATCGTCCGGACCACCCTCGACATGGCCGGCATCATCCTGACGGCCGCCGGCCTCGGCTTTCTCGGCCTCGGCGCGCAGCCGCCCCTGCCGGAATGGGGCGCGATGATCGCGACGGGCCGCGAATTCATCTTCGACCAATGGTGGGTTGCAGCCTTTCCGGGCCTCGCCATCTGTCTTGTCGCGCTCGGTTTCAACCTGCTCGGGGACGGCCTGCGGGACGTTCTCGATGCCCATTGAGGAGCGGCAGATGACCGAAGAACCACCGCTCGTCGAGGTCAGCAACCTGCGGGTCCGCTTCCATACGCCGACCCGCATCGTCGAGGCGGTGCGCGGCCTGTCCTTCAGCCTCGGTCGGGAAAAGCTGGCGATTGTCGGCGAATCCGGCTCCGGCAAGTCGATGACCGGGCGTGCCCTGCTCGATCTCGTGCCCTGGCCCGGCGAGGTGCAGGCGGATGCGATGCGCTTCAAGGGGCAGGACCTGCTCGGCATGTCCGGTGAGGCACGGCGGCGCCTGCGCGGCCGCCATATCTCCATGGTGATGCAGGACCCGAAATTCTCGCTGAACCCGGTCATGACTGTGGGGCGGCAGATTGCCGAGGCCTACCAGCTCCACCGCAAGGCAGGGAAAGCCGAGGCGCGCGACCGGGCGCTGGCGATGCTCGAGGATGTGCTGATCCGCGAGCCGTCCCGCGTCTTCGATCTCTACCCGCACGAGGTTTCAGGCGGCATGGGGCAGCGCGTGATGATCGCGATGATGCTGATCGGCGAGCCGGATGTCCTGATCGCCGATGAGCCGACCTCCGCGCTCGATGTCACCGTGCAGGCGCAGATTCTCGACATTCTCGAAAAGCTGGTGACCGATCGCGGCATGGGCCTGATCTTCATCAGCCATGACCTGCCGCTGGTCTCGGCCTTCTGCGACCGCGTGATCGTGATGTATGGCGGCCGTGTCATGGAAAGCCTGCCGGCGCGGGAACTGACGAAAGGGCAGCATGCCTATACGCGCGGGCTGCTCGGCTGCCTGCCCGATCTCGACCGCCCCGTGCGGCGGCTGGCGACGCTGCAACGCGATGAATCCTGGCTGCGGGGAGGCTGAGATGGGTCCCGGCTCGATTGCCGTCCGCAAGCTCAATGTCCGTTTCGGTGAAGCGCATGTGCTGAAGGATGTCTCCTTCAGCGTCGGGGCGGGCGAGAGTTTCGGCCTTGTCGGCGAATCCGGCTCGGGCAAATCCACCGTGCTGCGGGTCCTTTCGGGGTTGAACCGGAACTGGGACGGGGTCGTCGAGATCGACGGCAACCCGCTGCCGCAACGGCCGGACAAGGCCTTTTTCCGGTCGGTCCAGATGGTGTTCCAGGATCCGTTCGCGAGCCTGCATCCCCGCATGACGATCGATGCGATCCTCGCGGAGCCGCTGGCCATTCACGGGCTCGACCAGCCGGACCGCCGCATCGAACGTGCGCTGGCGGAAGTCGGGCTGGATGGTGGCTTCCGGTTCCGGTTCCCGCATCAATTGTCGGGCGGGCAACGCCAGCGCGTGGCGATCGCGCGGGCGCTGATTCTCGAACCGCGCATCCTGCTGCTCGACGAGCCGACCTCGGCGCTCGACGTGTCGATCCAGGCGGAGGTGCTGAACCTGCTGCAGGACCTGAAGCTGCGGCTGGGCCTGACCCTGCTGCTGGTGAGCCACAATCTCGCCGTGGTCGGCCATATGTGCAGCCGCGTCGCGGTGATGAAGCTCGGCCGGATCGTCGAGGAGTCCGACATCGATTCCCTGCGCAAACAGGGCGGGCAGGATGCCTACACGCAGGAATTGATCGCCGCATCGCGGCGCGTGGCGCTCGCCACAGCCTGAGGCTCAGGGCGGGTTGGCGCCTACAGCCCCGAGCGGCGGCACGAGTTCGCTGCCCTGATAGATCAGGCCGGGCTCACGGTCCTTCGCGAGAAGGAGCGGGCCGTCGAGATCGACGAATTCCGCGCCCTGCGCCAGCAGGATCGCCGGTGCCATGGCGAGCGACGTGCCGAGCATGCAGCCGACCATGATCTTCAGCCCCCGCGAGCGGGCGGCATCCCGCAATTCGAGCGCATCGGTCAGGCCGCCGGTCTTGTCGAGCTTGATGTTGATGGCATCATACCAGGGCGGGAGATGGCCGAGGCTGGCGGCATCATGGATGCTCTCGTCGGCGCAGATGACAATCGGCGTGCGGATCTCCGCCAGCGGGGCATCCTCGCCCGCCGGCATGGGTTGCTCGATCAGTGCAACGCCGGCCGTCTCGCAGGCCGTGAGATTGGCGCCAAGCGTTTCCCGGCGCCAGGCCTCGTTCGCATCGACGATGAGGGTCGAAGCCGGCGCGCCGGCGCGTACGGCGGCGAGACGCTCGGCATCGCCCTCGCCACCGAGCTTGATCTTGAGCAGGGGCCGCGCGGACGCCTTGCGTGCGGCCTCGAACATCGTCTCCGGTGTGCCGAGACTCAGGGTGTAGGCCGTCGTCACCGGTTGGGGCGGCGGCAGGCCGGCCAGCTGATGGAGCGAGAGGCCGGCCCGGCTCGCCTCGAGCTGCCACAGGGCACAATCGAGGGCGTTGCGGGCCGCGCCGGCCGGAAGCAAGGCCCGGATCTCGGTGCGGGTCACGCCGGCTTCGATCTGCGGGCGCAGGGCCTCGAGAGCCGCGACGACCCCCTCGATGCTCTCGTTGTAGCGCGCATAGGGCACGCATTCGCCATGGCCGATGGCCGGGCCATCCTGCAGGGCCACGACAACCACGACAGCTTCGGTGCGGCTGCCACGCGAGATGGTGAAGGTGCCGGCGATCGGCCAGCGTTCCACACGGATTTCGAGTGCCGGCATCAGCGGGCCTTTCCCGGGGCAGAATGCGGAAATTCCGCGACAACCCGATCGATGATCGCCTCCACGCCGAAGCGGATCGGATCGGTCGTCGGCAGTTTATGGCGCGCCGCGGTTTCCGCAATCAGCGTTCGGGCCTCGTCCTCGCCGAGTTTCTCGGTGTTGATGGCGATCCCCACAGGGCGGATGCCCGGATTGGTCAGCGAGCCACAGCGGATCGTGAGGTCGATGACGTCGTCGATCCCCGGGAGTGGGTGCTTGACGCCACGCATCGTGGTGCGGGTGGGTTCGTGGCAGACCACGAAGGCATCCGGCTGGGCGCCGTGCAGCAGCCCGAGGCTGACCCCCGCGAAGGACGGATGGAACAGCGATCCCTGCCCTTCCACAAGATCCCAATGGGTCTCGGCGGCAGCGGGGCAGATCCATTCGACCGCACCGGAGATGAAATCCGCGACCACGGCATCGATCGCGACGCCGCGGCCGGAAATGAAGACACCGGTCTGGCCGGTCGCCCGGAAATCCGCATCCATGCCGCGGGCGCGCATGCCGCGCTCGAGGGCGAGGGCAGTGTATTTCTTGCCGACGGAACAATCCGTGCCGACGGTCAGGAGGCGGAGGCCGGGCCGCTTCGTGCCCTTGCCGGTATCGAAACGCTGGTCGGAATGGCGGACATCGAGCAGTTGCCGGCCATGCCGGGCCGCCGCCTCACGGATTTCCGGCTTCGAGCCGAGCCGCGTATGCAGGCCGCTGGCCACATCCATGCCCGCCTCGATCGCGGCGACGATCTCCGCCGTCCAGTGATCCGGCAGGACGCCGCCCGCATTCGCCACGCCGACGATCAGCGTCCGGGCCCCTTTCGCGGCCGCCTCGGCAATGGACATCTCGGCGATGCCGAGATCGGCCTTGCAGCCCGGCAGCCGCCGCTGGCCGAGGCACCATTCCGGCCGCCAGTCGACGATGCCATGGGCGGTCTTGGCGGCAAGCTGGTCGCCGACATCGCCGAGAAACATCAGGTAGGGGGGGGTGACGAGCATGGGTGCGATCCTCGCTTGAACATGGCCGGATCATGCTCGCGGCAGGCTTCCGAGGCCAATGCAAGTTTCGCAAGGACACGGTGGCGGAAGGCCCGCAGGCCTGCCCCGCCCGGCACCATCAAGCCGGGCAACACAAATGCACGCAATTGATCGATGCGTTTTTTGCATTGGCCATGGCGGGGCCCGGGCCCCTACGATAAGGGGAAAGCACGGGACCGGTTCCGCCCGTTCGAGTACGGAGACGACGGGGATGGAGATCCGCTGGCTTCAGGATTTTCTGGCTGTTGCGGAAACCGGGAACTTCACCCGGGCGGCCGCGCTCCGCAATACGTCGCAGGCGGCATTCAGCCGGCGGATCCAGCAGCTGGAATCGTGGTTCGGCGTGCCTCTCATCGACCGGTCGATCCTTCCCACACAACTGACGCGCGAGGGCGAGCAGTTCCGCATCATGGCAAGCCGGCTGCTGGCCGAGATCCTGGATGCCCGGGCCGACCTGCAGGGCATGCCGGACCAGAGGCCGGATCATCTCCGGATCGGGCTGCCCTTTGCCCTGGCGACTGCACGTTTCCCCGTCTGGTGGTCGGAATGGGGCCGCGATCTCCGGCTGACCGCCGCGCTGACGGTCGGCAATGTGCATGACCTCGGCATCGGCCTGCTGTCGGGCGCGACGGAACTCATGATCTGCTTCCATGCCGCGCAGCAACCGATCCATCCGGAGCCGGAGCGGGTCGATGCCATCGAGATCGAAACCGACTTCCTGCGGCCTTTCATCAGCCCGACCCTGCTCCGGCGCGAGGGCTATGCCCTGCCGGGCGAAAAGCAGAAGCCCTTGCCGCTGCTGATGTATTCCAGCGGGGTCTATTTCTCGCGCCTGGTCGATCTGATCATCGAGAATGCCGGCGGGCTGCCCAACGGAGACCGGGTCATCGAAAGCGACATGGCCGACGTTCTCCGCGACATGGCGATTGCCGGACACGGAATCGCCTGGCTGACGGAGAGCACCGTCGCGGCCGGCCCGGCGGATTCGCTGGTGCCGATCGGCGGGGCGCGCTGGTCGATGCCCCTGTCCGTCATGGCCTTTCGCGACCGGGCCAACCCGAATGCCGCCGTTGCCCGGCTCTGGAGCCTTCTGAACCGGAAGCGACCGGGCCAGGCCCAGACCCGGCCGCGGCCCAACCTTGTCGCCACGCGCCCCCGGCCGGGGCCCTCTCCATGACCGGCGCCGCTCGCCGGATCGCCTCTCTCCCCTCTTCCGTCTCGCCGAAGGACCTGCCATGACCCGCCCGCACGCTCCCCGCATCGTCTTTGTCAACGGGGCCTTCCTGCCCTTCGAGGAAGCCCGGATCCCGATCATGGATCGAGGCTTCCTGTTCGGCGACGGCATCTACGAGGTGACGGCCGTGCTGGACGGGCGGCTGATCGACAACGAGCCGCATCTCGCGCGGCTCGACCGGTCCCTCGCGGAGATCGGCATCCGCAACCCGTATTCCCCGGCGGAATGGACCGCGATCCAGCGGCAGCTGATGCGTGACAACGCGCTCGAGGAAGGGCTGATCTATATCGAAGTGACCCGCGGCGTCTACGAACGGGAATTCACCTGCCCGCCGGACATTCCCCCGACCGTGGTGATGTTCACCCAGACGAAGCCCGTCAGGGACAATCCCAACCTGACGCGGGGCGCGGCAATCATCACCGTGCCGGATCTCCGCTGGGCGCGGCGCGACATCAAGTCCACCGCGCTGCTTGCACAGGTGCTGGCCAAGCAGGCGGCCAAGGCCGCCGGCGTCGCTGAGGCCTGGATGGTCGAGGACGGCCATGTGACGGAAGGCGCGTCCTCGACGGCCTTCCTCGTGACCGAAAGGGACGAGATCGTCACCCGGCCGCTCTCGCAGGCGGTGCTGCCCGGCATCACACGCATGGCGATCATCGAGGTGGCCAAGGCCATGGGGCTGCGCCTCGTCGAGCGGCCCTTCTCCGTCGAGGAGATCACCACTGCGCGCGAGGCCTTCTTCACCAGCGCCTCGACCATCGCGATGCCGGTGGTGCAGGTCGATGGCCAGCAGGTCGGTGGTGGCCAGCCGGGGCCGGTGGTGCGCGCCCTGCGCGAGCGCTACCTCGCCGCCGTGATGGACCAGCCGCGCGAGGATGCCCGTTAGGCCAGCCGCTCCCTTGCCTCGGCGGCCACGGCTTCGGCCGTGATGCCGAAATGGCGGTAGAGCGCCTCGGCCGGGCCCGAGGCGCCGAAGCCGGTCATGCCGACAAAGCCGCCCTCCTCGCCGATCCAGCGTTCCCAGCCGAATTTCACTGCCGCCTCGACAGCAACGCGCACGGTGCCGGGGCCAAGCACCGCCTGCCGGTAGGCACGGTCCTGCGCCTCGAACAGGCTCCAGCAGGGCATGGACACAGCCGCCGTGCCGATGCCTTCCGCCTCGAGCAGGGCGCGGGCCGCCAGCGCGATCTGCACTTCCGAACCCGTCGAGAGCAGGGTGACGCGGCGCGGGCCAGCCTCGGCTTCGGCGAGAATATAGGCGCCGCGCGCCGAGCGGTTTTCCGGGCCCCCGTCGCGCCGGAGCTGCGGCAGGCTCTGCCGGGCAAAAACCAGCGAAACGGGGCCGGATCGATGCTCCAGCGCGATTTCCCAGGCTTCCGCCGCCTCGACAGCATCGCAGGGGCGGAGAACCAGCATGTTCGGCATGGCCCGGAGCGAGGCGATGATCTCGACCGGCTGATGGGTCGGACCGTTCTTGCCGATGCCGATGGAATCATGGCTGAAGACGAACCGGACCGGCAGGCCCATCAGCGCCGCCATGCGCATTGCCGGCCGCTCGTAATCCGAGAAGGGGAGATAGGTGACCGCGAGCGGGATGAAGCCGCCATGAGCCGCCATGCCATTGGCGAGCGCCCCCATCGCATGTTCCCGGACGCCGCAATGGATATAGCGACCGGACGGATCCTCGGCTGTGAAAGCGGCAAGCTGGCGCTTGTGGTTGGTCGGGGCCTCGAGATCGGCGCAGCCCGTCATCATCTCGGGCAGGACATCGTACAGGGAGGCGGCGATGGTTCCGGAGGCGGCGATCGAGAATTCGGGCTGTCCGGCCGAGGCAGCCCCGGCCTTGAGCCGGTGCAGGACATCACGCCAGTCCGGCTTCAGCCGGCCTTCGACGCGGCGCAGGAATTCCTCCCGGGTGCCCACGGGCGCCGCGTCGAGCCGGGCCTGCCAGGCCGCCCGCGCTGCGGCTCCCGGCCGGCCGGTCGCGCGCCAGGCTTCCGAGACCGGAGCGGGAATGTCGAAACTGCCGCCCGTCCAGCCGAACCGGGCAGCCATGGCAGCGCGATCCTCGGGAAAGAGCTTGCCCGAATGACCACCCCGCTGCCCTTCCAGCCGCGGCACGCCGCGCGCGATCACCGTCCGGCAGGCGATCATCGACGGGCGGGGATCAGCCTTCGCGGCGGTGATCGCGGCATCGACGGCCTGCATGTCATGTCCGTCGATTTCCACCACGTGCCAGCCCGCCACGCGGAAGCGCTCGGCGACATTCTCGGAGATCGAGAGCGCGGTCGCGCCGTCATCGGTGATGGCGTTGTCATCCCAGAAGAAGGTGAGATGGCCGAGCCGGAGATGGCCAGCCAGCTGGATCACCTCCTGCCCGACGCCCTCCTGAAGGCATCCGTCGCCGACAAAAGCCCAGGTCCGGTGATTGACGAGATCCCCGCCGAACGTGGCGCGGAGATGGGCCTCGGCGATCGCCATGCCGAGCGCATTCGCGATGCCCTGGCCAAGCGGGCCGGTTGTCGTCTCGATCCCCGCCGGGGGGTCATATTCCGGGTGCCCGGCGCAGGGCGAGCCCAGTTCGCGGAACCGCTTCACCGCATCGAGCGGGATGTGGTCATAGCCCGACAGATGGAGCAGGGCGTAGAGGAGCATTGAGCCATGGCCGTTCGAGAGGACCACGCGGTCGCGGTCGGGCCAGAGCGGATCGGCGGGATCGAAGCGGAGATGCCGGGCATACAGCACCGCCGCGATCTCGGCCATGCCGAGCGGCACGCCCTGATGGCCCTCGCCGGCTGCGAGAATCGCATCGACAGCAAGAAAGCGGATGGCATGCGCCATGGCCTCGGAGGGGAGCGAGCGGACGTCCGGCTGGGTATACATGCGTTTCCTCGGCGTGAAGGCCGCTTATCGCCCCCCATACGGCAGGGCCATGGCCTTTCCTGTGGCCGCATCGTGCAGCCCGGATTCCCCGAGAACAAGGGTCTTCGCACTGAAACTGGTCGACCCCGTCCTGCACGCCCGTCAACGAAGCCCAAACAGCAAAAAACCGGCCTTTCGGGCCGGTTTTTGGATACTTACGGTTGGTGCCGAAAGTCAATTTGGTGCCCAGGAGAGGACTCGAACCTCCACGGCTTTCACCACTGGTACCTGAAACCAGCGCGTCTACCAATTCCGCCACCTGGGCATGGGCGCCTCAATGCCGGCCTCCGGCGCGATTGTCAACCGGCTCTGTTCTTCTTGTTGAGGTGGTTGTGATTGATCGGCGACACCGAAACGACTAGAGCAGCAGGGCACCCGAGAGAATGAGGTTGGCTTCCATGGCGCAGGGTTCGCGGCTCGTCACGATTTTCGGTGGTTCCGGCTTTGTCGGCCGGCATCTCGTCCGGGCGCTGGCCCGCGAGGGCTGGCGGATCCGCGTGGCCGTGCGCCGACCGGACCTTGCCGGCCATCTCCAGCCGCTGGGTGCTGTCGGGCAGATCCATGCGGTGCAGGCCAATCTCCGCTATCGTGATTCGGTTGCCCGGGCGCTCCAGGGCGCTGATGCGGCGGTAAACCTTGTGGGCATCCTCGCGGAAGGCGGCCGCCAGAGCTTCAACGCGGTGCAGGCACAGGGCGCGCGCGCGGTGGCGGAAGAAGCCGCGAAGGCCGGCATCACCCGGTTTGTCCAGCTCTCGGCGATCGGGGCCGATGCCCATTCGGCCGCGGCCTATGCGCGCACCAAGGCCGAGGGCGAGGCCTTTGTCCAGGCTGCCATTCCCGAGGCGGTGATCCTGCGGCCCTCGATCGTGTTCGGGCCGGAAGACCAGTTCTTCAACCGGTTCGCTCGGATGGCGCAGTTCCTGCCTTTCCTGCCGCTGATCGGTGGCGGGGAGACGCGGTTCCAGCCCGTCTTCGTGGGTGACGTGGCCCTCGCGGCCGCGAAGGCGCTGGATGGCGGCGCCCGCGCCGGCACGACCTACGAGCTGGGCGGGCCCGATATCCGCAGCTTCCGTGAATTGCTCGACTACATCCTCGCGGTGACGCATCGCCGCCGCCTGCTGGTGCCGGTGCCGTTCCCGCTGGCACGCCTCAAGGCCAGCGTGCTGGAGGTGCTGCCGGGCAAGATGCTCACGGTCGACCAGGTGACGATGCTGGAAACGGACAATGTCGTCAGCGCGGCGGCGGAAGCCGAGGGCCGCACGCTGGCCGGCCTCGGCATCAGCCCGGCCTCGTTCGAAGCAATTGTCCCGACCTATCTCTACGCGTTCCGGCCGCATGGCCAGTTCGACCGGCCCGAATCAGCCGCCTGATCAGCCCGGCAGGGCCAGCACGCGGTCCGGCGGCGTATGGCCATCGATGAAGGTCTTGATGTTGATGATGACCTTCTCGCCCATCTCGTTCCGGCTCTCGACCGTGGACGAGCCCATATGCGGCATCAGCGCGACCTTGCCGAGTTCGGCCAGCCGGATCAGCCGCGTGGAGACAGCGGGCTCGTGCTCGTAGACATCGAGAGCGGCGCCGGCGAGCAGGTCCTGCTCGAGCATGTCCGTCAGCGCCTCGGTATCGACAATCTCGCCGCGGGCGGTGTTGACGAGAATCGCATCCGGCTTCAGCAGGCGCAGGCGGCGGCCGGAGAGCAGATGGAAACTCGCTGGCGTATGCGGGCAATGGACCGTGACGATGTCCATCCGCGCCAGCATGCGATCGAGCGAATCCCAGTAGGTCGCCTGCAGCTCCTCCTCGACGCGTTTCGCAGCCGGGCGGCGGTTGTGATAATGCACCTGGAGCCCGAAGGCGCGGGCGCGCCGCGCCACGGCCAGACCGATCCGGCCCATGCCGATGATCCCGAGGCGCTTGCCGTGGATGCGATGGCCGAGCATCCAGCCGGGCGACCAGCCATGCCATTGCCCGCCGGGAATCACCCGCACGCCCTCGACGAAGCGCCGGGCGACGGCCACGATCAGCGCCATCGTGAAATCGGCCATGTCCTCGGTCAGAACGCCGGGCGTATTGGTGACCGTGATGTGCCGTTTCATGGCGGCAGCAACGTCGATATTGTCGGTGCCGTTGCCGAAATTGGCGATGAGCCTGAGCTGGGGCCCCGCCTCGGCAAGCAGCTCGGCATCAATCCGGTCCGTGATCGTGGGGACGAGGACCTTCGCCCGCCGGACGGCCGCCACCAACGCCTCGCGCGACATCGGCTCGTCGGTTTCGTTCCGGACGAGATCAAACAGCTCGGCCATCCGCGTTTCGATGCCCTCGGGCAATCGGCGGGTCAGGATGACAAGCGGTTTTTCCCGATTCATGAACGCTCCCGTCCAGTGGCGGCCCAGGAGGCCTGGTCCCGTTTCGATCTCATTAGCGTGCAATAAACGGGACGTTAACGCGCGTCGACAAAAAACGAAGGGGGACAGGCCGCGCATGCCCCGGACTTGCCGCATTGGCAGGTGAAGCAGGCGCAGGATGAGGAACGGGATGATGCGTCATTTGGGGTCTGGATCGGTCCGGTATGCCTTGGGCCTGGGGATGGCCTTGCTCGCCTTCGCGGCTCCCGCAGCCCAGGCCGAGGATCCGGCAACGACGGGCTCGGTCACCAAGCTGCCGATTCCGCGGTTTGTCAGCCTGAAACCTTCCGACACGCCGATGCGCGAGGGGCCGAGCAAGGACCACCGGATCAAGTGGGTCTTCAAGCGCGAGGGCCTGCCGGTCGAGGTGATCGGCGAGCATGACCATTGGCGCCGGGTGCGGGATTCCGAGAGCACGGATGGCTGGGTGTATTTCGGCCGGCTCTCCAACCGGCGGACGGTGATCATCCGGGCCGGCAAGACCTCGTCGGAGCAGAACCTCTACCGCGACGACCGCGAGACCAGTGCGGTGGTCGCCCGGTTGCAGCCGGGCGTGATCGCCAATGTGCAGAACTGCTCGCGCGACTGGTGCAAGGTCAGCATCGAAAGCTTCACGGGCTATGTCCGGAAAGATGCCGTCTGGGGCGTCTATCCCGACGAGACCATCAAGTGAGGATCAGGACATCCTGATGGAGGCCAAAATGCCTGGTTCAGGAAGTCCCGGTTCAGGACACCTTGCGGCGCAGCCGCACCACGACCTCGACGCGGGCAATCTCCATCCCTTCCGGCGGCTCCGGCAGGTTGCTGACCGCGAGATCGTTGCCGGGGATATCCACCAGCGTATCGCCGCCCTCGACGAAGAAATGATGGTGGTCTGACGTGTTGGTGTCGAAATAGGTCCGGCCGCCATCCACCGCGATCTCGCGCAGCAGGCCGGCCTGGGTGAACTGGTTCAGCGTGTTGTAGACCGTCGCGAGCGAGACCGGCACGCGGGCGCGCTGGGCCTCCTCGAACAGGGTCTCCGCCGCGAGATGGCGGTCGCCGCGGCCGAAGAGCAGCCAGCCGAGGGCGACGCGCTGCCGGGTCGGCCGCAGGCCCGCATCGCGCAGGCGTTCCTTGAGATCATGGACAGGGCATCCGGCAAGACGCACCGGCAGGCGCGCCGCTTCCGACGCTGCCTTCGCGCCGTCCAGACCCCGGATCACATTGACCATCCGCGCCACAGGCCGCTCCATCTGATTGCCCTTCCTACCTATCGCTTTCACCCCGTCGAAACAAGGTCGTCGGGTCCATCCTGCCGCAAAGGCCTAACGAACACGTATTCGCGCGCGGCTTTCGGCGCAAAAATGCAGCGAATGTCAAAATTCGATTCAGTGCGGCACGGATTTGCACTAGACGGGAACGGATTTGACCGATTTATGACGTCGAAGGCCGTGCATGGCCATGACGCAGCGAAGGGCGACAATGAGCAACGAGACGGGCGAGCGGCAATCCAGCTTTTCGTACGAAGAGCTTCTGGCCTGCGGGCGAGGCGAGTTGTTCGGCATGGGCAATGCCCAGCTTCCCGCGCCGCCGATGCTGATGTTCGACCGGATCGCCCTGATCTCGGAGACCGGCGGCGCCTATGGCAAGGGCGAAATCCGCGCCGAACTCGATGTCCGGCCCGATCTCTGGTTCTTCCCGTGCCATTTCAAGGGCGACCCGGTCATGCCGGGCTGCCTCGGCCTCGACGCACTCTGGCAGCTCACGGGCTTCTTCCTTGGCTGGCTCGGCCTGCCGGGCCGGGGCCGCGCGCTGGGCGTGGGCGAAGTGAAATTCGCCGACCAGGTGCTGCCGAGCGTCAGGAAGGTTGTGTACGGGGTTGATGTGAAGCGCGTCTTCAAGGGCAAGCTGGTTCTCGGCATCGCCGATGGCTGGCTTGAAGCGGATGGCAAGCGCATCTACACGACGACCGACATGCGGGTCGGGCTGTTCCAGCCGACCTGACCGCCTCTTGCGGAACGGCACCAGACAGGCCACTTGAACCGGGGCGGCCCACGGATCGCGGCCCCGATGGCGAAAGACGGAGTGAGCAGAATGAGACGCGTTGTCGTCACGGGCATGGGCATCGTTTCGTCCATCGGCAACAATACGCAGGAAGTGCTGGCCTCGCTGCACGACGCGAAGTCGGGCATCACGCCGGCGGCCGAATTCACCGAGCACGGGTTCCGCAGCCAGGTCTATGGCAAGCCGACGCTGGATCCCTCGACCATCCTCGACCGCCGCGCGATGCGCTTCCATGGCGGCGGCTCGGCCTGGAACCAGGTCGCGATGGAGCAGGCGATCCGCGATGCCGGGCTGGAGGAGGCCGAAGTCTCGAACGAGCGCACCGGCATCATCATGGGATCGGGCGGGCCTTCGACGCGGACCCTGATGGAAGCGATCGACAAGGCGCGCGAAAGCGGCAATTCCAAGCGCGTCGGCCCGTTCGCGGTGCCGAAGGCGATGTCCTCGACGGCCTCCGCCACGCTGGCGACATGGTTCAAGATCAAGGGCGTGAACTATTCCATCTCCTCCGCCTGCGCGACCTCGAACCATTGCATCGGCAATGCCTACGAGATGATCCAGTGGGGCAAGCAGGACCGCGTCTTCGCGGGTGGCTGCGAGGAGCTCGACTGGTCACTCTCCGTCCTGTTCGACGCGATGGGCGCGATGTCCTCGACCTACAATGATTCCACCGCCTCGCGCGCCTATGACAAGAACCGCGACGGGTTCGTCATTGCCGGCGGCGCGGGCGTGATGGTGCTCGAGGAATACGAGGTGGCCAAGGCACGCGGCGCGCGGATCCTCGCCGAGATCGTCGGCTATGGCGCGACGTCGGATGGCTATGACATGGTCGCCCCGTCGGGCGAGGGCGCGGTGCGCTGCATGCGCCTTGCGCTCGGCGATCTCAAGGCGCCGATCGATTACATCAATCCGCATGGAACTTCGACGCCGGTCGGGGATATCAAGGAAATCGAGGCCGTGCGCGAGGTGTTCGGCGCGAAGGCCCAGTCGATCCCGATTTCCTCGACCAAGTCGCTGACGGGGCACAGCCTCGGCGCGACGGGCGTGCAGGAGGCCATCTACTCGGTTCTCATGATGCAGAACGGCTTTGTCTGCGAGAGCGCACATATCACCGAGCTCGACCCCGACATGGCCGACATGAACATCGTCCGGAAACGGATCGACAACGCGAAGCTGGGCCATGTCATGTCGAATTCGTTCGGCTTCGGCGGCACGAACGCGACCATCATCCTGAAACATCCGGAGGCGTGAGGCCCTCGCGCCTCGGCCAACAGGGGAGACGCCGATGCTCTTCATGGTGATCGAGCATTTCGACCAGGCCCGGGTGAAGGAAATCTATGCCCGCTTCCACGAGAAGGGCCGGATGATCCCGGACGGGCTGACCTATGTCAGCAGCTGGATCTCGGCGGATTTCTCGCGCTGCTTCCAGGTCATGGAAACGGATGACGTGACCACGCTGCAGGAATGGGTTCTCGCCTGGGGTGATCTCGCCCGGTTCGAAATCGTGCCGCTGGCCGGGTCCAAGGAGACCTATGCCGCGGTGCAGAAGCATCTCTGATCCCCGTCAAGAACAAGGAGCCTGGCGCGCATGACGTCGCTGATGGCAGGAAAGCGCGGCCTCATCATGGGGGTCGCAAACCAGAATTCGATTGCCTGGGGCATTGCCCGCACGCTGGCCGAACATGGCGCGAGCCTGGCCTTCACCTATCAGGGCGAGGCCCTCGGCAAGCGCGTGAAGCCGCTGGCCGAGAGCCTCGGTTCCAGCCTCGTCCTGCCCTGCGATGTCGAGGACATTGCCTCGGTCGATGCGGTGTTCGACAGGCTCAAGGCCGAATGGGGCGGGCTTGATTTCGTGGTCCATGCGATCGGCTTCTCGGACAAGAACGAGCTGAAGGGCCGCTATGCCGACACGACGCGCGAGAATTTCGTGCGGACGATGGTGATTTCCTGTTTCTCCTTCACCGAAATTGCCCGGCGGGCGGCGGCGCTGATGCCACCGGAAGGCGGCACCCTGCTGACACTGACCTATGGCGGCGCCAACCGGGTCTCGCCCAATTACAACGTGATGGGCGTGGCAAAGGCGGCGCTGGAAAGCTCGGTGCGCTACCTCGCGGCCGATCTCGGCCGCGACAATATTCGCGTCAACGCCATCTCGGCCGGGCCGGTCCGGACGCTGGCGGGCGCGGGCATCACGGATGCCCGGTTCACCTTCTCCTACCAGACGAAGCATTCGCCGCTGCGGCGGCCGATCACACTCGAGGAACTGGGCGGTTCGGCACTCTACCTGCTCTCGCCCCTCTCGGGCGGGGTGACAGGCGAGATCCATTATGTCGATTCCGGCTATTCGATCATGAAAATGCCAAGGGCCGAGGACATGAAGGCCGAAGCCGAGGGCTGAGCCCGGCCCTAAGGAGCAGAGCATGATCTCCCGTCGAATCCTCTTGGCCGGCCTTGCCGGCGTTTCTGCTTCAGGCCTTCCCGCAATGGCCGTTGCACAGGCGAACCAACCGGAATTCTATCCGGTGCCGGTCGAGCTGATTGCCAATCTCGAGCGCCTGCAGGGCGCGGTGACGCTGGGCCCGCGCAATGCCGATATCCGCCTCTATGAATTCTTCGACTATAATTGCGGCTGGTGCCGCCGGACCTCGGTGGATTCCCGCGCGCTGATCAAGGCGAACAGGGACCTCGCGGTGGTGCTGGTCAATTATGCCGTACTGGGCATTCCCTCGATCAGCGCGACGCGGGTGGCCCTCGCCTTCTCGCGGCAGAAGGCGGACCGCTATCTCGATTTCCACGAGGCCCTGTTCCGGCGCCGCGGTACGATCGATGGCCAGATCGCGATGGATGTGGCCGGCTCCTTCGGTGTGGACCGCAAGCGCCTGCTCGAGGATGCGGATTCCGATGCCGTGACCGCCGCGATGCGTGCGGCATCGCAGCTCGGCTCGACCCTCGGCTTCCAGGCGACGCCGTCCTACCTTGTCGGAACCGAGGGATTCACCGGCTTCCTCGATCGCGCGGCCAAGCAGAAGGCCGTGGACGCCTGGCGGCGTTGCGAGAAGACGCGCTGCGCCTGATCAGAAGCCGGGCAGGCGGAGCCCGGCCGCCCGACGGAGCAGATCGATCGCGATCAGGGTCAGCACGACTTTCAGGATGGTCTGGAACAGGCGCTCGGGCATCTTTTCGAGCAACCGCGTGCCCATCACCGTGCCGATGAAGCCGCTGACGACCATGGCTGCGATCAGCGGCAGCCAGGGAACAAGCGCCACGCCGATCAGGCTGAAGGCCAGAACCTTCAGCAGATGCTGCGCCGTCATCATCACGGCATGGGTGGCGATCAGGCCCTTCCGGTCGAGCTTGAGCGGCAGCAGCAGAGCCTGCACGAAGGAGCCTGTCGCCCCGACAAACATGGTCAGGACCGAGGCAAAGCCACCGCCGACCACGAGACCGGCCGAGGACAGGCCGGGAATCTGCGGTTTCGGCACCCAGACCATCGCCAGGATGAAAAGCCCGAGCAGGCCGAGGAGGATGCGCTCGGGCAGGCTGACGAAGAGCCACGCGCCGAGGGCGACACCCGCCAGCGCGCCGATGAGGAAGCGCGCCACGGCAGGCCAATGCGCATGCTTGCGCTGAAGGATGGCGCGGCCGAGATTCGAGCCGACCTGCACCACGCCGTGGACGGCGATCACGACATTCGGCGCAACCGTGCCGGCCAGCGCGCCCAGCATCGCCACCCCTCCGCCGATGCCGAAGGCCGCCGTGAGCGCGGAGGTGAAGAACGAGACGCCGATCAGCAGCAGGGCCGTCGCCAGATCGATGCCCGGCGGCAGGAAGATCATGGCCCCCCCCAGATGAGGGCATCCATCTCGGTGCGCATCTGCAGCAGCACGGAATCGGCGGGCAAGCTGACCTTGTCCCGCGTGATCAGCTCGCCCTTGGCGATCGGGGCGATCACCGTGCCGCCATGAAGCATGCCGACCGGCCAGGCGCGGGCGGCACGGGCATCGGCGACCGTGAGCGTGAAGGAGCGGTAGCAGGTCTCGCCGATGGCATCGAGCCGTTCGCCGGGCGCCAGCGCCCGCTTGGCCCGGGCACAGACCTCGGCACTCGGGACCGGCAGCGGGAACATCTCCGCCTCGCCATACAGCACGGCCCGCGCGGCCGAGAGCGGGACTTCCAGGCTGGTCAGATGATGCGGACGGTAAAAGGTGTAATAGGGCCCCTCGCCGCCCATTTTCAGGTCATGCATCCGCTCGCAGAGGCGCGGATGGTCCATCTCGACCACGATGAAGACACCGGGTGCCACGCCCTTGCCGACCGTGTAATCGACCACGCCCTTGCGCGAAAGGATGCCGCCATCGGCCTTCGGCACCAGCACCTTCTCCAGCATGGCGAGGGTCGCTTCCGGCCCGTGCATGCCCGGCACGTCGATGGTGAGCCCGGTGGCGTTGGCGATGGCCGCCATTTCCACCATCGTCTTGGACCCGTCGACGAACTCGACCAGCATGCGCGGATTCATGTTCCGGCGCTCGGCCTCGGCGCGGTAATCATCCGGCACCGCATCCGGGTTGAAAGGATTGTTCTTGCCCTTGCCGGCAGCGATCACAGGGTAGCCGAGCGCGGTGGCGAAGTTGATCAGCTCCATCGTCGCGGTCGGCTCGTCGCCGGCGCCGATCGTGTAGACGATGCCGGCCTGATCCGCCTCGCGCTTGAGAAGGGGGCCGATCGTCACATCGGCTTCGACATTCATCATGACGAGATGCTTGCCCTGCCGGATGGTCGCGCGGCCGAGTTCAGCGCCGGCGGCCGGGCGACCGGTCGCGTCGATGACGACATCGATCAGGCCGCTGCGCAGCATGGTATGGGCATCGTCGATGATCGCGATCCGGCCCGCCTCGATGGCGCGGTCAAGCGCGGGCAGGCCGTCAACGGGAATGCCGAGTTCAGCCGGCAGCCGGGCGATACGGATTGCCTCCTGCGCGTTCCGGCCGGAACGATCGACAATCGCCCCGATCCGCATGCCCTGCATCCGGGCGATCTGGGTGACGAGATCGGTCCCCATCTCGCCGCACCCGATCACCCCGACCCGGATCGGCTGGCCGGATTCCTCCCGGGCCGCAAGATCCGCTGCCAGACCGCGCGCCGCAATTCCCGGCGCCTGTCGCATCGTCATGATATCCCCAAGCGTCCTCGGGCGTTGTCATCGCCCTTTCCTGCCGAGGGACGGTTTTTTGCCAGCGCTGTCAATCGCAAAAAGGGTCAGGCCATCACAATCAGGAGGTCCTTCGCATCCACCTGGCCGTGCGGCTTGATCAGCACTTCGGCGATCGTGCCGTCGCTGGCGGCATGGATCGCCGTCTCCATTTTCATCGCCTCGAGCGTGAGCAGGATGTCGCCGGCCTTGACGGCCTGCCCCGGCTCGACCGCCACGGACGAGACCGAGCCCGGCATCGGCGCGGAGACATGCTTGGAATTGCCATCCTCGGCCTTGCGGCGGGCAGTGACCTTCGCCGCCGCCGAGCGGTTCGGCACCTTGATGATGCGCGGCTGGCCGTTGAGCTCGAAGAAGACCTTGACCTGCCCCTCGTCATCCGTGGCACCGATGGTCTGGAGGCGGACAACCAGCGTCTTGCCCCGCTCGATCTCGATCGTGGCATCGTCATTGGGCTTCATGCCGTAGAAATAGATCTTGGTCGGCAGTACCGAGACCGGGCCATAGCGCTCCTGCAGGTTCGCGAAATCCACGAAAACCTTGGGATACATCAGGTAGGAGGCCAGCTCGTCATCATTGACGGGGCGGCCGATCTTCGCCTCGACCTCGGCCTTGGCCGCATCGAGATCCTTGGGTTCGAGCAGGGATCCGGGCCGGACGGTGATCGGCTTTTCCGCCTTCAGTGCCTTCTTCTGGAGCGCCGACGGCCATCCGCCCGGCGGCTGGCCGAGATCGCCGCGCAGCATCTCGACCACGGAAGCGGGGAAGGCCACTTCCCGGGCGGGGTCGAGGATGTCGGCCGGTGTGAGGCCCTGGCTGACCATCATGAGCGCCAGATCCCCGACCACCTTGGACGAAGGCGTGACCTTGACGATATCGCCGAACAGGTCATTCGCGGCGCGATAAGCCTTGGCGACCTCGTGCCAGCGTGTCTCCAGCCCGAGCGAGCGGGCCTGTTCCTTGAGGTTGGTGAACTGGCCGCCCGGCATCTCGTGCAGGTAGACTTCCGAAGCGCCGCATTTCAGGTCGCTCTCGAAGGCCGCATACTGCGTGCGCACGGCTTCCCAGTAGAAGCTGATCTGGCGGATCGCCTCGGGGTCGAGGCCGGTGCCCCTTGTCGTCATGGCGAGCGCCTCGACGATCGAGCCGAGGCAGGGCTGCGAGGTCGTGCCACTCATCGCGTCCATCGCGCAATCGACAATGTCGACACCCGCATCCACGGCTGCGAGGATCGACGCCGCTGCGATGCCGGACGTGTCATGCGTGTGGAAATGGATCGGCAGGCCGACCTCTTCCTTGAGCGCCTTGATCAGGATGCGGGCGGCAGCCGGCTTGAGCAGGCCCGCCATGTCCTTCAGGCCGAGGATATGGCACCCCGCCTTCTCGAGCTGCTTCGCAAGGTCGACATAGTACTTGATCGGGTATTTGGCGCGGGCAGGATCGAGGATGTCGCCGGTATAGCAAATCGCGCCTTCGGCAAGCTTGCCCGAGCGCAGCACCGCGTCGATGGAGACGCGCATGTTCTCGACCCAGTTCAGGCAGTCGAAGATACGGAACAGGTCCATCCCGGCTTCGGCGGCACGATCAACGAAGTCGCGGACCACATTGTCCGGATAATTGGTGTAGCCGACGCCGTTCGCGCCGCGCAGCAGCATCTGCGTCAGGATGTTCGGCACGCGCTCGCGGACAAGGCGCAGCCGCTCCCACGGATCCTCCTGCAGGAAGCGCATCGCCACGTCGAACGTGGCGCCGCCCCAGCATTCGAGGCTGAAGAGCTGCGGAAGGCCTCCCGCATAGGCCGGGGCGATGGCGGCAATGTCGAAGGTGCGCATGCGGGTGGCCAGCAGGGACTGGTGGCCGTCACGCATGGTCGTGTCGGTGATCAGGACCCGACGTTCACCCCGGATCCATTCGGCGAAGCCACGCGGGCCGAGCTGGTCGAGCTTCTGGCGCGTGCCGAACACCACCTCGCCGGCGAAGGTGGGCGGCACCGGCACGCGGGCATCCGCGGGCGGGCGCGGCCGATCCCGCGTTTCGGGATGCCCGTTGACCGAGACATCGGCGATATAGGTCAGCAGCTTGGTCGCCCGGTCCTTGCGGCGCTCCTGCCGGAAGAGCTCCGGCGTCTCGTCGATGAAACGGGTCGTGTATTCGTTGGCGAGGAATTTCGGATGGGCCAGCACCGCCTCGAGGAAGGTGAGGTTGGTCGCCACGCCGCGGATCCGGTATTCGCGCAGGGCGCGATCCATGCGCATCACGGCCTCGCGCGGCGTCGGCGCCCAGGCCGTGACCTTTTCGAGCATCGGATCATAGTAGCGGGTGACGATGGCGCCCGAATAGGCCGTACCGCCATCGATGCGGATGCCGAAGCCCATGGCGCCGCGATAGGCGGTGATCCGGCCGTAATCCGGGATGAAGTTGTTCTCCGGGTTCTCGGTGGTGATCCGGCATTGCAGGGCATGGCCGTCGAGCCGGATGCCGGCCTGGTCCGGAACCCCCGTCTTCAGCGTGCCTTCGGCATCGCGCGCGCCGATGGCATGGCCCTCGAGAATGCGGATCTGCGCCTTCACGATGTCGAGGCCGGTGACGACCTCGGTCACGGTGTGCTCGACCTGGATGCGTGGATTGACCTCGATGAAATAGAATTTGCCGGTCTCGGCATCGAGCAGGAATTCCACCGTGCCGGCGCCGACATATTCGGTGGCGCGGCCGATCCGCAGGGCGGCGGCGCAGAGGGCCTGGCGGGTGGCCTCGTCGAGATAGGGCGCCGGGGCGCGTTCGATGACCTTCTGGTTGCGGCGCTGGATCGAGCAATCCCGCTCGAAGAGATGGACCAGATTGCCGTGCCGGTCACCGAGGATCTGCACCTCGACATGGCGGGCGCGGCGGACCAGCTTCTCCAGATAGACCTCGTCCTTGCCGAACGCGGCGCGGGCCTCGCGCTTGGCGGTGAAGACGGCGTCGAGCAGCCCGTCCTCGCTCTCGATCGGGCGCATGCCGCGGCCACCGCCGCCCCAGCTCGCCTTGAGCATGACGGGATAGCCGATCTCGGCCGCAAGGCGCTTGATCTCGGCCGGATCATCCGGCAGCGGCGGCGTGGCCGGCATAACCGGCACCTCGACCGACTGGGCGAGGTTGCGGGCATCGACCTTGTTGCCGAGCTGGCGCAGCGTTTCCGGTGACGGGCCGATGAAGATGATCCCGGCCTCCGCGCAGGCCTCGGCGAATTCCGGGCTTTCCGACAGGAAGCCATAGCCCGGATGGATGGCATCCGCCCCGGCCTCGCGGGCGACGCGGATCACCTCGGGGATGGAGAGATAGGCCTCAAGCGGGCCGAGCGGTTTGGCGAGATGCGGGCCGCGGCCGACGAGATAGGCCTCGTCCGCCTTGAAACGATGCAGCGCGAGCTTGTCCTCCTCGGCATAGATCGCGATGGTGCGGATGCCGAGTTCCGTTGCGGCCCGGAAGACCCGGATCGCAATTTCGCTGCGGTTGGCGACGAGAAGACGACGGATCGGCATGAGCAACTCCCCCGGGGCGCGCAGCATGATTGCGCGTTTTTTGCAGCGCGTCATGCCTCTTCGCGAAGGAAAGGGGCGGAGTCGACCCGGTCAGCCTTGCGGTTTCCGCATGCAATGCATGCGGAACTCCGATGGCTTCAACGGAATCCGGGTCAGATCACGTTGCGTTCGAGCAGGGGCCGGTTCGCTGCAAGGCGATCAAATCCGAGATCACCGAGATCGAGGCTGCGGTAGCCGCCCTCAACGATCAACTCCGCCAGGCCGCGCCCGATTGCGGGCGATTGCTGCAGGCCATGGCCGGAAAAGCCGCAGGCGAGATAGGCATTCGCGAGGTCACCCAGCCGGCCGACAACGGCATTGTGGTCGAGCAGGTTCATGTCGTAATGGCCGGCCCAGGCGCGGCCGGGGCGAATGGCCTCGAAGGCCGGGATCCGCGTGGCCAGGGCAGGCCAGATCACCTCTTCGAAGAGCGGCCAGTCAACCTCGAAATCATGCGCGAAATCAACAGGCTCCGGCTCATCCGGCGAATAGCCGGTGATGAAGCCGGTGCCTTCCGGCCGCCACCAGACGCCGGTCGTGTCGATGACCAGCGGGTGGGCGGGAAAATCGCCCTTCGCCGCGAAGGAGAAGACCGAGCGCTTCTTGGCATAGACCGGCACCGGAAAGCCGGCCTGCTCGCACAGCACACGCGCGCCGGAGGCGCCGGCCGCGTTGACGAACGCACCGCAGGCAATGCTTTCGCCGGATTCGAGCACGACCGACTCGATCCGGTCGGCCTTCCGCTTGAGGCCGGTCACGCGGGCCTTGCGGTATTCCACACCGGCGGCACGGGCCGCCTTGCGGAAGGCCTGCATCAGGCCATAGCCGTCGAACCAGCCTTCGCCGGAGAGTCCGAGCGAGCCGATGGCGACATCCTCCGTCGAGAGATAGGGAAAGCGCGCCGACAACTCTGCCGGATCGAGCAGGGCAATGCAGGCGCCGAGCCGGGTCTGGTCGGCATTATTGGCGTCGAAGACCGGCCGGGCGGCCTCGGTGCCGAGATAGAGATAGCCGCCCTCGTGCAGGCCGATCTCGGGGCGATCGCCCTCCACGGCGAGCCTTTCGCCGATCTCGCGCAGGAAGCCGATGCCGTAGAGCGAGATGGCAATATTCACCGGCTGCGAGAATTGCTGGCGGATGGACCCGGCCGAGAGGGCCGAAGCCGAGAACTGGTAGGAGGGATCGGGCTCGATCACGAGGATCCGGCCGCGGAATCCGGCATGGGTGGCGAGGTGCCAGGCGATGGAGGAGCCGATCACGGCACCTCCGGCAATCACAATATCGGCTGTATCCGTCATCGGCGTTTCCGCCCGGCCTGGCCGGGTCGATCAGGAAGGAGGGATGATTTCCCGCTTCTTCGCGTGTTTCGCCGGGGTTTCAAAGCGAATTCTCCCGATGCGATGCGAAAATCCGCGAAAGAAGGCATTCCCCTGCCCATGGGCTTGGTCTAGCGTCGGGCCAAATCACGATCCGCCGGCAGCGCCGAGCCGCGCCGGCCATTCAGGGAAATCCGCATGTCCAATTTTCTGGCCCAGGAATTCGCGTCCATGGTCTCCGCTCCGAAACAGGAAGCGGAGATCCTGCTCGAGGGTTTCGGCATTCCCGCCGCCCGGCTGCATGGCGGCACCTTGAAAGTCCGCTCGCCGATCAATGGCGAGACCGTTGCCGAGATCGCCGAGCATTCCGCCGAGGATGTCCGCGCGGCGATCGGCCGGGCGAGCCAGGCTTTCCTCGCCTGGCGGCAGGTGCCGGCGCCGAAGCGCGGTGAATTCGTACGGCTGATCGGCGAGGAGCTGCGCAAGGCCAAGACGCAGCTCGGCCTGCTTGTGACGCTGGAGGCGGGCAAGATCACCTCCGAAGGCCTCGGCGAAGTGCAGGAAATGATCGACATCTGCGATTTCGCGGTCGGCCTGTCGCGCCAGCTCTACGGGCTGACCATCGCCACGGAACGCCCGAACCACCGGATGATGGAAACCTGGCATCCGCTCGGGCCGGTCGGCGTGATCACCGCCTTCAATTTCCCGGTCGCGGTCTGGGCCTGGAATGCGGCGCTGGCCTTTGTCTGCGGCGATCCGGTGGTCTGGAAGCCATCCGAGAAGACCCCGCTCACGGCTTTGGCGGTTGGCGAGATCGTCAAGCGGGCCGCACAGCGCTTCGAGGCGGAGGGCAACGGCACCATTCCGGCCGGGCTGTCGGAAATCGTGATCGGTGCCGCGCCGGTGGGCGAGGCCTTGGTCTCGGATGCGCGGGTGCCGCTTGTCTCGGCGACGGGCTCGACGGCGATGGGCCGCAAGGTGGGCCCGAAACTGGCCGAGCGCTTCGCACGGGCGCTGCTGGAACTCGGCGGCAACAATGCCGCCATCGTCACGCCGAGCGCCGATCTCGATCTGGCGCTGCGCGGTATCGCCTTCGCGGCGATGGGCACGGCAGGCCAGCGTTGCACGACCTTGCGGCGCCTGTTCCTGCACCGCTCCATCGCCGATGCGCTGATGCCGCGGCTGATCAAGGTCTGGGCTTCGGCGAAGATCGGCGATCCGCGCGTCACCGGCACGCTGATCGGCCCGCTGATCGACGAGGCGGCCTTCCAGGGGATGGAACGGGCGCTGGCGGAGGCACGGGCCCTGGGCGCCACAGTGCATGGCGGCGGCCGGGCCGAGGGTGTGGCCGGCGGCGTCTATGTGAGGCCGGCTCTGGTCGAAATGGCCGGCCAGGCCGGGCCGATGCTGCACGAGACCTTCGCGCCGATCCTCTATGTCACGCGTTATGACACGATCGAGGAGGCCATTGCGCTCAACAATGCCGTGGGAGCGGGGCTGTCCTCGTCGATCTTCACCCGCGACATGCGCGAGGCGGAACTCTTCGTCTCGGCGGCCGGCTCGGATTGCGGCATCGCCAACGTCAATATCGGACCGTCCGGCGCCGAGATCGGCGGGGCGTTCGGCGGCGAGAAGGAAACCGGGGGCGGGCGCGAGGCGGGCTCGGATTCGTGGAAGGCCTATATGCGCAGGGCCACGAACACGATCAATTACGGCAACGCCCTGCCTCTGGCGCAGGGCGTCAAGTTCGACGTGGATGGCTGATCCCGCCGGGGGTCACGCCCGGGATTCGCGGGCCTCGAAGATCCAGGCCGCCACCGCGCCGTAGATCACGTGGCCGGCGAAGCTCATGAAGGAGAGTTCGCCGCCCTCGCCCAGCAGGTAGAAGGACAAGCCGCCGAGCGGCGCCATCAGGCCGAGGGCATTCAGCCAGGTGAAGGTGCCCCAGGCGATCGAATCCCGCAGCCGTTCGTTGCGGTTGATGAAGCGCGTCGCGATGAAGAGGGCAACGATGGCCCAGAAGACCAGATGCCCGGGTGTTCCCGCGCCCTTGGCGAAGTAGAAAGCCACGCCAAGGCTGAAGGTCAGGAACACAACGGCATCGAGGACGAGGCTCCAGTTCTTCAGATGGCGCGAGATCACGAAATAGAGGATCGGATAGCCGATGATGCCGACGGCATAATGCAGCACTTCGCGCAGGTAATAGTTCACCGAAAGGCCAAGATTATGCTGGAAGATCGCGTCGATCAGCCCGGCAGGCTCGAGCGGATAGCCCAGGACCGCCTTGGTCAGGACCCGGGCCCAGATCTCCCAGATCAGGAGGCCGGCCAGGCCGCCGAGCGCGAGGTTGACGACGGTCCGGGTGCCCGGAATGGTGATGGCCCGTGTGGCGGCCGGCATGGTCGAAGCGTTCATGAAATCCCCCCGTTCCGGGCCCCGATGGCCCGTCAGTTCCGTGTTTCCGTTATGCCTGCTGCCATCGGGAAAGGGAAAACACACCTGTTCACGGCTTGGCGAGAACCGCGTGACAGCCTTGCCGGCGGGCAGGGCGTGCCGCTGGAGGCTTGCGGGCGCGCGCGGAGTGTGATCCTGCTTCAGCCATGACACAGAATGCTGCTTCCCGCCCCCTTGAGGGGCTTCGCGTCCTCGAACTGGCGCGGATCCTGGCCGGGCCATGGATCGGCCAGCTTCTCGCCGATCTCGGGGCCGATGTCGTCAAGGTGGAGCGCAAGGGCGCCGGCGACGATACCCGCAGCTGGGGGCCACCTTTCGTGGCGGCGACGGATGGCGGCGATCTCGGCGCGGCCTATTTCCATTCCTGCAACCGCGGCAAGCGTTCGATCGAGGCCGATTTCGAGAATGCCGACGATCTCGCGATGATCCGCCGCCTGGCCGGAGCCGCGGATGTGGTCGTCGAGAATTTCAAGGTCGGCGGGCTGAAGAAATACGGCCTTGATGCGGATTCGCTGCGGTCGATGAAACCCTCGCTGATCTATTGCTCGATCACCGGGTTCGGGCAGGAGGGCCCCTATGCGCCGCGCGCGGGCTACGATTTCCTGATCCAGGGCATGGCCGGGGCCATGGACATTACCGGTCAGCCGGACGGGCAGCCGACCAAGGCCGGCTATGCGACGGCCGATATCTTCACCGGCATGTATGCCACGGTAGCGATCCTCTCGGCGCTGCGGCGCCGGGATGCCGGCGGTGGCGGGGCGCATATCGACTGTGCGCTGCTGGACAGCCAGATCGCCGTGCTGGGCAACCAGGCGATGAACTATCTCGTCGGAGGCAAGCCACCGTCGCGGCTGGGCAATGCCCATCCGAATATCGTGCCCTACGAGGTGTTCCCGGTGGCGGATGGCTACGTCATCATCGCCAGCGGGAATGACGGGCAGTATCGCAAGCTGTGCGAGGCGCTCGGCGCGCATGATCTGGCCAGCCATCCCGATTACGCCACCAATCGCGGCCGTGTGGCCAATCGGGCCGTGCTCGTGCCGGCGCTTTCCGCGCATACCGCGCGATTCGGCAAGGCCGAGCTGCTGGCGATGCTGGAAAGGGCCGGCGTGCCGGCCGGGCCGATCAACCGGCTCGACGAGGTCTTCGCCGATCCGCAGGTGCTGGCCCGCGGCATGAAGATCGACCTTCCGCGCCCCGAGGCCGAAGCCGGTCATGTGCCGAGCGTGCGCACGCCGATCCTGATCGATGGCGTGCCGCAGGTTTCGCGCCGTCCCTCCCCGATCCTGGGTGAACATACCCGGGATGTTCTCGAAGACCCGAACTGGAAATGATGACCATGCCGCGTACCGGAGCCCAAATCCTCGTCGATCAACTGGCCAGGCAGCAGGTCACCGATATCTTCTGCGTGCCCGGCGAGAGCTATCTCGCCGTGCTCGATTCCCTCCATGACGCGGCCATCCGCGTCACCGTCTGCCGGCAGGAAGGCTCCGCTGCGATGATGGCGGACACGGTCGGGCGGCTGACCGGGCGGCCGGGCATCTGCTTCGTGACGCGCGGGCCCGGCGCGACCAATGCCAGCCCGGGCGTGCATATCGCCCATCAGGATTCGGTGCCGATGATCCTGTTTGTCGGCCAGATCGAACGCTCGGCCCGCGAGCGTGGCGCCTTCCAGGAGCTGGATTACCGCGCGGTCTTCGGCAGCATGACGAAATGGACGACCGAGATCGATGATGCCGCGCGCATCCCGGAAATCCTCTCCCGTGCCTTCCATGTGGCGATGTCCGGCCGACCCGGGCCAGTGGTCATTGCCCTGCCGGAGGACATGCTGGTCGAGATGGCCGAAGTCGCCGATGCACCGTATGTGACGCCGGCCGAAACCGCACCCTCGCTCTCGGCCATGGCGGAACTCCAGAAGCGGCTCTGGGCCGCGAAATCGCCTGTCATGCTGCTGGGTGGCACGCGCTGGACCGAGGGGGCGATCCGTACGGTCACCCGCTTCGCGGAGCGATTCGAGCTGCCCGTCGCGGTCAGCTTCCGGCGGCAGATGCTGTTTCCGGCGGATCATCCGAACTTCGCCGGCGATCTCGGCATCGGCCCGAACCCGGCCCTGCTGAAGCGGATCCGCGAGGCTGATCTCGTGCTTGCGGTCGGCGCGAGGATCGGGGAAATGCCGAGCCAGGGCTATACGCTGTTCGACATTCCCGGCGACGGCAGCCGGCTTGTCCATGTCCATCCCGGTGCGGAAGAGCTTGGCCGGGTCTACGCCCCGGCGCAGGCCATCCATGCCGATCCCGCGAGCTTCGCGGCCGCGCTCGAAGGCGTGCATCCGCCGCGGGTGATCCCGTGGAAGGGGCAGGCCGAGGAGGCGCATGCCAGCTTCCTCGGCTGGACCACGCCGAAACCGATTCCCGGGCGGCTCCAGATGGGCGAGATCATGCTCCATCTGCGCGAAAGGCTGCCACCGGACACGATTCTCTGCAATGGCGCCGGCAACTACGCCACATGGCTGCATCGCTATTACCGGTTCAACCGGTACCAGACGCAATCGGCACCAACCTCGGGCTCGATGGGCTACGGCGTGCCGGCGGCGGTGGGGGCCAAGCGGATCTTCCCGGAACGCATGGTCGTGGCCTTTGCCGGCGATGGCTGCTTCCTGATGAACGGGCAGGATTTCGCGACCGCCGTGCAATACGACCTGCCGATTATCGTCCTGGTCATCGATAATGGCATGTACGGCACGATCCGCATGCATCAGGAGCGCGAATATCCGGGCCGTGTCTCCGCAACGGCGCTGAAGAACCCGGATTTCGCGGCCTATGCGCGGGCTTTCGGCGGCCATGGCGAGCGGGTGGAGACGACGGCGGACTTCGCGCCGGCTTTCGCCCGGGCAATGGCTTCCGGCAAGCCCGCCATCCTGCATTGCCTGATCGATCCGGAAGCCATCACGCCGACCACGACGATCACCGCTTTGCGGGAGGCGGCCAAAGCCTGATCCCAAGCCCATGGCCTGAGCCTCCCCTCCCGCCCTGCTTCTGCCGGAATCTGCGCGCATCCCCCGCAAGGGCGAGGGCACTAACCTCGCCTTAAGGGCGCGCGGGCAGGATGGAGCGCGGGAAGGCCCGCCTCCGGGCGGGCAAGGGAGATCCGGGACGGAATGGGACGGGCAGGCGGCCCCAGGGAGCGGCGTGAGCCGCGCTTCGATGACGGCGGTTTCGGCAGCGAGGGCGGGTTGCGCCTTTCCGCCGACGACCGGCCCGTGAAGCGCGCGCGCGGCAGGGGGCCGGCCCCGAGACGCCCGCGCCGGAGCGGACGCGGCTTTTTCGGAACGCTGTTCTACTGGAGCTTCGTGATGGGCCTCTGGGCCCTGCTCGCTCTGGGCGGCGTTGTTGCCTATTTCGCGATGAAATTGCCGCCGATCGACCAGCTCAGCGTGCCGAAACGGCCGCCGAACATCGCCATTCTCGCCAGTGACGGCACCTTGATCGCCAATCGTGGCGAGACCGGCGGCTCGACCGTGCCGATCGCCGAGTTGCCACCCTATGTCGGCAAGGCGTTCGTGGCCATCGAGGACCGCCGCTTCTACCAGCATTTCGGCATCGATCTTGCCGGCCTTGCCCGCGCTGTTGTCAAGAATGTCGCCGCCCGCCGCGCCGAGCAGGGCGGCTCGACGCTGACGCAGCAGCTTGCCAAGAACATCTTCCTCACGCAGGAGCGCACCCTCTCCCGCAAGGCACAGGAAGCCCTGCTCGCGCTGTGGCTGGAGCGGAACTATACCAAGGACCAGATCCTCGAGCTCTACATGAACCGGGTGTATTTCGGCGCCGGCGCCTACGGGATCGAGGCGGCCAGCCAGAAATTCTTCGGCAAGAGCGCGCGGGCCGTCACGCTTGGCGAGGCCGCCGTGCTGGCGGGGCTGGTGCAATCTCCCTCGCGGCTCGCTCCGAACAGGAACCCGGAAGGCGCGGCAGAGCGCGCCGCCCTCGTCATGGCCAAGATGGTCGAAGCCGGCTACGCCACGCCGGAGCAGGCGAAGAGCTCGAAGTTCAATACCGCCGATGCCCGCAAGCGCGCCAAGCCCGGACAGGGCAACTACGCCGCAGACTGGATCATGGATATTCTCGACGACCATATCGGTGCGGTCGAGACCGATATCGTCGTCCGCACGACGATCGACCCGAAGTTGCAGGCCATGGGCGAGCGCGCCTTTGCCACGGCCTTCGAGCCGAAGCGCGGCAAACTCAATGTCGAGCAGGCGGCTCTGGTGGCCATGGCGCCCGACGGCGCCGTGCGCGCGATGCTGGGAGGCCGGGATTATGCCGAGAGCCAGTTCAACCGGGCCATCGCCGCCAAACGCCAGCCGGGCTCCTCGTTCAAGCCGTTCGTCTATCTGGCTGCCCTGGAGAAGGGGATGACGCCGGAGACCGTGCGCGAGGATGCGCCGATCAACATCCGCGGCTGGAAGCCGGAGAACTACACGCAGGAATATTTCGGGCAGGTCAGCCTGACGCAGGCGCTGGCGATGTCACTCAACACCATCGCCGTGAAGCTCAATGTCGAGGTCGGCCCCCGGCAGGTCGTGCGGACGGCGCAGCGCCTCGGCATCAATTCGGCGCTCAAGGCGAACGAATCCCTCGCGCTCGGCACATCGGAAGTGACGCCGCTGGAAATCACCGGCGCCTATGCTGTGCTGGCCAATGGCGGCACGGGCGTCGTTCCGCATGTGATCCTCGAGGTGAAGACCACCGCCGGGCAGGTCATCTACCGCCGCCCGCAGCCCGCGCTCGGGCAGGTGGTCGACCCCGCCCATATCGGCATGATGAACCGGATGATGCGGGAAACGCTGGTCAGCGGGACCGCCCGCAAATCCGATATTCCCGGCCACCCTGCCGCCGGCAAGACCGGAACGACGCAGGATCACCGCGATGCCTGGTTCGTCGGCTATACCGGGCAGCTGGTGGCGGCCGTCTGGGTGGGCAATGACGACAGCCAGCCGATGAAGAAGGTGACCGGGTCCGGATTGCCAGCGGAAATCTGGGCCGAGTTCATGCGGCAGGCCCATCGCGGTCTGCCCGCGCAGCCCCTGCCCGGCGCCCGCGATTCCGACCCGCTGGGCAGCCTGCTGCAGGCCAATGCCGGTCCGGCCACACCGCCGGCGCCGGTGCAGGACAATCCCGGGGCCTGGCAGCATCAGGGCCCGACCGCAAAGGAGCGGAGCCTGCTCAGCCGGCTTTTCGGGCCGTAATCAGCTCCGCCGCACCAGCGGCAGCAAGGCCACGGAAATCAGGCCGAGCGCAGCCACGGCACCGGCCAGCACCATCGGCCCCCTGTCGATCCAGGCGCCGACCTGCGCCCCGACCAATGCGGCGACGCCCATCTGGATGACACCGAGCAGCGACGAGGCCGCACCGGCCTTTTCCGGAAAATGCATCATGGCGCCGGCATGGCTCTGGGGCAGCGTGAAACCGACACCGGCCGCATAGGCGACCATCGGCAGCGTGATCGCGGCAGGGCCGAGAGCGAGCAGCATGCCGGCGACCATGGCGAGACCACCGCCTGCCTGAAGCAGCGCACCGGTCAGCAGCATGCGACGCTGGTCATAGCGGAGGGCCAGCCTTTGCGCGAGGAAGGCCCCCGCCATGTACCCCAGAACCATGACCACGAAGGATACGGCGAACAGGAACGGGGTCAGCCGGAAATGCTGCTGGTAGACGAAGCTCGAGCCGGAAATGAAGGCGAAGAGGCCGGAATAGCAGGCGGCAGCCAGCAGCGCGAAGGGCAGGAAGCGCCGGTCCCGCAGAAGCGCGCCGAACCCGCCGACCATCGTGAAGACAGTCAGCGGCGTGGTCGAACGCTGGCGCAAGGTTTCCGGCAGGGCCGAGACCACGATCGCGGCGAGGCCGGCGGCAAGGATCGCGGTGGCCACGAAATTCGATCGCCAGCCGAATCCGAGCTCGAGCCCGACACCGAGAATCGGGGCAATGGCGGGGACGACACCCATGATCGTGCCCATCCGGGCGAGTTCCTGCGCCGCACGCCGGCCCTCGTGCAGATCGCGCACCATCGCGCGGGCGACAACCAGCGGCGCGGCGGCACCGAGGCCCTGGAGCCCGCGCGAGGCGATCAGCACCTCGAGCGAGGATGCCATGGCCGAAATGAGATTGGCCAGGCCATAAAGCGCGAGGCCGAACAGCACGACCTTCTTGCGGCCGATCCGGTCGGAAACCGGGCCATAGAGCGGCAGGCCCGTTGCGAAGCCGATCAGATAGGCCGAGAGCGTCAGCTGGGCCTGCCCGCTGGCGACCCCGAAATGCCGGGCGATCGAGGGCAGCGACGGCAGGTAGAGATCGGTCGACAGGGGGCCGAGCGCGGTCAGGAAGCCGAGCAGGATGGTCAACGCGAAGCGGTCGGTGGAAAGGGTGGCCACGGCAGATCCGGATGGGGCGCTCAGGCGCCGTAGAGATGAAGCTGGGCGCCGTGCCGGTTGAGCCAGGTCTCGGCGCGTCGGAAGTCGGGGTAGAGGAAGGCGACGTGCCGCCAGTAGCGGATGGAATGGTTCATTTCCAGCCGATGCGCAACCTCGTGCGCCGCGAGATAATCGAGAATGTCCGGCGGCGCGAAAATCAACCGCCACGAAAACGCAAGATCACCCCGCGACGAGCAGGAGCCCCAGCGCGAGCGCGTATCCTTGATGGTGATGCGGCCGATCGTGACCTCCAGCCGGGCAGCATGGCGATGGACGGCAGCGCGGAGATCGGTTTCGGCCAGACCACGAAGGAAACGCTCGGTCCGGGTCGCGAGATGGGCCGGATCGCCATGGACGACGAGCCGGGGCTCCGGGCCGGACCCGTCGAGCCGGGTCTCACCGCGGAAGGGCTGGCTGTGCTCGAGCCGATGCGGAACACCGCGCACCGGCAGCAGCGCACCGGGCTCGAACGGAATGCGGGCGGGCTGGCTCCGCAGGCGGGCCTCCAGCCAGCCGCGGTGATCCTCGAGGAACTGCTCGGCGCGGCCCTTGCCCACGGAATAGGGCAGCGTGAGCGCCGGCGTGCCGGTGCGGCGGTCGATCTTGAGGATCATGCGGCGGGCATCGGGCCGGTATCGCACCGGCACAGCGACGATCTCGCCGCCGATCCGCACCTGCAGATCCGGCAGCGTCCGCGCCCGCCGGGCGGGGCGCAAGCCGAAGATATCCTTGAGCGAGGGGGCCATGAGCACTCCGAACCGGCCGAAGCTGGCCGATTCGGACGCCGGCTTCAATGCCCGCGGCCTCAGCGCGCGTTGACGACGCGCTTCAGTGGCTGGACCTGGGCCGAGCCATGCTCGCGGGTGAATTCCACGATGCGCGGAGCAATGAACTTGCGGAAGCGAGAACCGTTGAAGACGCCGTAATGGCCGACATCCTTCTGGAGATGGTAGAGCTGCTTCTCCTTCGGCAGGTTCACGCAGAGATCATGCGTGGCCTTTGTCTGGCCGACACCGGAAATATCGTCCTTCTCGCCCTCGACGGTCATCAGCGCACAGCGCCGGATGGCCCCGAGATCGATCCGTTCCTCGCGGTGGAACATCTCGCCCTTCGGCAGGGCGTGGCGGACAAAGACCGTATCGACCGTCTGGAGATAGAACTCCGCGGTCAGGTCCATCACGGCCATGTACTCGTCATAGAATTCGCGGTGCTTCTCGGCGGAATCGCCGTCACCCTCGACGAGATGGTTGAACATGTCCCAATGCGCGCTGAGATGGCGGTCGAAATTCATCGCCATGAAGCCGGAAAGCTGCAGATAGCCGGGATAGACCTCGCGCATCACGCCGGGATGCGGGAAAGGCACGCGGGAGATGCAATTGTCGCGGAACCATTGCATGCCCCGCCGCTGGGCCAGCTTGTTGACCTCGGTCGGGCTCTCGCGGGTGTCGATAGGCCCGCCCATCAGGATCATCGAGCGGGGCGAATGCGGGTCCTGCTCGGCTTCGAGCCGGGCAATCGCCGCCACGACCGGAACCGACGGCTGGCACACCGCGAGGACGTGCACATCCGGACCGAGGAAGCGGATCATCGCCTTCACATAGTCGATATAGTCATCGAGATCGAAGCTGCCCGCCGACAGCGGAACGAGGCGGGCATCGATCCAGTCCGTGATGTAGACCTCGAAATGCGGCAGGAAGGCCTCCACCGTCCCACGAAGGAGCGTGGCGAAATGGCCAGACATCGGGGCAACGATCAGCAGCTTCGGCTGCCGGCCGGCATTGGCGGGCAGGGCGCGATCGAAATGGATCAGGTTGCAGAAGGTGTTGCGCCAGACGGCCCGCTCGATCACCTCGACGGCCTGGCCCTCGAACTGGGTCGTGGGCAGGTCGAAGGCCGGCTTGCCGTAGCGGCGCGTCGTGCGCTCGAACAACTCGCAGGCCGCCGCCACAGAGCGGCCATAGGGCGTATGGGACAGCGGATTGATCGGATTGCGATAGAAAAGGCGGATCGCATCGCTGGCCGCGCGCGCCGGACCGAGGATCGCATGCGCGGCCTCGTAGAAGAAATACCCGCTCTTGTTCATGGGCCTGCACCCCTCAGGTGATGGCCATGACGGACATGACCAGGAGAGAAATGTCGCATTCCCCGGTAAAGGTTCCAATGCGACTTTGGAAAGGTCCGCCTCTCCGGGCGTTTCTTTTGTTCTATTGTGAACATTCCGTCACGGCAACCCGCTTCGATGCGACCCCGCCCTGCGAAAATGCGGGAGCTCAGGAACCGGCCGCTCGACCCGGACGGATGAAACCGCGCCGGGCCTGCTCGGCTTCCGCCCGGATCGCGCATTCGCCGGCATGGTCATTGATCAGCCCCATGGCCTGCATGAAGGCAAAAACCGTTGTCGGGCCGACAAAGGCCCAGCCGCGGCGTTTGAGATCCTTCGACAGCGCGATCGAGGCCGGCGAGACCGAAACCGTCTGCGGCAGGGGATTCGTGGCCGGATCCGGCTCGAACTTCCAGAAATAGGCAGCGAGCGAGCCGTATTCCCCGACCAGCTCGACCGCTCGGGCGGCATTGTTGATGACCGCCGTGATCTTGCCGCGATGGCGGACGATGCCGGTATCGGCAAGAAGCAGGGCGACATCCGCTTCGCCATAGGCCGCGATGCGGTGGAAATCGAACCCGTCAAAGGCAGCGCGGAAATTCTCACGCTTTGCGAGGATGGTCCGCCAGCTCAGACCGGACTGGAAGGCCTCGAGGGACAGTTTCTCGAAGAGACGGATATCGTCGCCCACGGGAAAGCCCCATTCCGAATCATGATAGGGGAAGAATTCCGGCGCGGCGCCACACCAGCGGCAGCGCGGGCGGCCATCGGGGCCGGGGACAGTCCGGAGGACGGGGGTGTCGGACATCGGATCCTCGTTTCCCTGCGGCCAGAAATCCAAGCCGGCATCTTCTTATCGGGTCGTGGATCGCAAGAGGGCAAGGCTTGAAACCTCGCCGGCAAAGGGATACCAGCCCGTTGTGACAATTGTGACGCTGGCATGACAGGGCGCCGGAAGCCCGGCGGCAGGCCGGCTTCGACGCCGACCGGAAAAGGGCTGATGGGGCCGAAACGCGATCCGCATTCCCAGGAACCGCCCTCGCCCGGCTCCCTGCCCGATCTGGCCATGCCCGACGATATCGAGACGGTCTCGCTCCGGCTCAGGCGGCAATACGCCGCCCTGCCCTATCGCCTCGGCAAGGACGGGCAGATCGAGATCCTGCTGGTCACCTCGATCAGCACGCGACGCTGGATCCTTCCGAAGGGCTGGCCCATGGGCAAAAGGCCCCCGCACAAGGTCGCCGCCCAGGAAGCGGCTGAAGAGGCCGGGGTGGAGGGCCGGATCGGCAAGAAGTCGATCGGCCATTACCATTACGAGAAGATGCTCTCGAACGGCAGCCTGGTGCCCTGCCGCGTGGATGTTTTCGCGCTGGAGGTGCGCAAGCAGAAATCCACCTGGCCCGAGCGCAAGCGTCGGGAGCGGCGCTGGCTCACGCCCGACGAAGCCGCCGGCTTGGTGGGCGATGCCGAACTGGCACCGATCCTCAGTGCTTTCGCGCCCTCCGGTGCCCGAGCGCGGATACTGGACGCCGGCGCCCCGCCGGTCCTACCCTGACGGCAAGGTACCGGCGCGGGTTCTTCCGTGCCGGGCAACGACCGGAAGGACCCTGCCGTGAGCGCCACCAACTTCACCCGCCGCCTGCTGGACGCGCGGCAGACCGGCCTGCTGCTCGGGCCCGGACCCGAGCCAGACTCGCCGGAGGAGGCCTATGCGGTACAGCGGCTGACCTGCGAGGGCCTTGGCGAGAGCGTGGCGGGCTGGAAAGTCGCCGACCACCCGCGGCTCGGACCGATCGCCGCGCCGATCTTCGCCGGGATGTCGAAGGTCGAGGGGGGATCCTGGCCAGTCGGCCCGGGCCTCGGGGTCGAGATCGAGATCGCGCTCTGGCTGAAGCGCGACCTTGCGCCCGGCTCCTATACCCGCACGATGATTGCGGAAGCGCTCGATGGCTATTCCCTGGGGGTCGAGATGGTCGGCGGGCGGCTTGCCGAGCCCGACCGCAATCTCTTCGCCTTCCTCGGCGACCTGATGGCCAACCGGGGCTATGTGATGGGTGCGGAACGCAACGTCTGGCGGGATCTTGCCGTGCCGGGCCGCACCTGCCGGTTCCGGATTGACGGACGGATCCTCTACGATGCGCCCGCCGCGCCCCCGGCCCTCGACCCGCTGGGCGCAACCGCCGCCTGGCTGTCCCGCGGGAATGATGCGCTGGGTGGCCTGAAGGCCGGGCAATTCGTGACGACCGGCTCCGTCTGCGGGATTGTTCCGGTGCCCGGACCCGGCGCGGCCCTCGCCGAGATCGAAGGCATCGGCGCCGTGCAGCTGACCCTCGCCTGACCACGCTCAGGCGGAAGCAAGGCCGGCCTGGCTGCTGCGCGGCGTCGCCAGCAGCAGATGGGTTTCCGAGGCGGCGATGCCCGGCGTCATCCGCATGCGGTTGAGCACGTCGTCGAGCGCGGTCAGGCTCTCGGTGCTGATCTCCGCCACGAGGTCCCATTTCCCGCTGGTCGTGTGGATCGCGGTCACCTCCGCGAGGCCCGTCAGCGCCGCGACGACGCGATCCTTGGCGCGACCCTCGACCTCGATCAGCGTGATGCCGCGAACCGGCGCGGAATGCACATCCGCGCGGAGAATCACCGTGTAACCGACAATATCGCCCTGCTGCTCGAGCCGTTCGATCCGGGCCCGGACGGTCGCGCGCGACACGTCGAGTTCGAGGGCGAGATCGGAAATGCCCCGGCGGCCATTCTGGCGCAGCAAGGTGATGAGGCGGCGGTCCAGTGCATCCATCACAGGCCTGCATGATCATTATGACAGAGATTATTGCTCATTATGATAGATTATTTTGATGCGTTTGCCAATCTGGCCTGTTCATTCCGCCGGAGCCTGCAGCTAGGCTCGGGAAAACAGGGGAGTGCCGGCCATGGATCGCAAGCTCAATCTCGTCCGCTTCGTCAGTGTCGACCGGATGATGCGCATCATCCTCGCTCGCGGTGTCGAACCGGTCCTGCGTGACCTCGCGGCTGCGATCGAGGAGGATTTCCGGCGCTGGGAGCATTTCGACAAGACCGCCCGCGTCGCCTCGCACAGCCGCGAGGGCGTGATCGAGCTGATGCCCACCAGCGATGGCGGGCAATACGCATTCAAATATGTCAACGGCCACCCGCGGAACACGCGCGACGGGCTTCAGACCGTGACCGCTTTCGGCATGCTGGCCGATGTGGCGACGGGATACCCGGTCCTGCTCAGCGAGATGACGATCCTGACCGCGCTGCGCACGGCGGCGACCTCGGCCATGGCGGCCCGTCACCTCGCCCCCGTCGGGGCGCGCGTCATGGCGATGATCGGCAATGGCGCGCAGTCGGAATTCCAGGCGCTGGCCTTCAAGGCCGTTCTCGGCATCGACCGGCTGCGGCTGCACGATATCGATCCGGCTGCCAGCCGGCGCTGCGCCGCCAATCTCGCGCGCTACGGATTTACCATCGAGATCTGCGACACGGCCGAGAGCGCGGTGCTCGGTGCCGACATCATCACCACCGCCACCGCCGACAAGGCCAATGCGACGATCCTGACCGACAACATGGTCGGCGCCGGCGTCCATATCAACGCGGTAGGCGGGGATTGCCCCGGCAAGACCGAGTTGCATGCCGACATCCTGCGGCGATCCTCGATCTTCGTCGAATATCCGCCGCAGACCCGGGTCGAGGGCGAGATCCAGCAATTGCCCGGGGATTACCCGGTCACGGAATTGTGGCGCGTGGTGACCGGGCTCGAACCGGGCCGCCGGGATGCGTGCGAGATCACCCTTTTCGATTCGGTCGGTTTCGCCATCGAGGATTTCTCGGCCCTGCGCTGGCTGGCGCGGGCAGCGGGTGAAAGCGGCGAATATGACGAGCTCGACCTGCTCGCCGATCCGGACGAGCCGCGCGACCTCTTCGGCATGCTGCTCCGCGCCGAGGCAGCCTGAGGCCCGGCACTAGCGCGTTTTCGGCGGCTGCGAGACGAGATAGGCCGAAATGGCGTCAGTCAGGCGCGTGGCCTTGGCGAGATTGTCGGCATTCGAGACCATCAGGGCCGCGACCAAAGCCTCGATCACCAGCAGGGCGGCGACATTGCTCGAAGACAGGACGGGATGCGTCGCCTGCGCGATCAGGGTCTCGCCGGCCAGCGGCACCAGCGGCGAGGCCGCCGAATCCGTGATGGCGAAGATCGTGGCGCCCTGATCCGCAGCATAGCGGGCGAGATGCACGGCATCGGTCGCGTAGCGCGGAAAGGAAATCGCGATCAGCACGTCATCCGGGCCCAGATTCATCAGGCGGCCGGCGGCATTCTCCGTGCCACCGTATTCCACGACATTGACGATGTGCTGGCAGAAGGGCTGGAGCCCGAGCGCGAGAAAGCCGGCGAGATGCGCCGAGAGGCCGAAGCCCATCACATAGACACAGCGCGCCGCTGTCAGCCTTTCGACGATCCGCCGGATCGTGTCCGGCGCGAGGCCCTCGGCCGTGCCGCGCAGATTGGCCAGGGTGTCCTCGAGTCCCTCGCGCATCGGCGCGGCGCCCTCGGCGCGATCCAGCACGCCACGCAGCTTCTCCACCGGGCGGAGGACCGATTGCAACGTATCGGCGAGTGCCGCGCGGAGGTCAGGGAAGCCGCCATAGCCGAGATGGCGGGCAAAGCGCGACAGGGTCGCCGTCGAGACGCCGCTCGCGGCCGCCAGATCCTCGATCGAGAGGGAGGCGCCCCGCACCGGGTTGCGCAGGAGATGTTCGGCAATCGCCCGGTTCGAAGCCGAGCCGGAGGCCTGCTGCTCCAGCAATTGCCGGCCAAGCGGGGAGGCCGCGAAGGCCATGTCGCTGACACCCTGGGCGTCGATCTGTGGATGAAGAGATTTTTTCATGTGTTGACTGTATGAAAATTATTCGCCACAGTGAAGCCGGATCGGACAAGCAATCCACGACAATCCAACGGGAGATCCTGCATGCTGAAGCGTACCTTCCTGTCAGCCACCGGCGCGGCTGTCCTCGCCCTCGTCCTGGCCCCGTCGGCCATCGCCCAGGCGCCGAAGCTGCGCATCGGCGTCGAGGGCAATTACCCGCCCTTCTCGATGATCGCGCCGGACGGCAAGCTCGGCGGCTTCGACATCGACATCGCCAATGCCCTCTGCGCCGAGATGAAGGCGGAATGCGTGTTTGTCCAGCAGGAGTTCGACGGGATGATCCCGGCGCTCAATGCGAAGAAGTTCGACATGATCGTCGCCTCGATGACGATCACCGAGGCCCGCAAGAAATCAGTCGATTTCTCCGACCCCTATTACGATGTCCCCTCGCGCTTCGTGGCCAAGGCCGGCGCCTTCGCCGACCATTCCCCGGCCTCGCTCAAGGGCAAGAAGATCGTCGTGCTGCGCAACTCGCCGCGTGCCGCCTATCTCGCCGAGAACTACAAGGACAGCGAGGTCGTTCTCGCCGGCAAGGAAACCGAGGTCTACATGGAGCTCGCCGTCGGCCGCGCCGATGTCGCCTTCGGCTCGTCGGTGGTCTCGGGCGAGGCTTTCCTCAAGAAGCCGGAAGGCAAGGGCTTTGCCCAGCTCGGCCCGGCGATCCGGATCGGCGCCGGTTCGGGCGTCGGGATCGCCGTCCGCAAGGATGACGAGGCCCTGCGCACCCGCATCAACGCGGCCCTCGCGGCGCTGAAGTCGAGCGGACGCTACAAGGCGCTGGCCGACAAGTATTTCGATTTCGACATTTCCGGCTCCTGAGTCCGGATTCCGGCGACCCTCGCGCGAAGGCGGGACGATTTCATGTTCCTCCATGGCTATTTTCCCGCCATCCTCGAGGGTCTCCGCTCGACCTTGCTGATCTCGGCGACATCGCTGTCGATCGCCTGCCTGTTCGGGCTGATCGGCGCGGGCGCGAAGCTTTCGGGCTCGCGCCTGGCGGGGCTGGCGGCGGATGCCTACACGACGCTGATCCGCGGCCTGCCGGAACTCGTGCTGCTGCTGCTGATCTTCTATGGCGGGCAGATCATGGTCAACGCCCTCGCCGACAGAGCGGGGCTCGGCTATTTCGACATCAACCCGTTCCTCGCCGGCACGCTGACCCTCGGCTTCATCTTCGGTGCCTACCTGACCGAGACCTTCCGCGGCGCGATCCTCGCCATCCCGCGCGGGCAGATGGAGGCCGGCAAGGCCTATGGCATGACGCGCGGGCAGATCCTGCGGCGGATCATCCTGCCGCAGATGGTGCGGCACGCCATTCCGGGTTTCACGAATAACTGGCTCGTCATGATCAAGGCGACAGCCCTGCTCTCGATCATCGGGCTCGATGACATGGTCCATCGCGCCAATCTCGCCTCCGCCGCGACGCGGGCGCCCTTCACCTTCTACGCGACAATCGCCGGGCTCTATCTTGCCGTGACCACGATTTCCATCCTGCTGCTCGGCTGGCTGGAGCGGCGTTTCTCGCTCGGCGTGAGAAAGGTCGAGTTCTGATGATCGACTGGGCCCTCATCGCCGAATCCTGGCCGCTCTATCTCAACGGGCTGAAAGTCAGCCTGATCCTGATGGCGATCTCGGTCTCGGCCTCGTTCCTGCTCTCCGTGCCGCTGGCCATTGCCCGCGTCTCGCGCAATCCCTGGCTGTCGAAGCCTGTCTTCCTTTACACCTACGTCATCCGCGGCACGCCGCTGCTGGTGCAGCTCTACATGATCTATTTCGGCCTCGCGCAGTTCGAATGGCTCCGCGAGAGCATCGCCTGGCCCCTGTTCCGCAATGCGTGGTTCTGTGCCTGGCTGGCTTTCGCACTCAACAGCACGGCCTACACGACCGAGATCCTCGCCGGCGCCCTGCGCCAGACGCCGAGCGGCGAGCTGGAAGCCGCCCGCAGCCTCGGCATGTCGACCGCGACGATCTATGCCCGGATCCTGCTGCCGAGCGCGATCCGCCGGGCGCTGCCGCAATATGGCAACGAGCTTGTCATGGTAATGCATGCCACCTCGATCGCCAGCGCGGTGACCATCGTCGAGCTCACCCGCACGGCGCGCGACGTCTACTACAACCATCTCGCGCCGTTCGAGGCCTTCGGGCTGGTTGCGGTCTTCTATTTCGTCATCACCTTCGCCCTTGTCGGACTGGTCAAGCTGCTGGAGGGGCGTTTCCTCCGGCATCTCCGGCCGATGTCCGTTCCGTCGAAAGCAGCCTGACCATGCCGACCGAAACAATCGCCATTCCCGCCGGAACCCCGGGTACCGAATACAGCCTGACCGTGCACCGGTTCGGCCGCCGCGAGGCCCGGCCGCATGTCTATATCCAGGCCGCCCTGCATGCGGACGAGATCCCCGGCATGATCTGCGCGCAAGTGCTGCGGCGGGAACTGGCCGCGCTCGACGGAACCGGCGCGCTGAAGGGGCAGGTCACGCTGGTGCCGGTCGCGAACCCGATCGGCCTCGCCCAGCAGATCCTGGGCCAGCCGGTCGGCCGGTTCTCGCTGTCCGATGGCGGAAATTTCAACCGGGATTTTCCGGATCTTGCCGCCCTTCTCGTGGCACGCATGGGTGACCGGCTCACCATGGACGAGGCCCGGAATGGCGAGATGGTGCGCGAAACCTGCGCCGAGGCCCTGCGGCAGCAGGCCCGCAGCAGCGCGCCGCAGCACCTGAAGGCCACCTTGCTGCAGCTCGCCCTGGAGGCCGATTACGTTCTTGACCTGCATTGCGATGCCGATGCCGCCCTCCATCTCTACACGCAGCCGCGATCACTGGCGGCCTTCACGCCACTCGCCGCGCTTCTGGGGGCCAGGGCGATCCTGCTGGCGGAGGTCTCCGGCGGCGATCCTTTCGACGAGGCACTGAGCCGCCCCTGGGCCGAGCTGGCCAAGGCATGGCCCGACCGGCCGCTGCCGGCCGGATGCCATGCCGTGACGGTGGAACTGCGAGGGCAGGCCGATGTTTCGCAGGATCTTGCCGAAGCGGATGCCCGCGCGATCCTCGGGTTCCTCCGGCATGCCGACGTTCTCGACGGCAAGAAACCTGACCTGCCGGAGCTGCTCTGCCAGCCGACGCGGCTCGAGGCCTCCGAGCCGATCATCGCGACGGCCGGTGGCATCCTCACCTACCGGCGGAAGGCGGGTGACGCGGTCAAGGCAGGCGAGATCCTCGCGGACATCATCGATCCTCTCACCGGCACGCTGACCCCGGTCACGACCATGTCGGCCGGCATGTTCTATGCGCGCTCGGCGGAGACCTTCGTGACGCCGGGCAAGCGTCTCGGCAAGGTCGCCGGCGACCGCCTGCAGCGCAGCGGCCGGCTCCTGAGCCCATGAAGGAGGTCTCCATGTCCACAATGATCGCCGGGGCGCCTGTCGAAAAACTGCGTGCAGACGGGCTCCGGAAGAGCTTCGGCACGGTGGAGGTGCTGAAGGGTGTGTCCCTTGCGGCCAATTCCGGTGATGTCATCGCGATGATCGGCTCGTCCGGCTCGGGCAAGAGCACGGTCCTCCGTTGTCTCAACCTGCTGGAAAAGCCCAATGCCGGGCGGATCATCGTCAGCGGCGAGGAATTGCGGCTGGTGCCGGACCGGCACGGCGAACTGGACGCGCAGGATGCGCAGCAGCTCCAGCGCATGCGTGCGCGGCTGGCCATGGTATTCCAGCAATTCAACCTCTGGGGGCATATGACAGCCCTCGAGAACGTCATCGAGGCGCCGATCCGGGTCCTTGGCCTGTCGCGGGCGGACGCCGTGGCCCGCGCCGAACGCTATCTCGCGCGGGTGGGCGTCATCCATCGCAAGGATGCCTATCCCTCGCACATGTCCGGCGGGGAACAGCAGCGCGTCGCCATTGCCCGCGCGCTGGCAATGGAGCCGGAGGTGATGCTGTTCGACGAGCCGACCTCCGCGCTCGACCCGGAACTGGTGGGCGAGGTCCTCAGGGTCATGCGTTCGCTCGCCGAGGAGGGCCGGACCATGCTCGTCGTCACGCATGAGATGGGCTTTGCCCGCGAAGTGGCAAGCCGGGTGATCTTCCTCCATCGCGGCGTCATCGAGGAAGAGGGACCGCCTGGCGAGATCCTGTCAAACCCGCGCAGCGAACGGCTGCAGAACTTCCTCGCCAACAGCCTGAAATAGACCAGATCGCCGGCCCGCGATGCCGCTGCGGACAGCAAGAAGGGCGGTGGATTGCTCCACCGCCCCTGTCTTTGGTTTCCGTGTGCCGGCGATCAGCCGAGCAGGCGGAGCAGCGACTGGGCGTTCGCCGAACCCGCCGAGAAGGCCTGGACCGCGAACTGCTGCTGGGTCTGCAGCGCCGTCAGCTTGGCGGATTCCTCGGCCACATCAGCCGAGACGAGATCGTCGCCCAAGGTCTTCATGTTGACCGAGAATTCCTTGTTGATCTCGTAGCGGTCCTGGATGAAGGACGAGTAGTTGCCGAACTGGGCCTGGATCTGGTCGACCACGCTCATCGCCGTCTGGGTCTGGCCCAGCGAGTTCTGGATGTTGCCGTTGGTCGTCCAGGTCGTCCCGATCGTCGTCAGGCCGAGGTTACCCGTCACCGTGGTGTTGATGCCGTTGATCGCGATCGGGTTCGCAGCGAACTCGTTCAGGATCACGCTCATGCCCTGGCCGAGCAGGAGGTTGCGGCCGGCCTGGACCACGTTGTTGTTGATGACGTTCGTGAT